>NZ_JAGEPF010000010.1 GCF_017573465.1 Actinomadura violacea
GAGGTCGTGCGCCCCATCCTGGAGACCTCCGGGCTCGTCGCCGGCCAGGACTTCCACCTGGCCTTCTCACCCGAACGCATCGACCCCGGCAACCAGCTCTACGGCGTCCGCAACACCCCCAAGATCGTCGGCGGGCTCACCGCCGCCTGCGCCACCGCCGCCGCCGCCTTCTACGGCAAGTTCGTCGAACGCGTCGTCCAGGCCAAAGGCACCCGCGAGGCCGAGATGGCCAAACTCCTGGAGAACACCTACCGCCACGTCAACATCGCCCTGGTCAACGAGATGGCCGTGTTCTGCAACGAACTCGACATCGACCTGTGGGACGCCATCGACTGCGCCGCCACCAAACCCTTCGGCTTCCAAGCCTTCCGCCCCGGACCCGGCGTCGGCGGCCACTGCATCCCCATCGACCCCAACTACCTGTCCTACAAGGTCCGCTCCCTGGGCTACCCCTTCCGCTTCGTCGAACTCGCCCAAGAGATCAACGACCGCATGCCCCGCTACGTCGCCGAACGCGCCCAACAACTCCTCAACCGCGAAGGCCGCGCCCTCAAAGGCGCCAAAGTCCTCCTCCTCGGCGTCACCTACAAAGCCGACATCGCCGACCAACGCGAATCCCCGGCACGACCCGTCGCACGCCGCCTCGCACACCTCGGCGCCGATCTCACCTTCCATGATCCCTACGTCAACCACTGGCACGTCGACGGGACGGAGGTTCCCGCTGCCAGTGGCGACCTGACCACCGCGCTACAGGGCGCGGACCTGGCCATCGTCCTGACCGACCACGCCGTCTACGACCCCGCCATCTTGACCGCACATGCCCGGCTGCTGTTCGACACCCGCGGCCGCACCCGGGACATCCGGGATGAGAACGCCGAACTGCTCTGATCGGTCACGGTCAGTTTGCATGCACGGCATCCATTGTATACATTGCATGCGTGCAGGCTGATGTGGTGTACCGGCGGCTCCGCGACCTGATCGTCGAGGGGCGGTACATGCCGGGGGAGAGGCTCACCGAGCTGTCGGTGAGCGCCGCGCTGGAGGTGAGCCGGACGCCGGTCCGGGAGGCGCTCCGCCGGCTGGAGGGCGACGGGCTCGTCGAGGGCACGGGGCGGGGCGTGGTGGTGAACGCGCTGAGCCCGGAGCGGCTCGGCCATGCCTACGAGGTGCGCGCCGCGCTTGAGGCGCTCACCGCCGAGCTCGCCGCCGACCGGCAGCGGGCGGGCCGCGTTCCACCCGCGGACCTGGACGACCTGGAGCGGCTCGCGTCGCTGCTCGAGGAGGTCACAGCGGCCGGTGACCTCGACCGGGCGATCGGCCTCAACCGGGCGTTCCACCGCGGGATCGCCGAGATGGCCGGCAACCCGATCGCGCTGGAGACGCTCGACCGGCTGTGGGACCAGATCGTCATCTCGACCCGCGACTCGCTCGCCGCCCCGGACCGCCCGGACACGGTGGCCGGCGAGCACCGCCGCCTGCTGCGGGCGATCGTCCAGGGCGACCGGGCGCTCGCCGGCAGCATCGCCGGCGACCATGCCCGCGCCACCCGGACGACGCTCGCTTGAGAGACGCCAGGCCAACCGCTTTAGGACGACTGGAGGAGAACCTACGATGCCGAAGACCCATCACTACGAGGTGACGGTGACCTGGACGGGCGACACCGGATCCGGGACGAGCTCCTACCGCGCCTACGAGCGGGCCCACGATGTGGAGGGCGCCGGCAAGCCGCCGATCGCGGGCAGCTCGGATCCCTCGTTCCGCGGCGACCCGTCCCGCTGGAACCCGGAGGAGCTGCTCGTCGCGTCGCTCTCGCAGTGCCACATGCTGTCGTTCCTCGGGGTCTGCGCGGGCGAGGGGATCGTCGTCACGGGCTATGTCGACCGCCCGCACGGGACGATGATCGAGACGCCGGACGGCGGGGGCCGGTTCGAGGAGGTCGTGCTGCGCCCCGAGGTGACCTTCGCGGATCCGGCGCGGGCCGGTGAGGCCGCGCGGCTGCATGCGCGCGCCCACGAGGTGTGCTTCATCGCCGCCTCGGTGAACTTCCCGGTCCGCCACGAACTCGAGATGACGGAGGTCTGACACGGATGTGGGGTGAGATGCTGGCGCGATGATCGGATCTCGCCAGCTGGAGTACTTCCGGGCCGTCGCGCGGGAGCTGCACTTCACGCGTGCCGCGGAGGCGCTGCGGATAGCGCAGCCCGCGCTGTCCCAGCAGATCCGCAAGCTCGAACGGCAGCTCGGCGTCACCCTGTTCGACCGCGACAACCACCGGGTGGAGCTCACCCCGGCCGGGGCGGCGCTCCTTGAGCACGCGGAGCGGATCCTCGCCGACATCGCGGCGGTGGAGGAGGAGATGCACGGCTGGGCCGGCGGGACGCGCGGCCGCATCCGGCTGGGCGTCGCGCGCGGGCTGACGGCCAGGCTGGCCCGCCTGCTGGCCGCGTTCTCCGCCGAGTTCCCCGCGATCGACGTCGAGCTTCGGGAGAACAACACCGAGGAGATGATCGCCGGCCTGCACGGCGGGCGGCTCGACGCGGCGACCGTCGTCCGGCTGCCGCCGCAGGAGGAGGGGCGCCGGCTCGCGTCGCTGCCGCTCGGCGAGGAGCCGCTCGTCCTCATCACGGCGGAGTCGGCGCCGCTGGCCGGCCGCTACCGGGTGCCGGTGGCGGCGCTGGACGGCATCGACCTCGCCTGCTTCTCGCCGGGGTCGGCGATCCGGGAGATCGTCCTGTCGGCCCTCGCCGACGCGGGCGCGGCGGCGCGGATCCGGCTGGAGACCCGCGAGTACAGCACGGCGCGGGCCATCACGAGCGTGGGGCTCGCGGCGGCCGTGGTGCCCCGCTCGATCGCGGAGGAGCCGGGGCTCCCGGTCGCCGTCGTCCGGCTGGATCCGGAGCCGACCTGGGCGCCGTCGTTGGCGTGGCCGGCGGGCCGCAGGCCGGGCCCGGCGCTGTCGGCCTTCATCGCGTTCATGCGGGACCACCCGGAGCTCGCGTCCGTCGCTTCATAAGTTGCGGATCTGACCAGTAGCTCTTTCATGTCTTGGACATCTGACCCGCCGCCGCGTGACGATCAATGTGCCCCGCGAACGCGGGGGTTATCGAAACGGGAGCGGAACGATGAAGCGTGACGAGCGCGGACGCAGGGCGTACGAGGGCTTGATGGGCGTCCCGGCCGAGGAGGCCTTCGACGACGTGCGCCGGATTTCTCCGCAGATGTACGAGACCGTGCTGGACGGGGCGTTCGGCGGCCCGCTGGCCCGCGCCGAACTGACCCGCCGGGAGCGGGAGATCGCAAGCACGGCGATCGTGGCGGCGATCGGCGGCGCCGACCGCCGTCTGGCCAGCCATGTGCGCGGTGCGCTTCGCCAGGGCGTCGCGCCGCACGAACTGCTCGCCTTGGCCGAGCACGTCGCGGTCTACGCGGGCTTCCCGCGCGCGCTGAACGCACTGGACGTCGTCCACGAGGTGCTGCAGGGGGCGGGCGTCCCGGAGCAGCCGGCGCTGCACCGCGTCCAGTTGTCCGACCACGAGACCGTGGTCGCGCAGAAGGGCGACCACGGCCCCGCGGTGATCCTGTCGCATTCGCTCGGCGTCGACTGGCGGATGTGGGAGCCGGTGATGGAACGCCTGTCGCACGGCCGCCGCGTCTTCGCCTACGACTTCCGCGGCCACGGCGGCGCGGCCGGGGCGCCCCGCCCGTTCTCCATGGACGACCTGGCCCGCGACATGGGCGGCGTCCTCGACGCGTTCGGCGTGGAGCAGGCGCATGTGGTCGGGCTGTCCATGGGAGGCGGCATCGCGCAGACGTTCGCGGTGCACTCGCCCGAGCGGGTCGCGTCGCTGGCGCTGCTGGCGACCACGGACCACGCCTTCGACGCGTTCGAGGGACGCGCGCGCTCCGGCGAGGTGGACGGGATGGAGGCGCAGATCGTTCCGACCCTGACCCGCTGGTTCACCGCGCCCGCGCTCGCCACGAACGGGTGGGGCGTGCAGTACGCCCGGGAGCTCGTCCGCCGCTTCGACCCCGCCGACTGGGCGGCCGCCTGGCGCGCCTTCAAGGGCGTCGACGTGCAGGGCAAGCTGGCCGCGTTCCAAGCGCCGACCCTGGTGCTGGTGGGGGAGGAGGACTACTCGACCACGCCGGAGGTCATGTCGGGGGTCGCCGAGCGCATCCCCGGGTCGACCTACCAGGTGCTGCCTGGGACGCCGCACATGCAGACGCTCGAGAAGCCCGAGCTGGTCGCCGACGCCCTCGACCGCTTCCTGCCGGCCGACCGCTGACGCACCGCGGACGAGTGTGCCGCGCACATTCGCCCGCACGGGGGAGACGCATGGTTCCGGCGGGGGAGGCGCCCGCCGGACCCTCGTCGGGAGGCTCTCCCCATGAACACAGGCCCCATGAACACAGGTTGGACGCATCGGTGAGCGGCGCCGCCGCACCGCTCGACACGCACCGGGTGGGCGCAAGATGGACGGCCATGCGGGTGATGGCCGGCTACGGTGCCGCATCTTCGCTGTCGCTCTATCTCTTGGTGAAGGTCGTGTGGGTGGCGGCGTCGCTGCTCGGGCGCACGCCGTCCACCTTCACCGACGGCGACTGGATCGTGCTGAACACGGTCACCGTCGGGATGTCGGTCGTCGGTGTGGTCCTGGGGCTGGCCCTGGCGCAGCCCTGGGGCCGCCGCGTCCCGGCGCCGCCGCTGGTCTTCTTCGCCTGGGTGGGCGCCGGGTTCCTCGTCCCGATGATCCCGTACATGCTGGTCAGCGCCGTCCTCGGCGCGGACGCGGGAGGCGGCGGCTCCGGCGGCTCCAGCGGCGGCGACACCGTCCCGGCCTGGGAGATGGTCTTCATCAGCATCGGCTTCGCGGGCATGGCCCTGGGGCTGGCCGTCGCGCTGCCCATCTACCTGCGGGAACGATGGCCGATCGCATTCCTCGGCCGGGTGGGCGACCGCCTGCCCGCGCGCATCGGCCGGTCCCACATCCGAGCCTTGTACATCCTGATCGCGGCACTGGTCCTGCTCTGGACGTACTGGGTGGTGGGCGGAAAGCTCGGCCTGCAGCCCGCACACCGCCACATGATGGACGCCAACGGGCGACTGCTCGTCGGCAACTCGGCGCTCTGGGCCGTCATCGGCGCAGCCGCGATCCGCACGATCGCTACAGGACGTCCGAGGACGCCCCTGTGGATCCCCATGGCGCTGGCGTTCATCTCGTCGGGATCGCTGTTCGCGTGGGCGGCGTGGAGGCTGCCATGGGCGCTCATCCGGCCGGGCGGTTACACGGCCCCCGAATATCCGGCCGTCTCCGTCCTCCAATACGGGCTGAGCATCGCCGCCGGAATCGTGATGCTCGCCGCGCTCCTCAAGGTCGTGCGGTCGGGCGACCGCGAGTCCGGGACCTCGCTGCAACAGAGCACGGTCGCGCAGCGATGAACACCGGCTCTCAGCCGCCCGCCTCGATGATCGGTGTCAGGAGCAGATCGAGGCGGGCGTCGGCGTGGCCCGGCCTCAGCCGGTGTCCATGCACGAGGGTGGCGAGGCCGTGCAGCGACCCCCACGTCACCTCCGCGAGCGTCTCCACGTCCCGCTGGCCCGCGAGCGGCTCCAGCGCGGAGACGAACTCCCCGAACGCCTCTTGCAGCGGTTCGGTCCGCTCTCCGGTGCCGAGCGTCACGTCGACGTGCTGGACGAACATCGCGTCGTACAGTGCGGGCCGCTCCCGGGCGAAGTCCAGGTAGGCGCCGGCCACCGCGCGCAGGGCCTCCTCGGGTGCCGGTCTCGCCGTCCGCGCCTTCCGCAGGAGGCCGGCCAGCTCACCGAACCCGTCCTGCGCCACCGCCGCGACGATGGCGTCCTTGCCCTTGAAATGGCTGTAGAGGACGGGCTGGCTGTACTCGACCCGGTCGGCCAGCCGCCGGGTGGTGACCGACTCCCAGCCCTCCGCCTCGGCCATCTCCTGGGCCGCCCTGACGATCAGCCGGTGACGTTCTGCTCGTTCGCGCTCTCGGCGTTCCTGTACGGACACGGCCTGAATTCTAGCACCGCTAGCACATCGAGCACAGAATGTGCTAGCGTGAATCGGAACGCTAGCGTCGCTAGGAGACGGCGGGGACGGTCACCGCACGCGCCCCCGGGGCTTGAGGGGCACGTCCGGAAGGGCCGGCGCCGGGATCGGGGGACCGTGGTAGCCGTGCACGACGCCGAACCTCTCGCCGGACGTCCACTCCTCGCGCGCCCGGCGGATCTCCTCGCCCGACCGCGCGACGAAGTTCCACCACATGACGAGCTTCTCCTCGAACGGCTCGCCGCCGAGCAGCACCAGCCCGCTCGTCCCGTCGGCGCGCAACCGCAGTTCCCGGCGGCCGCACCCGAGGTAGACCATCGAGCCCGGCTCGGCCCGCACTCCGTCCACCTCTGTGACCCCGGACATCGTGAGCACCGCGTACTCGAAGTCCGGCTCGACCGGCAGGCGGACGTCCGCGCCGTCCGCCAGGGTGACGTCCGCGCCGACGATGGGGGAGAACACCGTCCCCGGCGAGACGGCGCCGTCGAGCCCGCCGAGGATCACGGTCCCGCTGAACCCGGGCCCGGTCACCACCGGCAGATCGCCGTGGTGCTCGAACGCCGGGTCCGTGCTGCGGTGCGCGTCCGGCAGCGCCACCCACAGCTGCGCCCCGTGCAGGATGCGCGCGTGCTCGCGCGGCGACTCCTCCGAGTGCGCGATGGCCCGCCCGGCCGTCATCAGCCCCAGCTCCCGCGGCCGGACGGTCTGCAGGCTCCCGAGGCTGTCGCGGTGCAGCACCTCGCCGTCGTGCAGCCAGCTCACCGTCTGCAGCCCGATGTGCGGATGGGGCGGCACCTGCATACCCGGCTGATCCGCGATGTCGTCCGGGCCGTAGTGGTCGACGAAGCATCAGGCGCCCACCATCCGCCGCCCCAGGCTCGGCAGCAGCCGCCGGACGACCGTGCTCTCGCCCAATGGCACCTGCCGCGGCGGCAGGACCTCGTGCACCGGCCCTCCGGGGACGTCCTCCCGGCCTCCGCACGCGACGGCGCTGGGCCGCACATCAAGATTGCTCACGGCACCGACTCCCTCCTGGGCAACACCGTACGGAACGCCGCCCGCACCCGCCTCCACCGGGCTCGCCGGCGGTCGCGCTCCCCGCCTGCCGGGGGCCAGGAATCGCCGGTGCGGCGCCGCGGTTTGAACGAATGTGATGCACGGTGAGTACAAGGTCCCCGGCGGCAAGCTCGTGGTCGCCGACGTCGAGGTGGTGGACGGCCGGCTGCGCCGTCCGAGGATCAGCGGCGACTTCTTCATGGAGCCGGACGAGGCGCTGGAGGCCATCAACGCCGCCCTGGACGGGCTGTCCGCGGGCCTGGAGGCCAGGGAGATCGGAGCCCGCGTCCAAGCGGGGCTGCCGCCCGGCACGGTGATGCTCGGCATCACCGCCGAGGCCGTGGGGATCGCGGTCCGGCGGGCGATCGCCCGCGCGTCGGACTGGCGCGACCACGAGTGGCGGCTGATCCACGAACCGCCGCAGGAGCCCGCGCTGCACATGGCGCTCGACCAGGTGCTCGCGGAGGAGGTCGGCGCGGGCCGCCGGCCGCCGACGCTGCGGGTGTGGGAATGGGCGTCCCCCTCGGTGATCATCGGCAGCTTCCAGTCGCTGCGCAACGAGGTCGACGCCGAGGCGGCCGAACGGTACGGCGTCGAGGTGGTGCGCCGCATCAGCGGCGGCGGGGCGATGTTCGTCGAGCCCGGCAACACGATCACGTACTCGCTGTACGCGCCGGAGTCGCTGGTCGCCGGCATGTCGTTCGCCGCGAGCTACGCCTTCCTCGACGACTGGGTGCTGGGCGCGCTCGCCGAGCTGGGCATCCGCGCCTGGTACCAGCCGCTCAACGACATCACCTCAGACGAGGGCAAGATCGCCGGCGCGGCGCAGAAGCGCCTTGCCGCGGGCGCCGTGCTGCACCACGTCACGATGTCCTACGACATCGACGCGGCGAAGATGCTGCGGGTGCTGCGGATCGGCCGGGAGAAGGTGTCCGACAAGGGCATCGCCAGCGCGGCCAAGCGCGTCGACCCGCTCCGCCGGCAGACCGGCCTGCCCCGCGAGGAGATCATCGACCGGATGATCGCCCATTTCCGGAGCCGGTACGGGCTGGTCGCGGACGGCCTCACCGACGACGAGCTCCGCCTCGCCGGCAAGTACGTCACCGACAAGTTCACCACCCCCGCCTGGACCGCCCGGGTCCCCTGACGGCACCCGGAACTCCCGGGCGGTGCCGTGCGTCCACCTCACATGCAGGTCGCAGTGCCGTGCGTCTGCCCGTAGGTTGTCGACGTCGGCTGATGACGAGGAGCGTTATGTCCATGCAGAAGGGCGCCAACACCGCGGTGCCGGTCTCCGCGGTGCGCGTCGAGGTCGGTTGGCAGGGCGGCCCGGGGGTGCCGGACGCCGACGCGTCGGCGCTGCTGCTGACCGAGTCCGGCCGGGTGCGCTCGGACGGCGACTTCGTCTTCTACAACCAGCCGGCGCACGCGTCCGGCGCGGTGCGGCACGACGGCAAGCAGCAGGGCCCCGTCGTCGTGGACGCACTCTCGGCGGACCTCGACCGGGTCGAGCCGGCCGTGGAGAAGATCGTGATCGCGGCGTCCGCGGACGGCGGCACGTTCGGCCGGTTCCAGGGGCTGTACGTCCGGGTCGTGGACGCGGCGGGCGGCACCGAGATCGCGCGCTTCGACAGCCAGGGCGCCACGAGCGAGACCGCGTTCGTGCTCGGTGAGCTGTACCGGCGGCAGGGCGCGTGGAAGTTCCGCGCGGTCGGGCAGGGCTACGACACCGGGCTCGCGGGTCTGGCCACCGACTTCGGTATCAGCGTCGACGACCCCGGTCAGGGGACGGCCCCGCCGCCTCCGCAGGCGGCGGCCCCTTCTGCGCCGCCCCAGCCGCAGGCGCCCCCGCCTCCGCCGGCGCCTCCGCAGGCGCCGCCGGAGCAGTACGCGCCGCCCGGCGGCCAGTACATGCCGCCCCCGCCCGGCCAGTACGCGCCGCCTCCTCCGGCGCCCGGCCAGTACCCGCCGCCTCCCGGGCCCGGCCAGTACGCTCCGCCGCCCGGTGAGTTCGCGCCGCCACCGCCGCCGCCCGGTGGCCAGTACATGCCGCCGGGGCAGTACGCGCCTCCGCCCGCGCCCGGATACGGACAGCCGCAGGGGCCGCCTCCCCAGGCGATGCCGCCGCAGGCGCCGGCGCCGGAGGGCGGGAAGATCTCCCTCACCAAGAACAAGCCGACGGTGTCGCTCACCAAGCACGGCGCCACGTCCGGCCACATGCGGGTCAACCTCAACTGGACGGCGCGCGAAGGCGTCGCCAAGGGACGGCTCGGCAAGCGCCGCCGCGGCGTCGACCTGGACCTCGACCTGTGCTGCCTCTGGGAGCTGCAGAGCGGCCGCAGGGGCATCATCCACGCGCTCGGCGACATGGGCGCGCTGGACCGCCCGCCGTTCATCAAGCTCGACGCCGACGACCGCACCGGCGCGATCGAGACCGGTGAGAACCTCACCATCAACCTCGACCACACCGCCGATTTCAAGCGGATCCTGGTGTTCGCGGAGATCTACGACGGCGCGGACGACTTCCGCGGCCTGGACGCGATCGCCACGCTGTTCCCGGTGAACGCGCCGCCGATCGAGATGCGCATGGACGACTGCGTCGACGGCTCCCGCGACGCCGTGCTCGCGCTTATCGAGAACGTGGGCGGGGAACTGGTCGTGCGGCGGGAGGGCCGGTTCGTGCTGCCGCCGCCCGGCCGCCCGCGTTGGGGCAAGATGTCGGTCGACGAGGCGTACGGCTGGAACCTGGAGTGGGTGGCCGCCCGCGGCAAGGACTGAGTTCCGCGCGGGGATGACCGGGCCTCGCACCTGCCGGGATAGGGCGGGTGATTCTGGCGTTTCTTGCCGGTTGTCCGGGGCGCGCGGCACGGGATAGGACGGTCGCATGAGCACTCAGCGGCGGTACCCGGTCGTGCCCGCGCCCCGTTTCGACGTGCCGGGCGACGAGGCGGTGAGCCGCGCCCGGGCGTTCGCCGACACGATGGCGCTGCGCCGGACGGTGCGCGACTTCACGTCCCGTCCGGTGCCGATGGAGGTCGTCGAGCACGCGATCCGGGCCGCCGCGACCGCGCCGAGCGGGGCGAACCTGCAGCCGTGGCGGTTCGTGGTGGTCACCGACCCGGACCGCAAGCGGCGGCTGCGGGAGGCCGCCGAGCGGGAGGAGCGCGAGTTCTACGAGCGGCGCGCCTCGGAGGAGTGGCTGGAAGCGCTGGCTCCCCTGGGCACGGACTGGCGCAAGCCGTTCCTGGAGGACGCGCCTGCGGTCATCGTCGTCTTCGAGGTGCACAAGGGCCCCGAGACGCCCCGTCCGTACTACGTGAAGGAGTCGGTGGGCATCGCGGTGGGCTTCCTGCTGGCGGCGTTGCATCAGGCGGGCCTGGCGACCCTCACGCACACGCCGAGCCCTATGCGCTTCCTGAACGAGGTCTGTGAAAGGCCGCAGGAGGAGCGCGCGTACGTCGTGATACCGGTCGGCTACCCGGCGGACGACGCGATGGTGCCCGACATCGATAAGAAGCCGGTCGACGAGGTCACCGTCCACCTCTGAGCGCGCCAAGCGCGCGCGAGACGGGCGTCCCGCGCGCGCTTCTAGGCGACCTTGACCGTGTCGGCGAGTTTCTTGTCGCGCGCCACCCGCACCAGTGCGGCGCTGAGCCGCGCCAGGTCCTTGTCCGGGACCTTGGAGGCGAGCTTGCCCGCGTCGGTCGGCAGCCCCAGCCGCTCCGCGCCCTTCTTGACCTGGGAGTCGACGTAGGGGCGCAGCCACGGCCACATCGCCTGCGCCTCCCGGCAGAAGATGTCGACGCCGGTGGGGCCGATGCCGGGGAACTCCCTGAGCAGCTCTGCGGCCTTCCGGGGATCGCGGTCGGCTTCGATGGCGAGCCGGCGCAGATCCCCCCTGTACTTGTCCTGCACTATCTCCGCCATGTTCCCGAGCCGCGTCGCGGTGCTCTCGTCATAGCGGACGTAGTGGCCGCGCCCCAGCGCGTCCACCCGTTCCTGCCAGGTCAGTTTGGCCATGCCCCGGGGCGTCCCGCCGCCCGCCTCGAACAGTTCCCGTGCGGCCGCCAGTGCGATGTCCGACGAGATCCGGGCGCTCAGCAGGTTCGCCATGACGAGCAGCTTGAAGAGCGCCGCGGGCTGGTCCTTCAGCGGGATGCCCGCCTCCTCGGCGAAAGTCTCACCGGACTCGCGCAGCAGCTTCCTGACGACAGCGTCCATGGCTTGCACCTCCCGTAGGGCGACGCGTACCCGGGCTGAGGGGGATGACTCATGCGCCCGCGCGAAGCGCCGTCACAGGAGGCTGAGTTGCCCCTCCCCGGCGAGCGGGTCGCGGTGCTTCTTCAGATGCCGCCAGCGCGGCAGATCGTCGAGGTAGGACCAGGAGAGCCGGTGGTGCGGAGTGGGCCCGGACTCCTCCAAGGCCCGCTGGTGCACGGGCGAGGGATAACCGGCGCTGTCGGCGAACCCGTAGCCGGGGCACTCGGCCTCCAGGTCCGCCATGAGGGCGTCGCGGTGGACCTTCGCGAGCACGGACGCCGCCGCGACCGTCACCGACCGCTGGTCGGCCTTGACCTCGCAGCGCACCCGCCAAGGGCGGCGCAGGAAGTCGTGCTTGCCGTCCAGGATCACTATGTCGGGCGGATGGGGGAGCGCCTGCAGCGCGCGGACCGCGGCGCGCCGCAGCGCCTCGGTCATGCCGACCTCGTCGATCTCCTCGGGGGCGGACGCGCCGATGGCGTGCCCGGCGAGCCAACCCGGCAGCACCTCGGCGAACGACGCGCGATGCGCGGCCGTGAGCAGCTTGGAGTCGGTCAGCGCGACGGTCCGGTCGCCGCGCCCGCGCAGCACCGGCGGCGCGCTGAGGTCGGTCACCGCCGCGCACACCACGACCGGGCCGGCCCAGGCGCCGCGGCCGACCTCGTCCACGCCCGCGATCCTGGCGGGGCGGTCGCCGTCGGCGAGCGCGTCCTGCAGCTCCCGTTCGATCTCGTAGCCGGCGGTGCGGGGGACGTTCCCGGGCGCCGCGGGAGCGGGAGCGAGGCCGGGCAGCGCGTCGGCGCTCCCGGTGGAAGGGCCGTCCTCAGGTTCGGTGGTCACAGCCAGCCATTGTGGCGGGCCGTCCCCACCGCCTCGATGCGATTGCGCGCGCCCGTCTTGCCGATCGCCGCGGACAGGTAGTTGCGGACGGTGCTCTCCGACAGGTGCAGGCGCCCGGCGATGTCGGCGATGGTCGCGCCGTCCGACGCGGCGGACAGCACGTCCCGCTCCCGCTCGGTCAGCGGGTTCGGGCCGACCGACAGCGCCGCGGTCGCCAGCGCGGGGTCGACGACCTGCTCCCCGGCCAGGACGCGCCGCAGCGCGGCGACCAGGTCCTCGATCGGGCCGTCCTTCACCAGGAAACCGCTCGCGCCCGCCTCCATCGCCCGGCGCAGGTAGCCGGGGCGGCCGAACGTGGTGACGATGAGGACCTTGCATCCGGGCAGGTCGCGGCGCAGGTCGGCCGCCACGTCCAGGCCGCTGCGGCCCGGCATCTCGATGTCGAGCACCGCGACGTCCGGACGCGTCCGCAGGGCCTCCTCGAGCACCTGCGCACCGTCGCCGACCTGCGCGACGACCTCGAGGTCCTCTTCGAGGCCCAGCAGCAGCGCGAGCGCGCCGCGCATCATCCCCTGGTCCTCGGCGAGCAGAACTTTGATCACGGGCTTCCTCCCGGCCCCATTGTCCACCGGCGTCGCGGGTGTCGCGCCCCGCCTCCGGGCGTGCACGCCCCGGTGTCGCGGGTGCGCCGTCGGTCAGATCGGCACGGTCGCGGTCAGCAGGAACCCGCCGCCGGGCGCCGGGCCGGTCCGGAGGGCGCCGCCGGCGGCCTCCATCCGCTCCGCCAGTCCCCGCAGGCCGTGCCCGCCGGGCCCCAGCGACAGCCCGGCCTCGGTCCGCGGCCGGTCGCCGCCGACCGGCCCGCTTCCGTCGTCGCTGATCTCCACGACCGCGGCGCCGCCGTCGTTGCGGACCGTGATCTCGCAGCGCCGGGCGCCGCTGTGCCGGATCACGTTGGTGACGCCCTCCCGCACCGCCCAGCCGAGCAGCGCGTCCGGTTCCGGCGGCAGCGGCGGCCCGGCCCGGCGGACGGCCGCGTCCACGCCGGAGTCGGACAGCGCCGTGACCGCCGCGTCCAGCTCGTCGGCGAGGCCCCGACCCCGGTACCCGTACACCGCCTGCCGCACCTCGCCGAGGGCCTGCCGCCCGACGCTCTCGATGTCGGCGGCCTGCTCGGCGGCCACCGCCGGATCGCGCTCGGCGACCCGCCGGACGGCCTGCGCCTTGACGACCATCAGCGACAGCGTGTGGCCGAGCAGGTCGTGCAGGTCGCGGGAGAAGCGGAGCCGCTCCTGCTCGACGGCCGCCTTCGCCAGCTCCTCGCGCGCCTCGCGCAGCATGCGGATGACGGTGAACAGGCGCAGCAGGACGGCCGTCACCAGCGCCGCCGTGACGACGCCGTACAGGCTGCTGAGGACCGTGGAGTCGTCCGCGCCGCCGACCCGGGTGACGACGACCGTCAGTAGCGAGACGCCGCCGATGCCTATGAGCATCGGCAGTTCCGGGCCTTTCGTCTGCCGCGGCATGTGCCCCACGACGACCCCTGTGGCCAGGCCCAGCAGCGGCCATAGCGTGAACCACCGGTGCTGGAAGGCGACGCTGGAGACGGACGTCAAGGCCCCCTCCAAGAGAAGCAGCCCCACCGGCACCTTGATGGGCACCCGCCCGTCGAACGCGGTGCGCGCGACGGCGATGTGCACCGCCGAGAACGCGAACAGGGCGAGCGAGGCCAGCCAGACCGGGTGCGACCGTCCGTGGACGATGTCGAGCAGCGGCCACACCAGGATGATCAGCCAGAACACGAACGCGCCGCCCTCGGGGCCGTTGCGGTCCAGCTTCTCCAGGTCCAGGTCGGGGGTCCGCCTGGGCGGGGCGTTCCTCCAGAGCTTCACCCATTGACCTCCTCGTTCACGCGGAAACGGTACGCGGGCGGGGACGCTCATGCCGAACGGGCCGAACGTCGGTAGCCGTACACGGCCACTGCGGCGAACAGGGCGGCCCATGCCGCGAGCACGAGCACCCCGGTGAGGGAGGGCGCATCGCCGTCGGTCACGCGCCAGGAGAGCTCCCCGTACCGGTTGATCGGCGTGGCGGTGGCGAGGTGTTCCAGCCAGCCGGGGAACTTCGAGATGGGGACCCATAGGCCGCCGAGTAGGGACAGGCCCATGTAGCAGACCAGGCCGGCCATCTGGGCCTGCTGGCCGGTGAGCAGGTAGCCGAGGCCGATGGCGAGCGCGGCTATCGGGGCGATGCCGACCCACAGCAGCGCGAGGACGGCGGCCCACTGGCCGATGCCCAGCGATACCCCGTTCACCAGGGCGCCGGCCAAGCACACCGAAAGGATCGGAGGCAGCGTGACGACCATCGCGCACAGCGCCCGGCCGACGACGACCTCCAGGGGCCGTAGCGGGAGCAGGCGGAGTTGCCGTATCCAGCCGATCGGCTTGTCCTCGGCTATGGCGACCCCGCTGCCCATCACCGCGCCGATGGCACCGAAGCCGGCCATGCCCACCATCGAGTACACCGCGCCGCCGTGCCCGGAGTCACCGGTCAGATCCAGCGAGTTGAACACCAGGTACATGGTCAGCGGTGAGATCAGGCTCATCACCAGGTAGCCGGGATCGCGCAGGAGCCGCACCATCTCCAGCCGGATGTAATGCACGATCATCGTGCGCCTCCTTCGGCCCGTATTTCGGCCCGCGCCGTGCCGGCGTGGGTCAGCGTGAGGAACGCCTCCTCCAGCCGGGCGCCTGCCACCTCAAGGTTGCGGATGCAGCCCGCCTCGGCGAGCGCCAGGACGGTCGCGTCGGAATCGGTGGTGTGGAGCCTGGCCCGGCCGCCGCCGACCTCGCTGCTGACGACGCCCGGCAAGACCTCCAGGGACGGCGCCGGCCCCGCCAGGTCGAAGCTGACCGTGCGGCCCGGCACCCGCCGCTTGATGTCGTCGCTCGTGCCGTCGGCGACGACCCGTCCGCGGTCGATGACGACGATGCGGTCCGCGTGGTCGTCGGCCTCCTCCAGGTAGTGCGTGGAGAACAGCACCGTGCCGCCCCGGTCCGCGTACCCGCGGACGACGGTCCATAGCTCCCGCCGTGCCTCGATGTCCAGCCCGGTGGTGGGCTCGTCCAGAACGACGAGGTCGGGTGCCCCTGCCATCGCGATGGCGAATCGGACCCGCTGTGCCTGGCCGCCCGACAACTGGTCGGCCTTACGCCCCGCCAGTTCCGTGATCCGTGCCGCCTCCATCAGCTCGCCGAGGGCGGGCACCGCGGCGGCGCGTCCGACCGCTTTGGTCTTCTTGGCGTAGGCGAGCCGGACGAAACCGAGCAATTCCCGTACGGTCACCCTGCCGATCAGCCTGCCGCTCTGCGGCATCGCCCCGACACGACCCGCCCGGACGGCCTGCTCAGGGGTCGTCCCCAGGAGCGTCACCGTGCCGGAGTCGGGCTGCAGGAGGCCGAGGAGCATGCCGATGGTGGTCGACTTGCCGGCGCCGTTCGGCCCGAGGAGCGCTACGGACGTCCCGCGCACGAGCCGCAGGTCGAGCCCGTCCACCGCCCGCACCGCCCCGTAGCTCTTGGTGACGCCGGCGAACTCGACCGCGCTCGCCGTCTCCGTCGTCTGGACTGTCATGCCGGTGACGCTACGGACCGGGCCCTGGTCGGCTGCAGAGCCGAACCTCTCGTTCTTCGCAGGACAAATGTCCTGGTCCCCCGGCGGGGTGGACAGGACTCCCGACCGAACGGCGCCCACCGGAGTCAATGAACGCGGCGCGGGGAGTCCCGTTCGGGCCTGTCCTGCGCTTTACTCGCTTATTGATGGCTTTGTTTGGCAGGTCCCGCTCCCGCCCGGCGAAGGACGCCGCGGCACGGGATCTCTTCGAGCGCCTGCGCTGGCGCTACTTCCAGGTCCCGGCGGGGCTGCGCTTCCTCGGCGGGGTCCTGCTGATCGTGCTGGTGCTGGCGGCGGTGGTCGTGGCCGACGGCCCGGTCCTCGGCGCGGCGGCGCTCGCGGTCGTGCTGCTCATCGTCGTCCACCTGACGCTGCGCTCGCCGACGGGGATGGCGGTCGTCGCGGTCGTCGCGTCGTGGCTGGCGCTGTCGGTGCCGCTGGGGCGGCTGTACCCGGACGACGGCCGGCCGCCCTATCTGCGCCCCGAACCGCTGCTCGCGCTGCTCGTCCTGCCGGTGGCGTTCATGGCGTTCCGCCTGCGCGGGTACGCGCCGTGGCGGACGGCGCTGCTCGCGCTCGGCGCCGCGGGCCTGGCGACCGCGGCGATCGCGCACCCGCTCCCGCAGGCGAGCGTCCTGCCGGGATGGGCCGCCGCCCTCGCGGTGCTCGCCTACCGCTGGGACCGGGCGCGGCGCGCGGTGCCCGCCGAGGCGTACGAGACCGGCTGGGTGCAGGAGCAGGCCACCCCGAAGGGGGACGTAGCGGTGGGATCTCGGCGGAACCCGTCCGGACCGGAGAAGCGCGACCGGCCGGACCGGCGCGATACCGGAGGGTCCGTGCGGCCTTCAGGCGGCGCCTCGCGCGACGACGCGGCCGGCCCGTCTTCGGGGGCGTCGGCGGCCGCGCAGGCGGCTCACCGGCCGCGTGCGGCCGCTCAGTCGGCCCCCGCGGCCGGCGTTCCGCAGGCGGCGGCGCCCGGGGACGTGCCGGGAGCGGACGAGCCGGGCATCTCGGTCGCGGAGGCGCTGGCCGAGCTCGAAGGCATGATCGGCTTGGAACCGGTCAAACGGCAGGTGCGCTCCATCGCCGCGTCCATCGAGGCCGCGCACATGCGCGCCGCGGCCGGCGTGCCTACGGAGAAGCCCATGCGGCACTTCGTGTTCGTGGGCCCGCCCGGCACGGGCAAGACCACGGTGGCGCGCGTCCTCGCGAAGATCTTCTATGCGTTCGGCCTGCTGCCCCAGCAGACGGTGGTGGAGGCCCACCGCGCCGACCTCGTCGGGGAGTTCCTGGGCGCCACCGCCATCAAGACCAACCGCCTCGTCGACTCCGCCCTCGGCGGCCTGCTGTTCATCGACGAGGCGTACGCGCTCGTCAACTCCGCCGAAGGCCAGCCCGACAGGTTCGGCGACGAGGCCGTGCAGGCCCTCCTCAAGCGCGCCGAGGACGACCGCGACAACCTCGTGGTAATCCTCGCCGGATACGACGCGCAGATGGAGGAGTTCCTCGGCTCCAACCCCGGGCTCGCGTCCCGCTTCGGTACCCGCGTCCACTTCCCGTCCTACCGGCCCGCAGAGCTGCTGCAGATCGCCGAGTACCACACGGGCCTCCGTGAGGACCGGCTCTCGCCCGACGCCCGCCGGCGGCTGTCCACCCGTTTCGAGGAGGTCGAACGCCGCGGCATCGTCGACGAACTGGGCAACGGCAGGTTCGTCCGCACGCTGACCGAGGCGGCGGCGCGCGCGCGGGACGTACGGGTCGTCGACGCCGTCGCCTCGTCCGGCGAACCCGCCACGCCCAGTGCGGACGACCTCGTCACCGTCCGCGAGGAGGACGTCGAGACGGCCTTCGCCGAGGTGACCGAGCGGTACCGCGGCTACGCCGAGACTCCGACGCTGGACGAGGCGCTCGGCTCGCTGGACGCGATGATCGGCTTGGAGCCGGTCAAGCGGCAGGTCCGCGAGATCGCCGCGCAGCTGCAGGTGGCGCGGATGCGCCGCGAGCAGGGCCTGGTCACCCGTCCGCCGACCCGGCATTTCGTGTTCACCGGCCCCCCGGGAACCGGCAAGACGACGGTCGCGCGCGTCCTCGGCCGGATCTTCGCCGCGTTCGGGCTGCTCGCCCGCCCCGAGGTGGTCGAGGCGCAGCGTGCGGACCTCGTGGGCGAGCACCTCGGCGCGACCGCCCTGAAGACGAACAAGGCGGTCGACTCGGCGCTCGGCGGGGTGCTGTTCATCGACGAGGCGTACGCGCTGACCAATCCCGGCTACTCGGGCGGAGACGCGTTCGGCGCCGAGGCGGTGCAGGTCCTGCTGAAGCGCGCCGAGGACGACAGGGACCGCCTCGTGGTCGTCCTCGCCGGATACGACACCGACATGGCCCGCTTCCTGGCGTCCAACCCCGGGCTCGCTTCCCGCTTCGACGTCCGCGTGGACTTCCCCTCCTACGGCCCCGACGAGCTGCTGCGCATAGCGCAGCTCATAGCCGAGCAGGGCGGCGACCAGTGGGAGGAACGCGCGCTCGACGACCTCGCACTGGTCTTCCAGCGCGTCTGCGGGACGGGCCGTATCGACGAGCTCGGCAACGGCCGCTTCGCCCGGTCGCTCTACGAGAAGGCGTGCGCGTGCCGGGCGCTGCGGGCGGCCGGGCTCGGATCCGCCGCGACCGCCGACGACCTGACAGTGCTCACCGCCGACGACGTGCGCGACGCCTTCGCCGAGCTCAGCCACCGCCTGGGCTGAGCCCCGCCCGGCCGATTCCGTCGGTGGGGCGGTGTGTAATCAGGGGATGATCCCGGTTACGTGGGCGCAGGCACTGGCCTGGCGGATGCGTCGGCAGTTCGTCGAACCGCCGGGCGGCGCATCTGCCGTCGACATCGCACGGCGGCTGGCGGGCGTGCAGGCGCAGGTGGCCTCCGCCGCCGAGCTGGCCGTGGCGGTCCGCCAGGAGACGCCCCGGCCGGACGAGGTGGCGAGCGCGATCCTGGATGAGAGAACCCTCGTCAAGACGTGGGCCATGCGCGGCACGCTGCATCTGCTTCCAGCGGACGAGGCCGCCGCCTACCTGGTGTTGTGCGCGGCCATCCGCAACTGGGAGAAGCCCAGCTGGCAGCGGACCTTCGGCGCGACCCCCGCCGATCTGGAGGCGATCGCCGAGGCGGCGACCGCGGCGCTTGCGGGCGGGGGCGCGCTCACGCGCGAAGAACTGACCACCGCCGTGGTGGAGGAGACGGGCTCGCGGCACCTCGCCGAGGTGCTCGGCTCCGGCTGGGGCGTCCTGCTCAAGCCGCTGGCCTGGTGGGGTGTTCTCTGCTACGGGCCGTCGCAGGGGACACGGGTCACCTTCACAGCGCCGGAGCATTGGCTGCCGGCGTGGAAGGGGCTGCCTCCCGTGGACGAGGCCGCCCGTACGGTCGTCCACGCCTACCTCGGTGCGCACGGCCCGGCCACGCCCGAGATGTTCGACAACTGGCTCATGCGCAAGGGCAACCGGAAGAAGGACGTCAAGAGCTGGTTCGACGCGGCTGCGGACGGGCTTGCCACGGTCGAGGTCGAAGGCGTGCCCATGTACATGCTGGAGGAGCACCGCGATGAACTGGCGGCGACCGCACCCGCCGCGTCGGTGCGGCTCCTGGGGGCGTTCGACCAGTACGTCCTAGGAGCGGGAACGGGCGCGTCGTACCTGGTCCCTGCGGAGCACCGTGCCGCGGTGAGCCGTACGGGCGGCTGGATATCGCCGGTCGTCGTCCACGAGGGGCGCGTCGCGGGAGTGTGGGAGGCGAAGGACGGCGACCTGGCCGTGACCCCGTTCGAGGACCTTCCCGCAGGCCCGCTCGAAGCCGAGACCGCCCGCATGCGGCTGCTCTTGGCCTGACCCATGGGTCGTCGCGTACCGAGCCCGGGACACCCCGGCGCGCAGCGCCGGCCGGTCGGCCGCATAGGGTGCCGTTCGTGGACGAGCGGGACGAGCCGGTCGAATACCGGCAGAAGCGTTATCAGCCGCCGGAAGGCGCGACCGAGCTGCTGCTGATCCGGCACGGCGCCTCCGCGCCGGCCCGTCCGGGCGCGCCGTTCCCGCTGGTGGACGGCCAGGGCGACCCCGAGCTGGCGCCCGAGGGCCGCGGGCAGGCCGACCGGGTCGCCGAGCGGCTGGCCTCGACCGCGCTGGACGCCCTCTACGTGACCCCGCTGCGGCGGACCGCGCAGACCGCCGCGCCGCTGGCGCGCAAGCTCGGCCTGGAGCCGCGCGTCGAGCCCGCCCTGCGCGAGGTGCATCTCGGCGAGTGGGAGGGCGGGCTGTTCCGCAAGAAGGTCGCCGACAACGACCCGGTCGCCCAGCGGATGGTGGCGGAGGAGCGCTGGGACGTCATCCCCGGCGCGGAGGGCGACGAGGCGTTCGCCGCCCGGGTCCGGGAGGGGCTCGGACGCGTCGCCGCGGCGCATCCCGGCGGGCGCGTGGCGGTGTTCACCCACGGCGGCGTCATCGGGCAGGCGCTCGCGGCCGCCACCGGGTCCAGGCCGTTCGCGTTCCTCACCCCCGACAACGGGTCGATCTCGGTGCTCGTGTGGATGAACGGCCTGTCGTCGATCCGCGGGTTCAACGACGTCTCGCATCTGGACTGGTCCGCTCCCGCGCCGCTGTCCTGACCGGTGTCCAGGCGTCGCGCTCTGGGACGGCCGTCAGGTCCGGAACCGGACGTGCTGGCCGGGCCGCAGTTGCGCCGCGTCCGGCACCGACACGGAGGCGAGGACCGCGACGACGGGGTAGCCGCCGGTCGTCGGATGGTCGGCCAGGAAGACGATCGGCAGGCCACTGGGCGGCACCTGGATCGAGCCGGTGACCATCCCCTCGCTGCCGAGTTCCCCATCACGCGACCTGGTCAGCGGCGGCCCGTCGAGCCGGACGCCCACCCGGTTGCTGTCGGGCGACACCTGGTAGGGCGCTGAGGTGAGCGTGGCCATCGCGTCCTCGGTGAACCAGTCGCTCCGCGGTCCGGCCAGGACGCGCAGTATCGGCGTCTCGTGCATGCGCGGGGCCGGAGCCACGTCCACGGTGATGGCGCCCAGTTCCGTTGACGCTCCGACCGGTAGCCGGACGCCCGCCGACAGTGGCGCGGGCCCGAGCCCTGACAGCAGATCGGTGGACCTGCTACCCAGCGCCCGGTCCGCCGTTATGCCGCCGCGCACGGCGAGGTAACTGCGCAGGCCACGTGCAGGCGTGCCGAGTTCCAATACGCCTCCGCGCCGCACATGGAACGGAGCGTTCGTCCCCTGCGCGCGCCCGTCGACGCACACAGGCAACGGCGCGCCCGTAACGGCCGCCCAAGCCGCCCTGTGAAAGCGCATAGAGCCGCCGCCGAAGGTGAACTCCACGCACGCCGCGTCCTCAGGATTGCCGACGAGCCGGTTGGCGAGCCGCAGGGCGCGCTCGTCGGCCGCACCAGAATGCGGCACGCCGAGATGGGCGAGGCCGGGCCTGCCGAGATCCTGGACGGTCGCCAGCGGCCCGGGCCGGACGACCTCGATCAAGAGGGCTCCTCAGGGACGAACCGGACGCGCGTCCCCGGCCGCAGCAGCGACGGCGGTTCGCGCGTCACGTCCCACAACGGCGCCCTGCTCCGGCCGAGGAGCCGCCAGCCGCCCGGCGACCGGGACGGGTAGACCGCCGCGTACGGCCCCGCGATCGCGACCGACCCCGCCGGGACCGCCGTGCGCGGCGACTCCCGGCGGGCCACGTGCAAGGCCGGGTCCAGCCCGGTCAGGTAGCCGAAGCCGGGGGAGAAGCCCAGGTAGGCGACCGTGTAGGCGGCGGACGCGTGCCGCCGGACGACCTCGTCGCGCGACAGGCCGGTGAGGCGCGCCACCTCGTCGAGGTCCTCGCCGTCGTAGAGCACCGGGATCTCGACCGGCTCCGCGCCGCCCTCCGCGTCCGCGGGCACCGGGAGGTCCGGCAGGCGGGCCGCGAGGCGGTCGAGGTCGGCGGCCGGGTCGGCCACCACCAGGACGGTCTGCTCACCGGGGACGACGTCCACGACGCCGGGCCAGGCCGCCTCGCGCAGCGCCGCGTTCAGCCGGTGGGCCGCCGCCAGGTCGCCGGTCTCCACGAGCAGGGCCGTGTCACCGGCCCGCAGGACTCTCACGCGAACGGCTCCAGCGTGACCCCCGCGCCGGACAGCGCGGACCGGACCGCCTGTGCGAGCGCCACCGCGCCCAGTGTGTCGCCGTGCACGCAGATGGAGCGCGCCCTGAGCGACACCTCCGTTCCGTCCGCCGCGACGACCGTTCCGTCCACCGCCATGCGCACGGCCCTCCGCACGACCTCGTCCGCATCGTGCACCACGGCGCCGGGCTCGCGGCGCGACACCAGCCCGCCGGACGGCGTGTAGGCGCGATCGGCGAAGCACTCGGCCACCACCGTCAGCCCTTCGGCGACCTCGTGCACGGCCGACCCGGGAAGCGTCAGCAGCGGCAGCGTCGCGTCATAGGCCCGCACCGCGTCCGCGACCGCCGCGGCCTGAACGCCGTCGCGGGATATGCGGTTGTACAGCGCGCCGTGGGGCTTCACATAGGCGACGCGGCCGCCCTCCGTGCGCGCGATGCCGTCCAGGGCGGCGAGCTGGTAGAGGACCTCGGCGGTGAGCTCCGGCGCGGCCACGTCCATCTCGCGGCGGCCGAACCCCGCCAGGTCCCGGTAGGAGACCTGCGCGCCGATCGTCACCCCGCGCTCCACCGCCGCCGCGCACACACGGCGCATGATGAGCGGGTCGCCGGCATGGAACCCGCACGCCACGTTCGCGCTCGTGATGACGTCGAGCAGCGCCAGGTCGTCGCCCAGCTCCCAGATGCCGAACCCCTCACCGAGGTCGGCGTTGATGTCGATGACCGCCATGCCCAAGACCTACCACCGATGGGCCCGCCGCAGACCGGGCGGCCCACCCGCTCGCGACGGCCGCCTCAGACCGATTCCTCGCGCACGTCCTCGACCTCGTGCTTGGACGCCCACGCCTGGTAGACGCCGCGGTCGAACAGCTCCAGCCCGAGGCCCTCGGCCACCGGCGCCTTCCCGCCGGTGTACTCCACGCGCAGCCACCCCTGGTGCTCGCCGAGCACCACGAACGGCTCGCCGCGCCACGTGCAGTACGTGCTGACGTACCGCACGTCCTCGGCCTCGGAGGCCGGGACCACCTGCACGAACCGGCCCGGCCCGATCTGCCGGAACCCGTCGGCGTGCTCGCCCACGTAGAGCCGCACATGGTCGCCGTCCGGGCTGGCCTCGTACTCGGTGCCGCGCCAGCGCGCGAAGAAGCCGTGCCGGATCCTCATCCCCGTCCTCCCGGCAGCCTGACGAGCCAGCGGCGCAGGTCGGCGTCGTAGGCCGCGACCAGCGACTCCCGCCCGCCCGCGTCGAGCCGGTACAGCTCCGCGCCGTGCGGCAGCCGCTGGCTCTCGATCTTGAACTCGGGGACGGCGGGGCCGTCGCCCGGCGCGTACCCGGAGCCGGGGAACGGCGCCTTCTCGATGACCCAGCCGCCCGGGATGATCCCCATGCTCCACTCGTCGATGCCCCCCAGCGGCCGCCGGAACAGCGACGGCTTCACCGCGGGCCACCGGACGACGAAGACCTCCTCGTCGGAGGGGGAGAACGGCGACCCCTCGTACACCAGGCCGAGGCCGCGGATCAGTGCGGCGGGCGTGTTCAGGTCAGCCACGTCCTGGAGCCGGTGCACGTATCCCGCGACGAGGTCGTAGCCGCCCTCCATGTAGTGCTGCACATGCTCACGGCGCAGCACCTTCTGCATCACCACGGTCTCGGTGGGCGCGTCCATGGGCGCGGCGTGCTTCGCCGCCGCGGCGCTCTGTGCGACGGTCTCGTGCGGCACGTCGCCTACTGGAGGCGGCGTGTCCCGCCGGGGCGCCGCAGTGGGACGCGTCGGCCCCGGTGGGTCGGCGGGCGTCCGGTTCGGTGCCGTCTCCGGCGGGGCCACGGGCTCGGCACGGTCGAAGGCCGGAGCCTGCGATGCGCCTCGGCCGAGGGGCTCCTCGCGCGTGCGCGCGGAGGGCGCGGGCGGCTGGAACCGGGACGCGGCCGGCGTCTCCCCAGGAGGAACGGCGGCACCGCCTGCTCCTGCGGTCGGTGGCCTGGGTATGTCCCGCGCGGTCTGCTGAGGGGCCGCGGCCGGCTGCGGGCCTGGGGCGGTTCCGGGCGCCATGGACGAGCCGTGCGCCTGCGCGCGCGGGGGAGCGCCCTGCGGGCCGAGGGGCGCGGCCTGTGGTGCGGCACGGCCGCCGGGCTGCGGGTCCCGGGGCGCGGCTGCCTGCTGCACGACGCCGTGCGGCGGCGGAACGGGGAGCCCCTGCGGGTCGGCCGGCGTCTCCCTCGCGGTCGCCGGCTCGGGACGCGTCGGCTCGGGACGCGTCGCGGGCGCCGGGCGGGCGTGCCGGCGGGGCAGCGCGCCCGGCTCGGCGCTCGGCTGTGAGGGCGCCTGTGCGGCCGCGGGAACGCCCTGGGGTGCAGCGGGCTCGCCCTGCGGCCGGGCGGGCGCCTGCGGCGACCTGGCGGCGGTCCGGGGCGCCTCCGCGTCCGGTCGGCGGCGCCGCCCCGCCGTCCGCGGCGTCCGGGCCGACCGTCCGGCCACCCGCACGTCGGACGGGTCCGGGGGCGCCGGAGGAGCGGGCGGCTCCTGCGCGATGGGCTCGAACAGGGCGTTCGCGTCCAGGTACGAGGCGCTGGGCAGCCCCGGGTCGACCGCGAGCTGCCAGTCCGGGTGCGGCCAGTGCCGGGACAGCTCCGACAGCGTCGCCTCGCGGTGGTGGGCGGCCTGCCCCTGCAGCGACCTGTCCATCGCCTCCGGCGAGGTGAACGCCAGCACGAACGTCCCGTCACCGAACTGCGCGGTGGCGAACCGGTGCTCGGCGGTGGGATCGCCGGACGCGGGCAGGTAGAGCGTGGCGCGCGCGAGCAGCCGCAGATACGCCTGCTGGTCGCCGCGCTCGCGCGCCTCGGCGAGCGCGATCTCCAGGGCGGTGCCGGACGGACGCTCCGCGCGGGGCGCGTCCTGCGCGGCGGGACGGCCCTCGGCCTCGGGCACGGCCAGCGGGATGCCGAGGCCGGGAAGGGCCAGCGGCCCGCCCTCTGGCCCCGTCTTGCTCGCCTGGTAGACGAGCTCGAGCGGGGAGTCGATCCGGTAGACGTCGCGGAACGCGCCGACCATCTGGGCCGCGAGCATCGCGGCGCACTCCAGCAGTTCCTGTGACGCGCGGTTGCCGCGCTCGCGCCAGGTGTAGCGGTTCCACCAGTTCCGCCGTTCCTCGCCGTCGGGCTGCTCCCAGCCGAGGGTGGTGAGGCGACGCTCCTGGCGGGGTGCGAGCGGCCGTGGCAGGAACGCGCTGCCGACCGCTTCGGCGTCCAGGCCGCCTTCGATCCGCATGGCCTGCACGTACGGAAGTCCGCTGGGCCCCTGCACGATGAGGAACGACTTGACGGGGAGCCGCGACAGCTCCAGGGTCAGCCGTTTGTCGAAGTCGTTCCAGTCCACTCGCGGTCCACTCTGCGTCCGGGTGCGGGATTGTGTTACTCGACGGTAGCCGAAGGCTCCGTCACTCGCCCCGGGGCGCCGGGACGGCGTCGGTGCGCGCCGGGCTCCAGATGCCGCCGATGGCGTCGTAGACCGCGACGGGGACCTCGTCGTCCTCGCCTGTGGCGCGCCACAGGCGGGTGCCATGAGGCGGCTGCATCGGAATGCCGGCGGGCGCCTGAACCGCGGGCTGCTGCCCAACGGACGGTTGTACGCCGCCACCAGGTGGCTCCTGCGGCGCGGCGGGCTGCGGTGCGGCGGGCTGCGGCGCTTGGGGCTGGGGCGCCGGGGGCTGCGGCGCGACCGGCTGCTCCGCGTCGGCCTGGGGCGGCTCGGTGTGAGGCGCGCCGGGCAGGTGCGTCTCGGCGGGCTCGCTGTCGGCGGGCGTTCCGTCCGTAGGGGCGCCCAAGGGACCGGCTATGGACGGCTCGGGCTCCGGGGTCTCCGGCTTGGCCCGGCCCAGGTCCGGAGTACCGGCCTCCAGCGCCGCCCTCAACTCCTCCGCCGTGTAGGGGTCGATGGCGGTACCGGAGTCGTCATAGGAGTCGTCGCCTTCCGGCAGTCCATTGACTCCATGGATCCCGTTAAGGGAGGGCATCCCGTTCGGCACGGGCGAGCCGTTGGCGGCGGACAAGCCGTTGAGGCCCTGGGATGGCCCGTGAACACCGGGGAGCCCGGGCATGTCGGAGCCGTTGACCGGGGGGAACGGACCGCCCGCGACGGGCCCGGGCCCGGACAGCGCGCCCGGATCGACGGTCCCGTAGGGATTGCCGGTCTCCGGTCCGGACGAGGACGTCTCGCGCTGTGCGGCCTCCAGGCGGCCGAGGGCGGAGGCGTCCAGCAGGACCTCGCTCGGCAGCCCGGGGTTGACGGCGAGCTGCCAGGACGGGTCCGGCCAGCTCGCCGCCAGGAGGGCGAACGACGTGCGCCGGTAGAGCGGATGCTGGTCGCCGGTACGGGCCAGTGCGCCGGGGGACGTGAACAGCGTGACGTAGGTTCCCGAGCCGATCGTGATGGTCGGCAGTTCGGCGCGGTCGGGGTTCTCCACCGCGTGCGCGGTGGCCGGGAGCACGAGGTCGGCGCCCGCGAGCAGGGCGAAGTAGGTGGCGTGGTCGCCGCGCTCCTTGGCCTCGGCCAGGCGCGGTTCGAGCAGGTCGGCGTCGCTGCCGGGGACCCCGGCGGGGGGCAGCGGCATGGGCGGCCCGGCGGGCGGCGGACCGGGCGCGGGGCGCGGGCTCTCGGGGGCGGGCTCCGGCGGGGCGATCGCGGCCGACGAGCGGCGCTTGCTCACGCGCGACGGGTCGGCGATCTCGATGCCGAAGTCGAGCAGCTCGATCAGCCCGCTGCCGTGCCGGTGGAACGACTCGTAGACCAGGTCGGAGGGGCGCCGCACGCCCTGGACGTCGCGCAGCGCGGT
Source organism: Actinomadura violacea (assembly GCF_017573465.1). GTDB lineage: Bacteria > Actinomycetota > Actinomycetes > Streptosporangiales > Streptosporangiaceae > Spirillospora > Spirillospora violacea. Next base: position 26,891 of record NZ_JAGEPF010000010.1, read on the forward strand.
GACCATCACCTCGGCCAGCCGCGAGTAGTCGCCGCCGGTGACCGCGAGCATCCCGCCGGGGGTGCCGGCCTCGGGCAGCTCGGTCCACCAGTTGCGGGGCGCGGGGTCGGCGGGCGGGCGCCAGCCCGCGTCGCTCATGACCTCCTCGTCGGCCGGCGTGAGCAGCAGCGGGCCGTCGAGGAAGTTGTTGCTGACCGCCTCGGCATAGAGCCGGTCCGGCTCGCGCATCGCCTGGACGTAGTGCCGGCTCTCGTCGCGTTCGCGCACGATGAGGATGGTGTCCCGGTCGAGACCCGCCAGTTCACGGCCCAGCCGGCGGGCGAACTCGGACCACTCCAACAAGATCACTCCCTATCGCCGGGGGCTGCGGCCCCGGGCCCCCGCGAGACCATGCCCGGCACCCGATGATTGTCGCCGGGGACGCCGCGCGCAAACCGGGAGTTCACTCGGGCGGCGCTTCGTGACGCAGCACACGCAGCGCCTCCCGGAGGGCGTCCGCGTCGTCGCCGCAGCGATCGAGGACCTTGATGAGTTTGTGCAGGATCTCGTGCCGTTCGTAGCCGACGTCCAGCAGTGACTGGGCGGTCTCCCACAGCTGGGGCGGGTCGCCCCTCCACAGCCTGTCGGTGAGCCTCTCGTGCGCGTCGAGGTGCTCCTCGTCCGCGCCGGGATGCTCGAACTCCAGGATCACCCGCCGGTCGGCGGGGTCGGACGGGTCCAGCGCCGACAGGTCGACGGAGCCGTGCCGCCCGGAGCGCCGGTGGACGCCCGACAGGAACGGCAGCGCGAACGCCCGCCGGGGGAGCGCCTCCAGTTCCCCGTCGGGCAGGAGCCGGGCGACCAGGTCCCGGTCGAGGCCGAAAGCGGACGGGTCGCGGTACGCCTCGGCGAACTTCCCGGTGGCGTCCCACACCGCGTCCAGCGTCGCCCTGACGCCCTCTTCGGGGAGTCCCATGCGCTTGCCCGCCCACCGCACCCAGGCGGCCAGCACGTGCGGCACGGCCTCTTGCTCGGTGGGGGACAGCAGCACCTTGCGGGGCAGCCAGTCGAGCAGGAACATCTCGCATTTGATGGGGCTGACCCGCAGCGGCCGCCCGAAATCGTGGGCGCAGCCGTAGGCGATGATGCGGTCCACGCAGCGGCTGGCGGCGGACAGGTCGGAGAGTCCCTCCGCCTCGTCCGACGCGAGGAAACGCGCGGCGATCGTGGCGCGGCGGTCACGTCCGTACACCGGAGGCTGCGGCAGGCGCCCTCCCGGCGGAAGGACGCCTATCCGCGCGCGCACGAAGGCGTGGTACGACCCGAAGCCGTCGTTGACCGGCGGATCGGCCGTGTCGTTGGTGAGAGCGAGGGCGCTCTGCAGGAGCGCCTTGGTGTCGCGCGGGTCCAGCTGCTCGAACCGCATCAGGGCGTTGTCGCGGCCCTCGCGGCGGCAGTGGTCGAGGAGCCGGTCGACCTGGGACGACACCCACGCGTCGCGAACCATCCCGCATGCCGGGGGGCGCGCGGCGCGTAACGCCGGCGGCGCCGCCGAGGGGAACGGGGCGTCGGCGTACTGGACGGCCCCGGCCTTGTTCCGGTCCACCAGGATGACGAGGGCGTGCCGGTCGGCTCCACCGTAGGTGTAGGTGCAGACGATGGAGTCCTGGTCGCCGTACACGTCCCGGGAGACGAAGCATTCTTCGAGCGCCACCATGCCGACGCGGTCGGCCCATCCGGGACGGGCGACGCCCCGGTCCATCAGGTCGAGCGCCGCGCGCTCGGCCTTGGCGGCCTGCCGCGGAGTGCCCAGGTAGGCGATCCCGGTGAGCAGCGCCAGCGCCGCCGGCGTCGCGGCCCGTTCCGCGTGGCCGACCAGCGCCTCGCCGATGGTCACCTCGACGTCTCCGGCGGACACCCGGTGCCCCCACCACGACCCGAGGATCTCGCTGACGATCAGCTCGGCGTCCAGGGGGCTGCGCACGGCCAGCAGCTCGCGGGCGTGCCGCAGCATCCCGTCGAAGATCTCGGAGACCTCGCCGGGCGGGGCAGGGCCGTCCCGCGCCGGATCCCCGGACGAGGAGCGGCGGCTGCGAGGACTCACGGGCCCTAGCTTCTCAGATCCCGTGGCGGCGCGTACGCGTAAGGCGCGGGACCGGCGGAGGGATCAGCCGTCCACTCCGGCTCCCTGGGACCGCCCCGAGGGCGGCTCTGATTTCAGCATGCCGACGAGGTGCTCGCGTGCCATCCGTTCCACGCGCGCGGGCGTGGGTTCGAGCCCGAGATGGGCCATGCACGCCTGGACGTCGGCGACGCACTGGTGCACCGCGTCCGAGGGGAAGTCCGAGAACTCGTCGGTAAGCCGCCGCGTGAGCGCATCGCGGGTCTCGCTTCGGTGATCGGCCAGTGCAGGCATCTGCGTACACCTCCGCGCACGGGGTTCCGGCGGACGGGGACGCCGCCGGCCGAGACGGAGTGCGCGCGACCCCCGGCTTCGGAGGCTGCCGCCCGAACTTCGCCTCGATGTCTCATTCCAGCGTTTTCGTGGGGAGAGTCAAGACATACCGGGGCGTCGTTTCGCAAATTCTGAGCCACCTTCCAAGGGCCCGCCGGTGGCCGACTCCCCGGATCCCCTTCCAGGCGGGCCGTCCGGCGTCCGGGCGGCGATCCGTTGGACGGCGTCCACCCAGCCCCTGTGGTGTCTCGCGGCCCAGTCGTGATCGACGCGGCCGGTGAGCATCCCGCGAAGGGCGCCCGGGTCCCGGAAGGCCTCCCAGAGATGGCCCGCGACGGCGATGACAATGATCACGAAGAGCCAGTCGTGCACGAACGTGGCGCCCGTGCGCCAGCGGTCCGGCCACGGGCCGGGGAACGTCAGGACCTCCCCGGTGCCGAGCATGACGAGGATCGCACCCGCCGTGAACGCCGCGTTCAGCTTCTGGCCCGCGTTGAACTTGCCCACGGGCAAGACGCCCCTGCCCTGCCGCACGGCTCTGCGGTCCCCGCGCTTCAGCCACTCCCAGTCGTGCGGCGCGAACCTGTTGAGGTGCCGTACGTCCGTCCTGAACGCCCTGGAGACGAGGCCGAGAACGATGGGGATCGGCAACGCGAACCCGCACCACACGTGGACGGTCTTGACCAGCTCCCTATGCCCCACCAGCGTAGACAGCATGGGCAGGTAGAGCATGCCCGCCGTGGCAAGGCAGACCAGCATCAGCAGCCCGGTCGCATGGTGGATCGACCGTTCCGCCCGGGTGAACCGCAACAGCCTCGACGACCGCGACGGTGCGGGAAGGTCCACGTCATGTGGGTGCATCGTCACGTCCGTTCGACCGGCCGACCCAGGCGTCCACGTCGTAGCCGAGGTCCTCCCAGTAGCCCTGCTCGACCTTGTCGGTGAGTTCGATGCCGCCGAGCCACTTGAGGGACTTGTAGCCGTACATAGGGGCCACGTAGAGCCGGGTGGGGCCGCCGTGGTCGTGGGTGACCGGCTTCCCGTTCATCTGGGTCGCGACCATGACGTCGCGGCGGCGCGCCTGGTCAAGCGTGAGCGACTCGGTGTACACCCCGTCGAACGACTTGAAACGGACGGCCTTCGCGCGCGGCGACACCCCTACGGCGTCCAGGAGGTCGGGGAGGGCGACGCCGGTCCACCGGACGTTCGGCACCCGCCATCCGGTCACGCATTGGAAGTCCTTGTCGAGCATCGTCTGGGGCAGCCGCGCCAGGTCGGCCATGGTGAACGCCCGTGGTTTGTCCACCAGCCCGCCCACGGTCACCCGGTGTGTGGCGGCGCTGTGCCGCTTCACGCCTCCGGTGACGGAGTAGTAGCGGAAACCCCCGGCGGCAGGGAGAACGTCCTGGATTCCGCCTACGGGCGCCAGTGCGCGGTTCACCTTCTGTTGTAGGGATGCGCCTACGGCGACTCCTGCGGCACCGAGGCCGAGCATCCCGAGCACGACCCGCCGCCCTATGGGGGTGCCCTCTACCGGATCCTCGTTCACGGCTCCATTCGAGCACTGTGCCCCGCGGGCCGCCAGGCTGCCGGAGCGCTCGTAAGACTTCCGACAGATTCGCGGCCCGGGCCTAGAGCGTCGCCTGAGGGGTTTCCGTGCGCGCCGGTCCTCGTCCCTAGGAGCGGTCCTAAGCTGAGCCCATGGCCACGAAAGTTCAACTAGCGCAGCGCCCCGAGGCGGACGAACTGCTGGGCCGCAGCCCGCTCGCCGCACTGGTGGGGATGCTCCTCGACCAGCAGATCCCGATGGAATGGGCCTTCTCGGGCCCGTACACGATCGCGCAGCGGCTCGGGGCGGACGACCTCGACGCCCACGAGATCGCAGCCTGCGACCCGGAGCGGTTCGCGGCGCTGCTGTCGGAGAAGCCGGCCGTGCACCGCTACCCCGGCTCGATGGCCAAGAGGGTGCAGCAGCTGTGCCAGTACCTCGTCGAGCACTACGACGGGGACGCGGAGAAGGTGTGGAAGGACGCGGGCAGCGGCAAGGAGCTGTTCAAGCGCCTGAACGGGCTGCCCGGCTTCGGCAAGCAGAAGGCGCAGATCTTCCTGGCGCTGCTGGGCAAGCAGTACGGGGTCCGGCCGGAGGGCTGGCGTGAGGCGGCGGGCGCGTACGGCGAGGAGGGCTCCCACCGGTCGGTCGCCGACATCACCGGTCCGGAGTCGCTGGCCAAGGTCCGCGCCTTCAAGCAGGAGATGAAGGCCGCCGCCAAGGCCGGAAAGTAGGGCGCGCGAGTAAGGGCACACCGGTCACTAAAAGACCCTTTACGGGAATTTTAGGGTCTAAATCGGGCTGGGGTCCGCCGACCCGCCGCGAGCCGGAACTCGCCGAACCGCCGGGGTTGGCCGCCCGCCGGGCTCCAGGCGCCGTAACATCGCCTACTCGTCCTCTTGATGGGCCGCCACCAGCGGCGCATAGGGAAGGCGTGCGCATCCCGCGTCATCGCGCGGAAGCACGGAGACAACGATGTCCATCAGGGCTTCCGTACGCGGCGAACCATCGGGATGATGAATACCTGACTCCGACCGGTGTTGTGATGGAGGCGGGAGCGCTAGCCTGCTCCCATTCACTCATAGTGATGAAAACTTGCCGCGCGGTACGGGACCCTCTGGGGCGGAGGTGTTGTCCATGAGCACCGAGACGTCCGTTCCCCAACCCCGCGTCTCAGGGGTGGAGGGGCAGCCCATGGATGCGTCCGACTCCGCGCTGTACGCGACCCTGCTGAAGGAAGCCCCGGGAGGGCTGGCGTTCTTCGACGGCGACCTGTGTTGCCGCAAGGCCAACGACGCCCTCGCGACGCTGCTCCGCGTACCCGTCCGCGACCTGCAGCAGCGCCGCCCCGCCGAGGTGCTGCCCAAGGCGCTGGCGACCGCGTTCGAGACGGCGCTGCGCACGGTGCTCGCCGAGGACCGCCCGCTGAGCGACCCCGACCTCGTCGTCCCCGCAGCGCCGGCAGAGCGCGCGGGTGAGGCCCAGGCGGTCGCCACCGCGACCGAGGAGCGGATCCTGGCCTGCACATGGCTGCCCGCGCGCGGGCCCGGCGGAGAGCGTCTCGGCGCCGTGCTGACCGCCCTGGACGTGACCGAGCGGCGCCGCGCCGAGGAGGTCATCCGGCGCAAGGAGCAGCGCTACCGCTCGCTCGTGGAGGCCAGCGCCCAGGTGGTGTGGGTGGCCGCCCCCGACGGCGGCGTGATCGACGACGCCCCGGAGTGGCGCGCCATCACCGGCCAGGCGCGCGACGACTACGACGCCGGCGGCTGGATGGCGGTCGTCCACCCGGAGGACCGCCCCCGCATCGAGGCGGCGTGGCGCGAGTGCGTCGCCGAGAACCAGGTCTTCGAGACCAACTACCGGATCCGCACCAAGAGCGGAACGTACCGGCACTTCGACGTGCGGGCCGTGCCGATCCGGCAGGGCGACGAGGTCATCGAGTGGGTCGGCGCCAACACCGACGTCACCGGGCAGCGCGAGGCCGAGGAGATGCGCGGCCGGCTGACCGAGCAGCTGTCGGCGGCGGCGCTGCGCACCGCGCGCCTCCAGCAGGCGACCTCCATGCTCGCCGAGGCGCTGACCGTCTCCCAGGTCGTGCAGGTCATCACCGAGGTCGGACGGTCCGCCATCGGCGCCGACTACTCGGCCGTGGCGCTGCTGGACGACGACAAGCTGCGGCTGAGCATCGTCACGCCGTCCCAGCCCGGCACCGAGGCCGAGGCACGGCCGCCGGCCCGCGACGACATCAAGGTCGCCGACCAGACCGTCATGTCGGTGGCGGTGCGCGAGAGCCGGCCGTTCCTGGCCGAGCATCCCGACAGCCTGCGCATCCAGCTCGGCCGCGACGAGAAGGAGCTGTTCGCCCAGCACCCCGAGGAGCGCGCCTGGGTCGGCCTGCCCCTCCTGGCGGCGGGCGCCCCGATAGGCGCGCTGCGTTTCTCCTTCACTCGCCCTAGGGAGATCACCGAGGAGGAGCGCGTCTTCCTGGAGGCCCTCGCCGGGCAGTGCGCCCTGGCGGTGGAGCGCGCGCTGCTGTTCGAGCGCGAGCACAGGACCGCCGAGGAGCTCCAGCGCAGCCTGCTGCCCAGCGACCTTCCCCAGCTTCCCGGGATGGTGCTGGCCGCACGGTACAACCCCGCCACCCGCCATGTGCAGGTCGGCGGCGACTGGTACGACGTGTTCCGCCTCCCCGACGACCGGCTCGCGGTCGCGGTGGGCGACGTCATGGGCAAGGGCGTGCTCGCGGCGGCCGGAATGGGACGCGTCCGCAACGCGCTGCGCGCGCTCGCGCTGAACGACCCGCGGCCCGCCGCGGTGCTCGCCGGCCTGGACCGGCTGTTCAGCGCCACCGAGGACGAGGAGCAGTTCACCACCGTCGCGTACGCGGTCATCGACCCCGAGACCGGGCGCGGCGCCTTCAGCAACGCCGGGCACCCGCCACCCCTGCTGATCTCCCCGGACGCCCCCGCGCGCGTGAGCACGCGGGAGCCCGGCACGCCGCTCGGCTGGCCGAGCCAGCGGCAGCAGACAAGTTTTTCCATCGAGACCGGCAACACTGTGGTCTTCTATTCCGATGGACTTGTGGAGAACCGTAGGCGTGGGGTGGACGCCGGGCTGGAGGAACTCGTGGCGACGGCCGCGGACGCCCCACCTGAAGTGGTAGGAGATCCAGAAAGACTCGTCGACTTCCTGGTCGATCGGATGCTTGCCGGGTACGAGCAGGTAGACGATGTGACCGTGCTTGCCCTGCACGTCCCGCCCAAGCCCTAGTGAAACCCGAGTGAAACCCGCCGGAGACGGTGAGGAGGCGGTCCCGTCCGTACGAAGGACCGTCCCGCGCCCTCTAAGGTGGAGAGTTACCGGGTAGGACATCAGGGCGGAATGCGCAGCAGTGCCAGAATGCTTGACCCAGTCAGAGCGGGTACGCTGCGGTCCCGCACCGGAGGTCCGCCGTGTGTGGTCCCACCCAGTGTGAGGCCGGGCCCGTCAGGGCACTTGGGTCAACCAAGCCACACGTTCGTTCGAGAGGTATTTGTGTCGCCTGCTAGCTCGACCTCGAAAGCGTCAGATCTGCACGATCACGTCATCGCGCAACTGATCGAGCGTGGACGGTCCCAGGGTTACCTCGAAGCCGACGACGTACGCCGTACGTTCGAGGAGGCCGACATCCCCGTGTCGAAGGCCTCCAGCATTCTGCGGAGCCTCAGCAAGGAGGGTGTGACCGTCGTGGTGAGCGCTGCCGATTCCGCGGCGCCCAAGCGTTCGCGCAAGCGCGCGGCGCCGCCGGCGCGCAGGCCCAGGACCGCTGCTGCCGCGAAGGAGCAGCCCGACACGGTGACCGCGGTCGTCGGCGACGACGCGGCCGCCGAGGAGACCGCCCCGCGCCCGGAGGCCGCCCGGCCCGCGGCGCCCAAGCCCGCCCCGCCCAAGTCCGCCAAGGCCAAGCCGAAGAAGGCCGCGGCCGCCAAGAAGGGCGCGGCGCAGCCCGCCGCCAAGGCGGCCGCCCCGGCCAAGAAGGCCGGCGACGACCCCGAGCTCGAGGACGACGTGGACGTCGACCTCGACGAGGACCTGAACGACCTGGAGGCCGACCTCGAGGACGAGGCGGCCGAGGTCGAGGAGACGCCCGAGGCCGACGAGGAGGAGGCGGCCCCGGCCGCCGCCGCGCCCGGCAAGGCCCCGGCAGGCAAGAAGACCGGCGACACGCCCGCCGCCGAGGAGGAGGGCTTCACCCTCGGCGACGACGACGAGGACGCCCCGGCCCAGCAGATCGCCGCGGCCGGCGCCACCGCCGACCCGGTCAAGGACTACCTCAAGCAGATCGGCAAGGTCCCGCTGCTCAACGCCGAGCAGGAGGTCGAGCTCGCCAAGCGGATCGAGGCCGGCCTGTTCGCCGAGGAGCGGCTCGCCGCCGACGGCCCCGCGCTCGGCGAGGAGGACCTCGAGGACTTCGAGTGGATCGCCGAGGACGGCCGCCGCGCCAAGAACCACCTGCTGGAGGCCAACCTCCGGCTGGTGGTCTCGCTGGCCAAGCGCTACACCGGCCGCGGCATGCTGTTCCTGGACCTGATCCAGGAGGGCAACCTGGGCCTGATCCGCGCGGTCGAGAAGTTCGACTACACCAAGGGCTACAAGTTCTCCACGTACGCCACCTGGTGGATCCGGCAGGCGATCACCCGCGCGATGGCCGACCAGGCCCGCACCATCCGCATCCCGGTGCACATGGTCGAGGTCATCAACAAGCTGGCCCGCGTGCAGCGCCAGATGCTCCAGGACCTGGGCCGCGAGCCCACCCCGGAGGAGCTGGCCAAGGAGCTCGACATGACCCCGGAGAAGGTCGTCGAGGTGCAGAAGTACGGCCGCGAGCCGATCTCGCTGCACACCCCGCTCGGTGAGGACGGCGACAGCGAGTTCGGCGACCTCATCGAGGACTCCGAGGCGATCGTCCCGGCGGACGCGGTCAGCTTCACGCTGCTGCAGGAGCAGCTCCACTCGGTGCTGGACACGCTCAGCGAGCGCGAGGCGGGCGTGGTGTCGATGCGGTTCGGCCTCACCGACGGCCAGCCGAAGACGCTGGACGAGATCGGCAAGGTGTACGGGGTGACCCGGGAGCGCATCCGGCAGATCGAGTCCAAGACCATGTCGAAGCTGCGCCACCCGTCCCGCTCGCAGGTGCTGCGGGACTATCTCGACTGACACAGTTCGCTTACCGTGCGGCCCCCGTCCAGCAGGACGGGGGCCTGCGCGTGCGCGGCCGGAACCGGCCGCGCACGCGGGCGTCAGCCGGGCAGGATCACGTCGAGGTTGGTGCCGTTCAGCTCGACGGTGTGGCCGAGGCCGGCGACGGCCTTGAGGAGCTCCTCGGGCGTGGCCGGGTCGGCGCCGGCCTTGAGCAGGTCGTGGGCGATCGCGCCGCGGGTCGCCTTGGCCATGTGGCTGACGACCGTGCGCTTCGCGACGCCGCCGGTGATCGTCTCGCGGAAGACGCGGACCGCCACGGCGGGCTGAGGGGCCTTCCAGGCAGCCGCGTACGGCCCGGACCGCATGTCGACGATCAGCCCGGACGGCCGGAGCGCCTTCGTCATCGCGGGCTTCCAGAACGTCCCCAGACGGCCGAGGGGCGGCAATGACACCGACATGGACAACCGGTACGGCGGGACGCGGTCGGTGAGCCGCAGCACGCCCCACAGGCCCGAGAAGACGATGACGCGCTCCGCGGCGGCGTCCGCGTCGAGGCTCGGCAGGTCGAGGTTGTCGTAGAGGACGCCGGTGTAGAGCCGCGCCGCGGGCAGCGCGGGCGCCTCCAGCAGCGCCCGGTCCCGCGCCAGGGCCTCGTCGGCCTGCCCCGCCGGGAGCTCGAGGATCTGCGCCGCATCCTTGCGCTTGCACGCCCTGGTCAGGGCGGTGATGACGCGCTTACGCGCCGCGGTGAGCTCCGGGAGGCTCAGCGAGGCCAGGTCGAGGGGCGGCCCGTCGCCCTCGGTAGCCTTCTTCTCCGACGGCGGCAGCAGGATGTGCACGATCCCCCCGAAAGCGGTGTTCCCTTGATGACACGGTGTTCACGATGACCCGGTTTACGCGATGACGCGGTGCCCCACGATCCCGGGACCGCGGGACCTCGACGGACTCGTGGCCGCGGCGTGGCCGGCGCGGTCCGTCCAGGATATTGGCGGGTGGCTGCTGCGCCAGGCCGACGGCGTCACCAAACGCGCCAATTCCGTCCTGCCCCAGAGCGCTCCCCAGGATCTGGACGCCGCGCTAGCGCGCGCGGAGCGCTTCTACACCGACCTCGGGCTGCCGACGGTGTTCTCGTTGAGCGACAACGCACGGCCAGAGGGCCTTGACGGGGTCCTGGAGGCGCGGGGTTACGAGGTCGTCGACCCTACGCTCGGCATGGTGGCGGACATCGCCGGCCCCTATGGGCGGGACGGCGTGGTGGTGGCCGACGAGCCGTCTCCCGAGTGGCTGGACGTGTGGTGGTCGGTGGACGGCCGCTACGACCACCAGCTGCCGGTGGCCACGGAGATCCTCACCGGTGTGCCGGCGGGATACGCCTCCCTGGACGGCGTCGCCGTCGGACGGGGCGTGCCCCAGGGCGAGTGGCTCGGGATCTATGCGATGGCGGTGGCGCCGGAGGCCCGCAGGCGCGGGCTGGGCCGGCGCGTCCTGCGCGCCCTGCTCGGCTGGGGCCGCGAGCAGGGCTGCGAGCGGGCGTACCTGGTGGTCGTCGAGCGGAACGCCCCCGCGCGGGCGATGTACGCGGCCGAGGGGTTCACCGAATCCGGCGGATACCACTATCGCGTGAAGACGGTCACCGCCGGGTGAGAAAAGCGGCGAACGCGTGGTCCGCGTCACCGGAGCGACGAATATCCGATACTCAGAGTGACGAGATAATCACTCTCTGAATCCATTTCGCAATGCCCCGTGTTGGGGCCCGATGGGGGCGGCGACTGAAATGCCGAACGGCGGCCACCGTCTCCGGTGGCCGCCGCCGCGGGGTGTGCTATTTCGATCCCTACCGCTCGTCTTCCGAAGCGGTAGCCGGGGTTTCGTTGAGCCTGTCGGTCTCATCCTGAATGTCGGCCCCGTTGGCGCGCAGGGCCTCCGCGTACTTACGCCCGTGGTGGGCGCAGAACAGAAGGTCGCCGCCGCCTACAAGGACTGCACGGACGTAGGCCTGGGCGCCGCAGCGGTCGCACCGGTCGGCGACGGTCAGCGGCTTGGTCGGGGCAAGGGCTCCAGTCACGGCACCTTCCTCATGCTCGGGGTCGGTACTTAGGACAACATCTAACCCGACGTGGACGTTCCCAACCTGTTTCTTCGTACGCCCACAGCAGAATGGCTCGATTAGTGACCGAGGTCACACCGTTGCGCCACGGTCGTTTCTCACGCGCTGTCCCAGCGGAAGAGGCGCATGGCGACGAGCCCGCCCACCACCGCGAAACCGAGCAGGATTCCCATCTGCGGCAGTGCGGACATCGGCCCGAGGCCGCGGCCCATCACGTTCAGCATCCCGGTGTTCAGATACCGCAGCGGGAAGACGTAGGCGATCGTCCGCATCCACGTGGGCGAGGCGTCCAGCGGGAAGAACGAGCCGCCCAGGAAGGCCATCGGCAGCACCACCAGCTGCGTCACCGCCTGCGCCGTCTCCTGTGTCTTCGCCCAGGCGCCGATCACCATCCCGATCGCCAGGAACGCCAGCACCCCTGACAGGACCATCGGGATCGCCATCCACCAGTAGTGGCCGAGCTTCAGGCCGAAGAACGGCAGCTGCGCCACCGCCACGAACAGGGCGAACTGCACCAGCGCCACGGCCAGGCTCACCGCGACGCGCGCCGCGAACACCGTGGGGATCGGCGCCGGGGACAGCTGGAGTCGGCGCAGGATGCCCTTCGTCCGCCACGTCACGAGCGTCTGCGACGCGCCGAACACGCCCGCGGACGCCAGCGCCCAGCCCAGCAGGCTCGGCGTGAAGAACTGGATCGCCTTCAGCGAGTCGTCCTCCACCTGCTGCGCCGCCACGTGGTAGGCGGGCGGCTTGCCGGTCGCCGCCTGGTTCGCGCCCTGCACGATCGAGTTCATCAGGCCCTGCACGGTCCCGGACTTGACCTGGTCGGCCGCCGAGTAGTGCACGACCAGCTGGTTCCCCACCTGCTCCACGGCCGCGTCCGCGTCGCCCTTGGTGACCTTGTGCAGCGCGCCGTGCTTGTCCGAGGCCTTGGACAGCTTCATGGTCTTGCCGAGCTCGCCGGAGCCGTGCGCCATCGCCTGGTCCAGGATCGGCACGTTGCCGATCTCCAGCACCTTGACCTTCGAGGTGCTCTGGTGGCCGAACACGCCGCCGAAGATCACCAGGAACATCAGCGGGAACAGCACGGTGAAGAACAGCGCGCCCCGGTCCCGCCGGAAGCCCAGGAACATCGCCCGGGACAGGCTCTTGAAACTCTCGAGTGTGCTCACGCCCTGTACTCCCGTCCGGTGAGCTCCAGAAAGACGTCCTCGAGGGTCGCGCCGCGGATCTGCACCCCGTCCAGCGCGTCCTTCGCGGCCATGGCCGCCACCACCGCCGAGGGGTCCCGGGTGGAGATGGTCAGCGAGACGCCGTCGTCGTCGGCCTCGTCGGCTCCGGGCAGCTGGCGGGCGTCGGCCGCGTCCAGCACGCCGCTGGCGATGCTGATCCGGGCCGGCGCGTCCAGGCCGCGCACCAGCACCGCGGGCGGGCCGAGCTTCAGGATCCGGCCCGCGTCCATGATGGCGACGCGGTCGCACAGCGACTCGGCCTCGTCCATGTAGTGCGTGGTGAGGACGATGGTGCGGCCCTCGGTGTTGATGGTGCGCAGCACGTCCCACAGGTTGCGCCGGGCCTGCGGGTCCAGCGCGGCGGTCGGCTCGTCGAGGAAGACCAGCTCCGGGTCGTGCACGAGCGCGCACGCGATGGACAGCCGCTGCGCCTGCCCGCCCGACAGCTTCTCCACCCGCACGTCCGCCTTGTCGGCGAGCCCCACGGCCTCCAGCATCGCGTCGGCCTTCTTCGCCGGGACGCCGTACAGCGACCCGAACGTCTGGAGCTGCTCGCGCGCGGTGAGCCGCTCGAAGAACGAGGACGCCTGCAGTTGCACGCCGATCCGGGGGAGTAGCCGCGGGTTGCGCGGCCACGGGGGGAGGCCGAGGACGGAGACCGTGCCCTCGTCCGCCTGGCGGAGGCCTTCGACGATCTCCAGGGTCGTCGTCTTGCCGGCCCCGTTGGGCCCCAGGATCCCGAAGAACTCGCCCTCGTCGACCGAGAACGTCACCCCGTCGACGGCGTTGACGTCCCCGTAGCGCTTACGGAGCCCGTTGACCCCGATCGTTTCTGCCATGACCAGGACATTAGGGAATCCACGCGGAGCCGTGCACCCACCTATAGGTGGACGTTGCGGCACTCCACCCCTGGTTGGGCGAGAATCGCCCGGACGGGTGCCGGACGCCCGCAAGATCACCGCCGGGAAGGGGCCCGGACGGCCCGGGCGGCGAGCCTTTCGAACGTTTGTCGGTGCCCGGGGGTACCCTCGTGCCGAATGTCCTACCCCCGAGGAGCACAAGCAGTTGACCGCCGCGACCGCCGAAGCGATGACCGATGACCCGCACGGCTACTCCGCCCGGCACCTCTCGGTGCTCGAGGGGCTGGAGGCCGTGCGGAAGCGACCCGGAATGTACATCGGGTCGACCGACAGCCGTGGCCTGGCGCACTGCCTGTGGGAGATCGTCGACAACTGCGTCGACGAGGCCCTGGCCGGGTACTGCACGCACATCAGCGTGACGCTGCACGCCGACGGATCGTTCGAGGTGGGCGACAACGGTCGCGGCATCCCGGTCGACCTGGAGCCCAAGACGGGCCTGCCCGGGGTGGAGCTGGTGATGACCCGGCTGCACGCGGGCGGCAAGTTCGGCGGGGTGTCCTACACCGCCTCCGGCGGCCTGCACGGCGTCGGCGCGTCCGTGGTGAACGCGCTGTCGGCCCGGCTGGACGTGGAGGTCGACCGCGAGGGCCACACCCACGCGATCAGCTTCCGGCGCGGCCTGCCCGGCGAGTTCGCCGACGACGGCCGCCCGAACGCCCGGTTCAAGAAGAGGTCGGGCCTGCGGCAGATCCGCAAGGTCGCCAGGAAGGTCACCGGCACCCGCACCCGGTTCTGGCCGGACATGCAGATCTTCCTCGCCGACGCCACGGTCGAGCAGGCCCTCGTCCTGGACCGGATGCGCCAGACGGCGTTCCTGATCCCCGGCCTGACCATCGACGTCCGCGACGAGCGCGGCGAGGAGACCGTCGAGGAGACCTTCCGGTTCGACGGCGGCATCAGCGAGTACTGCACCTACCTCGCCAAGGACGCCGCCCTGGTCGACGTGCTGCGGCTGCAGGGCCGCGGGCACTTCACCGAGACCGTCCCGGTGCTGGACGACCAGGGCCACCTCACCCCCACCGACGTCGAGCGCGACCTGGAGGTCGACGTCGCGCTGCGCTGGGGCACCGGCTACGACACGCTCACCCGGTCGTTCGTGAACGTGATCGCCACCCCGAAGGGCGGCACCCACCTGCGCGGGTTCGACCGGGCCGTGCTCAAGGTGATCAACGAGCAGCTGCGCGCGACCAAGCTGCTGAAGAACGGCGACGAGGACGTCATCAAGGAGGACGTCCTGGAGGGCCTGACCGCCGTGGTGACGGTCCGGCTGCCCGAGCCGCAGTTCGAGGGGCAGACCAAGGAGATCCTCGGCACCTCGGCGGCGACCCGGATCGTCTCGCAGGTGGTGACGCGGGAGCTCAAGGCGGTGTTCGAGAACCCGCCGCGCGGCCAGAAGCAGCCGCTGCGCGCCGTGCTGGAGAAGGTCGTGGGGGCGGCCAAGACCCGGATCGCGGCCCGCACCCAGCGCGACAACCAGCGCCGCAAGAACGCGCTGGAGAACTCCGCGCTGCCGGCCAAGCTGGTCGACTGCCGCAACGCCGACGACCGCAGCGAGCTGTTCATCGTCGAGGGCGACTCGGCGCTCGGCACCGCCAAGCTGGCCCGCAACTCCGAGTTCCAGGCGCTGCTGCCGATCCGCGGCAAGATCCTCAACGTGCAGAAGGCGTCCGTCGCGGACATGCTGAAGAACGCCGAATGCGCGGCGATCATCCAGGTGATCGGGGCGGGCTCGGGCCGCACGTTCGACATCGACGCCGCCCGCTACGGCCGGATCATCCTGATGGCGGACGCCGACGTCGACGGCTCGCACATCCGCACGCTGCTGCTGACGCTGCTGTTCCGCTACATGCGGCCGATGCTGGAGGCGGGGCGGGTGTTCACCGCGGTGCCGCCGCTGCACCGGATCGAGCTGGTCAAGCCCCGGAAGGGCCAGGAGAAGTACGTCTACTGCTACAGCGACGGCGAGCTGACCCGCAAGCTGGTGGAGTTCGAGCGCAAGGGGCAGCGCTGGAAGGAGCCGATCCAGCGCTACAAGGGCCTCGGTGAGATGGACGCCGACCAGCTCGCGGAGACCACGATGGACCCGCGCCACCGCATCCTGCGGCGGATCCGGGTGGAGGACGCCGACCAGGCCGCGAAGATCTTCGATCTGCTGATGGGCAGCGACGTCGCGCCGCGCCGGGAGTTCATCACCGCCGGCGCGGCCGAGCTGGACACCGAGCGCATCGACATGTAGCCGCGCCCTCGCGGATCCGCTGGTCCGGGGGTGGTGCGGGTGCCACCCCCGGCGAGTGGTGCGTCAGCCCTTGATGCGCAGGTTGCGCAGCTGCTGGATCGGGTCCTGCTTCGCCTTGCGCTGCGCGGCGGCCGACGGCCACGGGGCATACGGCGCGAGCGCGAGGTAGGTGTCGAACGACGCGGCGTTGTTGCCGGTCGCCGACGGCAGCCCGGCCTTCCAGTCGATCACCGGCCCGAACAGCCCGCAGCCGTCGGTCTTCGGCACGGCGAAGGCGTTGTCGGCGGCGGGGGTGTGCAGGATCGGCGGGTGGTTGAACGAGTCGGCGGGGTCGCCCTCGTCCACCACGCTGATCTGGCCGAGGTCGACGCCGAGATCGAGCTTGACCGGGTCCTTCTTGGAACCGATCGAGCAGCCCTTCCCGACCGCGTCGTTGATGATCTTGATCTTCATCTCCAGGCCCGCGTTCGGGAGGTTGAAGGTGAAGCCGCCGGTGTACTTCGGCTGCACCTGCACCTTGTTGAACGGCAGGCCGTCGAGGCCGGGGACGTTCAGGCCGAGCAGGCCGAGCACGCCGCCGGGGATGGTCATCGGCTTGCCGGTCAGCGTGACGCTGGTGAACTCCGAGTCCGACGAGGCGTCGCGCTGGACCGACTGGACGGTGATCCGCATCGGCTCGGTGATGTTCTGGCTGAGCCCGCCGAGCTTCATGGAGCCGCCGGTCACGACCATCTGCATGCACAGGCCGAGGGTCGGGTCGATGCCGGCGGGCAGCGGCGGGCAGTCCTTGGCGAAGTCGAACGCCGGGACGCCGGGGGCCGGCGCCTCGGTGGTCGTGGCCGGGGCCTGCGGGGACGCCTGGGCCGGTGCGGCGACCGCACCGAGGGCCAGGGTGAGGGGCGCCGCCACGGCGGCGGCGCGGAGGAGGGATTTCACGGGTTCTGGACGCGCCTTTCGCTGGTGCTGCGCGGACGCCTTTGGAGCGATCCACGCACGGGTGGTACCCGATTTAAAAACGCGAACGTTTCTCGAATCAAGATCGCATATCCGGCCGGATTCGGCCAGTTCCCACTGGCACCTTCCGGCTGGTGAGCCGCCGCTCACGCAGGGTTCTCCACCCGCCGGTGGAGACCCCGAAGTCCAGCCGCGCGCCGATCCCCGCGGCGCCCGCCCCGATCTACCGTCGAGGCCATGAACACCGCCGCCAACGTGCTCATCGGCCTCGCCGTCCTCGCGCTCGTGGTCTACCGCCAGCTGCGCGCCCGGCCGGTCGGCGAGCGCAGGCTCTACACCGTCCCCGCAGTCCTGGCCGTGATCGGCGTGGCGCAGGGCGGCCTGCTCGACGACGCGCACCCGGCGCTCAGCGTCGCGCTCCTCGCCGGCGAGACCGCCGCCGCGGTCGCGTTCGGCGCCCTGCGCGCGGCGACCGTCCGGCTGTGGCGCGGGAACGACGGCGCGCTGTGGCGCCGCGGCACCGGCTGGACCCTCGCGGCCTGGCTCGTGTCGATCCTGAGCCGCGTCGGGTTCCTCGCCGCCGGGCACGCGCTCGGCCTCAAGGTGAGCCCCAGCCTCTTCCTGGTCTTCCTCGCCCTGACGCTGATCGTCCAGAACCTGCTGGTGGCCTGGCGCGGACGGCGGCTCACCGGGACCGCAGCGGCTAGCGTCGCATCGTGAAGATCGGATCCTTCACCCTCGAGGAGCGGCTCGTCCGGACGATCGCGATCACGGTCGCGCTGATCTGGGGAGCCGTGGCCTACTTCCGCGGGCTGCTGCACTCCACGCCCGCCCCGGCCCTGCACGGCGAGGGACTCGCGGTGGTCCTGCTCAACGCCGCGACGTTCGCGCTCCTCGGCGCGGGACTGTGGGTGGGGCGGCCGAAGGGCTCCCGCTGGTGCCGGATCGGGAACGCCCTGCTCCTCGGCGCGATGGGGACGTCCCTCTCGCTGTACGCGGTCGCCCCGCACGGCGGCGGCGGGTACTTCTTCTCGATGGTCGCCATGTGGGTGCTGCTGATGCGGATGCCGGCGCGCTGGGGAGTGGCCCTCGGCGGCGCCACCGTGATCGCCGTCGGCGCGCTGGGGGAGGCCTACGGCCACGGTCCCGACTACGGGCTGCTCGCCGCGTTCGTCGGCCTGACCCTCGGCGCCCTCGCCAGCCGGCAGAGCGCCCAGGCGCAGGAGGCCGCCCGCCGGGCCGAGGCGTCCAACGCGGTGCTCGCCGAGCGGTCGCACATCGCCCGCGAGATCCACGACATCCTCGCCCACTCGCTGTCGGCGCAGATCGTCCACCTGGAGGGCGCGCGGCTGCTGCTGTCGCGGGACGGCGACCGGGTGCAGGCCCTGGACCGGGTCGAGCGCGCGCGCAACCTCGCCAAGTCCGGCCTGGACGAGACCAGGCGCGCGCTGGCGACGCTGCGCGGCGAGGTCCCCGAGCCGAAGGAGGTCATCGCGGAGCTGGCGGAGGAGTTCTACGCCAGCACGGGCCGCCCCTGCGACGTCCAGGTGACCGGCGTCCCCCGCGAGCTGCCGCCGCAGGCCGGGCTCGCGGTCGTCCGGACCGCCCAGGAGGCGCTCACCAACGTCCGCAAGCACGCGCCCGGCGCCCGCACGCGCATCGCGCTGCGCTACCTCGGCGACGCCGTCGAGCTCGAGGTGTCCGACACCGGCGGGACCGAGCCGGTGCTGGAGCTGGAGGGCGGCGGCTACGGGCTGGTCGGCATGCGGGAGCGGGCGGAACTGATCGGTGGGACCCTGGAGACCGGGCCGGAGGGCAAGGGCTTCCGCGTCGCCCTCCGGGTGCCGGCGTGACACGGGACGGGGCACGGTGAGCGACGAGACGAGGATCCTGGTCGTCGACGACCAGACGGTGGTGCGGGAGGGCCTGGTCCTGCTGCTGGAGCTGCTGCCCGGCATCGAGGTGGCCGGGTCGGCGGGCGACGGCGAGCAGGCCCTCGCCATGGTCGGCGAGCTGCGGCCCGACGTGGTGCTCATGGACCTGCGGATGCCGCGGGTCGACGGGGTGGAGGCGACCCGGCGGATCAAGCAGGCGCATCCGGAGGTCGAGGTCGTCGTGCTGACCACCTACGCCGACGACGAGTCGATCTTCGCGGCGCTGCGCGCCGGTGCCCGCGGGTACCTCACCAAGGACGCGGGCGCCGACGAGATCGCCCGCGCGGTCGCCGCGGTGCGCGGCGGCGCGGCGCAGCTCGACCCGGCGATCCAGCGCCGGCTGGTCGAGGCGGTCGCCGCCGACCAGCGGCCGGTCCGCGCCGCCCGCGGCGAGCTGCCCGACGGGCTGACCCGCCGCGAGGCCGAGGTGCTCGCGCTGATCGCGCAGGGCCGCTCGAACACCGAGATCGCCGGCGACCTGTTCATCAGCGAGGCGACGGTGAAGACCCACATCAACAACCTGTTCGCCAAGGCCGGGCTGCGGGACCGCGCGCAGGCCGTCACGTACGCCTTCCGGCACGGCCTGGCCGGGTCCTAGGCACCCGCGCGGGGCCGGGACGATCAATCGGTCAGCCGGCGGCAAGACCTCGGTCAAGGCGCCCGCCCGCCGGCGTTCCGGTCCGCAGCATGGGAGGTCCGGAACCCGGAAGGACCTCGCGTGCACAGAACCGTGATGATCGCGGAGTACCTGCGCCCGTACGCGCAGTGGCGGATCGCCCGCCCCGACCCCGCCGACGACTGCCGCAACGCCCGCGCCGCGATCGGCCTGATCGACGCGGCCGCCTACGTCGCGCAGCTGGACGACTGCGACCGCGTGATCGTCCGGATGGCCGTCGCCGGCTGCTTCGCCAAGGGCCGCTTCGACCCGGGGCCCGAGGGCGAGACCCTCGTCCGCCACTGGCACTACGACGAGGCCGTGGGCGGCGCGGCCGACCTGCTGGACGGCCTGGCCGCGTGCGCCGAGCGCGCCGCGTCCGACGAGCACGCCGGGCGTGCGGCCGCCTTCAGCCTGCACTAGGGCGACCGCGGTTCTCCGGCGGCCTCCTCGTGTTCGAGCGCGCGGACGAGCGCCGCGAACCCGGCGTCGACCCCGGCGGTGTCGCCGCTGATCAGCCGCTCCAGCAGGAAACCGCGCAGGGTCGCCAGGATCATCTCGCTGACCTGCAGCTTGCGCGCCTCGGACCAGCCGGGCGGGCAGAAGGACCGCAGGATCGGGATGTACTGCCGGGACGCCCCGCGGCCGAGTTCGCCGTGCCGTTCGGTGTCGTACATGGCCAGGCCCATGGCCTGGTCCAGGACGCGCCGCAGTCCCCGCTCCTCGTTCATCAGGGTCGGCCAGATGGCGCGCACCCGCTCCGCCAGCGTCCCGCCGCCCCGCTCTTCGGCGGCGACGGCGAGCGCGTTGCCGATGCGCCGGTCGCGCAGCCTGGCGACCGCCTGCCGGAGCAGGTCGTCGGCGCCCTCGAAGTGGTAGAGCAGGACCTTGTGCGTGGTGCCGGCCGCGCGGGCGGCGCGCCGCAGCGAGAAGTCGACGAGCCCGTTGACCGCCAGGTCGTCGGTGACGCGTTCGAGCAGCTCGCGCCGCCTGGCCTCGCCGCGCGGCGATCCCGCCGACCGCCGGTAGGCCGCCTTCTTCGGCGGCCCCCCGGTGGTCCGTGCGGCGTCCGTCATCGCCCCTCCGTTCCCGGCTTGCGTTCCACACCGAAGCCTAGGGTCGGCGAGCCCGGCTCGGGGACGGCGCATCGCCGCAGCCTGCACATACGCGGGCGCTATGACCAACTTTGCCGGGAATTGGTGGCCAAGCGGGCGCTTGGTAGCCTCTGTCGCATGCCGACCCAGGAACAGATGAAAAGCACGCTTCAGGCCTATGTCGACGGCTTCAACTCCGGCGACCCCGCGGCCGTCACCGGCCTGTTCGCCGACGACGCCGTCGTGGTCGACCCGGTCGGCAACCCGCCGATGGAGGGCCGCGCCGCGATCGACGAGTTCTACGGCAACGCCGTGGCCGCCGGCGCGAAGCTGTCGCTCGACGCCCCCATCCGCGGCTCCCACGGCGACCGCGCCGCGATGGCCTTCAGCGTGAACATGCCGGGCATGCGCATCCGCGTCATCGACGTCATGACGTTCAACGACGACGGGAAGATCGTCCGGATGGAGGCGCACTGGGGGCTCGACGACATCGAGCAGTGATCACGCCGCGCGGGCGGCGGCCGCGGCCCCGTCGTGGCGGCTCCCCGCGCGCATGGCAGGGTGGGGAACCCACGACGAAACGGGGGACGCCTTGCCCGCGGGACCGGTGCTGTACGTGATCGCCTGCGGCGGGCGGCCCGCCGCGGAGCTGCCGGCCTTCGTCGAGCGGCTGCTCGGCGACGGCTGGACGGTCTGCGTCGTCGCGACGCCGTCAGGCACGAAGTTCGTCGACGCCGCGCGGCTGTCCGGGCTGACGGGCTTCCCCGTCCGCTCGGACTACAAGCGGCCCGAAGAGCCCGACGTGCTGCCGCCCGCCGACGCGTTCGCCGTCGTCCCGGCCACCTTCAACACCGTCAACAAGTGGGCGCACGGCATCAGCGACACGCTCGCCCTCGGCCTGCTCAACGAGGCCGTCGGCCTCGGCCGCCCGATCGTCGCCGCGCCGTGGCCCAACGCGGCGCTCGCCCGCCATCCGGTCTTCCCGCGCAGCATCGCCGAGCTCCGCGCGTGGGGCGTCACCGTCGTGCTGGACCCGGAGGGATTCCCGTCGCCCGACTCCGAGAAGCCGAGCGGCGCGGCGTTCCCCTGGGCGGAGCTCCACGACCGGCTCGCGGCCCTGCACGCCCGGCTCACCGGCTGACGGCCGCCGCCCCGGGCCCGCACGAGGCGGGCCCGGGACCCGCCGCTACTCCTCGCCGCCGTCCGGCGGGACCGGGCCGATCGGCCCGCTGATCGACACGATCCGGGTCGTCAGCCGCTCGCCGGACCCGTCGCGGCGGCCGAGCTCCACGTTCAGCGTGGCGGGCTTGCCGTTCGCGCCCCCGGCGCGCAGCGGCGTCGGCGCCGCCCACGCCTGGAGCAGGACGTCCTCCCCCTTCAGGAAGCGGTGCGCGCGGACGCCGCCGGTCGCGCGGCCCTTGGCCGGGAAGTCGGCGAAGTCGGCCAGCTTGATCGCGCCGGTCTGGGTGCCGGGCAGCGCCGACGACGAACCGGACACCGTGATCACCCGGGCCTCGCGGTCGGGGTCGAGCGCGCCGAACCACAGCACCTGGGCGTCCGGGCCGAGCTTGATGCCGGCCATCCCGCCGGCGGCCCGGCCCTGCGGCCGGACGTTGGACGCGGCGAAGTGCAGCAGCTGCGCGTCGGTCGTGATGAACACCAGGTGCTGGTCCTCGGCCAGCAGCTGGACGGCGCCGACGACGCGGTCGCCGTCCTTGAGGCCGATGACCTCGAACTCGTCGCGGTTCGCGGGGAAGTCCGGGACGACCCGCTTGATCACGCCCTGCGCCGTGCCGAGGGCGAGCCCGCCGCCCTCCTCCGACAGCGACCCGATCCCGACGACGGTCTCGTCCGGTTCCAGGTCGACGTACTCGGTCACCGGCGCGCCGCCCGCCAGGGACGGCGGCGTCGCCGACGGGGGCAGCGTCGGCAGGTCCAGGACGTCGATGCGGATCATCCGCCCGAGCGAGGTCACCGCGCCGACCTGCCCGCGGGCCGTCGCCGGGACGACCGAGACCAGCACGTCGTGCGGCGCGCGAGGGCCGCTGTCGGGCAGCGGGCCGGCGCCGTGCGTGCGGGCCAGCAGCCCGGTGGACGACAGCAGCACCGTGCACGGGTCGTCCGCCACCTCGAGCGGCACGGCGGCCGCGGCGGTGTGGCCGGAGGACTCCAGCAGGATCGTCCGGCGCGGGGTCGAGTACTCGGAGGCGACCTCGCCGAGCTCCTTGGACACCAGGGCGCGCAGCTTGCGCTCCGACTCCAGGATCGCGGTCAGCTTCGCGATCTCCTTGGCGAGCTGCTCCTTCTCCTTCTCCAGCTCGAGCCGGTCGTAGCGGGTGAGGCGGCGCAGCGGGGTGTCCAGGATGTACTGCGCCTGGATCTCCGACAGCTCGAAGATCTGCATCAGCCGCTGCTTGGCCTGCCCGGCGTCGTCGCTCTGCCGGATGACCTGGATGACCTCGTCGATGTTGAGCAGCGCGACCAGCAGGCCGTCGACGAGGTGCAGCCGGTCCTCGCGCTTCTTGCGGCGGAACATCGACCGGCGCCGCACGACCTCGATGCGGTGGTCGACGTACACCTGCAGCAGCTCGCGCAGGCCGAGCGTGCGCGGCCGGCCGTCGACGAGCGCGACGTTGTTGATGCCGAAGGTCTCCTCCATCGGCGTCAGCCGGTAGAGGTCCTGCAGGACGGCCTCGGGGTTGAAGCCGTTCTTGATCTCGATGACCAGGCGCAGGCCGACGTTGCGGTCGGTGAGGTCCTTCAGGTCGGCGATGCCCTGGATCTTCTTGGCGTTGACCAGTTCCTTGATCTTGGCCTTGACGCGCTCCGGGCCGACCGCGTACGGCAGCTCGCTGACCACGATGCCCTTGCGGCGCGGCGTGACGTTCTCGATGGTCGTGGTGGCGCGGGTGCGGAACGTCCCGCGGCCCCTCTCGTAGGCGTCCCGGATGCCGTCCAGCCCGACGATCCTGCCGCCGGTGGGCAGGTCGGGGCCGGGCACGAAGCGCATCAGGTCCTCGAGCGTGGCGTCCGGGTGGTCGATCAGGTGCCGGGCCGCCGCGACCACCTCGCCGAGGTTGTGCGGGGCCATGTTGGTGGCCATCCCGACCGCGATCCCGGACGCGCCGTTCACCAGCAGGTTCGGGAACGCGGCGGGCAGCACCTCCGGCTCCTGCTCCTGGCCGTCGTAGTTCGGCCGGAACTCGACGGTGTCCTCGTCGATGGAGGCGACCATCATCAGCGCCTCGCGGGACATCCGGGCCTCGGTGTACCGCATGGCGGCGGGCATGTCGTCGCCGCCGAGCGAGCCGAAGTTGCCGTGCCCGTCGACCAGCGGCATCCGCATCGCCCACGGCTGGGCCATCCGCACCATCGCGTCGTAGATCGCGCTGTCGCCGTGCGGGTGCAGCTTGCCCATGACCTCGCCGACGACGCGCGCGCACTTGACGTGCCCGCGGTCGGGGCGCAGCCCCATCTCGTTCATCGAGTACAGGATCCGCCGCTGGACGGGCTTCAGCCCGTCGCGGGCGTCGGGAAGCGCCCGCTGGTAGATCACCGAGTAGGCGTACTCGAGGTAGCTGCCGCGCATCTCCTCGGAGACGTCGACGTCGACGATGTTCTCCTCGAAGTCCGGCGGCGGGGGAGGGGCTTGGGATCCGCGTCGTGCCATGCCCCACATTGTGGCCGGTCCCGCCGACATCTTTCGCCCGCCCCACCGGATGTGCCGCGGATCGGTTCCCGGCCCGGCGCCCGGGTCCGATCCGGTCAGCGGTCGTGGCAGATTGGTCCCGGACGGTTCTCGCACGCGGCCGCGCCCCGGCCGCGTCCCCGGGCGGAGGTATCCGATGAGCGCGCTGGCCGACTTCCAGAACTCGATCTACCTGCAGGGACTCGGCGACGTGCGGCCCTCGCTGCCGACCGATCCGACGAAGCTGGAGGCCCTCGCCGAGGGCGTGCTGTCGGCGCAGGCGTTCGGATACGTGGCGGGATCGGCGGGCAGCGAGGCGACCGCGCGGGCCAACCGGGACGCGTTCGACCGGTGGCGGATCGTCCCGAGGTTCCTGCGGGACGTGGCGCACCGCGACCTGTCGGTGGAGGTCCTCGGCACCGCGATGCCCTCGCCGGTCCTGCTCGCGCCGATCGGCGTGCAGTCGATCTTCCACCCGGACGGAGAGCTCGCCACCGCACGCGCGGCGGGCGCCGAGGGGCTCACCATGGTGCTGAGCACTGCGGCTTCTCACTCCATCGAGGAGGTCGCGGAGGCCAACGGCGACGGCGCCCCCCGCTGGTACCAGCTCTACTGGCCGAAGGACCGGGACCTCGCCGTCAGCTTCCTGGAGCGGGCCAAGGCGGCGGGGTACACGGCGCTCGTCGTCACGCTCGACACGTTCACGCTGGCGTGGCGGCCCCGCGACCTGGACCAGGCGTACCTGCCGTTCCTGCGCGGCATCGGGGTCGCGAACTACTTCAGCGACCCCGTCTTCCAGAAGGCGGTCGGCGGGCCCGTCACCGACGCCAACCGCGACACCGCGCTCCTGCACTGGGTCGCCAACTTCGGCAACCCCTCGCTCACCTGGGACGACCTGGTCTTCCTGCGGGAGCACTGGAACGGGCCGATCGCGTTGAAGGGCGTCCAGCACCCCGACGACGCGCGCCGCGCGGTGGACGCCGGGATGGACGGCGTGATCGTGTCCAACCACGGCGGACGCCAGGTCGACGGCGCCATCGCCTCGCTGGACGCGCTGCCCGGCGTGGTCGACGCCGTCCGCGACCAGGCCACGGTCCTGTTCGACAGCGGGATCCGCACCGGCTCGGACGTCGTGAAGGCGCTCGCGCTCGGCGCGAAGGCGGTGCTGCTCGCGCGTCCGTACGCCTACGGGCTGGCGCTCGGCGGGCAGGCCGGCGTCCAGCACGTCCTGCGTTGCGTCCAGGCCGAACTGGAGCTGACCATGGCGCTGTCCGGTGTCACCCGGCCGGACGAGCTGTCTCCGGAGATTCTGGTTCGCGCTTAGGTTCCTCTGGAGGCGGCGCGTAGACCGCATGTATACGGGCCAGTGCCGCGTCTATGGCGTGTGCGGTGGCGCCTTCTTCCGGCGCTAGCGGCTCGTAGGGCGCGCCGTCGTGGCGTCCGGCCACCGCGCGCCGTACGGCGGCCACGTTGGCGCGCAGTCCTTTGACGCCGGGGCCTATGACGCGGACGTGGGGCACGGTCTCGCGTAGGACGTCGATGACGTCGGCGTGGTGCGGCCGCGCGCGCGTGACGAACCGGTGGAGGCGCAGCGGACCGTAGACGGGGTCCATCTCGGCGACGGAATCCTCGAAGCGGGCGCGAGCATGCGGCTCGTCCTTCAGGACGTCGGTGAGCGCTGCCAAGGACACCGACGTGCGGCGGCGCAGAACGTCCCTGGTGCGGAAGGGCAGGACGGTCCACGCCGCCGCGGTGCCGATGGCGGCGCCGACGAGGATCGCTTCGAGACGCGTCTGGAGGAGGGGGACGGCGGACTGGCCGAAGTATCCGTAGAGCAGCGACAGCGCGGCCGTGACGCCGCCCGCCCAGTACGCGTAGCTCCGCTGGCGCAGCCATGCGGCCACGCTCAGCACGACGAAGATGAGCGCGACCGCGTCAGGGTCCCGTGGCGCGAACAGCCCCGA
This sequence comes from Actinomadura violacea, assembly GCF_017573465.1. Classification (GTDB taxonomy): domain Bacteria; phylum Actinomycetota; class Actinomycetes; order Streptosporangiales; family Streptosporangiaceae; genus Spirillospora; species Spirillospora violacea. Next base: position 52,839 of record NZ_JAGEPF010000010.1, read on the forward strand.
CACCACGGCGGCCAAGACCGTCCCTCCGGCCGCGCCGAGCGCGCGCAGCAGGCCCTTGTGGAGGGCGTCACCGCGTCCCCGCGCTCCATTGCAGACGATGAACGCCGTCAAAACGACCCACGACCAGTGATGCGGGAACAGCCAGTGTCCAATGGCGAAGGCGACGCAGAGGGCGACTCCCATCTGTGTCGCCATGCGAGTGCTCGCCGGCATCCGCTTGCTCGGGGCAGGGGCGGGTTCTTCCGCGCGGGTGGAGCGCCAAGGGCGTTCCACAGCGACCTGTACGGCCGTCACCCAGAAGTAGGCGATGAACGCCACCACGGGAGCCCACAGGAGGTGCGTCGACGGCGCGCCGGGCGCGGCGTGGGGGATGACGAGCAGCGCGATCGCTGGGAGCATCATCAGCGTGCCGGCCTTGGAGAACCGGGGCCCGAAGCGGCGGATCCAGACCCCGGCCGTGACGAGGGCGGTGAACGCGGCGTCGCCCGCGAACGCGTCGTCGCGCATGAGGAGGCCGAGGCCGACCGACGCGAGGGCGACGGCGGGCAGGACGGCGAACCCGATCAGGCGGTCGGACGGACGGGCGCCGCGGTGCGCCCTGGAGAGGGTGACGGACAGGACGACGGCCTGCATGACGGAGTCCACGCGCAGGTGCGCGGCCCGCTCCAGCAGCAGCGCCGACCCGAAGGACGCCAGCACGGCGGCCATGGTGGTGCCCGCGACGACGGCCGGCGCCTTCAGCGCGCCGACGGCCCGGACCGTGCCCGCAGCCATCTCCACCTCCGGTGAATAGTAAGGGATAGCGTAACATTATGGCGACGGATCGGCCCGACGTGCCGGCGGAAGCGGTGGTGGAGATCCGCCGCGGGGTGATGCGGATGGCGCGCCGGATGCGCTCCTCGCGCTCCCCGGACGCGCTGAGCAGCAACAAGCTGGTCGTGCTCGGCCACCTGGGCCGCAACGGCCCCAGTTCGGCGGGCGAGGTGGCGGCGGCCGAAGGGCAGCGCCCGCAGTCCCTGACCAGGGTCTTCGCCGAGCTGGAGGAGAGCGGGCTGATCGCCCGATCGCGCGACGAGCGGGATCGCCGGCAGGTCGTGCTGACCCTCACCCCGGCCGGGGCGGCGGCGCTCAGGCACGACCTCGCCGAGCGCGACGCCTGGCTCGCCGGGGCGCTCGGCGAGCTGGGCGAGACCGAGCGCGAGGTGCTGCGGCTCGCCGCTCGGCTGATGGAGCGGCTCGCAGAATAGTTCGTATTTGCTTACTATTTTGGAAGCGGTGTTTCCCGGGTAAGGACACGCGCATGCGCTGGCCCGATCACGCCATCTGGTGGCACGTCTACCCCCTCGGCTTCACCGGTGCCGAAGCGGCCGCCCTCCCGCCCGGTGCCCCGCCCGAACACCGGCTGCGGCGGATCGCGGAATGGCTCGACCACCTCGTGGCGCTCGGCTGCAACGGGCTCGCCCTCGGCCCGGTGTTCGCGTCCGAGACGCACGGCTACGACACCGTCGACCACTTCCGCGTCGACCCGCGCCTCGGCGACGAGCACGACCTGCTGCGGCTCATCGAGGCCGCGTCGTCGCGCGGCGTCCGCGTCCTGCTCGACGGGGTCTTCAACCACGTCGGACGCGGCTTCCCGCAGTTCGCCGACGTCGAGGCGCGAGGCGCCGCGTCACCGTTTGCTGGATGGTTCGTCCCCGACGGGAACGGCGACTTCCGCACGTTCGAGGGCCACCACAAGCTCGTCGTCCTCAACCACGAGGAGCCGGCGGTCGCCGACCACACCGTCCAGGTCATGAGCCACTGGCTGGAGCGCGGCGTCGACGGATGGCGGCTCGACGCCGCGTACGCCGCCCCGCAGGAGTTCTGGCGGACGGTGACGGACCGCGTCCGCGCGCGCTTCCCCGACGCATGGCTCGTAGGAGAGGTCATCCACGGCGACTATGCGGGCATCGTGGAGAGCACCGGATTCGACTCCGTCACCCAGTACGAACTATGGAAGGCCATCTGGAGCTCGCTGAACGACCGCAACTTCTTCGAACTGGCCCATGCGCTCACCCGCCACGACGGGATGCTCCAGACGTTCGTCCCGCAGACCTTCCTCGGCAACCACGACGTGACGCGCATCGCCAGCCGCCTCGACGACGAACGCCACCTCACCCACGCACTCGTCATCCTCCTCACCAACGCCGGCGTCCCGTCCATCTATGCGGGCGACGAGTTCGCCTTCCACGGCATCAAGGAGGAACGCGAAGGCGGCGACGACGCCATACGGCCCGCCTTCCCAGGACACCCCGACGAGACCCCCGGCCACGGCGCCCCCTACCACCGCCTCCACCAGGACCTCATCGGCGTCAGACGCCGCCACCCATGGCTCGTCCGCGCGCACACGAAGGTCGCCACCTTGACCAACACGGCCCTGTCCTACACAGTGGGGCAGGGCGATGAGCGCCTGGCAGTCGTCCTCAATGTGGCAGATGAGCCCGCCAAGGCCGACCTCCCCGCCGCCGGATGGACCCGCATCGCAGGGGACGCCGACTTCCACGGTGAAGGCGCCCTCGTACCTCCCCAAGGCTGGGCCATAGCGCACCCATGACAGATGTCATGGCCGACCCCTGCGAACCTCATGGCCGACACCTGACGTCCATGACTGCACGCCCGGAACGTACGTCGGCAGCATGGAGGCCATGAGGGCACACGTGATCGAGGTACGCGACCTGCAGCTGAACGAGGCCGTGCGAGACGTCTCGTTCACCGTGGCGAAGGGCGAGGTGTACGCGCTGCTCGGCCGGTACGGCTCCGGCAAGACCACCCTCCTGGAGATGCTCGCCGGCCTGCGCCGCCCCACCGGCGGCACGGTCCGCGTCCGCGGCGCCGACCCCTACACCGACCGCGACGCCGCCCGCTCCGGGACCGTCTGGCGCGACGGCGGCCTGTTCCCCGGGCTCACCGTCGCCGAGATCATCGACACCTGGCGGCGCTGGACCCTCGACCCGATCACCCGCGACGAGGCGCTGCGCCTCGCCCGCCTCACCGGCCACGCCGACGTCCCGTTCGAGCGGCTCGACGCCGGCCGCCGGCGCCTGCTCGACCTCGCGCTCGCCCTCATCGGCCGCTCCGACGTGCTGTTCCTCGACGAGCCCACCGCCGGGCTCGACGAGGCCGCCGCCCGCGAGGTCTGGTCCGTCCTGCTCCTGCTGGCCGCGCACGGCAGCACCGTCGTGATCACCACCCGCGACACCGGCGAGGCGGCCCGCGCCGACCGGGTCGGCGTGCTCGACGAGGGCCGCCTGGTCACCGGACGCGCGTCCGCCCGCCTCGGCGCCGCCGCCCCGACCGCGGCCCGCACCGCCCCGCACGCCGCCTGACCGGCGGCGCACGGGTGGACGGCGACGGCCGGACCCTGATCCTGCGCGTCCTGGACGGGGTCCCCCACCCCCGCCGAACGCGCTCCAATCCCCTGGTACCCGCATACTCTGGGCGCGTGCAGCCGAGGATCCCGCGCCCCACCGTCATCGCCGCGATCATCGTGGGCATGACGGCGCTCACCCTGGCCGGGTTCCTGCTGCCCGCGCTCTGGTACGAGGTGTTCGGCCGCCACGACCCCGCCCGCGTCGCGTTCTCCCTGGCCGGCGTCGCCACCGCGTTCGCGCTCTACGCCCGCCTGCTGTGGCTCAACCTGATGCGCCGCACCACGCCCGGCCACCGCTTCGGGCTGGCCGCGATCACCGCGATCTGCTGGACGCTGCCGCTGCTCGGCGTGGACCACGGGTGGGGCAACGCCCTGCTCGTCCCCGCCGGGCTGATCGCCGTCGTCCTGCCGCTCCGGCAGGCCGTCCCGGCCGCGGCCGCCGCGGCCGTCCTGACCCCCGTCTACGGAGTCGTCCTCGGCCTGCCCGCGCTGAGCGTCCTCTACGAGATGATCGGCGTGCCGCTCGCCGCCTTCTCCGGATACGTACAGGTATGGCTGTTCCACGTCATCCAGGAACTCCGCGAGGCGCGCGCCGAGGTCGCCCGGTCCGCGGTGGGGGAGGAGCGCCTCCGCTTCGCCCGCGACCTGCACGACGTCCTCGGCCACAGCCTCCAGGCCGTCGCGCTGCGCGCCGAGGTCGCCGAACGCTACCTCGACCGCGACCCGGGCCGCGTCCGCAAGGAGCTCACCGAGATCCAGACGATGGCGCGCGACTCCGTCCGCGACGTCCGCGAGGTCGTCCGCGGCTACCGCGCCACCTCGCTGCGCACCGAGCTCGACGGGATGTCCGCCGTCCTGCGCGCCGCCGGCATCCGCTGCGACCGGCCCGAGGTGTCCCCCGAACTCCCCGCCCACGTGCACGAACCGCTCGGCTGGGTCGCCCGGGAGGCCGCCACCAACGTCCTGCGGCACTCCAGCGCCACGTGGTGCGAGATCACGGTGCGCGCCGACGGCGACCGCGTCCACGTGGAGATCGTCAACGACGGCGCGCCGCGCCGCGCCGCAGCCGGCGACTCCGGCAGCGGCCTGACCGGCCTCGCCGAGCGGATCGCCGCAGCCGGCGGCCGGTTCAGCGCCGGGCCGTCCGGCGACGGCACCTTCCGGGTGACCGCCGCCGTGCCGGCGGCCCCGGCACCGAGGGGAGAGGCATGATCCGCGTCCTGCTGGCCGACGACCACCTGCTGATCAGGGAGGCCCTCGTCCTGCTGCTGGAGACCGAGGACGGGATCGAGGTCGCCGCCGACGTCGGCCGCGGCGACGAGGCCGTCGAGCGCGCCCTCGCCCTCAAGCCCGACGTCGCCGTCCTCGACATCGACATGCCCGGGCTCGACGGCCTCGCCGCCGCCGAGCGCCTCTCCCGCGACCTGCCCGGCTGCCGCCTGGTGATCGTCACCGCGCACGGCCGGCCCGGCAACCTGCGGCGCGCCATGGCGGCCGGCGTCCGCGGCTTCCTCGGCAAGGACGCCCCCGGTTCGCAGCTCGCCCAGGTCATCCGCCAGGTCGCCGCGGGTGCCCGCTACATCGACCCGCAGCTCGCCGCCGACGCCCTCGCCGCCGAGGAGTGCCCGCTCACCCCCCGCGAGCTCGACACCCTGCGCGCCGCCGCCGGCGGCGCCCCCGTCTCCCGCATCGCGCGCGGCCTCGGCCTGTCCGAGGGCACCGTCCGCAACTACCTGTCCGCCGCAGTGACGAAGCTCGGCGTCGACAACCGCCACGCCGCCGTCGCCATCGCCCGCGACAGCGGCTGGCTGTAGTTCAGCGGCGGGCCAGCAGGAGGGAACCGCGCTTGGTCACCGGGAGCGGGGTGCGCAGCCGGGCCGCCGCCTCGGCGGCCTCGGGCCGGGGGACGCGGCGGGCGACCAGGTAGTCGCGGATCGCGGCCCGGTCGGGGAGCGTGATCAGCGGGGCGTCCCAGCGCTCCACCTCCACCTCGCCGAACACCTCGCAGACCCGCGCCGGCGCGTCCTCGGCGTCGAAGGCGGACGGCTCGGGACGCCAGACCGGCGCCAGCTCCGGGCTGTCGGTCCGGCAGACGGCCGAGACCAGCAGGGTCCCGCCCGGCGCGAGGACCCGCCGGGCCTCCCGCAGCGCCGGTCCCGGTTCGTCCAGGTGGCACAGCAGGTTGACCGCGACGGTGGCGTCGAAGGTGCCGTCGCGGAACGGCAGGTGCAGCGCGTCCGCCTGGACGCGCGGCCCCGGATGAGCGTGCAGGAGCGCACCCGAGGCGTCCAGTCCGACCAGCCGGAACGGCGGCGGGTCGGGGAGGGCGCGGCGCAGCGCGCCCTCCCCGCAGCCGATGTCCAGCACCCGGGACGCCCCCGCCGCCAGCAGCTTGGCGGCGACGTGGTCGTGCAGGCTCCGTGCCCCGATCAGGTACCGGCGGGTGACCTGCGCGGCGAGGCGGAACCGCGCGGGGTCGGCGTCGTGATCGGGCGTCAGGGCCATACGGGGAGTCTGCCCAGCGGGGTGCGGGTGGATGCGTCGTCAGGCGGTGGTGCCGCCGTCGATGACCATGTCGTGGCCGACCAGGTAGGCCGACTCGTCGGAGGCCAGCCACAGGACCGCCTCGGCGACCTCGGACGGGTCGCTCGGGCGTCCGATCGGGATCGACGCCTTCAGCCGCGCGTCGCGCTCCGCCCTGCTCTCGCCCGGGCGCAGCGACATGGGGGTGTCGCTGGCGCCGGGGCTGACGGCGTTGACGCGCACCCCGTCGGCGATGTGGTCGATGGCCGCGGTACGCGTCAGCACGCTGACGCCCGCCTTGGACGCGGCGTAGGCGGCCATCCGCGGCCTGCGCCCGTGCGCCCCGATGTTGGACGCGATGTTCACGATCACGCCGCCGCCGTGCGCGCGCATATGGGCGATCTCGTGCTTCATCGACAGGAAGACACCGGTCAGGTTCACATCGATGACCTTGCGCCAGGCATCGTCGTCGATATCGGCGACGGGCCCGACGCCGTCGACGATCCCGGCGTTGTTCACCGCGACGTGCAGGCCCCCGTGGCGGTCCGTGACGGCGGCGACCATGGCGGCGGCGTCGCCGGCGACCGTCACGTCGGCGACCACATGGTCGGCGCGCCCGCCCGCGGCCCGGATCTCCTCGGCGGCCCGCGCGAGGGCGGTCTCGTCGCGGCCGGCCAGGACCACGGTGGCGCCCTCCGCGGCGAAGGCGCGGGCGGTCACGCGGCCGATCACGCCGGCGCCGCCGGTGACCAGGACGACCCGGTCGGTGAAGCGTTCCCTCATGACGACTCCAATTTCTAGAATGAACGGTCTTGAATAAGGGCCGGTGGAACGGCGGCCTCGATGCTCGGGCCGGCACTGTGCCGGTCGGGAGCGGGCCCGTCAGGGTGGGGAGGGGGTCAGGCGAAGAGGGCCCGGGCCTGGCGCGCGGCGTCGCGGACGCGGCCCTCCTCCGCCGGGGCCCGGCCCAGGACGCGCATGCCCTGGAAGATCACCAGCAGCAGCCGGGCGAGGGCGCGCGGATCGGCGTCCGAGGGCAGCTCGCCTTGGGCGCGGGCGCGCGTCAGCGCCGACGTCAGGGACGCCTCCAGGAAGTTCCAGCTCGCCTCCACCAGGCGCGCCGCCTCGGCGTCCCGGGCGGCCAGCTCGACCGCCGTGTTCACCACCAGGCATCCGAGGCGCGGACGGTTCCGGCCGGCGTCCTCGGCGTAGCGGTCGATCAGCGCGCGGACGGCCGGCAGCACCGGGCCCGGCTGCGACAGCGCCTCGGCGATCTTCGGGTCGGTCGTCTCGAGGTAGCGCTCGAACGCCCGCAGGAACAGCTCGTGCTTGCCGCCGAACGTCGCGTAGATGCTCGCGCGGGCGATGCCGAGACGCTCGACGAGGTCGGCCATCGAGGTCGCCTCGTACCCCCGCTCCCAGAACAGCTCCAGCGCGCGCTGCAGCACCGCGTCGGGATCGAACTCCTTGGTCCGCGCCATGGCTTGACCGTAGGGCTATTGGGATCGATCGGTCAAATATCAGGCTTCGGAGCTCGCTGGGACGGCCGGACGGTCGAGGTCCAGCGTGTCCAGCACCGACCCGTCGGCCGCGAGCGCCTCCAGCACCGGCCCGCGCCGGGCCCCCCAGACCACGACGATGTGCCCGTGCGGCGGCACGTCCAGGACGCGCTTGCCCACCCGGACCCGCGCCACCTCGGCGGAGGCCCGCAGCCGCGCCTCGTTCACCCACTTCGCGCCCCACGGCAGCAGCCGGTTGGCGTTCCGGACCGACCGCCCCGTCCCGTACTTGTACAGGTAGCGGCCCATCTCGCCGGACGACCGGCGCACCAGGGGCTCGTAGGGCGCCGAGCCGCCGCCCCCGCCGAGGCCCATCCACTCGCCGTCCCGCCGGTGGAACGTTCTTCCCTCGATGAACGGATCGACGCCGGTCCCGCCCCACTGGTGCAGGAAGGTGACGACGGCGACGTCACCGTCCATGTCGAGGCCGAGCGGCAGGAAGTCCCGTTCCTCGTCGAAGGCGTCAGGGGCGGGATCGGGCATGCCGTCCCGAAGGAGCCGCAGGCACTCCTCATGCACCTCGTGGTCGTTCATGTTCGGGGACCTCTGATCGTGCAGGCAGGGCGAGGGGCCCTCCCGCGAGAGGGCCCCGACGTTCGACTCACTCTAGAGGTCCGGCTCGTCTGGTTTCACCCGTCTGGCGTACTCCCGTTGATGCTTTGCCATCTGTCCTTCATCGCCCCTTCGCTTGCGGCTTCCATGCCCGCGCTCTTCCTCATCTCCTGGGCCTTTTCAGGCATTCGCGGCGGCCGAACGAGCGTCAACGGCGCCGGCGGGCACGCCGAGACCGGCGCCGGCGGGCACGCCGAGACCGGCGCCGGCGGGCAGGCCGAGACCGGTGCTGGCGGGCACGCCGAGACCGGTGTCGGCGGGCAGGACATGATCGGTGTCGGCGGCCGGGTCGAGACGGGTGTCGGCGGCCGGGCCAAGACCAGTGCTAGCGGGCACGCCGAGATCGGTGTCGGCGGGCAGGGCGTGCGCGGGCGTGACGGGACGCAGCGACCGGACGGCGAGTACCGCGCAGGCGCAGGCGAGCGGCAGCTCCAGTCCGGCGGCCAGCGCCACGGCCAGCGCGCGTTCCGCGCCGGGGGCGGAGGTCAGGACGTCGAACCAGGCGTCCATGGTCAGCAGAGCGCCGGTGGCGGCGGCGGTCAGGCCGTGCCGCGGGTCGCGCCGGGCGAGCAGCACGCCGGTGCCCAGCAGCCCGGCGGCCATCAGCGCGTCCAGTCCGATCCAGGCCGTCGACCAGTGCGACACCTGGGTGCTGGACGGCAGCGTCCGGGCGAGCACGAACATCCACGGCACCATGACGACGCCACCGCCGGCCAGCCCCAGAGCGATCCACCGCTCCCACCGGCGGAACGTCCGCGGGCGGGGCAGGGCGGTGCGGGGGAGCATCCGCCGACGCTGGGGCCGGGGGCGGGCGGGGACGGTGAACGGGGCGGTGTTCGCGACCATGACTGGACTCCCTGGTGATCTCGCACCGCTTGCCGGGTGCTGGATCAAGCCTGGCCGCGGACGGGCTCACGATCAGTAGCGCGCCTATCCGAATCGGGGGTGGCGAGATCGTCCGAACGGGGGTGGCACCAGGTTCACCCCCGGACCGGATGTTCGCTGCATGGTGGTGCTCCAACCGGGGCAATACGGTTGCGCTCATGGCATCCATCTCTCCGGCCCAGCGTGCCCTGGCGCACGCTCCGTGGTCGCCGACGGCGTGGCGGGACACCACGTTCGTCGCCTCAGGGGTGCCGCTGCAGTTCGCCGGCTGGGCCGTCCTGTGCGCGGTCTGGCCCTTCTGGGCGCCGGTGGACGTGACACCGATCCTCCTGGTGCTCGCGGGATCGTGCGCCCTGACACTGCGGGCGTTGCGGCCGCTGACGCGCTGGCAGCGGGAGCGCTGCTGGGCGATGCTGGGGCTGTACATCCCGCCCATGCCGGGCTTCGACGACGGCCCCGCGTGGAGGGTGCTGCGGGGCCTCCGCACGCCGGAGGTGTGGCGGGTGCTGCGGTACCACCTGGTCGTCGGGCCGCTCCTGGCGTTCGGCGGACTGGCCGCCATCGGTGCGTGGGCCGGCGGGGCGATCCTCGCTTGCTCCGCGGCGTTCCCCTGGGTACTGCCGGCGTCGAGCGGGCTGAGCTCGGCCGCCGGCCCGCGCGCGATCCAGCTGGCCGTCCTTTCGGTCGTCGGCGTCCTCCTGGTGATCGCGGCGCCGTGGATAGCCGCCGGCGTCCGGCATCTGGACACCCGCGCGGCCGTCGCCCTGCTCGGCCCGGACCGGGCCGAGGAGCTGGAGCGCCGGGTCGAGGACCTGGCCGAGAAGCGCGCCAGCGTCGTGGACGCCGCCGACCTCGAACGCCGCCGCATCGAGCGCGACCTGCACGACGGGGCGCAGCAGCGGCTCGTCTCCCTCGCGCTGAACCTCGGGCTGGCCCGCGAGACCCTCACCGGCGTGCCCGACGAGGCCATGCAGGTGATCGTCGAGGCGCACGAGGAGGCCAAGGAGGCGCTGACCGAACTGCGCAACCTGATCCGCGGGCTGCATCCGGCGGTGCTGGAGGACCGCGGCCTGGACGCCGCGCTGTCGGGCATCGCGGCCCGGGTGCCGCTGGAGGTCAGGCTGCGCGTCGAGGTGGAGCCGCGCGCCGCGTCCACGGTCGAGGCGGTCGCGTACTTCGTCGTGTCCGAGGCGCTCACCAACGTCGCCAAGCACGCGAAGGCGAGCGCGGTGGACGTCGCGGTGCTGCGCCGGGGCGACCGGCTGCTCCTGACCGTCGCCGACGACGGCGTCGGCGGCGCGAACCCCGCCGAAGGGACGGGCCTGACCGGGCTCGCGCGCCGGGTCAGGTCGGTGGACGGTACCTTCCGGATCACCAGCCCCGCCGGGGGGCCGACGACCGTCACCGTGGAGTTGCCGTGCGCATTGTGATCGCCGAGGACTCGGTCCTGCTGCGAGCCGGGCTGATCAAGCTGCTGGAGACCTCGGGGTTCGAGGTGGCGGCGGCGGTCGGGGAGGCGGAGGGGCTGCTGGCCGCCGTGCGCGAGCACCGCCCGGACGCCGCGATCGTCGACGTGCGGATGCCGCCGGGGTTCACCGACGAGGGGGTCCGGGCGGCGCTGGTGATGCGGCGCGAGACGCCCGAGGTCGCCGTCCTGCTGCTGTCGCAGTACGTCGAGGAGCGGTACGCGGCGGACCTGCTGGCGGCCGGCACCACCGGCATCGGCTACCTGCTGAAGGACCGGGTCGCGGACGTGTCGGTGTTCCTGGACGCGCTGCGCCGGGTGGCCGCCGGCGGCACCGCGCTGGACCCGGAGGTCGTCTCGCAGCTGCTCCTGCGCCGTCACAGCGACCCCCTCGACCGGCTCACGCCGCGCGAGAAGGAAGTGCTCGGGCTGATGGCGGAGGGCCGCTCGAACGCGGGGATCGCCGCCGCCCTGGTGGTGAGCGAGAGCGCCGTCGCCAAGCACATCAACAACATCTTCGCCAAGCTCGACCTCCCGCACGCCGAGGGCGACCACCGCCGCGTGCTGGCCGTACTGCGGTTCCTGGACGGAGAGACATGACCGCCACCGAGACGGGCACCGCCGAGACGGGTGCCGCCGGAACGCGGGCCGCCGCGCCGGAGGGCGCGCCGGACCGGCCGCGGCGTCGCGGCATCTGGATCGTCCTCGCGGCCGCGACCGCCGCCGTGGTGGTCGTGCCCGCCTGCCTGGGGATGTGGGGAGGGGAGCTCCGGCGGACCGCCGAGCGCGCCGTCCCGTACCACCATGCGATCAAGGAGTTGCGGATCGACGCCGGGAGCGCCGAGGTGTCGGTCGGGACGGGGCCGGACGGGCAGGCGCGCGTTCACGAGCGGCTGACCTGGGCGCTGCGCAAGCCGGTCGTGAAGGAGACGCTCCAGGGCGACGTGCTGTCGGTCTCCGCGAGGTGCCCGGGGGCGGGCGCCTTCTACTACGGCTTGGAATGCGGAGCCGAGATCAACGTGCAGGTGCCCCCCGGCGTGCGGGTCTCGGCGGCGTCGGGCTCGGGGCAGATCACCGTGCGCGGCGTGCAGGGCGACCTGGACCTGCGGGCCGGGTCGGGCGAGATCAGGGTGGTGGGCTCGCGGGGCGCGCTGCGGGCCCGGGTCGGGTCGGGGACGATCCGCGGCACCGCGCTGGCCTCGCCCGAGGCGCGGGTGACGGTGGGCTCCGGCGAGCTCGACCTCCGCTACGCCGAGCCGCCGCGGCTCGTGGACGTGTCGGCCGCCGCGGGCTCGCTGAAGGTCATCGTGCCGGCGGGGTCGCGCTACCGCGTCCAGGACTGGAACGGGTCGGGTGACGCTCATCTCAACCAGGCGCTCGTCGACGGCCGGTCGGACCGGTTGATCTCGTTCCGCAGCGGGTCGGGCTCGACGTACCTCGACTACCGCGACGACTGACCCGATCCCCGCGAAGGCGCACGCTGAACGGTCTTCCGCCCGGTCGCCGCCCGTCGGCCGGGCGCGCGCGGCGGACCCCTCCCGCCGCGGCGCCGGAGCCCTCCGGGGCGCCCCGCGAGCGGCTGACCGGGGCGTTCGCGACATCGGCGCGATTTGCGTCATCTGTCCCGGGTTGGTTGACTGCTGACATGAGCCTCGTACGTCCGTGCCGTGAGCGCGGCCCGCTGAACCGGCGGGCCATGCGGCGTACGTGCTGCCGGCGAATGTGTGACCGCTGAGGGCCCCTGCCTGAGTCTCGCGCCCCGAAGCGAGCGAACTCCGAGACCCGAGTCGCGCATGAACTTTCAACGCCATCTGCTGAGCCACGCCCCGTATCCCCCCGGTCGGACCTGACCGGCCGCGCGCCCGATCGAGCGCGAGGCCGTCTGCGCCGGCCCGGCCACCTCGGCCGGACCCGTCGAGGACATCGTCGGGCGGCCGTCCCGGACGCGGAAGTGGAACCGCGTTCTGTGGTGAACGTTCAAGGCGCCGCGATCATGGCTGCGACCAGGGGAAACGTGGTCAGGAGCCGCCGTCCGCGCCCTCTTGGCCCGCAGGTGGCCCGCCGTCGGAGTTTTCGCAGGTCAGCGCGTCGCCGTCCGCCAGGGCAGCGTCAACGGCAGCGTTCGCGGCTTGCTCCATGCCGTCGAACCAGTGCGCGTATGTGGTGTAGAGCATCTGTACCGAGTGCCCCAGCCGCCGCGCCACCTCGGTTGCAGGAACGCCGGAGTTGAGCAGCAGGGACGCGTTTCCGTGCCGCAGGTCATACGGCCGCTCCGCCAGCCGGGAGGCCCGCTCGGAGCCGCTCAGAGCGTTCGTGCGCGCCTTGCCCCAGACGCGCCGGTAGGTCTGCCCGGTCACGGGCGCGAAGTCGTCGCCTGCCCAGAACAGCCGCCCATCCGGCGCCGTGCCGTAGCGATCGATGTGCGCCCGCAGGATGCCGACGAGCACGGGAGGAATCGGCACCGGTCGCACCTCACCGGGCGCACGGTGCTTGAGTTCCCGCCGCGCCCACCGGTCCCCGTCTTCCGCCCACGGCGCGGCGACCTCAGGACGGTTGCCCGCCAGCAGCAGCGAGCCCCAGCCCTGACCCGGCAGCGTGCAGTCTTGGACGCACAGCGCCCGCGCCTCACCGGGCCGGGTCCCCGCGTAGTACAGCACCGCGAAGAACGCCGCCAGTTGCCCGCGCGCCGCACTGGCCGCCTCCAGCAGCGCCCGAGCCTGCCGCAGCGACGGCACCCGCCGGGGGTCGATCGCGTCATTGGCCCGACGCCGTTTGGTCTTGACCCCGGTCAGCGGGTTGTCTCCCAGGAGCTTGCCCTCTACCGCGAAGTCCAGCAGCGCGTGAAGCGTGGAGCGCCGAGCCCGGATGCTTGCGTGCGCGAGCCGCTTTCCGTCCAGTCGCAGCGACAGCGCCTCCAGCAGCGCCCGCAGCGTCGCGCGGTCATCCAGGCCCACGACCGGGCCGGAGGAGGCCGCCAGCCACGCCAGCGCCGCGCGGATGTCGTCGGGAGCGTCGCCGATCTCGCCGCCCCCGTCCCACGCCGGAGGCCGCAGCGCGTACTGTGCCAGCGCCCGCCGCAGCACCGCCTCTTCCGGCCGCCGCCGCTTGGCCGCCCGCGTGTCCAGGGTCGCCAGGATGATCGGAACCAGGGAGCGCACCAGCGCCGCCCGGGTAGCGCCCGCAGCCTCCACCCACCGGGAGGCGATGAAGCCCCGCGCGAGGCTGTAGACCGTTTCCGCCGACTGCGACCAGGCCACCGGCTCACCGGTGTCGGAGGAGAACACCGCACCCTCACGAGCCGCCGCCACCAGGCCCGCCCGGTAGGTCTCGCCGAGCGCTTTGGTCAGGTAGGAGCGGGAGAACTGTGCGGAATCGACGCGCCACCGCACTTCCCACGGCTTGCGCCTATTCGCGCGCTTGCGGATCTGCCAGAATTGAACGTCCTGCGCTTTGATCACCGGAGGTTCTCCGTTCCGTTCGTTCCGAGCTTGTGAAGCCATTCTATAAAATCCGCGCGCACAATTCTCAGCTCATTGTTCGGCAGTCGGAACGCTTTCGGGCCGCGCCCAGTGGCGAGCCACCGGTACACCGTCGAGCGGGCTACGTGCAGCTCAGAGGCCATATCGCGGACCGACATAACATCCACCGAAGCCATCGGAAACCACCCCTGAAATTGCACCTACGGGCCAGCCACGGGCCAATAAACGGAAGTCGCCATGCCGGATGATCACGGGCCGGAACCGGCCAATTTGCAGCCGATAATGTCAGCGCATAGCCCTTGACTTTCGACATCCAGGCGGGTGGTTACGGTCAGTGATCGGCCTGCGGTTTGGCCGGCGCCATCCCACAAGCCCCCACCCACCACCCTTAACAAGGAGCCGCTACGCGGCACTCTTGCTTCCCTGTGCGGCCCTGCCCCCGCGTGGTGCGCGCCGTCCCGCAGGCTGAACCACGCACGGGCAGGGCCGCCGCTCATCGCGGGTAGCTCTGCGGTCCCGTAGCCGGACCCGGGGGACGCTGCCATGCCTCAGGCCCCGCCGGAGGCTGCACCGGCCGCGCCGCCGCCCGCCTGGACTCCGCCCGCGTCGGCCCCGGCGGCACGGGACGGGCCGGTTCGACCGGACGCCCACGCGTGAACGCCATGAGCACCCATTCGCAGCCGATCCGGACGACCAAGACCCCCGCGATTCCCGCCGCGATGATGACGGGCGCGCACCACCACCAGCCGCCGCCCATCCAGGTGGACAGACCCCACACCAGCAGCAGCGCCCACAGCGCCCAGAAGGCCACGCACAGCGAGGCGACCACATACAGCACGCTGATCAGGCGGGGCGTGACGAAGCGACGGAACCGCAGGTCTACCAGCCCGGACAGCACCCCGCGACTCTCCCGGGGACCGGTCACGGCGACCACCACCCGCACGAGGACGCCAGCCAGCCCACGCCCAGCAGCACCGCGCCCAGGACCACGCCCGACCACCACAGCCGCGGGAAGCGGTCCCGCAGCGGCACCCGCCACCGGATACGGACCGTAGACCGGCTGCCGCCCCCGCCACCCAAGCCGATGCGCAGCAGGATCGGCACCGCCGCCAGCGCCGCCAGCATCACCACCGCGTCAGTCATCGCGGCCCCCGTCCCCGTCGCGGTCGGGCGGGCGAGCCGTCACGGCCAGGTCCGCCGCATCTCGCGCCGCCGCATGGTCGCGTGCCAGCGTCGCCGCGAGGTCAGCGTCACCCAGCCGCGCCCAGCCCGTACCGAGGTACCGCCAGTCACGCACCAGCACGGCCCCGCCGCCCCCGCGCTCAGCCTCCGCCCACGGATCGGAGTCCCGCCGATTCCGGGTCCGCCACGCCCGCCGCACCGCCCGCAACGTCCCCCGCGTCACCGAGTACCACCGGCTCTTGGTCGCGAAGTGCCCCGCGAAGCCGAGCGCGTGAACGTGTTCGGCCAGCCGCAGGCCCGCGCACTCCGGCCGCCGCGCCAACCGGAAGCACGCCGCCACCAGCAACCCCACGTGCGGGTTGTTCACGCGACGGCTCACGGCCGGGACCGACCGCAGCCCGAACCGGCGCGGAGGCAGCCCGGCGAAGGTGTCCGAAGCCGTCTTGGTCGCGTACTTGGCCAGGTAGCCCGCCGCACGCGCCGGGTCCGCGATCGGGGCGACGTCCAGTTGCGCGCCCCACCGCGCCGCCGCGATCCCCGGCACCGGGCACGGCACCGCCACCCGCCCCGCAGCATCACGGATCGCGTCCGCCAGCGCGGTCACGTCCGCCCAGCCCGGAGGAGCCACCGTCGCCGACCGGTCCCCGTCCGCCACCCCATCCAGACGGATCACCGCGTGCAGGTGCACCGCCCCGCGCCGCTGATACTCCGCCACCTTGACGTAGCTCACCCGCACGACCGACCGCACCGCCCGCACCGAAACCGGCACCCCGGACCGCTCCGACCCGATCCGCGCCAACGCCCGGTAAACGTAGATCATCGTCCGCCGCCACAGCTCCGGCACGGCCGCGTGCCACAGCACGTGAGCGTCATACCGGTAGCAGTCCCAGCACAGCGGACGCCCCACGATTGGATCGTCCGCAGCGTGCCGCGCGTCGCACCATGACCGCATGGCGTGCTCGCAGACCAGCGGCCCCCGCCGCACCCGGCACGGCCCATCAGCCGTCGCCCGATGCACCGCCCCGAAGGACGGCGCCGTGAACGTCGCCAGCACCGCCGGGTGCGTGCCCACGCTCGCCGGGACCGCATCCACCCCGTCCGGCAGGGCAGCATCCCGGCCCCGCAGGCCCGCCGAGACCAGATGCCACGTGTCGCGCCGGTACGTCTCCGCACAGGACGGGCAGATCGCCGCCCGCCGGTCACCGCACGCGAGCAGAAGCGCGCCGTCCGGCTCGCCCGTGCTCGACCACTCCGCCCGAACCTCGCCCGTCCGACCGTCCACCGCCATCGCGCCACCGGTCACCCGCACCGGCCGCGCACAGTGCCCCGTGTGCGCCACCTGACGCGACCACGCCCGCCACTTGTCCGCGTCCGCGACCCGCGCCAGCATCCCCGCCAGCACCCCGCCCGGCACCCCGCCCGGCACACTGCCCGCCGTGCGGCCCGCCAGGTCCACCCGCGCGGGGACCGTGGACGGCAGACCTACGCCCCTCCGGGGTGACCTGCGGTCAGTCCGCCGGCTACTCACGCCGCACCACCCGTACCGGTCCCCGCCGCCGGGTCCACACCCGCGCCCGGGTCCAGCCCGTGACGGCCCCGCGCCTGATGCCCATACACGAACCGGTGCAAGCACCACGACAGCGCATACCAGTCCGCCGAGTCGGGCTCGACCGTAGGAAGCTCGAACGCCCACAACAGGTCCGCCACTTCGCGCACCAGGTCCACCCACGCGTGCCCCTCCGCCCCGGCCGGAGGCGACGCCAGCGGATACACCCGCCCCGCCACCGCCGCCGCGCACGGGCACACCCGTTCCACCAGCTCTTTCGAGATCGTCACTTGCCGCTCCCATCGAGAGAGGGGACCCCACGCAGCCGGGCACGCTGCCGCCAACCCCGCCACGCGAGGCCCCCAGAGGGTTGAAGAAGGAGAGAAGAAGAACCGGCCGCCGGGTCAGACCCAGCCGTCACCGGCCGTCAGCCGACGCAGCGCCGCACCACGCGCCACGATGTCGCGGATCTCGTTGTCGTCCAGGTAGTAGGACTTGCAGCGTCGCGGCATGCTGCCTTCCGCATGCAGCAACCCGACCCCGCGTGTCCGCCGGTCGATGTCGGAGCAGTCGAAACCGTTGCTCGCCATCCCGGCGCCCATGATCGTGTCGGAGGCGTCGCGGGTGTTGCACCGCATTCCCCACCGCAGCGCCACCAGGTCACGCAACGACGTGGGCACCACATCCGATGACGGCTTCTGCGTGGCCAACGCCGCGATGATCCGGGCCGCCCGGCCCCGCGCGACCAGATCCACAGCCAACGAGTTGAAGTGCCGCGCCGCCTTCTTGTCAGTGTGCGCGGTGAAGAACCGCAGCTCATCCACCGGCATCAGGATGATCGGCGCGTCCTGCGGAGCCAGCACCCGCCGCCCCGCCGATTCCAGTAGTTCGTACCTCCTGTCCATTTCCTTGATCAGGTCTTCCATGGTGGAGATCGCTTCGTCGGTGTCGTTGGTGACCAGCCGCGTCATCACCGGCCGCCACATCGCCAGTTCCACGCGCTTGGCGTCGAAACCCCAGATCTCGCAGGTCGGATCCAGGGCCGCCGCCGCCAGCAGCAGCGACAGCGCCGCCGACTTGCCCGCCTCAGGCTCACCGCCCAGAAGGATGTTCTTGCCCTCCAGCCGCATCGTGATCTCATCACCCATGTCATCCACCGCGACCGGGATCGGGTCCCGCAGGCTGCGTTGCCCGC
Organism: Actinomadura violacea; assembly: GCF_017573465.1. Taxonomy (GTDB): domain Bacteria; phylum Actinomycetota; class Actinomycetes; order Streptosporangiales; family Streptosporangiaceae; genus Spirillospora; species Spirillospora violacea. Next base: position 70,694 of record NZ_JAGEPF010000010.1, read on the forward strand.
CACCGACCCACGGCCACGGGATCGGGTCCGAGACGTTCGGGTCGCGAGGGTTGGCGAACGGGTCCCGCCGCACCACGTCGACGTAAGCGAAGTCCGCACGGTCCAGGTCACGCACCACCCGCACCTCACGCACCCGCAGCACGGCCGCCACCCGCTCCGCTTCGGCTTCCAGCTCACCGACCGTCGCGCCGCGCGGCACCCGCACCAGAAGTCGGTCACCGGCCGGGACCGTCCGCGCCTTCCGGATGCGCGGGATACGGTCGTTCACCGTGGTCAACGAGGCGTAACGGCACGCGCGGTCCCAGTGCCGCCGCAGCCGACCCCGCCGCCAGACCCGCACGGCCCGATGACGCGTCCATGGGATCAGCGCGACCGACGACGCCAGCCAGCCCGCCGCCAGCAGCCCGCCGAGCCAGCCCCGCGCCAGCCAGCCCGCCACCGCCACGGCCACCAGCACGGCCAGCGCCGCCAGCTCACGCCGCCACAGCCAGCTAGGCCGGACAATCCAGAGCGTGACCGCCGAGCCCGCCGTGAGCCGAGCCCGAACCGGAAGGTCCGGCCGCTGGAGAACCGGAGGAAGGCCGATCTGTCCGGGCGCCTGGACGCTCGACCCGCGCTCAGGACGGGTCACCACGCACCGCCCAGACCGCCGCCGTGCCGGATCCCCGGCAGCCCCTCCGGCCCGGCCGCCGGAGCCTCGCGCCAGTCGCGGCGCGTCTGCTCCATGCCCGCCGTCCGAACCTGCGGGACCGATCCCGTCCGCTGCGCCCACGCCGCCCACGCCTCGCACCGCCGCGTGTCCAGCTCTCGCCATGTCCCGCGCGGCACCAGGTCCGCCAGCATGTCCGCCAGCAGCACCCCGCCCACACCACGGTCCGCGCCCAGCGGGACCCACGCCGAACGGGAGTACCCGCCCACGTGCACCCAGCCGTGCGCCGACACCGGCCCCGGCCCGCCGACCGGGCGACCGTCCGCCAGGCCCGCACCCGCCAGCGCCCCCGACATCAGCGCCGCACCCAGCACCCGACGCCGCCGCCGCTCCGACACCTCGACCAGCCGCAGCCACGACGGCCCCGCCGGTTCGGTCAGCGAGTAGGCGACCCGGAGCGGCCCCGTCGCCGCCAAGGTGAGCACGTACGAGCACTCGCCGTACGGCCACGGGTCCACCGCACCCGCCGCCGCCACCGCGTCCGAGGGCAGTTCCACCGCCGAGCCCCGCAGCCGATCCAGCCAGCCCGCCATCACTCGCCCGCCTTCCCCGCCGACTTGCCCGACGCCGCCGAGCCGCCCGCCGGGCCGCCCGGCATCGCCACCGCCTCCAGCCGCTCCGCCGTCCACCACTGCACGCTGTCGCCCTTGCGGTCGATGGCGTTGAGCACCAGGCCCACCGGCCGCACGAACGTCCCCTGGCTCAGGCCCGGGTCACCGATCAGACCGACCTTGATCGGCGCGCTGCCCAGCCCGTCCATCACCAGCAGCCGCGCCGTGAACAGCGGCTCCCCGTCGTCGTTGGTCCGCAGCGACTTCGTCTCGAAGTCCCGCCGCTGCTCCGGCGCGTCCGCCACGATGAACATGAGCTTGTCCATCTCGATCCGGAACTCCACGTGCACCTCCACACCGTGCTTGGCGCCCTATGCACCACGCTATGTGCACCAAGTTGTGCCACGCGCGACCAGAACGCAAACCTAGGCGCGCAAACCTAGGCGCGCTATGGTTGATGGAGTCGGAGAAATCGCAGCTCAGGCAACCGTGTCAAGCCAAGGAGGTGGCCGCATTGGGCCAGCCGTCAGAGCAAAGCTCAGGGACCACCGACACGACGCACCTGTGGCGCGGCATCCACGATGAGATCGTTCGGGGCATCCTGTCCGGTCAGTACCCGCCGGGCTCGCTGCTGCCATCCAACGCCCAGATCCAGCAGCGATACAGCGTCTCCACGACCACCAGCCGGAGAGTCCTTGCCGAACTCGCCTCCGGTGGATGGGCTATCTCCCAGGGCACTCGCGGTTACATCGCCACGACAGGCCACGACGCCCAGTACAAACTCGGGGACGTCCTCAGAGAGGCGCAGGCCCCGACCGAGGTAGACCCGAACGCGCCCGCCAACACACCACCCGAGGGAGCGGCGCAGCCGGTAACCCCTCAGTGGCAGCAATCTCCGGGGCTCCCTCGCCCGCAGCACACCGTCCCTGTTGGCGGATCGATCCCCGACGTCCTTGCAACAGTGATCGACGTGCGCGTGCGAGCCGAACCGGCACCCGCCGACGTCGCCCATGCGCTTGGTCTTTCGGAGCCGGGAACACCCGTACTGGTTCGTCGTCATGTCCTCGCCGACAGCACCGGCATGACGCCCATCGAGCTTTGGACGGCATTCCTCCCCTACAGCGATCAGGGAGCCCTGTCTCAGCCCGAAGCCCTGACTGAAACGTGGCCGCAGCTTCTTTCTCGCTACTCAGGCGAGCAGGTCACTACCGCCACGAGCCAAGTTGAGGCCCGGCATCCGGACAGCTATGAGGCGTATGCCCTCCGCCTGCCGAGCAATGACATCGTGCTCACCCGCGCCACCACGTACTTGCACGCAAACCAGCCGCTGAGCTTCACCGTCAGCGTGTGGCCTGCGCGTACCACGCGGCTTACCGTCGAAGGCCACCCTGTCGCCTAGGCTGCCCGCCGTGCAGCGGCTTCCCAGGCAGTTGGGGGTGAAGCTGGAATTGCCGCACCGGCGCCGGCCGAACTCCCTACGGTCGCCCCTCCGGGGTGGCTACGCCATTCCGCCGGCCCCGCCCATGCCGCCGACAAGGGGGAAGCCGCAGCCCTTTCCCGTCCGCGATGTCGCCGCTTCCGCGTATGCTCTGTTGCGTCCATCCCAGCGATCACCGGAGACCTACTGCATGCCAGACCGGTTGCAACCTGGCGATCCACTCGAACTCGGCTCGTACCGCCTGCTAGGACGTCTCGGCCAGGGCGGCATGGGCACGGTCTACCTCGGCCAGGACCACACCGGCCGCCAAGTCGCCGTCAAGGTCATTAACCCTGCCCTCGCCAGAAACCCGCACTTTCATCAGCGGTTCCGTCGAGAAGTCGACGCGGCCCGCAAAGTACGCCCTTTCTGCACCGCACCGGTAATCGACGCATCCCTAGACGGCGACCCTCTTTATATCGTCACCGAGTACATACCGGGACCAACGCTTGATGAGGCTGTATCCAACGCAGGCCCCCTACAGGGTTCCGACCTTGCCGGGTTGGCCGTCGGCGTAGCCACCGCGCTAGCCGCCATTCACGACATCGGAATAGTGCACCGTGACTTGAAGCCCTCCAACATTGTTCTTTCCGGCGTAGGCCCACGGGTCATAGATTTCGGAATCGCGAAAGCTTCATCACAAAGCGAACTAACGCAATCTGGCCAACCGATAGGCACTCCGGCCTACCGCGCCCCGGAGCTGCTCACGGGCGGGGCGGTCACCCCGGCATCCGACGTCTACTCGTGGGGTTGTCTGATTGCGTACGCGGGTACGGGCCGCGAACCCGATCATTCAACGTCAAGCGTGCGCGATCTAGATCCCGAGGTTCGCCCGCTCGTTGAGCAGGCCCTCAGCCCAGCCCCGGAAGACCGGCCGTCAGTGCCCGAGCTACTCACCCACCTGACCGGCCGCGCCGCCGATTCGGTCCCACTCCTCACACCCGGCCTGCCGCCGCACCAAACCCCACCAGATATCAGCGAGGCCCCCGCATCAGGCCGCCCCCGCACAAGTCGCCCTCTTGTGAGAGCCGCCGCTCTCGGCGCCATCGCCATTTCCATTGCGCTTGTGGCGTGGATCGCTCTTCCCGCAACTCAATCAGACGAGCCGCACAGTCGCCAATCGCCCTCAGCGGCCAAAGCCACACCGAGCATTTCCCAGCAACAGAGCCAGCCAACCAGTGCGCCGCCTATCGATCCCACGCCCAAAACCGATGTTGCCCCCAACTTCATCGGGCAGTGGAGTGGCGTGATAACTGACTATGACGACGACGAAACCGTCACGTTTTCCGCAGCACTGACGATTAATTCCGGTTATCTCGCAGGGAAGGTCGGCGAAAGTGACTATTCGACTCCTACCTGCCACGGAAACCTCAGGCTCGTGTCCGCCACTGCCTCTAGCATAGTGGTGCGAGAACAGATCACACGGGGAAACTGCACCAAAGAGGTACTCATCACTCTTACCTACAAAGCCCCGCACGTGCTCACGTATCAATACCATTCGGCTCACGGTCGAGGCGTGGGAACACTGCGCGCGAGCGGCGCGAGTTAGGAATAACCGACCACCAGGTCAGGCACCGCCAAACCCACTCAAGCGGGCCGTACACTGCATGTTTGAGCCACATCCAGCTGAACGAGAACTCAACCAGGAAGACCCCGAACCCCACGGCGAATGCCAGCCAGTAATTCGCGGAGGCGTTCAGCTTCGTCAAGTAGTCGGCAGCGTGAATCAGTACGGCCGCGCCGACATAACTTGTCAGTGCCATCCGCCCCGTTGGCGCCAACGCGTACAGCGCTCGGCGTGCACGAGTGCGCAGTAGAACGATAACGCCCAGGACATACGCGGAAGCAGTCGCCAGACCTCCGAATGCAGCCAAGGCGCCATCCGAGGAAATACTTGTCGACACCTGCAAGAAGTTCAGCCCAACGGCAACAACTGAACATGCAGCGAGCAACGACACCGCAAGTGAGCTACTCAACCCGAGCACTATTTCCAATCCCGACTTTTGCAGGCCAAGGCCGAGCAGAAAAGCGCCAGGGATGAGAAGTACCCCGCCGTGCAGCACTGCCGCACCTACAGTTAGACCGGTCCCAGCGGCGAGCACCGGCCACATCGGAAAGAAGGAAGCCGGAAGCAGTGCGGCGATTCCGACCACCCCATACGGAAGGAGAACCTCGTCGGGCTGAAGGGTACGGTCCAGTGCACCGAAAAGAATCAGGAAGCCCAGCCGAGTCACCATCGTAAGGCGCGGGTACTGCGTCCGGCTCCGCGCCTTCTGGAGGAATATCCCGAAGCTCACGCCGAACAGTAGAGAGAAAATGGGGAAGAATCGCTGATGTAGAAGCGTCTCATAGAGCCAGTAGCCGACGCCCTGGTCATGCTGCGTACGAGGACCCGGCATATTCGTGATCTGAACAGTGTTGACCAGCGATATCCCGATCAGGGCGAACCCCCGAAGGATATCGATCTCAACAAAACGCTGATCTCTTCGAGGTTGCTCGACAGAGGCCGCCGCCGAGGGGCCACGTGATATGTGCAACTAGCCTCCTAATGCACCGCTACAGCCGACCCCACCACATCACACCGGCGCCGCACGAGCCACCGTAGGCGCGTCAGCGTGTCACCTCTTCCACGCCCGCACCCCGTCACGACGCGCCGGGACCCTGCTGCAACCTCTGGCTTATCTGCGCGGGCACCTCGCCGCTACCGTCCCAGAGGACGATTTCCTCAGCCCACCCCAGGATCTCACCCATGTCCCAGTAGCCGTTAGACCGTGTGCCATCCTCCGCACTGCACCACAGCCGGATCGCTTCGGCCGCGTACCTCTCCCGACGTACGCGCAGATACCTTGCCGTCACTGACCGCGCCGGATGGAGCACGTACTCACGGGCACGCTGCATTTTGCACCTCTCGCCTAGTCTGCTTGCCTTTCCTGCCAGCTCCGGGCAGCGGCGCCCACCCCTGCACGGGCCGGGCTGGAAGCTGCCCCGGACGGCTGCGCCGGCCGAACTCCCTTCGGTCGCCCCTCCGGGGTGGCCTGCGGCCATATCCGCCGGCCCACCCTCACCACCGAGACCATGGCGCCGCGGCCCTTATCCCCGCACGCCCCTCTACCGCCGTCCGACAACGGCGGTCCCTACGGGCGGGGTGATTCCTCGGGGTCGGATGGATGCCCCGCCCGCAGGGCGCCTACCGGCTGTGCATCCGCTCCGGGTGCTCCTGCTGCCCCAGCGCCTCCCACAGGTGCGCGCGCCCGGTCAGCACCAGATGATGCGCCACCTCCACGGCGTGCTCACCGATCCCCAGATGCACCAGCGCCGTATCCATCAGCGCGACCGCCGGTGACTCGCTGGCAGCCTCACCCGGCCGGGCACGCTCGCCGTCCACCCACTCCTGCCGCAGGCCCTCAGCCCGCACCACAACATGTCGCAGCACCTCACCCATGTACCCGATGACCTCTTGCACCCAGTGCGCCGCGTCCCCCATCTCATCGGGCGTCAACTCCGGCACCACCACTACGGCCGCACGCCCGAGGTCGTGAGCAAGGTCGGCCAGCGCCTCCAACTCCGCCGCCAGCCCCGGACCGCTAGAGGTCATCACCGTTCTCCACCTTCAGCAGGTTCGCGCGGCCGGTCCTCAGCACGTGCAGCGCCACCGTCAGCCCGTCGCAGCCAAGATCCAGGCTGAGCGCGGCCCCCTCCATCAGGGCCATCGTGGACCGGCCCATCCGCTCGATCCCCTCCCGATCGGTGATCTCCTGCACCCTGGCCTGCAACGAGACCAGCGCCGCGCACACCCCATCCAGGCACTCGCACAAGTGCTCCGCCACCAGCCCCGCAGACGCCAAGTCCAAGTGCTCACGGTGCCCCTTGACCAGCCGGGCGATCACGTCCCCCCGGCTCGCGAGCCGTTCTGCCTCTGCGACCATCGTGTCCGTCGCGGTCCTCTTCACCGCGCTCACCGTGCCGCCTCCTTACGCACGTCCGGGAAGGTCTCCGGGTACATCTCGTGCTGCATCAGCGCGGCCACCCGATCAGCCGCCGCCACCGCGTCCCGGCACCCCGCGAACCGGAACCACGGGTCACGGGAAACGTCGAAGTACGCCCACCCGCCACCCGGAACGGCCTTCGCCGTCGCCAGGATCCAGACGTCCTCCTGCGGCCCCCGCGCGAAGAACAACAGCGTCGGAATCGGCAGCGCCGACGACCGGTCCGGGTAGAGCTTCACCCCCCGGTACCCCCGCCGCTCCGACGCCAGCGCCAGCCGCTCCAGATGCCGCACCGCCATGTCAGGCGCCCGCACCGTCCGCCACCACGCCGCGCAACGCGCCAGACGACACCGCGCCAGACGCGGACTCTCGATCACCATTGATCGCCCACCTTCCGACTCTCGACTTCCGCGCACAATCAGCACGCGATCACTGACCACACCCACTTGCCTTGAGGTGGCGTCCGGTCCACCCCGCACCGGACCGACAGCGCCTCCACGAGCGGCAGGCCCCAACCGCCCGTCCCGTCGTCGTGCCCCTCGTCCAGCGCCGCAGCGTCCGGCGACACGTCCACCGGTCCCAGCGGCTTGACCATCGGCAGCGCGTCCGAGCTGTCCCAGACCCCGAGCCGCACCCCGTCCGGCGCCAGCGTGAACTCAACCCGCATCTCCAGGTACGGCGCGTACTCGGCGGCGTTGGCGAGCAGTTCGCCCGCGATCAGTTCCACGTCATCGGCGCGATGCGACAGACCCCAGTCCGCCAGCCGCGACCGCAGCAACGTCCGCACCAGCCCCGCCGACGCCGGAGCCGCCAGCACACACGCGACCAGCGGCACCGGAGCCACCGACGCGCCGTGACGTCCCGCCGCCCCATTTGGCCTACCATCGTCCATTGGGTCCGACCTCCTGCGTCGGATCAAGGCCCCGGAGCCGGTGTGCAACCACCGACCGGGGCCGTTTGCATTTTGCCTGCAACCTGCACTTGCTTCGTGGCAGGCTGTGGCCGTTAGCATGCACCCATCGCACGCGCGCTGCAATATGCACGGCGAGAATAATTTGTACCAACGGAGGTGTTCATGGCAGGGTCTCCGACCATGCGACGGCGACGTCTGGCCGCTGAGCTGCGACGCATACGGACCGAAGCGGGGATGTCGATCACGCAAGCTGTGGCGCGACTTGGTTGGCCGGGATCGAAGCTGTCGCGCATCGAGAACCGACAGATAGGGATCAGTGCGGCCGATGTCCGGAAGCTTCTAGATCTCTACGAGGTGGACGATGATCGGCAGGTTCGGGAACTCGTAGAGCTGGCACGTCGCTCGAAGGAGCGAGGATGGTGGGAGTCCTACACCGCGACCTTGCCGACCGAGACCCGAACGATGATCGGCATCGAGACGGAAGCGTCGTTGATCCGGACCTACTCTCAGGCACTCATCCCCGGTCTGCTCCAGACGCCTGACTACGCACGCGCTGTGATTCGTGCGGCGCGCCCTACCGACTCACAGGAGATCGTCAACGAACGTGTGGAGATCCGTCTAGCTCGTCAGGCGCTCCTTGACGAGAAGGAAGCACCCCAGCTCTGGGTCGTCCTCAACGAAGCGGCGGTCCGGCACGTCGTTGGAAGCAAGGCGATCATGAAAACGCAGCTAGAGAGCCTCATCAAGGAGCGCGAGACGAGCAGCGTCGAACTCCAGATCCTTCCATTCTCCGCTGGAGAGCACCCGGCTATGGTCGGGTCGTTCTGGCTCTACAGCTTCCCCGCCCCGAACGAGATGGGCGCCGTCTACATCGAGACCATGAACAGCGCACTGATCATGGAGGAGCCCCAGGACCTGGACACATACGGCGAAGCGTTCGATCGCCTCCGAGCAGCCGCGCTCTCACCCAAAGACACCCGAGAGCTAGTCCGCTCTCTCGTGGCAGATACGCTCTAGTCATGCGAAGGGAGCACACATGGAGGCTAGGCCAACCACGGTGAAGTGGCGTAAGAGCAGCTATAGCGGCGGTACCGGGGAATGCGTCGAACTGGCCGAGCTTGCAGCGAAGATCGGAGTACGTGACAGCAAGGCCCCGGATGCGGGTTGTCTGTCGTTCAGCCCGGACGTGTGGGCCGCATTCGTCGCTGACGTGCGAAGCGGTCAGTACGACCCGTCTTGAAGTAGTCCCCCCGCTTGTATGCCCCCGCTGCCGTGGTCGGCGGGGGCTCAGTGGTGTGTGAGGGTTTTCCCTACTAGGTCAAGGGCGCGCGCCTTCCGGCGCGCGCTCTCTTGCTGCGGTCGGCTGATGCCTGCGGGGCCGCTGGCGTTCGCGCTTCCCCGTCCGATCCGGCTTCGCCGGATCGGACGCCGTCACCGGCGTCCGATCCGGGGACCGAGACCGCACGGGGCCCCTACCCCATGCGGCTCGTCCCCGTCCGAACGCCGCTCCGGCTCGACCGGCGACCCGGCCGGACGGGTCAGCGCTCCACCAGCATCCCCGCCGTTCTCAGCCTCCCGCGCACGATCCGCGACCGGCAGGCACTAGCGATCCGTCAGGGTGCCATGTCACTGCCCAGGGTGCCCGCCGGCTGCTCCCCATCGCGCGGGGGAAGGTTCAAGCGCCGGACCGCCGAGTTGATCGCATTGCGTGAGCGTCCGAAGTGTTCGGTCAGATCGGTCACCGAGGTACCCGCCGCCCACATCTCGCGGAGCTGGCTTTCCTCCGGCCCCGACCAGGCCCGCCCGTGATTGCGGTGAGCGTTGCGCAGTCGAACCGTACGCGCTTCCGCGCCCCGGTCGATGCTGCGGATGCTCGCCACCGGCACGTTGCAGAGCGCTTCCCCCTGCGCGCCGACCAGGACCAGCCGCGCCGCGTCCACCGTCAGCTCCCGAACCAATGTCCCGTCGAAGTTCTGTTCCTCCTGGAAAATCACCCGTACGCGAGCCATCGCCCCGCCTCCCATGAGCAGCCGTCCCGGACCGCCCCACGTGATACCCGCGCGCCCCGCACCGCAAGCCGACACTTGGCCACCTATGCGCTCAACGCCCCAGTAGGCGCGCATAGTTTCGCTTCTATCGTTCCCAACCAACCCCGACCCCCACCCCTTACAACGACCCGCCTCCGGCGTAGGGCTCTACCCATAAGAGATGTGCGACCCGGTCAGCGCGCTAAACCGCTCCGTCGCAGACCAAGCGGAGTGCCGCCCTTCCAGACCCCCGGACGGCCCGACGAGCGCGCGGCGGCCGGATGCGTCCTTGCCCGGGGACCCCTCCGGCGGGCCGCCCCCCGGCCGATGTCCGGCACCCCCAGGGGCGCCCGGAGCCCCGCAAGGCTAGCGGCCCGCCGCCCCGGGCAAGGCCGCATCCGTCCGCCCACACCTGACCGCCCGCAGCACCACCCACCACCGGCACCGCCCGCCCGTGCCGCTGGACCGGCAGCCGCCACCACCCCACGCACCCACCGCCCAGCACGGAGGGCAGCCGCCGGCACGCTCCCCACCGCGCCCACTTGGCACTCAACCCCACACCGCGCCATCCTGGAACCGCAGCGCGAGGAGGAGACGGACCCGATGAGCGAAGACCTAGCCGCCGTCATCGCCGACCAGCTAAAGCGATCAGGCGAGACCGGCACCGTCTACCACTCGCCCGACGAGCGCGAGCGCCTACGCGCCGCAGGACGCCAAGCCGGACGCCTCCTGAACCGGCCCATCCGCACGTTCGACACCGCCGCCAGGCATCCACGCTGCGACGCCGACCAATGCGGCACCGTCCTTATCGCTTTGGCCGATTGGGGAACCAACCCCCTAGAGCGCCAGCTCAGCGAGACTCGCGCCAACAAGGCCATAGACCGCGCCCTCAGCGAGTGACCAGCACCAACCGCCCCGGGCCATGGCCCGCACATGGCCCGCGAACAGCCAGCACCAGCGGCAACCAGCGCACACCAGTGAGACAAGATCAACACCGCCCGCCCGCCACGGCACGACCAAAGCACCACGTCAACACGCATCCCCCCACATGAACGGGGCGGCACCCGATCTCTCGGATACCGCCCCGCCTAGGCGCCAGTTTTTCTGTGGATAACCGCCCCGCCCGGTGCCGCCCCGCACGGCGTGCCGGGCCCGGCCTCCGCGCGACCGGGCGTCGCAGCATCTGATCGGCTGCGCCCAGGCGCAGCCCCGTCCCACTCCCGCACCGCCTCCGACCAGGGCGGCGCCCGTCCGCACGGATGATTCTCTGTGATTCAGATCGAAAAACTCAGGAAGGTCCACCGCGCCCGCGGTCGCGAGGTGACCGCCGTCGACGGCGTCGACCTGACCGTCGGCGAAGGCGAGGTCTTCGGCGTGCTCGGCCCGAGCGGCGCCGGCAAGAGCACCCTGCTGCGCTGCGTCAACCTGCTGGACCGCCCGGACGAGGGCCGCGTCGTGATCGGCGGGCGCGACCTGCTCGCGCTGCGCGGCGCCGAGCTGCGCCGCGCCCGCCAGGGCATCGGCATGATCCACCAGCACTTCGGCCTGCTCGCGAGCCGCACGGTGGCGGGCAACGTCGCGTTCCCGCTGGAGGTCATGGGCGTCCCGCGCCGCGAGCGCGCCGACCGCGTCGCCGAGCTGCTGGACCTGGTCGGGCTCACCGGCCACGCGAAGGCCTACCCGGCGCAGATCTCCGGCGGGCAGAAGCAGCGCGTCGGCATCGCGCGGGCGCTCGCCGGCCGCCCCAAGGTGCTGCTGTCGGACGAGGCGACCTCCGCGCTCGACCCGGAGACCACCGCCTCGATCCTGGAGCTGCTGCGCGACCTGAACCGCCGCCTCGGGCTCACCGTCCTGCTGATCACGCACGAGATGGACGTGGTCAAGCGCATCTGCGACGCGGCCGCGGTGATGCGCGACGGCCGGTTCACCGAGTCCGGGCCGGTGACCGAGCTGCTGGCGCGTCCCGGGTCCGAGCTGGCGCGCGGGCTGTTCCCGCTGCCGGCCGCCGAGCCCCGCGACGGCACGACCCTCGTCGAGGTGACGTTCGTGGGCGGCGCGACCGACCAGCCGTTCGTGTCGGCGCTGGCCCGCAAGTACTCGCTGGACGTCAACATCCTCGGCGGCGCCGTCGAGACGGTCGGCGGCGAGCGGGTCGGCCGGCTCCAGCTCGAACTGCCGGGCGACCCGTCGGCGAACGCCGCGCAGCTGGCGTTCCTGCGCGAGTCCGGCCTCGCCGTCGAGGTGCGGACGCGCACGTCCGCCGCCGTGGCGCGGCCGTCCCCCGCCCCCGCCCCCGCCCCTGCCCCCGCACCCGCGCCCGCCGAGGAGGACACCCGATGAGCTGGGACGAGGTCATGCCGCTGCTGTGGCCGGCCACCCGGGAGACCCTGTACATGACCCTGGTCGCGACGCTGTTCACGGCGGTGCTCGGGTTGCTGATCGGGGTGCTGCTGGTGGTCACCGACCGGGGCGGGCTGCTGCCCGCGCCGCCGGTCAACAAGGTCCTCGGCGTGGTCGTCAACATCGGCCGGTCGCTGCCGTTCCTGATCCTGATGGTGGCGATCATCCCGTTCACCCGGATCGTGGTCGGCACCAGCATCGGCAACGCCGCCGCGATCGTCCCGCTGACCGTCGGCGCCATCCCGTTCTACGCCCGGCTCGTCGAGATCGCGCTGCGCGAGGTCGACCCCGGCGTGATCGCCGCGGCGGACGCGATGGGCGCGACCCGCCGGCAGCTCGTCGGCAAGGTGCTGCTGCGCGAGGCCCGGCCGGGCCTGGTGTCCGGGCTGACCGTCACCGTGATCGCGCTGATCGGCTACACCGCCATGGCCGGCACGGTCGGCGGCGGCGGGCTCGGCAACCTCGCCGTCACCTACGGCTACGAGCGCTTCGAGACCAAGGTCATGGTCGCGACCGTGCTGCTGCTCGTCGTCCTCGTCCTGATCATCCAGGCGGTGGGGGACCTCGTCGCCCGCCGCCTGTCCCACAAGTGACACCGCCCTCCCCGCACAGAAAGGCACTCCTCGTGCTTCGCAAGCTCACCATCGCCCTTGCCTCCGTCGGCCTGGTCGCGGGCCTGGCGGCCTGCGGCTCCTCGGGCGCGTCCGACGATCCGGACGCCCCGCTGAAGGTCGCGGTCAACCCCGTCCCGCACGGCGACATCCTGAAGTACGTCAAGGACAACCTGGCGGCCAAGGCCGGGCTGAAGCTGGACATCGTGACGTTCGACGACTACCAGCAGCCCAACACCGCGCTGAAGGAGAAGCAGGTCACGGCCAACTACTTCCAGCACGTGCCCTTCATGCAGGAGTACGAGAAGAAGGCCGGGACCAAGCTGACGTTCGTCGCGCCGGTGCACCTCGAGCCGCTCGGCGTGTACTCCAGCAAGGTGAAGAGCCTGCAGGCGCTCCCGCAGAACGCGACCGTGGCGGTGCCGAACGACCCGGCGAACGAGGGGCGCTCCCTGAAGCTGCTCGCCGACAACGGTCTGCTGACGCTCAAGCCGGGCGCGCCCACGAGCGCCACCGAGAAGGACGTCGCGAGCAACCCCAAGCACCTGAAGTTCAAGCCGCTGAAGGCCGCGCAGCTGCCCCGCTCGCTCGACGACGTGGACGCCGCGGTCATCAACGGCAACTACGCGCTTGAGGCGAACCTGTCGCCGGTCAAGGACGCGCTCGCCGCGGAGAAGCCGGAGGGCAACCCCTACGCCAACGGCATCGTCACGCTGCCGGAGAACGCGAACGACCCGCGCGTGAAGAAGCTCGTCCAGCTCCTGCACGGGCCCGAGGTGCGCAAGTACGTGCAGGACAAGTACAAGGGCTCGGTGCTGATGGCGTCCTGAGCGGCGCCGCGGCGCCCTGGGGCGGCGGCGCGCCGAAAGCGGCGCGGTCTGTCGGCCGGTCCTGATAGGACAGGGACCCAACGAACCTGCGAAAGGGACCCATGGGCGTTTATCAGCATCTAGAGGAGTACGCCGGCCTACCGGTGGCCACCTTCGACTGCGAGACGGGGGTGGCCGCCGAGGAGGACGACGACGCGGTCGGCGAGGAGCAGGCCGACGAGGAGCTGCCGCCCGCCGGCGAGGCCGCCTGGTACGTCGGGACGATGTTCGACGAGGAGCCCTTCACCGACACGTTCGCGCGGTTCCTGGAGACCGTCGACACCGCGGAGATCACGGCTCTGATCATCGGCTACTGGGGCGCGTCCTACGACGAGGCCGTCGCCGACCCCGCGGCGCTGCTGTGCGAGAACGCCGCGGCCTTCCCGAAGCTGAAGGCGCTCTTCCTCGGCGACATCACCGGCGAGGAGGCGGAGATCTCGTGGATCGAGCACGGGGACGTCTCACCGCTGTTCGCCGCGTTCCCTGAGCTGGAGCGCTTCGAGATCCGCGGCGCGCAGGGCCTCGTCCTGTCACCGATCAAGAGCGAGCACCTGCGCGTGCTGCGGTTCGAGTCGGGCGGCCTGCCCGCGACGATCGTGCGGGCCGTCGGCGCGAGCGAGCTGCCGAACCTGGAGCGCCTCGACCTGTGGCTCGGGGAGGACAACTACGGCGGCGACGCCACCGTCGCCGACCTGGCCCCGCTGCTGTCCGGCGAACGGCTGCCCGCGCTGCGCCACCTCGGCCTGGAGGACAGCCAGATCCAGGACGAGATCGCGGCGGCGGTCGCGGGCGCGCCCATCGTGGCGCGGCTGGAGACCTTGAGCCTGGCGATGGGCATCCTCACCGACCAGGGCGCCGAGGCGCTGCTGTCCGGGCAGCCCCTCACGCACCTGCGCAAGCTGGACCTGCACCACCATTTCCTGTCCGACGCCATGGTGGAGCGCATGAAGGCCGCGTTCCCCGGGGTCAAGGTCGACCTGAGCGAGCAGGAGAAGCCGGACGGCGAGTGGCACTACATCGCGGTGGCGGAGTGAGCGTGCGCCACACGGTGGGCCGATGAGCTTCGTTGTGGTCGGGACGCCGGGCGACCGGCGTCCCGCGCTGTTCGCCCAGGCGTGCCGGTCGTGCGGCCTGCCAGAGCCGCGGCTCATCGCCTGGACGGACGTCCTGCACGGCGTGGACCTCGCACTGGACTCCGGCGACGTACTCCGCATCGACTCCCCCGGGGAGGATCCGGCGGCGGACGCGCTCCTGCGCGGTCCCGGTGACCCGTCCCGTGTGGGCGGGGGCGCACGCTGGTATTCGACATTCGTCGCAGCGCTGCACCGCATTGAGGGCGCCGCCGCGCGCGCGGGCGCCCGTCTCCTCGGCGACGTCGACGAGATCGCGGTCATGTTCGACAAGCGACGATCGCATGCGCGGATGGCGGCGGCGGGCGTACCCGTTCCGCAGGCGCTCCCACCAGTGCGCTCCTATGAGGAACTGCGCGCGCACATGGACGAGCTGGGGGAGCGGCGGGTCTTCGTCAAGCCGGCGCACAGCTCGTCGGCGTCCGGCGTGGTCGCCTTGCAGGCCGCGCCCGACGGCCGCGTACGGGCCGTCACCTCGGCGGCGATCGGCGAGGCCGGTCTGTTCAACTCACTGCGGGTTCGCGCATACGAGACGGAGCGGGACGTCGCGGCGCTCATCGACGCGCTCGTTCCCGACGGTCTGCATGTTGAGCGGTGGTTGCCGAAGGCGGCACTGGGCGGGAGCGTCTTCGACCTGAGGGTCGTCGTCCTAGGCGGTATCCCCACGCATGTCGTCGTTCGGACCAGCCGCAGCCCCATGACGAACCTGCATCTCGGGGGTGCACGAGGCGACCTGGCGGCAGTGCGGCGCGCGCTCGGGCCGGATGGTTGGCTCCGGGCGCTCGACGTGTGCGCGCGGGCGGCAGCCTGTTTCCCACGAAGCCCGATGGTGGGCGTAGACCTGCTCGTGCTCCAGGGCATGAAGCGGTTCGCCGTGTGCGAGGTCAACGCGTTCGGTGACCTGCTCCCCGGGCTCACGGGCCTGGCCGGCGGCCCGGCCGAAGGGCTGGACACCTACACTGCCCAGGTCAGAGCCGCTTTGCCGGAGATCGCCCCCGCATGTACGACATGAACGAGGTCATCGGCAGCCACGACGTGCTGCTGGTGACCCTCGACACGCTGCGCTACGACGTCGCCGCCGAACTGGCGTCCGTCGGCGAGACGCCCACCCTGGCCTCCGTCCTTCCCGGGGGGGCCTGGGAGCGCCGCCACACGCCCGGCAGCTTCACCTATGCCGCGCACACCGCGATGCTGGCCGGCTTCCTGCCGACGCCCGCCGCCCCCGGCCTGCATCCGCGCCTGTTCGCAGGGGCGTTCCCGGGCAGCGAGACGACCGGCACCGGAACGTGGACGTTCGACGCCGCCGACCTGCCCACCGGGCTCGCGTCCGCCGGCTACCACACGGTCTGCGTCGGCGGCGTCGGCTTCTTCAACAAGCTCACACCGCTAGGCTCCGCGCTTCCGTCGCTGTTCGCCGAGAGCCATTGGGAGCCCGGGTTCGGCGTCGCGGACCCGGCGTCGCTGCCCAACCAGATCGACCGCATCGCCGACGTCATGGCGCGACTGCCCGCCGACCGCCGTCTGTTCCTGCTGCTGAACGTCGCGTCCCTACACCAGCCCAACTGGTTCTACCTGGACGGCGGTACGCGCGCGCACGGGGACACGCGCGCAAGTCATGCCGCTGCCCTCCGCCACGTCGACGCTCATATAGGGCGCTTGTTCGACCTGATGCGCCGTCCTTGTTTCGTCATCGTCTGCTCCGACCACGGGACGGCGTACGGAGAGGACGGCCACACCGGTCACCGCATCGGCCACGAAGTCGTGTGGACCGTTCCGTACGGGGAGTTCGTTCTATCGTGACCACCACCGCCCCCTACCAGGCGTACGTCTACGCCTACCCGCACAAGACCGCCTACCGGCCGCTGACGCCGCAACCCGCATTGCGGCAGGTGTGGTCGGCGGAACCATCGGACGCGCTCTTCCTCTACATGCACGTGCCGTTCTGCGAGATGCGGTGCGGGTTCTGCAACCTCTTCACGCGCACCGGCGCTCCCGAGGAACTGACCGGCGCCTACCTTGACGCTCTCGACCGCCAGGCGACCGCCGTACTGGAGGCACTGGGCGACCGCGCCTCGTTCGCCACCGCGGCCTTCGGTGGCGGCACCCCCACCTACTTCACCGCGGCGGAACTGGAACGGCTCTGCGGCATCGCCGGCAGGTTCGCCGGATTCGGCGAGATCCCGCTGGGAGTGGAGACGTCCCCGGCGACCGCGACCACCGACCGGCTGACGGTGCTCGCCGAGCACGGCACCACCCGCGTCTCCATCGGGGTGCAGAGCTTCATCGACGCGGAGGCCCGCGCCGCCGTGCGCCCGCAGAAGCGCGCGGAGGTGGAGGCCGCGCTCGACCGGATCCGGGCCGTCGGCTTCCCCACGCTCAACATCGACCTCATCTACGGCATCGACGGGCAGACGCCCGCCACGTGGCTGCACTCCCTGGACGCCGCACTGAAATGGCGTCCGGAAGAGCTCTACCTCTATCCGCTCTATGTCCGCCCTCTCACGGGCCTTGGGCGCCGCCCGCAGGAGTGGGACGACCAGCGCCTCACCCTGTACCGGCTCGGCCGTGACCATCTCCTGAGCGAAGGCTATGAGCAGGTCTCGATGCGCATGTTCCGGCTGCCCGACCGGTCGGCCGGCGGCACGGAGTACTGCTGCCAGACCGACGGCATGGTCGGCCTCGGCTGCGGAGCACGCTCCTACACGGCCGGCCTGCATTACTCGTTCGAGTACGCGGTGGAGCAGCGGCACGTCAGGTCCATCATCGACGACTACGTGCGCGAAGAGGACTTCACCACCGCACGGGTCGGATTCGAGCTGGACGAGCGGGAGCAGCGCCGCCGCCATCTCCTCCAGTCGCTTCTCCAAGCGAACGGGCTCGACCGGGGCTCCTACAGGTCCCGCTTCGGTACCGACCCATGCGCCGACTTCGCCACGGGCCTGAAACCGTTCGACGACCTCGGCTGGCTGGAGACGACCGAGACCGCTCTCAAACTGACCCCCGAGGGGCTTGCCCATTCCGACGCCATCGGACCCGGACTGTTCTCGGAAGGCGTGCGGGAACTGATGGCCTCCTACCAGGCGCGCTGATGCAGCACCTCACGATTCTCTACAGGGGTCCGCTCGCCAGCTGTGATTACGACTGCCCCTACTGTCCCTTCGCCAAACGCCGCGACACACCGGAACAGCTGCGCGCGGACCGTGCGGCCCTCGAACGCTTCACCGCATGGGTGGCCGATCAGGAGCACCGTGTGTCGGTGCTTTTCACGCCATGGGGAGAAGGGCTCGTCAGGTCCTGGTATCGGCGGGCCCTCACCGAACTGAGCCGCCTGCCGCACGTCGAGCGCGTCGCGATCCAGACGAACCTCAGCCACCGGGCGTCGTGGACCTCCGAGGCGGACCTGTCAAAGCTCGCTCTATGGGCGACGTACCACCCGGGACAGGTCCCCTATGAGCGCTTCCTTGGAAAATGCCGCGAGCTGACCGAGCGCGGTGTACGGCACAGCGTCGGAATCGTCGGCGAGCCCGAACACCTGGACACGGCGCGCCGCCTCCGCGCCGAACTGCCCGCCGGAACCTATCTGTGGGTCAACGCCGCCGAGGGACGTGCCTACAGCGACGAGGAGGCCGCAGCCTGGACCGTGCTCGACCCGCTGTTCCCGGTCAGTCGCCACCCGCACGCCAGCCGCGGGCTCGCCTGCCGCACGGGCGACACCGTCGTGTCGGTCGACGGCGAGGGCACGGTGCGCCGCTGCCACTTCGTCCCGGCCGTCCTGGGCAACCTCTACGACGGCTCGTTCCGCGACGCCCTCGCCCCGCGCCCTTGCCCGCTGGATAGGTGCGACTGTCACATCGGTTATGTCCACCTGGAGCCTCTCGGCCTCTATGACACGTTCGCCGGCGGCGTCCTGGAACGCATCCCCGCGTTGCTCGGCGAGATGTAGCCGCGAGGTGACCCATCCCTGCGACCTGCCCCGGCGCCCTCGGAGGGCGGGCGTGACGGGCGTCCTGCGGCATCTTGCAATTCTCCGCTCGCCCCGCCACGCTGTGGATGGTCCCGCATGGTCACCACACGGAGCTGAATGACTGCGAACAGTGAACGAATCAGGCGGTGGTCGAGCCGCACGGACGGTCATGGCGTCGGGGAAGGATCCCGTGCACGACCGCCCTGGAGGGCGCATGCTGGCGATAGCAGGCGACCGTTAGGCGATGCCGTGGACTATCTCGAACGCCCCCACTTCATTCTGGCGCTGAAGCCGGCGGACACCTCGGTGCGCGCGGCACGCGACGTGGTCCGCGTCGTCCTGGAGGGCTGGGACCGCCCGGACACGACGGGCGACGTCGAGCTCATCGCGAGCGAGCTCGTCACCAACGCGATCCGTCACGCCGGAACCGTGACCCTGGTGCTGTACCTGCCCGACGACAAGACGGCCATGGTGGAGGTGTGGGACGACAACCCCGACGGCCCCGTCGAGGCCCCGCGCGACATGCAGGCCGAAAGCGGCCGCGGGCTCTTCATCGTCGGAGCGCTGTCCCGCTCATGGGGCTGGCGGCCCACCGAGGAGGGGAAGGTCACCTGGGCGCAGGCCGCGACCCCCTGAGTGGCGGGCATGAGCGGCGGGTGGGAGCGGGCGGGCGCCCCTTGGTGACTGGGGAAGTGCTACCAAGGGGCTCCCGCCACGAGGACGGACGGCGCGGGCCGCCGTAGGCCGCCGTCCAGGGGGCTCAGGTCTGCTTCTGCGGGCGGTAGTCGGCCTCGTCGACGCCGAACGTCCATGCGACGCCCGCGCGCGCGGTGCGGGTGGACGGCGGGACCCGCAGGTAGTAGGTGCGGTGCGTCCCGTCGGGTTCGGGCGTGGAGTTGACCACCTCCACCATGACGACGGGCTCGTCGCCGGGCAGGTCGATCGACCACAGCACGCCGGTCTCGTCCTGGTGCAGGGGCCGCGCGCCCGTCTCCGCCAGGTAGCGGTCGTAGCCGAAGATCTCCAGCATCACCCGGCGCAGTTCCGCGTTCTCCTCCGCGGAGATGCGCCCGGCGGTGAGACCGGTGAGGGAGGCCACGAAGTCGGGCGGGATCGGCATGCCACGCCAGGCGTGCAACGAGAACCCGTCGGGGTAGGCCAGGGCCGGGCCGTCGCCGCGGTGCAGCCGCCCCGGTTCGTCCCGGTGCAGCTCGCAGGGGCGCTCCGACATGATGACCAACCGCTCGTACGGCCACCACCAGCCGGACGAACGAGCGGCCTCCGCCAGGCCCGCGAGAGGCCCGTCCAACCGGCCAACGGACTCGAACAGCGCCAGCCAGGGCGCGTCGTGCTGGCCCAGGACGGCGTCGAGCGTCGCGGAGCGCAGGACGCCCTCGGCCGCGTTCTCCTCCGGCGTCGGCAGCAGGTTGCCCGACTTGGCGGACCGGCCCTGCGCCTGTTCGCCGACGGCGCCGCGCACGCGTGCGACCAGCGACTGGACCTGGTTCCAGAGGAGCCCGCCCGTCTCGCCCCAGGTCCGCGGCCACTGCTCTGGCCCCTGCTCGGAGCAGACCGCCGTTCGCTCGGCCTCCCAGGGCCGGGTCCGCACTTCCGCCAGCACGCTCGCGCCCGCGGGGCCTTCGCCGAGGTCGGCGCGGGCCCGCTCGAGCAGGTCGTCCAATCCGGCCTTCCGCAACGCCGCTTCCTGCCCGCCCAGCACGGCGGCCGCGACGGCCCCGCGCGCGGGGGAGGGCACCCACACGAACCGCTCGGGCGCGGCCAGGCCGGCGGCGGCGTAGGCGGCGGCCACCCCCGCCTCGGCACGCACACGGTCGGCGGGGTCGGTGCGGAAGGCGTCCGCCTGCCAGTCGCCGACCACGAAGTGCGTCTCGCGCCGCGTCTCGGTCACCATGTGCACGCCCCTCAGTCCGCCACGACCCGGACGGTGCCCGGCACGTACTCGCGCTGCCGGATCACCCTGTACCAGCCCTTGGGCAGCGTGATGGCCGCGTGCTCCTCGTGCACGAGCCGGCCACCGGACGGCAGATGCAGGTGGTCGGGAGCGAGCGGGTCGGGGACCCGCAGCAGCGAACCCGGCGCCGAGAGCGCGTGCGCGTGACCGGTGGCCTCGCCCAGCGCCAGCACCATGCGCCCCCTGCCGTCCCGCGGGGACGGCGGCAGGTCCCGGACGGACTGCGGGACCTCGCCCTCGGGCACGGGCAGGATCAGGATGTCTCCCTGTCGGTACATGCGGCGAACGTAACGTCCGCCACCGACATTTCCGGTGGTGCGAGGCGCCTGACGGTCAGAAGCCGCGCGTCCGGCGGGCCGCCGGACGCGCCCAGCGCCCGCCCGCCGTGAGCCCGACGCGCTGGAACGCGCGCACGAGCTCGCCGCCCAGGTTGACGCCGGCGCCCAGCGCGAGGGCCACCGACAGGGCGGTGATGAGGCTCAGCACGCCCGACTGCGGGGACCCGGTGTTCAGCTCGACCATCCCGCGGTAGAGCGCGGTCCCCGGCAGCAGGGGCCCGATGGCCGGCACCACGTACGGCATGACGGGAGCGCCGTGCCGTCGCGCCAGCCAGTTCGCCAGCACACCGACGATGATCGCCGCCACCGCCGAGGCCAGCACGGGGGGAACGTTCCACCCCCGGAGCATCACATAGAGCGTCCAGATGAGCGCCCCGCCGAGAGCCGACGCCAGGAGCACGTCCCGCGGCGCCGCCAGCGACACGGCGAACGTCACCGACACGGCGGCGGCCGCCATCAGCGGGACGGGCTTGAGCGTCGCCGGGGCGGTGGGCAGGTGGCTCACGTCGATCGGCACGTTCAGGTTCACCGCGACGTACACCACCGCGCCGAGACCCGCCACGATGGCCGCGATCATGAAGAAGACCTCCAGCCCGCGCGCGGCCGCGCTGACGAGGTCCCCGGTGATGCCGTCCTGGATGCTGGCCACCAGGGGCCGGCCCGGCAGCAGGGCGAGGATCGCACCGGTGACGATGGTCGAGGCGTGCTGCGGGTTGCCCGCCGCCACCACGATCGCGGCGCCCGCCGCGCCGATGGCGGCGGCCACCGTCAGCTGGAAGAACTCGGCGATGCCGCGGCGGGCGAGGGCGGCGGCGGTGCGGTCGCCCAGCAGCGTCGCGACGAACGCCGTCCCCGCCACCAGCGGCCCGCCGCCGGACAGGACACTGGCCGAGGCGGCGATCAGCCCCAGCGACGCGACGATGAGCCACGCCGGGTAAGGACCGCGCTCCCTCTTCATCTGCGCGAGCTGCTTGTGGGCCTCGTCCAGCTCCAGCATCCCGATGGACGCCTCCTGGACGAGCGCGTGCAGTTTCGTGAGCCGCCAATAGGCGGGCGTACGGCGGCGGATGGCCCGCGCCCCCGTCATCGGCGGCGCGCCCTTGCCGGGGTGGGCCGACACCAGAATGCTGGTGAGCGTCACCTGGACCTCGCACCGGGGGAGCTCATAGGCGACCGCCAGGCCGAGCATCGCCTCGTTCACGCGCTCGGTGGTCTCGCCGCTGGCCAGCAGGAGCTCGCCGACGCGCAGTACGAGGTCGACCGCGCGCGGGTCGACGACCTCGCTCGGCTCGTCCTCGGGGAGTTCGGGCGGCGAGCCGTCCATGAGGACCTGCCACGTCCGCCGCAAGCGTTCCGCCGCGCCCATCCCCCGCCGCTGTCCCTTCCGCCGTGAAATCGATTCGCCGTGAAATCGATCTTCCAGGCAGGCTACCCATGGCGCCGCCCGCGGTCACCGGTGGGTCCTCGGCGGTTTATCCACAGAACGATGTTCTGGTGCGACCGCTCGGCCGCCGCTGATACCAAGGGTGCATGAGCAATCCCGACGGACTCCGCGACGATGCCGAGCGGTGCCTGCGCGCCCTCGCCGGCGAGCACGCCCGGCTCCGCGACGACCAGTGGACGGCGATCAGCGCGCTCGTCGTCGAGCGGCGCCGCGCCCTGGTGGTGCAGCGCACCGGCTGGGGCAAGTCCGCCGTCTACTTCGTGGCGACGCGGCTGCTGCGCGAGCGCGGCGCCGGCCCCACCGTGATCGTCTCACCGCTGCTGGCGCTGATGCGCAACCAGATCGAGGCCGCCGACCGGGCCGGCATCCACGCCCGCACGATCAACTCCGCCAACACCGACGACTGGCGGCGGATCTTCGCCGAGGTCGAGGCCGGCGAGGTCGACGTCCTGCTGGTCAGCCCCGAGCGCCTCAACAACCCCGACTTCCGCGACCTGGTGCTCCCGCAGCTCGCCGCCGGCGCCGGCCTCGTCGTGGTCGACGAGGCGCACTGCATCTCCGACTGGGGGCACGATTTCCGGCCCGACTACCGCCGGCTGCGCACCCTGCTCGCCGAGCTCCCGCCCGGCATCCCCGTCCTCGCCACCACCGCCACCGCCAACGCCCGCGTCACCCAGGACGTCGCCGAGCAGCTCGCCGGGGACGACGCCCTCGTCCTGCGCGGCCCGCTCGAACGCGAGTCCCTCCGCCTCGCCGTCGTCGCCGTGCCCACCGCCGAGCAGCGCATCGCCTGGCTCGGCGAGCACCTGGCGTCCCTGCCGGGCTCGGGCATCATCTACACCCTCACGGTCGCCGCCGCCCACGAGATCACCGGCTACCTCCGCGACCGCGGGCACGAGGTCGCCGTCTACACCGGCCAGACCGAGCCGGCCGAACGCCTCCAGGCCGAACAGGACCTGCAGGGCAACCGCCTCAAGGCGCTCGTCGCCACCAGCGCGCTCGGGATGGGCTTCGACAAGCCCGACCTCGGCTTCATCGTGCACGTCGGCGCCCCGCAGTCCCCGGTCGCCTACTACCAGCAGATCGGGCGCGCGGGGCGCGGCGTCGACCGCGCCGAGGTGATCCTGCTGCCCGGCCGGGAGGACCGCGAGATCTGGGCCTACTTCGCCAGCCTCGCCTTCCCGCCGGAGACCGTCGTCCGCACCACCCTCGACGTCCTGGACGCCGCCGATCGCCCGCTGTCCACCGGCGCGCTCGAACCCCAGGTCGACCTGAGCCGCAACCGCCTCGAGATGATGCTGAAGGTCCTCGACGTCGACGGCGCCGTCCGCCGCGTCAAGGGCGGCTGGACATCCACGGGCCACCCCTGGGCCTACGACCGCGAACGCTACGAGCGCGTCACGTCCGAACGCCGCCGCGAGCAGCAGGCGATGCTCGACTACATCACGACGGCGGCCTGCCGCGAGGAGTTCCTCCGCGGGCAGCTGGACGATCCCGCCGCCGCGCCCTGCGGCCGCTGCGACAACTGCACCGGCGAGCACTGGCCCGCCGACGTCACCGCCGACGGCGCGAACCGGGCCCGCGACCGCCTGCACCGGCCCGGCGTCGACGTCGCACCGCGCCGCATGTGGCCGACCGGCGTCAAGGACGACCTCGGCGTCTCCGGCCGCATCAAGCCCGACCAGCAGGCCGAGACGGGACGCGCCCTCGGCCGGCTGACCGACATCGGCTGGGGCAACCGGCTCCGCGAGCTGTTCGCCGCCGCGGACACCGAGGTCCCCGCCGACATGGTCGACGCCGTCGTCAAGGTCCTCGCCGCCTGGGACTGGCCGGCCCGCCCGACCGGAATCGTCACGATCGGTTCGCGCTCACGCCCTCGCCTCGTCGGCACCCTCGGCCGGCGCATCTCCGAGATCGGCCGCCTGCCCTACCTGGGCGAGATGGTCCCCGTGGGCGAATCCGTCCCGCGCCGTCACAACAGCGCCCAGCGCCTCCGCTCGGTCTGGAACTCGCTGACGCTGCCCGAACCCGTCGCCATCGCGGCCAAGGAGGCGTCCGGCCCCATCCTCCTGATCGACGACCGGATAGAGACCGGATGGACCATGACCGTCGCCACCCGCCTGCTGAAGGAGGCGGGCGCCCAAGCGATCCTCCCGCTCACCCTGGCCACCCCCAACTGATCCCTCCTGCACGAGACCGGCCTCGCCGAAGCGGCCCTCGTCGACCGCCGGCGACCCCTCTCCGCCTCGCGCGAGGCGGAGAGGCCGGGAGGGCGTCAGGGGATGAGGACGATCTTGCCGGAGCCGCGCGCCTCCAGCAGCTCGTGCGCCTGGACGGCCTGGTCCAGGCGCATGCTCTGGGCGGCGGGCGGGGTGATCCGGCCCTGCGCCGCCGCCTCCAGCAGCGTGCGCAGCACCTCCGCGGTCTGGTCCTCCGGGCCGCCCGACAGGAACGGGACGCCGAGGTCGAAGGCGGCCGGGTCGGCGATCGTCACCACGCGGTCCACGCCGCCGCGCAGGGCGATCGCGTCCGGAAGCGCCCCGTGCCCGGCCGCGTCCAGGACCGCGTCCACGCCCTGTGGCGCCAGGTCGCGCACGCGGTCGGCCAGACCCGGGCCGTGGGTGGTCGCGGCCGCCCCCAAGGCCCGCACCCGGTCAAGGTTCGCCGGGCCGGCCGTGCCGATGACGGTCACGCCGTCCGCGACGGCGATCTGCGTCGCGAGGGCGCCCACGGCACCGGACGCGCCGTTGATCAGAAGCGTCTCTCCGCGCCCGGGCTTGAGGGCGCGCAGCGAGCGCAGCGCGGCCTCGCCCGCCACGGGCAGCGCCGCGGCCTGTTCCCAGGTCAGGGCGTCCGGCTTCGCCGCATAGACCGACAGCAGCGCGTAGTCGGCGTACCCGCCGCCGATGGGCCACCCGGCCACGGCGTCGCCCGCCGACACGTCCGTGACCCCGTCGCCGACGGCGTCCACGACGCCGGAGACCTCGGAGCCCAGCGACCGCGGCGCGGCCAGCGGCTCACCGCCCGACATCGAACCCGAACGCACCTTGACGTCGATCGGGTTCACCCCGGCGGCGCGCACGGCCACCCGGACCTGGCCGGGCCCGGGCTCGGGGACGTCGGTCTCCACGACCTTCAGGACGGACGGAGCACCGTACTCGGCGAATCTCACAGCACGCATGGCCGCTCTTCTCTCCTTCGCTCGTGCGAGGGCGCCCCGACCGGACGCTCACCGCCCGTCGATGACAAAGCCGGACGACACGTGACCTGTTCCCCGCAGTCCCCACCCTCCCACCAGCCCCACCGACGAAACGAGCCCGCCTCACAAGACCGACCACGCCGGCCCCGGCAGCAACGCCCAGGATCAACCCCGAACCGGTGAGGCCGGTTTCGAGACCGTGGCGGGGCTGCCCGAGGGGTTGCGGCGGCCTTGCCCTGCTTTGGGTTCTGGCGCCGGCCACGGGCAGTTCTGAGGGGGCGACCCCGGTTAGTCGTGAGGGCGTGGTGGCGGGTGCGGTCGGTTTCGAGGGGCGGCTGCATCGGCTGGAGGCGGGTCACCGGTTGCTGCTCGGCGTCCGCCACTGCAGGTCGCAGGCCTGCAGGGTCGCCTTCAGCGAGGCGTCGCGGCTGGAGGCGTGCGCGACGAGGAACGGCGCGGACTCCAGGCCGGGTGCGGCGGGGTCGCTGGACAGCGAGACGGGCAGGCTCTTTGCCGAGGGGAGAGGAGGCGGGGCTGTGCCTTTCGGAGGGGGTCTTCCGGGGGGCCGGGCCTGTGGGCGGCCCGGCCTTGCCCGCGAGGCGCCGCCCGCGCGCCCCTGTAGGCGCGGGCGGAGCGGATGGACCGGCCCGTGCGCGCGGCCCCGCGCACGGACCGGGGACCGGTCCGGGCGCCGCGGCGGAGAAGGGCCGCGGCGAACCGGGGTCAGTGCGACCGCAGGGGGCGGCCTCCCGCGCCCTCGGGAGCGCCGCCCGCAGGGCGCGGCCGGTGGGTGCGCCGCCCGGCGGGCTCGGCCCGCACGGCCGAGTACACGAGCCGGTCGCCCGGGTGCGGTCCGGCGAGCGAGGGCACGATCGGCACGGCGATCTTCTCCGGCGGGGCGCCGTCGGTCGGCGGGACGGGGTGCGCGGGGGCGGTCGGGGTCACGGTCGGCTTCCTCGGGTACGGGGTGGCAACGGAAGGAAAGTGTTCTAGAGGTTAGAAAACCCTGTCCAGCTGTTTGAGAGAACATCTTGAGATAAGTTGAGCGGGAAATGTCATCATTTCCCGCTCAGATGAACGGACGGCCATTTCGGCGGGGCGAAGGAGCGAGGTAGTAGTGTCCCTCCCCGTGTCATCGACTCTCGACGCGCTCCTCGACTGCCCGCCCGGCCTGCTGGACACCACGTTCGACCAGCTCCGCACGCTGCTGGTGGTCCACGAGACGGGGTCGGCACTGCGCGCCGCGCGGGCGCTCGGGCGGGAGCAGTCCAGCGTCCAGAAGCAGCTGGACACCCTCAACCGCAACAGCCAGGCGCTGTGCGGGGAGGTGCTGACGGTCCGGCAGGGCCGCGGAAAGGACTTTCTGTTCACCCCGACCGGCGAGACGACGGTGGAGCTGGCGCGGACGACCATCGCGAACTGGCTGGAGTCGATCCACTGGAGCCGCCGCCGGCTCGGCCGGATGCTGACGGTCGGCACCACCGAGTTCACGCTGCCGATCGTGTCCCGCGCGTGGGCGCGGGTCTCGGAGGAGTTCCGCCAGCGCGAGGTCGAGTTCAAGGTCGCGCACGTGCGCACGAAGGACCTGTGGTCCCGGCTGGAGACCAAGCAGGTCGACCTGGTGTGCGGGAGCATCGTCAGCACGGCCGAGGGCGACCAGCGGCTGAAGGAGTACGAGGTCATCGAGTACGCGCGCGGCCAGGCGCTGCTGCTCACGAACCTGCCGGAGAGCGAGCTGCCGGACGGGCCGGTCCGCACCAGCCGGCTCGGCCGCGTCCCGCTGGTGCTGCCTCCCGCCGGCCTCGTCGCCGACCTGCTGGCCACCTGGTACGGCCCCGCGTTCCGGGACCGGCTGAACGTCGTCGCCGACATCGACGACGTGCACTACGGGCTGTCGCTGCTGCGCTCCGGCTTCGTCCGCGGCTGCATGATCGTCACCGGTTCGATCGGGCGCGGCATGGCGGGCCGCGACGACCCGGACGCCGCCCCGCTGCGCGCCATCGGCCTGCACGACGACCTCGAGCCGAAGGCCGAGCTGATGACCGGCGCGTTCGTCCGCCGCGCCGACCTGGAGCGCTACGACGCCGGCCACCCGCTGAACCGCCTCTGGGCCGCCGTCCACGAGGACGTGCGCACCTACACCCCCCTCGCCTGACCGGCGAAGCCGGTCGAGAACGGCACGGAAGACTGAAGCCCAGCCGTCGCCACGGGCAGGCACGCGGAGCGAGCGCCGGCGAGCGCAGCGGGCATACCCGACGACTGACAGGCGGTTTCGCGCGAAGCGCTAGCGGAGCGGCGAGACAACCTGTCAGTCGCAACGCGGGCTTGGATGAGCACCTCTACTTGATCTGGTTGTCGACCACGTCGAGGGAGGGGCGGGCGCCGAGGTGCTGGGTGGCCTGGGCGGCGAGCCGGCAGCCGGCGGTGAGGGCGTCGGCGGGCTGCTTGCCGTCCAGCCACGGCGGCAGGAACCCGGCGACGAACCCGTCGCCCGCGCCGGTGCCGTCCACGACCTTCTCGACCGGTTCCGCGGCGACCGTGACGGGCTCGGGGCGGCCGTTGGTGTACCAGAGGGCCCCGTCGGCGCCGACCTTGATGACGACCTGCGGGTACCAGGCGGTGAGCACCTTCGCGGCGGCCGCCGGATTCTCGCGGCCGGTGAGGATCTCGGCCTCCTTGGCGGTGACGATCAGGAGGCGGGCCCCCTGCGTCCACTCCAGGAACGGCTCGGCGCCCATCCGCTTGAGCGGGGAGGACGAGCCGCCGTCGACCGACACCGACATCTGCGCCTGGCGGGCCAGGTCGAGGGCGTGGGTGGCGGCCTTGCGGGAGCCCTCGGTGATCAGCGAGTAGCCGGACATGTGCAGGTGCGTGCCCTGCGAGAACAGGTCCTTGCAGCGCTCGATGTCCTCGGGCAGGAGGGCGGCGTTGGCGCCGGGGTCCGACAGCATGGTGCGGTCGCCCTTGTGGGTGACCATCACCACGCAGGTGCCGGTCGGGCGCTCCTGGTCCATGACGAGGCGGGCGTCGACGCCGTACCCCATCAGCTCCATGTCCCGGTTGCGGCCCGCGATGTCGGAGCCTCGGCGGCCGACGAAGGCGACCTCGATCCCCTCCAGGGCGAGCCAGGACGCGACGTTGGCGCCCGAACCTCCCCCATGGGTCGTCACGGCGGCGGGCGTGTCACTGCCCTTCGCCAAGGGGTACGCGGCACGAGCCACGGTATCTGTCATGAGATCGCCGACCACGACCACGCGCGTCATGGAGTCATCACCTCGATCAACACGGCCCGCGCGAGCGGCATTCAGGGCGTGGAACGACCGTAACAGCTCCGGGCCCCCGATTAGGTCTCGAACGCGCAGCGAAACCCGGGAACGCGGGTTTTTCCTCCGGGTGCCGGCGGCGCCGCGTGCCTTACGCTCGGGTACGTGACCGAGGGTTATCCGGATCAGTGGGAGGCCGACGTCGTCCTGAGCGACGGCGGGACGGCGCATCTGCGGCCCATCCGGAGCGAGGACGGCGACCTCCTGCGGGTCTTCTACGCGCGGCTGTCGCCGGAGTCGATCTACTACCGCTTCTTCTCGCCGCGCCCGTATCTCACGGACCGTGAGGTGGAGCACTTCACCGGGGTGGACTACGACCGGCGTGTCGCGCTGATCGCCACGATCGGCGAGGAGATGGTGGCGGTCGTCCGGTACGACCTGCTGAGCGACCGGCCGGAGACGGCGGAGGTCGCGTTCCTGGTGGAGGACGCCCACCAGGGGCGGGGCCTGGGCGCGGTGCTGCTGGAGCACATCGCGGCGGCGGCGCGGGAGCGCGGGGTGCGCCGGTTCGTGGCGAGCGTGCTGCCGGACAACCGGCGGATGACGCGGGTGTTCCGCGAGGCGGGCTACCGGGCGGAGCAGCGGTTCGAGGAGGGCGTGATCGAGCTCGTCCTGGACCTGGAGCCGACGGAGACGTCCGTGGAGGTGATGGCGGCGCGCGAGCACCGGGCGGAGTCCCGGTCGATCCAGCGGCTGCTGTTCCCGGAGTCGGTGGCGGTGGTCGGGGCGAGCCGGGCGGAGCACAGCGTCGGGCAGACCGTGCTGCGGAACCTGCTGAGCGGGGACTTCACCGGGCCGGTGTATCCGGTGCATCCGACGGCGACGGCGGTGGCGGGGGTGCGGGCGTACGCGTCCGTCCTGGACATTCCCGACGACGTGGACCTCGCGGTGGTCGCGGTGCGCGCCGACACGGTCCGCGAGGTGGTGGAGCAGTGCGCGGGCAAGGGCGTGCGGGGCCTGGTCGTGGTGTCGTCGGGGTTCGGTGAGACGGGCCCGGAGGGACGCGCGGACCAGGAGGAGCTGGTGCGGCTGGCGCGCGCCTACGGGATGCGGGTGGTCGGCCCGAACTGCCTGGGCATCGCCAACACCGACCCGGACGTGCGGCTGAACGCGACGCTGGCGCCGACGATGCCGGGCCGGGGCCCGGTGGGCTTCTTCTCGCAGTCGGGCGCGCTCGGCATCGCGATCCTGCAGCGGACGGCGGAGCGCGGCCTCGGGCTGTCGACGTTCGTGTCCGCGGGGAACCGGGCGGACGTGTCCGGCAACGACCTGATGCAGTACTGGGAGGAGGACCCGGCGACCAAGGCCGTCCTCCTTTACCTGGAGTCGCTGGGGAACCCGCGCAAGTTCGCGCGGCTGGCGCGCCGGCTGGGCCGCCGCAAGCCGATCGTGGCGGTGAAGAGCGGGCGCAGTACACAGGGTGTTCCGATCGGGCACGCGGCGCGCGCGCTGACCCTGCCCGATCACGCGGTCAGTGCGCTGTTCCAGCAGGCGGGCCTGATCCGGGTGGAGGACCTGGCGGAGCTGTTCGACGTGGCGCAGCTGCTGGCCTACCAGCCGCTGCCGTCCGGCGACCGGATCGCGATCATCGACAACTCGGACTCGCTGGGGCTGCTGGCGCAGGACGCGGCGGTCGCCCTGGGCCTGGAGGTCCGGCCGCGCGTCGACCTCGGGCCGCGCGCGGACGCCGACGACTACGAGGCCGCGCTGGCGGGCGCGCTGGCCGACGACTCGGTGGACGCGATCGTGGCGCTGTTCACCCCGCCCACGATCGGCGGGTACGACGTGCGGGTCCCGCAGAAGATCCTGCGGCTGGCGGCGGGCGGCAGCAAGCCGATCGTGGCGACGTACCTGGGGTCGGAGGGCATGCCGGACGATCTGCGGATCACCGGGCCGGACGGGATGGCGGCGGAGGGGTCGGTGCCGTCCTATGCCGCGCCGGAGGACGCCGTGCGCGCGCTGGCCTACGTCATCCAGTACGCGCAGTGGCGGCGGACGCCCCTGGGCCGCCTCCCGGAGCTGGCGGGGACCGACCGCAAGCGCGCGCGGGCGCTGGTCGAGGGATGGCTGGGGTCGGGCGATCCGGTGCGGGCGACGCCGGAGCAGGCCGCTGAGCTGCTCGGCTGCTACGGCATCGCGGTCTCGGCGGACGCGGCGGCCGGGGGAGTGCCGACCCGGGTCGTGACCATGGAGGACCCGTCGTTCGGCGCGGTCGTCTCGTTCGGCCTCGCCGACGAGACCGCCGCGCTCCTGGACGACCGCGCCTACCGGCTCGGGCCGCTCACCGATGTGGAGGCCGCGGAGCTGATCCGGGCGGTCCGGACGGCGCCGCTGCTGCTCGGGCATCGCGGCGCGGAGCCGGTGGACGTCGCGGCCCTGGAGGAGCTGCTGCTGCGGGTGTCCCGGCTCGGGTACGACCTGCCGGAGGTGGCGCGGCTCGAGCTGAACCCGGTCATGGCGGACGCGTCCGGCGTCGCGGTGCGCGACGTCGCCCTCAGCCTGGAGCGGCCGCTCGGGCCGCGCACGGAGCTGGGCCCGCGCCGCCTCCGGCAGTTCTAGGGCCTGCCCTCAAGCGGCCTAGGGCTTGCCGGGCGGCGGGGGCGGGCTCGGCGCCGGGGTCGGCGGGACCGGATCGGGCTCGGGACCGGGCGGAACGGGGTCGGGGTCCGGCGCGGGCGGCGTGGGCTGCGGCGCGGGTCCCGGCGGCGTCGGCTCCGGCGGCGGACCGGGCGGGACCGGGTCGGGCGCGGGCCCGGGCGGGACGGGCCGCGGCGGCTGGGGCCCGGGGCCCGGCATCGGGCCGGGCGGCGGCTCGGTCGGCGGGACCAGCGGTTCCGGTGCGGGGGCCGGGTCCGGTGTCGGCGGGGGCACCGGCTGCGGGGTCGGCAGCGGATCTCTCTCGTCCATGGGACTGACATACCCGCGTGCCCATCGGGTACCCGTGCGGCCCGAGCCCGCCGGGCGCGATCGGGCCGCTACGGAGCGTGCCGGGCGGCCTCTCGCCGCGCCGCTCCGGACCGCTCCGCGCCGCGCCGGGCATGTGCGCGTGGCGCCCCGGACAGGGCAGGATAGGGGCATGAGGGAAACCCGAGCGACCGCTCATGGTTTGCGCACGGCGATCGAGCGCAGCGGCTACTACCCGGCCCTGGTCGCGGACGCGGTCGAGTCGGCCATAGGGGACGAGCGCGTCGCCGCGTACGTCGTGCACCACGAGGCGACGTTCGACCCCGCGATGGAGGTGCGGCGGCACGTGACGGTGCTGGTGCTGTCCGCGTCCCGGCTGCTGGTGTGCCACACCGACGAGCACCCGCCCGGCGAGGGCATGGAGCGCCCGCACGCGTCCACCACGACCGAGGCGGTGAAGCTGGAGCGGGTCCAGTCGGTCGCGGTGACGCGCGTCGTCCCTGACCCGGCCTCGTACGTGCCGGGGGTGCCGCCGACCGAGGTGGTGCTGACGATCGGATGGGGCGCGATCGCGCACATCGACCTGGAGCCCGCGACCTGCGGCGACGAGAACTGCGAGGCCGACCACGGCTACACCGGCAGCGTCACCGCCGACGACCTGTCGCTGCGGGTGAGCGAGGCCGCCGACGGCGCCGACGCCGTCGCGCAGGTGCTGGCCTTCGCCGAGGAGCTGTCCGCGGCGACCGCCCGGTGACCGCGCCGCCGGCGCCGCCCGTCCCGCGGTACGGGTCGGGCGCGCTCGCCGACGTCCCGGTGTCGGTGCTGGCCGCGCTCGGCGTCCCGGACGCGGTGAACGTGCTGGGCCTGCCCGCGCTGCCGCGCGCCTGCGTGCTGCTGGTGGACGGGCTCGGCTGGGAGCAGCTGCGCGCCCACCCGGATGAGGCGCCGTACCTGGCCGCGATGGCCGGCGGCCCGATCACGGCGGGGTTTCCCGCGACGACCGTGACGAGCCTCGCGTCGCTCGGCACCGGCCTGCCGCCCGGCGGGCACGGGCTGCTCGGCCTGCAGGTCGCCGTCCCGGGGACGGGCCGGCTGCTCAACTGCCTGCGCTGGCAGGACGACGCGGTCGATCCGGAGCATTTCCAGCCCGCGCCGACGATCTACCAGCGGGCGGCGGCGGACGGCGTCGCGACCGCGTACGTGTCGCTCGGCCTGTACCGGAACTCGCCGCTCAGCCGGGCCACGGCCCGCGGCGCGGACTACGTGGCCGCCGACAGCCTGGGGCAGCTCGTGGGGCGCGCCGAATGGGCGCTGCGGCGCGGCGACCGGTCGCTGGTGACCCTGTACCACCCGGACCTCGACTCGACCGGGCACAAGTTCGGGGCGGGGTCCGCCGAGTGGCGGCACCAGCTGCGGTTCGTGGACGTCCTCGTGCAGGAGCTCGCCGCGGTCCTGCCCCCGGGCTCGGCGCTGTACGTGACCGCCGACCACGGCATGGTCGACCCGTCCGAGCGGATCGACGCCGACACCGTCCCGGAGTTGGGCGAGGGCGTGGCCCTGCTCGGCGGCGACGCGCGCTGCCGGTACGTCTACAGCGAGCCCGGCGCCCACGAGGACGTCCTCGCCGCGTGGACCGCGCTGGTCGGCGACCGGGCGTGGGTCGTGCCGCGCGCGCGGGCGGTGGCCGGCGGCTGGTTCGGGCCGCTCGCCCCGGGGATGGCCGACCGGATCGGCGACGTGATCGCCGTCCCGCACGGGGATCTGGCGATCGTGGCGTCCGAGCGGGAGCCGTGGCTGAACCGGATGGTCGGCATGCACGGCTCCCTCGCCGCGGCCGAGCAGATCGTCCCGTTGCTGTCGGCGACCCGCCCCTGATCCCGTGCCCCCGGAGGCCCGGCGCTGACCTGGGACGTCGCGGAATCGTTGCTGGTCACGGCGTGTCCCGGGGCCGGTGATGCGTAGGCTGCGGGTTGTGACGAACCCCGCCGAGCCCCTCCTCAATCCGGGCGCCGAAGGTCAAACTGGCGATGTGCACCCTCTCATCGAAGTGCCCGCGCTGGACCGGCTGCTCCGGCAGCAGACCCCGTTGGTCCTGCTGGACGTGCGTTGGCATCTGGCGGGGCCGCCGGGAGTCGACTCCTACCGCAAGGGCCATCTGCCCGGGGCCGTGTTCGTCGACCTGGACCGCGACGTGGCGGGGCCGCCGGGTCCCGCCGGGCGCCATCCGCTGCCCGCGTCCGGGGACTTCGAGGCCGCGATGCGCCGCGCCGGCGTGTCGGGGGACCGGCTCGTCGTGGTCTACGACGACGCCGACTCCATGTCCGCCGCGCGGGTCTGGTGGTCGCTGCGCTACTTCGGCCACGACAGGGTCCGCGTGCTGAACGGCGGCTACCGGGCGTGGACGGAGACGGGCCTCGCGGTCACCACCGACGAGCCGGACGTGAAGCCGGGCGACTTCTTCGCCCGGCCGGGCCGGCTGCCCGTGCTGGACGCCGAGGGGGCCGGGGCGCTGGCGACGGCCGGGGTGCTGCTGGACGCCCGCGCCGCCGAGCGGTACCGCGGCGAGACCGAGCCGGTCGACCCGGTCGCCGGGCACATCCCGGGCGCGCGGAACGCCCCGACGTCGGGGAACGTCGGCGTGGACGGCCGGTTCCTGCCGCCCGGGCTGCTGCGCGAGCGGTTCGCGCAGCTCGGTGCGACCGACGCGCTGGACGTCGGCGCCTACTGCGGGTCCGGGGTGACGGCCGCGCACGAGATCCTCGCCCTGAACCTCGCGGGCATCCCCGCCGCCCTCTATGTCGGGTCGTGGTCGAACTGGGTCGCCGACCCGACCAACCCGGTCGCGACGGGCGACATCTGACCCGCCGTGGGCCAAGGGCCCGTGGTCGCCGGGACGATCCGGCGGCCACGGGCCCTTCGTCATCCCGAGCCGAAGCAGAGGAACCCCGCGACGCCGGGGGAGCGCTCCACGGCGGCGAGCGCGCGCGCCGGCGGCAGTCCCGACGCCAGCCCGGTGTGGAACGCGGCCATGAACCCGGGCGTCGTGGCGTCCCGGACGGGCGCGACGCTGGCGATCACCGTGGCGGCGCCGAGGGCGAGCAGCACGCCCGCCATCCCGACGGCGGCGTCGCCCTCGGCGGACCGGCCGATGTCGCACGCCGACAGCACCACCACGCGGGGCGGCGCCGCGAGGGCGTCCAGGTCGTGCACGGTCAGCGGCCCGTCGGCGAGCCGCAGCAGCGAGAACAGCGCGTTCCCCTCGCGGAACTCGCCGTGCGCGGCGACGTGGGCGAGCGCGGCGCCGTCCAGCGCGTCGCGGACGGCTTCTGCGCGCGCGCCCGGCCCGTCCAGGACGCGTGCGCCGGGGTGCACGCCGAGCAGGGCGGTGATCTCGCGCCCGGCGTGGGCGAGACCGGGGCCCGCGACCAGCACGGTATGACCGCCGGCCGGACGGTCCGCGCGGGCGCGCAGCCAGGCCGCAGCGGACGGGACGACCGTGAACGGGCGTCCCGCGAGCGACGGCAGCGCCGCCCAGGGGAGGCCGTGCAGCGGCCCGGTCGGGGCGATCACCAGGTCGCGGTCGCCCGTGCCGTCTCGCAGGGGCGCCAGCAGCAGCCGGTCGAGCCGTCCGGCGGACTCGGCGACGGCGGTGAGCGCGGCGGGATCGTCGGTGCCCGCGAGCCGGCCCAGCGCGAAGCGGATCACCCCGGCCTCGCGGGCGACGGCGTCACGGTCGCCGAGCCGGTGCCTGCGGGTCCGGCCGCCGGAGACGGTGACCGCGTGGAGTTCGCCGCCGATCGCGACCAGCTCGACGAGGGCGCGGCCGCCGAGCGCCGCGGCGATCTCCGCGGGCTCGGGGGCGTCCGGGCCGGGCGGCCCGCCGGGGCGGCGGCGGGTGTGCGCGCTGACCTTCGCCTCCAGGGCCGCCAGGTCGGCGGCGAGCACGGACGGGACGCCGCCGCGCGCGGCGTCGCAGGTGTGCGCGGCGCTGAGCGCGCGCAGCGTGGCCAGCGCACCGGCCCGCTCGGGATCGGCGGGCGGTCGCAGCCGCGCCGGCCGGGCGATGGCGCGCCGCCGCTCCTCCAGGGCCAGCAGCTCCGCGGCGGACCCGGCGAGCCCGAGCCCGAGCGCGGCCAGCTCGCCGGCGAGGCCAGCCGCGCGGGCCCGCAGGTCCAGCGCGCCGAACGCCTCCGCGTGCCGCGCGGCCGTCTCCAGCCCGGCGCGGACGGCGCCGACCGCGCCCCGCACGTCGCCGCGCGCAGAGCGCTCCAGCGCGGTCGCGTGCCACCCCGCGATCCGGACGGCGGCGGGCCCGTCCGCGTCGCCGGCCCCCGCGAGCAGGTGGCCGGACGGCCTGCCGAGGTCCATCGCGACCCGCGCCGCGATGATGCGGGTCTCGGCCGCCGGCCCGGCCCAGCCGCCGTCGCCGAGCAGGTCGGCCGCCGCGGCGGCGTCGGCCAGCAGCGCCCCGGTCCGCTCGCCGGACTCCCAGCGCGCCTTGATCAGCACCTGCTCGGCGAGCGGGATCCAGCCGAGGCGCTCCTGCCCGGCGAACGCCTCCTGCGCCTGCGCGGCGGTCGCGGCGGCGCGATCCGGGTCGCCGTCCGCGAGCTCCGCGTGCGCGCGCAGCAGGAGGGCGTCCGCGACGTCGCACCGGTAGCCGTGCGTCCGCGACGCGTCCAGGGCCGCGTCGAGCAGTGGGCGCGCCTCCCTCGGCAGGCCCGCCGCGATGAGGGTCTCCGCCTGGTCGAGGCGGCACTGCGCCAGCCGCTCCCCGGCCAAGTGGGGCTCGGCCTCGGCGTAGAGCCGCAGTGCGCGCGGGACGTCCCCGCGCCGCGACACCGCGAACGCCAGGTTCCCCTTGGCCATCGCCGTCTGGTGCCGCAGCCCGGATGCCTCGCCGACCGCGACGGCCTCCGCGAGCGCCTCCTCGGCACCGCCGAAGTCGCCGTGCATCGCCCGCGCGAGGCCGATGTTGTTCAGCAGCCCATTGAGCGCCGCCCGGTCGTTCCCCTGCCGTAGCCCGGCGAGCGCGCGCTCCGCGACCTCATGTGCCTCGGCGACGCGTCCCGCGCGGGCCAGGGCGCACGCCTTGTTGGCGGCCAGCCGGTCCGCCTCCTCACCGCGCAGGACGGTTTCCGCCTCCTCCGCGAGCGCCAACGCCTCGGCGAGGTCACCGCGCGCCGTCAGCAGACCCACCAGGTTCATCCGGACCTTGGCGGCGGCGTACGGGTCGGGACGCGCGTCGCCCGTCCACGAGTCGTCGGAGAACACCGGCCACTCCGCCTCCTCGGCCGGAGCGGCCGTCTCCCGGCCCGTCGCCAGGTCGAGCGCCCGGTAGAGGAACGCCAGCCCCTCCTCCAGACGGCCCAGCTCCTTGCACGCCAGGCCCGCGATCCGCAGCGCCAGGATGTCGTCACCGCGCTCCAGCAGCGTCATCGCGCGGGCGTGCGCCGTCCCCGGGTCGATCGCCGCCAGCCACAGCAGCGCCCGCTCGTCCTCGCCGCTCACACGCGCACCCAGCTGGTGACGACCGACGACCCGTCCGGCAGCCGGAACAGCAGGCTGACCAGCCCCTCCGGCACCCGCGGCAGGCAGAACACCCCGGACGGGCCGGTACGCGCGGCCGGTCCGCCCGCGGGCAGGTCGCGGTGCCGGACGACGATCTCGGCGGCCACCGGCGGGACGAGCCGTCCGGTGATCTCGCGGTGCCGGCCGTCCCCGGCGACCTCGATCTCCACCGACGCCCCCGGACAGCCGAACGCCAGGGACCGCCCCGTCCCGCCGCGCGCCCCCGCCGCCGGACGCGCGCCGCGGTCGTGGTGCAGTTCCGCCAGCGCCGCCGCCGGGGTCCGCCACGCGAGCGCCGAACGCGCCGCCGCGAGCACCCCCGCCGGCACCGGGTCCAGGACGTCGAACGCGGCCCGCGCCCCCGCCATCAGCTCCTCGTCGTTCACGGGACGAGCCTCCGCAGCGCGGACAGGCACCGGGCCCGCGTCGGGCCGACGCTGCCGACCGGGATGCCGAGCGCCGCCGCCAGCTCGGCGTAGCTGGCGGCCTGCGCGAACAGCCGCAGCAGCGTCCGGCAGCGGCCGGGCAGCGCCTCCAGCGCGGCGCCGACGCGGCCGAGCCGGTCCCGGGCCACCGCCACCTCGTCCGGCCCGGACGAGGGGCGCGCGCCGAGCGCCACCGGCGCCAGGTCGCGGGCCCGCCGCCGCAGCACGCCCATGCACTCGTTGCGCGCCGTCGTCGCCAGCCAGCATCCCGCCGCGGCCGGGTCGTCGAGCGCGCCGATCCGTTCCACCAGCCGCAGCCAGCACGTCTGCACCACGTCGCCCGCGTCCGCGTCGCCCAGCCGGTGCGCGCGGGCGATAGACCACAGCAGCCCGCTGTACCGCTCCACCAGCCGCGACCACGCGGCCTCGTCGCCCTCCCGAGCCCGGACCACAAGCTCGCTCGTACCGTCGTCCTGCAAGGCCGCCAAGGGGTCTCCCGCCACGTCATCCGCCGACATCGACGGATCACCCTAAGTGGGAAATCAACAACACTCCGTGCACGGTTACCGCTTCGCCGCCGGACCGTGCTCAAGAACTGATGAGTACGCCGAGGTCCGGGCGGGTGGCGCAGTGCGCCGGATCCAGGACGCGGTCGGCCGCGGACGGCGCGTCCAGGTCCTCCGCTGCCGCGAGCCCCGCGATCCGCCCCGCCACGACGGGCGCGGCGAACGACGTCCCGCTCCACGTCGCATACCCCTCGAACCGGTCCGGATCGGCGCCTCCCGACGGCGGGCGCGGGCCGTCGAACCACACGTGCGTGCTCGCCACGTCCACACCCGGCGCGCACGCGTCCACCCACCAGCCGTAGTTGGAGAACCAGGCCCGGTCGTCCCCGTCGAGCGCCGCGACGGCGACGACCGGTTTCATCGCGGCCGGCCAGAACGGGCGGTCGCACGCGGTGTTCCCCGCGCACGCCACCACGACCGTCCGGCGGCCGAGCGCGGTGATCGCCCTCGCCAGCACCGGGGACGGCCGGTCGTCGAAGGTGTGGCAGCCCAGCGAGACGTTCACCACGTCCGCGCCGCCCGACGCCGCGAGCCGGGTCAGCGCCCGGACGACGTCCAGCTCGTCGCCGACGCCGTCCCCGCCGATGACGCGCAGCGCCCGCAGCGCCGCCGCCGGCGCGTGCCGCAGCACCACGCCCGCGATGAACGTGCCGTGCCCCGCCTGCGCGTCCAGTTCGAGGTCCAGGTCGGCGTCGAGCACCTCCGCCACCTCGTCGCGCTGCTCGCCGAACCACGCGGCGTCCTCCCACCAGGGGTGCGGCGACAGGCCCGTGTCCAGGATCGCGACCGTCACGTCCCGCCGTGCTGGCGCCGCCGTCGGGACGGGCAGCGGCGGCGCCGGGCGCGGCCGGTCGGCCGGGCCGCTCCACCACATCGGCTGCCCGTGGACGAGATGGTTCGGCGACACGCTCAGCGTCCGATGGCGGCCACCACCGGACAACTGCGCCGAAAGCTCGCACACGTCCACCTTCGCCGACGGCCGCAGGCGCAGCCGCGTCGCGCCCGGCTCGTCCTGCCGCGCGTCGCACCACCGCCGCACCAGCCCCTGCGCCGCGTCCGCGTCCCGCCCCGAGACGAGGACCTGGTCGCGACGCACCAGCGTCCGCCGCCCCGGCACCGGCTCCACCACCACCGCGTCGCGGTGCCGCACCAGCAGCCGTTCCAGCCGCGCTTCCTGGTCGAGCATCGGTCCCCTCTCCCGCACCACGGACCCGGCACTCATCGTGCCGGAGTGGGCACGTGAAGTGACCGGTGAACGCGCCGAAACGGCGGCGGCGCCGGGGGCGAGGGCCTACGCTTGACGGCCGAGGCCGGGTGAACGGTGCGCATCGCGTGGTCAAGCGTTCGGCAAACGGTGAAGTCACGGTGGTGCGACCGGGGCCGATGATGCACAATGAGGGACGCGGACGCCGTCTTGGGACGTACGAGGCCGTAGGGGAAGACGAGCCTCGGTACAGATCCAGGAGGTCCGGTGACCGCACGTGGCGTTTTCTACGTCCACTCCGCGCCACCTGCGCTGAGCCCGCACATCGAGTGGGCCGCCGCAGGTGTCCTCGGCGTGCCCGTTTCCCTTGAGTGGGCCGATCAGGCGGCCGCACCGGGGACGCTGCGCGCCGAGCTTCATTGGGAGGGCAGGCCGGGCACCGCCGCGGGGATCACCTCGGCCCTGCGCAACTGGAAACTGGTGCGGTTCGAGGCCACCGAGGACCCGACGCCGGGCAGCGACGGCGTCCGCTACAGCTTCACCCCGTCCCTCGGGGTGTTCAGCGGCGTCATCGGCGCCAACGGCGACATCATGGTGCCCGAGGACCGGCTGCGGTCGGTCATGGCCAATGCCGCCGTCGGCAAGGCGACCCTGGAGCACGAGCTCGACCGGCTCCTCGGCACGCCCTGGGACAACGAGCTGGAGCCCTTCCGGCGCGCCGGCGACGGCGCCCCGGTGCGCTGGCTGCACGCTGCTGTTTAAGCAATCCCGGCCCAAGGGGCTCGCCTGGCGGCTCGCCCCTTGACCGTGCTTGGGCGAGCGCGGCCTCGATTCGCGAGCTGACCGTCGGGGGCTCGCCTTCGGCTTCGCCCCCGACGGTCAGATAACGCGCTCGCGTGCGGGCTGGGGTTTGCTGCCGGGCCGGCTTGGGGCTGCTTCGGCTTGCGCTCGGCGGCAGGGCTCGCCTTCGGCTCGCCCCACCGGACAGATGTGCACAACGGCCCGGCTGGTCCTCTATGGGACTGCCGGGCCGTTGGTGCGCGTGTGGTGGTCTTACAGGGCGCGCTCGAAGGCGACGGAGACGTTGTGGCCGCCGAAGCCGAACGAGTTGTTCAGCGCCGCCGCGGGGCCGTCCGCGAGCTTGCGCGGCTCGTCCCGCACGATGTCCAGGTCGACGTCGTCGTCGAGGTCCTCCAGGTTGGCGACCGCCGGGACGAGGCCGTCGCGCAGCGCGAGGATCGTGAACGCCGACTCCAGCGCGCCGGCGCCGCCCAGCAGGTGCCCGGTCATCGACTTGGTCGCGGTGACGGCCACCTTGGCGGCGGCCTCCTCGCCGAGGCCCGCCTTGATGGAGTTGAGCTCGGCGACGTCGCCGGACGGCGTCGAGGTGGCGTGCGCGTTGATGTGCACGATGTCCTCGGGGCGCAGGCCCGCGTCGGCGAGCGCCCGCTGCATCGCCTTGGCCTGCCCGCCGCCGCTCGGGTCCGGCAGCACGATGTCGTAGGCGTCGTTGGAGTAGCCGCAGCCGGCGGCGACGCCGTGCACGCGGGCGCCGCGGGCGCGCGCGTGCTCCTCGGACTCCAGGATGAGCATGGCGGCGCCCTCGCCGAGCACGAAGCCGTCGCGGTTCTTGTCGTAGGGCCGGGACGCGCGCGCCGGCTCCTCGTTGCGGGTCGACATCGCGCGCATCCGGCCGAACGAGGCCATCTGCAGCGGGTGGATGCACGACTCGGTGCCGCCGCAGATGACGACGTCGGCGCGGCCCGCGCGGATCATGTCGATGGCGTAGCCGACCGCCTCGCCGCTGGACGCGCACGCGCTGACCAGGGCGTGCGAGCCGGCGGTCGCGCCGAACTCGATGCCGACGTGCCCGGACGCGCCGTTCGGCATCAGCATCGGCACGGTGAACGGCGACACCCGCGACCAGCCCTGCTCCTGGAACACCTCGTAGCTGTTCAGCGCGGTGTGCAGGCCGCCGATGCCGCTGGAGACGACCACGCCGAGGCGGTCGCCGTCGACGACGAAACCGCCGGGCACGCCGGCGGGCTCCTCGTTGCGCATCGTCTTGTTGCTGACCGCCGGGGCGAAGCCGGCGTGGGTCCACGCCTCCCGCGCGGCGATCAGCGCGATCGCCTGGTTGCGGTCGAGGCGGCGCAGCGACTGCTTCGGCATGACCTCGGACGGGTCGACCTTCAGCGTGGCGGCGAAACGAACCGGCAGGTCCTCGACGCCCTCCCAGTCCAGGCTGCGGATCCCGGACTCTCCGGCGAGCAGGGCGGACCAGGTCGACGGCAGGTCGCCGCCGAGAGGGGTCGTTGCACCGAGACCGGTCACCACGACTCTGGTCTGGCTCTTGCTCATAGATGCTCCTTGCGGACTGGAGGGGGAGTGGAGGCAGGGCGCGCCCGGCCCGGACCGCCGCCCGGGCCCGTGCGGGCCCGATCCGGACGGCTCGGCGGCGCGCCCTCCCTGCGGCCGGTCCGTGCGAAGCGGCACGGCCCGGCCACCGGCCGGAACTAGCTCTGGAGCTTCTGGACGAAGTTGATGACGTCCTGGACGCTCTTCAGGTTGCGCAGCTCGTCGTCGGGGATCTCGACGCCGAAGCGGTCCTGGGCGGCCACCGCGATCTCCACCATCGACAGCGAGTCGATGTCGAGGTCGTCGATGAAGTTCTTGTCCGGGGTGACCTCGGACTTGTCGATGCCGACGATCTCGTCGATGATCTCGGCGAGGCCGTCCAGGATCTGCTGCTCGGTGGCGACTGCCATGGTTCTGCGTTCTCCTTCGGTGGGTTGGTCCAGAGCCTTGCGGGCAGGCGAGACGGCCTACGGGATCTGGATGACTTGGGCAGCGTAGGACAGTCCGGCACCGAACCCCACCAGGAGGGCGGGGGCGCCGGACGGCACGTCGCCGCGTTCGATCATGCGGGAGAGGGCCAGCGGGATGGAGGCCCCGGAGGTGTTGCCGGAGTGCACGATGTCGTCGG
Organism: Actinomadura violacea; assembly: GCF_017573465.1. Classification (GTDB taxonomy): domain Bacteria; phylum Actinomycetota; class Actinomycetes; order Streptosporangiales; family Streptosporangiaceae; genus Spirillospora; species Spirillospora violacea. The sequence continues at coordinate 113,263 of NZ_JAGEPF010000010.1, forward strand.
CCACCACCGCGTTGGCGGCCTTCACCTTGCGCGCGATCGCGTTGATGATCCGCAGGTTGGCCTGGTGGGGGACGATGGCGGCGAGGTCGTCGGGGGTGATCCCGGCGCGCTCGCACGCCTCCAGCGCGACCGGCGCGATGGCGGTGGTGGCCCAGCGGAACACCGCCTGGCCCTCCTGCCGGATGAACGAGTGCCGGTCGTCGATGATGATCTTGTCGTAGTCCTCGCCGGCGCTGCCCCACACGACCGGGCCGATGCCGGCCGTGTCGCTGCCGGTGACGACCGCGGCGCCCGCCCCGTCGGCGAAGATGATGCTGGTGGAGCGGTCGGTCCAGTCGATCCACTGGGACATCTTCTCCGACCCGATCACCAGCACGTTGCGGGCGCTGCCGGCGCGGACGGCGGCGCCGGCGGTGCCGAGCGCGTAGCAGAACCCGGCGCAGGCGGCGTTCAGGTCGAACGCGCCGGGCGCGTCGATGCCGAGCCGGTGCGCGACCTGCGGCGCGTGGCCGGGCATCGGCGACTCCGCCGAGCAGGTCGCGAGGATCACCAGGTCGATGTCGGACGGGTCGAGGCCGCTGTTGGCGAGCGCCTTGCCGCCGGCGTGCACGCCGAGCTCGACGATGCCCTCGTCGTCGCCGGCGATCCGCCGCTCCTGGATGCCGACGCGGGTGCGGATCCACTCGTCGTTGGTGTCGACGGTCCGCGACAGCTCGTCGTTGGTGACGATCCGGGCGGGCCGGTAGTCGCCGAACGCCAGGATGCGGGCGCCCGCGGTCGCCTCGGGGATGCGCAGCCCGGTCATGCCGCGTCCGCCTTGATCAGCTCGCGGGCCTTGTCCAGGTCGGCGGGGGTCTTCAGGGCGACCAGCTCGATGCCCTTCAGCTCGCGGCGGGCCAGCCCGACCAGCGTGCCGGCCGGCGGCAGCTCGATGATGCCGGTGACGCCGATCTCCCGCATCGTGGCCATGCACGCGTCCCAGCGGACGGGGGCGCTGACCTGCTCGACGAGCCGCGCCACGAAGTCGGCGCCGGTCGCGACGACGGCGCCGTCCCGGTTCTGCAGCAGCTTCGTGCGGGGGTCGGCGACGGGGGCGCCGGCGGCGAGGCCGCGCAGGACGTCGACGGCGGGGGCCATGTGCTCGGTGTGGAAGGCGCCGGCGACCGACAGCGGCCGCAGCCGCGCCTTCTCCGGCGGCTCGTCGGCGAACCGCGCGAGCTGCTCCATCGTCCCGGCGGCGACGACCTGCCCGGCGCCGTTGACGTTGGCGGGGGTGAGGCCGTGCTTGTCGATCGAGGCGAGCACCTCGTCGGCGTCGCCGCCGAGGACGGCGGTCATGCCGGTCTCGGTGACGGCGGCGGCCTCGGCCATCGCGCGGCCCCGCTCCCGGACGAGCACCAGCGCGGCCTCGGGGGTCAGCACCCCGGAGATCGCCGCGGCGGCCAGCTCGCCGACGCTGTGCCCCGCGACGGCGCCGGGGGCGCCGCCCTCGTAGAGCACCTCGTAGGCGGCGAGCGCGGCGGCGACCAGCAGCGGCTGCGCCACGGCGGTGTCGCGGATCTCCTCGGCGTCGGCGGTCGTCCCGTAGCGGACCAGGTCCAGCCCCGTGACGGCCGACCACCAGGCGAGACGGTCGGCGACTCCGGGTATCTCTAGCCATGGCTGCAGGAAGCCGGGGGTCTGGGCGCCCTGGCCGGGCGATGCGAGGAGGATCACGATGCCCAGCCTCCCGCGAACGCCCCGTTCCTCTCGATGCCGATCGCGACGAAGTTTGGTCGCGACCCTTTGTACGACCCCTACAAGCCCGTTATGCGCGGGGCGGGCGGGCGGCGAAGCGGCCCAGGACGAGGGCGATGCGGAGCGTGAACGCGTTGCGCCCATCGGTGGGCGCGAGGCCCGTCAGCTCGGTGACGCGTCGCAGCCGGTAACGCACCGTGTTGGGGTGCACGAACAGCAGCCGAGCGGTCGCCTCCAGTGACGATCCTTGCTCCAGGTAGGTGGTGAGGGTGTCCAGCAGCGGGGCGCCGGCGGCGAGCATCGGGTTGTAGACACCCTCCACCAGGTAGCGGCGCGCATCGGTGTCGCCGTCGAGGGCCCGCTCGGGCAGCAGTTCGGTCGCGGGCACGGGGCGCGGCGCGTCCGGCCAGCCGGCGGCGGCGCGCAGCCCGGCGACCGCGGCCTGCGCCGACTTGGTGGAGTCGTACAGGTCGCCGACCTTCGGGCCGACGACGACGGGGCCGGGCCCGCACTTGGCGGCGATGGGGCGGGCCGCCTCCATCGGGTCGGCGTCGCCGCCCACGATCACGATGACCCGGTGGCCGTGCACGCCGGCCAGCACGTCGGCGCGGGCGCGCCGCCCGGCCAGCTGCATCTGGTCGATGGTGACCTCGGGCTCCTCGTCCTCGGGCGTGTACCCGGCGATCACCGTGACGGGCTTGGACGTCCAGCCGAGCGCCGCCGCCCAGGAGTGCATGCCGTCGTCGACCTCGCCGCGCAGCACCGCGTTGACGACGAGGGCCTCCAGGCGGGCGTCCCAGGCGGCGCGGGTCTCGGCGGCGCGCGCGTACACCTGCGCGGCGCCGAACGCGACGTCGCGGGTGTAGCGCAGGATGGCCTCGCGGAGCTGGGCCTCGCCGCCGGGCGCGGCCAGCTCGTCCAGCCGGGTCTCCACCACCTCGATGATCACCCGGATCATGTCGATGGTGTGGTGCAGCTTGATGGAGCGCAGCAGCTCGCGGGGCGCGGTGCCGAACACCTCGCCGGCGATGGCGGGCCGGGTCCGCTCGTTGCTCTTGAACCACTCGACGAACGCCGCGATGCCCGCCTGCGCGACCAGCCCGATCCAGGAGCGCTGGTCCGGCGGCATCCGCCGGAACCAGGGGAGCTGCTCCTCCATGCTGGTGAGCGCCGCGGTGCCGAACGTGCCCATCGCCTTCTCCAGGCGCTGGGTGGTCTGCTCGCGGATTTCGGCCTCGCTTGCGGTGTCCACCTCCCCAGGGTGCCACCGAACCGGCGATGTTCCGTCCCGGAGTGAGTGATCCGGCCTCAGCCGCGGACGACGGCGGGGGCGTCGCCGAGGGCGATCTCGGTGAGGTTGCGCAGCGGCAGCGAGCCCGGCGCGAGGTAGTCGCTGTGGCCGCCGGAGCCCGCGGCGAACACCCGGGCGCCGAAGCCGCGGGAGACGGGGTCCGGTCCGAGGCCGAGGCCGAGGATGCGCACGTGCGGGACGTCCTCCATCCAGTCGGTGGAGCCGCGCCCCGCCCAGACGCGGGCGGTGCCGCCGAGGTCGGCGGCCGACCACGCGGTCGTGCCGGGGCTGCCGTACAGGGCGATGTCGGTGACCTGCCGCCATGCCGCCGCGGCGCCGCCGTGGTCGTCGAGCGCGGCGCGCCCGCAGACGACCGAGCCGTAGCTGTGGCACAGCAGCGCGACGTGGGCCGAGGGGTTCGCCCGGCGCATGCCCGAGAGGAAGTGCAGCAGCTCGCCCGCGCCCTCGCCGGCGCGCTGGTCGGTCAGGACGTCGCCGCTGAAGGTCTTGGGGGCGGCGTAGCCGAGCCACGCCACGACGGCCAGCCCCGGGTCGGCGGTGATCGCGTGCGCCCGGGCGTAGACGGCGCGCGCCCCGCCGCCCGGCGTGGACCATGGCCGGTGGCCGCGCTTGTCGAACGCCGTCAGGGTCGTGTCGGCGCCGGGGACGAGCACCGCGATCCGACGCGCGTGCGCGAGGTCGCCGACGACCTCGATGGCCCGTCCGGCACCGCGCGGGTCGAAGTACAGGAACCGGCGGTCGGGCGCCAGGAAGGCGCCCAGCGCGCGCGCCCGGCCGCTGTCGCCGACGCTGCGTGCCGTCCGCAGCGCCTCCTGGATCGACCGGCGCTCGGCGGCGTACCGGACGGCCAGCGTCGCCGGCGCCATCGACGGGACGGCGGCGGGCGCCGCATAGGGGTCGGCGTGCCCGGTCCCGGCGGTGGTGAGCATGAGGGCCGCGATGGAGACGGCGCAGGCCAGCGCCCGTCGCAACCGTCGGGCGCGCCTCGGTGTCGTCTCTGGTGGCGGCGGCATCTCCGGTCTTTCTACCATCCGGGGCCGGGTGCGGGGCCCGGCCGGGGCGTCACCGGGTCACGTCGGCGTCCCTGCCGAGGGCGATCAGGGCGAGGTTGCGGAGGGCGACGGTCCCCGGCTTGAGGTAGGCGCTGTGCGGGCCGGTGCCGGCGTCGAAGCGCCGCGCGCCGAACCCGGGCGCGGCCGGGTCCGCGCCGAAGCCGATCCCGGCGAACCGTACGTTCGGTACGTACTGCATCCAGTCGCCCGTGGCGCGGCCCGCCCACACGCGGGCGGACGTCCCGAGGTCGGACGCCCGGCGCGCGGTGACGCCGGGGCTGCCGAACAGCGCGATCTCGTCCACCGGCGCGGCGGCCAGGTGGGGCACGGCCTTCCCGCAGACCACCGAGCCGTAGCTGTGGCAGAGCAGGGCGATCCGGGCGCGGTCGTTGACGCGGCGGACGCCGGTGAGGAACCGTTCGAGCGCGCGGGCGCCGGCGGCGGCGCGGCCGTCGGTCAGCACCTGCGGGCTGAGCGTCCGCGGCGGCCGGTAGCCGAGCCAGGCGACCACGGCGATCCGCTCGGCGGGCGCGTCCGCGCGCGCCTGCCGGTAGAGGGCGCGGCTGCCGCCGCCGACGAACTTCGCCGAGTCGAAGTTGGTGAGCGCGGTGTCGGCGCCCGGCACCACGACCGCGATCCGGTCGGCGGCGGCCAGGTCGCCGAGGACCTCGACGGCCTGGCCGCGGCCGCGCGGGTCGAACGCCAGGAAGCGGCGGCCCGGCGCGAGGAACGCCGACAGGGCCCGGCGCCGGTCGTGGTCGCGGACCCGCCGCGCCGTCGCCCACGCCTTGGCGATCTCCCCGCCGGTCGCCTGGTAGCGGGCGTCCAGCGTCGCGGCCGACAGCGCGGGGAGCCGCGCCGGGCGCGTGTACGCCTCGGCGGGCCCGGTGGCCGCCGTGGTCGTGGCGGTCACCGCCAGCACGGCGGCGGCCGCGACCGCCCTGGTGCGCCTGCCGGTGGCCGGGTGCCCGCTGCCCATCCGACGTCCTCTCTGGTCAGTGGTGAAGTACTGACCAGGACGCTAGGAACCGGACGCCGTCGCGGGGATCACCCGGCGGTGCGGACTTGCGGCATGCGACCCCGGTATGACGGCCGATACCTTGGCGGGCGGCCCGCCGGGGTACCGCCCGCCGCGCGTCAGTCGCCGGGGCGGACCAGGCCGACCTCGTAGGCGTACACGATCGCCTGCGGCCGGTCGCGGAGCGCGAGCTTCATCAGCACCCGCCCGAAGTGCGTCTTGACGGTCTGCTCGGCGACGACCAGCTTCGCAGCGATCTCCCCGTTGGACAGGCCCCGCGCCACCAGCCCGAGCACCTCGGTCTCCCGCTCGGTGAGGTCCTCCAGCCGCTTGCGGGACGGCGCGCGCGGCCCGCCCAGCCGGGAGAACTCCGCGATCAGCCGCCGGGTGATCGACGGGGACAGCAGCGCGTCGCCCGCCGCCACGATCCGCACCGCGTCGGCGAGCTCGCCGGCCGACGCGTCCTTCAGCAGGAACCCGCTGGCCCCGGCGCGCAGCGCCTCGTAGACGTAGTCGTCCAGGTCGAACGTGGTCAGCATGAGGACTTTCGGCGGGTCGCCGCCGTCCTCGCCGTGCCCGTCGAGGAGCCGCCGGGTCGCCTCCAGGCCGTCCATGACGGGCATCCGGACGTCCATCAGGACGACGTCGGGCCGCAGCTCGGCGACGCGCCGCAGCCCCTCCTCGCCGTTCACCGCCTCGCCGACGACCTCGATGTCGGGCTGGGCGTTCAGCAGCACCCCGAAGCCGGTGCGGACCATGCCCTGGTCGTCGACGATCACCACGCGGACCGTCACGTCGCGGCCCGCGCCTTCACCGGCAGGGTGGCGTTCACGGCGAATCCTCCGTCCTCGGTGGCCCGGGCGGTCACCTCGCCGCCCAGCATGGACACCCGCTCGCGCATCCCCACCAGCCCGTGGCCGGTGCCCCCCGGGGAGGGCGTGGGGACGTGCCCGTCGCCCGGCGGGCCGTTGACGACGCCGAGCCGAAGTATGCCGTCCTCGCGGACCGCCGCGACGGCGACCCGTGATCCGGGCGCGTGCCGCATCGCGTTGCTCAGCGCCTCCTGCAGGATCCGGTACGCGGTGAGCCCGACGCCGGGCGGCAGCCCGTCCAGGTCGCCGCCGAGCCGCGTCGAGACGGCGAGCCCGGCGCCGCGGGCGTGCGCGACCAGCTCGTCCAGCCGTTCGAGGCTGGGCTGCGGCGCGGTCTCGGCGCCGTCCTCGGAGCGCAGGACGCCGAGGATGCGGCGCATCTCGGTGAGCGCGTCGAGGGCGGTCGCGCGGATCTCCGACAGGTCCTTGCGGGTCTCGTCGGGGACGGCCTCGACCTTGTACGGCGCCGCCTCCGCCTGGATCGCGATCATCGACATGTGGTGCGCCACCACGTCGTGCAGTTCCCGGGCGATCCGCTGCCGCTCGGTGAGCACCGCCTCCGCGGCCTGGTGGCGCTTCTCCTGCTCGGCCAGCTCGCGGCGCTGCTCGGCCAGCTGCATCCGGGAGGTGTTGCGCAGCCGCACGGCGTACCCGACGACCAGCGCGAGCAGCAGCAGGACGGACGCGCCGCCCGCGGTCCGGACGTCCTTGATCCACACCCCGGCGAGCGAGAGCAGGCCGACCCCGATGGTGATGTCCCGCGCGCACCGCACCGCGACCGTGTACAGGCACACGATCGCGACGATCGTCCCCGCGGGAATGTAGGGGACGGTCAGCCAGTGGCCGGCCGGGATGACGGCCATCGCCACGAAGCTGATCCGCCAGGCGCCGAGCGGATGCCGGTCGCGCAGCGCCAGCGGCAGCGTCACCGCGATCGACACGATGAGCCGCACCAGCTCGTCCGGGCGGTCCATCGGGACCGGGGGGCCGGGCGGGGCGGGGGGCGGGAAGTGGACGAGCTGCGGCGTCGCCAGCAGCGAGTTCGTCCCGGCGGCGAGCGCGATGGCGAGCGCGACGCCGACCACGTTGACGACGAACCCGTACGGGAGCCGCCCGATCCCGACGTACCGCGTCCAGCGCAGCAGGACGGGCCACGGCCGGTCCGCCGGTACGGGATCGGCCCGCCCGGTCACGGCCGCGGCGAGGACGGACCTGAGCAGGCCGTTCGGCGTGGAGGACGCGTCGTCGTCGTTCTGCCCGGTCATGAGGCCAGGCTAGAGACACCGGAACCGGACCCGTATGGGACCACGGTGCGACATGCACGTCGTACGTGGGTACCGTGCCAGGCGTGGAGCCCGTCGAAGCGCTGCGCCGCATCGCGTTCCTGCTGGAGCGCGCGCATGAGCCGACCTACCGCGTCCGGGCCTTCCGCAAGGCCGCCGATCTGGTCGAGGCGACGTCCCCGGACGCGTTGCGGGACCGGGCGCGCGACGGCACGCTGACCGATCTGCCCGGCATCGGCAAGGTCACGGCTCTCGTCATCGACGAGGCGCTGCGCGGCGAGGCCCCCGTCTACCTGCGGCGGCTGGAGGCCACCGAGGGCGAGCCGCTGGACGAGGCGACCGCCGCGCTGCGCTCGGCGCTGCGCGGCGACCTGCACACCCACAGCGACTGGTCGGACGGCGGGTCGCCGATCCGGGAGATGGCCGAGACGGCCCGTTCGCTGGGCCACGAGTACCTCGCCCTGACCGACCACTCGCCGCGGCTGACCGTCGCGAACGGCCTGTCCGCCGACCGGCTCCGCCGCCAGCTGGACGTCGTCGCCGAGCTGAACGAGGAGCTGGCGCCGTTCCGGATACTCACCGGCATCGAGGTCGACATCCTCGACGACGGCGCCCTCGACCAGGACCCGGACCTGCTCGGCCGGCTGGACGTCGTCGTCGCGAGCGTCCACTCCAAGCTCCGCATGGACCGCGTCGCGATGACGAAGCGCATGGTCGCCGCGGTCGCGAACCCGCGGGTGAACGTCCTCGGGCACTGCACCGGTCGGATCGTGAAGGCGGGCGGGAAGCGCGGCGGGCTGCGCCCCGAGTCGGAGTTCGACGCGGCGCTGGTCTTCGACGCCTGCGCCGCCTACGACGTCGCCGTGGAGATCAACTCGCGCCCGGAGCGCCTCGACCCGCCGAAGCGGCTGCTGCGCCTCGCCGTCGAGGCCGGCTGCCGCTTCTCGATCGACTCCGACGCGCACGCGCCGGGCCAGCTCGACTGGCAGCACTACGGCTGCGAGCGCGCCGCCCGCTGCGGCGTCACGGCCGGCCGGGTGGTCAACACCCTGCCCGCCGACGCGCTCCTCGCCTGGTCACGCGGCGCCTGAGAGCCTCCGCGCGGCGCCCGAAAACCGGACTTTGCCGGTTAGACCGGTCCAAAAGGGCGCTATAACTTTGATCATGAAGTTTCCGTACTCCTACGCATTGGTACTGGCCGCGTGCGCTCTGGCGGCCGGATGCGGCGGAGGGTCGTCCTCCTCTCCGAAGGAGAAGCCCGCGGCCGAGGAGGCGCCGAGCGGTCACCCGATCTCGGCGCCGGACCCCTCGACGACGGCCTCCCCGGTCATCAAGCCCTCCCCGCGCGACGGCGCGCCGCTGATCGAAGAGCTGAAGTACGACCTGCGCGAGCGGACGGTCAAGATGGCCGGGACGCCGGGCCGCACCGGCGCCGCCTGCGACCAGGATTCGGTGGCGGCGACCAAGGGCGCGAAGGTCACCTGCACGGTCACCTACGAGGGGATCAAGGTGACCTGGCCGGTGACGATCCAGGGACCGTCCATGGGCGGGCTGACCCTCGCCTACGACGCCGAGCCCAGCGTCGGGATCATGACGGCGAAGGGCGCCGCCGCCGACTTCTGGGGCAACAACCACGACTCCGGTACCGACCTGCGCTGCGACGACATGCCGGCGGTGAAGCAGGTGCCGCTCGGGCAGAAGACCGGCTACCGCTGCAGCTACCTGACCGAGTCGTCGATCGACGGCAAGCCGCTGCGGGTGCCGCTGGACCTGATCGTGCGGTCCACCGGCCCGTACTTCCGCGCCTGAGCGGGCACCGCGTCGAGCGGCGGCGCTACGAGGCGGCGTTCAGGGAGCAGGTGTTGACGACGTCACCGGTCGCGGGACGCGGCAGTGTCGCGCTCTCAGGCGGCGACTGGTGGCGCGTCGTCCAGGCTTCCAGGGCCGTGAACGCGCTGCGCATGCACGGCAGGAGCGGCCGGAGCCTGTCGGGATAGGTGTCGTAGAGGCCGTCGACGTGGTTGGCGGCCTCTACGCGGTAGTACCGGTAGAGCGCGGACCCGCGCGCGCGGACCATCCTGGAGTAGACGTCCGAGTCGGTGCTGATCGGCAGCAGTGTGTCGTAGGTGCCCTGCAGCGTGATGAGCGGCTTGCGGATGCGGCCGGTGAGCGCGATGCGGGCGACCGCCTTGTGGACGGACCGCGGGCGCGCCGCGTAGTTGTAGTCCGCCTCGTCGCCCGTGTAGGACGGGTCGAACTCCTTGCGGTAGATGGTCTGCGTGAGGTTCCAGTACACCTGGTCATGGAACCGCCAGAGGAACTCCGAGCCCGGGGCCAGACCGGCGTCCAGGAGCGCCTTGTGCGCGGACGGGTCGCCGTTGGCCGCATAGGACGGATAGGCGCGCAGGATCGACGGCAGGTAGGTGAACAGGTTCGGGCCGTCAGTCCGCCACAGGGTGCCTTCGGCGTCGATACCGCCGTCGTACAGCTCGGGATGCTTCTCCAACTGCCAGCGGACGAGGTAGCCCCCGTTGGAGATGCCGGCCGCGTAGGTGCGGCGGGGCGAGCGCCCGTAGTGGCGGGCCACGACCTTCTTGGCGGCGCGGGTGAGCTGGGTGAGCCGGTCGTTCCATTCGACCATCGCGTCCCCGGGGCGCTTCCCGTCCTTGTAGAACTCGGTGCCGCTGTTGCCCTTGTCGGTGGCGGCGTAGGCGTAGCCCTTGGCGAGCGCCCAGTCGGAGATGGTGAAGTCGTTGGCGTACTGGCGGCGGTTGCCGGGCGAGCCGGCGACGACGAGCCCGCCCGTCCAGTGCTCGGGGAGCCGGATGACGAACTGCGCGTCGTGGTTCCAGCCGTTGTTCGTGTTGAACGTCGAGGTGTCCGGGAAGTAGCCGTCGATCTGGACGCCCGGAACGTGCGCGGGGTTCTTCGTCGCCGTGGACTGCAGGCCCGCCCAGTCGGCCGGCACCGTGTGGCCGGACGCGACCGTCCCCGCGGTGGTGAGGTCGTCGAGGCACGCGTCGACCTGCTTCTGTGCGCCCGGGACGTGCACGTTCGGTGCGCAGGCGGGGGCCTGCGCCTGCGCCGGGGCGGCGGCGGTGAGCGCGGCGGCGGTCAGGGTGGCGCCGGTGAGGGCGGTGGCGGTCAGGAGGCTGCGGACCTTCGGCATTCCGGCTCCTTCGGCGGGTCCCCGGTGCGGGGACGGGTGCCGTCATCGTGGTGAGCGCGGACGGGCGCGGCCACGTGCGCGGCCCACATATCCGGGCGCGGCCGCATGTGCCGGCGGCCGTGACCTGCACGTGATGTGGGTCACACCCTTATCGGGCGGCCGGAATGTGGGTGCCTCTCACATGGTCCGGCCTCCGGACGCGATTTAGCGTTCCCGGTCACGGCGACCCGGTGTGGTCCGGGTCACTGATCACCTCGAACAACGCCGAGGAACGCGAGGAGGGCGCATGGCCGGTCCCGTCGGAGGGGCCCCGGTTCTGGCGGCGCGCGGCCTGGTCAGGGAGTTCCGCGGCTTCCGGGCCGTGGACGGCGTCGACCTGGACGTCGCGGAGGGCTCGGTGCACGCGCTGGTGGGGCCGAACGGCGCGGGCAAGACCACGCTGTTCAACCTGCTCACCGGCTTCCTGAAGCCGACGGCGGGCAGCGTGCGGCTCGGCCCGCACGAGCTCGCCGGGCGGAGCCCCGAGCACGTCGCGCGGCTCGGGCTGGCCCGGTCGTTCCAGATCACCAGCCTGTTCGCGGAGCTCACCCCGCTCCAGCACGTCGAGCTGGCGCTGGCCGGCCGGACCGGGCTCGGCTGGCGGTTCTGGCGCTCGGACAAGGCGCTCGGGCGCTTCTCCGATCGCGCCGCCGAACTGCTCGAACAGGTCGGCCTTGACGGGCACGGCGCGACGCCCGCCGGCGCCCTCGCCTACGGCCGCAAGCGCGCGCTGGAGCTGGCGCTCGCCCTCGCCCTCGACCCCAAGGTGCTGCTTCTGGACGAGCCGACCGCCGGGATGGGCGTGGAGGACGTCGACCGCACCGTCCAGCTGATCCGGCGGGTGCGCGAGTCCGGCGACGGGACGCTGACCGTCGTGATGGTGGAGCACAACATGAGCGTCGTCTCCAGCCTCGCCGACCGGGTCACCGTGCTGCAGCAGGGCCGGGTGCTCGTCGAGGGCCCGTACGCCGAGATCCGCCACGACCCGCGCGTCGTCACCGCCTACCTCGGAGACTCCAATGCTGCGCATTGACGGACTGTCGGCCTGGTACGGCGAGGCGCAGGCGCTGCGCGAGGTGTCGCTGCAGGTCGACGAGGGCGAGATCGTCACGCTGGTCGGGCGCAACGGCGCGGGCAAGACCACCCTCCTGCGCTGCCTCATGGGCCTGCACAAGGACGCCAAGGGGACGATCGAGTTCCTCGGGGGCGACGTCACCGGGCTCGGCCCGCACAAGCGGGCCCGCCGCGGCCTCGGCTACGTCCCCGACGACCGCGGCATCTTCGCCACGCTCTCCGTCGAGGAGAACCTCACCCTCCCGCCCGTCGCGCGTCCGGACGACGACCGCGAAGCGTGGTCGCTGGAGCGGGTGTACGAGACGTTCCCGCGGCTGCGCGAGCGGCGCCGCTTCCCCGGGACGAAGCTGTCGGGCGGCGAGCAGCAGATGCTCGCGCTCGCCCGGGTGCTGCGCACCGGCGCCCGGCTGCTGCTGTGCGACGAGCCCACCGAGGGCCTGTCGCCGCTGATCGTCCAGCAGATCGGCGACATCCTCCGCGAGGTCAAGGCGGCCGGCGTGACCGTCCTGCTCATCGAGCAGAACGTGCACTTCGCCGCGACCGTGGCCGACCGGCACCACCTGCTCGCGGAGGGCCGCGTCGTGGAGTCGCTGGACAACGACGAGGTCCTCGCCCGCGAGGGCGAGCTCCTCGAATACCTCGGAATCTGAGAACCACCTCGAAGAACAGCAGGGAGACCCCGATGACACTTGTGCGACGTTCGGCGGCGCTCGCCACCGCCGGAGCGCTGCTGGCCGGCTGCGCGGGCGGACCCGGCGGGGGCGGGGGGAAGATCAGCGACGGCAAGGTGGTCCTCGCCGTCCTCACCGACGAGTCCGGCGTCTACGCCGACCTGTCGGGCAGGAACGCCGTCCAGGCGGTGAAGATGGCCGTCGCGGACTACAAGGCCAAGTACGGCGACAAGGCCGTCGCGAAGAAGATCGAGGTGGTGGACGCCGACCACCAGAACAAGCCGGACATCGCGAACTCCAAGGCGCAGGAGCTGTACGACCGGCAGAAGGCCGACCTGATCGTGGACGTGCCGACCTCGTCGGCCGCCCTCGCCGTCGCGACCGTCGCCAAGAACAAGAAGAAGCTGTTCATCGACGTCGGCGCCGCGTCCACCGAGCTGGAAGGCAAGCAGTGCAACAAGTACACCTTCCACTACGGCTACAACAGCTACATGCTGGCCCACGGGACCGGTAGCGAGGTCACCAAGGACGGCTCTAAGAACTGGTACATCGTCTACCCGGACTACGCGTTCGGGCAGGACATGCAGAAGACGTTCACCGCGGCCGTGAAGGAGAGCGGCGGCACCGTCGTCAAGTCCGACCCGACGCCGTTCCCGAACGACAACTTCTCGACGTTCCTGCTGAAGGCGCCGGGGCTGAAGCCGAAGCCGCAGGTGCTCGGCGCCATGCAGGCGGGCGGCGACCTCGTCAACCTGGTGAAGCAGTACAACGAGTACAAGCTGCGCGACAAGGGCGTCGGGCTCGCGACGGGCCTGATGTTCATCACCGACATCCACTCACTCGGCCCGGACGCGCTCGCCGGCACGCGCTTCACCGACTTCTGGTACTGGAACGCCAACCAGGGCAACCGCGCCTGGGCGGACAAGTTCCAGGCCAAGACGGGCAAGCGCCCGACGGCCGTGCACGCCGCCGACTACTCCGCGGCCCTGCAGTACCTGGAGGCCGTGCAGCGCGGCGGCACCGACAAGTCCGACGGCGTGGTGAAGCAGCTCGAAGGCCACCAGGTCAACGACGTGTTCACCTCGACCGGGACCATCCGGCCGCAGGACCACCTCCTCGTCCACGACGCCTACATCGCGCAGGTGAAGCCGGGCAGCGAGGTCAAGGAGCCCTGGGACTACGAGAAGATCCTCAAGACGATCCCGGCGGCGCAGGCTTTCCAGCAGCCTGACGCGGCCTGCAAGCTGTAGGCGGGCCCGGCGTGCTGCAACAGGCGTTCAACGGGCTGGTGGGCGGGGCGTTCTACGCCCTGCTCGCCCTCGGCCTGGCCGTCATCTTCGGGATGCTCGGCGTCGTCAACTTCGCGCACGGCGCGTTCTACATGCTCGGCGCGTTCGGCTCCTACGTCCTGCTCGACTCGTGGGGCGTGAACTTCTGGGTCGCGCTGCCGCTCGTCCCCGTCGTGCTGGGCGTGGCGGGGACGGTGCTGGAGCGGCTGTTCATCCGCCGCCTCGCGCCGCTCGACCCGCTCTACAACTTCCTGTTCACCTTCGGTCTCGCGCTGATCCTGCAGGACCTGGTCAAGCGGGAGTACGGCGTGCAGTCGCAGCCGTACCCACGGCCGTCCGCGCTGGGCGGCTCCATCGACCTCGGCCTGTTCACCTACCCCGCCTACCAGGTGTTCGTGCTGGCGGTGTCGGTCGTGGTGTGCGCGGCGGTGTGGGTCGTGCTGACCCGCACCCGCGTCGGCATGATCGTCCGGGCGGCGACCGAGCGGCCGGAGCTGACCCGCGCGCTCGGCATCGACGTGGCCCGCTGGGTCACGCCGGTGTTCGGGTTCGGCGTCGCGCTCGCCGGGTTCGCCGGCGTGCTCGCCGCGCCGATGCGGGCGGTCAACCCGCTGATGGGCTCCGACCTGATCATCACCGTGTTCGCCGTGGTGGTGATCGGCGGGCTCGGCTCGGTGTTCGGGTCGGTCGCCGCCGGGTTCGCGGTCGGGATCGTCTCGGCGCTCGGCAACTACTACGTGCCGTCGCTGTCGCAGACGCTCGTGTTCATCCTGATGGCGGCGGTGCTGCTGTGGCGCCCGGCGGGGCTGTTCGGCCGCGAGGAGGCGCTCTAGATGGTCCTGTCCAAACTCGCCGGACGGCCCGTCCTGCTGGTCGTCGGACTGGTCGCGGCGCTCGTGCTGCCGTGGTTCGTGTACCCGCCGGTCGCGATGGACATCGCCTGCTGGGCGCTGTTCGCCGCCGCCGTGGACCTGCTGCTCGGCTTCACCGGGCTGCTGTCGTTCGGGCACGCCGCGTTCTGGGGGTCCGCCGCCTACGCGACGGGCCTGATCGCGGTGCACTCCGGGCTGCCGTTCCCGGTCGCGATCCTCGGCGGCGCGGCGTTCTCGGCGCTGCTCGCCGTCCCGATCGGGTACCTGTCCATCCGGCTGCGCGGCATCTACTTCGCGATGGTCACCCTCGCGTTCGCGCAGATGGTGTACTTCGTCGCCAACCAGTGGCGGGACGTGACGGGCGGGGAGAACGGCCTGCAGGGCATCCCGAGGAACTTCTTCGGCGTCGACCTGTCCGACCCGTTCTTCTTCTACTACGCGGGCCTGCCGTTCATCCTCGCCGGCCTGTTCGTCGCATGGCGGATCGTCCGGTCCCCGTTCGGACGGGTGCTGGTGTCCATCCGCGACAACTCGGCGCGGGCGCGCGCGCTGGGCTACAGCATCGACCGCTACAAGCTGCTGGTGTTCGTCCTGTCGGCGGCACTGTCGGGCCTGGGCGGCGGCCTGTTCGCCGTGGGCCACGGCTTCGCGTCCCTGGACGGCGTCTACTGGACGACGTCCGGGCAGGCCGTGATGATGGTCGTCCTCGGCGGCATCGGCACGCTGTGGGGAGGCGCGATCGGCGCCGCGCTGATCGTGGAGCTGAACGACTACCTCGCCACGGCCGGCTTCCAGGAGACCGGGATCATCACCGGCGCCATCTTCATCGTGGTGGTGCTGGTGTTCCGCCGCGGCGTCTGGGGCACCGCCCGCACCCTGCTGGCGAAACGCACCGCCCGCCACCCCGCGGACCCGGCACCGGCGAAGATCACCACCCCCGTCTGACCACGTTGACTTGCGGCGTGTCGTCCTTAAGGAAGCCCTTTTAAGGACGACACGCCGCAAGTCAACGGGAGAGGCGGTGCAGGCGGAGAGCGAGCTGCAGCTCCAGCGCGCGTTCGGGGGACTGCCAGTCCTCGCCGAGGAGGCGGGCGATGCGGTCCAGGCGCTGGCTGACGGTGTTGACGTGGATGTGCAAGCGCTCGGCCGTCCGGGACAGGCTGCCGCCCGTGCCGAAGTAGGCGTCCAGCGTCCGGACGAGGGCCGTGCCGCGCCGCTCGTCGTAGCCGAGGACGGGCCCCAGCGTGCCGTCGAGAAAGCCCGGGACGTCCCGCCCGTCGCCGATGAGCAGGCCGACGAAGCCCAGCTCGGACGCGCCGGCGCCGTCCCCGCGGCGGCCGAGGGCGAGCAGCGCGTCCGCGCAGCGGCGCGCCTCCAGGTGCGCCCCCGCGATCCCGGACGGGCCGTCCACCGGGCCCGCCGCGCCGACGGTCGCCGGGCGGCCGAGCGAGGCGCCGAGCTCCTTGGCGACCCGGCGGGCCGCCTCGCCCGCCCGCTCGCCCGGCAGCAGCAGGACGATCTCGTCGCCGCGCGCGGCGGCCAGGCCGTGCTCGACCGCCGCGAACGACGACGCCCAGAAGGCGGCGCGCTGCCGGTGGTCGTGCGACTCGTAGCGGGCGCACAGCAGCACGTGCGGCGCGGTCAGGTCGACGTTCACCCGCCGGGCCCGGACGATCAGCGTGTCGGCGTCGGTGCGGCGGCCCGACAGCAGGTCGTCGAGCAGCTCGCCGCGGACGCGGCCCTCCGCCTCGGTCACGCTGCGCTGGAACAGCACCAGCAGCGCGGTCACGAGCGCGGCGCGCTCCAGGATGCGCTGGTCGGCGCCGGACACCTCGTCGGCGGTGCGCAGCACCAGCGTGCCGAGCATCTCGTCGCCGGTCGTCACCGAGGCGATCCACAGGTCCCCGCGCCGGACGGTGCGTCCCTGCGCGCGCGCGGAATGCGCCGACGCCATCACGCCGGACAGCTCCTCGTCGCTCAGGGACGCCGACGCGGCCCCGGTCGTGGCGAGGTGCCGGCCGTCGGCGTCCAGGACGTGCAGCGTCCCGCCGAGCAGCTCGGTGACGACGGCGCCGACGTCCTCGACGCCGCCGCCGCGGACGACCACCGCCGTCATCCGGTCGTGCGCGCGCGCCGCCTGCTCGACGGCCGCGCTGCGCGCCTTGATGACCTCGTTGGCGGCGCTCAGCTCCTCCAACGCGGTCTGCGTCTCCTCCAGCAGGCGGGCGTTGTCGATCGCCACCGCCGCGTGCGCGGCCAGCGAGCCGAGCAGCGCGACCTCCTCCTGGTCGAACGGGCGCTCGCTGCGGTTCGCGGCCGTCAGCACCCCGATCACGCGGCTGCCCAGCCGCATCGGCACGCCGAGGATCGCGACGATGCCCTCCTCGGCCACCGCCGAGTCGATGAACCCGCGGTGCCGGAACTGCTCGTCGCCGAGATAGTGCGCGCTCGTGTACGGCATCGCCGTCTGCGCGACCAGCCCGACCAGGCCCGTCCCCATCGGCAGCCGCAGCCGCCGGAACGCCGCCGACACCGACCCGTCGGTGACCCGCATGTAGGTCTCGCCGCGCTCGTCGTCGTTCAGCGTCAGGTACGCGATGTCGGCGCTCAGCAGCCGCCGGGCGCGCCGCGTGATCGCCTCCAGCACCGCGTCGAGGTCGCGCAGCCCGGCGAGGTCGCCCGCGGTGTCGAACAGCGCGGCGAGCTCGGTCTCCCGGCGGGCGTGCCGCCGCATGATCGCCCGGACCCGCAGCGCGGCGAGCTTCGCCGCCTCCAGTTCGGCCAGCACGGTCGCCGAGGCGCCCTGCGCCCGCGCCTGCACGAGCGGCCCCTCGAACTCGACGGGGGACGCCTCGCGGGCGAGCAGTTCGAGGAAGACGCCGCAGGTCATACGGGCCATTGTCAATGCGACGTCCAGCCGCCGTCGAGAGCGAGGGACGCACCGGTCACCATCGACGCGGCGGGCGAGCACAGGTAGCCGACCAGCGAGGCCACCTCGTCCGGCTCGATCAGCCGCTTCACCGCCGAATGCTCCAGCATGATGCGTTCGACGACCTCGTCCGGGGCCATGCCGTGCGCGCGCGCCTGGTCGGCTATCTGGCCCTCCACCAGCGGCGTCCGCACATAGGACGGGTTGACGCAGTTGGACGTCACACCATGCGGAGCGCCTTCCAGCGCGATCACCTTGGACAGCCCTTCGAGCGCGTGCTTGGCCGTCACATAGGCCACCTTGTACGGCGAGGCCCGCAGCCCGTGCACGGACGAGATGTTGACCACCCGTCCCCAGCCCCGCTCGTACATGCCGGGGAGCGCCTCCCGGGCGAGCCGGAACGGCGCCTCCACCATCAGCCGCTGGATCCGCGCGAACACCTCCGGCGGGAACTCGTGGACCGGCGCCACATGCTGCACGCCCGCGTTGTTGACCAGGATGTCCGCGCCCGCGGCGATGCCGTCCAGCCGGTCGACGTCGGAGAGGTCGGCGAGCAGGGGGGTCCCGCCGATCTCGTCCGCCGCCGCGCGCGCCGCGTCGCCGTCCACGTCCGCCACCACCACGCGGGCGCCCGCCCGGGCCAGCAGCCGCGCGCAGGCACGGCCGATGCCGCTCGCGCCGCCGGTGACCAGGGCCCGTTTCCCCGACAGGTCCAGCGCTTCGGAGGTCCAAGCGGCGGGCCGGGGTGTCACGCTCGTCATGCGCAGAACCTACGAAGCGGCGCCACCTGCTCCCATGTGGCCCCGGCACACAATCCCTTGACGGATGGTATGGGCGGCCCTTACAGCAGGCCGTTCCACATCTGCTCGACGACGAGCGACCACCAGCGGTCCTCGCCGTGGAAGGCGGACGGGTCGACGGCCGCCAGCTGCTCCTGGATCCGCTCCACCATCGCGCCCGCTGCGTACGGGTCGAGCCCCCGCATCCGCTGCCGCCCCCGCGCGAGCAGCGTCAGCGAACGCGCGAGCTCCGCCGGTCCGGTGTTGACGAAGCGGGTCTTCCCGCTGTTCGGGTCCACGGCCCACACGCGGCCGATGATGTGCGGCGGGCCGGCGATCATCACGCTGAACAGGCAGTGGCCGTCGCCGCCGATGCTGACCAGCGCGTCCAGGTTGGCCAGCGCCTGGTCCGACAGCGGGCTGCGCCGCTCCCGCAGCTGCACGGCCGCGGGCTTGGCGGTCCATGCCTGGAAGATGTGCGGCACCTTCGCCGGCAGGCCCGCCTCGGCGAGCGCCGCCGCCTGCGGCGCCGGGACGCGGAGGCGCTCCAGCTCGTCCCGCGGGTAGCGGCGGACGCCGTCCGGGCCGAACGCCGACGCCAGCACGCGGCCGAGCTGCGCGCCGTCCAGCGGGGGAGCCTCCGGCACCGCCGGCACGGGGACGGGCGACGCCGCGGGCGCGGCGGGCTGCCCCATCAGCTGCGCCATCATCGCCGCCTGCTCGGCGTTCGCCGCGACGGCGGCGTCCCGCTCCGCCCTGGTCTCCCCGTAGGGCCGGCCGCACGAGATCTCGGCGTGCGGGAAGGCGAACTCGCGCAGCTGCGCGTCGCAGTAGCAGCCGGGCAGGCGGCACGGCTCGATCTCCGAGTGCGCCGCCGACACGCTCTGCGGGGGCACGCCGAGCCGCTGCAGCTCCTCCCACACCTGCCAGAACGGGGTCGGGAGCCCCGGCCCGGACACCTTGGCCAGGTAGGTCTCCTCGCCGCCCGGGGCCCGGTAGGTGACCGTGAGGGTGTTGCCCGCCCCCACCGCCGGCCGCCCCGGCGCCCCGCCGCCGCCCGGTCCGCCCGGTCCGCCCTGCCCATCGCCGCCGTCGTACATCGGCGTCCTGCTCCTTCGCCTGGTCCGTTCGTAATCGATCTTGAGGAGAGGCTAGCGTTGGGGCGGCATCCGCTGACGGGCGAGAGGGTTCCGATGACCGAGATCACGCATCGCTTCGTCGAGTCGCAGAGCGGACTGCGGATGCACGTCGCCGAGGCGGGGGAGGGCCCGCTCGTCCTGCTCCTGCACGGCTTCCCCGAGTGCTGGTACTCCTGGCGCCACCAGCTCACGGCGCTCGCCGAGGCCGGGTTCCACGCCGTCGCGCCCGACCAGCGCGGCTACGCCCGGACCGGCGGCCCCGCCGATCCCGGTTCTTACTCGATCCTGCACCTGGTGGGGGACGCGGTCGGCCTGATCGAGGCGCTCGGCGAGGGCCGGGCCGTCGTGATCGGGCACGACTGGGGCGCGCCCGTCGCCTGGCACACCGCGCAGATGCGCCCCGACCGGGTCCGCGGCGTCGTCGGGATGTCGGTGCCGTACCGCCCGCGCAGCTCCAAGCCGCCGGTCGCGTCGATGCGGCGGATGTTCGGCGACGGCTTCTACATGGTCCGCTTCCAGGAGCCGGACGCCCCCGAGGCCGAGTTCGACCGCGACCGCGCCGCCGCGTTCCGCCGGATGCTGTACGCCGCGTCCGGCGACGGCCCCGGCACCGCGCTGATCGCGCCGGAGGGCGGCGGCGTCCTGGACACCTGCCCCGACCCGGAGAAGCTCCCCGGCTGGCTCACCGACGACGACATCGCCGCCTACGTCGCCGAGTACGCGGGCAGCGGGTTCACCGGGCCTATCAACTGGTACCGCAACCTCGACCGCAACTGGGAACTCACCGCCGCCTGGCACCGCGCCCAGATCAGCCCGCCCGCCCTCTACATCGCCGGCGACCGCGACCTCGTCGCGACCGGTGCCGCGCACGCCGTCGAGCACCTGGCCGACTTCGTGCCCAACCTGCGCGACACCGTCTGGCTGCCGGGGTGCGGCCACTGGACGCAGCAGGAGCGGCCCGCCGAGGTCAACGACGCCCTGATCGGCTTCCTGCGCGCCCTCTAGCAGGCCGGCCGGGACGCTTCGGGAGCCGCTCCATCCGGGTCCAGCCGTTCCAGCCCCGCTCGCGCATCAGCTCCAGCATCCGCTCCGCCCGCGGATCGGCCTCGAGCGCGAGGGACTCCAGCAGGTCGAACGGCAGGTGGTCGCCGACCGTCGCGCCGAACTCGGCCTGGCCGTCGGCGTACGCCTGCTCGAACAGGCCGGCCATGATGTCGGCGGCCTCCACCAGGAGCCGGTCGTCGCCCGGCTCCCCTTCGATGATCTCCGACAGCACCCGGTAGAGCCGGACGATGCGCGGATCCTCCAGCTGCGCGAACTTCCCGGGCATGAACGCGCGGACGCGGTCGGGCCAGCGGGCCGAGACGAGGATCCACCCGTCCCGCTCGCCCTCCACGATCCGCTCCGACACCCCGAGCCCCCGCAGCCGGTCGAGATAGGAGACGATCTCCGGCGGGAGCACCAGGCCGTCCCCGGCGGCGAGCCGCGCGATCTGCTCGCGGCTGTTCTCCAGCCGTGCGATCTCCTCGCGCAGGCGGTCGTCGATCCGCCGGACGCCCTCGGCGAACGACGCGGAGTCGGCCTCGAGCAGGTGGCCGATCCGCGACAGCGGCACGCCCGCGTCGGCCAGCGTGCGGATCTTGATGAGGGACACGACCGCCGTCGCGCCGTACCGCCGGTACCCCGAGGCGTCCCGCTCCGGCTCGGGCAGCAGCCCGATCTGGTGGTAGTGCCGCACCGCGCGCACCGTCACACCGGCGTACGCGGCCAGTTGCCCGATCGTCAGCATGCTCCGATCCTCCCGCCGCCCCGTCAGGAGATCCTGCGGCGGTAGGTGATGCCGGCGAGCACGTAGGCGACGACGAGGATGCCGGCGCACCAGGCGAGCGCCGTCCACAGGCCGCCGCCGACCGGACGCTGCGCGAGCAGGGCGCGGATCGTGTCGACGATGGACGTCACCGGCTGATGCCGCGCGAACGCGCGGACCGGGCCGGGCATCGTGCCGGTCGGCACGAACGCCGAGCTGATGAACGGCAGGAAGACCAGCGGGTAGGAGAACGCGCCCGCGCCGTCCACGCTCTTCGCGGTGAGGCCGGGGATGACGGCGATCCAGGTCAGCGCGAGGGTGAACAGGACGAGGATGCCCGTCACCGCGAGCCAGGCCCCCGCGCCCGCGCCCGACCGGAAGCCCATGAGCAGCGCGACGCCGATGACGGCCGCCACCGAGACCGCGTTGGCCGCCAGCGAGGTCAGCACGTGCGCCCACAGCACGCCCGACCGCGCGATCGGCATCGACTGGAACCGCTCGAAGATCCCGCTCTGCATGTCCGTGAACAGCCGGAAGGCCGTGTAGGAGATGCCGGACGCGATCGTGATGAGCAGGATGCCGGGGAGCATGTAGTCCACGTACGACGCCGTGCCGGTGCGGATGGCGCCGCCGAACACGTAGACGAACAGCAGCATGATCGCGATCGGTGTGACCGCCGTCGTGATGAGGGTGTCCAGGCTGCGGGTGACGTGCCGCAGGGTCCGTCCGGTGAGGACGGCGGTGTCGCCCAGGAAGTGCGCGGTCATCTCTGCTCCTCGTCCACGGGGGTCCGGCCGTCCGCTCCGACGACCGCGAAGAAGATCTCCTCCAGGGAGGGCTGCTTCTCGACGTACTCGACCTCGGCGGGAGGCAGCAGCCGCCTGAGCCCGTCCAGGGTGTCCTCGACGACGATCCGGCCCTGGTGCAGGATCGCGATCCGGTCGGCGAGCTGCTCGGCCTCGTCCAGGTGCTGGGTGGTCAGCAGCACGGTCGTGCCGCCCTCGGCCAGCTCCTTGACGGCCTGCCACACCTCGATGCGAGCCTCCGGGTCCAGCCCGGTCGTCGGCTCGTCGAGGAAGACGACGGGCGGGTCCCCGATGAGGCTCATCGCGATGTCCAGGCGGCGGCGCATGCCGCCGGAGTACGTCGTGGCCTTCCGGTCGCCCGCCTCGGTCAGCGAGAAGCGCCGCAGTAGGCCGTCGGCGATCCCGCCCGGGTCCTTGAGATGCCGCAGCCGGGCGACCAGGACGAGGTTCTCCCGGCCGCTGAGGATCCCGTCGACCGCCGCGAACTGGCCGGTGAGGCTGATGGACGCGCGCACGTCTGCGGCCTGCGCCGCGACGTCGAACCCGTTGATTCGGGCCGTCCCCGCGTCCGCCTTGAGCAGCGTGGACAGGATCCGCACCACCGTGGTCTTGCCCGCCCCGTTCGAGCCGAGCAGGGCGAAGACGCAGCCCCGCTCCACTTCCAGGTCGACGCCGCGCAGCACGCGCAGCTCCTTGTACGACTTCTCCAGGCCCTGCACGTGGATCGCAGGCCCCTGGCCGCGACCGGCCGCTGGGGGGTTGCTCATGGCGGCAGCATGAAGGGTTGACGCTGCGTCAGGGTCAAGCCGTTGGGGTGCCGGAAGGGGGGGCAATGGTCAGGCCCGCGGGGGCGCGGGAACGGCGTCAGAGGCGACGCCTACGGCGCCAGAGGCGACGCCTACGGCGCCAGAGGCGACGCCTACGGCGTCGGGGGCGACGCCCACGGGGCGTCGGAATGTCGGAGGTGCCGCGTACCGTCGCGGCGTGAACCGCACCGACCGTTTGTACGCCCTCGTGGAGGAACTGCGGGCCTGCGCGCCGCGCCGGGTCAGCGCCCGGGAGCTGGCCGCGCGGTTCGAGGTGAGCGTCCGCACGATCGAGCGCGACATCGGCGCGCTCCAGCAGGGCGGCGTGCCGGTGTACGCCGACGTCGGCCGGGGCGGCGGCTACACGCTGGACAAGAGCCGCACCCTGCCGCCGCTGAACTTCACCCCCGCCGAGGCCGTCGCCGTCGCGATCACCCTCGCCCGCGCGGGCGGCTCGCCGTACTCCCGGTCCGCCCGCACCGCCCTGCACAAGATCGTCGCCGCGATGTCGGCGAACGACGGCGCCGCCGCACGGGAGCTCGCCGACCGCGTCCGCTTCCTGATCCCCGCCGACGGCGACGACGATCCGGCGTCCGTGCCCGCCGTGCTGGAGGAGGCCGTGCTGACCCGCCGGGTCGTCCGCCTCACCTACACCGACCGGACGGGCGCCGAGACCGAACGCGACGTCGAGCCCGTCTCGTTCACCGCGTCCAGCAGAGGCTGGTACCTGACCGCCTGGTGCCGCAAGCGCGGCGGCCGCCGCATCTTCCGCACCGACCGCGTCCGCCGCGCCGCGTTGCTGGAGGAGACCGCCCCGGAACGGCCCGTCGAGGCCATGCACGACGACGTCCCGTCCGACTATGTAGTCCGCCCGCTCGAATTCGTCTGAGAACCCCGCTCGCCCACCCTCCGCAGAGGTGGCCGGCGCGTCTATGCTCCGCTGCTGTGGGGCAATCGAACACTCGGCCGGCAGCAGGGGTCGTCCTGGCCGGCGGCCGCACCCGGGTGTGGGTGGAGCAGGGCGCCCTGCACTGGAAGCGTGGGCGGACGACCGTCGTCGTGCCCGGGACACGGATCCGCAAGGTCGAGGTCGCCGGGAGGTCGCTGGCCGTGCTCCCCTTGCGGACACGGAGGTCGAGGCCCTGACGGTCCGGCACCGCAACGAGACCATGGTCGCCGCGCTCGGCGCGGAGATCGAAGCGATCATCAGCGATCCCCGCCCGTCGGAGGACCCGCAGCCGATATGGCGGCATCCGGTACGAGCGTGGCCCCTGCGCGTTCAGGCCGGTCTGCGTGACCGCGTCCTGCATGGCGGCCCGTGGTGGCGGCGTGCGCTGTGGTACGTGGTCCTGGGGTTTCCCCTGGCCCTCTGGCTGCCGGTGGAACCCCGTCTCCTCGGGCCGGTCGCCTGGCTGCTCCTCCCGGCCGGCGTCGCCTTCCTGCGCCTGTGGGTCGGCATGGCGGAGTTGGACACGCGGTGGGTGATGTGGCGGCGGGGCGTCACCGTGCGCGCCCGATTCGAGAAGGACCCGAACAGCGAGGCCGACCTCGCCTGCGTCGTCCACTTCCGCACGCTCGACGGCCGGGAGGTCACGGCGCACCCGGCGACGCGAGGGTGCCGCGACGAGATCAGATACGACCCCGAGGACCCCTCACGCGTGCTCGCGCCGACCCGCGTGGCCTGGCTGGGGATCGCCCTGGTCGCCTTCATGCTGACCGGTATCTGAGGCGTGGCCCTCAGCGTCCCGGTGGTTCTCTGGCTGATCAGGCTGCTGGCCTTGCCGTTCTGACAGAGCGCACGCCCGTCCGGCCACGGAGCGCACGCTCGTCCGGCCCCCACCGGATTCGTCCGACCGGCGTAACGTCTCGACCATGAGCGAGTCGGAGGAGCCCGTGCTCCACCTGCCGGAAAAGGACAAGCACGGCATCGTCCAGACGCTGTGCGGCCAGTACGTCTCCCCGGACGAGGTCCGTGACGACCCGCGCGAGGCCACCTGCAAGCAATGCGTGGAGATCTGCAGGGACGAGGAACAACGCAGGTTCGACGCGGAGGAAGACCACTACGGCGAATCCCTCTGATCAGCCCCTCCCAGGACGGCGAGGAGAGCGGCAAACCCTCGACGGCTGAGAGTGGGGTGCCCAGCGTCGGGGTTCTTGCTGTCGCGGATGCCGACACGTCCGCCAAGGCCGCCGATCTCGACGCACTCGCCTCCGTGACCGCCGCTGCAACTGCTCTTGTGCTAGCAGGTCGGGGTGGTCATGGCCGCAGGTGAGCGAGGAGGTCGGCGAAGTCGTGGGGGTGAGGGTGGGGGTGTCCGGCGGCGGGGTCAGTGCTGTCGCGGGGGCCGATATCCGCCGAGGTTGGTGTTCTCGACGAAATGCATTTCGGTGCCGCAACTGTAAGTGTGCTGCGGTGGCGGGGTGCGGTGATCGGGCGGGATTTGTGTTCGGTGTTCGGTGTTCGGTGTCATGGCATGAATGGTGAGAGGGGTGTTCGGGTCTTGGGGCGAGATGGTGTTCGGGTGGTGGGGTGGCGCTGGCGTACGGGGCCGCCCCTCCAAAGTCAAGGGCGCCTTCGGCGTCGCTGCGCGATGGACTTCGTCCACCCTTGACTTTGGAGCCTCTGCGGCCCCTGAGGCAGCGTTAGGGGCAGGCTCCGCCTGCCCCGCCCCGGGTCGCGCCACCCCACCACCCCCTTCCGTAAGGGACGAAAGGAGCCGCCAGCCAAGGGATGAAATGGGCAAAGAGTCAGAGTCGGGCAAATTGCCGGGCGGAGTCGGTTGGGAAATCCAACCCTGAAAAATGCCCACTCAGAGGTTCGATTCCCGGTCACGCATGGTATTCTTTATATATGCAATCAGTGACGGTCGAGCTGGGGGCCGCGTCCACCATGGAACTGGTGAACGCGCTCTCGACCATCGCCACTGAACTCGCCACCCGACAAGCCCCCAAATCAGCCGCCGCGTCCCTGGAATTGGCCGAGTCACTGGCAGCCGCCACCGATCTGCAGGAAAGCGCGCTCGCGACTCTCATCGGCCGGGTGGACGCCGCCGGAGAACAGCAGCGGTGGGGATACCCCTCCACTCGCGCATGGCTGCGCTCCAAGCTGGGCATGCGAGAGAGCCGCGCCAAGGAGCGCTTGACGCTCGCGCGGCAGCGGCATCGCCTCCCGGAGGTGGCCAAGCGGCTGGCGGCCGGAGACCTGTCCTACGGCTACGCCACCACCGTCGCCGACTCGGTCGCGCGGCTGGACGACATCGACTGCGCGCAGGCCGAGGCCACGCTGTTGGAGATGGCCGATCAGGGCTTCTCGGCTGGGAAGGTCGCCTCGTTCGGGCAGCGGATCCGTGACGTCATCGCCGAGCGCGACGGTAGTGAGGATGCGCCGGACGAGGATTCCAAGCGCGGGTACGACAAGTCGTGGATCACGACGACACGTTCGCTGGACGGTGGCCGGTACATCAAGGGCTGGCTGAACCCTGAGGACGCCGCGATCTGGGACGGCACCCTCGCGCCGCTCGCCAAGCCGGCCGGGCCCGACGACCGCCGGGACGTGAGCGAGCGCACCGCCGCCGCCCTGTCCAGCGTCCTGTCCGGCGGACACAAGGCCACCAAGGTCACCGTCATCTGCGACCTGGACACCCTCACCGGCGGCAACGCCCCCGCCCGCCTCACCGACGGGACACCGATCCCCGCCGCCCAAGCCCGCCGCATCGCGCTGGCCGCCGGAGTGTCACCCCTGCTCCTCGGACAAGGCAACACCCCGCTCTACCTGGGCTACCGGGAACGGTTCGCCAGCGCAGCCCAACGCCAAGTCCTCGAAACCCTCTACCCCACCTGCGCGGTACGCGAATGCGAAACGCCGGGGACACTGTGCGAAGTGGACCACGTCGGCGGATGGGCACTCGGCAGGTCACCCACCGACATCGATCAACTCGCCCTCACCTGCGGATGGCACAACCGGTTCAAACACACCAGCCCCGACCAGATCCACATCACCAAAGACCCAGACGGGCGCTACGTCTACCGGCTGCTCCCACCACCGGACGCGCATCGGCGGACCGGCAGCGGACCACCCGACCCGACCCTCGACTGGGCCGCATGACAACGCAGCCCGCGCCTCGCATGGCCGCCCGGCATCAGCACAGCCGGGCGGCCGGCATGCCCACACAAGATCGAGGGCCTACGTTCCGCTCCAGTTGCCAGGACGGGCCTGGTCGGCTTAAGACGCCACTTGCGCCGCGAAACCATCGCCCACCCTCGTCCCGCTGCCCTGCCCGATCACGGCTGTGAGGTCATGTGGGTGAGGAGGGCGGCGAAGCCCTGGCGGGTGAGAGCGAGGTGCCCGGCGCCCGGGTTCTTGCTGTCCCGAACACCGATGCCCTCGTCGAGGTCGGCGACCTTGACGCATTCACCTTCATTGGCGCCGCTGTGGCTGCTCTTGCGCCAGTGGGCCGAGGCGGTCACGGCTGTGACGTCATGTGTGCGACGAGCGCGGTGAAGTCGTGGCGGGTGAGGGTGAGGTGTCCGGCGTCGGGGTTCTTGCTGTCGCGGACGCCGACCTGGCCGTCCACGTCGCTGAGTTCGACACAATTGTTCTCGACGCCGCCGCTGTAGGTGCTCTTGCGCCAGCGGATCATGGTCGTGAGGTCAGGTGGGTGAGGAGGGCGGCGAACTCGTGGCGGGTGAGAGTGAGGGGCCCGGCGCCCGGGTTCTTGCTGTCCCGAACACCGATGCCCTCGTCGAGGCTGGCGACCTTGACGCACTCGCCTTCGTCGCCGTCGCTATGGGTGCTCTTGCGCCAGTGGGTCGGGGCGGTCACGGCTGTGACGTCAAGTGTGCGACGAGCGCGGTGAAGTCGTGGCGGGTGAGGGTGAGGTGTCCAGCGTCGGGGTTCTTGCTGTCGCGGACGCCGACCTGGCCGTCCAGGTCGGCGACCTCCACGCACTCGCCTTCGTCGCCGCCGCTGTGGCTGCTTTTGCGCCAGTGGGCCGGGGCGGTCACGGCCGCAGGTGGGTGAGGAGTGCGGCGAACTCGTGGCGGGTGAGGGTGAGGTGTCCGGCGGTGGGGTTCTTGCTGTCGCGGACGCCGACGCGCCCGTCAAGGTCTGCGAGTTCGACGCAGTTGCCTTCGTTGCCGCCGCTGTGGCTGCTCTTACGCCAGGCGGGCTGGATCAATGCGGGAGTGCTCATGATTGCGACGCTATCTCGTCTATCAGCTTCAACGAAGCGGTTCTGCTCAGGGCTGCCGAGAGCAGAAGTTCGAAGGTCTCCTCGTGGGCTGAAACCTCCTCCTCGTCTTCCACGAAGAGGCTTCGGGCGAACTGGTCGACCACGGACACGGTGAGTTGCCCGGGTGGGCGCAGGGAGATGAGAAGGTGCGGGCTGCCGAACCAGAGGTACGCGCTGCCTGTCCTGGGGAGCACGCGCAGGTCCACGTGATCGAGCCGGGCGGCTTCGGCCAGTCGCCGAATTTGTGCGCGCAGGATCGCGGGATCCGCGCCGACCTGGTTGTGGAGGACCGCCTCCGTGATGATCGGCATATAGCGAGGTGGGTCTGGGCGCTCTAGTACCTGCTGGCGAGAGAGCCGGAAATCGACCAGCGTCTTGGCGTTGCGCGGCCGTTTGGCAGGGCCGACGGCGATGAGTTCCTTCGTGTACTCGGGGATTTGGAGAAGCCCGGGGACGATGCTGGGCTCGAAGTTGCGGATTTCGGCGGCGTCCTCTTCCAGGCTGGCCAGGTCCAGGGCGGCGGCGGAGATCCGGTACTCGTACGTCCGCTTCCATGAACCGGGGGTGTGGGTGGCGAGGTGGAGGAGGGATTCGCGGAGGGGGCCGTCCTCGATGGCGTAGAGGTCGAGGAGGTCGCTGAGTTCGTCGGGGGAGATCGTCTGGAGGCCGTTCTCGACCATGCTCATCCAGCCCTGCGAGCGGCCGAAGCGGCGGGCGACGGTGGCGACGGTCAGGTTGTGGCGGTCGCGGGCTTTGCGGAGCGCCGAGCCGATCCGGCGCTGGCGGACGGTGGGGGCGGTACCGGAAGGCATCCTTCAAGAATGTCACTGAGTGTGTTGGATCGGTGACCCGTTGAACGTTCAGTCGGGAAACGTTCAGAGGCGGTGCGGGGGGCCTGGCGAACGGCGAATGTGGCGGGCGTTTCCGAGTCGAGGGGAGGCGCATGATGGGAGCGCCCGAGAACAGAGGGACGGGTCCGGGCGGGCTGGTCGTGGTGGGCGCGCTCACGCTTCCGGGTGTCGGGCGGTCCGTCGGGCACGCGCGGCGGTTCCTGCGGGACATGCTGCCTCCGGACCATCCGGGGCTGGACGACCTGGTCACGGTGGTGAGCGAGCTCGTCTGCAACGCCGTCACGCACACGGTGTCGGGGCGGGTGACGGTGAGCCTGCTGGCCGGGGACGGTCTGCTGCGGCTGGAGGTCGCCGACGAGGGGGGCGGCGGGCGTCCGCGGCTCGGGGCGGAGACGGGCGGGGAGAGCGGGCGGGGGCTGCGGATCGTGGACGCCCTGGCGCGGAGCTGGGGGTTCCGGCCGGACGGGCCGGGGACGGTCGTGTGGGCGGAGTTCGGGTCGGCCGGCCGGAACTTGTTCGGAAACCCCGACAGGGGGCTGTCGCGGGACTCCTCGAACCTGATGCCCACAGCGTTCCAAGGAGGAGACCGATGACCGTTCCCGCTTTCAACACCGTCGCCTGGTTCCAGGTCGGCACCGACGCCCCGGAGGAGGCCCGCCGGTTCTACGGCGAGATGTTCGGCTGGACGTTCTCGGGGGACCCGGACGGCGGCTACGACCTGATCGCCTACCCGGGCGCCGAGGCGCCCGCCGGGGGCGTCTCGCACGAGCCGGACGCGTCCCGCAGCCACGCGATGTTCCTGGTCCTGGTCGAGGACGTCGACGCCGTCTGCGAGCGGACCGTGCAGTGCGGCGGCAAGGTCGCGATGCCCGCGGTGACCGCGCCGAGCGGCCTCACGTTCGCCTACCTGGAGGACACGTCCGGCAACCAGTTCGGTGTCTTCACCCCGCCGGCCTCCTGACCGCCGGCACGACGAGGGGCCCCGGGCGTCCGCCCGGGGCCCCTCGCGCGGGTGATCGCGGCCTACACCTCCGCGATCACCGGCTCAGCTCTCGCCGCCGGTGTTGCTCTCGGCGCTGCCGACACCGCCGGCGAAGACGTCGCTGACCTCGGCGTCGAGGTGGTAGCGGCGGATCGCCTCGGGCAGCGCCTCCGGCTTGATCTCGCCGTGCCGGGCCAGCCGGGTGAGCACCGCGAGGACGATCGACGCGGCGTCCACGTGGAAGAACCGGCGGGCGGCGGCGCGGGTGTCGGAGAACCCGAACCCGTCGGTGCCGAGCGAGGTGAAGTCCCCGTTCACCCATGGCGCGATCTGGTCGGGCACCGCGCGCATGAAGTCCGACACCGCGACGATCGGGCCGGCGACGTTGTCCAGCGTCCGGGTGACGTAGGGGACGCGCTGCTCGGCGTCGGGGTTGAGCAGGTTCTGCTCGTCGCACTCGCGGGCCTCGCGGGCCAGCTCGTTCCACGACGTCGCCGACCACACGTCCGCGGCGACGCCCCAGTCCTCGGCGAGCATCCGCTGGGCCTCCAGCGCCCACCGGCCGCCGACGCCGGACGCGAGGATCTGCGCCCGGGGCGGCTGCCCGTTGCCCGTCGACACCTCCGGCGCCGCGCGGAACCGGTAGAGGCCCTTGAGCAGGCCGTCGACGTCGAGGCCCTCGGGCTCGGCGGGCTGCTGGTAGGGCTCGTTGTAGACGGTGAGGTAGTAGAAGACGTTCTCGCCCTGCGGGTGCTCCTCGGACGTGCCGTACATGCGGCGCAGCGCGTCCTTGGTGATGTGCGCCAGTTCGAACGCCCACGTCGGGTCGTAGTGGACGCAGGCGGGGTTCGCGGCGGCGAGCAGGGGGGAGTGGCCGTCGGCGTGCTGCAGGCCCTCGCCGGTGAGGGTGGTGCGGCCGGCGGTGGCACCGAGCAGGAACCCGCGGCCCATCTGGTCGCCGAGCGCCCACATCTGATCGCCGGTCCGCTGGAACCCGAACATCGAGTAGAAGATGTAGACGGGGATCATGTGTTCGCCGTGCGTGGCGTACGCGGTGCCGGCGGCGATCGTGGAGGCCATCGAGCCGGCCTCGCTGATGCCCTCGTGGAGCATCTGGCCGCTTTCGGCCTCCTTGTAGGACAGCAGCAGCTTGCGGTCCACCGCGTCGTAGGTCTGCCCGTGCGGCGAGTAGATCTTGGACGTGGGGAACAGCGAGTCCATGCCGAACGTCCGGTACTCGTCCGGGGCGATCGGGACGAACCGGGCGCCGAGGTTCTCGTCCTTGATCAGGTCCTTGAGCAGCCGGACGAACGCCATCGTGGTCGCGACGTTCTGCTTGCCGGAGCCCTTGCGCAGCTCGCTGTAGACGGGGTCGCCGGGCAGCTTGAGCGGCTTGGCGCGCACGACGCGCTTCGGCAGGAACCCGCCGAGGGCGGCGCGGCGCTCGCGCATGTACTGGATCTCGTCGGAGTCCTCGCCCGGGTGGTAGTAGGGCGGCAGCGGCGCCTCCAGCGCCGAGTCCGGGATGTCGAGGTACAGGCGGTCCCGGAACTCCTTCAGCTCGGCCTTGGTGAGCTTCTTCATCTGGTGGGTGGCGTTGCGGGCCTCGAAGTCGGACCCGAGCGTCCAGCCCTTGATGGTGTGCGCGAGGATCACGGTCGGCTGGCCGACGTGCTCGCGGGCGGCCTTGAACGCCGCGTACACCTTGCGGTAGTCGTGCCCGCCGCGCGACAGCTTGCGCAGGTCGTCGTCCGGCAGGTGTTGGACGATCTTGCGGAGCCGCGGGTCGGCGCCGAAGAACTTCTCCCGGATGTAGTCGCCGGTCTCCACCGAGAAGGTCTGGAACTGCCCGTCGGGGGTGGTGTTCATCTGGTTGACCAGCACGCCGTCGACGTCCTGGGCGAGCAGCGGGTCCCAGTCGCGGCCCCAGATGACCTTGATGACGTTCCAGCCGGCGCCGCGGAAGAACGACTCCAGCTCCTGGATGATCTTGCCGTTGCCGCGTACCGGGCCGTCCAGCTGCTGGAGGTTGCAGTTGACGACGAAGGTGAGGTTGTCCAGCTCCTCGCGGGCGGCCAGCCCGATCGCGCCGAGCGACTCCGGCTCGCCCATCTCGCCGTCGCCGAGGAACGCCCACACGTGCGAGCGGGAGGTGTCCTTGATCTTGCGGTTGTAGAGGTAGCGGTTGAACCGCGCCTGGTACACCGAGTCGATCGCGGTGAGGCCCATGGAGACGGTGGGGAACTCCCAGAAGTCCGGCATGAGCCGCGGGTGCGGGTAGGACGACAGGCCGCCGCCGGGGTGCGACTGCTCCTGCCGGAACCCGTCGAGCTTCTCCTCCGGCAGCCGTCCCTCCAGGAACGCGCGCGCGTAGATGCCGGGCGCGGCGTGCCCCTGGATGAACACCTGGTCGCCGGACTCGCCGTGGTCCTTGCCGCGGAAGAAGTGGTTGAAGCCGACCTCGTACAGGGACGCGGCGGAGGCGTAGGTGGCGATGTGGCCGCCGACGCCGAGCTCGGGGCGGTTCGCCCGCGACACCATGATCGCCGCGTTCCACCGGATGTAGGCGCGGATGCGGCGCTCGACGTGCTCGTCGCCGGGGAACCAGGGCTCCGACTCCGGCGGGATCGTGTTGATGAAGTCGGTGCTCCGCAGCCCGGGCACCCCGACCTGCAGTTCCCGTGCCCTTTCCAGGAGGCGGAGCATCACGTACCGCGCCCTGCCGCGGCCCTCGGTCTTGATGACCGTGTCCAGCGATTCCAGCCACTCCCGGGTCTCGTCCGGGTTGATGTCCGGCAGCTGGCTCGGCAGGCCGTCGCTGATGATCGAAAAGCGTTGACGTCCGGAAGCCACGGGATCCCCTCTGTGCTTGCCGTCTTTGCTGGTGGGACCGGGTCCGCCGTTCGGCGGGCCGCGGTCCCCGGCGGAGGTGTCCCACCGCCCGGTTTCGTGATCCATCGTCGTCGTTCGTGACGGCTAACGCATCTCTACCAACCGGTAACCATTCTCCCCGGTCAACCGGGGTACGCACCTTTCGAGGAGCCGTTTTTCGACGAGATCGGAGGGGAGCCATGAACGCGCGAATCGGGGACCTGCTGCACGTCCACGGCGCGGTCGTCGGGCAGCACGACCGCGTGGGCGAGATCATCGAGATCCGCGGCGACAGCGGAGGGCCGCCGTACGTGGTCCGGTTCGAGGACGGCCACGAGGCGCTGGTCTACCCGGGGCCGGACGCCGTCGTCGAGTCCCGCGAGGCCGCCCGGCACCCCGTCCGGTAGCGGACGGGGCGCGCCGGGCCCGATCCGCGCGCGCCGGGATGCGTCCGGCGCCGCGGATCGGGTAGACCTGCGATCATGGAGAGCACCGTGGTCCGGGTGACCACCGGTACACAGGAGGTCGTGCACGACATCACGGCCGAGTGCGAGCGGTTCGCCGCCGCAGGCGGCGGGGACGGCCTGCTGCACGTGTTCGTGCCGCACGCCACCGCGGGCATCGCGATCATCGAACTGGGCTCGGGCAGCGACGACGACCTGCTCGCCGCGCTCGGCGACCTGCTCCCGGCCGACGACCGGTGGCGGCACCGGCACGGGTCGCGGGGGCACGGCCGCTCGCACGTCATGCCGGCGCTCGTCCCGCCGTACGCGGCGCTTCCGGTGGTGGACGGCCGGCTCGCGCTCGGGACCTGGCAGTCGGTCGCCCTGGTCGACCTCAACGTGGACAACCCGGACCGGCAGGTCAGGCTGTCCTTTCTGCGGGGATGAACGGGGTGAACGGGGGAACGGTCCTGTCACGGGACCCGGGGACGGCCGCGTGCCGTCACCCTCTGTGGAGGCCCGGTGACGGCGACCGCCGTGATCGGGCCAATGAGCCCACCAAAAGCCGGGAAGACACTTGCGCTAGGGGCCCTCACTTGTGTGGACTGTCCCGCAAACACCGCACGGGTGCGGTAGGCCGCCCGGCACGGGGGCCTGGAAACGAGAAATGCGCGGGACACCGTGCGGACTGACGACAATGGGAGGACTTTCGTGAGCGCGACCGCGGGTCAGGCGCAGTCTGAGCGCAGCCTGGCCGAACGGCTCGGCCTCAAGCCGGGCCAGGTGGTGCAGGAGATCGGCTACGACGACGACGTCGACGAGGAGCTCCGCCGCTCCGTCGAGGCCGTCACGGGGACCGAGCTGGTCGACGAGGACTACGAGGACGTGGTCGACATCGTGCTGCTGTGGTGGCGCGAGGAGGACGGCGACCTGTTCGAGGGCCTGACCGACGCGATGATCCCGCTCACCGGCGGCGGCAACATCTGGTTGCTGACCCCGAAGGCGGGCCGGGACGGGCACGTGGAGCCCAGCGACATCGGCGAGGCCGCGCAGACGGCCGGCCTGTCGCAGACGAGCAGCGTCAGCGCCGCGAAGGAGTGGTCCGGAACGCGGCTGGTCGCGCCGAAGGGCCACAAGTAGCCGCACGGCCCGGTGCCGCCCGCCGCGACGGCGGGCGGCCGGGCCGTCCGGCTCCGGCGGCGGGTGGCAGACTGGGCCCGTCCCCCACGCCCGTGGGGGCGCCCACACCCCCCGCCCGGGCGGGGACGATCCGCGGGAGAGGCTTTGTCGGTTGAGGTAGGCCAGAGCGCACCGGACTTCGAGCTGAAGGACCAGCACGGCACCCCGGTGAAGCTTTCGGACTTCCGGGGCGAGAAGAGCGTCGTCCTGGTGTTCTATCCGCTGGCGTTCAGCGGCGTGTGCACGGGCGAGCTGTGCCAGATCAGGGACGAGCTGCCCACGCTCGGCGGCGACGACGTGCAGGTGCTGGCCGTGTCGGTCGACTCGGTGTTCGCGCTGCGCGCCTGGGCCGAGCAGGAGAAGTACCAGTTCCCGCTGCTGTCGGACTTCTGGCCGCACGGCGGGACGGCGCAGCGCTACGGCGTGTTCGACGAGGAGAAGGGGCTCGCGCTGCGCGGCACCTTCATCATCGACGCGCAGGGCGTGGTCCGCTGGAAGGTCGTGAACGCCATCCCGGACGCACGCGACCTCGACGAGTACCGCAAGGCGCTCGCCGGGCTCTGAGCGAAACGGGCCGGTCCCGGCCGCGCGGCGCGTCCCGCGGCCGGATCCGGCCCCCGCACCCCTGGAGGTGTGATGCCCTGCTTCCGCTGCGGGGCGCGGCAGACCGACCCCGTGCGCGGGGCGAGCCCGTGGAGACGCGGTGTCCGGGCCGACCACCAGGTGCTGGTCTGCCCCGGCTGCCAGACCGCCCACGACTGGGCGGACGGCCTCGACCGCTGCGCGGCCTGCGGGTCCGTCGTGCTGGTCTGCCGGCTCGGCGAGGTCGAGTGCCGCGACTGCGGTCACACCCGGGAGGCGGTTCGCGACGGCCCCCGTCCCGCGGACCTGGTGCCGTCGAGCGCGGCCCCGAGGGACGACCGCGGGCTGTCGGAGGAGGTCGCGGCGGCGCTGAGCCGGGTGCTGAGGCGCGGCCCCGCCGGCTGACCGGGCGGATGGCCGCCTCCGGCCATCGTCCGGCCCGATCACGCACCGTGATCACTTTCCCTGGCATTTTGCGGCATTCAAGACTTGACGGGGTTTTTCGCCTGCTGGCACGCTGCGCGAATGCCGATCATCCTGCTGCGCCTGGCGCACCGCGTCGCGGCGCGGTCCTGGCGCGCGCCGGCCCTGGTGCTGCTCGGGGCGTTCGGCACCGGCTGGCTGCTGATCGCGGTGTTCGAGAAGCCCGGCGCCGAGATCAAGCGGCCGTGGAACTACATCTGGTACTTCTTCGTCAGCGGCACCTCCACCGGTTACGGCGACCTCTACCCGTCCTCGACGGGCGGCCGGATCGGCGGCGTGATCGTGATCGTGGCCGGGCTCACCGCGGGGCTCGTGCTGTTCGCCGAGCTGACGCTCTGGATGGCGAAGGGCAGGACGATGCGGGCCAACGGCCAGGCGCAATTGCATGCCAAGCGGCACATCGTGGTCGTCGGATACGAGCGGGACGGGCTGCGCGCCATCATCACCCAGCTGCGCGCCGATCCCGAGTTCGCCCGTACCCCGGTCGTCACCGTCTTCTGGCCGGGCCAGCTGACCGGTGAGAACCCCGACCCGGAGCTGTACGACGTGATCGCCTTCGACGACACCGCCTACGGGCGGGCGTGCCTGGACGCGGCGCGGACGGTCGTGGTGGTCGGCCGCACCGACGACGAGACCGTGCGGGTGATGCTGGGCGTCTCGGCCTACCTGCGGCGCCACGGCGAGCCGTCCGTGCACCTGCTGGCGGGCGTGCACGACGGCGGCCGCCGGGCCGAGATCACCGAGGCGCTCGCCCTCGTCGGCCCGGACATCGAGCCGGTCGACATCGACGACCCCGCCGTGGTCGCCGTCGCGATCCGCAATCCCGGCGTCGCCGCGATCTACCACAATCTCGCCAGCACGCTCGACGCCGACGGCACTCTCTACCGCGTGGACGTCCCCGACGGCGCCGGCGAGTGGCCCCGCCTGGACGTGGCGATCTTCCTCCTGCGCCGCGGCAGCACCCTGCTCGCCGTCGGCGAGTCGCACCGGCCGAACGCCCGCTTCCGGCTGACGTCCGACCCGGGCGAGATGGTCCGCGGCGGCCAGTCCCTGGCGGTCGTCGCCCCCGACCGCCCCCAGATCCCCTGGCAAGAGCTGTAGCCCCGCCTTCAGCCAGCACCCCGCCCGCACTGGACCGTCCTTAACCCTCGCCGTCATGGACCGAAACGTTGCGATCGCGTGCGAAGCCAGGTTCGAGCTTGCGAGAACCTGATCGCGCAGCGAGCCCCTGGGCGAGCCGGAGCGATGCAGCGATCGCCGCATTGCCCGCCGAAGGAAGGCGCTCCAGCGCCTGACGCCAAAGGCAATGCAAAGGCTGGGAGAGCGCCCCTCGCGCCCGCTGGGGGCGCTCTCCCGGCCGCCGCGGTGCGCGCGGCCCGAGGCACAGGTCCGAGCCTCGGGGCCTCCCCGCGCGCCCGCGGGGTCTCTAGGCCGCCTGGCGGTGGTCGGCGTCGAGCAGGTGGTAGAGCAGCAGCAGCTGGGTGATGGCCAGCGGGTCGCTGGTGGCGGCGTCGCCGAGGCGGCCGAGGGCGTCGGGGTCGGGCAGGACCTCTCCCGCGCGCGCGCCGAGCCGCTCCCAGATGGCCTTCTTCACGACCTGGGACTCCTCGG
This sequence comes from Actinomadura violacea, assembly GCF_017573465.1. Classification (GTDB taxonomy): domain Bacteria; phylum Actinomycetota; class Actinomycetes; order Streptosporangiales; family Streptosporangiaceae; genus Spirillospora; species Spirillospora violacea. Next base: position 150,150 of record NZ_JAGEPF010000010.1, read on the forward strand.
GCGAGACGTAGCCGTGGACGTGCAGGGCGTCGACGGGGCGGCCGTCGTCGTCGCGGTGCAGCCGCAGGTGCAGGAGCTTGTCGGCGTCGCCGGGGGTGCCCTCCAGGACGTCGGCGAGCTCGGGGTGGTCGATCGTCGGGCGCAGCAGCAGCTCGGCCGACAGGGGCGTGCCGGGTGGGTCGAGGCGGCCGGCGACGGGCGCGAACCGCACCACGATGTCGGCGTACTTGCGCTGCGGCCGGATGTAGGCGGCGCTCTCCGGCTCGCGGCGGGCGAGTTCGGCCATGACCTGCTCGGGGCTGTAGCCGCGCTTGTCGCAGTCGCGGCGGACCTTCCAGGAGTGCCGGAGCGGCTCGGGCGGGTCCAGGTAGACGGTGATGTCGAAGCACGCGCGGGCGAGCCGGGTGTGGAGGGGGAGCAGGCCCTCGACGATCACGAAGTCGCGCGGCTCGACGAGTTCCGGCCGGACGAGCTCGCCGGTGGCGTGGTCGTAGACGGGCTTCAGGATCGGCTCGCCCATCGACAGCAGCTGGAGGTGCTGCTCCATGACGTCGATGTGGTTGCAGTCGGGGTGCAGCGCCGTGAACGGCTTGCCGGCCCGTTCGGCGCGGTCGTAGCGGTGGTAGTCGTCGACGCAGACCGCCGTCATCCGGTCGGCCCCCAGGCACCGCACAAGCCCCCTGGTCAGTGTGGTCTTGCCCGCCGCGCTGTCCCCGGCGATGGCGAGCATGACGGGGCGGCGGCCCGCCCCGCGCGCCCGGAGCATATGCACGATCCGATGGGGCACCTGGCTCCTCCGTCCTGCGGAATCCGGTTTTCGACTGGGAGAGTAGGCCGGTCGCGCGGCGGCGGCGTCCCCCGGTCGGGGGAGAGCGGGGGTGAAGTGGGCGGGAGGCCCGGCCCCGCCGGGGCTACTGGTGAGTAGCTTGGGGTTGTTATCGTGCCGGAATGGGCGCCCCCGTACGCGTCGTCCTGGTGGACGACCACGAGATGATCCTCGCCGGACTGCAGGCGATGCTGGCCGGGTTCGCGGGCCGGGTGCGCGTCGTCGGGCAGGCCGGGACGGGGGCGGAGGCCACCCGGCTGGTCACCATGCTGCGGCCCGACGTCGTCCTGCTGGACGTGCGGCTCGGCCCGGAGAGCGGCCTCGACCTGTGCCGGCTGCTCACCGGCCGCGTCCCGGAGGCGCGGGTGGTGTTCCTGTCGGTCTACGACGACGAGCAGTACGTCTTCGAGGCGCTGCGCGCCGGGGCGGGCGGCTACCTGCTGAAACGGGTGGACGGCCCGGAGCTGGTGCGGCGCCTGGAGGAGGTCGCGCAGGGCGAGACGGTCGTCGACCCGACGCTCGCCGGCCGGATGGCGGTGACGGCGGCGCGGCTGACCCGCGGCGAGTTCTGGCCCGGCGCGAACCGCGGGCTCACACAGCGCGAGAGCGAGGTGCTGTCGCTGCTGGTCGGCGGGCTGTCGAACAAGGCGATCGCGGCCCGGCTGGTGCTGAGCGAGGAGACGGTGAAGAGCCACCTGCGGGCGCTGTACCGCAAGCTCGAGGTGACCGATAGGTCCGCGGCGATCGCGGTCGCGCTGCGCGAGGGGCTGTTCCGGTGACGGCGTCGCCGCCCGCTCCGGCGGAGCTGCTCGCCGGGCGCGGCAACGACCTGCTCGTCCGGATCGTGGCTGTGGCCTGCTCGGACCGGGAGCTGCCACGGATGGCCGAGGAACTGGCAGGGCTGGTCGTCCGCTCGGCGCGCGCGCTGACGTTCTGTGACGTGTACGTACTGGACGACGAGGAGCGCGCGCTCGAATGGTCGGGCCCGGCCGTCCCGCTGGGGGAGGGTGACGTCGGCTGGGTCGCCGCGCACGGCCGCGCCCGCGCGCACACGGACGGACGAGGCGTCGCGGTCCCCGTCCGCAGCGGGAACACCACGATCGCGGTGGTGGACGTCCGGTCCGCGGGCCCGTGCCCGGACGACGACGTCGCGCTGGTGACCGCGCTGGCGGAGCTGTTCGCGCCGGTGCTGTGCTCGTGCCGGCGGCTGCGGGCGGCCCGGGAGCGCGAGCACGCCGCCGAGCGGTTCGCCGAGCGGGCCGTGGAGGCGCAGGAGGCCGAGCGGTCCCGGCTGAGCCGGGAGATCCACGACGGGATCGCGCAGCGGCTGGCCAGCCTGGGCTTCCACCTGTCGGCGGCCGAGCGGGCGCTGCCCGAGCACCACCCGGAGGGGCTCGCGCAGATCATGGTCGCGCGGAAGCTGTGCGAGCTGGCGGCGGCGGAGACGCGGGCGGCGATCGGCGGGCTGCGGCCGCCGGTGCTGGACGACCTCGGCCTGTCGGCGGCGCTGGCGACGCTCGCCCGCGAGGCGGGCGACGGCCCGGGGCCGTCCGGCGTGATCGACGTCAGCGTGACCGTGGAGGGCGAGCTGGAGGAGGAACTGCCCGACCACGTGCAGACCGCGCTGTACCGGATCGCCCAGGAGGCGGTCGGCAACAGCCTGCGGCACGCGTCGGCGACCTGCGTGGACCTGCTGCTGGAGCACGCGACCGACCGCGTCCTGCTGAAGGTCACCGACGACGGCACGGGGTTCTCCGTACGCGACGTGTTCGCGCAGGGCGCGCGCGCGGAGCGGACCCGGCGCACCGACTCCTACGGCCTGCGCGGCATGCGGGAACGCGCCGAGCTACTGGGCGGTCGCGTCACCGTCACCAGCCGTCCCGGGGTCGGCACGACCGTCGAGGCGGTCATCCCCGTCCCCGGCGCCGCCCGCCGAACGCGTTGACTTGCGGCGTGTCGGCCTTAAGCGGCGGCTTTTAAGGCCGACACGCCGCAAGTCAACGGAGGCGGGGCTAGGTGAGGACGCGGAAGGTGATCCCGGCGGCGGTGAGCCTGGCGATCAGCGCGTCGCCCATCGCGGCGGCCGTGGTGACCTGCCCGGACGTCTTCGGCAGGTCGTCGTGGACGAGGCACAGCGCGGACTGCGCGAGCATCTTCGCGGTCTCGCCGTAGCCCGGGTCGCCGCCCGCGACCTCGGTCACGACCCGCTTCCCGCCGCCCTCGCCGACGAACTTCACGCTGAACCAGTTGCGGGCGCGCCGCTCGGCGGACGGCCCCTCGCCCGGCGCGCGGAGCCGCAGCAGCAGCGACCGGGTTGGCGGTAGCTGCGCGAGCGCGAGCAGGGCGCCGGAGCCGACCGCCATCCCGGCGGCCGTGGGCAGCCGCTTGACCGCGAGGTAGTGGCCGTAGGAGAAGTCCGGGCCGTACCGGTCGAGGGCGGCGGCGGAGCGGGTGACGATCTGCGGGTCGATGGTCGGCAGCGGGAGCGTCCAGCCGCCCCCGACGCGCGCCTTCGGCGCGGGCCGCCGGGAGATCCGGACCTTCCGGCCCTCCGGCCGGCCCTCGGCGCGGCGCCGCTCGCGCTCGGCGCGCATCATGCCGGTCATGTCGGCGAAGATGCCGACCGCGGAGGCGATCGTGCCGCCCGACGCGTCGCCGTGCACGCGCAGGAACCCCTCGACGTGCAGCGGGACGCCCTCGGGCAGCTGCTTCACGGTGAAGTAGGCGCCGAGGTCGTGCGGGATCGAGTCGAAGCCGCAGGCGTGGATGATGCGGGCGCCGCTGCGGACCGCCTCGTCGTGGTACTTGAGGTACATCCGGTCGACGAAGGTCGGCTCGCCGGTGAGGTCGACGTAGTCGGTCCCGGCGCGCGCGCACGCCGCGACGAGGGGCTCGCCGTACTGGACGTACGGGCCGACCGTCGTGATGACGACCTTGGCCGACCGCGCCATCTCCTCGACGGAGGACGGGTCGGAGGTGTCGGCGTGCAGCAGCGGGAGGTCGGCGCAGGCGGGGTCGATCGCGGCGGCGCGGTCGCGGACGGCCGCGAGCTTGGCCTGGTTGCGGCCGGCCAGCGCCCAGCGGGTGCCCGGGTCGGCGTGCGCGGCCAGGTACTCGGCGGTCAGGGCGCCGGTGAACCCGGTGGCGCCGAACAGCACGATGTCGTACGGGCGGTCGGTGGTCATGGCTGCGCCTCTCCCGGTCCCGGGGCACGGATCTGTACCGAACCCGATTCTGTCCTGTCGGCGGCCCGTCGGGGGCCCGCCCCGCCGTCGATGTGAGCGACTGCACTCCAAACGCGGCAGGCGCCTTTCATTCCCGCGTATGCCCTAGTCTTGGTCCCTACGAGGGGAGATGGTGGCGTGATCGGGCTCGCCGTGGCGATGGACGCGGTCGCCACGATCTCCCTGTGCTGGGCGCTGGCCGGCGTGCTGCGACCCGCGCTGGTGCCCGGCGGCGGCGACGGCGGGCGGTCCGTGGCGGTCGCGCTCATCGGCGTCAGCCTCATCCTGCTGTCGGTACCCCTGTGGAGCCTGCCCTAGCCGGGGGCAGCCAGCCCGGCGCGTCCAGCAGGTGCCGGACGAACAGCAGCGTCGTCGGAGTCGGCACGGCGCCCGCCACCGCGTGCCATGGGCGGTCGAGCGGCATCCCGGGCGCGTCGATCGCCACCAGCCGTCCCGCGGCCAGCTCGGCGCCGACCGCGTCCCGCGACACCAGCGCGACCCCGAGCCCGGCCGCCGCGCCCGCGATCACCGCGCCGTTCGAGCCGAGGACGAGCCGGGGCGGCGCGACCTCCAGCTCGGCCAGGTAGGCGTCCGCGGACGCCCGCGTCCCCGACCCGGGCTCGCGCATCACCCACGGCGTGCGGGCGGGCGCGAACCCGTCCGCGACGTCCGGCGCGCCGACCACGACCAGCTCGTTCGGACGCGTCGCCAGCACGGTCGCGGCGGCGTCGGCCGGCGGACGGCCCGCCAGCACGAGGTCGGCCTCGTGCGCGGCCAGGCTGCTCCACACCTGCCGCCGATGCCCGACCTCCAGGGTCAGCTCGACGTCGGGCCAGCGCGTCCGGAACGAGGCGAGCAGCTCGGGAAGGATCTGGTCGGCGGCCGTCGTCACCGCCGCCAGCCGCAGCGGCCCGCGGCCGGGATCGGCCGCGCCGCGCGCCGCCGCCCGCCCCTCCTCCAGCAGCCCGAGCACCTGCCGCGCGTACCCCGCGTAGACGGTCCCGGCCGGGGTCAGCCGGACGCCGCGCCCCACCCGCCGGACGAGCGGGACGCCCAGGTCACGCGTCAGCGCGGACACCGCCGCCGACACCGCCGACTCCGTCACGTACAGCCGCAGCGCCGCCGCCCGCACGGACCCGGTGTCGGCGAGCGCGACGAACGTCCGCAGCCGTGCCTCCGTCACGTCCGGCCTCCTGATTCAAGCGAATACTTGATGGTCACCGTAGAACACTTGATGGACAGCGCAAGTGTCGGAAGGCGAAGCTCGAGCCGTCACGGTTCCACGTGGCCGGGACGCGGCGCTCCGGCCCCATTCCCCTGGGCATGCCGTCCTTTCGCGGGACGGAGCCGCCGCGTCCCGCCTCCCACGCGAAGGAGAGCGGCGGATGAGTTCGGGCAGATGGTCGGCGGGCGTGATCCCCTATGCGGAGATGGGCTACTGGAAGCCCGACTACGAGCCGAAGGACAGCGACGTCCTCGCCGCGTTCCGGATCACGCCGCAGCCGGGCGTCCCGCCGGAGGAGGCCGGCGCGGCCGTCGCGGGGGAGTCGTCCACCGCCACCTGGACGGTCGTGTGGACCGACCGGCTCACCTCGTACGAGAACTACCAGGCCAAGTGCTACAGGGTGGAGCCCGTCCCGGGCCAGGAGAACCAGTTCATCGCCTACATCGCCTACGACCTCGACCTGTTCGAGGAGGGGTCGATCGCGAACCTGACGTCGTCCATCATCGGGAACGTCTTCGGGTTCAAGGCGCTGAAGGCGCTGCGCCTTGAGGACATGCGGATCCCGACCCACTACGTCAAGACGTTCCAGGGGCCCGCGCACGGCATCGTCATGGAGCGCGAGTACCTGGGCAAGTTCGGGCGCCCGCTGCTCGGCGCGACCGTCAAGCCGAAGCTCGGCCTGTCCGCCCGCAACTACGGGCGCGTCGTCTACGAGGCCCTGCGCGGCGGCCTCGACTTCACCAAGGATGACGAGAACATCAACTCCCAGCCGTTCATGCGCTGGCGCGACCGGTTCCTGTACTGCATGGAGGGCGTGAACCGGGCGCAGGCCGCGACGGGCGAGGTCAAGGGCCACTACCTCAACGTCACCGCCGCGACCATGGAGGACATGTACGAGCGCGCCGAGTTCGCCAAGGACCTCGGCAGCGTCATCGTCATGATCGACCTGACGATCGGCTATACGGCGATCCAGTCGATGGCCAAGTGGGCGCGCCGCAACGGCATGATCCTGCACCTGCACCGCGCCGGGCACTCGACGTACACGCGGCAGAAGAACCACGGCGTGAACTTCCGCGTCATCGCCAAGTGGATGCGGCTCGCCGGCGTCGACCACATCCACGCGGGGACGGTCGTCGGGAAGCTGGAGGGCGACCCGAACAGCGTCCGCGGCTACTACGACACGCTCCGCCTCGACCACGTGGCCGCCGACCCGGTGAAGGGCCTGTACTTCGACCAGGACTGGGCGTCGCTGCCGGGCTGCATGCCGGTCGCGTCCGGCGGCATCCACGCCGGCCAGATGCACCAGCTCCTGCACTACCTCGGCGAGGACTCGATCCTGCAGTTCGGCGGCGGGACGATCGGCCACCCGATGGGCATCGCCGCCGGCGCCACCGCCAACCGCGTCGCGCTCGAAGCGATGATCAAGGCGCGCAACGAGGGCCGCGACTACCTCGCCGAGGGCTCCGACATCCTGCGCGCCGCCGCCAAGAACAGCCGCGAGCTGGACATCGCCCTGTCCACCTGGGGCGACATCACCTTCACCTACGAGTCGACCGACACCCCCGACGTCGTCGAGACCCCTGTGAGCGTGTGACATGCGGATCACCCAAGGCACCTTCTCCTACCTGCCCGAGCTGACCGACGACGAGATCACCAAGCAGATCGCCTACGCCCTCGACCAGGGCTGGCCCTGCTCCGTCGAGTTCACCGACGACCCGCACCCGCGCAACGCCTACTGGGACATGTGGGGGCTGCCCATGTTCGACCTCGCCGACCCCGCCGGCGTCCTGTACGAGGTGAAGGAATGCCGCAAGGCGTACCCGAACCACTACGTCCGGCTGAACGCCTACGACGCGCACTACGGGCGGCAGACCACGGCGCTGCAGTTCATCGTCCAGCGGCCGCCCGTCGAGCCCGGCTTCCGCCTCGACCGCGAGGAGACCTCCGACCGGCGCATCCGCTACACGCTGCACTCCTACGCGACGGACCGTCCCGAAGGCGAGCGCTACGGAGACGCGCGTTGAGCGACCGTCCCGGCTTCGGCATGAGGCCCTCCGAAAACGGCTCCCCGGCGGCCCCACCCCAGGCTCCCGCCGCCGGGGAGCCGGCCCCGCCGGCCCCGCTGCCGCCGGATGCCCGCGTCGACCTCGCGCAGGAGCGCGCCGACTCGCACGCCGACGAGGTCCTCGACGCCCTCGACGCCGAACTCGTCGGCCTCGCCCCGGTGAAGACCCGCATCCGGGAGATCGCCGCGCTGCTGCTCGTGGACCGCGTCCGCGCGCGCTTCGGCATCGACTCCGCACGCCCCAACCTGCACATGTGCTTCACAGGCAGCCCCGGAACCGGCAAGACGACCGTCGCGGTGAGGCTCGCCGAGCTGCTCCACCGGCTCGGCTACATCCGCAAGGGCCACCTGGTCTCCGTCACCCGCGACGACCTCGTAGGCCAGTACGTCGGCCACACCGCGCCGAAGACCAAGGAGGTCCTCAAGCGCGCGATGGGCGGCGTCCTGTTCATCGACGAGGCGTACTACCTGTACCGGGCCGAGAACGAGCGCGACTACGGGCAGGAGGCCATCGAGATCCTCCTGCAGGTCATGGAGAACCAGCGGGACGACCTCGTCGTCGTCTTGGCCGGCTACAAGGACCGGATGGACTCCTTCTTCGCGTCCAACCCCGGTATGAGCTCCCGCATCGCCCACCACATCGACTTCCCCGACTACAAGCCGGACGAGCTGGAGGCGATCGGGCACCTGATGATGCGGCGCGAGGGGTACGTCCTGGCCCCGCAGACCGAACCCGTCTTCCGCGACTACCTGGACAGGCGCCGCGTCCAGCCGCGCTTCGCCAACGCCCGGTCCGTCCGCAACGCGATCGAGCGCGCGCGCCTGCGCCACGCCAACCGGCTCCTCGCCGCCGCAGGCGAGGTCGACCGCGCCGCCCTCACCACCCTCGAACCCGAGGACTTCCTCGCCAGCCGAGTCTTCCTGTGATCCGCGGCACCCCGAATGAGGTCGCGATCACAGTCGGGAAAGGGATTCACCTCTCCATGTCCTAGTGTTAAGACGAGACATGAAGAGGTGGGGGAGAAGTTGCTGAACCCTGAGGATCTGTACGAGCTGGACACCGACCTGCCGGAGATGACCGGCCCGGTGCTGCTGCACAGCCTCGACGGCTTCGTGGACGCCGGATCCACCGGGCAGCTGGTGCGCGAGCACCTGCTGGAGGCCTTGGAGCACCGCGTCATCGCCCGCTTCGACGTCGACTCGCTGATCGACTACCGGGCCCGGCGCCCGACGATGACCTTCGACCGCGACCACTGGGCGTCCTACGACGCGCCCGAGCTGGTGGTGCGGCTGCTCCAGGACGAGGCCGGGAGCCCGTTCCTGATGCTGTCCGGGCCGGAGCCCGACCGGCTCTGGGAGGGCTTCACCCAGTCCGTCCTGCATCTGGTGAAGCGGCTGGACGTGGGGCTGGTCGTCGGGTTCCACGGCATCCCGATGGGCGTGCCGCACACCCGTCCCGTCGGGGTGACCTCGCACGCCACCCGGCCCGAGCTGATCACCCGCAACACCTGGTTCGACAAGGTGCAGGTGCCCGGCAGCGCCGCCGGGCTGCTGGAGCTGCGGCTCGGCGAGGCGGGACGCGACGCGCTCGGCCTGGCGGTGCACGTCCCGCACTACCTGGCCCAGTCCGCCTATCCGGCCGCCGCGGTCGCCGCCCTCGAGCAGATCGTCTCCGCGACCGGGCTGGAGCTGCCGGTCGAGCGGCTTCGCGAGGCCGCCGCCGCCACCGACGCCGACATCGCCGAGCAGGTCGACGGCAACGCCGAGGTGGAGAAGGTCGTGCGGGCGCTGGAGCAGCAGTACGACGCGTTCGCCGGCGCCGCCGAGCGCGACAGCCTGCTCGCCGAGTCCCAGGACATGCCGACCGCCGACGAGCTCGGCGCGCAGTTCGAGCGGTTCCTCGCCGAGCAGGAGGGCCCGGACTCCTCGTCCTGACCCCCGGCCGGAGCGCCGGACATATCCCGGCTTGCGCTGGGTAGGCGAGCCCCCGGAGGGGAGGCGCGCGCATGGCCCAGAGAGTGAACGAAGTGATGACGCCGGTGCCGGTGGCGGTGTCCCCGGACACCACGCTGGTCACCGTCAGCGACCTGATGCGCCGGCACGGCATCGGCGACGTGCTGGTGGTGCACGAGGGGCGCCTGCGGGGGCTGGTCACCGACCGCGACATCGTGGTCCGCGCCGTCGCCGTCCAGCGGGACGTCGGGGACACCACGGTCGGCGACATCTGCAGCACCAACATGGTCACGGTGGCGCCGGAGCAGGACGCCGACGAGGCCGTCCGGCTGATGCGCCGGCACGCCGTCCGGCGGCTGCCGGTCGTGGACGGCGACCGTCCGATCGGGATGGTGTCGATCGGCGACCTCGCGGTGCAGCGCGACGAGCGCTCGGCGCTCGCCGACATCAGCGCCGAACCCCCCAACACATGATCACGCTGAAGCTCGCCGACGCCGAGCTGAACGGCGACCTGGCGATCCCGGACGACCCCGCCGGCATGGTGGTGTTCGCGCACGGCAGCGGCAGCTCCCGGCACAGTCCGCGCAACCGCGCGGTCGCCGAGGGGCTGAACGCCGCTGGGATCGGCACGCTGCTGCTGGACCTGCTCACCGAGCAGGAGGACCAGGTCGACCGGGTCACCGCCGAGCTCCGCTTCGACATCGAGCTGTTGACGATGCGGCTGATCGGCACCGTCGACGCGCTCGCCGAAGGACTGGAGTCCGCACCGCACACCGCCGGCCTGCGGATCGGCCTGTTCGGCGCCAGCACCGGCGCCGCCGCCGCGCTCGCCGCCGCGGCCGCCCGCCCCGACGTCGGCGCCGTCGTGTCGCGGGGCGGCCGTCCCGACCTCGCCGGCCCGTCGCTGCCCCGCGTCCGCGCGCCCGTCCTGCTGATCGTCGGCGGCGCCGACCCGGAGGTGCTGCGCCTCAACGAACAGGCCCGGCAGCGGTTGGACATCGCCGAGCTGCACATCGTCTCCGGCGCGACCCACCTGTTCGAGGAACCGGGCGCACTGGAGGAGGTCACCATGCAGGCCGCCGACTGGTTCAACCGCCACCTCGACCACGGCGCCTGATTCGGAACGGGCCGCCGGGGCACGATGTCGGCATGCCCGACGTCATCGTGGTCGGAGCCGGACCGGCCGGCTCGGCAGCCGCCTGCCACCTCGCCCGCTCCGGACTCGACGTCCGCGTCCTGGAGAAGAGCGCCTTCCCCCGCGAGAAGGTCTGCGGCGACGGCCTCACGCCCCGCGCCGTCCGCGAACTCCACGACCTCGGCGTCGACATCGACGCACCCGGCTGGTTCCGCAACCGCGGCCTCCGCCTGATCGCCGGCGACCGCCTCCTCGAACTGCCCTGGCCCGACACCGGGTACCCGCCCTTCGGCCTGACCCGCACCCGCCACGACTTCGACGACATCCTCGCCCGCCACGCCGTCGCGGCCGGAGCGACCCTCTCGCAGAACACCAAGGTCACCGCCCCCATCCGCGACCGGACGGGCCGCGTCACCGGCGTCCGCACCGACGCCGGCGAGCACCGCGCGCCCATCGTCATCGCCGCCGACGGCGCCTCGTCCCGCCTCTCCGTCGCCCTCGGCCTGCACCCCCGCCGCGACCGCCCCATCGGCACCGCCGCCCGCCGCTACTACCGCAGCCCCCGCCACGACGACCCGTACCTCGAAGCCTGGCTCGACCTCGTCCCCGCCGGATACGGCTGGGTCTTCGGAATGGGCGACGGCACCTGCAACGTCGGCGTCGCCCTCCTCCGCACCGCCCACGCCGACTGCCGCCGCCTCCTGGACGACTGGCTAGCCCGCACACCCCCGGACTGGGGCTTCACCGAAGAGAACGCCACATCCCCCCTCCACGGCGCCGCCCTCCCCATGGGCTACTCCCGCCGCCCCCACTACCTGCCCGGCCTCCTGCTCACCGGCGACTCCGGAGGCATGATCAACCCGTCCAACGGCGAGGGCATCGCCTACGCGCTCGAAGCCGCCCGCATCGCCGCCGAGACCATCACGACCGCCCTCGCCGCCCCCACTCCCGGCCAGCGCGAACGCATCCTCTACACCTACCCGTCCGCGATCCGCCAGGCGAACGGCCGCCCCTTCACCCTCGGCCGCGCCTTCGCCCGCGCCATCGAGAACCCCGCCGTCATGCGCGCCGCCACCCGCGCCGGCATCACCAGCCCGGCCCTGATGCGCTTCGCCCTCAAACTCCTCGGCAACCTCACCGACCCGTCCGCCGACCGCCTCGCCGCCGCCCTCACCCGCCTGGCCCCCGCCTCCTGACCGTTTCGCGCCCGCCCCACCGAACCGGGTACGCTTTCCCGGGTCACGAGCACGCGGGCGCGTAGCTCAGGGGTAGAGCACTCGCCTTACAAGCGAGGAGTCGGCGGTTCGAAACCGTCCGCGCCCACCATCCAAAGACCCCGTTTCCAGATGAGGAAACGGGGTCTCGTGCCATCACCATGCCATTAGCCCGCAGAGAGAGCCCGCACCCTCACCCGGAGGGTCTCGGGAGCCCCGCGTTGACGATCGCATCCCTCAGTCCCTGAGGGCTCGGCGCTTCGACGAGCCGAGGGACACCACGCGCCCAGACCATCGCCCACCATGATCCGGTGGCTTGGCCGTACCAGGCGCAGACACCGGGGAACTCGCGCTCGATCTGCGCAGCGACCGGACGCCCGCTTAAGCCGGCCGGGAGGACGACCCGGACCGCGTCCATTACGAGTCGCCCGAAGAGCCCGAGAACGGCACCGCCAAGACCCGCGCGATCCGTTCCGCTGCCCTATCCGTCTCTGCCGCTGGGCACAACGGCTCCAGCTCCGGTGGAGACTGCCGGGTCGGCCCCGTCCACACCCACAACCACCACAACGCGCCCTCGTGGTGACGGCACAGCACCTCTTGCCGCATGCCCGGATGCATCAACCCCCCACGCGGATCCTCGGGGTCGGGTTCACCGGCCGGGTTGCTCACCCGCACCGCACCGTGCTCGTACACCTGGACGTCCAGGCCCCGCCCCTTCAGCGCCTTCACCAAAGCCAGAGCGGCGGTGCGCCAGGAACCGTCCGGTGCGCATTGCGGGTCGAGATCGTTCACGACTGGGGTCTCCTAGGCGCCGAGAGAGAAGCTGAAGTGACGGGCCGGCCTTCACGAATCACCCCTAGACGTCTAGAGGAGATGTCTGGACGGTGACACAACTCATCTAGACAAGTCAAGCGCTATCGAGCTGGGAGCTCGTAGGAGAGGACGTACGCGTCACTCGACATGATCGTGTCGCAAACCTCGACCGGTCGTCCGGCCTGGTCATAGGCCGTGCGAACCAGGTGGAACACCGGCATCCCGGGCGCGAGCTTCAGCGCCCGGGCCTCATCGCGAAGCGGCATCCGGGCCCGGATCTCCTCGGTGAAGTGGTCAAGGAGGTGGCCGAGCTCCTCCAGGCGGGCGTAGATCCCGCCGGGGCCGCTGTTGGGCTGCGCGATCTGCGAGTCACGAGCGATCGAGGCTGGAATGTACGAGGTGGCCATCTCCACAGGGTGTCCGTTGAGCAGATACCGGCGCGCCCGGACGATGACCAGTTCATCACTCGCGAGGCCAAGCTTCGACGCGACTTCTGGCGATGGCGGGCTCTCCGTAACGGTGATGGAGTCGACCGACGGCTTGCCGCCGGCCTCCTCGGCCTCGGCGATGAAGGCGGCCTTGCCTTTTTCGCGATGATGACGAGCAAAGCGGTCGGAGGCCAGCCTCCGTACTGGTGACCGGGACCGAACAAAGACACCCTTGCCGTGCTCGGCGACGGTCAGCCCCTCGCTCTGCAGAATCTGGAGAGCGTGGCGCACTGTCATCCTGGCCACGTCGTAGTGCGTAATCAGCTGGCTCTCCGAAGGGAGTTTCTCGCCAGGGGAGAGCTCCTTGCTGTCGATTGCCGCCCGCAGATGATCCGCGATCTGCTTGAAGACCGGCCGGTCGCTCGTCGGATCCAGCTCTGGCAACCCCAGCTCACCCACGCGCGGCCAACTCCTCAACTCGTACATACGTGTACTAGCGTTGAGTCTAGTAGCCGGACCTGGCCAGAGGAGCTTACGAAATGCCCGACAGCCGCCACTCCGTCAGCGTGGCGGGGGTCGTCGTCGACGACCAGGGTCGAGCCCTCCTGATCCAGCGCCGCGACAACGGCCACTGGGAGGCGCCCGGTGGCGTCCTGGAGCAGGACGAGGACATCATCACGGGCCTTCGCCGCGAGGTCCAGGAGGAGACCGGCCTGGACGTGACGCCGATCGCCCTGACCGGCGTCTACAAGAACATGACCCGCGGCATCGTGGCCCTGGTCTTCCGTTGCAAGGCCGAGGCCGGCTCCCTCCGAGAGTCCGACGAGACCTCCGCCTTCCGCTGGGTAACCGCCGACGAGGTCGCCGAGCTGGCCGACGAAGCCTTCGCCATTCGAGTCCAAGACGCCTTGGCCGAGCATCCGGCGGTCCCCATCCGCCAACACGACGGCACCCACGTCCTCCACTGAGGAGCTACCGGGCACAGCGCCCGTTTAGAGCGAGATAAGCACCGGGCGGCTCAGACGGATTTACGGTCCCATCGCCAAACCGCTGTGACCTGCCGATTCTCCTCCTGTGCCATCGAAGTTCGGCACGCATTCGGCGAGCCCGCCATCTAGCGGCGCGAAAAGCCATTCCGCGCACATTTCTCAACTTGATCAAACCGGACACTTTTCGCGGCACGTGGTGCAGCGATCCACCTTCACCATCTCGGGGGCGGGATCCGTCCAGGTGCAGCCATACGGAAAGAACGTCCGTGGGATTGAACCACATATTGGCGTGCTGGAGCCAGCGGGTACGGCGTGGGCGAACATCGGGCTGAAACGAACCACCTGTACGTTCTTCCCTTCGCAACCGAGAAGCGGTTGCTCCGGGTCCTTCGGTTTGATTTCCGTGTCGTGCCCGAACCAAGTCTCATACTCCACCGTCTGAGTCTAGATCGGGCAGCCCCTTGGCGCATCGGCCCCCTTGTCTGTCGAACGTCCGCTACGAGTCTCACGGACAAGATAGCGCCGGGTTGGCAAGCTTGGGCACTCGCCGTGGCCGGTTCGGGATGCTCGTTCACGCTAACAGTGAGCAAGCCTCTCGCGTGGATAACTGTCCCGGCTCGCGGAGATACCAGGGTCGTTGCAGCGTCCTGGCACCCTAGTTCACTTGGCTGGAAGTAACCTAGTTGCTCACTGCCGTTTTGCTCCTCCGTATCGCCGTAGGGCTTCTCGAATCTCAGGAGACTTGCGAAGTAGAACGGCGAACTGCTCCGGGTGCTTCTCGGTCAGCTCTTGAAGCCTCTTGCGGGTCCACCACTGGGCAGATGGCTTTCGGTCTCGCGGTGGTCGCTTCTGTCCTGGCGGCGCGGGATTAGCGTTGTCACCCGTAATGAAGCGGGCGCGCTTCCGCGTCCCGTCCTGCCGAAGCTCGTCAGCGTCCACGTGCGTGATGGTACGCAGTTGCGACAATCTCTATGCCAGCGAGGGCGCTTAAGTCCCTGACCTTCTGTTTACGAGCAAGGCCAGGACCGTACGGTAGCTGTCCCCACAAGTCCGCTGACTGGCACCGGGGCATCCCGCCCGCCAAGGTCATCCGGTTCGGCTGCGGCTAGAGCTGACGCCGTGTTGGGCGGGAGGCGGTGTGATTGGGGTGGTGGCTCGGCGTCTGGGGGGCCTGCAAGCGGATGGCCGGACGAGGCCAGTGGGCTTTCTGCGTGCGGGCGTTACGGCAGGTGACGAGGTTCTGGCTGCGTTAAATACCCTCCGTAATTGACGTTCGACGCTCTCCGTTATCGGCTGAGTGCGTTGGGCTATAGATACTCTCTGTGTTTCTAGTGACACTCTTTGTGTTCGCGTCTTTGCCTTCCCGTCGTCTGGCCTTCAGTGCATCTGTGCTGCGAGTGCGGACGGTGGCGGAGAACATCATCGGAGGAGAGCACATGCCGTCCTTGAAGACCACCGCGGTGGCCCTGGCCGTGACCGCTGCGGCGACCTGTCTGGCGTCCGCCGGCGTTGCCAGTGCGCAGAGCGCTGGGGCTCCGGCGCGGGTCGCCGAGCTTCCGGCGGGCTACCAGATCGTGACGCTGCCCAACGCCAACGTCCCCAACTTCCAGCGGCGGACCGTCTACTGCCCGGGCGGCAAGCACGTGCTCGGAGGTGGCGGAGAGGCTCAGGGCAACGGCGCCATCCTCGTCGGGTCGTTCCCGACGCCGGACGGGCGCGGCTGGATCGCGCTCGGCCGCCAGATCGGCTACAACGACGTCGGCATCAGCGTTTACGCGATCTGCGCCGACTGATTTCCCCGGTCCCGGCCGCCTGCGCGGCCGGGACCGGTCCCGTTTCAGGTGTCCTCGCCGTAGTGGGTGGCTATGTCTTTGCTGCTGGGCCAGCGGCTGTAGGTGGGGGACTGGGGCCAGCCTTCGGGGACGTCCTGCCATTCTTCCTGGCGGCCGTACGGGAGGACGTCGATGAGCGGGAACGTGTGGCTGAGCTGCTCAGTGCCGCGGCCGCCGGTGTGCCAGGTGCGGTAGACGGTGTCGCCGTCACGCAGGAAGACGTTGACCGCGAAGCCGCCGCCGGGCGGGGCGCCCACGTCGGTGCCGAACGGGCTGTTCGCCGTGGAGTACCAGGTCATCTTGTTGCCGACCCGGCGCTTGTAGGCGAGGGCCTCGTCGATCGGGCCCTGGGTGACGATGACGAACCGGGCGTCGTAGGCGTCCAGGAACTCCAGCCGGGTGAACTGCGAGGTGAACCCCGTGCAGCCCGGGCACTGCCAGGTCTTGCCGGGGAACCACATGTGGTTGTAGACGATCAGCTGGGGTCTGCCGTCGAAGATGTCGGCGAGGGTGACAGGACCCTCCTCGCCTTCGAGGGTGTACTCGGGCATCTCGACCATCGGCATGCGGCGGCGCTGGGCGGCGATCGCGTCGAGTTCACGGGTCGCGGCCTTCTCGCGGGCGCGCAGGTCGGCGAGGTGGCGTTGCCAGGTCTCGGCGTCGACGACGGGCGGCAGTGCCTTCGCGGTCATGGGCTCCTCCGAGATTCACGGTTCGACGTGCGTACAGGTAGACCGTGTTCGGGGGTGGAAATCATCGGTGGTCAGGAGGATGCCCCTTGCGCGAAGCCGGCGAGTTGGTGTTCGAGGGCCTTGACCGGGCTGCTGTGCCAGCCGGCGGCGATCGCTTCTGCCATCGGGTCCGGGAAGATGTCCTCCTCGTCCTTCTCCAGGCCGTCGAAGATGGCGCGTGCGACGGACTCGGGCGACGCCTTGGGCATCTCCACCCCGCGCGACATGTCGGTGTCCACGATTCCCGTCAGGACGGCGTGCACCGTCACGCCGCGTGCGCCGAGGAGGGTGCGCAGCGACTGCGTCAGGGAGAACGCGGCGGCCTTGGAGATCGAGTAGGCCGGGACCAGCGGGAACGCGGCGAGGCTGTTCACCGACAGGTTGTTGGCGATGGCGCCCTTGGCGTCGGACAACAGGGGCAGGAACGCCTCGACGACGCGGTGGGTGCCATAGAGGTTGACGGCGAAGTGCCTTTCCAGGACGGACAGGTCGGTCAGGTCGTCGTAGATCGCGACCCCGGCGTTGTTGATGAGGAGGTCGAGCGAGTCGACCGCTTCGGCCGCCCGCCGGATCTGCTCCGGGTCCGTGACGTCCAGCGTCAGCGGTGTGACCCGCTCGTCCGGGTGCTGCTGGGGGACGCGCGCGCCGGCGTACACCTGTCGCGCGCCTCTGCGCAGTGCTTCGTCGACCAGTGCACGGCCGATTCCGCGGTTGGCTCCGGTGATCAGTACTGCCTTGTCGGTGATGGTCGGCATGCTGCCGCTCTCCTTCTGTGTCATCGGGTGGTTTCGAGCGCGGGGGCGAGGCCGAACGTCGGGACCAGGCTCGGGTCGTTGAAGGACGTGATCCGGGCGATGCGGCCCCCGATCAGGGTGAGGACCTGGACGCCGTACGCCTCGTAGCGGCCGGCGCCGGAGCGCCGGTGGACGACGCAGGCGGGCTGGCCGTTGGCGCGGCTGGGGGCCATGTGCCATAGGCCCGGTTGCAGGACGCCTGCGGACAGGAATCCCAGCACCGCGTCCCGTCCGGTGAACCAGGTCGGGGTCGGCGGCATCTCCAGTTCGACGTCGGCCCGCAGGAGGTTCACGAGTGCGGTCGCATCGGCCCGCGCGAACGCATCGACGTAGGCGTCGAGCAGCGCGCGGCGGGCGTCCTCGTCGGGCTCGGCGAGGTCTTCCTCGACCGGGCCGGCCTTGGCGAGGCGGGTGCGGGCGCGGCGGAGGGCGCCGTCGACGGCGGCGGACGTGGTGTCGAGCATTTCGGCGACCTCGGCGGTCCGGAACGCCAGCACGTCGCGCAGCGTCAGCACCGCGCGCTGCCGGGCGGGCAGCAGTTGGAGCGCGGCGATGAGGGCGAGCCGCACCCCGGTGCGTCCGGCGACCACGGCCGCCGGGTCGTCGCCGCCCAGCAGCGCGTCCGGTGCGGGCTGGAGCCACGGCACTGCCGGCTCGTCGGGGGCGAGGGGCGCCCGGTGGTCGTCGGACGGGGCGCCCAGCCCGGACGGCACCGGCCGCCGCGGCCGCGTCTCCAGCGCCGACAGGCAGGTCCGGGTGGCGATCGCGTACAGCCAGCGGCGCAGGGAGGAGCGGCCCTCGAACCGGTCGAAGGCGCGCCACGCGCGCAGGTAGGTCTCCTGGACGAGGTCCTCGGCCTCGTGGATCGAGCCGAGCATCCGGTAGCAGTGGGCGAGCAGCTCCGGCCGGAACGGCTCGGCCAGGGCGGTGAACTCCGTGTCAGATCGCATCGCGGTTCCTCCGGCGGGACGGTCGATATCAAGACCGCGTGCCGGAGGAGAATCCGACGCCCCGATGCTGTGACCTACGTCACGTCCGGTTCCTAGTGGGTGGGAGCGGGGGCGGAGCCGGTGAGGGGGGTCGTGTCCAGGTAGCGGACCTCGTACACGCGCTCGGTGAACTTCCAGCCGTCCGGGGTGCGCCGGTAGCTGTCGTGGTAGACGGCGTAGTTCAGGCCCTCGATGCCGTCGAGGGTGCGGACGACTTCGTGGATGTAGGCGCGGCCGGTCGCGGTGTCGCCGTCGATGCTGACCGCGCCCGGGTGCGTGGTCTGGACGAAGAAGTCCCAGCGGGCCTGGAGCCGCTCGCCGCCGGCGCGGATCTCCTCGCGGCCGACGAGCTCGACGGGGACGTTGGGCATCCGCAGCACGCCGTCCTCGGTGAACAGGGACGCGAGGCGGGGGCGGTCGCGCATCATCGCCGCGTCGGTGAACTCGGCGCGCAGCGCGTCGATCTCGACGCGGTCCGCAATGGCCTGGAAGTCGGTCATCGGTTCTCTCCTTCTGGTGGGTTCCTCAGCCGTATGACGAGACGGGCGGGCGAAATGTGATGCCGCCCTCTGTCTTCGATGGCCGGATTCGGACGGTGAACGGTGCGATTCCCCGGACGCCGCCGTGGACACGACGGCCGGCGGCTGCGATAAACGGCTTGTACGGGACACGGCGAGCCCTGGTGGGATCATGCGGACGCTGTACGAGCACGCGGGCGGCCACGAGGGCCTGCACCGGTTCATTGACGTCTTCTACGCCTCGCTGCTGGCCGACCCGCTGCTGCAGCCGCTGTTCGGCGAGGGACGGCCCACGCACGTCGACCATCTGACGGCGTTCACCGCCGAGACCTTCGGCGGGCCCGACACGTTCTCGCGGGAGGTCGGCTTCGCCCATCTCATCGACGTGCACCGCCATCTGAAGATCACCGAGGAGCAGCGGCGCAGGTTCGTCGAGCTGTACATGGCGGCGGCCGACGCCGTGGGCCTGCCGGACGACGCGCCGTTCCGGCAGGCGCTGCTCGAGCACGTCGAGTTCGGTACCCAGGTCGCGAAGCAGAACTCCCACGCCCAGAGCGACGACGAGCTGCACCCGCTGCGCGAGGTGCCGCACTGGGACTGGCCCTCCGGGACCTCCTGACGCCCCCGGCACGGACGGTGATCTTGACGCTTAGGGTGTGAAGGTCACGGACGTCCAGGTCGAGCGGGGTTTGTCATGCGTTACGTCATCATCGGTGCGGGGGCGATCGGCGGGGCGCTCGGCGGCCGGCTGCGGCAGGCGGGCCAGGACGCGGTGCTGGTCGCGCGAGGTGCGCAGTTCGAGGCGCTGCGCGAGCGGGGGCTGCGGCTCACCGCACCTGACGGCGTGTTCGAGTTGCCCGTGCCGGTCGTCGACGGCCCCGAGGCGCTCGAACTGGCGGAGGACGACGTGCTCGTGCTCGCGGTGAAGACCCAGGACGCGGTCGCCGCGCTGGACGCGTGGGCCGCACGTCCGGTGCTGGGCGGCGGGACGGCGGGGGAGCGCCTTCCGCTGGTCTGCGCCCAGAACGGCGTGGAGGCCGAGCGCCTCGCGCTGCGCCGGTTCCGCCGCGTCTACGGAATGTGCGTGTTCCTCCCGGCGAGCTACCTGGAACCGGGCGCCGTCACCGTCCGCTGCGCGCCCTACACCGGTGCGCTCAACCTCGGCCGGTACCCGTCGGGCGCGGACGAGACGGCCCGCACGATCGCGGACGGCCTGGAGAAGGCGAACTTCCTCGTCCCGGTGACGTCCGAGGTGATGCGCTGGAAGTACGCGAAACTGCTCGGGAACCTCGCGAACGCGGTCGAGGCGGTGTGCGGCTCGCTGGCCGGCGACGAGGCGAAGGCGCTGGTCGCGCGGGCGCGGGCGGAGGCCGTCGAGGTCCTGGACGCGGCGGGGATCGACCGCGCCACCGACGAGGAGCAGCGGGAGCTGCGGGCGGGCCGGGTCGAGGTGCGGCCCGTCGAGGGCGGCGACCCGGCCGGGGGTTCGACGTGGCAGAGCCTGCGGCGCGGCAGCACGTCGGTCGAGGCGGACTACCTCAACGGCGAGATCGTGCTCCTCGGCCGGCTGCACGGCGTCGCGACGCCGGTGAACGAGGCGCTGCTGCGGATGGCGAACGAGTTCGCGCGCTCGGGCCGGGAGCCCGGCTCGATGACGGCGGGCGAGCTGGCGGCTCAGCCGTCCCAGTGATCGACGGCGACGTCCCCCAGCAGCCCGACGGCGACGTCGCCCTCGCGGGCGAGCACCGCCAGCAGGTCCTCCACCTCCGACGGGGTGGCGTAGCGGCCGTGGGAGCAGCGGGCCTCCGCGTCGGGCCTCTCAAGCCAGAGCCGCCGGCCCTCCTCCCAGCAGACCTGCAGGACCCCGCCTGACAGCCCCTCGAAGACGGCGAAGTTGTCCTTCCACGGCGTGAGGGCCGCCAGAACGTCCTTCGCCCCTGCCAGCGTCATCGGGACGTCGTCGTCCGCGTGGCGGCCGCGGTGGTAGTCGCAGAACGTGACGTCGACGCGGTCGCCGGCCGGCGGTTCCGGCGCGGGCTCGCCGGGGCCGGCGGCCAGCCCGCCGAAGCGGCGCCGCCGCCAGGTGAGCGGCACCTCGATCCGTTCGCCGGGGTCGCCGCTCCACTGCACGTCCAGCCCATGGCGCTGCAGCGCGGCGGCGACCTCGCGGCCGATGCCGGCCTGGTCGGCCTGCATCTGCGCGTCGTTGAAGACGCCGTAGGCGATGGTCAGCCCGCCGCCGTCGACGGCGTTCTCCATGTCCTGCCGGTGGCTGAACGCGTAGCCCCGGTACGCGTGCTGCTCGCCGTCGGGCACCTCGCCGCCGATCTCGGCGATGCCGCAGTTCTGGCAGCAGCCGTGGTCGACGCGCGCCACGATCCCGGCCAGGTCGAGGTCGCGGAAGGCGCGGAGGACGCGGTCGGACGCGATCGTCTCGGGCCACGTCCGCTGGTCGGCCAGGTAGGCGGCGAACTCGTCCGCGGTGACGTCCCGCGCGACGCCGTCGGCCCCCGGCGCACCGTCCAGTGACTCGGCCGCGTCGGCGGCGATGGCCTCGTAGTCGTCTTCGCCGAGCGCCAGCAGCAGCCGCACCCGCCCGCGCACCCCGTCCCCGTCGATCATCACCCGAGTATGGCGGTCGCTTGGGGAATGCGCCTCCGTTTCCGCGCTTGACGGGCCTGTTGGGGGTGTTACATGGCGTTCACATTTGGGCAACAGGTGCGAAATGCCTGGTTGGGAGCGTGGTCGGTGCCGGGGGAGCCACAAGGCCCCGCAGTGAGCGAAGGGACCGACGTTGAGCTACAAGGCCGAGTACATCTGGATCGACGGCACCGAGCCCACCGCCCGGCTGCGGTCCAAGACCAGGATCCTGCCCGATGGCGCGGACCTGCCGGACTGGGGCTTCGACGGCTCGAGCACCAACCAGGCTCCCGGGGACAAGTCGGACTGCGTGCTCAAGCCGGTGTTCTCCTGTCCGGACCCGATCCGCGGCGGCGCCCACAGGCTCGTCCTGTGCGAGGTGTTCCTCGTCGACGGCACGCCGCACAAGACGAACACGCGCGCCGAACTGCGCCCGGTCGCGGAGCAGTACGCCGACCAGGACTCCTGGTACGGCATCGAGCAGGAGTACACCTTCTTCAAGGACGGCCGCCCGCTCGGCTTCCCCGAGCGCGGGTACCCGGCTCCGCAGGGCTTCTACTACTGCGGTGTCGGTTCGGACGAGGTGTTCGGCCGCGAGATCGTCGAGCGGCACATGGACGCCTGCCTGGACGCCGGCCTGAAGATCTCCGGCATCAACGCCGAGGTCATGCCCGGCCAGTGGGAGTTCCAGATCGGCCCGGCCGGCCCGCTCGAGGTCGGCGACCACATGTGGGTCGCGCGGTGGCTGCTGTACCGCATCGCCGAGGAGTTCGACGTCTCCGCGACGCTCGACCCGAAGCCCGTCGAGGGCGACTGGAACGGCGCCGGCGCGCACACCAACTTCTCCACCAAGGCGATGCGCGAGGGCTACGACGCCATCATCACCGCCTGCGAGGCCCTCGCAGAGCGCGCGCAGGAGCACGTCAAGGGCTATGGCGCCGACATTGAGCGCCGCCTTACCGGCATGCACGAGACGTCCCCGTGGAGCGAGTTCAGCTACGGCGTGTCGGACCGCGGCGCGTCCGTCCGCATCCCGTGGCAGGTCGAGGTGGACAAGAAGGGCTACATCGAGGACCGCCGCCCGAACGCCAACGTCGACCCGTACGTGGTGGCCCGGCTCATCACCGGCACCTGCTGCGCGGCGCTGGAGAAGGCCGGCCAGGTCTGACGCGGCGACCGGACCGAGCAGGACCCCTGGGGCACGCCCCGGGGGTCCTTGCGTTTCCGGGAACGACGAAAAGGGCCGCGGGGCATCGCTAACGCGATGAACGACGGTATGGCCGGTGACGGGGCCAAACATCTGCAAATTGTTGTGCTTGGGAGAGTTCCCCCTATCGGTGCCGGGTAGCACCTACATCGTTCGCACCGGGGGGAGGGAACATGCCCGACACGCCTTTCGGGCGCTACCCCGGCGGCCTGCCGGGCAGGCACGCCGGCCGTCCTGCGCCACGCCCGTACGAGCGGTCGTTCCGGTGTCCCTCCACGGCGCGGCGGCGCCGGGTCGAGGCTCCGGCGAGGAGGTACCAGGAGTTCGTCGCCCTGCACGAGGAGATCTCGGCCGGGTCGGCGATCCCGCTGCGCCCGCTGTGGTGGGCGGGGACGGCGGCGGCGATGGCCGCCGGCGGCATGGCGTTCGCGGCGGTGATGGGGCTGCGCGGCGTGTTCGGGCTGGAGGTGCCGGTGTTCGCGGGCGGGCACACCGCGGCGGGACCGGCGGCGACGAGCTACGCGCTGTGCGCGATGGCCGGCACGATCCAGGCGACCGCGCTGATGCACCTGCTGCTGGCCACGGCGGCGCGCCCCGTCCGGGCGTTCGCGTGGATCGGCGGGCTCGCCGTGGTGCTGCTGACGATCCTGCCGCTGCTGCTGAACGGCCCGTTCGACGCGGCCGTCGCGACCGCCTGCGTCAACCTCATCGGCGGGACGTCGGTGGTCGTGCTGCTCGCAGGGGTGGTGGCCGCCAGCTCGCGGCCGTTCTGGCCGGACCGGCCGTTCAGGCGCGGCCGACCGTGATGGTCAGCGGCTCCGGCGCGGCCGAGGACGCGACGCGGACGTGCCGGAACCGCCGCCACACCTGCACGTCCACCGGGTCCCCGGGGGCGAGGACGCCGAGCTCGCGGTGCATGCCGGAGAAGCCGATGCACAGCGCGACGTCCCACGTTCCGCGCGGCAGCGGGTCGTCGACGAACGCGCGGGTGACCGGCAGCGCGGCCCGGTAGCCGAGCCGCTCGTCCGACTCCTCCAGCGCGGCGATGACCTCGAAGGTGTCGCGGGTGCGCCGCTCGGTGAGGATCAGCGTCCCGGAGACCGGCATGCTGATCCAGCGCCGGTCGATGTGCCCGGTGATGACGACCTCCTCGCGGCGCTCGTCCCAGGCGACGCCGTCCGCGGCCGTGGTGCCGGCGACGTGCGAGCGGCCGCCGACGTCGATGGACAGCGTCCCGCGCCCGCCGAAGTAGGCGGCGACGGTCACCGCACCGGGCAGGAACCGCCGCTGCGGCGAGGTGTCCAGGCCGGGCGCCCGCTCGGGGCCGAGCTCGAAGACCCGCCCCTCCGGCGGCGACCCGATCGCGAGGTCGACGTCCCACAGCCCGCCGGGCAGCGGCTCGCCGCGCTCGACGGCCGCGACGTCCACCAGCGCCTCGAAGGTGATCAGGCCGTCGTCCGCGGCGGCGGACGCGGGCAGCCGCAGCAGCCCGCCGCCGTCGCGCTCGCGCAGCACCAGCTCCATCTCCGGGACCGCCGGCAGCTCGCCGTCGCGCCTGATCGCGCCGGCGACGCGGAGCGCGGACCCCGACCAGCCGACGTCCGTCAGGTACGGCTCCGCCATCGTCGCCCCCGCCTCGTCCTCCGCACGGTTCACCGGACCACTTCCCCCGCCGCCGCCGTCCAACCTGCCCGCCCCGCCGACCCGCGGCCGGGTCACGGGACGACGGTGACCGGCCAGCGGCCCGTGCGGACCAGCTTCACCGCGACGGAGCCGACCAGCCGGTGCCCGGCCTGCGCGGACGCGCCGACGATCACCGCGTCGGCGCGGGACGCGTCGGCGACGCGGGAGATCACGCTGAACGGGTCGCCCTGCTCGGCGACGAACTCGTAGCGGACGTCGGCGCGCTCGGCGGCACGTTCCAGCTCGCGCCGCAGGTCCCCGGCGACGGCCTCGCCCGCCTCCCGCATCACCGCGGCGCCGCCGGCGGTGAGGGTGGACAGCGCCGCGATCGGCGCGACGTGCACGATGACCAGCCGCGCCCCGCTGCGGCGCGCGAGGCCCCACGCGTACGCGGCGGCGTGCAGGGACGTCTCCGACCCGTCGACGCCCGCCACGATCACCTTCGGCCCGTCCACGCCGTACTCGAACGGTCCCTCGCCGGTCATGCGATCATCACGCGGACCAGGGTAGTCGGGAATGTCAGAGTCGGGTGAAGCGGGCCACCAGGTCGTCGAGGCCGAGCGCGCCGGCCTCCAGCGCGCCGTACATCTGGTCGATCTCGCCGTAGCCGAGGTCGCGGGCGACGGCGAGGGAGTCGCCGCGCGCCTCCGCCGCGAGCAGGTCGAGCTGGCGCTGCGCCAGGGCCCGCACGAGGGTGCGGCGCCCCGCGTCCGCGGCCTCCTCCGCGCGCCGCAGCGCGAGGCTCCGCCGGATGTGCATGCGCGCCGGGACCGTCACGGCGAAGTCCAGCCAGTCCTGTGACGGGGAGCCCGCCGGGTCGGTGAGCACCTCCACCACGTTGCCGCTGCGGACCTGCACCGACATCGGCGCGAGCCGCCCGTTGACGACGGCGCCGATGCAGCGGTCGCCGGTGCCGGCGTCCAGCGCGTAGGCGAAGTCGAGGGCGGTCGCGCCCTCCGGCAGCGGCACGGCGCGGCCGTCCGGGGTGAACGCGGCGAGGTGCCCGGCGGCGAGGTCGGCGCGCAGCCCGTCCAGGAAGTCGGCGGACGGCGCGTTGGACTGCCAGGCCAGCAGCCGGCTCAGCCACGCCAGGTCGCGGCGGCCCGCCACGGCGTCGGCGGTGGCGGCGTCGTCGCGGGCCTGCCGGATGTGCGCGACGATGCCGTACTCGGCGACCGGGTGCATCGCCTCGCTGCGCACGATCACGTCGAACGGGTCGCCGTCCGGGCTGATGACCCGGGTGTGCAGCGACCGGTACATGTTGTCCTTCGGCATCGCGATGTGGTCGCGGACCTGCCCGGCGACCGGGTGCAGCGCGGCGTGCACCGCGCCGAGCGCGATGTAGCAGTCGCGTTCCTCGCCGTCGACCAGCAGCAGGAGCCGCGCCGCCTCGCAGGGCCGCAGCCCGGCGAGGTCGCCGCCGTACGTCACGTGCACCGCGTACAGGTGCGACGGCCTGATCCGGACCCGCGCGCGGACGCCGTGCTCGGCGAGCGCGGCGCGGATCCGCGCGACCGCGGGCGCGAACGCCGGCCCGGCCAGCCGCAGCGCGGCCCGGACGGCGCGCTCGGTCGCGGCGTGCGCTTCGGGGGCGCGCGCGGCGAACGCCAGGTCGTCCATCTCGCGCTTCAGCACGTGGATGCCGAGCCGCTCGGCGAACGGGACGAGCAGCTCCTGCGACGCCTTGGCGTACGGCGCGCGCTTGTGCGCGGGCCGGTAGCGCAGGGTCCGCAGGTTGTGCAGCCGGTCCGACAGCTTGATGACCAGGACGCGCAGGTCGGCCGCCGCGGCGAGCACGATCTTGCGGAACGTCTCGGCCTCGGCGCGCTCGCCCCACCGGGCGCCGTCCAGCTTCGTCACGCCGTCGACGAGGACGGCGACCTCCTCGCCGAAGTCGGCGCGCAGCTCGCCGAGCGTGTAGGGGGTGTCCTCGACGGTGTCGTGCAGCAGCGCGGCGACGAGGGTGGTGGTGTCCATCCCCATCCCGGCGAGGATCATCGCGACGGCCAGCGGATGGGTGATGTAGGGCGCGCCCGACTTGCGGAGCTGGCCGCGGTGCAGGCGTTCGGCGACCTCGTAGCCGCGCAGCAGCTCCGCCTCGTCGCCGCCCGGGCACGCGGACCGGTGCACGGCGAGCAGCGGCGCGACGGCGGGGCGGACGGTCCCGTCCGCGGCGGCGGACCGGGTGCGGCGCAGCGGCAGCCGGATCGGCCCGCGCGGTGCGCGCGGCGCGGTGCCCGGCCCCCGCGCCGGGGCGCCGGGGGCGCGCCGGATCGGCGGGAGCCCGAGCCGGCCGCGCACCGGGGCGCGGGCGCCGGGGGGCGCGGCGCCGGCCTCCGGCGCGGCCTCGGTGGAGACCGTGCCCGCCGGGACCGTACCCGTGGAGGCCGTGCCTGTGGAGTTCACCGGATCGAGGGTCGTCATCGCGCACCCGCCCTGCCGCCCGCCCCGGTAGCGCCCCTGCTACTGGGTGTAACCGACATTATGCGCGACGTCGCGGCGGTGGCGCGAGACCGGGGCGTCCGCGTCGCGCCGGCGCCGCCGGACGGCCGCTGGAGCGTGCCACCGCCGGGCCGGCCCGCACGCCCATTACGGACCCGCCGCGGCGCCCTGTCAAGGCGAATTAACAGACACCGAATCTGCACCCTTCCTCGACGGAGCGTAACCGGAATCCAGGGGCGCGATGAACGTCGAGATCGGGACATTCAGCACGGCGGCAATGGCGGCGAGATCGTTCACGTCCAGCGGTGTCTTTCCGGTCAGCCGGCGGGACATGTAGTGCTCGGTCCAGCCCATCGTCAGCGCCGCCCGGCGGCCACTGATCCTGCGCCTCGCGAGCTGGGCGCGCACCTCCGCCGCAACACTCTCGTGCGGCTGTTCCGTGTGGCTCATAGCGGTGAGCGTATGACGTCCTGCGACCGATGCCTAGCGCTGGACGCGAGATTTAGTTCACGGAGAGGGTTGTGTGACCCTCGCGCTTAGCGCTAGCTTCTGCGCATGGTCGAACAGAACGAGGTCATCGACGACCAGTTCATCGCGTACAAGGTGCGCTACCGGCTGAGCCAGCAGAAGGTCACGCAGGTGGCGCTCGCCAAGGAACTGGGCGTCAGCGAGTTCTACGTCTCGCGGCGCGTCCGCGGCGAGGTCCCGTTCAGCGCCGTGGAGCTGGGCAAGGTGGCGG
Source organism: Actinomadura violacea (assembly GCF_017573465.1). Lineage (GTDB taxonomy): Bacteria > Actinomycetota > Actinomycetes > Streptosporangiales > Streptosporangiaceae > Spirillospora > Spirillospora violacea. The sequence continues at coordinate 177,597 of NZ_JAGEPF010000010.1, forward strand.
TCTTCTTGCGCGTGGAGATCGCCTACTTCTTCCCGCCGATCTTGAGCGAGCGTGCGTCGTGAGCGGGGGCCACGACGTGCCCGCGGGCTGGGAGCACGGGCGGCCGGTGATCCCGCCGGACCCGGCCGCCGGCGCGTGCGCGGACTGCGCCGGATGCCCGGTGTGCGTGCGGATGGTCGCGGCGCAGGGCTGCTGCTGCGACCGGCCGCGGGTCCAGCTGCCGGAGGAGTTCCTGACGTCCCGCCGCGGCGTGCGCGTCGGGAACGTGCTCGAGACCGACGGCGCCCCGGACGACGACGAGTGGTGGACGCAGTGAGCTGGCTCGACTGGGTCCCGGCGGCGTGCACGTGGATCGGCCTGCTGATCATCGCGCGCGTCTGGCACGTGCAGGACCGCCGCTTGCGCCGCATGGACCACGAGTTGATCGAGGTGTGGTCGTTGCTCGCGCTGATGCGCCGCGACCAGCAGAAGCGGGACGCCCCGGCGGGTATCCGGGGCGTCCCCCACAACGAGAACCCCTCGGAAGGGGCGACCCCATGATGGCAGAACAGACGAACACCCCGCCGACCATGCGTCAGCGTGTGATGGCGGACGGGATCCGGCCCGGGCAGGTCGCCGCGATCATGGCGCTGCGCGACCTCGCCGAGCGCGAAGACCTCCCGGTGGCGTCGTGGGCGATCGACTCCTGGAGGTCCGAGGACGCGGCGACGCCCACGCTGAACGGCTTCGTGAACCGGCCGGGCGACGAGGAGGCGGCGCGGGAGGCGATCGAGGTGTGGGCGGCGCGGTTCGGTGTCGAGGTGACCGTGCGGCGGCCGCAGACCCACGGCGGACCCACCACGCTCATGGTGAGCTTCATGCACGGCGTCGTGCCGGTCGCCATCGCGGCGAGCGTGCAGGGGCGGGCGCGGTGAGCGCCGACCAGGCGGCGGCCGCGATGTTCGGCGCCGGGATCACCCTGCTGGTGATGGCGGCCGCGGTGGTGTGGGCCGTGGCGCACGTTTACCAGGGTGCGCACGCCGCGCGGCTCGACCGCGAGCGGCGCGACGCGGCCCGGGCCCGCGCCTACCACCGGCTCAGCCCGGACGAGCGCCGGATCTGGCGGACGGGCGAGCACCCGGCCGCGGCCGCGCCGCCGCCCGGGGCGGTGCCGTTCCGGGGCGGTGAGGGGGCGTCCCGGGACGGCGCCGGGAGCTGGAGGACGGCCCATGCTGCGTGACGTGCTGATCTTCGTCGCCGCGCTGATCATCTCGTTCGTGGTGTTCTCGCTGTTCACCGTGCTCGTGCTGATAGCCGCGGCGCGGATGGAGCGGCGCCGGGAGCGCCGGGCGGGCGGCGAGCTGCTCGGCGGCGGCTGGTGGGACGTCGAGGACTCCCGGCCGGACGGCCGATGAAGCGGGCCGCCGGCGCGTTGAATCGCGGCGCGCGCCGGCGGCCGCGGCCCGGGCCGGTAGAGGGCCGGCCCGGGCCGCATTCCAAGACTGCCCGCCCGCGTCATTCCGGCACCAGATCTCCCGTCACGGAGCGCGGGCGGGCTCATCGATGAGGGGCGACATGGAGTGGTTCAGGCGGCGCCGGGTGCCGATCGGGCTCGGCGCGCTGCTGGTGACGATGTGGGGCGCGGCGATCGTCGTGTCCCTGGTGAAGTGAGAGACGAGATGGACGAGAACGAGGCGTTCGAGCGGTACGGCTACCGCGACCCCCACAACGAGCAGTGCGACTACTGCACGTGCTGCAGCCGGGCGCAGTGCTCGTCCGGCCACACGGACGTCTACTGCCCCGAGAACAGCGTCGGGGAGTCCCTCTGCCCGTGCACGTGCGACTAAGGAGCGACATGAAGGCGTACGAGCCGCGGCACGCGCGGCCCGAGCCCGAGCCGGAGCCGGTGAACGTCTGCCCGTTCTGCGAGGACCACCCGGGCTTCGACGACCCGGTGAGCGGGACGGAGTGCCGCCTCTGCGGTGGGAAGGGCTGGCTGCCGCTGCAGCCGGCCGACTGAGCCGGGCGGCCGTCGCCCCCGCTCGGCGGCCACCCTACGCCTGCGTAGCTCAAACGGGAGAGCACCTCCGGGGGGTCGGAGGAGATCCGGGTTCGAGTCCCGGCGCAGGCACGCACACATCACCACGTCGTGCCCGGTGCTGGTTCCCCCTCCACCGGGCCCGCGCGACGGCTGCAACGTCGCGCGGGCGGACAGATAGGGGGCCCTCGTAAGCGAGCCTGCACGAGGGGCGGGCCATCGCCGGCTGATCACCGGCTGATGATCATTAGCGGCAGCCGTGCGGCCATCGAGCCGGACGGCCGGTAGCCGTGGGCGGGTTAGAAAGCGCTTGTGGGTGAAACCCGACCGAGCGAAGCGAGGGAGGGGCCCTCGCCCTGTCCACAGCCCAGGATGCCGCGCCGCAAGATCGTTCGCTATGCAACCGTCCAAATGTGGCTTATGGGACAGGACCCCGTGACGTCGACCGGCGTACTACTGGACGCGCAGGAGCACGGGCCAGGTCGCCGGCCCCACGATCCCGTCCGCGGTGACGTGGCCCCACGCCTGGACGGCCTTGACGGCGGCCGCCGTCGCGGGCCCGAACCGCCCATCGATGGCGACCTCGGGGTGAGAGCGGGCCTGCAGGAGTCCCTGGACGGTCTCGACGGCCTCGCCGTCGTCGCCGGGCTTCACGGTCGGGAGCGCGTGCATGAGGGTCTCCATCCATGTCGGGAGCGCGGCGCCGTCGCCGGCGAGGCGCCATTGCCCGTAGTCCGCGGCCGTCGCGCGGTCGAAGTCGAGGTCGATCCCGGCGATGCGCTCGCCGTTGTCGTACTGCTGCAGCTGCGCGCGCCGGTCCCAGCGGCCGCCCGACCAGGCGTAGGTCTGCCACGCCCAGCGGGCCGCGCCGGCGTCCAGCGCGCGGGAGACGGGCCAGTAGCCGCCGTAGATGCCGACGCGGGCGGCGCCGATCACCGACGCGGCGCCGCGCAGGTAGGCGTTGATCGCGGCCTGCTGGCCGGGCTCGGCGTCGAAGTCGACGGCGAAGTAGATAGGCCGGTCACCGGGCATGCCGCACGCGTGCGCCTGCAGGGCGGCGGCGGCCGCGTCCGCGGCGCCCGCGGCGCGTCCGGCGAGCGCCCGGGTCGCGGTCGATTCCCACACCACGACGATCGCGAGCCCGGCCGCCGAGAGCTCGCGGGCCTCGCCCGCGGTCAGGTTCTTGCCGGTGGTGTCGTGCGAGAGGTACCGGCATGCGAACCGCTTGCCGGCGCGGACGAGCGCGGCCGCGCCCGGCCGGCCCCACGCGTAGTCGACGCCCTCGATGGTCATGACGCTCCCGGGTGGTTGATGATGTGGTCACGGAACCGCTCGGACATGGCGTTCTGGCGCGTCTCGATGCGGTTCACGGCGTCGCGCAGGCTGCCCCCGTGGTTGGGGAGCATCTCGGCGTGCACGCCCTCCAGCGGTGCTTTGATCTGCTCGCGCAGCCAGGTCTTCAGGGGCCGCATGACCCAGCGCAGGACGACCCAGCGCATCACGATGCCGATCGCGGTCAGCGCGGCCGCGAGGTAGCCCAGGTAGATCAGCGCGCTGCCGACGTGCCGTAGATCGATCATGGTTGTCCCTCGTGTCACTCGTGCCACTCGTGCATCAGAACCCGGCGATTGGCCATCTGCAGGGGTCGAGGCTCACCCAGGTCGTTCCGGTGTCGGGGACCTGGATCACCACGTGGCCGTCCGAATGGACGCTGATCTGGCTGTGCTTCCCGCCGGTCCCGGGCGAGCACCAGACGTGATTGAAGGCCGGCCACAGGTTGGAGGGCAGCGCGAAGATCACGGTGCCGTTCGTGGTGGTGCCGCCGGACACGACGCCGGACAGCCCGGCCGTCCCGTCGGCGTACTCGACGAACGCCGCGGGCTGGTAGTTGTTCCCGAAGTTCGTCCAGCCGTTCTGGAACGACGCGGCGGGGACCGGGAAGAGCGCGCCGCGCTTGGCGTACTCGCCGGCCGGGAGCGAGATCCCGGCGTTCGCGGTCAGGGTTACGTTCGTGACGACGCCCGTGTCGTCGGCCGTGAGGACGTTGTTCCCGGCGGTGGGGTCGACCGTCAGGCCGCCGTTGATGTCGACGTCCCCGAAGAACCCGGCGGACGGCGCGACGCCGGGCGAGCTGTCGCCGGACACCAGGAACAGCTGCGCCGGGTCCTGGCCGACGCCGGCGGGCGTGGAGATCTCCAGCGCCGCGTAGGCCGTGCCGGGGCCGGCCGACAGCGCGCGGATGTAGCCGTCGTCGGGGTAGGTCGTCGAGTCCGAGTTGAACACGATGGCGGGCCCGTCGATCGGCGCCGGCGCGTTGTAGATCTTGGTGTACTGGGTGGCGGTGCCGACGTCGACCGAGCCGCGGACGGCCACGTCGTTGAACTCGGCGCTGCCGTCCTTGTTCACCGTCCATCCCTCGCTTGCCGGGACGTAGTTCGGCGAGCGCATCGCCTTGCGGATCAGCGCTTCCGCACCGCCGATGATCGCGTTCGCGAAGCCGCTCATGATCACACGTCCTTCGTTCCGGTGACGGTCAGGGTCGCCGTGGCGGCCGCGTCGCCGCCGGCCCAGGTCGCGAAGACCTTCCACCCGACCCGGATGAGCGTGGCGGCCGCGCGGTCGGTGGCGTCTCCGGAGCTCCCGGAGTAGGTGCCGTCGATGTAGTTCGGCTGCGTGGCGGAGTCGCCGACGAAGATCTGACATTCCGCCTCGTTGATCTTGCTGGAGACCTTCACGGAGATGACGTCCGGGTGCCAGCTCTCGCGCGCCGAGATGGGCCCGATGCTCGCCGTGCCGGCGCCGGTCGGGTCGAGGACGACGACCGCGGTCTCGTTCAGTGGGACCGACGTCATGGCCCCTCGATGATCGCGATGACGTCGACCACGGTCGGCAGGGTCGTCGCCGTCGCCCACACCTCATCGGTGGTCGGGAGGTACTGCGCCTCGAACGAGCTGGCGGAGATCTTGTATGTGCCGTTCCCGTTGGCCTGCGCGTCGGCCTGCGACGCGCCGATCGACACCGGGTTCTGCTCGGGGCGGATCCACGCGTGGATCCGGTTGATGTTGTTCGGGAGGATCTGCTGGACGGGGTCGTTCGCGGTGAGAACGAACGACCGCAGCGACACGCCGCGGCGCCGCGGGTTGATGGCCGGATCCGTCAGCGGCACATCGGATCCGGTCAGATGCACTTTCAGCGGCTCGATTTCCTCGGTCATGCTGCAGCCACCATTCCCGCCGTCTTGGCGATCTTCGTTGCTATGGGAATCGCGTTGGTGATGCGGGCCAGGCCGACCGCGATCAGGATGATGCCGAGCGCCACCTCTCCGACGCGAATCCAGATGTTCGCCTGGAAAAGCGGTTTCAGGACGTCGTAGGTGACGTTCAGGCCCGCGGCGGTCGCGGCCAGGGTCCCTTCGGGCAGGTTCCCGACGCGGGACGCTGCCGGGCCCAGCGCGCCGCCGATCGCGCCGGTCACGGGGGACAGCAGACCTTGCGCCGCGAGGGCCTGGACGTCGCGGTCTCCCAGGGCGCCCGCGATGGTCGAGGCGTCGCCCGGGCTGATCGCGCGGATCTGCGCCAGGTCGCCGGACACCGTGCCGTTGACGGTGAACCCGGCCGATACCCAGTCCTGCGCGGTCTTCTGCGCAAGGGCCGGGTTCTTCGCCGCTACGCGGTTCAGTGCGGCGGTCGCCGCGGCGTACTTCTTCTGCGCGGCGGAATTGGTCGGCGCCATTCCCTTCCCCCTAATACCAGTGGTGAGCCTGCCAGAACGCCCAGGCTTTCACCGGGTCGCCGTACCTGGATTTGATGTAGTTGCACATCCAAAGGGCCTGCGCGCCGGCGTCGCCGGAGTTGGCCGCTTTCGCCTGCGCGTCGGACAGGCCGTTCCCGCCGTACTCGTTGCCGAGCGTCCCGGCCGTCGCCGACCCGTTGCCGTGCCCGAGCGCCTGCGCCAGGCCGAGCGCGCCCGAGCTCGGGTTCTTCGCGCGAGGGTTGAACCCGGCCTCGTGCGTCTCGATCTGCGCGAGGGCCTGCCACTGGTCGCCGGTCCATCCGAAGCTCGCCGCGGTCGCCTGCAGGGTGGCTTGCGCGCTGCCGCCCTGGACGATCTGGCCGCCGCCGCCGTCGGTCGAGCCGCCGGCGGCCGCGGCCGCGCTCGTCGGCGTCCCGATCGCGGCGGTCTGGGGGAGGTCGGCCGGGCTCTTGCCCTGCACGATCGACTGCACGGCCTGCGGGACGGAGATCCCCTTGACGCCCGCGTAGGTGAAGATCGATCCGGCGGCGATCGCGGCCAGGCCCGGGCCGTCCATCACGCACCGACCCGCCGGTAGACGGGCTCGGTGTGGAAGTACCGGGTGGTGCCGTCGATCGAGCTCAGACCCGTCCCGGTGGCCGTCGACCTGGCGTTGATCATGTTCTTGTTGTTGATCGCGATGCCGATGTGGTCGGGCCAGACGATCAGGTCGCCGGCGGCGACGTCGGCGCGGCCGATCGACCGGCCGAACCCCTGGTACTCGCGGGTGGTCGGGCCGTGCGCGTGCGGCGGGAACCCGGGGTCGCCCCACTTCCCGCCCGGGAGCGGCTGGCCCAGGTCGTGCCCGAGCACGTAGGAGACGAACGAGCTGCAATCCCAGTTGCCGGGCTTATCGGCCGGGCCGCCGTAGTGGTAGCCCTGGCCGTTGTACTTCAGCCCGTCGTTGGCGATCGCCTGCCCGGTGGCGGTGCCGCCGGCGACCGCGGTACTGCCGGTCGCCGGCGGCGTGCTCACCGGCGCGTCGATCCCGTACTTCTGCGGGAGGTTCGCCGGGCTCTTGCCCTGAACGATCGACTGCACGGCGTCCGGGATGGACAGGCCCTTGACGCCCGCGTAGGTGAACACGCTGCCGGTCGCGATCGCGCCCAGGGCGACCAGGTTGACCGGCATGACCGGTCAGCCCGTCGCGCCGGTGGCGCCCTGCAGGTCGAGCGGCACCACGTTCTCGGCGGGCTGGTAGGCGCTCGCCGCGGGCGGTTGGATCTGCCCGGTCTCCGGGTGCTGCATGATCGCGTGCCGGTAGTGCGCCTCCATCGCGATGATCGCGGCGCCGCCCAGGATGACCAGGTTCGGGTCCCGGGCGAGCAGCGCCAGACCGCCGACCAGGATCAGCGACGTGTAGCCGGCCTTCTTCCTCGACGTCTCCAGCACCGGGTGGTTGGCGTCGGTCGCGGCGACGCTGGACACCGGCCCGACGTCCAGCTGGTAGGTGGCGTACACCATGCCGGCGACGGTCGCGCCCAGGATCAGCGACCCTTCGGGCTTCAGCACGCTCTTGAACGTCATGGCGCGTCCTCACTTCTTCGTCTTGATGCTGATGCCGGTCTTCGGCCCGGTGACCTCCTGGCCGTTGACGATCCGGAACGGCTGCACTTCGAGGCGGTGAACCTTGTTCGGTGCCAGGTTCCACACGTGCTCATTGGTGTAGACGTTGTTGGTCTTGCGGATCCCGTCGGCGTAGATGATGTAGCCCGCCACCTGCGGAACCGGGTTCCACGTCAGGTCCACGTGCTCGACGTACGCGACGCCCTTCAGGCCCGTCACGGCGGCCGGCGGGCCGGTCGGCGTCGTCACCGGCGGCGGCTCGGTCGACGTCTTGTACGACGGCGGGTAGCCGGTCGGGCCGTTCTGCGGCGGGTACCCGGTGAACGCGATCGCCTGATTGACGATGCCGACCTGGTCGGGCGTGAGCGGCTGCCCGGTGATGTACTTCCCGAGCGCGTTCCCGACCGTGTTCGCGTCCGCCTGCACCGTGTTGACCAGGTAATCTTCCGCCGCCTGCGACCACTGCGCGTTCGTGGTGTACCCGTTGGTGGTGGAGACCGTCGAGACGTTCGAGCCGTTCCCGCCGTACCCGCCGGAACCCAGGTAGGTGCCCTGGCTGCCCAGCGCCGCGGTGTCCTCCGCCGACCCGTACACGTAGCCGGTCGCCGGGTCGATCGCGTCGCCGCTCCCGGAGGTGTCCGCCGAGCCGCTCGTCGACGAGCTGGGGGCGTTCCGGGACCGATACCACGCGACTGCGACAACGAGCACGGCCGCGCCGCCGAGCATGTACGCCGTGCTCTTCTTCGTCGGGCCCAGGCCCGGGATGTTGACCGTTCCGGCTGCCATCGTCACCACCAGCTCACGGGCGCCGGGTCGCCGCCCGGGCCGTAGTCGGGCGCGAGGTACGGTTCCGGCGGCGCCTGATACTCGGTCGCGTCGTCCTGCAGGACGGCGCCCTGGACGCCGTAGGAGGTCGCGAGATCCTGCCCGGTGAACGGGCTCACCTCGCCGACCGGCGGGCGGGCCGGCCCGGGCTGGCTCTTGACCATCGGGCGGCCGCCGGGCTTCATCCACATGTAGTTGCCCGGGATGCTGCCGGTCGAGATCCGGCGGTGCGCGTGCGCGGCGTCGAACCCGAACGCGTTCTGGCGCGCGAACGACGTCACGCGGTCGGTGGTGCCGTAGCCGCCCGCCGAGCTCTTCTGCTGGTCGCCGCCCGCCTCCTGGATCGAGCTGCCGGGGGTGACCGTCCAGATCTCCGTCCAGCGGTCCTGCAGGGCCGCGATGACCGTGCGGATCCCGACGGAGGCGCCGGTGTCGCTCGCATGGATGTCGCGGGACTGGACGAGCTGCCGCGCGGTCGCGTCCGGCCCGACGTCCTGCTCGACGCCCTTCGGCCAGGGCGCCGCGTGCGTGATCGGCGTCCGGTCGAACTCCGGGTCCTGGTTCGCGGTGCCGTGCGGCGCCGGCCAGCCCTGCGCCTGGCCGACCATCTGCGCTTCGGCGCCGAACGGGCCCTTCGGGGAGACGACCCCGGCCAGGACCTCCCACGGGTAGCCGGTCGCGGCCAGCGGCGCCACGAGCTCCTGGCCGTGCCGGACGTCGACCGGGTCGCCGAGCCGCTGTTCCGGGCTCGCTTCGGGCTGCAGGGTGATCGACCCCAGGACGGGCGAGAGCCCCTGCAGTCCCTGGGGCGCGGCCATCAGCGCTTCCCGCCGCTGATGATGTCGGACTCCGTGCCGCCCACGATGTTCCGGATCGCCTGGCCGGCCTTGTAGACCCCGTTCGGGTTGCTCACCACCAGGTAGAGCGCGCCCAGCCCGATCAGGCCGGACAGCCACTTCTGAACGACGCTCATCGTCAGTACCCCATCACTTTCAGGACGTTGTCGAGCGGCGGCTTGGCGTTCCCGTACGGCACGATGATCACCGCGGCGACCGTCAGCCCGGCCAGGCCGACCGCGAAGGACGGCGCGAGCTTCTCCAGCCCGGCCAGGGCCAGCGCGAGAATCGCGGTCGCCGGGAACAGGCGCCAGTTCAGCGTCTTCCAGGGCGCCTGCCCGCCGGCGAGCGGCGCGAAAATCGCGTCATTCGCGACCGCGATTCCGCCGGCCGCGATGACCAGACCCGCCGCGCGCGACTCCATCGGTCAGACGGTCGGGAGCTTGGACAGCACGGGCAGGGACCGCACGCGGTCGGCCAGGACGACGCCGGCCAGGAACAGCACGGCGTACACCATGGTGGACTTCGACATGATCAGCTCACCCTTCGTGGATCGCGACGACGCGCGTCAGCTTGTCCGGGCCGCCGTTCGCCCCGGGCTCGGAGTAGTGGGTGCCGCCGGCGTACCCGGCGACGACCCGGCCGTCCGCCAGGTGCGCGTAATGCGTCGGCCCGGACACCCGGAACGGCTTGCCGCGGTCGTAGACCATGAGGCTCGACGCGGTCGACCCGCGCGGCGCGTCGGGGCGCTCCCACACCGGGACCTCCCTGCGCTTCTCCAGCGGCTCGTCCGCCTGGCGCTTGGCCGCCTGCAGGGCGGCCGTGTCGATCTCGCCGGGCGCGCGCTCCGGAGCGGGCGCGTCCGGGCGCGTCTCCTGCTCGGTCTCGTCGGACATGATCAGCTACCTCCCGCGATGAGCGCGTAACGGTTCTTCGACGGCGTCGCGAGCCAGTTGACCTGCGCGTAGACCGTCACCGCGGCCCCGAACGACCCCTGGAGACGCAGCAGGGTGTTCACCTGCGTGTCGAGGTACTTGAACCGCACCTCGGCGCCGGGCGCGTTGGTGAAGTCGCGGGTGAAGTACATCGGGAAGACGCCGTTCTCCCGGCCCAGCGCCGTGTCGGGCGTCGCCGACGTCAGCCCGAAGTCCCGGCCGAGCTTGGACAGGTAGGCGTTCTTGCCCAGGTTCTTCAGCTGCACGTTGCCGATGAGCAGCTGGAACGGGTCGGGCCAGTTCGCGTCCCCGGCGGAACGCGACGTCGTCATGATCTTGTAGACGATGTTGCGGATCGGGAACCCGATGCCGTTGGTCAGGTCGTAGTAGGCGTTGCCGGCGGGCTCGGTGTCGCTCTCGGACTTCCAGTACTGCAGGGTGCCCGGGAGCGGCGGCGTCTGCGCGAACGCCCGGCCGGACGGCGCGGCGGCCGCGGGCTCGGTGTACGAGCTCGGGTAGCCGCGGAGCCGAAGCGTCCCCTGGACGCTGGGCACCTGGTTGTAGGTGTTGGCCTGGGAGTCGATGTAGATCTCGATCTTCCAGCCCGGCTTGGACTCGTTCTGGACGGTGCCGAGCGCGTCCCGCGCGACCACTTCGAGCGGCATGAACAGAACGAAGTGGAACGACCCGGCGGTGGCGCCGGTGCCGGTCGTCGCCGAGTAGGTGATGTCCGCGCGGGGGTCGCCGACGTTGAAGTAGCCCCCGAACTTGTTCATCACCATCCAGTCGTAGCCCGTGTACTGCTGGACGACCTCGCCGCCCAGGTCGTACAGAGTGCACTTCTGGATGACCGAGAACGGGTTGTCGTTCGAGTACGACACGGAGTTCGTCGCCTGGCCGGTGACCGTCATCGTGAAGTCGAACCAGACGCCGCGCAGCCAGCCGGTCGGCGAGATGTTCCACAGCGGCATCTGCTGCTGGCTGGTGTTCTGCGTCACCTGCTGGTCGTAGTCCTGGACGTCCGACTCGTAGACGCCCACGGGGAACGGCCAGGCGGCCGGGGGCGGCGCCTGGCCGCCGCCGCTCTTGCCGGGAGCCGGCTTGGTCGCCGTGCTCGCCGCTGTGGGAGTGGTCACGCGCGTCTCCTCACGCTCGCGGAAGGATCAGGTTCGAGGGGGCACACCGGCCGAGCAGCGCGCCGACCTGCGCGCGCTGGTCCTCCACCGTCACGCGCGGGATCAGCTCGCGGCCGCCGGCGCGGTGGTCCGGATCGGCCAGCCGCATCCCGGCGTCATACGCCGTCCGGTTCGTGGCCAGGAACGACGCAGCCTCGCACGCGCTCATCGAGCACGGCGCGATGCATACGAACGCGTACCACTGCTCGTTGTGGTGCTGGTGGCGGACGGCGTCCCGGCGGGTGGCGTAGAGCTCCCCGTCGGAGTCGCCATCCTGCAGCCGCACCGCGAACCACTGCCCGATCGCGTCGTCGCCGATCGCCGCCCGGTGAAGGTTGTAGGTGTCGGCCACCCTCTTCGCCGCGTCCGAATGCGGCTCGCCCGTCTTCGGGCAGTTCAGGTCATGCACATTCCCATTAGAACCCCTACGGGCCCAGAATGGCCATTTCCCCAGCGGCATTTATGTAAAGGAACTCGTAGCGCTCAAGCGTCAGAACATGCCGTTCTATTTCCTGCGGGTCAATTCCTCCCGCAAGTTGCCCGTAGCGTTCCCGGTTCTTTTTGTCGTTGTCTGGCGCCAAAAAGAAATGCGAGGGACAGTTGAACACGAAACCGGGTAGCGGCGCCTTCTGTGTCCCGCTTGGCTTCTGTGTCGCCATCCACGCACCACAGCCCACACCGCCACCACGCGTCAGCACGGCCAGGAGCTCGTCCGTCAGCCCGAGCTCGCCGACGATGCCGTAGATCTCGTCCAGCATCAGGATCGAGTTGCCTCGCTTGTACCCGTCGAGGATGCCCGCGCGGAACTCCTGCTGGAGCCGCGGGTTGTCCACGTCCGGATCCATCGTGTGCCGCGGCCACAGCGTGTACCCGGCCGGGCGGTTCCACGGCGTCGGCGCCGGCGGCCAGTGCGCGACCTCGCGGAACCCCAGGTGCTCCGACCAGCGCGAGACGGTGCGATCGCCGGGCTTCATGCAGAACGCGACCGCGCGCGGGTCGCGCTTCGGGTCGCCTTTCAACGTCGAGGCGAGCAGCTGGAACAGCAGCCAGCTCTTGCCGGCGCGCTGCGTCGGCCCGAACGCCACGACGTGTTCGCCGGGCTTGTACGTCCAGTACTTGCGCAGGAACGTGCCGCGGTCAAGCCGCAGGACTCTGGACATTCGCGGCCACCAGCATCTCCATGTGCGCGCGGACGTCCGCGCTGAACGCGGCCGCGGCCGCCGTCGCCTGCTCGTCGACGGGCGCGCGCCAGACCTGCGAGGTCGCCATGGCGAACGGCACCACCGCGATCACCGCGGGCAGGACCCATCCGGCCGAGCCGCTCGTGAGCGACTCGACACCCCGCCTGATCACGGCGTTGTTGCACGCGGCCAGGTCGACGGCCTTCGCGACGCCGGCGGCGTGCTGGTCGATCACCTGGCCCTGCAGCCGCAGCCGGACGCCCAGATCGCCCGGCACCGGGACGATGGCGGAGGTGAGCGCGAGCGCCTGCAGGCTCTCGGCGATCGCCCCGGCGTACGTGCCGGGCGCGGGCGCGGCCGCCGCCGGCGAGGCCTTCGCCGACCGCCTCGGCGCGCCGCGGCCGCCGCCGCGCGGCGCCTTCGCCGTCCGCGTCCGGGAGTGCCGCGCGTCGTCGGGCGACGGCGCGGGCGCGGCCGCCTGGCCGTCGTCGTCGACGTCGCGCGGCGCCGGCGCCGGCGCGGGCGGCTCGTCCGCCGCGGGCGCGGCCATCGACTTGGCGAACCGGCGTTCGACGTCGTCCGCTGCGAGTTCCGTTCCGTCCGGGGTCTTCAGCTTCGGCACAACGCCACTCCGATCGCGACCAGGCCCAGAACCACGGCGCAAATCGCGACCGCGGCGACCGCTATCAGACCCGACGAAACACGTTCGCCAACGCGTTCGATCGTGTCGCGGGTGTTCTTCAGCGGGTTCACGTATCTACCATAACTTCAGGACCCGAAAAAGCGAGGTGGGCAATGCCGCGAGGACCGGCTAGGAACTGGACCCAGGTGGCGGCGCACACGCAACAGGCGTTGCCATTTGTCCGGGCAGCGCTGGAATACGGCCACGATGTGGAACTTCAGATAACAGAAGTCGCAGAAGGCGAAGCAATGGAGTTGCGGCGCGGGTTGTTCAACGCGGCGAAGCTGCACGGCGTGTCTCTGCACTGCAACGCCGCACGGCAGAAGGACGGGACGTTCACGCTCACCTACGCCGTGCATTCCAAGACGGCCGGGCGGGCGCACGTGATGAACAAGCACGGCGAGGACCGTACGCGCTGGCCGTACGACCCGCGCGGGAAGGGGAAGTGATGGACCGGCACACCCACGGGCCGAACGGCGAGTACATCCCGCTGGACGCCGACGCCGTCGAGACGGCGGAGGTCGCCGAGGCGGCCACGGAGGTCGCCGAGACGACCGCGGCCGCGGACGTCGAGGTTGCGAAGGTCGAGGCCGAGCGCGACGTCGAGCTCGCGAAGATCGACGTCGAGCGCGAGGAGATCTGGCAGGAAGGACGCGTGTCCAGGCTCGAAGGGGAGATCGCGGGGATGCGCGAGGTCCTCGACCGGATCGCGCCGCCCGAGCCCGAGCCGGTCGAGCCGCCGGCGCCGGTCGTCGTCGAGCCGGAGCCCGAGCCCGAGCCCGAGCCGGTCGCGCCGGCGCCCGAGCCCGCGCCGGAGCCGAAGGGCAAGAAGAAGGCCGGGTTCTGGGACGGCTACCAGTAACAGCGCGCGCCCAGGCGCGTATATGGGGCCTTTTTCCGCCGGCCGGGCTAAATTAGCCCGGCAAATTGCCCCGGCCCGATATTCACGCACATACGCACGCGTCACGCCCGAAAGGGGCAGATCATGAAAGAATCCAAGCCCTCTGACTACTACACCGCGCGGGAGGTCGCCGACCGCATGGGCGTGAGCAAGATGACCATCTACCGCATGGCCCGCTCGGGCGACCTGCCGGGCGCCATCCCCTTCGGACCCAGGCTCATCAGGATCCACAAGGTCACCTTCGACCTGTACCTCGCCGAGCAGCAGGGACCGCCCGCCGGCGACGTCGACCAGGTCCACTTCCAGATGGACAACGAAGAGAGCGAGACCCTGCGATGAGCCCGCTGAAGGTCACCGTCCAGGACGACGACAACGGCCAGATCACCATCATCGCCGGCGGCATCATCCGGACGTTCCAGACCGGCCCCCGCGAGGTCGTCACCGTCGCCGACGAGGCCCAGGAGCTCGCCGGCGACGTCGGCGACGTCGCCGCGGCGGCCGCCGAGCCGGACAGGCCCGGGCACTGCGACGGATGCGGCAACGACGACGGGCCCTCCTGGTGCCCGGGCGTCGCCGCCGTGGCCGCCGCCGAGCCCCCCCGGCCGCGCAGGTACCCGTGCACGGAGTGCGGCCGCGGCCTCTCCGAGTCCCGTGCGATCAAGGGCTACAACTGCCCCGAGCACGTCGACCACGTCCTGATGCGCGCCCGGACCGCGCACGACGCCTTCGCCAAGATGATCGGCCTCCAGACCGATGCCGACTTCGATCGGCTCACGGACAAACAGCGTGCGGCCTGGCGCGCGGCGGCCGCCGCGGTGATCGAAGACATCTCCGGGTGAACGAGCCCGAGCTCGAACGGGAGGTGCGGCGCCTCCTGGTCGAGCACGGGCTCATGCTGCGCGCGTTCCACGTGCCCGACGCGCGCGGCATGACCCGCGGCCTACCGGACTGGATCATCATCGGCCGGACGGTCCTGTGGCGCGAGCTCAAGAGCGCGCACGGCGGCGTCCGGCCCGAGCAATGGGCGATCGGCGACGCACTCCTGGCCGCCGGCGAGGACTGGTCGATCTGGCGCCCGGCCGATCTGGCGTCCGGCCGGATCCTCGCCGAGCTGCAGCGCGCGGCCGCCCCGTACAAACGCCTGTAGCCTGCGTGGTGAGGGCGCACAACCCCCGGGCGAACGCGCACCCGCCCGGGGCGCCAGTGCGGTCCGCCGGAGGTGCACCGAAGGCGTGGCGAACCCGGCCGGGGGGACCCTCCCACAGCCTCATTTCAGATCGCGTTTTTGAACGCGTCCCAGGTCAGGGGCCGGTACGGCGCCGGAGGTTCCTGACCTGGCGCGTCAGCGTCTCGACGCGGTACGCCAGGTAGACGCACATGCCGGCCAGGGACACGAACACGGTTCCGATCACGATCCACATCGCGGCCAGCTCGCCCTCAATCACGCCGTCTCCCGTCAGCCCAGTCGCCCCGATGCATGGGAGGGCCCCCGAACGCGGGGCGGTGGTTCGGGGGCCCTCGGTGCGGGCGCCGCGCGCGCCGGTGTCCGCGCGGCCGCCCGGTCTACAGGGTGGGCGGGAGGTTCGGCGGGCAGGACGTCCGCCCGGTGCCGCCGCACGCGCGGCACTTCCGCGGCGACATGGCGGTGATGACCTGCGCGCTCTCGTCCAGCGCCGTCCCGGCGACGAGCGCCATGGTCGGCTGGTCGACGAACCCGCCGTCACACCACCGGCACGGGTAGGTCTGCGCGCTCTCGCTCACCGGCTGATCACCCCTGATCCTCGGCAGCCCTTGCAGTTCTCGGTCACGTAGACGGTCTTGCCCTTGGAGTCGGTCCGGGCGACCTGCTGCGTTCCCGATCCTCCGCAGGACGGGCACTCGACGTACGGCATTTCTACCCCTTCGGTTGATCCATTACCAGCGGTTCTTTCACGCGCCCGAATCGTCCCGGACAATGCGCAGGGTGGCGCGTGGCTGGACGGCGTCGACCAGCGCGGCCGCGCGCGGGTTGGAATGCGCGGCATACAGGGCGGTGGTCGAGATGTCCGCGTGTCCCATGACCTCCTGTAGCTCCCGGATTTCTCCGGTCGCCTGGTATCCGACGGTCCCGAATCGGTGTCTGAGCTGGTGCATCGTCTCGTCCAGGCCGCAGTCGCGCAGGTGGAGATTGCCGTACCGGGTGACGCTGCCGGGGGGCGTGTGTCCGATCAGTCCGTCGAGCCGCGGGAAGATCCATCCCCGTCGCGGTAGACCGAATAGCTTCAATTCGGTCCAGACATATTGCGACATTGGGACGGCCCTTTCTTTGTCTCCTTTCCCGTGGACGATCATGTACGGCCGGGACACGCGCTCGAAGATGCAGTCGCGCCGCAGCGTCGCGATCTCGCAGCAGCGCAGGCCCGCGTACCCGGCCAGGACGAGCCAGGCCCGGACGCGGCCGAACGCGTGCAGGATCGCCATCTGCAGATCGTCGTCGCCGATCGGGCGCGGCAGCCGGCGGCCGAGCCGCGGGATGGGCATCGTGAGCGCCGGGTTGCTGGGGATCCGGCCGGCCGCGGCGAGCCAGGCGTAGAAGACCCGGACGCCGGCGACGTAGGACACGACGCTGATGTCCGCGACGGTCAGGGCAGCGCGCCACGCCTCCAGGTCCGATGGAGTCGCGTCCAGCAGCGAGCGCGGCGTGAGCTGCTGCGCGATGTCGAGGAGGCGGCCGCGGTAGAGGCGGCGCGTGTGCGGGCTTCGGCCCTGCAACGACAGGTGCTTGTCGAACTCATCGATGACGGGCTCATGGATCAACTTGCCCCCCTTTGGGTGCGTTGTCCCCTACTGTCCGTCATGTTGCAACTTTCGGCCTGTCCCTTGCAACGGTCCAGGTCAGGCCGCAACCGGCCACAGATAAGGCGAATTAACACGAGCTTCATGCGGCGGAGATTTCCCGGCCGCGCTGACCAGTGTATTAATGCGGTGAAGGGCGACGGGCCGCCTTTGGTCAATGGGCTCGCGCCGTGCGCTGTCAGGACGGTTGGATAATGGCGAAATGATCCTCTCCCCGCGAGGCGCGCGCGACGCCGCCGGCAATGCGTTCCAGCTCGTGCGGCACGGCCGGCTCGCCGATCTGCGTCCGATGCCGGCCGATCCGGTGGAGGGCGGCGCGGCCCGCGGGGTGCGCCGCTACCGGCCGCCGGAGGGGGTGGTCCCCGCCGGGCCGCCGGTGCTGTTCGTGCCGCCGCCGGCCGCACCGGCCCGCTGCTACGACCTGCGCCGCGGGTGCAGCCTCGCCGAGCACGTGGTGCGCGCCGGACGGCGCAGCTACCTGCTCGACGGCGACCCCGCCGGCCGGGCGGGGCAGGACGCCGGCCTGCGCGAATGGGTCCGCGACCTGCTGCCCGGCGCGATCCGCGCGGTCAGCCGGGACGCGGGCGGGCAGCCCGTCCAGCTCGTCGGCTGGTCGCTCGGCGGGGTCGTGGCGCTGCTGGCCGCCGCCGACGACCCGGGCCTGCCGATCGCGTCCATCGCCGCGATCGCCGCGCCGGTCGACGTCCGCGCGGCGCGGCTCCCGGCGCGGCTCCCGGTGCCGCGCCTTCCCGTGCCGAACCCGTGGGCCGGGCTCGCCCGCGCCGCCGCGGGCGCGTTCGCCCCGCCGCTCGGCGGCGTCCCCGGCGCGCTGCTGAAACGGATCCGCCGCACCGGAATCGACGCCCATCTGCTCCGCCCCTATCGGACGCTCGCGCACCTCGACAATGCCGATTTCCTCGCTCAGATCGAAGCCGTCGATCAATTCACCGACCATCTGGCCGGACGCGCCGCGCGGCGCATTCACCGCGCCCTTTTCCAGGACAACGCGCTGGCCGGAGGCGGCCTGGACATCGACGGCCGGCGGGTCGAACTGCGCCGGGTCGGCGTGCCGGTTCTGGCCATCGCCGGGCGCGGCGACGGCGTCGCGCCGGTCCGGTCCGTCCTGCCGCTGATCCGGCTGCTGCCGGGCGCGCCGAAGGTGCGGTTCGAGGTCGCGTCCGGCGGCCACCTCGACGTGCTGACCGGGCGGTCCGCGCGCGCGACCACCTGGGCGCACCTGGACCGCTGGCTGGACGAGGGGACCGTCCGGCACGGGATCCGCCGCCAGCGCCGCGCCCCCGCCGTGACCGGGTAGGCGGGCCTCCGGCTGACCGCCCGGTCACGGGCCCGGCGGGTCTTACGCAGGCCAAGGAAGCGTCCAAAGTCCTTTGCGGTGCCGCCATCACGGCGCCCCCGGGTGTGTCGCCTCCGCACTCGCCCCCTCACTGACCGTAGTCTTGCCGACCGTTGTTGTGAGCGAGGGGCACCAGCCGCACGGCCGCCGGGTCGGGCCGCGCGGAACGGGTCGGGGGGCAGTGCATGGCCGCGGACAGGGACACGGCGGCGGACGGGACCGGGCCGCGGGCCGTCCAGGACGGTCCGGAGCGGCGGACGTCCGCGACCGGGCCGGGGACCGAGATCGTCGGCGTCACGCCGTTCGGCCGCCCCGCCCCGCACCTCGCGGTGGCCGTCGCGCGGGCCGGCGGGCACGGCGTGCTCGACCTCGGCACCGAGCGCGAGCCGGCGCTGGCCGCGCTCGCCGACGTGCGCCGCTGGTGGTCGGGCCGGTTCGGGGTGCGCGTCCCGGCGGGCTGCCGCGTCCGCCCGCAGGAGCTCCCGGACGCCGTCGGCACGGTCGTGTTCGACGCCCCGGCGCTGCTCGCCGACGACTCGCTGGACATCGCCGGGTTCGCGCGCGGGCGCCGGCTGCTGGTCGAGGTCGTCGACGCCGCCGAGGCCGCCGCGGTGCTGCCGGTCGCCGGCGGCTTCCCCGGGACGCGCGGGACCGCGCTCATCGCCCGGGGCCGCGAGGCGGGCGGCCGGGTCGGCGACCTCACCACGTTCGTGCTGCTGCAGCGGCTGCTCGCGGACGAGGCCGTGGACGTCCCCGTGCTCGCGGCGGGCGGCATCGGCCCGCGCACCGCCGCCGCGGCCGTCGCCGGGGGAGCCGCGGGCGTCGTGCTGGACGTGCAGCTCGCGCTCGTCCGGGAGATGGACCTGCCCGCCGACGTCGCCGCCGCGCTCACCGCGATGGACGGCTCGGAGACCCGCGTCGTGCACGGCCACCGCGTCTACACGCGCCCCGACCTGCCCGACATCGCGCTCGCCGACCTCACCGCGGCGGAGGTCAACGCGCGGCTCGGCGCGACCGGGCTGCGGTCGCGGCTGCTGCCCGCCGGGCAGGACGCGCCGCTCGCCGCCGCGCTCGCCGCCCGGCACCGCACCGCCGGCGGGGTCGTCCAGGCGGTCCGCGAGGGGATCGCCGAGCATCTGCGGGCCGCCGTGCAGGCCGCGCCGCTGGCGTCCCGGCAGACCCCGGACGGCCCCGAGTACCCGGTCGTCCAGGGGCCGATGACGCAGGTCAGCGACCGTTCGGTGTTCGCCGCGGCGGTCGCGCAGGAGGGCGGCGTGCCGTTCCTGGCGCTCGCGCTGATGGACGGCGACCGGGTGCGGCGGCTGCTGCGCGAGACCGCCGACCGGCTCGCCGGCCGGCCGTGGGGCGTCGGCGTGCTCGGGTTCGCGCCGCCGGAGGTCCGCGAGGCGCAGCTCGACGCGGTCCGCGAGGCCGCGCCCCCGTACGCGATCGTCTCCGGCGGACGGCCCGCGCAGGCCGCGTCGCTGGAGGACGCCGGCGTCAGCGCCTACCTGCACGTCCCGTCGCCGGACCTGCTGGAGCGGTTCCTCGCCGAGGGCGTGCGCAAGTTCGTCTTCGAGGGGCAGGAGTGCGGCGGGCACGTCGGCCCGCGCGCGAGCTTCCCGCTGTGGGAGGCGCAGGCCGAGCGGCTCATGGCGTTCGGCGGCGACCCCGCCGAGCTGTCGGTGATGTTCGCCGGCGGCATCCACGACGCGCGGTCCGCCGCGATGGTCGCCGCGCTCGCCGGCCCGCTCGCCGAGCGCGGCGCCGACGTCCGCGTCCTCATGGGCACCGCCTACCTGTTCACCGCCGAGGCCGTCGCGGCGGGCGCGATCCTGCCCGGCTTCCAGAAGGCCGCCGTCGACTGCGGCGGGACGGCGCTGCTGGAGACCTCGCCCGGCCACGCGACCCGCTGCGCCCGCACCCCCTACGTCGAGCAGTTCACCGAGACGCGCCGCGAGCTGGAGGCCGCCGGGACGCCCCGGCAGGACATGTGGCGGCAGCTCGAACGCCTCAACCTCGGGCGGCTGCGCATCGCCAGCAAGGGCCTGCGCCGCTCCACCCCCGTCGGCCCGGACGAGCAGCGCGCCGAGGGCCTCTACATGATCGGCGACGTCGCGGCGCTGCGCACCTCCACCACCAGCGTCGCCGCCCTGCACGAAGAGGTCACCGACGGCGCCACCGCCCTGCTCGCCGCGCGCGCCGCCGCCCTCGGCATCGCCGGGGACCGGGCCGCCGCGTCCGCCGCCGCCCGCCCCGCCGACATCGCGATCATCGGCGTCGGCTGCGTGTTCCCCGGCGCCCGCGACGCCAACGCCTACTGGGCGAACATCGTCGGCGGCGTCGACTCCGTCACCGAGGTCCCCGCCGAACGCTGGGACCCGGCCGTGCACTACGACCCGTCCGAGCCCGGCAAGACCCCCTCGAAATGGGGCGGGTTCCTGCCGGACGTCCCGTTCGACGCACTCGCCTACGGCATCCCGCCCAACGCGCTCGGCAGCGTCGAGCCGATCCAGCTCCTCGCCCTGGAGGTCGCGGCGCGCGCGCTGAAGGACGCCGGCTACGACGACCGCCCGTTCGACCGGTCCCGCACCTCGGTGTTCTTCGGCGCCGAAGGCGGCAACGAGCTCGCCACCGCCTACGGCCTGCGCGCCGCTCTCCCGTCCTACTACGGCGAGGTCCCGCCCGGCCTGGACGGGCAGCTCCCCGAACCCACCGAGGACTCCTTCCCCGGCGTCCTCACCAACGTCATCGCCGGGCGCATCGCCAACCGCCTCGACCTCGGCGGCGCCAACTACACCGTCGACGCCGCCTGCGCCGCGTCGCTCGCCGCCCTCGACGCCGCCTGCAAGGAACTCGCCGCGGGCGGCAGCGACATGGTGCTGTGCGGCGGCGCCGACGTGCACAACGGCATCCAGGACTACCTGATGTTCTCCGCCGTCCGCGCGCTGTCGCCGTCGGGCCGCTGCGCCCCCTTCGACGCCGCCGCCGACGGCATCGCGCTCGGCGAGGGCGTCGCCTGCGTCGTCCTCAAGCGCCTCGCCGACGCCGAACGCGACGGCGACCGCGTCTACGCCGTCGTCAAGTCCGTCGCCGGGTCCAGCGACGGCCGCTCCCTCGGCCTCACCGCGCCCCGCGCCGAAGGGCAGCGGCTCGCCCTCGACCGCGCCTACGAGCGCGCCGGCGTACGCCCGTCCGACGTCGGGCTCGTCGAGGCGCACGGCACCGGAACCGAGGTCGGCGACCGCACCGAGCTCGCCACCCTCACCGCCGCGTTCTCCGCCGCCGCGCCCGGCTCCGTCGCGCTCGGCTCCGTCAAGTCGCAGATCGGCCACACCAAGTGCGCCGCCGGGCTCGCCGGGCTCATCAAGACCGCGTTCGCCCTGCACACCGGCGTCCTGCCGGGCACCCTGCACCTCACCAGCCCGAACCCCGCGTGGAAGCCCGACGGGCCGTTCGCGTTCGGGACGAGCGTCCGGCCCTGGGCCGCCCGCCCCGGCGACCGGTACGCCGGCGTCAGCGGCTTCGGGTTCGGCGGCGCCAACTTCCACGCCGTCCTCGCCGGCTACGACGGCGGCCCCGAACCGGTGTCCGGCCTCGCCGAATGGCCCGCCGAGCTGCTCCTGATCCGCGGCGCCGACCGCACCGCCGCCCGCGCCGAGATCGCCCGGCTCCGCCGGCTGCTGGACGCCCCGTCCGCCCGGCTCCGCGACATCGCCCGGACCTGCGCGTCCACCGAAGGACGCGTCCAGGCCGCCGTCGTCGCCACCGGCCTCGACGACCTGCGCGGCAAGCTCGCCGCCGCCGCCGAGTTCCGCACCGCACCCGGCGTGCACGTCCGCACGTCCGCCCACCCCGGGCAGGTCGCGTTCCTGTTCCCCGGCCAGGGCAGCCAGCGGCCCGGCATGCTCGCCGGCCTCTTCGCCGCCTTCCCCCGCCTGCAGCGCCTCCTCCGCCTCGCCGGCGGACGCTACGCGCCCGCCATGTTCCCGCCCGCCGCGTTCGGCCCCGACGACGCCCGCCGGCAGCGCGAGGCGCTCACCGACACCCGCGTCGCGCAGCCCGTCCTCGGCATCGCCGGCCTCGCCGTGCACCGCCTGCTCACCGCCGTCGGCGTGCACCCCGACCTCGCCGCCGGGCACAGCTACGGCGAGCTCGTCGCGCTCTGCGCCGCCGGCGTCTTCGACGACACCGACATGATCGAGCTCAGCGCCGCCCGCGCCGAGGCCATCCTCGCCGCCGCGGGCGCCGACCCCGGCGCCATGGCCGCCGTCGCCGCACCGCTCCGCCAGGTCCGGGACGCCGTCTCCGGCGTCTCCGAGATCGTCGTCGCCAACCACAACGCGCCCGACCAGGTCGTCGTGTCAGGCACCACCGCCGGCGTCGCCCGCGCCCTCGCCGTCCTCGCCGAACGCGGCCTCGCCGCCGAGCGCATCCCGGTCGCCTGCGCCTTCCACAGCCCCCTCGTCGCCGCCGCGTCCGGCACCCTCCGCGCCGCCCTCACCGGCCGCGACCTGCGCTCGCCCGCCTTCCCCGTCTGGTCCAACACCACCGCGGCGCCCTACGACAGCGACCCCGCCGACCTCGCCGCCACCCTCGCCGGGCAGATCGCCGCGCCCGTCCGGTTCGTCGAGCAGATCGAGGCGATGTACGAGGCGGGCGCCCGCACCTTCGTCGAGGCCGGGCCCGGACGCGTCCTCACCGGCCTCACCCGCCGCATCCTCGGCGACCGCCCGCACACCGCCGTCGCCTGCGACGCCGGCGACGGCGGCTCCGTCGAACGCCTCCTGCACGCCCTCGCCGAGCTCGCCGCCGCCGGCGTCGCCGTCGACCCGCTGCCGCTGTTCGCCGGCCGCGACGCCCGCGTCCTCGACCCCGCGTCCGCCCCCGCCGCGCCCGGCTGGATCGTCAACGGCCACCTCGTCCGCACCGCCGACGGCGGCTACCCGGCGGGCGCGCTCCGCCCGGCCGAACGCGTCCCCGCCGCGGCGTCGCCCGCCCGCCCGGCCGGTTCCGACGCCGCCGTCCTGGAGTACCTGCGCGCCGGCCGCGAGCTGATCGCCGCGCAGCGCGAGGTCATCCTCCGGCACCTCGGCGCCGCGCCCGCCGCCCCGTCCGCTCCGGCGCCCGTCCCCGCGCCGCGTCCCGTCCTGCCCGGCGAGACGCTGCCGGCCCTGCCCGCCGCCGCCGAGCCGCATCGTGACGTCCACGCCACCGTCCTCGCGGTGATCAGCGCCCGCACCGGCTACCCCGAGTCCATGCTGGAGGCCGACCTCGACCTCGAGGCGGACCTGTCCATCGACTCCATCAAGCGCACCGTCATCATCGGCGAGGTCACCGAGCGCGTCGGCCTCACCGCCCCGGACGCCCTCATCGAGCAGCTCACCCGCATCACCACCATCGGTGGGATCGTCGACTGGCTCCGCACCCGCCTCCCGTCGGCGCAGGACCCGCAGCGCCCCGCCGTCCCGCCGCAGGCGTCCCCGCGCCCGGGCCCGTCCACCCACGTGGGCGGCCCCCCGGCGCCCCGCCGTCGCCACGAATCCGCACCCGCCGACCAGCAGGGCGACGCCCCAAAGCCCGCATCGGCCGGCAAGCAGAGCGGAACGAGCCCCGAGCAGCCGCCGACCGGAGACGCGGCCGCAGCGCGCACGGCGAACGCGTCGCCGAGTGCGGGCGCTCGGTCCGGGGGCGCAGGACGTCCCGACCGGGAAGCGCCGTCGGACGCCGAGGAAACGCGCGCTGCGATGCCCGCCTCGAACCGCAAGACCGAAGGCGACGGCGGACGAGCCGAAGCACGTCCGGCGACGTCCGTCGCCGAGCAGCCGCCGAGGCCGTCCCGCGGGTCTGGAGGCGGCGAGCAACCGGCTCCGGAAGCGGGCGCTGCGAGCGATGCCGGACGGTCCGACGCGCACCCGGCGGCGTCCAGTGATGCGGTGTCGCGTAATGCGGCGCGCGTGTCCTCGGGCGAGGGGGATGAGGAACTGCGCGGCACGGGGGCGGTGAAGCCTGCGGACGACACCCCTGCCGCGGAGCCGGAGGCGGCCGGGCGGGGCGCGGTGCCTTCGGCCCGGGTTCCGGACGGCGAGGACGCGGCGGCCGTGGAGGTCGTGCGGCTCGCCGGGGACGGGGCCGCCGCGCTCGGCGGGGAGGACGCGCAGCAGGACGCGGCCGCGCCGGCCGGGCGGGACCGTGAGACCACCGGGGCGCGGCGGGTGCTGGCCGGGCGGGTGCGGCCGTCGGGGGAGCGGGCCCGGCGGGTCGTCCGGCAGGTGGTGCGGACGGCGGACCTGGAGGCGCTGCCGGTCCCGGCCGACACCGGGACGGCGTTCGACGGGCGGACGTTCGTGGTGGTGGACGACGGGTGCGGTGTCGCGCTGGAGCTGGCGGACCTGCTGGAGCGCTACGGGGCGCGGGTGCGGACGCCGATGGACGTGGACGGGCCGTGCGACGGGCTGGTGCATCTGGCGGCGCTGCGGCCGGGGGCGACGGCGGTGCTGCCGGACGCGTACGCGGGGATCCGGGACGCGCTGGCGGGCGGGCTGCGGTGGCTGGTCGTGGCGAGCGGCGCGGGCGGGACGTTCGGGCGGGCGTTCGACGGCGGCGGGATCGGGGATCCGGGGCCGGGCGCGGGGCTGCGCGGGCTGGCGGCGACGGTCGCGCAGGAGTATCCGGACGCGCTGGTCAGGGCGGTGGACGTGGACACCAAGGACACGCCGCGGGCGATCGCGTCGCGGCTGCTGGCCGAGCTGCTGGACGCGCGGGGCCCGGTGGTGGTCGGGCATGAGGGCGACCTGCGGCGCACGACGCGCCTGGTGTCGGCGGAGCTGCGGGGCGAGGCGCGGGTGCCGCTGGACGCGGACGGGGTCGTCCTGCTGACCGGGGGCGCGCGGGGCGTCACCGCGCGGACGGCGCTGGAGCTGGCGCGGACGACGGGCTGCCACATCGAGGTGATGGGGCGGACGCTGGAGCCGGTGGGGCCGCCGTCGTTCCCGGACGTCCCGGACGAGGCGGGGCTGCGGCGGGCGCTGGTGGCGCAGGGCGGGCGGCGGCCCGCGGAGATCGAGGCGACGGTGCGGCGGATCGTCGCGGAGCGGGAGATCCGCGCGAACCTGGACGCGCTGAAGGAGCACGCGGCGTCGGTCCGCTACCACGCGGGCGACGTGCGGGAGCCGCGGCTGGTGCGGGACGTGGTGGAGCGGGTGTACCTGCGGCACGGCCGGCTGGACGGGGTGGTCCACGGCGCGGGCGTCGTGGAGGACCGGCTCGTCCGGGACAAGGAGCCGCAGTCGTTCGAGCGGGTGTACCGGACGAAGGTGGACGGCGCGTCGGCGCTGGCGGCGGCGGTGCGGCCCGATGTGGGGTTCTTCGTCGTGTTCGGCAGCGTCGCGGGCGTCCACGGGAACCGGGGGCAGGCGGACTACGCGGCGGCGAACGAGGCGTGCGACACGCTCGCGCACGTGTGGCGGACGCGGCTGCGCGGCCGGGTGCTGGTCGCGGACTGGGGTCCGTGGGCGGGCGGCGGGATGGTGTCGCCGGAGCTGGCCCGCGAGTACGGCCGGCGCGGCATCGGGCTGATCGATCCGGACGCGGGGGTGGCGGCGCTGCTGCGGGAGATCGCGCACGGGGACGAGACGCAGGCCGTGTTCACCGGGACGGTCCGGTGACGGGGGAGCCGATCGCGATCGTGGGCGCGGGGGCGGTGTTCCCCGGCGCCGGTTCGGCGGCGGAGCTGTGGCGCAACGTCCTGGCGGGCGTCGACGCGATCACCGACGTGCCGCCGGGCCGCTGGGACCCGGCGCTGTACTACGACCCGGACGCCTACGGGCGGGCGCCGGAGTGCGACCGGTTCTACTGCCGGCGCGGCGGGTTCGTGGACGAGTTCGCGACGTTCGATCCGGCCCGGTTCGGGATCATGCCGGCGTCGGTGCCGGGGATGGAGCCGGACCAGCTGATGGCGCTGCGGGCGGCGGCGGAGGCGATCGCGGACGCGGGCGGCGACGAGCGGCTGCCGGACCGGGCGCGGATCGGGGTGGTGATCGGCCGGGGCGGCTACATCACCCCGGGGGTGGCGCGGTTCGACCAGCGGGTTCGGACGTCGCACCAGGTGGCGGGGGTGCTGGCGGAGCTGGTGCCGGAGCTCGGCGCGGACCGGCTGGAGGAGATCCGGCGGGCGTTCTGCGCGCGGGTGGGGCCGGACGGCCCGGACGCGTCGGTGGGGCTGGTGCCGAGTTTCGCGGCGGCGCGGATCGCGAACCGGTTCGATCTGCGCGGTCCGGCGTACACGGTGGACGCGGCGTGCGCGTCGTCGCTGCTGGCGGTGGAGCACGCGGTGCGGGCGCTGCGCAGCGGCGAGGCGGACGCGATGCTGGCGGGCGCGGTGCACCACGCGCATCACGCGACGGTGTGGAGCGTGTTCAGCCAGCTGCGGGCGCTGAGCCCGACCGAGACGATCCGGCCGTTCGACCGGGCGGCGGACGGGACGCTGCTGGCGGAGGGCACCGGGGTGGTGCTGCTGCGGCGGCTGCGGGACGCGGTGCGGGCGGGCGACCGGGTCCACGCGGTGATCGTCGGGACGGGGTCGTCCAGCGACGGGCGGGCGGCGGGGATCATGAGCCCGCTGGTGGACGGCCAGGTGCTGGCGGTGGAGCGGGCGTGGAAGGACGCGGGCCTGGATCCGCGGGCGCCGGGCGCGCTGGGGCTGGTGGAGGCGCACGGGACGGCGACGCCGGCGGGGGACGAGGCGGAGCTGGCGACGATGCGCCGGGTGTTCGGGACCGGCGGCGCGCCGGTCGGGCTCGGCACGGTGAAGTCGATGATCGGGCACGCGATGCCGGCGGCGGGGATGGCGGGGCTGATCAAGGCGGCGTGCGCGCTGCGCGACGGGGTGTTGCCGCCGACGCTGCACGTGGACGATCCGCATCCGGCGCTGGACGGCGGGCGGCTGCGGGTCGTCCGGGAGGCGGCGGAGTGGGGCCGGCCGGCGGACGGGCCGCGCCGCGCGGTGGTGAACGCGTTCGGGTTCGGGGGCGCGAACGCGCACGTGATCCTGGAGGAGCCGCCGGCGGCGCGGAGGCGCGGGCGCCGCAGGCTGGACGCGCCGAGGCCGGACGAGGAGGGCGTGCTCAGGCTGGCCGCGCGGACGAGCGACGAGCTGGCGGCGCTGCTCGCGGTGCCCGACGAGGAGCTGTTCGCGCGCGTCGGCGAGAACCCGCCCGACCTGCCGTGCCGGCTCGCGATCGTGGGGCCGACCTCGCGGCGGCTGGACCTGGCGCGCGCGGTCGCCCAGCGGGGGACGCCGTGGCGGGGCCGCAGCGACGTGTGGTTCACGCCGCGGCCGCTGCTGGCGGAGGGCGGCCGGCTGGCGTTCCTGTTCCCGGGCTTCGAGCCGGCGTTCGAGCCGCGCGTGGACGACGTCGCCGAGCACTTCGGGCTGCCGAGGCCGGAGCCGACGGGCCGCACCGACCTGCTCGGCCACGCCGCGGACGTGATCGCGGTGGGCCGGCTGCTCGCCGCCGCGCTCGCCGAGCTCGGCGTCGAACCGGACGTCGCGGCCGGGCACAGCCTCGGCGAGTGGACCGCGATGATCGTCGCGGGGATGTACGAGGCGGACGCCGTGGACGCGTTCGTGCGGGCGCTCGACCGCGACGGCCTGGACGTGCCGGACGTGGTGTACGGGGCGCTCGGCTGCGGCGCCGACCGGGCGCAGGAGGCGATCGCCGGGCGGCCCGGCCTGTACGTCAGCCACGACAACTGCCCGCACCAGTCGGTGGTCTGCGGGCCGTCCGGCGACGTCCGCGAGGTGCTGGAGCGGCTGGCGGCGGAGGGCGTCCTCGGCCGGGAGCTGCCGTTCCGCACCGGGTTCCACACGCCGCTGGCGGAGGCGTACGAGAAGCAGGTGCAGCTGTCGTTCGAGGCGCTCGCGATCCGCGAGCCGCGGTTCCCGCTGTGGTCGGGGACGACCGCCGCGCCGTTCCCGGCCGGCGAGGACGCGGTCCGCGAGCTGGTCGTGCGGCACCTGCTGGAGCCGGTGCGGTTCAGCGAGCTGGTCGAGCAGCTGTACGGGACGGCGCACGTGCGGGCGTTCGTGCAGGTCGGCCCGGGGAGCCTGACGGGTTTCGTCGGCGACCGGCTCGGCGCCCGCGAGCACCTGGCGATGGCGGTGAACGTGCCGAAGCGCGACGGCATGGCGCAGCTGCGGCGGGTCGTCGCGGCGCTGTGGGCGGAGGGGTACGGGGCGTCGCCGGCGCCGCCGTCGTCGGCGGGCATGCGGCTGGACCTCGGCACGCCGCTGGTCAGGCTGGACGGCGCGGTGCCGCCGGTGCGCACCGGGATCGGCGCGCTGCCGTCGCTGCCGTCCGACGACCCGGTGCTGGCCGAGCTGGAGGCGCTGCTGAACGACGCGGCGTCCGGCGCGCAGACGGTCCTGGAGGCGCTCGGCGGCGGCGCGGCGCCCGCACCGTCGGCGGGTCCGGCCGGCCCGGTGGACGAGCTGGTGATCTCGCGGGTGTTCTCGCTGGAGGCGATGCCCTACCTCGCGGACCACTGCGTGTTCCCGCAGCCCGCCGGCTGGCCGGACATGTCGGACCGGTTCCCGATCGTGCCGCTGGCGACGCTGCTGGAGGTGATGGCGGCGACCGCGCGGGAACTGCTGCCGGACACGGTTGTGGTCGGGTTCGAGAGCGTCCGCGCCGTCCGGTGGGTGGTGGCGGCCCCGCCGACCGGCGCCGACATCCGCGCCCACCTCGTCGGCGGCGAAGGCGGGGGAGGCCCGCGCCGGGTCAAGGTCGTCATCCCCGGCCACACCGACGGGACGGTCCTGCTCGCCGACCGGCACAGCGCGCCGCCCGCCCCGGACCGCACCCCGCTGACCGGGGAGGGCCCGCCCGTCGTCACCGCGGAGCGGCTCTACGAGGAACGCTGGATGTTCCACGGCCCGCTGTTCCGCGGCGTCACCGAGGTGATCGCGCTCGCGGAGGACGGCGTGCGCGGCGTCCTGACGTCCCTACCCACACCCGGCGCGCTCATCGACAGCGCCGGGCAGCTGTGCGGCCACTGGATCCAGGTGTACGGCGAGAAGGACCAGACCGTCTTCCCCGTGGGGATCGACCGCGTCTCCATGTACGGCCCGCTGCCGTCCGCAGGAGAACGCCTCGAAACCACCGTCTGGGCAGAGTCCCTTACCGAGACCACCCTGCGCTGCTCCGTCGAGATGGTCCGCGAAGACGGCGCCCTATGGGCACGCATAGACGGCTGGACCACGCACCGCTTCTACACCGACGAAGCACTGTGGCGGATGAAGTTCACCCCCGAAGTGTCCGGAATGGGGGAACCGCAGGACGGCGGCTGGTGCCTCGCCCGCAAGCGCTGGGACGGCACCGCCTCCCGCGACCTGGTGATGCGCCAGTACCTGTGCGCCGCCGAACGCGCCGAGTACGAGCGGCTCCCCGGCTTCGCGCAGGGACCGTGGCTGCTCGGACGCGTCGCCGCGAAGGACGCCGTCCGCGACTGGCTGTGGCGCAGCGGCCACGGCCCCCTGTTCCCCGCCGAGCTGACCGTCAGCGACGGGACGGGCGACCGCCCGGTCGTCACCGGGCCCTTCGACCACCACCTGGCCGTGTCCATCGCCTGCGACGCCGAGCTCGGCGTCGCGCTGGCACGGCCCGCCGGCGAGCCCGCGGGCATCGGCCTGGCGCCCGGCGGCGCGGACGCCCGCGTCCGCGCCGCCCGGCAGGCCGTCCTGCGGGCCCTCCCC
Source organism: Actinomadura violacea (assembly GCF_017573465.1). GTDB lineage: Bacteria > Actinomycetota > Actinomycetes > Streptosporangiales > Streptosporangiaceae > Spirillospora > Spirillospora violacea. Next base: position 207,451 of record NZ_JAGEPF010000010.1, read on the forward strand.
GCCGGCCACCCCGAACCCGCCGTCACCGCCGCCGACGCCGAGCACCTGCTGGTCACCGGCGGCGGGCCCGTCACGGCGGCCCGGACGCGCGAGCTCGACGGACACGTCGTGGCCTGGACGGTCACGGCGCGCGGCACCGACACGGAGGAGAGCCGAACATGAGCGACGACGCCCTGACCCAGGTCGTCCGGATGCTGGCCGAGGTCGTCGGGGAGGACTTCCTGCTCGACGTGGAGATCGGCCGCGACACCACCTTCAACGACGACCTCGGGCTGGAGAGCATCGAGTTCGTCGCCCTCGCCGACCGGCTGCGCGACCACTACGGCGACGGCGTCGACCTCGCCGCGTTCATCGCGGGCATGGACATCGACGAGATCATGGACCTGACGGTCGGCGACCTGGTGGACCACATCGCCGCCACGGAGGCCGCGCATGCCTGACGTCACCGCCCGCGGCGTCCGCTTCCACGTGCAGGCCATCGGGCCGCCCGACCCCGGCAGGCCCGTCGTGGTGTTCCTGCACGGGCTCGTCCTGGACAACCTGTCGAGCTTCTACTACACGATCGCCGGGCCCGTCGCCGACGCCGGCGCCCACGCCGTCCTGTACGACCTGCGCGGGCACGGCCGCTCCGAGCCGACCCCGGACGGCTACGGCGCCGACGACGCCGTCGCCGACCTGTTCGGCATCCTCGACGCGCTCGGCCACCACCGCGTCCACCTCGTCGCCAACAGCTTCGGCGGGGTCGTCGCGCTGAAGGCCGCGCTGGCCCGCCCCGACCGGATCGCCGGGATGGTGCTCATCGAGGCGTACGGTCCCGGCGAGGACGCCGGCTGGGTCGAGGGCCTGCTCAACACGCTGACCGCGTCCGCGCTCGGCCTGGAGTACGACCGGCTCGCCGACCAGCTCCTCGCCGCCGGATGGCGCAAGACCGGCCGGCAGATCGCCGCCGCCGACGCCCTCATCAACCGCACCACCCTGCTCGACGACCTGGCCCGCACCGAGCCCGTCCGCCCCGCCGAGCTGGCCGCCGTCCGCTGCCCCGTGCTCGCCGTGTACGGGCAGCACTCCGACGTCGCCGAGGCCGGGCGGCTGCTGCTGCGCACCGTCCCCGGCTGCACCCTGCACGTCATGGCCGGCCACGCCCACACCGTGCTGCGGGAGGGCACCGCCGAACTCCTGGAGGTCATGTTGCCCTGGCTGGCCCACCACGCGGGCACCCGCGTCCCCGTCACCGCCGCCGGAGGTGCCCGGTGAAGGGCCGCCGCATGCAGGTCCCGTCGCTGCTCGGCGCCCCCGGCATCCCGCGCGCCGAGACGCCGAAGCGCCGCTTCCTGTTCGCCGTCCCGCCGCTCGCCGGGCACGTCAACCCGACCGTCGCGGTCGGGACGGAACTCGTCCGGCGCGGCCACACCGTCGCCTGGACCGGCCACCGCCCCACCCTCGAACCGCTGCTGCGCGCCGGCGCGCGGATCTTCTCCGCCGAGGACGACGCGTTCGCCGCCCGGCTCGCCGAGGCCCGCGAGGAGTGGCTGCGGCTGCGCGGCCCCGCCGCCCTGCGGTTCCTGTGGGAGGAGTTCATCGTCCCGCTCGGCCACGCGATGATGCCCGGCGTCCGGACCGCCCTCGACCGGTTCCGGCCGGACGTGGTGGTCAGCGACCAGATCGTGCTCGCCGCGCCCGTCGCCGCCCGGCTCCGCGAGATCCCGTGGGCGACGTCCGCGACGACCTCCGCCGAGTTCACCCGGCCGCTCGCCGGGATGCCGCTGGTCGAGGAGTGGGTCCGCGACCAGATCGGCGACTTCCAGCTCGACCACGGCATCGAGGACCTCTTGGACCTGCGGTTCTCCGACCACCTCGTGCTGATCTTCTCCACCGGCGCGCTCGTCGGCGACACCTCGGTCTTCCCCGACCACTTCGCGTTCGTCGGCCCCGCCCTCGACCGTCCGGCGGGCGCCGCGTTCCCGTGGGAGTGGCTGGACGGGCGGCCCGCCGTCCTGGTGTCGCTCGGCACCCTCAACGGGCCCGCCGGCGAGCGGTTCTACCGGGTCGCCGCCGACGCCGTCCGCGACCTGGACGTCCAGGCCGTCTTCGTCGCGCCGCCCGGGATCGTCGACGGCACGCCGCCCAACGTCCTCGTCCGGCCGCACGTCCCGCAGCTCAGGCTGCTGCAGAAGATGTCCGCGGTCGTGTGCCACGGCGGCCACAACACCGTCTGCGAGAGCCTCGCGCAGGGGCTGCCGCTCGTCGTCGCGCCGATCCGGGACGACCAGCCGGTCATCGCCCGGCAGGTCGAGGCCGCCGGCGCCGGCGTCCAGGTCCGGTTCAGCCGGGTCCGCGCCGCCGAGCTCCGCGACGCGCTCACCACCGTCCTCACCGGGGACGCCCACCGCGCCGCCGCCGAGGCCGTCCGGGACTCCTTCGCCGCCGCCGGCGGCGCCGCCGAGGCCGCCGACCGCCTGGAGAAACTGGCGTGATCGCGGTACCCGCGCTGGTGGCGGCGGGCCTCATCGCGGACGCGATGCGGCTCCGCCGCCGCCTGGCGCGGCTCCGCCGGCTCCCGCAGCCGCGCCGCCCCGCCCCGCTGAGCTGGGAGGGCCCGCGCGAACCCGGCGGCTACGACGTGATCAGCGCCGACGGCGCGGTCATCGCCGCGGGCGTCCGGCGCGCCGCCATCGCCCACGCCCGCGACACCGGCCTGGACGTCCTCGGCCTGGTCCCCGCAGACCTCCCCGTCACCCGCGCCCTCGACATGCTCCGCCACACCCGCGACGCGGGCTTCGCGACCGTCGTCCACACCGAACTCCTCGACGACGCGTACACCGGCGACTACACCACCACCATGGCCCGCCTCCACCACTACGACGCCGACACCGGGCACGTCATCGTCCCCTGCCACCTCACCCCGCGCGCCCCCGCCTACAAGGGACGCGCCGCCTGGCTGCAAGGTCTCGGCGTCTCCCTCGCACAGGCCCTGGTGCCCTCGATCCTCGTCATGGGACTCGTCCTGGCCGCGCTGGCGTCCGATCCGCAATGGGGGCCCATCGCCGTCATCGCCTACTGCGCCGTCCCCTACCTCGTCTTCGCCGGCACCCCGCTCTCCCCCCGCGACCTGCACCGCACGGCGCTGCTGCGGCCCGTCCTCACCCCGTACACCTGGTGGCGGACCCTCGTCGAGGACGCGCCGCCCTGGAACCGCCTCACCTGGCGCGACCCGCGGAAGGACGAGATTTGATCGGCCTCGCAACGTCCCCGGAGATCCGCATGACCGCGTACGTCTTCGAACGCGTCCACGGATCCCCGCCCGCCGCGATCCACCGCGCCCTCATCGGCCTGCCCCTCCTGGACGGCCTGACGATCGCCCTCCCGTGGGGCGCCATCGTCGCCGCGGGGCCGTCCGCCGTCCCGTCCCTCTACTCGGTGAACCACCACACCGACGGCGCCGCGCCGCCCTGCGGACCCGTCCCGCACTGGGCCCGGGAGTCCGTCGCCGTCCTGAACTCCCACGCCGACCCCGCCCCCGGCACCCGCCTGGTGATCAACCGCGAGATCCCCGCCGAGACCGGCCTGCTCACCGGCGCCGAGACCGCCGCCGCCACCTTCCTCGCCCTGCGCGCCCTGCACGGCCCGCCCGCCGGCCCGCACCCCCTCACCGGCCACCCCGCCTACCGGACGGCCCTGCACGCCCGCGCCGCCCACGCCATCCTGACCACGCCCGGCACGCTCGAGCACGTCCCCTTCGATCTGGCCGCCGCGGACCTCCGCATCGTGATCATCGACCTCGGCATCCGGCACTCGTCGACCCTGCCGACCCCGGCCGGCGCCGCCGCCCGCGCCGCCGCCGCGCTCCGCACCTCGGGGCCGTCCGCCCTCGGCCCCCTCCTCACCGACGCCCACACCTTCGGCGACCCGCTGCCCGACCGCGCCCTGCGCACCGCCCTCGACGCCGGCGCCCTCGGCGGCCGCAAGATCGGCGCCTGCGTCGTCGCCCTGGCCCCCGCCGCGTCCGTCCCGAAGCTCCGCCAGGCCCTCACCGCCGACCTGACCCCCGCCCTCCCGCGCCCACCCCGCCTCCTAACAGCCCTCCCCACCCCCGCCTGAACCCGTCATCCGTAACGCGGATCGTCCAGTTCGGGCCGGTGCCCCAGCAACCCGGCCTCTTTCGCCTCCCGCAACGCCTTCCGCGCCGCCGCCTCCTCGGCCGCGGAATAGACCCCGGCGACCTGATACATCGTCTCCCGCGTCTCGATCAACGAATTCTGCGACGCCTGCAGCATCCCGGTCGCCTCTTCCTTCATCCGCGAGTAGGCCCTCTCGGCCACCTTGCCGTACTTGCTCAACGCCCCAGGGGCGAGCCATGCCCCGTCGACGCTGACCGATGCGTCGATCCACATGTTCACCGCTTCATTGATCGTGTCCCCCGCCTCGATCAGGTACTTCTTTCCCTTGACGCTGTATCCGCCCATCGATTCTCCTTGCTGTGGTGTACGGAGGTGGTTAAGAAGATCATTGACCGGCATCTCGCGAGTCGGTAGCGCCCGAGAGAATCAGGCTTTCTCGTCCGAGCTCCGTGTCAGGAGTGGAGATGCAACAGCATCTCCTTTGCGAGTGATTGTGCGGTGCCCTCCATACGCTGGTCTTTGAGGTCCGGTGAACTCGAGGCGGTGTAGTCGGCCTTGATGACCGTGTATCCCCGTCTTGCGATCACACTTATGGATTCGCGTCCCTTCTGCCAGCACGCCTCGTCGGCTGAAGTGGTCAGCTTGTAGCAGACTTCCTTGTTCTGGAACTTGCGGTAGGTCGACTTCGCGCTTTCGTACTTCTCTTCCCGAGGGGGATGCGCTGTCACTGTAACGGCCGAAACATTGAGGAGCCCGTTCAGCTTTGAGAGTTCCGTCGACAGTGGTGCCTGCCAACTGCAGGCACTGGCATCAGGTGTTCTCTTTGTTCGCGTCTTGGTGTAATTCCCTACCAGCTTGCTCGCAAGGGAATCATTGATCAGTGTGCACGCGTCGGGGGCGACCGCCCCGGTCCTGGCGAGACGTTGGTGATTTGCGGGTCCGCTCGAGCAGCCTCCGGCAAGTAACCCACTGAGGACCAGGGCGGCGACCGATCCATGCGTGGCCGCCCTTGAAGGGTTCCAGAGGCGTATCCATGCCGCAGGCGGTCTATTAGCCATAAACCCATTTGCCTTTGTCGGAGGCGATCGAAGGCATCTTGCGTGGCGCGTGAAGCTGAAGTATCTGTCCGTGCAGCGACTCCATCAACCCCGCGTCCTTGTTGCATATGTACGTTACATTTCTCTTTCTGGTGTTAACGTTCTTGATCCAGAGGGCGAGGATGCTGTGGAGCGCACTCCAGGCGGCACTGTTCGCGTCACCCTTCTGCGTCTCCAGATCTTTATGGTAGGCGATGGCTTTGTCGAGGGTGTCCATGAAGTCCTTCATGCCGTCGTTGTATTGGTCGACGACTTGGTTGTGCAGATTCACCAGGGCGTCCCCGACGGCCTGAAGGACCTTGGCGTTGTTGTCCGCAGCGGATATCGCGATCGAGTCCATGTACTGCTGGTAGGCGGTGAAGGCCCGGCCGCTCCAGTATCCGCCGAGTTGAATATAGGATGTCTTCATGGGGTCGATGGAGTCTCGATAGTGCCCTGAAGCGCGGTACCAACTCTCGGCGGCTCTGCGCACGGCTGCGGGGTCCGGTTTTATCTTCTGCAGATCTTTGTACGCCTTCAAGACCTCCGTCCCGAGCATCACTGAACTGGCGACGTCGATCAGAATGCTCGGAACGGTGGGTCCTTCTTGCGGCTGACCGAGCCCGGGAATCGCCCCGCCCGAGCCGGAACCGGAATCTCCGTTGCCGCCGCGCCGGCCGGGTCTGGGGCGTGGTCTGGGGGCGCTCATGGTGGCCTCTTTTCGGTCAGACGCGGTTGCGGCGGATGATGCGGGCGGCTTCCTGCTTGTAGTGGTCGCCTGCCTCGGTGCGGGCTGCGGCGAGGGCTTCGAGGATCCGGTTGCCCAAGGCGTTGCGGTCGGACGTCATCAGGGCATCGCGCTCGAGCGAGACATGGAGAAGGCGGCCATCGCCGTCCACCTCGATCGTGCCGAGACCTGGGCGGATCTTCTGTGTGATCCGTATATGTCGCTGCTCATTGCCCAGATTGGACAGTTGGTTCACGTAGTCGGTCACCGCACGCTCCGTTTCGAGCATGCGCCGTTCCGCTTCGGCGAGTTCAGCGAGTCGCTGATCGGCATGGGCTCGCGTTCTGGGGTCCCGAGTGGGTTTCAACGGTGCATGCTCCACAGGGTGGGTCGGCTACTCATCGCCGAACATCCGGTTGTACAGCTGTTCTTCCAGTGCGGCGGAGCGGTCTTCGGCCTCGTTGATGGCATCGACGATCGCCGCTTCGATGAGGTGGAGGCGCGACGCGCCCAGGCGATGCGAGTCGATTCCGAGGTCGAGGAGTTCGCCGCGTCCGTCGATCTCGACGGTGACCGCGCCATCGGCTTTTATGGCGGTTATTCGAGCGCGGGACAGTTGGGCTGACAGTTCCTGGAGTTCGAGAGGTAGAGGCATTGACTCATCTCATGGTTGGGGGGACCAGGAGTTGTCAGGGGAGTGTAGTGGCATGCAAGGGCCGTGCATAGACGTTTGCAGGCGCTGGCCGCTTTCTCGCGCTTGATGGAGTCATAATTTGCGGCTGAACTGCGGAAATGGCTGCTTTTGGGTTGGGTGGGTGGCTCGAGTGCGCCATCGGTGCAGCCGCCTTGAGGGGACCGGGGCCGCGCCGGGACGTTGGTGGGGTGACGCCGCGTTTGGGGGCGGCGGGGCAAGTAAGGGGTGTAGGGGGGTGCGGGGCCTACTCTTGGGGTGTGGGAGAGCGTTTGCGGTATGCGGATTACGTGGGGAACATGGCCCGGCTCGCGGTCGAGATCGCCAACGGCGACGCGCCGGGGGAGGAGCGCGGCGAGATGCTGCGCCGGCACCGGGTCGCCGAGCCGGATGCCGAGCCGGATGCCGAGGCGCTCGCCGCGCTGGTGCCCGCGCTGCGCGCCGCGGTGGAGGCCGCGGCGCAAGGGGGGCCGCTCGAACCCGTCAACGTCCTGCTGGAGCGGTACCCGCCCGTGATCCGCGTCGACGGCCACGACGGTCCGGGCACCGCGCACATGCATTTCGCGCCGAACGGGGAGGACCCCGTCACGTGGCTCGGGCGCAACTGCGCCGCGGCGCTGGCGCACGTCCTCTGCGGCGATCCCGCGGTGACCCTCGGACGCTGCCAGGCCGTCGGCTGCGGGCGCTTCTACGTCGACGACTCCCGCAACCGGACCCGGCGGTTCTGCTCCAACGCGTGCGCCAGCCGGACCACCGTCGCCGCCTACCGCGCCCGCCGCAAGGCCGCAGGCTGAGCGGGGTGGCGAGGCGTCAGAGCTTCGGGGTGAAGGGGCGGCGGTGGACGGGGTCGTCGGGTTCGGCCTGGGCGCGCAGGGCCGTCTCGACCAGCTCGATGGCCTGCAGGAGCGAGACGAGCCGGGCGCCCTCGCGGCGGTAGGCCTCCAGGACGGACTCGACGCCGTGCGGCGGGACGAGGGGCGAGAGGTCGACGCGGGCGGTGCGGAAGCCCTCGCGGGCGGCCTCGACGGACGCGTCGACGTGGTGGCGGGCCATCCGGGCCAGCGCGATCGGGTAGCGGCGCAGGACGCCGTAGCGGCGGTACTCGGGCGGGACGAGCTCCAGCAGCCAGCTCATCGCCGTGTCCTCGAAGCGGTCGGTGCCCGGTGGGTGCACCTGCGAGGGCCAGCCGGGCGGGACGTAGGTGCTCACGGATCCACGATAACCCGGAATTCGAACCTATGTTCGACCCAAACCGGACATGTCACTCGGTGGCGGGCGGCGGGGCGAGCGGGCCGTTGCGGCGGATCCGGATCTTGCCGGAGTCCAGGTCGTCGCGGGCGGAGCCGTCGCCGGCCTGCTCGTGGTCGTCCTGGCGCAGCACCTTCTGGCGCTGCTGCTCCTCCTGCTTGACCTTCTTGGACCCCTCGAACGCCGAGGCGAGGTCCTCGAACATGCCGCCGCCGAACCCGGCGCCGGTCTCGCCGTCGCCGCGGATGGCGCCCATCAGCGTCGACCGGCCGGTGCCCTCCGTGGGCCAGTCGACGGGCTCGTGGCCCTCCTGCTCGGGACGGGTGCCCATCGGGCGTCCCTTGACGCGCTTGCGGCGGCGAAACGGTGACTTCACACAGACTCCAACGCGACGAGCCTCCAGATTGATCCCGCTGGGCGTTCAGCCTCCGAACGTCCACCGGGTGGGAGAACCGGTGAAATCTCCCTGACGCAGCCCGAACGCCTTCTGTGGCCGCACCGCGACGGTCGCGTTCACCTCCGGGTCCAGGAAGTCGACACGATAGCGGGTCGCGTACTTGGAGTTGACCAGGTCGATGAAGCGCTGCAGGTCCCGCGGCTCGGTGACGACCTCCGCGCGGCCCTCCAGGACGACCGGGTTCTCGGCCTCCTCGGTGGCCACCACGACCTGCGGATTCGCCCGCAGGTTCACCATCTTGCGGGACGGCACGCTGCTGCTGAACATCAGCGCCTCGCCCGACCAGGCGCCCCACACCGGCATCGCGTGCGGCCGCCCGTCCGGCCGGACGGTGCACAGCCAGAAGTTGCGGGCGGCGCGCAGCCGCTCCACGGCCCACGACCACGGGAGCAGGCCGCTCCCCTCCGCGGGCCCCCGGATCCCGTAACCGGGCATGTGCGGACGGTCTGCGGCGGGGTCCGGCCCCGGGACGAACCCGGAGCGGGGCTCCGATGCCAGGGCGAAACCGGACGCTGGCTCCGGTGCCGAGGCGAACCCGGAAGCCGACATGGCGCTCTCCTTTCTGCGGACGTTCCCCGCCCCATCGTTTCAGACCGCGGAGTCTCCCGGTGACGCTCGGTGGCTCGTTGGGAGCGGCTCGGCGCGGTAGCCTGCGGGACGTGCGCCTATCCCATGTCATCGCGGCTCTCGAAGAGCTCTACCCGCCGTCGTGGGCGGAGTCCTGGGACGCCGTCGGCCTGGTCGTCGGCGACCCCGACCAGGAGGTCGGGCGGGTGCTGCTGGCGGTCGACCCGGTCGCCGCGGTGATCGACGAGGCGCTGGAGTGGGGCGCCGACCTGGTGGTCACGCACCATCCGCTGCTGCTGCGCGGGGTGCACTCGGTGGCCGCGACGACGCCGAAGGGCCGGCTGATCCACCGGATGATCGCGAACGGGGTGGCGCTGCACACCGCGCACACCAACGCCGACGTCGCCGATCCGGGGGTCTCGGACGCGCTGGCCCGGGCCGTGGGACTCACCGGGGAACTGCGCCCGATCGTCCCGTCCGCCGACGACCCGCGCCGCGGTCTCGGCCGCATCGGGGAGATGGACGGGCCGGTGACGCTGCGGGAGTTCGCCCGGCGGGCCGCCGCCGGGCTGCCGTCCACCGCGTGGGGGCTGCGGGCCGTGGGCGACCCGGACCGCGAGGTCCGTACCGTCGCGGTCTGCGGCGGCGCCGGCGACTCCCTCCTCGACACCGTCCGCGCGGCGGGCGTCGACGTCTACCTCACCGCCGACCTGCGGCACCATCCGGCGTCGGAGTTCGCCGAGCACGGCGGCCCCGCGCTGGTGGACGCCGCGCACTGGGCGACGGAATGGCCCTGGCTGGCCGACGCCGCCCGGCGGCTCGCCGCCGCCGCACCCGAAGCGGGCAAGTTGGAGACACGGGTGTCCACGATCGTCACCGACGCGTGGAGCCTTCACGAAGAAGGAGAACAGTGAAAGCCGCACCGCACGCCCAGCTTCGCCTGATCGACCTGCAGGACCTGGACAGCTCGATGGACCGGCTGGCGCACCGCCGCCGGACGCTGCCGGAGCTGGCGGAGATCGACCGGCTGGAGGGCCGGCTCGCCGAACTGCGCGACGCGATCGTCGCGGCCGAGACCGAGTCCGGCGACCTCGCGCGGGAGCAGAAGAAGGCCGAGCAGGACGTCGACCAGGTCCGCAGCCGCGCCGAACGCGACCAGAAGCGGCTCGACTCCGGCCAGGTCACCTCCGCCAAGGACCTCAGCGGCCTGCAGGCGGAGATCGAGTCGCTGCACCGCCGGCAGTCCGACCTCGAGGAGGTCGTGCTGGAGATCATGGAGCGGACCGAGGAGGCCGACGGCCGCGTCGCCGCGCTGCGCGCCGACCAGACCGCCGCGCAGGAGGAGCTCGCCGCGGTCGTCGCGCGCCGGGACGCCTCGCTGAAGGAGATCGACGAGGAGAGCGGCACGACCGGCACCGCCCGCACGGCCGTCGCCAAGGACGTCCCGGACGACCTGCTCGGCCTCTACGAGAAGCTGCGCGGCCAGTTCGGCGGCGTCGGCGCGGCGAAGCTGTTCCGCGGCGCCTGCCAGGGCTGCCACCTGGCGCTCAACACCGTCGACCTGAACCGGATCCGGGCCGCGGCGCAGGACGAGGTGCTGCGCTGCGAGGAGTGCCGGCGCATCCTCGTCCGCACCGAAGAGTCGGGCCTGTGAAGCTGGTCGTCGAGGCGGACGGCGGGTCCCGGGGCAACCCGGGCCCGGCCGGGTACGGCGCCCTCGTCCGCGACGCGCTGACCGGCGAGGTGCTGGCGGAGGTCGCCGAGTCGATCGGCATGGCCACCAACAACGTCGCCGAGTACCGGGGGCTGATCGCCGGGCTGACGGCCGCCGCGGGGATCGACCCGTCCGCGCGGGTCGAGGTCCGGATGGACTCCAAGCTCGTCGTGGAGCAGATGTCCGGCCGCTGGAAGATCAAGCACCCGGACATGATCCCTCTCGCGCTGCGCGCGCGCGAGGTCGCCGAGGGCCTCGGGTCCGTCTCCTACGGGTGGATCCCGCGCAACCGCAACGCGCACGCCGACCGGCTCGCCAACGAGGCCATGGACGCCGCCGCCCGCGGCGAGGAGTGGACCCGCACCGTCGAGGAGCCTCCCCAGGAGGAGGCCCCGGGCCCGCCGCCCGTCTCCTCGACCCCCACCCGCACGGTCCTCCTCCGCCACGGTGAGACGCCCCTCTCCGCCGAGAAGCGCTTCGCCGGGACCAACGACGTCCCCCTCACCGCCGCGGGCCTCGCCCAGGCCCGCGCCGCCGCCCTCGCGCTCAAGGACCGCGGCCTCGAGGCGATCGTCAGCTCGCCCCTGTCCCGCTGCCGCGACACCGCCGCCGAGATCGCCGCCGTCACCGGCCTGGACGTCCGCGTCGAGGACGGCTTCCGCGAGACCGCCTTCGGCGACTGGGAGGGCCTCACCTTCGCCGAGGCCGGCAAGGGCTGGCCCGCCGAGATGAAGGCGTGGCTCGCCGACCCGGAGGCCGCGCCGCCCGGCGGGGAGAGCTTCGCGCAGGTCTCCCGCCGCGTCCGCACCGCGCTGGACAAGCTGAAGGTCCGCAACCGGCAGCAGACGGTCCTGGTCGTCTCGCACGTCACGCCGATCAAGATGCTGGTCAAGGACGCCCTCGGCGCCCCGATGAAGGCGCTGTACCGGATGCACCTGGACGTCGCGTCCCTCACCACGATCGACTGGTACGCCGACGGCCCCGCGAGCCTGCGCTCGTTCAACGACGCTCATCACCTGGAGCACTGACCGACCCGCTACAGTTCTGTGTACGGCGGACGAGCCGGCCGGACGGCCGCGTCGGGGACCTGGTCCCCGTCGAGGAAAGTCCGGGCTCCACGGGGCAGGGTGGTCGGTAACGCCGACCCGGGGTGACCCGCGGGACAGTGCCACAGAAAGCAGACCGCCACCGGTCCGCCGGTGGTAAGGGTGAAACGGTGAGGTAAGAGCTCACCAGCGCCCACGGTGACGTGGGCGGCTCGGTAAACCCCACCCGGAGCAAGGTCAAGAAGGGGCTTCGGCCCCGCGCAGGTGCCTGAGGGCGGCCCGCCCGAGCCTGCGGGTAGACCGCTGGAGGCCGCCGGCAACGGCGGCCCGAGATGGATGGCCGTCACCCGCCGCCCCGCAAGGGACGGCGGGCACAGAACCCGGCTTACAGGCCGACTCGTCCGCCGCCCCGCCTGCCCGGCGGGGCGGTGTCTTGTTCCGCGGCCGCTCGTGGCGATCTGCTGATACGGGTCGAGCCGATCCTGCCGTCCGAGGCTTGGTGAAATCGTGGCCCGGCTGAATTCGCGAGAATCTGTGCGGCTAATGGGGACGGGCGGGTATTTCGTGAAAGGTGCGGCGGTAGGCGCCCGGGGTGGTGGCGAGGGCGTTGAGGAAACGGCGGCGGAGGTTGGTGGCCGACGAGAGGCCGACGCGGCGGGCAATGGTGTCCAAGGGGAGGTCTGAGGATTCCAGGAGGTCTTGAGCCGCGGCGATTCGTTGGGACAGCAGCCATTGGCCGGGGCTGGTGCCGAGCTGGTCGGTGAAGCGGCGCGTGAGGGTCCGGGGCGAGACGCCCGCGTGGGCGGCCATGGTTTCGAGGGACATGGGTTCGTCGAGCCGGGCGGTGACCCATTCGAGGAGCGGTGCGAGGGTGTCGTCGATGTGGGCGGGCCGGGGCGGGGTGTACTGCAACTGGCCGCCCTCGCGGTGGGGCGGCATGACCATGGTGCGGGCGACGTGCGCGGCGTAGCGGGCGCCCTGGTCGGTGCGGAGCAGGTGCATGCACAGATCGAAGCCGGCTCCGGCTCCGGCGCTGGTGGCGACGTCGCCGTGGTCCACGTAGAGGACGTCCGGGTCCAGTTGGACGCGCGGGAAGCGCTCGGCGAACTCGCCGGCCTGCGCCCAGTGGGTGGTGGCCCGTCGGCCGTCGAGGAGGCCGGCGTGCGCCAGCGCGAAGGCGCCCGAGCAGATGCTGACCACCCGGGCCCCTCGGGCGTGCGCGCGGCGCAGGGCTTCGACGACGGCGGAGGAGGGCGGCTCGCCGGTCGGCAGCCAGCCCGGGACGATCACGGTCTGGGCCTGGTCGAGCGCGTCGAGGCCGTCGGCGACGAGCATGTCGTAGCCGGCGAGGGTGGCGACCGGGCCGGGGCGTTCGGTGCACACGCCGAAGGAGTACCTGGCCGGGAGCCCCTGCCGCTCGATCCCGAACACCTGGGCCGCGCAGCCGAGCTCGAAGGTCGACTGCGGCGGGCGGACGAGTGCGACCACGCGATGCATGGCGTGAAAGTACCGCATGATGTCTTTCCAGACACTCGGCGGGCGGTGGCGCGTTCGCCAGGGTGGTGCCATGACGACAGAGCTGGGATACGCGTGGTCCTCCGTCCAGGACGCCCCTGTCCGCGACCTGTTTCCGGGGATTCGGCTGCGGCCGTTGTGGCGCGGGGACGGCGGCGCGAAGGCGTTCGTGTTGGAGATGGACGCGAACACGTGCTGGGAGGGCATCGACGTCCACGAGCCGGGGCCGGAGGAGGTCTTCGTGGTGTCGGGCGTCTTCAACGACGGCGACCGCGACTACCCGGCGGGCTCGTTCATCCACGCCCCGGCCGGCTCGTCCCACGTTCCGCAGTCGAAGTCGGGCTGCACCCTTTTCCTCTTCTACCCGGAAGGCTAGCCCGCCTTTAATCGGATGCGCCCGGAGTGCGGCGATGCCACACTGCCGCGGTGGCCGCCGACCTTGATGAATACGATTACCTGCGCCGCCTCGAACTCCTCGCACGGGAGTTGGTAAATTCTGCGCACCGCGAGGGATGGCTCGACTCCGAGCCCGGTACTGAGGGCGTGACACCGCTGCGACGCACGGTGGACGAGATCGCTCGGACGAAGCCTTCACGCTCGTGACGACGTGCCTCGCCGCGGTCGAAGGTGTGCTGGCCGATTGGGCGCGCGGTATCTGCTCCTACCCTGCCGGCCCTGATCGCGCCCAACTCGCCGCGGTTGCACGCGGATGGATCGGGCCGATCATCGTCTCGCCCGATCACGCCCGCGATCTGGGGTTCGGCGGCGGTGACGGGGGGCGCGGGGAAGGGCCTACGCTCGCGAGGGTGCGACTTGATCTGGTCACGATCGTTGTGGACGACTATGACCGCGCCATCCGGTACTTCACCGAGGCGCTGGGGTTCGAGCTTGTCGAGGACTCGCCTTCGCTGACCAACGACGGGCGTCCCAAGCGCTGGGTGGTCGTCCGGCCGCCGGGGGCGCAGACCGGCATTCTGCTCGCCCAAGCGGACGGTGAGCGGCAGGCCGCCGCCGTGGGGGAGCAGGTGGCCGGGCGTGTCGGGTTCTTCCTGCGTGTGGACGACTTCGACGCCGCTCACGAGCGCATGACGGCCGCCGGGGTCGAGTTCGTCACCGCGCCCCGTACCGAGCCCTACGGGCGGGTCGCCGTGTTCCTCGACGTCTCCGGCAACCGCTGGGACCTGCTCGGCCCGGCCGGCTGAACGTCCGGCCGCGTCCGGAGGCGGGGCGAGCGCGGCGCGTCGAGATGCGGCGTGCCGTCCCTACCCGGGTAAGGACGACACGCCGCGGGTGAACGCCGAGCGGGCGGGTTCAGTAGCCGCCCGGGGCGCCGGAGCCGGTCGGGCTGCCCGTCGGGGCGCCGGTCGGGCTCTCCGGCGGGCTGCCGGTCGGGCTGCCCGTGGGGCTCTCGGTGGGACTGCCGGTCGGGCTCCCCGTGGGGCTCCCGGTCGGGCTGCCGGTCTGGGTGGGGCTCGCGGGCGGGACGACCCCGCCGGTGCCCGAGGACACGGTGATCTGGGTCTTCAGGCCCATGGAGCGGTCGTTGTCGGTCGGGGACCAGAGCTTGTACGTGCCGGGTTGCAGCGTGACGTGCAGCTTGGCCTCGGTCCCGGGCGAGATGCCCGGGGTCGTCTTCGGAGTGGTGATGCCGGGGCCGGAGATGGCGAGGGCGTGCTCCTTCTTGCCCTCGTTCTTCGCGATGAAGACGTAGGGGCCCGCCTTGAAGGTCTGCTTGGACAGCTTCAGCGAGCTGTCCTTCTCGGTGACCGTGACGGTCGCGGCCTTCGGCGGGACGGCGCCGCCGCCCGGGCCGGTCGGGCTGCCGGTGCCGGGGCTGGTCGGGCTCTCGGTGCCCGGACTGGTCGGGCTCTCGGTCCCGGGGCTCGTCGGGCTCTCGCTTCCGGGGCTGGTCGGGCTCTCGGTGCCCGGGCTCGCCGGGCTTTCGGTCCCCGGGCTGCCGGTGGGGCTCGTGGGCGCCGAGTCGCCCGGGCTCGGGGCCGTGGTCGCGTTGGCGGCGGTGACCGGGAGCAGGGCGCCGGCGGTCAGGACGACGGCCCCCGCGGCGGTCGAAATGGTGGATTTGTTCATAATTGCCGGGCTCCCCGACGCGCCTCCGCCGAAACCGAGCGGGTGTTGCCGAAAGCCCAGGTCAACGCCCGTTCCGGCGGAGGTCGATCGGTGCGGGCGGCCGGGCGATGAGATGTGCACGGAACCTCGCACCCGCCCCGAGTGGCGTGGATCTCGGTGGCTTCGGGTCACACGACACAAACGACCTGAAAGAGCGCGCCTAACGTCTCTGGTAGAGCTGATCGCCGGGTCGGCGGTGGCGGCGGGGCACGGTGGCTGCCCCGTGGAGAGGAGCGCTGATGTTCATCATCATCGTGTTCGTGGCCCTCGTTCTCGCCGGGGCGCTGGGGGCCCTGGTCTACCTCGCGGTCTTCGCGCGGGCCAGCCGGAGCGACACGCTTTTCACGCCCCCCGACGGCCGCGGCGCGCGCTCGGCGCGACGGGTGACCGGCGTGTACGTCCGCGACTACCGGCAGGAGGGCGCCATGCGCGACCGCGGCTACGCGCAGCGGACCGGCCGCGCGCTCGACGCCGGCCGGCCGGAGGAGGACGACGGCCGGATGCGCGGCGAGCTGGTCGGACGGTGAGAACGCGGTCTCCGGGGCCACGGCCCCGGAGACCGCCGAGGTCAGGACCGGCCGCCGGTGTCCCGGTAGGCCGACTCCGGGACGTGGTTCGGGATCGTGGCGAACTTCCCCGCGGCACGATCGAGGACCTTGACCGTCGCGGACTTCAGGTCGAAGTAGAGCCCGACGAGCTCCAGCTCGCCGGCGTCGGCGCGCTCCCGGAGCCACGGGTAGGTGAGCAGGTGGTCGAGCTGCTGCATCACGTTGACCTGGCTGAGCCGGGCCAGCGGGTCGTCGCCGTGGCCGTCCTCGGCGCGGAAGCGCTCCAGGGTCGGCCCGCCGAGCTCGAGCCAGCGCGACAGGCCCTCCAGGTGCGCGACCTCCTTGCCGCCCGCCATGACCGCGGCCATCGCGCCGCAGTTGGAGTGGCCGCAGACCGCGATCGTGCGGATGTCGAGCACGTTGGTCGCGTACTCCACCGTCGCCATGACCGAGTCGTCCGGGAGGGCCGAGCCGTGCGGCGGGACGAAGTTGCCGACGTTCCTGTTGATGAACAGATCGCCGGGGCCGCTGGCCGTGATGATGTTGGGCACGACGCGCGAGTCCACGCAGGTGATGAACAGGAGCTCCGGCTTCTGCTCCATCGCCAGCTCGGCCATGATCGGCCGGACCAGACCGGCGGTGCTGTCGTGGTACTCGCGGACGCCGTCCAGCAGGACGGAGGTGGGGGACGGCGGCTCGGCGGCGCTCGCGGAGCGTCGCTGCCGATTCGCCCATGGAGCCCACCAGCGCGCTGTGGGGGACGACTTACGCGGCGAAGACATTTCACCTGTCACCCCTCTTTCATACCAACCCTCGTGAACCTCGTCGATGTCGACCCTCCCTCCACGGCGCTCGTGCGCCAGCCGCCAGTCGTGGACGGCGTCGAAGGCGGCATGGTCCATGAAGTCCACGTTCAGGTCCAGGTCGACGCCCGCCCCCGCCGGGACGGCCCGCAGCGCGCGCGTCACCTTCGGCACCCCGAGGAAGGTGAGCGACCCCTCGACGACCACGTGCCAGCGTTGCGGCCCGGGCGCGTCGCCCGGCGCGGGGACGAGCCGCTCGGTCCGGACGGTCAGCCGGGTCAGCCGCCGCAGCGCCAGCACCGCGGTGACGGCGATGCCGAGCAGCACGCCCTCGCCGAGGCCGAGGACGACCACGCCGCCGAACGCGGCGAAGTAGGCGGGCGCCTCGCGGTGGCGGCGCAGGTCGGCGACGCGGGCGGGGTCCACCAGCCGTACCCCGAGCACCACCAGCAGCGCTGACAGCGCCGACAGCGGGACGCGCTCGATGACCGGTCCGCAGCACACCGCGAGCGCCAGCACCCACACCCCGTGCAGCACGGCGGACAGCCGCGTCCGGGCGCCCGCCTCCAGATTGGCGGTGCTCCGCACGATCACGCCGGCGACCGGGAGGCCGCCGAGCAGCCCGGACACCGCGTTCGCCGCGCCCTGCGCGGTCAGCTCGCGGTCGAGGTCGGTGGGCGCGACCCCGGCGGGCCGGACGCGGTCCACCGCCACGCTGCACAGCAGCGACGCGACGGCCGCGACCACCGCGAGCGAGACGACGGCGCCCGCGACGCCGTAGGGCGACCCGTCCGGCAGTTCAGGGGCGCCCCAGCCGTGCAGGAGGGTCTCGGGAAGGTCCACCCGGTCGGCCTTCCAGCCGAGCGCCCACGCGGCGATGGTGGCGACGGTGATGGCGGGCAGCGGGCCCGGGATCAGGCGCAGCCGGCCGCCGCGCGGCAGCCGCGACCAGCCCAGCAGCACCAGCACCGTCACCGCGCCGACCAGGGCCGAGTGCGGTGCCGGATGCAGGATCTGGGCGGGCAGTTCCCGCAGGTTCGCCACGGCGGACTCCTGCGGGCCGCCGCCCAGCACGACGTGCAGCTGGGCCAGCACGATCACCGCGCCGACGCCGGCGAGCATGCCGTGCACGACGGCGGGCGACACCGCCAGCACCAGGCGCGCCACGCGGCTCAGGCCGAGCGCCACCTGCAGCAGCCCGGCGAGCAGGGTGATCGTGCAGGTGGCGCGCCAGCCGTAGGTGGCGACGAGGTCGGCGACCAGCACGGTCAGTCCCGCCGCGGGGCCGCTGACCTGCAGCGGCGATCCGCCGGCGAGCCCGGCGACGACACCGCCGGCCACGGCGGCGACGAGCCCGGCGGCGACCGGCGCGCCCGAGGCGACGGCGATGCCCAGCGACAGCGGGACCGCGACCAGGAACACGACGAAGGACGCGAGCACGTCCCGCCGCACTGCGGATACGTTGAGTGGCTTCGAAGTCACTTAACGTATCCAACCAGGATTCCCTGGAATCGCGCCCGGGACGCGCTGCCCGCCCCGCTCGGAGAAACGAGCGAGGACCGCCGGAAAACCGGCGGTCCTCGTCGCGGTGCTGCGTGAGCGGTGCGTCAGCGGCGGTAGTTCTCCCAGTCGTCGGGCTGCTGCCGCGACGCGTACGGGTTGGTGTCGGACGGCTGCCCGCCCTGCTGGTAGCCGCCCTGCTGCGACGAGCCGGGGTAGTTCGACCCGTACGCCTGGGTGGCGCCCGGGTCGTGCGGCGCGGCCAGCGGGTCGCCGCCGTTGTAGCTGCTGCCGCTGAAGTCGCCGTAGGCGCCGGTGCCGCCGCCCTGCTGCCCGCCGGAGCCGTACTGGTCCCGGGACCCGCCGCTCAGCGGGTCGTCGTAGCGGGGCGACTCGCCGTAGGCCGGGGCCGTCGGATACCCGTCGGTGTGCGAGCCCTGCCCGTACCCGGGGCCGGACCCCGCGCCGGACTGGCCGTACCCGCCGTCGAACCCGCCCGGGCCGGACGCGCCCGGCGCGCCGCCGGAGGCCGGCGGCGGCCACGGCCCGGTGCCCGAGCCGCCGCCCGCCGGGGCTCCCGCACCGGACCCGGTGCCGAACGAGCCGGTGCCGAGCGGGTCGCCCAGCGGGTCGTTCAGCGACCCGTACGAGCCGCCGGAGTCGCCGGACGGGCCCGACGAGCGCTGCCGGTCGGTCTGGATGCGCTGGAGCAGCTCGTCCACGGTCGGCAGCTTGTGGTTGTCGGTGTCGGAGCCCGAGCCGCCGCCGGGCGCCGGACCGCCGAGGCCGCCGTGCGCCGCCGGGGCGGCCGGAGCCTGGGGAGCGGGCGGCGCGGGCGGCATCGCCTCGGCCGGGCCGGGCAGCCCGCCGGTGGTCTCGCCGAATCCGCGCGCGGGCTCCTCGGGACGGCCGAGCGGCAGCCCCAGCGGGTCGGACGCGGGCGGCGCCGGCGGCTGCTGCGGCGCGGACGAGCCGAGCGGCAGGTCGTAGGCGTCCGGGCGTCCGCCGGCCGGGCCGCCGGGCTGGCGGGAGCCGAGCGGGTCGCCCCCGAAGTCGCCGTAGGACGGCTCGTGCGGCGACCCGTACTGCGGCTGCTCGGGGACGCCGTACTGCGGCTGGTCGCCGTAGCCCTGGTCCTGCGCGCCGTAGTGCGGCTGGTCGGCGTGCCCGCCGAACTGGTCGGCCCCGCCGTAGGACGGGTCGTACTGGTCGGCCGCCCCGTACGCCGGCTGCGGCTCCTGGCCGCCGTACACCTGCTGGTCGGGCGCGCCGTAGGGCGACTGCGGGCCGGTGCCGAGCGGGCCGCCGAGCGCGCCGAGGTCCGTCGGGATCGGGTCGTGCGAGGTGGAGCCGGGGTCGGCGGCGAACGGCTGGCCGCCCTGGTAGCCGCCGGGGACCTGCTGCGGGCCGGTTCCGGACGGGGCGCCCAGCCCGTTGAGGACGGTCCCGTCGGCGCCCAGCGAGACCGGCTGGGTGAGGCCGGGCTGCTCCACGGGCGGCGGCTCGGGCGGCTGGACGTGCTGGGTCGCCTGCGCGGCGCCCTGCTGGGGAGCGTGCTGGGCGTTCAGCGGGTCGGCCGCCGGGTCCGGCTCGGCGCCCGGCTCCTGGCCGTGCTGCCAGGGGAACTTGGGCTTGTCGAACGTGATGGTGGCCCAGTAGTCGTCGTCCTCCATCTCGTCCGACGCCGGGCCGCCGGGAGCGGGCGGCGGCGGGGACGCGGGAGCGGCGGCGGGCGCGGCGAGCGGACCGCCGGCGACGCGGCGGTCGTAGCCGGGGTCGGGGGCGGCGTTGCCGTAGCCCTGGTCGCCGGCGTAGCCCTGGTCGTACCCGGGGCCGTAGCCGTCGTCCTGGCCGCCCATGTCGTCGGGCTGCGGCGGCGGCGCGCCGCGGCGGCCGCGCGGCTGCTGCTGCTGCGGCTCGTCGTCCATCCAGTCGTCGTCGTCGCGGCCCGCCCTGCTGGCCCGCAGCCCGAGCGCCACGAGGACGACCACCAGGACCACGACCACAATGAGGCCGAAGACCACGATGTAAGAAGTCATGCCACCACCCAATGCCTTGGCCCGGCGAGAGTCGTCGGCGCGGTCCGCGGGTCGGGCCCGTTCGTCGCCGGCGGTCGGTCGTCCTCGGAGCTAGTCCGATTCTGTCCGACCGCTATGACCGTTGTCACACCCTTCGCGCACATTCACCCTCACCCGACGCGTACCGGCCGGCCCGTCCGGGCCACCCGCACACCCCTGTTGGCTCCAGCCCCCCGGAGGGGTCCGCGCCGACCCCGGCGCCCGGAGGCTCCACGGTCAACGCGCCTGATTGCCGCCGAAGTTCCCGGTGATCCGGCCTCGGCCCACCGTGTGCTCGGCGATGGCGCCGAGCGAGTCCCGGAGCTTGGCGCCTTGGCGGAACGGTGCCGGACTGTCCAGAGCGTAGATGGTGAACCGGTACCGATGCCGCTCTCCCTTGGGCGGGCACGGGGGCGCGTATCCCGCCTTCTTGCCTGTGGTGAGCCCCTCGACGGCGCCCTGGATCTCGGCGCCCTCGACGAGCTCGTTGGTCGTGCCGTCGATCCCCGCGATCACCCAGTGCACGTAGGCGCCCTCGGGACCGTCCGGGTCGTCCATCACGATCGCGAACGACCTGGTCCCGGCCGGGGCGGACCAGTGCAGCGGCGGGGTCTTCCCTTCGCCGCCAGGGTACTTCGCGCAGCCGTACCGCGTGGGCAAGTCGCGCCCATCGCGGAAGACCGGGCTGGTCACGGTGAACCACTCCGACAGCTCGGCGCTGTTGTTGCGCGGCTGGCCGATCAGCCCGCAGCCGCCCAGCGCCACGCTGAGCGCGAGGACGCCCGCCGCGGCCGGGATCGGACGCCGGTCTCTGCTCTTCATTCGTTACGCTCCCGGGCGAGATCGTACGCTGCGCGCCGCCGGAGCGCCGTCCTCCGGTCCCGCGGGCATCGCGCCGGTGGCGCCCCCTTCCTCATCCGGCCCAACCTTAGGGGTTCCCGGGGTGTGGAACGGGCCTTTCGGCCGCGCGCGGCCGCCGCGCCCCTCGTCAACGCCGGTGTGAGTTGCGTCATGCGTGTTTTGCCCCGTTCCAGGCGATTTTTTGCGAAGGAGTGGCGAGTTTCACACGCCTGGTAACG
Source organism: Actinomadura violacea (assembly GCF_017573465.1). Taxonomy (GTDB): domain Bacteria; phylum Actinomycetota; class Actinomycetes; order Streptosporangiales; family Streptosporangiaceae; genus Spirillospora; species Spirillospora violacea. The sequence goes on from NZ_JAGEPF010000010.1 coordinate 228,724, forward strand.
CTCCACTTTGCCAGTTCGGGAAGTTTTCGTGTTCTTTCCTGGTTATCGGTTGGTGTCCACCGCGATCCATCAGCTAGTTTGTGAATGTCTTCACAAGCCGACCGTGACATAGGAGGCCGCAATGGCCAGGACCGCCGAGGGGACCCCTGGCGCTCCCCACATCCTCATCGTGGGTGGCGGCTATGTGGGCATGTACACCGCCCTGCGCCTGCAGAAGAAGCTCCGCAAGGAGCTCAAGCGGGGCGAGGTCAAGGTCACCGTTGTTGACCCGAACTCGTACATGACGTACCAGCCGTTCCTCCCCGAGGCCGCCGCCGGGAACATCTCCCCGCGGCACGTCGTCGTCCCGCTCCGCCGGGTGCTGCCCCGCTGCACCGTCCGCAAGGCGCGGGTCACCGAGCTCAACCACGACGAGGGCTGGGCGATCGTCCAGCCGCTGGCCGGGCCGCCGGAGCGGATCTCCTACGACTACCTGGTCATGGCCGCCGGCGCGGTGCCGCGGCTGCTGCCCATCCCCGGCCTCGCCGAGAACGGCATCAGCCTCAAGACCGTCGGCGAGGCGATCCACCTGCGCAACCACGTGCTGGAGCAGCTGGAGATCGCCGAGTCGACCGACGACGTGGACCTGCGCCGCAAGGCGCTGACGTTCGTGTTCGTCGGCGGCGGGTTCGCCGGCGTCGAGGCGATCGCCGAGCTCGAGGACATGACCCGCGACGCCACCAAGTACATGCGCAAGGTCACTCCGCAGGACCTGCGGTTCATGCTCGTCGAGGCCGCCGACCGCATCCTGCCCGAGGTCGGCCCCGACATGGGCAAGTGGACCGCCGAGCAGCTGCGCGGCCGCGGCATCGACGTGAAGATGAAGACCTTCCTGCAGTCCGCCGTGGACGGCCAGATCGAGCTGTCGGACGGCAGCGGCTTCCAGGCCGGCACGCTGGTGTGGAACGCGGGAGTCAAGCCGTCCCCGGTGGTGCGGCACGGCGACCTGCCGGTGGACGAGCGGGGCCGCGTCAAGGGCACCGAGTACCTCACCATCGAGGGCCTGGTCCGGGCGTTCACCGCCGGCGACAACGCCGCGATCCCCGACCTCACCCAGGACGGGATGTTCTGCCCGCCGAACGCCCAGCACGCCGTCCGGCAGTCCAAGGTGCTGGCCGACAACATCGTCCGGTCGCTGCGCGGCAAGTCGCTCAAGCCGTACGTGCACGGCAACGTCGGCGCCGTCGCCGGCCTCGGCCTGCACAAGGGCGTCGCCCAGACCTACGGCTTCAAGGTCAAGGGCTGGCCGGCGTGGTTCATGCACCGCAGCTACCACGGCGCGAAGGTCCCGACCTTCAACCGCAAGCTGCGCGTCCTCGCGGACTGGACGCTCGCGCTGTTCCTCAAGCGCGAGACCGTCTCGCTCGCGACCGTCGAGCAGCCGCGCGCCGACTTCGAGCTCGCGGCCCTGGACGACGCCCGGCCGAAGGCCAAGTCCAGCGAGCCGGCGGCCTGACCCGCCCGTCTCGCCCGGCATCCGGCGCCCCGGTGGTCCCCGTGACCGCCGGGGCGCCGGCATGTCCGCCGGTGGGGGAGAATCGCCCGTGTGCGGATCGGGATCCTGGGGCCCCTGGAGGTGCGCGCGGACGGCGGTCCCGTCGAGGTCGGGGGAGCGCGGCTGCGCGCGCTGCTGACCCTGCTCGCCCTGGACCCCGGCGCGCTGCTGCCCGCCGAGCGGATCATCGACGCGCTCTGGGAGGACGGGGTGCCGCGCGGCGCCCCGAACGCGCTGCAGTCCCTGGTGTCCCGGCTGCGCGCCGCGATCGGCCGCGCGGCGGTCGAGTCGCGGTCCGGCGCGTACCGGCTCGTCCTGCCGCGCGAGCGCGTCGACGCCCATGACTTCGAGGCGCGGGTCGCCGCCGCCCGCCGCGCCGGCGGCCCCGCCGCCCGGTCGGCGGGGCTGCGCGAGGCGCTCGTGCTGTGGCGCGGGCCCGCCCTCGCCGACGCGGCCGGGCTGCGGTTCGCCGGCGCGCCCGCCGCCCGGCTGGACGCGCTGCGCCGCGCCGCGCTGGAGGAGCGCATCGACGCCGACCTCGCCCTCGGCCGGCACGACGAGGTGATCCCCGAACTGCGCGCCCTCACCGCCGGCGACCCGCTCCGCGAACCCGTCACCGTGCTGCTGATGCGCGCCCTGTACGCGGCCGGCCACCAGGCCGAGGCCCTCACCCGGTACGAGGACGCCAAGTGCGCCCTCGCCGACGGGCTCGGCGTCGACCCGTCGCCCGAGCTGGCGGCCGTCCACCTGGCCGTGCTGCGCCGTGACCCCGCCCTGGCGGCCCGCCCGGCGCCCGCGCCCGTCCCGGCCCGTCCGGAACCGGCGAAGGGGAACCTGAGCGCGCCGCTGACCAGCTTCATCGGACGCGGCGCCGACCTGGAACGGGTCGGCGCGCTGCTCGCGGACGCCCGCCTGGTCACCCTCACCGGACCCGGCGGAGCGGGCAAGACCCGGCTGTCGGTCGAGGTCGCCCGCCGCCACGGTGCCGCATCCGACGGTGCCTGGATCGTCGAACTCGCGCCGGTCACCGACCCGGCGGAGGTGCCCGCCGCCGTCCTCACCGCACTCGGGCTGCGCGAGACGCCGCAGCCGCTGCCGGGCCAGCGCGCCGCGCCCTCCGACCCGGTGGACCGGGTCGTCGCCGCGCTGGCGGGCCGCCGGATGCTGCTGGTCCTGGACAACTGCGAGCACCTCCTCGACGCCGCGGCGCGGCTCGCCGACCGGGTCCTCGCCGGCTGCCCCGGCGTCCGGATCATGGCGACCAGCCGCGAGCCGCTCGGCATCACCGGCGAGACGCTGTGGACCGTCGGGCCGCTGGAGGCGCCGCCGCCGTCGGCCTCCCCGGAGGAGGCGCTCGCCCGTCCCGCCGTCCGGCTGCTCGCCGACCGCGCCGCCGCCGTCTCGCCCGGATTCGCCGTCACCGGCGCCAACGTCGCCCCGGTCGTGCGGATCTGCCGCGCGCTGGACGGCGTCCCCCTCGCGATCGAGCTCGCCGCCGCGCGGCTGCGGGCGATGACGCCCGCGCAGGTCGCGACCCGGCTGGACGACCGGTTCCGGCTGCTCAGCGCGGGCAGCCGCACCGCGCTGCCCCGGCACCGGACGCTGCGCGCCGTCGTCGAATGGAGCTGGGACCTGCTGGACGGCCCCGAGCGCGTCCTGTGCCGCCGGCTGGCCGCCTTCCCCGGCGGCGCCACCCTGGAGTCCGCCGAGCAGGTCTGCGCCGGCCCCGGCCTCGCCCGCGCCGACGTCCTCGACACCCTCACCGCGCTGGTCGACAAGTCCCTGGTCACGGTGGTGGGCGCGGACGCCGAACCGCGCTACCGGATGCTGGAGACGATCCGCGCCTACGGGGCGGAGCGGCTGGCCGAGGCGGGCGAGGACGAGGCCGTCCGGCGCGCCCACGCCGACCGCCTCGTCGCCCTCGCCGAGGAGGCCGAGCCCCACCTGTACCGCGCCGGGCAGCTTGAATGGCTGCGCCGCCTCACCGCCGAGCACGACAACATCTCCGCCGCGCTGCGCTGGACGATCGCCGCCGGCGACGCGGCGACGGCCATCCGGTTCTGCGCGGCGCTCGGCTGGTACTGGTTCCTGCGCGGCGAGCTGCGCGACGGCGCCGACCACCTGGAGCGGATCCTCCCGCTGCCGGGCGTCCCGGACGACGAGACCACCGCGCTCGCCCTCGCGCTCGGCGCCATGGCGTCGCTGGACAACCAGCTCGACGGCGACCGGGTGCTCGGCTGGCTGGACCGCGCCCGCGCCCTGTGCGCCGGCCGCGACCCCGCCGGGCTGCACCCGGCGCTGCGCCTGATGCTCACGACCTTCGACATGTACACGGTCGGCTGGGACGACACGACGGCCGTCGGCGTCGACGGTCTCCTCGACGACCCGGACCCGTGGGTGCGCGGGCTGGCGTACTTCATCCGCGGCCAGATCGCCCACAACTTCGGCTGGGCCGGGCGCGTGCAGGACGACTGCGACCGGGCGCTCGCCGCGTTCCGCGAGGCCGGGGACCGGTGGGGGCTGTCGTTCACGCTCGCCGCGCAGGCGGAGATCGCCGGCCGGGACGGCGACCACCGCCGCTCCGCGGCCCTCTACGAGGAGGCGCTGCGGCTGAACGCCGAGCTGGGCGGCGGGACCGCGGCGCTCGTCCACGTCCACATGAAGCTGGCCAACGCCCTCGACCTGATCGGCGAGCGCGAGCGCGGCGAGGCGCTGCTGCTCGCCGCGGCCGATGGCGTCGAGGCGGCCCGGCGGCCGGAGGAGGCCGCCGCGGTGCACTACCAGCTCGGCGAGTTCGCCCGCCGCTCCGGCGACCGGGCCGAGGCGCTGCGCCGGCTGTCCCGCGCCGACGAGCTGACCCGCGGCCTGCCCGGCCCGCCGCAGTTCCGCGCGATGGTGCTGTGCTCGCGCGCCCAGCTCGACATGGCGACGGGCGCGATGGACGAGGCGTCCGCCCGGCTCGACGAGGCGGTCCGCGGCGCCGCGCAGGCCCGCGACCACCCGATCCTGTCGTACGTGCTGGCGGGCGTCGCCGAGCGGTACCGCCTGCTCGGCGAACCGGAACGGGCCGCGGCGCTGCTCGGCACCGCCGACGGGCTGCGCGGCGGCCCCGACCTGTCGCTGCCGGACGTCCTCGCCATCAAGGCCGCCGTCCGCGACGCCTTGGGGGAGCCCGCGTTCACCGCCGCCTACGAGCGCGGCACGGCCCGCACGTTCGACGCCGTCGTCGACGAGCTCGGCCTGGAGCGCCCGCCCCCGTCCACCATGTACCGCCCGCCCGGCGCCGGCGCCGCCTCCCCGTGATCAGAGCGGGGCGCCGGCGCGCTTCACGGTGCGGATCACCGGCGCCGTCTCCAGCGTGGCGATGCCGTCGAGCGAGGCGACCCGCTCGGTGAGGTAGCGGGCGAGATCCTCGGTGTCGCGGCAGTTCACGACCGCGACCAGGTTCGTCGGGCCGGTGGTCAGCGCGACGAACGACACCTCCGGATGCGCGGCCATCGCGGTCGCCACGTCCTGCAGCGCCGACGGCCGCACCGCCATCCACAGCCGCGCCTCCGCGTGGAAGCCGAGCCGCGCCGGCTCGATGTCGACCTGGTACCGCAGGACGCCCGCCGTCCGCAGCGCCTCGGCACGGCGCTTGACCGTGGAGTCCGACCATCCTGTCGCCCGCGCCAGATCGGTGTAACCGGTACGGCCATCACGGGCGAGCGCATCGAGGAGGGCCCGGTCGGCCGCGCCCACCTCGATCGGCTGCTGCTCGTCCACCGCGCCCGGCCGGAGCCGCGCGGCCTGCTCCGCCGACAGCACCGCCGGGCCGACCCAGGCGCTCGGCAGCGCGAAGCCGCGGAGCAGCAGGTGCGCCGACACGCCGATCACGCGGCGGGTGCGGGGCAGCTTCTCCAGCAGCAGCGCGTCCCGCTCGTCCGCCGACCGCGTCTGCGTGTTGCAGGAGATCTCCGTCCCGCCGGACAGCAGGTGCACGAACGAGGTGTCGTCGCGCGCCGCTAGCGCCGCGGCGATGGATCCGGCGGCGTCCGGCGTGCAGCGCAGCCGGATCGTCCACGAGGTGTAGCCGAGCCGCAGCCCGTTCAGCGTCCCGACGACCCGCAGGACGCCCGACGAGCGGAGCCGCCGGTACCGCCGCGCGACGGTGTTCTCCGACACGCCGAGCACCTCGCCGATCCGGCTGAACGGAGCCCGGCCGTCGATCCACAGCGCATGCACCAGCCCGCGGTCCACCGCATCCAGCGTGACGTCATCCACCACCAGAACGTACCAACTGACGGATTCCATCGAATCGAAGCCCGTACCCGGCGGACATGCTCCGGCACCGCCAACGCTGTGGAGGCCACCCACCGAAAGGAGAGCCTCCGATGCGCCGATGGACGCCGCTCATCGCGGTCTGCCTGGGCTCCTTCATGTTCATCGTGGACACCACGATCGTCGCGGTCGCGCTGCCCAGCGTCGCCCGCGGCCTGCACACCTCCCTGTCCGGCCTGCAATGGGTCGCCAACGTCTACACGCTCGTCCTCGCCGTGCTGATGCTCCCGGCCGGGGCGCTCGCCGACCGGTACGGGCACCGCACCGCCTACGCCGCAGGACTGCTGGTCTTCGCGGCGGCGTCGGCGGGCTGCGCCCTCGCCCCGGACGCCGGCACGCTCATCGCCGCCCGCGCCGTCCAGGGGATCGGCGGCGCCGCGCTGGCCGTCACTGCGTTCTCCCTGCTCGGCGCCGTCTACCAGGGCCCGGCGCTCGGCACCGCCATGGGCGTGTGGGGCGCCGTCAGCGGCCTCGGCGGCGCGGCCGGGCCGATGCTCGGCGGCGCCCTCACCGCCTGGCTCGGCTGGCGCGCGATCTTCCTCGTGAACCTTCCGGTCACGCTGCTCACCCTCGTCCTGACGGTGAAGGCCGTCCCGTGCGGCGAGCGCGCCGCACGGCCCGCGCCCCTCGACCCGGCGGGCATGGCCCTCTTCGCGATCAGCGCAGCGGCCCTCACGACCGCCCTCACCAAAGCGGGCGGCAGCGGCTGGGGCTCGCCCGGGGTCCTCACCGGACTGGCCGCCGCGCTCACCGCCCTCACCGCGTTCGTGGTGCTCGAACTGCGGCGCCGCCACCCGATGCTCGACCTCCGGCTGTTCCGCGACGCCGCGTTCTCCGCCGTCATGGTCTGCGTGCTCGCCTCGTCGGCCGCGTTCGCCTGCCTGATCTACACCTCGGTCTGGCTCCAGTCGGCGGCCGGCCTCGGCCCCGTCCGCACCGGCCTCGCCCTGATGCCGATGGCCCTGACGACCTTCGCCGTCTCCACGCTGAGCGGGCGCCGCGTCCCGCCGCGGACCGCGGTGAGCGGCGGCCTGCTGCTCAGCGGCATCGGCTGCGCGCTGCAGGCGAACCTGGACGCCGGCTCCGGCGCGTCCGCGATCACCCTCGGCCTGGTCGTGACCGGCGCCGGAGTCGGCCTGATGATCCCCGCCATGGGCGCCGCCGTGCTGACGGCCGCACCCCCTGAACGGCGCGGCATGGCCGCCGGCGCGATGACCACGTTCCGCCAGCTGGGCCAGACCCTCGGCGTCGCCGCGCTGGGCGTCCTCTTCCAGCACCCCCGCCACAACCCCGCCGCAGCCCTGAACCACGTCTACCTGGCCGCCGCCCTAACCGGCCTAACCGCCGCCGCCCTAGCCTTCACCGCCCTCAAGCGCCCCGCATCGAAGCCGATGAAGGCCGCACAGCCGAAAGAGCCGGCTGAACAAGGTACGGAAGGGCAGAGCTGAGCCACCGCCACGGGCAGGCACGCGGAGCGAGTGCAGCGAGCGCAGCGGGCCTGCCCGACGACGGACGAGGCGTTTCGCGCGGAGCTCTAGCGGAGCGCGAAACGCCTCGTCCGTCGCAACGGGGGTTCCAGGGGGTCGCCCCCCTGGAAAAATCACGCCCGCTTCTTGAAAGCCCTAAGCGACAGGGGTGCGAAGACCAGGGAGATGCCGACGCCCCAGGCGAGCGCGATCCAGGCGTGTTCCAGGACGGGGCCGCCGACGAGCAGGCCGCGCATGGACGCGACCAGCTGCGTCACCGGGCTGTTGTCCATGCAGAACGCCAGCCAGCCGGGGATGCCCTTGGTCGTGGGGATGAACGCGGTGCTCAGGAAGCTCAGCGGGAAGATGACCACGAAGCCGAAGATCTGCACCTTCTCCGGTTCGTTGACCTTCATCGCGATGTACACCGACGTCCAGGAGAACAGCAGCGCGAAGGTGAGCAGCAGCAGGAACGCCAGGAGCACCGACAGGACGCCGGTGTGCACGCGGAACCCGATCGCGAATCCGACGCCGAGCAGGATCAGCATCGACCACGCCTGCTTGACGGTGTCGGCGATGATGCGGCCGGCGAGCGGCGCCGACCGGGAGATCGGCAGGCTGCGGAACCGGTCGAACACCCCCTTGGTGATGTCGGTGTTCAGCCCGAAGCCGGTGCTCATCCCGGCGAACAGCGCGTTCTGCGCGATGATCCCGGGGATGACGATCGGCAGGTAGGCCTGGACGCTGCCGGCCATCGCCGGGCCGAACACGTACGCGAACAGCAGCACGAACATGATGGGCTGGATGGACAGGTCCAGCAGCTCCATCGGGTTGTGCTTGATCTGGACGAGGTTGCGCCAGGCCAGCGTCAGCGTGTTGCGGGCGGCGATGCCCGGCGACACGCGCTTGGCCAGGTCCTGCGGTGCGAACGCCGTGGCGGTCATGCCGAGGCCCCTTCCCGGTCGGCGGCCTGCTCGAGCTCGCCGGCCTCCGCGTCGATGTCGTCGGTGTGGTGGCCGGTGAGGGCGAAGAACACCTCGTCCAGGCTGGACTTGCGCAGCGACAGCTCGCCGACGGCGACGCCCGCGTCGTCGAGGCGCCGGACGACGGCGGGCATCAGCGCCGGGTCGGTGATCGGCGCGGACACCAGGCCGTCGCGGATCTCCGGTTCGGCGCCGGTGAGGTCGGCGACGATCCGCGCGGCGGTGCCGCCGTCGGATTCGCGGATCGGCCGCAGCTCCAGCACCTGGCCGCCGACCTGCGCCTTCAGCCGGTCGGAGGTGCCCTGCGCGATCACCTGGCCGCGGTCGATCACCACGATGTCGTCGGCGAGCTGGTCGGCCTCCTCCAGGTACTGGGTGGTGAGCAGGACGGTGACGCCGTCGTCGGTGAGGCCGCGGACGATGTCCCAGAGGCCGTTGCGGCTGCGCGGGTCGAGGCCGGTGGTCGGCTCGTCCAGGAACAGGATCTGCGGCCGCCCGACCAGGCTGGCCGCGAGGTCGAGGCGGCGGCGCATCCCGCCCGAGTAGGTCTTGGCGGCGCGTTCGGCCGCCTCGGTGAGCTGGAACCGCTCCAGCAGTTCGGCGGCGCGCGCCCGCGACGCCCGCCGCGAGACGCCGAGCAGCCGCCCGATGAGGATCAGGTTCTCGGTGCCGGTGAGCATCTCGTCGACCCCGGCGTACTGCCCGGTGAGGCCGATCAGCTGCCGCACCTTGTGCGCGTCCTTGACCACGTCGAACCCGCCGACCCGGGCGCTGCCCTCGGTCGGCTCGATCAGGGTGGCGAGGATCCGCGTCGCCGTCGTCTTCCCGGCGCCGTTCGGGCCGAGGACGCCCAGCACGGTGCCGGGCTCGGCGGTGAGCGAGACGCCGGCCAGCGCCCTGGTCTCACCGAACCGCTTCACCAGGCCGTCGGCCTGGATCGCGTAGGACATGTGATCTCCTGGGACTCGGTCTGCCGGACTTCCCGCCCGACGGGGACGGACCCGCCAACCTATGCGTGCCCCGGGTCGGTCCGCATCCACTTGTTCCGCCGCGTCGCGGCGGCCGTCGGGCACGTTGCGACACTCTCGCAGCCGCTACTGACAAAACGCTGGTAGCGCGCCGTTTTCTCCGGACGCTCTAGACTCGCGGTGTGACGTCGGTGCGGCGGACTCACCAGAAGGACGGCGGGGGGCCGCGCCCGCCGCGGCTGCGGCCGCCCGAGAACCGGGTGTCGCCGCGTGCCATCGCGCACTGGGCCATCGAGTACCTGCTGCTGTGGGGGCTGGCGTTCGGGCTCGCGCTCGGCGTCGCCGCGTGGCTCGGCCACGCCGGCTGGAGCGGGATGCCGGGCTGGCTGTCCGGGCGTGTCGGCTGGCTGCCCTACATCGTCGGGACGGCCGGGGTCCTCATGGTCACCGCGGCGCCCGTGTGGCGGTACCGGGTGCACCGCTGGGAGGTCAGCGCCGACGTCGTCTACACCCGCACCGGCTGGTTCAGCCGCGAGTGGCTGCTGGTGCCGGTCGGCCGGATCCAGACCGTCGACACCGAGCAGGGCTGGATCGAGCGGCTGCTCGGCCTGGCCACCATCAAGGTCAACACCGCCTCGCACACCGGCTCGTCGGAGGTGGCCGGCCTTCCCGCGGACGTGGCGACCCGCCTGGCCGAGCAACTCGCGCACCGCGCGCACGACCTGCGCGACGACGCGACGTGAGCGTCCGCCCCGAGGCCGGCGGGCCCGCCGCGGCGGGACGCCCGTCCGACGCCGCGGCGGTCGCGGCGGCGCCGCGCCGCCGCCGGCTGCATCCGCTGACGTTCGTGGTCGGCGCGGTCCGCGAGCTGGCGGCGCTGCTCGCGGCGGGCGCCACCGGCCTGCTCGTCGGCGGGATGTCCACCGCGTTCTACTTCACTCTCGCCGGGCTCGCGTTCGGGCTGGTGTTCCACGTCACCGGCTGGGTCATCTTCACCTACGTCCTGCACGGTGACCGGATCGAGCTGCGGCGCGTGCTCATCGGACGGTCCGTCAAGAGCATCCCGCGGGACCGGATCCGGAGCGTCGACGTCAGCGCGTCCCTGCCGCAGCGGCTCCTGGGGCTCGCCGTCGTGCACATCGACGCCGGGGCAGAGGGCGGCGAGGGCACCCTCAACGCCGTGTCCCGGCAGGAGGCGGACCGGCTGCGGCGCGTCCTGCTCGCGCGGCCGACCGCCGACCGGCGCCCGCCCCGGCGCCTCCTCGCCCGGGCGGCGCCGCGCTGGTACCTGTACGCCCCGCTCAGCGGCGCCTACCTGCTCACGCCGTTCGCGGTGGCGGGCAGCGTGCTCGGCACCCTCTACAACCTCGGGGACGACCTCGGGCTCATCACCCAGCGGCGCGTGGAGAGCGTCGGGCACGACGTCGCGGGGGTGGCGCCCGCCGTCGCCGTCGCGCTGCTCGTCGTGGTGCTGCTCGCCATGCCCGTCATGTCGGTGATCGTGTTCAGTTTGTTCAACTGGGACTTCACCGTGCACGAGCGGGACGGCTCGATCCTGGTGGAGCGGGGCGTGCTCACCCGGCGGGCGGTGTCCCTCGAACGCCGCCGGCTGCGGGGCGTCGAGCTGTCGGACAACCCGCTGGAGCGGCGCGCCGGGGTCGTCCGCCTCGGCGCCCTGATCACCGGCCTGGGGGACGCGGCGCACCGCGGCCGGCTGCTGCCCGCCGCGCCCCGCGCCGCCGCCGGGGACCTCGCCGCGCGCGTCCTCGGCCCGGTCCCTGGCCCGCTGATCGCGCACCCGCGGGCGGCCCGCGGCCGGCGGGTCGCCCGCGCGGTCGCGCCCGTCGCGGGCGTCGCCGCCATCGCCGTGCTGGCCGGTCAGCCGTGGGTCGCCTACGTGTGCGCCGCCGTCGCCGTCCTCGCCGTCCCGCTGGGCCTGGACCGCTACCGGCAGCTGGGGCATGCGTCCGACGGGGCCCGCCTCACCGTCCGCTCGGGTTCGCTGCGGCGCCGCCAGGTCGTCGTCGACCACGGCGCCGTGATCGGCTGGCGCATCCGCCGGACGCTGTTCCAGCGCCGCCTCGGCCTCGCGACGCTGTTCGTCGCGACGGGCGCCGGCGACGGCGGCTACTCCGCGACGGACATGTCCGAGTCGGACGCCGTCGCGTTCGCCGCCGCCATCACTCCCGACTGGCTCGCGCCGTTCATCGAGCGGCCCGCACCGGAACCGCCCGCGGCGAAGGACGCCGGGCCCGGGGCCTGATCGCGGCCCCCGGCGTCGTCACTCGGGTCGGCGGGCGCCGAACATGATCTCGTCCCAGGACGGCACCGAGGCGCGCTTGCCCTTGGCCTTGCGGCGGGGCCGCGCCGGACGCTGCGCCGGGGACTCCGCGGCCGCGGCGGCCGCCGGGGACCCGGTGACCGGCTTGTCCTGCGCGGCGGGCATCGACGGCCGGGCCGGCTTCTTCTTCGCCGGCGGCCGGGACGGCTCGTGCCGCGCCGGATGCTGCTGGGCGGGCTGCTGCTGCGGTGCGGGCTTCGGCGGGGCGGGCTTCGGCCGAGCGGCCTTCTCCTCGGGCGCCTGCACCGGACGCTCCGGCGCCGTCTCGGCGCTCTGCGGAGCCTCCTCCGCCTCGTCCTGCGCGGTCTCGCCCCCGTCGGTCTCGGCCTCGGCGGTCGCCTCTTCGGGCTCGTCACTCTCCTGCGGGGAGGCCGCGGCCTCCTCCGCGACGACCTCGTCGTGCTCCTGCGCCGCCTCGGTGGCTTCCTCAGCGACCGGCTCCTGCGCGGCCTCGTCCGCGTCGGGCTCCTCGGAGGCCGCCTGCACGTCCTCGGCCGGCGCCTCGTGCTCGTCCGGACGCGCCTCGGCCTCGGGCGCGGGGCTCTCCGCGTCCTGCCGCTCGTCCTGCGCGTCCTCGTTCTGGGCCGCCGGGGTCTCCTCGGCGGTCGCCGTCTCTTCGCGGGCCTCAGAGGCGGTGTCGTCCTCGTCGCGGTGCGTCGGGCTCTCGTCGGCGGACTCAACGCCCGCGCGGGCCAGTGCCTCCTCGGCGGTGCTCTCCCGCTCCTCAGCGGCGGCCTGAGGCCGCTCTGTGCGCGCCTGAGGGACGCGCGGCTCCTCGGCGGCGGGACGGGCGGGCTCGGGGGCCTCGCGCAGGCGCGGGGCCTCGCGGGGGCCGTCCGAGGAGAGCGGACGGGACGCCTCGCGCAGCGGCGCGCCCTCGGCGGCCGCGTCGCGGAAGGCGGGCCGCGGGTCGACCATGCGGCCGCGCTCGACGATGTACTGCGGCGGCTCGGCGGGACGCAGCGGGCCGGGCGCCGCGGGCTGCTCCGGCTCCGGGGGCAGGCCGCGCGCGGACGGCTCGCGGTCGTTCTGCACGACCTTCATCGCGGGACGGCGCGGGACGAGCGGGGTGACGGTGTCCGACAGCGCGTCGTCGTCCCACTCGACGGCGGTGAGCCGGGCGGCGATCTCGTCGAGCGGGGAGACGTGCCGGCGGCGCGGGTCGAAGGACCACTCGGCGGCGTGCGGGCGGCCGTTGTCGAAGAACGACAGCCGGACGCGCCAGGTGGAGTCCTCGCACTTCCACGAGTCCCACTCGACCTCCTCGAGGTCGACGCCGCCGCGGCCGAGCCGCTCCTCGACGGTCTCGCCGAGCGGCGGCCCGAGCGTGGTGGTGTCGCCGGGCCGGCGCACCGCGACGCGCTGCGCCTGCTGCGCCATGTACTCGCGTTCCTGCAGGACCGGGCCCTCGAACCAGCGGACGCGTTCGACGGGGATGCCCGCCGACTCGGCGATCTCCTCCGCCGTCTCGCCGGACCGGATGCGGGCCTGGATCTCCTTGGGACGCAAGGGACTCTCCACTTCGATCTCGAACTGGCCGAGGCGGGAGAAGTGCCCACGGACCGCGGCGCGGAGCCGGTCGTCGACGGGCAGGGTGAACCGGGTGCCTCGGCCCGCGGTGGCCAGGACGAGGTACGTACCGTCCTCGCTGACCGCGACGAGGCGCAGCTCCTGCATGCGTGTCCTTCCTGCCCTGTCCTGACGGCACGGAGGGCGCCGGCCGGTCCGGCCGCGGTCTCACCGGCCGGTCGCCCGTTGCCCGCCGAGGGCGCATGCGTGCCCTTCCCCCGGGTTCCCGAGTCTCTCTTTCGGACACACCTGCTGCCAGCACCGTACCCGGCATGTCCGAACATCGCCGCTCTCGAAGCCCCCTTCACGAGGCCGAAGAGGGCACCTGACCTAGCTTGCCGGTGTTGCGGCGCCGCCGTGGCCGCCCTGCCGGATTCTTGTGCATCCTTTTCCACACTGTGCCTGAGCGCGGCGGCACTCGCCGGCGCCGCGAGGTTAGGAGCGTCACGTCTGTGGCAGGAACACCCGGATCTTCCGAATAGTTTCGTTTTCTGGGGATTCGGGCGAACGGACAGGGGTGAAGGGGCCGATGCGGCGCAAGCTGCCGGACGTCAGTACGACGCAGCTGATCGCCAGTGGGGTGGCGACGCTGGTCGCCGCCGTGGGCGCGTCCTACCTGGGGGTCTACGGGACGATCATCGGCGCGGGGCTGATGAGCGTGATGTCGACGGCGGGCTCCGCGGTGGTCAAGCACTACCTCGACCAGGGCCGGAGCCAGATCAAGGACCTGACGCACCTGCAGGCGGCGGTGAACCGGCGGGACACGGTCGAGCACGCGGCGGCGGAGGCGAAGAGCGCCGACCCGACGCGGACCGTGGTGTGGCCGCCGGACGACCCGAACGCGACCAACCTCGACCCGAACGCGACCCGCCTCGACCTGAACCTCCCCGGCGGCGTCTCCGGCAATGTCCCCGGTGGCGGGGACCCGAACGCCACGCGCCTGGACCGCACGCCGGCGGAGACGGTCGCGGACGCGCTCGCGACGGCGGCGGGCCCGGACGCCGTCCGCGAGGTCGTCCGCCGGTCGGCGCTCGACGCCACCGCCGACTGGGTCAAGCAGCACTGGGTGAAGCTCGTCGTGTCGTCCGCCGCGATCTTCGCCATCGTGATCGGCGGGATCACCGTGTACGAGGCCGCGACCGGCTCGCCGATCGGCAACGGCTCCGGCGGCGGGACGACCCTGTCGAAGGCGCTGACCGGCGGCGGCGGTGGCGGCGGCGGGACGGACGAGTCCCCGAAGTCGCCCGTCCCGTCCACGCACGCGACGACGTCCGGCGATGCGCCGACCGACGGCCCGTCCGGCGGCGTCCCGTCGACCGGGACGCCCAGCTCGGCGCCGCCCACCACGACGCGTCCCACCGAGCCGACCGCGCCGACGTCGTCGGCCGCGACCACGCCGAGCGCGCCGAACACCCCGGACCCGACGAAGTCGCCGGAGGGCGGGACCGGCGGCGACGGCCAGCAGAACGACAACCAGAACGGCGCCGAGCCCCAGATCACCCAGGGCCGGTGACCGCGGCCCCGTAGCCGAGCCGTCAACGACTTGGCCGTCGCGATCGCGCAGCGAGCCCCCGGGCGAGTCGGAGCGATGCAGCGATCGCACGCAGTGCCCGTTGAAGGGAAGGCGCTCTAGCGCCTGACCGCCCAGGGCAGTGCAGAGAACTCAGTCGCCGAAGACCTGGCGGGTGTAGGGGTTGGCGAAGCGGCGGTCGGGGTCGAGCTCGTCGCGCAGCCGCTGGAAGTCGCCGAACCGCGGGTAGACCTTCTCCAGGTAGGTGGCGTCGCGGGTGTGGAGCTTGCCCCAGTGCGGGCGGCCGTCGAGGGCCGTGAGGAGGTCCTCGATGCCGCGGAAGTACTCCTGGTGGCGGTCCTTGTAGTAGACGTGGACGGCGATGAACGCGCTGCGGCGGCCGTGGGCCATCGACAGCCAGGCGTCCTCCTCGGGGAGCAGCCGCACCTCGATCGGGAAGCTGATCCGCCAGTCCTTGCGGGAGAACAGGGAGCGCAGCTCGCGCAGCGCGGGGACGAGCTCCTCGCGCGGGATCGCGTACTCCTGCTCCTTGAACCGGACGGTCCGGGGGCTGGTGAACACCTTGTAGGAGGCGTCGGTGTAGGTGCGGGCGCCGAGCGCCTTGGCGGAGATGCCGTTGACGAACGGCGTGGTGGCCGGGGCCGCGTGGGTCAGCCGGTTGACGGCGCCGAAGACGGAGTTGGACAGGAACTCGTCGTCCAGCCAGTGCTTGAACTTCGACAGCGGCTGCGCCGGACCCTCGGCGCGGTTGTTGCGCTTGGTGAGGCAGCCCTCGGTGTGCGGGAACCAGTAGAACTCGAAGTGCTCGTTGGCGTCGTCGAACTCGTCGACGCGGGCGAGGACCTCGTCCCACTTCATCGGCTCCTCCTGCGCGCGCAGGAGGAAGGACGGCACGGTCTTCCAGGTGATGGCGGTGACGACGCCGAGGGCGCCGAGGCCGGCGCGGGCGGCGTCGAACAGCTCGGGGCGCTCGTCGGGCGAGCAGGTGACGGTGGAGCCGTCGGCGAGGACGAGTTCGAGGGCGGCGACCTGGGAGGCCAGGCCCGCGGCGTCGCGCCCGGTGCCGTGGGTGGCGGTCTGCAGGGCGCCCGCGACGGTCTGCTCCTGGATGTCGCCCATGTTGGCCAGGGCCAGGGCGTGCTCGGCGAGGACGCGGTTGAACACGTGCAGCGGCAGCCCGGCCTCGACGGTGACCAGGCCGGTCGCGGTGTCGACGGAGCGGACGGCGGTGAGCGCGTCCGGGCGCAGCAGCAAGCCCTCGGCGACGGCGGCGCCGGTGAAGGAGTGGCCGGTGCCGGTCATGCGGACGGTGAGGCCGTCGGAGGCGGCGGACCGGACGGCCGCGGCCACCTCGGCGGTGCTGCCGGGGGTCGCGACGGAGTGCGGGGTGGCCTGCTGGTTTCCCGCCCAGTTCTGCCACTTCTGGTGGGTCACGGGTGACATGCGCCGACTCTACTCGGCAATCGATCGTGAGGAAAGTTCACGTTTACTGAGGGTGCGGGAACCGGCCAGCCCGACCAGCGCGGCCGCCACCGCCGACCCCAGCGGGACCAGGAACGCGGCGTGCGCGCCGTAGGCGTCCACGACCCGCCCCGCCAGCGACGACCCGGCCGCCACCCCGACCCCGACCGACGTCGAGACCAGCGCCAGGCCCTCGGTCAGCTGGTGCTGCGGGACGAGCCGCTCCACCAGCCCGTAGCCGGGGATGATCGTCGGCGAGATCGCCAGGCCGGAGAAGAAGACCACGGCCATCATCAGCCACAGTTTCCCGACCAGGACGGGCGGGACGAGCCCGGCCGTCAGCAGGCCGAGGCCGGCGAGGAAGCGGCGGGCGAGCGGGCGCCGCCAGTGCCGCGCGCCGTACCAGAGCGCCGCGGCGCCGCTGCCGAGCGCGTAGCAGCCGAGCAGCACGCCGGCCAGCGCCTTGTGCCCCTGCTCCTGGGCGAACGCGACGCCGCTGACGTCGATCGCGCCGAACACCATGCCGAGCGCGAGGAACACCGGCGTGATCACGACGACGCCGGGGTTGCGGAACACCCCGCCGCGCACCCCGGGCAGCCGCGGGCGCGGCGGCGGCTCGGTGCCGCGCTGCGCGGCGAACGCCAGGCAGCCCACCAGCGTGCAGGCCGCCGCCGCGCCGATGCCCGCCGCCGGGTGCACCCCGGTGGCCAGCGCCGTGACGACCAGCGGCCCGGTGACGAAGATGCCCTCGTCCACGACGGACTCGAACGAGAACGCGGTGTGCAGCCGGGTGGGGGAGTCGCGCAGCAGGTGCGACCAGCGCGCCCGCACCCACGCGCCGAGCGACACCTGCGTCAGCCCGGCGGCCGCCGCGGCGGGGAACAGCGTCCACGCCGGCATCCCGGCCAGCGCGAAGACGATCACCACGGTGAAGCTCGCGACGTTGGCGAGCACGAGCGGCACCAGCACGCGGCGCTGCCCGTACCGGTCGGCGTACCGGGCGCTGAGCGGGGCGCCCACCGCGTAGGAGAGGGACAGCGTCGCGGTCACAGAGCCGGCGATACCGTACGATCCGGTAACCGCGGACACGAGAAGGACGATGCCGATCCCCACCATGGACATCGACATGCGGCCGACGAACCCGGCGGCGACGAACGGCCGGGCGCCGGGAACCGACAGCAGCTCCCGGTACGGACCGGGCATCCGCGACTCCCCTCCCCACCGGGAGGGGCGCCCCGGCCCCATCGTTCGACTTCAGCCCCATGATCACGTTACCTGGGGGAAAGAAGTGCCAAGACGTGTAACTCACCCGTAGCGACACTCGTTGGGAAATGTTGTGGCTCCTCCATCAGCACCGCGCGCGGCCGAGGACGGGGCGCCGGACGCCGCGGCCCCCGCCGGGGCGGCCGCGCCGCGGACGCCCCGGCAGAGGCCGCAGAAGAAGCAGCGCAAGGGCCGGACGTCGCCGAACGCCCGGGCGGGCACGGCAAGCGGGGGCCCGCGGCGCGTCCTGCCGCTGCTCATCGCGACCATCGCCGCGCTCGCCGTCGCCAGCATGTCCGCCGGGGTGTACGCGGCGCTGACCACCGACGGCTCCAAGCCCGCCGCCTCGTCCGGCGCGCCGCACGGCGACACCCCGCCCAGCGCGGGCCAGGGCGACCCGGTGAAGGTGGTCGACGAGGGGCAGGTCGCGCCGCTGCGCCGGGTCGTCCCGCCCGACGTGCTCGCCGCCGAGGGCGGCAGCATCTCCGCCGCGAAGATCGCCAGGATCGCGAAGCTGAAGAAGGTCCGCGACGTGGTGGCGGTCGCGGGCGGGGCCGTCCAGCTTCAGGGCCGGCAGGTGAACGCGTTCGCGGTCGACCCGTCCTCGTTCCGCTCCTGGACGCCGCCCGGCACCGCGAAGAAGACCGACCTGTGGGCGGCGCTCGCCGCCGACCGTTTCGTCGTGTCGCCGGACGCCGCCAAGGAGCTCCAGCTGGCCCAGGGCTACGAGTACCCGGTCGTCGGCCGGACGATCCCGAAGCTGACCATGGGCGGCTCCGGGGACCTCGGCCTGCCCGGGATCAACATGCTGGTCAGCAAGAAGTCCGGGACGCGGATGGGGCTCGTCCCGAACGTCGCGGTGCTGGTCAACGCACCGGGGGTGAGCCCGGCGAAGGTCGTCAAGGCGGTCCGCAAGATCCTCGGCGGCGGCGCGAACGTGGTGAACCTGCACGACGCCAAGTACCAGTCGTCGGGCACCGGCGGGAAGGCGAACAGCTACCTGGACCTGTACAAGCAGGCCGCCACCACCTGCCCCGGCCTGTCCTGGACGGTGCTCGCCGCGATCGGCCAGGTCGAGAGCGACCACGGCCGCAACGCCGGCCGCTCCAGCGCGGGCGCGCTCGGCCCGATGCAGTTCATGCCGGCCACCTGGAAGATCTACGGGGTGGACGGCGACGGGGACGGCAAGGCCGACATCATGAACCCCTACGACGCCATCCCGGGCGCGGCGAAGTACCTGTGCGCGAACGGCGCGGGCCGCGGCGGCCAGCAGCTGTACCGGGCGATCTGGCACTACAACCACGCCGACTGGTACGTCCAGAAGGTCCTGAACCTGGCGAGGGCCTACGCAGCCCGCTACAGCTGACCGGGCATCGGGAAGGGACTGGTTGGATGGGGGCATGACGTCCCACGACGCGTTGCTTCTGCTGTCCTTCGGGGGGCCGGAGGGGCCCGAGGACGTGATCCCGTTCCTGGAGAACGTCACCCGCGGCCGCAACATCCCGCGCGAGCGGCTGGAGAGGGTGGGGGAGCACTACCACCTGTTCGGCGGGGTCAGCCCGATCAACCGGCTGTGCCGGGAGCTGAAGGCCGCCATCGAGGCCGACTTCGCCGCCCATGACGTGGACCTGCCCGTGTACTGGGGCAACCGGAACTGGACCCCGTACCTCGCCGACACCGTCCGGCGGATGCGCGACGACGGGATCCGGCGCGCGGCGGCGTTCGTCACGTCCGCCTACAGCGGCTACTCCACCAACGACCAGTACCTGCAGGACATCGCGCGCGCACGCGAGGAGGTCCCCGGCGCGCCCGAGATCGTCAAGCTGCCCGTGTACTGCGACCGCCCCGGCTTCCTCGACCCGTTCACGGACGCCGCCAGGGACGCGCTCGGCCGGCTCCCGGACGGGGCGCGGCTGCTGTTCACCGCGCACAGCGTCCCGCTGTCGCAGCCGAACCGCGAGCTGTACGTCGCCGAGCTGGAGGAGGCCGCCCGGACCGTCGCGGACCGCGCCGCGCCCGGCGCCCCGTGGGATCTGGTCTACCAGAGCCGCAGCGGCCCGCCGTCCCAGCCGTGGCTGGAGCCGCAGATCACCGACCACCTGGAGAAGCTCGCCGGCGAGGGCGTCCGCGCGGTGGCGGCCGTGCCCATCGGGTTCGTCTCCGACCACATGGAGGTCAAGTACGACCTCGACGTGGAGGCGGCCGGACGCGCCGCCGAGCTGGGGATCGCGTACGTCCGGGCCGCCACGCCCGGCAGCGACCCGCGTTTCGCCGCCCTGCCGCGCCTGCTGATGGAGGAGACGAAGTGACGCTGCCGGAGGAGCTGCTGGAGCTGGCCGCCGAGACCGCCCGGGAGGCGGGCCGGATGCTGGTCGACAAGCGCCCCGCGGACGGCCCCGACGTGGTGCAGACCAAGTCGTCCCCGACCGACGTCGTCACCCAGATGGACCGCGCCGCCGAGGCGCTGATCATCGAGCGGATCCGGGCCGCCCGCCCGGACGACGCCTTCCTCGGCGAGGAGGGCGGGGAGCAGGGCGGCGGCAGCGGCGTCCGCTGGGTGGTCGACCCGATCGACGGGACCGTCAACTACCTCTACGACCTGCCGGACTGGGCGGTCAGCATCGCCGCCGAGGTCGACGGCGTGGCGGTCGCGGGCGCGGTGGAGATGCCGCGGCGCGGCGAGTCGTACACGGCGGTACGCGGCGGCGGGGCGCTGCTGCACACCGCGTCCGGCACCCGCGAGCTGCGCGTGACGGGGCAGGTGCCGCTCGGGCAGGCCCTGGTGGCGACCGGGTTCGGGTACGACGCCGGACGGCGCGCCGCGCAGGCGCGGGTGCTCACCGGGGTGCTCCCGGCGGTCCGGGACATCCGGCGCGGCGGGTCCTGCTGCGTGGACCTGTGCTCGCTGGCGGCCGGCCGCCTCGACGCCTACTACGAGCGCGGCGTCCAGGCGTGGGACATCGCCGCCGGCGCGCTGATCGTGCAGGAGGCGGGCGGGCGCGTCGAGGGCCTGCACGGCGCCCCGGCGAGCCCGGAGCTGACCATGGCGGCGGGGCCGGGCACGTTCGAGGCCCTGCACGCCCTTCTGGCGCCCCTGGACCCCCTCACGGACTAGCGGGGCGGTCCGGGAACGAGAAGAGCCCGGGACGGCGGTCCCGGGCTCCCTGCGGTGGGCGTCTCAGTCGCAGCGGGGTGGTTCGACGCCGATGTCGTTGTTCGCTGCGATCCGGCGCAGTTCGTTGATCTCCTCCTGGCGGATGTCCGCCAGGTAGGTGTCGCCTTCCGCGTGGGCGCTGCGCAGCGACGCGTACGCGTCGTCGAGCCGCTGCTTGATCGTGCGTGACAACTCGCCCATGGGCCTCCTCCCGGATCGTGCCCATGCCTACCCAGCCGTAGGCTGAAGGTAAACCTGTTCGCCGGTGCAATTTTCGCGGATCCTTGCGGCGCCAGTTAACGCGGCGCGGCCGACGGCACCTTGAACAGGTGTTTACGGGCGTCTTACGACTTCCGTGGCATATCTGGACCACGGGGCGGACCGCGCCCCCACCGGAGGAGGATGCGGAGTGCGTGTTCTAGTCGTCGAGGACGAGCGGGTGCTCGCCGACGCGATCGCGACCGGGCTGCGCCGCGAGGCGCTGGCCGTGGACGTGGCCTACGACGGCGGCGGCGCGCTCGAGCGCGCCGGGGTGAACGAGTACGACGTGATCGTCCTGGACCGCGACCTGCCGCGGGTGCACGGCGACGAGGTGTGCAAGCAGCTCGTCTCGCAGCGCTACCCCGCGCGGATCATCATGCTGACCGCCGCCGGGGAGCTCGACGACCGGGTCGAGGGGCTGTCCATCGGCGCCGACGACTACCTGGCCAAGCCGTTCGCCTTCGCCGAGCTGATCGCCCGGGTGCGGGCGCTCGGCCGGCGCGCCGCGGCGCCGCTGCCGCCCGTCCTGGAGCGCTCCGGGGTCGCGCTCGACCCGGCCCGCCGCGAGGTGACCCGCGACGGCCGCGTCGTCGAGCTGACCCGCAAGGAGTTCGCGGTGCTGGAGGTGCTGCTCAGCGCGGACGGCGCCGTCGTCAGCTCCGAGCAGCTGCTGGAGAAGGCCTGGGACGAGCACATCGACCCGTTCACCAACGTCGTGCGCGTCACGATGATGACGCTGCGCAAGAAGCTCGGCGACCCTCCGGTCATCGAGACCGTGCCCGGAGTGGGATACCGCCTTTGACTTCCGAATCCGCACCGCAGAACGAGCAGAACGAGCAGGGCGAGCAGCAGGCCCAGCAGGCGCCGGACGAGCGGTCCGCGCGCGCCGGCCGGTGGCGGCGGCCCGGCCCGCAGCAGGTCCCGGGGCCCGAGCTGGGCGGCCGGACCGGGTGGCGCGAGGGCGGCGCCTCGTTCGGCGAGCTGAAGAAGCTGCCCGGCCGGATGAGCGTCCGGCTGCGGCTGACCCTGCTGTACGGGCTGCTGTTCTTCATGGCCGGGGCGCTGCTGCTGTTCGTGATGTCGGTGCTGATGGCCAACATCCTCGGCAACGTCAAGGTCATCGGCCTCGGCATCACCGACGCCGAGGCCGCCGAGCTGCAGCACCAGTTCGTCGAGCAGACGATGAAGCAGCTGGTCGGCCGGTCGCTGATGGCGCTCGCCGGGGTCGGGGTGATCACCCTCGTGCTCGGCTGGTTCGTCGCCGACCGGGCGCTCAGCCCGCTGCAGCGGGTCACCACCACGGCCCGCCGGCTGTCGGAGAGCACCCTGCACGAGCGGATCGCGCTGGAGGGCCCCGACGACGAGATCAAGGAGCTGGCCGACACCTTCGACGCGATGCTGGAGCGGCTCGGCCAGGCGTTCGACTCCCAGCGCCGGTTCGTCGCGAACGCCTCGCACGAGCTGCGCACCCCGCTGGCGATCAACCGGACGCTGCTGGAGGTCGCGCTCGGCGACCCGGAGGCCTCCGACGACCTGTGCACCGTCGGCAGGACGCTGCTGGCCACCAACGCCCGGCACGAGCGGCTCATCGAGGGCCTGCTGCTGCTCGCCCGCAGCGAGCGCGAGCTGACCACCCGCAACCCCGTCGACCTCGCCGAGGTCGCCGCGACGGTGCTGGAGCACTCCGCGCGCCGCGAGCACGACAACGACGTGGCCGTGCACCGGGAGCTGACGTCGGGGACGGCGCTCGGCGACCCGGTGCTGCTGGAGCACCTGGTGTCCAACCTCGTCGAGAACGCGATCAAGCACAACGACGCCGACGGCGGCGAGCTGTGGGTCCGCACCGGCATGCTCGACGGCTACGCCACGATCCAGGTCGAGAACACCGGCGCCGTGGTGCCCGCCTACGAGGTCGAGCGGCTGTTCGAGCCGTTCCGGCGGCTGAACGCCGACCGGGTCGAGTCCGCCAAGGGCGCGGGCCTCGGCCTGTCGATCGTCCGCTCGGTGGTGCTGGCGCACCGCGGCGCCGTCTACGCGGTGCCGCGCCCGGGCGGCGGGCTGATCGTCACCGTCCGGCTCCAGCCCGGCTGATCGGGCGGGCCGGCGGGACGCGCCGCGCCGCGGCTACCGCAGCGCGGCCGTCGCGACCGTCGGGTCCCCGTCGTAGTCCGGCTTGAGGCCGACGTACCTGCTGCTGACGAGCGCGCCGCCGCCGTCGTAGACGAGCGGGATCAGCGCCATGTCGTCCAGCGCCGTCTTCTCGGCCCGCTTGTACAGGTCGGTGCGGGCGGCCGGCTGGGACGTGCGGACCGCGGTGGAGATCAGGTTGTCGAAGGTGGAGTTCTTCCACCCGGACAGGTTGTAGTAGTCGTTCTTCGGGGTCCCGACGATCGTGCCGCCGAGCAGCGGCCACAGCATCGTGTAGGGCGCCGGGTAGTCGGCGCCCCAGGCGAACAGGGCCAGCCCGGACGAGTCGTCCGCGACGACGGTGCTGCGGAACTTGGTGATGTCGGGGATCGGCACCACCTTCACGTTGATCCCGAGGTTCGACTTCAGCTGCGCGACGACGGCCTGGGCGGCGGCCTGGTTGCTGCCGACCTGCTGGACGTACAGCTGGACGGTCGACCCCGGCTTCAGGCCGCCCTGCGCGGCGAAGGTCTTCGCCCGGGCCGGGTCGGGCGCGTCGCAGGACGCGCACGTCCCGGGACCGCCGAAACCAGGGATCGAGGACGGGACGATGCCGTGCGCGGGCTTGTGGGCCGGCCCCCACACCTGCGCGAGCTGGGTGCGGTTCAGCGCGTAGGAGACCGCGAGCCGCGCCTCCTTGGACTTCATCGGCCCCCGCGCCGTGATCGGGACGAGCATCCGCGTGAACGGCAGCGTCTTCGTGACGAGCCCGCTCATGCCGCGCGCGGTGGTGAGGTCGGAGCCGCGCAGCGTCGCCCAGCCGGTCTGGCCCGCGGTGAACGCGGCGCGCCCCCGGGTGGTGTCCGGCGAGAGGTCGACCTCGACGCCGTCGAGCTTGGTCCTGCCGAACGCGTACCGGTCGTTGCGGACGAGCATGACGCTCTTGCCCTTGGTGTACGACTGGAGCTTGAACGGCCCGTTGCCGACGGGGTTCATGTTGTAGGCCTGGTTGGCGGACGGTCCCGCCGCGCGGGGCACCGGTGCGAAGACCGGGTCGGCGAGGCGGGCGGGGAAGTCGCAGTTCGGCGAGGTCAGCCGCACGGCCAGCGAGTCCCCGGTCGCCTGCACGCCGGAGAACTCGCTCGCCTTGCCCGACTCGACGTCGGAGTACCCCTCGATGTCGGTCATCAGGACGGGCCCGGCGCCGGTCGCGGTCGCGGCGCTGCGCGCCCAGCCGCGGGCGAACGCCGCCGCGTCCACCGGCTCGCCGTCGCTGAACGTCGTCCCGCTCCGGATGGCGATCTTCCAGTTCGAGCACGCCGGGTCGGGGGTGACGGCGGTGGCGAGCCGGTTCACCGTCGTGCCGTCCGGCCCCGTCTCGGTGAGCCCGGCGAACAGCTGCTTGCCGAGGAACCGCTCGGTGCCGCCGAAGGCGTGCGACGGGTCGATCGCGCCCTGGTCGGTGCCGACGTCCGCCAGCGACACCGTCAGGTTCCCGCCGACCTTTCCCACCGGGGGCTTCGGGTGGGGCCCGCCGCCCCCGTCCAGGTTGACGACGACCACCGTCGCGACGATCGCCAGCGCGGCCGCCGCGGCGCCGCCCGCGCCCGCCAGCACGCCGATCCGCCTGCGCGGCCGGGTGCCGGGCGGCTTGGTCATGTCGATCCCGGGCGCGGGCGGGGCCTGCCGCCCGGACGGCCACGTCGACGGCCCGCCGTAGGCGGCCGGCCCAGCCCACGGTCCGCCCGGCACCTGCGCCCCCGGCACCGGGACGCCCTGCGGCTGCGGCGGCACCTGCGCCGGCGGCGCGGGCGGCTGGTGGAACGGCGCCGGGGGAGACTGCGCGAGCTGCGGATGGGAGCCGAGCGACTGCGGCGTCAGCGGCTGCCGGACGCCCAGCGGGGAGCGCGCCGCGTGCAGCCGCGCCGACTCCGCGGCGGCCGTCTCGGCGCCCTTGCTGAGCATCTCGCCGGCGCCCTCGCCGGCCCCGCCGCCGGGCTTGGGCGGGCTGCCCGCCAGCGTCAGCAGCGTCGCCAGGACCTGCTGCGACGCGGGGCGCAGCGCCGGGTCCTTGCTCAGGCAGTCCGCCACGACGCCGCGCAGCGGCTCGGGCGTCATGCCGAGGTCCGGCGCCATGTTCAGGATGCGGTGCATGACCGCCGGGATCGAGCCCTGCCCGAACGCGGGACGCCCCGTCGCGGCGACCGCCATCGTCGCGCCCCAGGCGAACACGTCGGCCGCCGGGCCGACCGGCGCCCCCGAGATCTGCTCGGGCGCCATGTAGGCGGGCGTCCCGACGGCGGTGCTGGACAGCGTGCCCGTCGCGTCCAGCGCGCGGGCGATGCCGAAGTCGATCACCCGCGGGCCGTCCGCGGCGAGCAGCACGTTCGCCGGCTTGAAGTCGCGGTGCACGATCCCCGCCTGGTGGATGGCCGCGAGCGCGGTCATCGTGCCGATCGCCAGCCGGTCCAGGTCGGCGCCGCGCTGCGGGCCGCCCTCCGCCAGCGCCGCCGACAGCGACGGGCCGTCGATGTACTCGCTGACGATGTAGGGCCGGTCGCCCTCGACGTCGGAGTCCAGGATGCGGGCCGTGCAGAACGGCTCCACCCGCTGCGCCACCGCCACCTCGGCCGCGAACCGCGACCGGGCCTTCGGGTCGGCGCTGAACCGCGCGTGCAGCAGCTTCACCGCGACCCGGTGGCCCGGCTCGTCCTCGGCCAGGTAGACCGCGCCCTGGCCGCCCTCCCCGAGCAGTCCCGTCAGCCGGTAGCCGCCCAGCCGTTCCGGGTCGCCCGGGCGCAGCGGGCGGATGTCGGCCATCTGGATCCTTCGCGGAGGGGGCGGGTGGCGTCGGGCGGCCGGGCCCGGCCGTCCGAGCGCCGGGGCCGGTCGGACACCGGGGTCAGGCGGGCACGGGCCGGGCGGATACGGGTCGGGCGGATACGGGGGTCAGTCGCTCACCGTCCCGTACGCCGACGGGGACGGCGCGGAGCGGGTCTGCCGCCACTCCCACCGCATGCTGCTGCCGCCGGGGTTGACGAACCGGACGTACCCGGCGGCGCAGTCCTTGGTCTGCTGGCCCGCCATCGGCGTCTCCTGGTACTCGACGTAGCTGCTGGTCTCGTCGCCGGTCAGGAGCGTGAGGTTGGTGTAGCAGGTCGGCTGGACGTTGCCGTAGTCGTACTTCGCGGTGCCGTGCGTGTAGACCAGCGCGAACTCCGTCTTGAACGACTGGTGGCCGGACGGGGCCGACGGCTGGTAGCCGCTGCCGTTCCACACGCCGACCAGCCCGCCCCGGGTGCTGCCCGTCGACGTGTCGTCGGGCGACGGCGTGTAGATCGACCGCGTCGGCAGCGGGTCGGGGTTGTCGTCGCTGCCGGAGGCGATGATGACGAACACCACGACCCCGATGACCGCGATCAGCGCGAGCACGCCGCAGCCGATCGCGATGGGCAGGGCCGGCGAGTTGCCCTTGGCGGGCGGCGGCCCGTACGACGGCGGCTGCTGCATCGGCTGCTGCATGGGGGGCCGCTGCCCGATCGGCATGTTCGGCTGCGGGGGCTGCATGCCGCCCTGGTACATCGGCATCGGCGGCGGCGTGATCGGCTGCGGGGGCGGCGTCGCCGGCCCGCCCATGCCGCCGTGCGCGCCGCCGCCCTGCATCCCGGCGCCCTGCATGCCGCCCTGGTGCAGCGGCATCGGCGGCGGGGTGATCGACTGCTGCGGCGGCTGCGGGCGCGGCGCGGGCGGAACCCGCGGCGGCGCCGGCAGCTGCGCGGCGATCCGGGTGCCCTGGTTGAGCAGGTCCTCCTGGCCGGCGGCCGGGTTGGACGGCGCGGCGCCGACGGCGCCGAGCAGGTTCAGCAGCAGCTGCGGCGCGGGCGGCCGCAGCCCCGCGTCCTTGGACAGGCAGCGGGCGACCAGGTCGCGCACCGGGCCGGGCGGCAGCGCCGACAGGTCCGGGTCCTCGTTGAGGATGCGGTTGATGATGACCGGCAGCGTGTCGGCCTCGAACGGCGACTGCCCGGTGGCCGCGAACACCATGGTCGCGCCCCAGGCGAAGATGTCCACCGCGGGCGTCAGCGGCGCGCCGGTCAGCTGCTCGGGCGCCAGGTAGCCGGGCGTGCCGACCACCATGCCGGTCGCGGTGACGGCGCTCTCCTGCGAGTTGACCGTCCGGGCGATGCCGAAGTCCACGACGCGCGGGCCGTCGGAGGCCAGCATGACGTTGTTGGGCTTGAAGTCGCGGTGCACGATCCCGGCCTCGTGGATGGCCGCGAGCGCCGTCACGGTGCCGATCGCCAGCCGCTCCAGCTCGGCCGCGCCGAGCGGGCCGTTGTGCGCGACGACGTCGTGCAGCGACGGGCCGTCGATGAACTCGCTGACGACGTAGGGCTGGTCGCCCTGCACGTCGGCCTCGAGCACCCGCGCCGTGCAGAACGGCTCGACGCGCTGCGCCGCCGACACCTCGCGGGTGAAGCGGGCGCGCGCGGCGGGGTCGTTGGCCATCTGCGCGTGCAGCAGCTTGATCGCCACGTACCCGCCGTCCGGCCCCCGGCCGAGGAAGACCGCGCCCTGCCCTCCGGCGCCGAGCCGGCCGACGACCTCGAACTGACCCAGCGCGCTGGGATCGCCCGGCTCCAGCGGAGCGGCATCCGGCATCTGATCCTCCAGTGACCCGCAGTGATGTCCCGCGACATGGTGTGTCCGGACCCCGTCGGGGGGTCGCGGCCCCCGCCCCGGCCGCGCCGGCGCCGGCGAACCCGGCCCCCGACCTCAGGCGGGCACGATATCGCGTTAGTTCAGACGTTTCACCGAAGCGTCTGGTTCAGCGGTCCACCAGCCGGTTCGAGCCGTCCCGCGCGCCGCGGGCCGGTCGGCGCGCGCAACGCTCCCGGGGCGGGTATGATCCCCGCCGCCGCGGGAACCCCCGGCAGGCGCCACCGGCCCTTCGGGAGCATGCCGGAGCGTCGGCCGGGCGTGTGAGGGACGACACAACGCGAGGATGGGAAACGGGTGATAGGCGTCACTCGTGGGAACGGTCGCGCCTCGTGTGTCACAGCTCACCAACCGTGACAGAATTTCCCGCCCGGATCGGGCACAAGAACGGTCCCCCGAGCGTTAGTTCCGCGCGACGGGGCGCATAAAGCACTGAGGGGGATGGAGATAGAAGATGGCGACCGACTACGACAGCCCACGCAAGACAGACGACGACCTGAGCGAGGACAGCCTCCAGGAGCTCCAGGCCCGGCGCGCCGACAAGGCCGCCAGCATCATCGACGAGGACCTGGACGCCGGTGAGGTCGCCGAGCTGCCCGGCGCGGACCTGTCCAACGAGGAACTGACCTTCCGGGTGGTCCCCCGGCAGGCCGACGAGTTCACCTGCACGCGCTGCTTCCTGGTGCACCACCGCAGCCAGCTGGCCACCGAGAAGAACGGCCAGCCGGTCTGCCGCGAGTGCGCCGCCTGACACGTCCGGGGGACAGGCCCTTCGGAGAGGCACCACCGGGAGCGGCATGACGGGAGAACTCGAACGACGGCACGACGACGTGGAGCCGGCGCGCGGCGACGGCTCCACCGAGCTCGGCGAGCTGATCGGCAGGCTCGCTGGCGACGAGGAGATGGACCGCGAGACCCGCGGGCGGCTGCTCGGCCGGCTGGCCCGGCTGCTCGGGCAGGGCGCCCGGCGGGCCGGCGCCGCCGGGGTCGCGCGCGGCCGCCTGCTGGCCGACCTGCTGGTGGAGGCGGCCCCGCACATCCCGATCCGTGATCTGGAGACGCTGAGCCGCCACCACCACGGCCTCGTCGGCGAGGACCTCGCCGACAACCTGGTCAGGGTGGCGGGCAACGCCACCACCGCCGTCGGCGCGGCGGGCGGCGCGCTCGCCGCGGTGGAGTTCGCCGCTCCGCCGCTGCTGCTGACCGCCCCCGCCCAGATCGCCGCCGAGACCCTCGTGGTCGCGGCGATCGAGGTGAAGCTGATCGCGGAGCTGCACGAGGTGTACGGGATCAGCGTGCAGGGCAGCGGGAGCGCGCGCGGTGCGGCGTTCGTCACCTCCTGGGCGCGCCAGCGCGGCGTCAACCCGCTGGAGGGCGGGACGTTCACCAGCGCGCTCGGCTCGGCGGCCAAGGCGACGCTGCGCAAGCGGATGATGCGCACGTTCGGCCGCCACCTGACGACGATGGGGCCGCTGCTGACCGGCGCGGCCGCGGGCGCCGCGCTGAACCGGGCCGCCACGAAGGCGCTGGCCGGGAAGATCCGCCAGGATCTGCGCGCGTCGGCGGGCCTCCCGCCGCCGCTGCCGCGCGGCAAGCCCCGCTAGCCCCTCGCAGGCCGTGCCGCCGGCGGCGGTCGATCCGCGTCCCCCTCGCGGAGCCGGACCGACGCGCGCCCACGGCGGCGCGGGCACGTCGGGCGGCGCCCCGCCCGTCCGCGACAAAAGCCCCTCAGCGAGAAAGGCCCCTCAGCGAGAACGCGTCGTGGCCGGCCCCGGTTCGTCCGGGGCCGGCCACGACGCGTTCACGCCTCGGGCGCGGACGCCCTGGTCAGGCGTCCACTTTGAGGTGGGAGGGCAGCTCGCCGGTCCCCTTGGCCCACTGGTGGGCGGCGGCGCGGGTGGCGAGCAGCCGCGCGATCTCCATGCCGACGCCCATCACCACGGCCCAGCCGATCGCCTCCGACAGTGCCACGTCCGGCGACTCGGGGTTGGTCGGCGGCTCCTTGCCGGTCGTCTTCTTCCAGACGAGCGTGATCGCCTTCTTCGCGACGAAGCCGCCCGCGAAGGCCGCGGCGCCGGCCATCACCCGATAGCCGATGTCGCCTTTGTCCGCCATCATCGTCCTCCAGTCGTCCTGTCGCCTCCGACGCTACCGGAACGCCCCGCTCCGGGCGGGTAAGGCCGCGGCGTCGGCGCGGGCAAGTGGCATGCGGGCGGGGCGAAGGTCAATACCATTGGCCCATGACAGAGCAGCCGCGTACGCCGAACGTCCCTTCCAAGCCCTCCCTGGACGGCCTGGAGGACAAGTGGGTACGCGCCTGGGAGGACTCCGGCGTCCACCGCTTCGACCGCACCCGGCCGCGCGCCGAGGTCTACTCGATCGACACCCCGCCGCCCACCGTGAGCGGCTCCCTGCACGTCGGCCACGTCTTCTCCTACACCCACACCGACACCGTCGCCCGGTTCCACCGCATGCGCGGTCGCGCGGTCTTCTACCCGATGGGCTGGGACGATAACGGCCTGCCCACCGAGCGCCGGGTGCAGAACCACTTCGGCGTGCGGTGCGAGCCGTCGCTGCCCTACGACCCCGAGTTCGAGCCGCCGGCCAAGCCCGACCCGAAGCGCCAGGTCCCGGTGTCGCGGCGCAACTTCATCGAGCTGTGCGAGCGGCTCACCGAGGTCGACGAGAAGGCGTTCGAGGAGATGTGGCGCCGCGTCGGCCTGTCGGTCGACTGGAACCACCTGTACTCCACCATCGGCGAGGCGTCCCGGACGGCGTCGCAGCGCGCGTTCCTGCGGAACCTGGCGCGCGGCGAGGCGTACGTGTCGGAGGCGCCGACGCTGTGGGACGTGACGTTCCGGACGGCCGTCGCGCAGGCCGAGCTGGAGGACCGCGAGCAGCCGGGCGCGTTCCACCGGATCCGGTTCCACGGGGACGAGCGGCCCGTCTACATCGAGACGACGCGCCCCGAGCTGCTGCCGGCGTGCGTGGCGCTGGTCGCGCACCCCGACGACGAGCGGTACCAGGAGCTGTTCGGGACGATGGTCCGCACGCCGCTGTTCGGCGTCGAGGTCCCGGTGCTCGGGCACCGGCTCGCCGAGCCCGACAAGGGGTCGGGCATCGCGATGATCTGCACGTTCGGCGACGTCACGGACGTCACCTGGTGGCGGGAGCTGAACCTGCCGACCCGCGCAGTGATCGGCTGGGACGGCCGGCTGTCGGCCGAGCCGCCGTCGGGCGTCCCGGCGGGGCCGTACGCGGAGCTGGCGGGCAAGACGGTGTTCTCCGCCAAGGAGCGCGTGGTGGAGATGCTGCGCGAGTCCGGCGACCTGGACGGCGAGCCGCGCAAGATCAGCCGTCCGGTGAAGTTCTACGAGAAGGGCAACAAGCCGCTCGAGATCGTCACGACGCGGCAGTGGTACATCCGCAACGGCGGGCGCGACGCCGCGACCCGCGCGGAGCTGCTGGCGCGCGGCGCCGAGCTGAACTGGCATCCGCCGTACATGAAGGCCCGGTACGAGAACTGGGTGGAGGGGCTGAACGGCGACTGGCTGATCTCCCGGCAGCGGTTCTTCGGCGTGCCGATCCCGGTCTGGTACCGGCTGGACGCGTCGGGCGAGCCGGTCCACGGCGAGCCGATCGTGCCGGCGGAGGACGCGCTGCCGGTCGACCCGTCCTCGGACGTCCCGCCGGGCTTCACCGAGGATCAGCGGGGCGTGCCGGGCGGGTTCGCCGGCGACCCGGACGTGATGGACACCTGGGCGACGTCGTCGCTGACGCCGCAGATCGCGGGCGGCTGGGAGCGCGACGCCGACCTGTTCTCCCGGGTGTTCCCCTACGACCTGCGGCCGCAGGGGCACGACATCATCCGGACGTGGCTGTTCTCGACGGCCGTCCGGTCGCATCTGGAGCACGGGTCACTGCCGTGGACGGACACGGCGCTGTCGGGCTGGATCCTCGACCCGGACCGCAAGAAGATGTCGAAGTCCAAGGGGAACGCGGTCACCCCGATCGACCTGCTGCGCGAGTACGGGTCGGACGCCGTGCGGTACTGGGCGGCGAGCGGCCGGCCGGGCACCGACACCGCGTTCGACACCGGGCAGATCAAGGTGGGCCGGCGGCTCGCCATCAAGATCCTCAACGCGTCGAAGTTCGTGCTGGGGCTGGGCGAGGCGGAGCGGGACGCGGCGGTGACCGAGCCGCTGGACCGGGCGATGCTGGCCGCGCTGGCCGCTGTCGTGGCGGACGCGACGGAGGCGTTCGAGGGCTACGACTACACGCGGGCGCTGGAGCGCACGGAGCGGTTCTTCTGGGAGTTCTGCGACGACTACCTGGAGCTGGTCAAGACCCGCGCGTACGGGGACGGCCCGCAGGCGCAGTCGGCGCGCGCGGCGCTGCAGTCGGCGCTGTCGGTGCTGCTGCGGCTGTTCGCGCCGGTGCTGCCGTTCGTGACCGAGGAGGTCTGGTCGTGGTGGCGGAAGGGCTCGGTGCACGCCGCGCCGTGGCCGCTGCCGGCCGAGCTGCCCGCGGGCGGCGACCCGGCGGTGCTCGCGGCGACGGGTGAGGCGCTGCGGCAGGTCCGCAAGGCCAAGTCGGAGGCGAAGGCGTCGATGCGCGCGGACGTGTCGCGGGCGGTGGTGCGCGGCGCGGAGGCGGGCCGGGTCGCCCGGCCGGACCTGGCCGCCGCGGGCCGGATCGCGGAGCTGACGCTGGAGAGCGCGCCCGCGGACCTGACGGTGGACGTGACGCTGGCGCCCGCCGGCTGAGCCGCGGCCGGGCCCGGTGCGGTACCGGGCCCGGCGGTCCCGCTCTTGACTTCCGTCCGGCGCGGTCACCATATTAGATTCCAAGTCTAATTAGGTGGTGGCGATGGACGTGTTGCCGCGCGGCGGGGCCGCCGTGAAGAGCGTGAAGAGCAGGCGCGTGAAGGCGGACGGGGTACGGCTCGCCGTCCGCGAACGGGGCCCGCGGACGGCCCCCGTGGTCGTGCTCGTGCACGGCTACCCCGACAGCCAGGCGGTCTGGGAGCCGGTCGCGGACCTGCTCGCCGAGGACTTCCACGTCGTCGCCTACGACGTGCGCGGCGCCGGCGGCTCGTCCCGGCCGCGCCGCACCCGCGCCTACGCGATGGAGAACCTGGCCGCCGACCTGGCCGCGGTGGTCGACGCCGTGTCGCCCGGGCGCCCCGTCCACCTGGTCGGCCACGACTGGGGGTCGGTGCAGGGCTGGGGCGCGGTCACCGGCGGCGCCGCCGAAGGGCGCGTCGCCTCGTTCACCTCGATCTCCGGGCCGTGCATCGAGCACTTCGGGCAGTGGGTGCGCGACCGGCTGCGCCGCCCGACGCCCCGGCACGTCCTGCAGCTCGCCGGGCAGTTCGCGCGGTCCTGGTACCTGATGTTCGGCGCGATCCCCGGCGTCCCGCAGCTCGCCTGGCGGCTCGGCGGCGCGCGCCTGTTCCCCGTCGTGATCGAGCGGATGGAGGGCATCGAGGGCTGGCACGCCGACACGTTCCGCAAGGACGCGCTGTACGGGATGAAGCTGTACCGCGCCAACGCCGTCCGCTTCCTGCGCCCCGGAGCCATGGCGACGACGCACGTCCCGGTGCAGGTCATCGCGCCGACGCGGGACGCGTTCGTCTCGCCGCACCAGTCCGCGGACCTCGCCCGCTACGTCGACCGGCTCTGGCGGCGGGAGATCCCGGCCGGCCACTGGGGCGCCGTCCGCAAGGACCCGGCGACGACCGCCGCGTGGATCGCCGAGTTCGTCCGGCACATCGAGGGCGGTCCGGAGACGGCGGGGCTGCGGGACGCGCAGCTGCCCGTGCAGGGCGAGGTCGTGGCGGCGGGGGAGTGACGGCATGAGCGAGATCGACGAGCGGCACCCCGCCATCACCCCGCGCCGGGTGAGGTTCGACTGGGCCGACACGCCGCTGCACTGGATCCCGGACGAGCCGGTCGCCACCCACTTCATCAACGTCCTGCACCTGCTGCTGCCCGCCGGCGAACGCTGGTTCGTGCACGTCTACAAGCAGACGCTGCCGCTGGTGGAGGACGACGAGCGCCTCTACCGCGAGGTCAAGGGCTTCATGGGGCAGGAGGCGGTGCACGCCTACTCCCACCAGGGCGTCCTCGACCGGCAGATGCTCGCGCAGGGTCTCGACCCGCGCCCGCTCACCGCCCGGATCGAGTGGATGTTCAAGCGGATCCTCGGCGACCGCTGCCCGGTGCCGTTCGTCCCGCGCCGCCGCTGGCTGGTGTTCCGGATCGGGATCATCGCCGCGATCGAGCACTACACGGCCGCGCTCGGCCAGTGGATCCTGGACGCCCGCGCGCTGGACGACGCCGGCGCCGACCCCACGATGATGGACCTGCTGCGCTGGCACGGCGCCGAGGAGGTCGAGCACCGGTCCGTCGCGTTCGACGTGTACCAGCACGTCGCCGGGCGGTACTGGCTGCGGTTCATCGCGTTCTTCATCGGCGTGCTTGCGATGCCGCTGATGGTGTACGCGGGAGCGGTGTACCTGTGCCGCGCCGACCCGGCGCTGAAGGGCGTCCGGCCGCGGATCCGCGACTACCGGCGCGCGGTGCGGCGCGGGCTGTTCCCGAGCAACCGGTTCATGGTCGCCGCCGCGCGCGCCTACCTGCGGCGCGACTACCATCCGTCCGCCGAATGCTCGACGCGGCGCGCGCTCGACTACCTGGCGGTCTCCCCGGCGGCGCGGGCCGCGGGCTACCCGGCCCGGCCGGGGACGTGAGCCGCGGCGGGTCCGGACGGCGTACATCCGCGCCGCGCCGGCCGGGCCCGCCGCACCTTCCGCGTCCCGGAGGTCAGACCGCGCAGGGCAGGTGCTTGATCCCGTTGATGAAGCTGGAGAACAGCCGGTCCGGCTCCGCGGTCGCCCGGATCTGCGGGACGCGGGTGAACAGCTCCCGGTACATGACGGTGATCTCGCGGCGGGCGAGGTTCGCGCCGAGGCAGAAGTGCGGGCCGGGGCCGCCGAACCCGACGTGCGGGTTCGGCGAGCGGGTGATGTCGAACGCGTCGGGGTTCTCGAAGACGGCCTCGTCCCGGTTGGCGGAGTTGTAGAAGAGCAGGACCTTGTCGCCCGCCTTGTACTCGTGGCCGTTCATCTCGTGGTCGCGGGTCAGCGTCCGGCGGAACTGGATGACCGGCGTCGCCATCCGGACGATCTCCTCGACCGCGCCCGGGATGTGCGCGTCGAAGTCCTCCAGCAGCAGGGCGCGCTGCTCGGGGTTGTCGGTGAGCAGCTTCAGCCCGTGCGACATCGCGTTGCGGGTCGTCTCGTTGCCCGCGACGACGAGCAGGATGAAGAACGAGCCGATCTCCTGGTCGGTCAGCGACTCGCCGTCCACGTTCGCCGCGATCAGCGCCGACACCAGGTCGTCGCCGGGGTTCCGGCGGCGCTGCCGGGCCAGCTTCATCGCCAGGTGGTTCAGCTCGTACCCCGCGGCGAGCACCTTCAGCAGCCCGTACAGCGCGCCCATCCGGGTGATGCCGTCGCGGGCGTAGTTCTTGCCGCCCATGTACTCGGGGTCGCCGAGGCCCAGGATGAGGTTCGTCCGGTCGTACACCATCGGGCGGACGTGCTCGGGGATCCCCATCATGTCGCAGATGACCTGGAGGGGGAGCCGGGCCGCGACGTCGGTGACGAAGTCGGCCGAGCCCTTGGCGAGCAGGTCGTCGACGATCCGGGTCGCGCTGCGCTGGAGGTCGGCCTCCGTCTTCTCCAGGATGCGGGGGGTGAACGCCCGCGACACGATCCGGCGGATCTTGGCGTGCCGCGGGTCGTCCATGTTGATCATCGAGCCGAAGTAGCGGGCCAGGAAGCGCGGCAGGTCGGCGATGCTGTTGGAGCACGGCTCGCTGCTGAAGACCTGCGGCGTCCGGCTGGCCTCGACCACGTCGGCGTGCCGGGTCAGCGCGTAGTAGCCCGCGCCCGCCTTGACGAACGGGAGCTTCAGCTCCGGGAAGAACTCCGGATGGTCGAGCTCCCGGAGCCGGGCGAAGGCCGCCGTCCGCCGGGCCGGGGGCAGCGCCCAGAACTCCAGCGAGGACAGGTTGCCGTCGATCTCGTCCCGAGTCGCGGTCGTCACACCCGCTCACCGCCTTCGGCGTCAGATCCAGAATCTCGTTCGGTTTCTATCGAACCGGCGTCCAATGGCGCCGTCAAGGCGAACCCGGCGATTCGGCCCGGCGATTCAGCCGGCCGGCGCGACGATCCGCTTGTGGAGCACGGCGCGCTCGACGGCCGTCCACGTGCCCGACACCAGCAGGTACAGGCCGGCGGCCAGCGGCGCGAACGCCGCGAACACCACCGTCCCGAACGGCGCGACCCGGGCCAGCACGCCCGCCGCTCCGGCCGGCGCCGTCCGCGCGGCCCGCCGCGACGACCACACGGCCAGCGCCGCGAGCAGCGCGAGCAGGCCGAGGAACACCAGCGACGGCGGCGCGAACAGCCCGCCGCCGAGCAGCCCGATCCAGTTCTGCCCCAGCGGCGCGCCCAGCAACGTGTGCGCGAGCAGGGCGTTCTGGTGCCCCGCGACCGTCGCCGACCGGAACAGCCGGTACATCACCATGAAGAACGGCACCTGCGCGAACATCGGCAGGCATCCGGACAGCGGCGTCGCGCCCTCCGCCTCGTAGAGCGCCGCGGTCTCGCGCTGGAGCCGCTGCGGGTTCTTCTTGTGCCTGCTCTGCAGGGCCTGGACCTTCGGTAGCAGGCGCGCCCGCGTCCGCTCGCCCTTGGCGGCCGACACCGCCAGCGGCAGCATCGCCAGCCGGACGAGGAGCGTGAACACGATGATCGCGGCGGTGGCCGACGCCGGGCCGGCGACCGGGCCGATGCCGTCCGTCAGCGCCCTGACCAGGGCGTACGCAAGCGAAACGGGAACGTCGAACAGGGACATGAGAGCCTTCCGGTAGGAGGGAGATCGATGGCGTGCCGGCCGCGCTCAGGCGGCCGCGATCTCCGCTCCCGGTGCCCGCGGACGGGGTCGTCCCGCCGCGTCCGGATCGCGCTGCGGCAGGAAGGCGGTCCGCAGCGTCCGCTCCCGCAGGGTCGTCCGCACCCGCGCCAGCGCGGCCCGATGGCCGCGCCGCGCCGTGCCCAGCCGCACCGCGGCGAGGACGACGAGTCCCGCGACGGTGACCGTCGCCAGCGCCAGCAGCACCGGCTGCCCCGGCACGGTCCCGGTCCACTCGGTCCCGGCCCACTCGGCCGCGGCGAGCACGCGCAGCAGCGCGGCGACCACCAGCGACCAGAACATGAACGGACCTTCCCGACGATGCGGACGTCCGTAGTGTCCCATTCCTCCGGCCGCCGCGCCAACGGACGGGCGGGTCCCGGCCCCGAAACGGGTAGGGTCGCGCGCGGAGCCGGACGCGAGGGCGTTTCACGCGCGGCCCGCCGCCCCCGGTCCCGGTATTGTCATCTGGCTTCTCGGCGGGACCGCCGGAAGGCTCCCGAGCGCGAGGTGGACCCGTTGGGCAAGGTCGATGTGCTGATCAAGCGGCTCGATCCCGAGCTGCCCCTGCCGCAGTACGCGCACGCGGGCGACGCCGGCGCCGACCTCGTCGCCGCCGAGGACGTCGAGCTGGCGCCCGGGGAGCGCGCCGTCGTCCCCACCGGCATGGCGATCGCGCTGCCCGACGGCTACGCCGCTTTCATTCACCCCAGGTCCGGTTTGGGCGCTAGGTTGGGGGTGACCATAGTCAACGCACCCGGTACGGTCGACGCCGGCTATCGGGGTGAGATCAGGGTGACCCTGCTGAACACCGACCGCCGCGCCACCGTGCGGCTGCGGCGCGGCGACCGCATCGCGCAGATGGTCGTGCAGCGGGTGGAGCAGGCTGTGTTCCACGAGGTCGCCGAGCTTCCCGGATCGGCCCGCGGAACCGGCGGGTTCGGCTCCACCGGCGGGTTCGACGGGCCGGGGGCTCCCGGGCATGGGTGACACTGGTAACGAGCACAGTCGAGAAGGAGCGTGAGTCGTGGCTTTTGGACGTCGCCGGCAGGCCGACGAGCCCGAGAAGGGTCCCGAGGCGACCGAGGAACCGGCGGAGGCCGTTGACGAGGACGCCGAGGAGGCCCCCGCCCAGGCGGACGGCGCCGAGGGCGGCCCCTGGGACTCCGAGGACTCCTTCCCCGAGATGCAGCGGCTGGACTTCGGCTCGATGCAGGTCCCGATCGCGCCGGGGCTCGGCTTCCAGGTGAACTTCGAGGCGACCCAGGTGGACGAGGAGGGCAACCCCCTCGACGGCCGGCCCGTCGCGGTGCTCGTCCAGTACGAGGAGAGCGCCATGCAGCTGCAGGTGTTCGCCGCGCCCAAGCGCAGCGGCATCTGGGAGGACGTGCGCCGCGAGACCGCCAAGGACATCCAGGAGGAGGCGCAGGGCCAGACCCAGGAGGGCGAGGGGCCGTTCGGTCCCGAGCTGCTGGCGATGATCCCCGCCGCGCTGACCGAGGAGGTCCTCGCGGAGATGCCCGCCGAGGTCCGCGAGCAGATCCCGGACGAGTTCGTCGAGCAGGGCTGGGCGCCGCAGATCATCCGCTTCCTCGGCGTCGACGGCCCCCGCTGGTTCCTGCAGGCCGTGGTGCAGGGCGCCGCGATCGAGGACGAGGAGCAGTGGCAGGTCCTCGAGGACGTGCTGCGCGGCGTCGTGGTCGTGCGCGGCGACGCGCCGATGCCGCCCCGCGACCTGCTCGAGCTGCAGATCCCCAAGGAGTTCAGCGAGGCCGGGGAGGACGGCGAGGAGCAGGGCGGCGAGGAGACCTTCAACCCGTTCGACCGCGGCCCCGAGATCACCGAGGTCCGCTGACCGGACCCCGGGCCCGCCCGGAGCCGACCGGACCTGCAGGCCCGCCGGGCCGTGCGCCGCTTTTCGGAC
Organism: Actinomadura violacea; assembly: GCF_017573465.1. Classification (GTDB taxonomy): domain Bacteria; phylum Actinomycetota; class Actinomycetes; order Streptosporangiales; family Streptosporangiaceae; genus Spirillospora; species Spirillospora violacea. The sequence goes on from NZ_JAGEPF010000010.1 coordinate 267,329, forward strand.
GCACGGCCCGGCGGGTTTCTGCGTTCGCGCCGGTGCCCGGACCCTTGCGCGCGGCGCCCGCCGGGTGGTCAATCGGGGCATGTCGAAGCGAACGCGGAAGCGCCGGGCCCGCAAGCGCGGGAAGCACAACAAGGGCAAGCGGCCCAACGCCCGGCACTGAGGCGGCCGTTCAGGCCCCGGCCGTCCCGGTCACGCCCCGATCATCTCGAAGGGCATGGCGTGCTCGACGCCGACGGCCCGGCCGGTCGGCTCGACGATCCCGGTGAGGAACGCGGCGGCGTCGAAGTCCGCGCCGAGGTTGCCGAAGTACACCTCGTGCGCCAGCAGCGAGCCGACGCCGTCCTGCAGGTGGCCGGTCACGTCCACGTAGTGCGCGGCCTGCGGCGACCCGCCGAACAGCGCGAACCGCACGCCCTGCCACGGCTCCAGCCCGAGGTCGCGGAACACCCAGCGGTTCGCCGCGTCCCTGATCGCGTCGGCGACCGCGAGGCCCAGCACCCGGTGGTCGGCCATGTTGAACCCGCCGCCGGGGAAGGTCTCCCGGAAGTTCACCGACAGCACCACCTCCGGCCGGTGCCGCCGGATCGCCGCCGCGAGGAGCCGCCGCAGCGGCAGCCCGTACTCCAGCACGCCGTCCTGCAGATCGAGGAACTCGACGTCCTTCACGCCGACCCGGCGGGCCGCCTCGATCTGCTCCAGGGTGCGGACGCGGCGCACCTCGTCGGGGTCCATGCCGTCGATCCCCGCCTCGCCGCGGGTCGCGAGCACCTGCGTCACGCTCTTGCCCTGGGACGTCCACTTCGCGACCGCGGTCGAGCCGCCGTACTCCAGGTCGTCGGGATGGGCGACGATCGCGAGCGCCCTGTCCCAGTCCTCCGGTACCGGTTCCATGCGTCCATCCTGGCGGACCGGCGGCCGGCGCCGAAGCTCCTAAGATCGCGGCCATGACATCGGTGCCGGAATCCGTCCGCCTCGCGGGCCTCCTCGACGCCGGACTCCCGCCCGGCGCCCCCGCCGCACCGCCCGCGCTGGACGGGCCGGCGGAGGCGGCGCTCGCACTGGCCCGCCTCCACCTGCACGGACACGCCCGGTCCTGGCCGGACTGGCGGTCCGCCGGACTGCCCGCCGCCGTCCGCACCGCGTGGCTGGCCGCCGAGATCGCCGCGGGACGCGCGAACGTCGGCGACGGACCGGCGGGCGAACCGGCGGGTGAGCCGCTCTACCAGGCGGTGCGCGCCGTCCGCGCGGCCGACGCGGACGACCCCGAGTCGCTGGTGCGCGACCTCGCGAGGCGGCCGGACGCGGTCCTGCGCGGCGAGGCCGTCCGGATCGCCCGGGAGGCCCTGCATACGGCCCTGCTGCCGCCCCGCACCGTCCGGGAGGTCATCGCGGGGCTCGCCGCCGGCGTCCCCGAGGCGCTGCGCGAGCTGGCCGAGCCGTGGGCGGTGCTCGACCCGCTGCCGCACGAGCGGGTGCGCCGCCTCCTCGGCGCCGGACCGGACGCCGCCGCGATCGAGGTCGCGGCCCGGCACGGGCACCGCGACCTGCTCCGCGACGTGGCCGCCGACCCGTCGAAGGCCCCGGCGTCGCGGCGGCGGGCGCTCGAACTGCTCGGCGACCTCGCCGGCCGCGACGACGTCGGCGACCTGCTCGCCGTCGCCGCCCAGGACCCGCCGCTGCTCGCCGCGCCGGCCGCCGCGTGCCTGCGCGGCCTGCACCGGCGCGGCCACTTCCCCGCCGCCCGCCACGTCCCCGCGATCATCGAGCTCGCCCTCGCCGATCAGGACGTTCCCGCCGGGGAGATCGCGGCGGTGCTGTTCTCCCTCCGGCACGAGGCGCTGCGGGAACTCGCCGAGCCGGGCCCCGGCGGGGCGGACGGCGGTTCGTGGCCCCGCCGGCTCGACCTGCTCGTCGCGCTCGACGCGCAGGGCGCCCCCGGGCTCGACGTCTCCGGTGCCGTCGCCCGCCTCGCCCGCGACGCCGCCGACCCGCGGCCGTTCCTGCGCGCGCTCCGCGACCTGCGCGACCCGGCGGCGGAGGAGACCGTCCTCGCGCTGCTGCCGGACGCGCCCCGCGAGGCCCTCGACGCGCTCGAAGCCGTCGGCAGCCCGCGCACCGCTGACGCCCTCTGGACCGGCCTCGGCCTCGACGGCGGCGACGCCGCCCCGCACCTGACGCCGTTCCGGCGCCGCGCGCTGGAGATCCTCTGGCACCTCGACCGCGCGCCCGGCCGGCGCCGGACGCTGCTCGACCGGCTCGACCCCCTCGACCTGCCGCGCCGCATCGCCGACGACCTCGGCGGCCCCGACCCACGCGAACTGGCGGTCCTGCGGGCCGCCCACGACCCCGCCGACCCGGCCGCGGCGCTCGCCCGGCTCGCCCGCAACGGCGACGCCACCAGCCTGCCCGCCGTCGCCGACCTGCTGCTGCGCGTCGTGTCCGGCCTGGCCGCGGCGTGGACGCCCGGTGGGCCGGGCCCCGACCCGGCCGTGCCCGGCGACGTCCTGGACGCGGTCCGCGACCTCGGCGGACGGCTGCACCGGCGTGGCGCCGTCCGGCCCCGCTGCCTGCTGGACGCCGCGGACCCGTCGGCCGCCGGGGACGCCCTGCTCGCGAGCACGGTCCTGGACCTGCTCGACCGGCCCGGGCTCGTCCCCGCCGAGCAGGCGGTCCTGCTCGGCGTGCTGCGCGACGCCCCGTACCGGCGGACCAGGGCGCGCGTCCACCCGTGGCTGAGGCACCGCGACGAGCACGTCCGCGGCCGTGCCGCCGCGCTCTTCACCACCGACGCCGAGGGCGCCCGGGTGCTGTCGGCGAGCCTGATCCCGCTGACCGCGGCGGACCACGCGCCGACCGTCCGGCAGGCGCTGCGCGCCCTGGCCGAGGCGCGCGCGGCCTGGGCGGCTCCGGCGGTCGCCGCCTGCCTCGACCATCCGGAGATGAGCGTCAAGAAGACCGCCGCGGCGGCCCTCGCGGCGGCGGGCGCGCCGGCGGCCGTCCCGAAGATGCTGTTCTGGCTGGGGCGCCACGACAACCCCGGCCTGCGCGAGGATCTCGTCAAAGCGCTCCGCGCGGTTCTCGGCGACGCGTCGGCCGCCGTCGTCCTCGCGGAAGCGGAGCAGGCCGCCGACGATCGCACCCGCGTACTGCTCCGCGCCGCGCTGCCCGCGCTCGCTCCGTCGCGGTGCGGCGCGGCTCTCGGCCGACTGCCCGAGAGCGTCGGCGCTTCGGAGGTAGAGCGCGCTGCCGCTGATGTCCGGAGCCTCGCGGAGCACGGCTGGGACATCGAGACCGCCCGCCGCGTCCTTGATGCGCGGGCGCACGGCACGGGGGCCCCCGCTTCGCTGCGTCCACTGCTGCCCCGCTGGCTCGACCTCGCCGCATCGGACCCGCGCGCGCTGCACCTCGCCGCGGACCTCTGCAGCCCGCCGTGGACGCCGCTGGAGCTGGAGATCTTCGCAGGGTCCGCCGCGCTCCTCGTCGAGGCCCTGGTCTCAGATGGCGACGGCGGCGCGCGACGGCGACGGCTCCTGGAACTGGTGAAGGAGGCGGCGCCTCGGCTCGGGGCGGGGGAGAGGTTCCAGCTCACCGAGCGGGTGCGGGCACTGCCGCCGAGCACGGTGTCGATCACCGTGCTGGGGCTGTGCGGTGCGGTCGTGACGCGCGACGACCTCGAACGCGCGCTGGCCGCCGCACGGGATGTCCCCGATCGGGCGGTGGACGAAGAGGCCGTCCTGCGCGAGGCGTTCGCGCAGGACAGGCTGGAGCACGCGACCGCCGCGCACGAGGCGATCAGGGAGGCGGTCCGCGAGCCGGGCGAGCTGCGGCGCCTCCGCGCCGGACTGCGAGGCCCGTCACGGGACGTCCTGGACGCGCTGATCAGCGCCTTCCCGGACGCCCCCGCCGATGCGCGCCCCCTCCTGCTCGACTGGATGGAGGCGGTGCAGCCGCTCGGCGCCCCGCCCTGGACGCTCGCGGAGGACCGGGAGGAGCCCGAGGCGAGGACGCCGCGGGCCGGCGACCTCGACCAGCCGCCGTCCGTGGCGCAGCGGCGCCGCCTGATGGCGATGCTGGACGCCGGTCCGGCCGCCCGGCGTGCTGCGGCGGCCCGCGCGCTGCTCGCCCGGCCCGAGCCGGCGGGCAGGGCCGCCGTCCTCCGCGCCTACCTGGAAGGACGCGCCGGGCTGACGGCCACCCGGGAACTGGCGCACGTCCTCCTGGAGGCGCCGGAGCCCGCCGAGACGTTCGAAGCGGCCGGTGATGAGCGGTTCGTCCGGCTGGCCGGTCATCTCTACGGCGCGGAAATCGACCGGTTCGTCCCCGTGCTGGTGGCGCGCTGGGAGCGGGGCGACGGCGAGGCCCGCCGCGTCCTGCGGCAGGCGTCCGGGGACACGGTCGCCGGCGTGATCGCCGAGCGGCTGGCGGACGGCGCGTGGGGCCTGCTCGACCTGATCGCCGGCCGGAAGGTCGTCCGCACGGCGGCCCTCGACCGGGCGCTCCGGCGCCTGCGCGACGAGGGGCGAGACGACCTGGCGGCCCGGCTCGTCCTGGTCGACGCCCCGCTGCGCGCGCCCGGCGCCGCCGGCCGCGACGCGGCGGCCCTGGCGGCGATGCGCGAGCACAAGCCGCCCGCGGTGGGCGGGCCGTCGCGCGCGGTGCTGTTCCGGCAGGCGCGGGACGGCGGCGCGAAGGAGGCGCGCCGCGCGCTCGCGCTCCTCGCCGACCGCCGCGAGGAGGGCCTGGACGAGCTGCTCGCCGAGCTGATCGGGCACCGCGAGACGAAGGTGCGGCTGCACGCGCACCGGGTGTCGCGGCGGGTGCTGGGGCGCGCGGCGTACCTGGACCAGACCGTGCGGCTGCTCGGCGACCCCGAGCCCGACGTCGTCCGCTCGGCGGTCAGGACGCTGAGCCACGCCGCCTGGGCGCCCGCGATCCCGGGGCTGGTGGGCCTGCTCGCCCATCCGCGGGCGCAGGTCAGGCAGGCCGCGGCGGACGGGCTCGTCCGGTTCGGCGCGGCGGCGGTCCCGGCGCTGCGGCACGCGGCCGGGCGGGCCCGGCCCGACCACCGGTCCCGGTACACCGCCCCGTTGGCCAGGATCAACGGCTCCGGGCATGATGGACAAGAGGCGGCAAAGGAGGACGATCAGGCTTGAACATCTTCATGGGCGTCATGCTGATCGCCGCGGGGACGCTCATCGTGGTGGTCGGCAGGCGGACCGCCGACGGCCGCATCCCGCGCAACCAGTTCGCCGGGATCCGCACCAAGCGGAGCATGGCCGACGACGCGTCGTGGCTGACCGTGCACCGGGCCGCCCGCCCCTGGATGACCGCCTCCGGCGCCGTGCTGGCGCTCGCGGGGGCGGTCGCCCTCGCCGTCCCCTCCGAGCTCGCGGGATCGCTGTCGGCGGGGATCGGCGCGATCATCACCGCGCTCCTGGCGCTGCGCGGCACCGCCGCCGGGCACGCCGCGCTGCGCAGCCGGTAGCGCCGGAGGGAGCGCCGGCCGAAGGTGGGGTTTTGCCTACCCCGATCGGCGTGCTGGGCCCATCCTCCGCGGCCTGCGCCGTCCGTAGCTTCGTCTCCGAAGGCGCTCCACGAAGGGGCGCAGGGCGGAGAGGTGAAGGCGATGTTCGGACACAAGGCGCGGCCTGGCGGGGCGGCCCCGTCCAGCGAGGCGCTCCGGCTCGAGGACGTCCGCAAGGTCTACGGCGCGGAGGACAACCGCGTCGTCGCGCTCGACGGAGTCTCGCTGTCGCTTCCGGCCGGGTCGTTCACCGCGGTGATGGGCCCGTCCGGCTCGGGCAAGAGCACGCTGCTGCAGTGCGCGGCCGGCCTCGACAAGCCGACCGGCGGCCGGGTCCTGGTGGACGGCGCCGAGCTGTCCGGCGACGGTGAGGCGGCGCTGACGAAGTTCCGCCGGGAGCGGATCGGGTTCGTGTTCCAGCAGTTCAACCTGCTGCCGACGCTCACCGTCCTGCAGAACGTGACGCTGCCGCTGAAGCTCGCGGGCCGCCGCGTCGACAAGGACCGGGCGCGGGAGATCCTCGGCCGGGTGGGGCTCGGCGACCGGCTCGGGCACCTGCCGGCGGAGCTGTCGGGCGGGCAGCAGCAGCGGGTCGCGATCGCGCGGGCGCTGGTCACCGAGCCGCGGATCCTGTTCGGCGACGAGCCGACCGGCGCGCTCGACAGCCGCAGCGCCCGCGACGTCCTCGGGCTGCTGCAGGAGGCCGTCCGGGTGTACGGGCGGACGATGGTGATGGTCACCCACGACCCGGTCGCCGCCGCGCACGCCGACGCCGTCCTGTACCTGGCGGACGGCCGGATCGTCGGCCACCAGAGCGCGCCGACGGCGGAGGCCGTCGCCGAGCGGATGACGCGCCTGGCCGACGAGGTCGAGCGGCAGCGGACGTCCGGCCGCGCCCAGGCGGGGGTGTGAGATGGTCGCGCTGGCACTGCGGTCCCTGCGCAAGCGCGCGGGCGCGTTCACGGCGAGCTTCCTGTCGATGTTCCTCGGTTCGGCGATCATCATGGCGTTCGCCTCGATGTACGACACGGCCGAGGCGAGCGGGGCGACCGGGCAGACCCGGTCCACGCTGGTCACGATGGCGATGGTGGTCGGCGGCTGGGGGCTGCTGCTGGTCGTCTTCGCGGTCACCTCCACGCTGACCCTGTCGGTCCGGCAGCGGGCGGCGGAGATGGCGCTGCTGAAGAGCGTCGGCGCGACGCCGGCGCAGCTCACCCGGATGATCGTCGGTGAGGCGGCGGTCCTGGCCGTGCTGGCGGCGCTGCTCGGCGCCGTCCCCGGCGCGCTCGGCGGGCGGGGGCTGCTCGGGCTGCTGCACGGCACCCACCAGGTCCCCGGCGACGTGCCGTACGCGTTCGGGGCGTTCGCGCTCGGCACCGGCGTCGGGGTGACGTTCGCGTCCGCGGCGATCGCCGCGCTGATCACCGCGCGCCGCGCCGCCCGCGTCCGGGTCACCGAGTCGCTGATGGCGGCGGCCGCGGACCCGGGCCGGCTCGGCCGCAGGCGCGCGGTCTTCGCCGGGGTGTTCCTGTTCCTCGCGGTGGACGAGGCGGTCGTCACGATGACGATGATGCGCGGCAAGGGCACCGACGCGATGGCGGCGTCCGGGCAGGCCGACATCCTCGCCGCGATCGGGCTGGCGCTGCTCGCCCCGGTGATCGTCCGGCGGGCGACGGCGCTGCTGGGCGGGCCGGTGCGCGCGTTCGGCGTCGCCGGCGACCTGGCGGTGACCAACCTGCGCCGCCGGACGGGCGCGATGGCGTCCGCGGTCACCCCGATCATCCTGTTCACCGGCATCGCGGTCGGGACGCTGTTCCTGCAGGCCACCGAGAACGCCGCGACGGACCGGTCGGGCGTCGCCGCGACCGCCGACCAGAAGGGCGTCGAGACGCTGAACCTGGTGGTCATCGGGATGGTGGTGCTGTTCGCCGCGATCATGCTGGTGAACACGCTGGTCGCGGCGACCGCGCACCGGCGCCGCGAGTTCGGCCAGGCCCGACTGGCGGGCGCGACCCCGGCCCAGGTGCTCGGCACGGTGGCGCTGGAGTCGGCGGTCCTGACGGTCGTCGGCGCCGCCTGCGGGACGGTCGCCTCGGTCTTCACGATCATCCCGTTCGCGGTGGCCCGCAAGGGCTCGGCCGTCCCGGACGGGAGCGCCTGGATCTACGTCGGGGTCGTCGCCCTCGCGGCCGTCCTGACCGGGGCCACGGCCCTCGGCGCCGCCCGCCGCGCCGTCCGGACCCCGGCGGTCGACGCGGTCACCGCCTGACCGCCCGAGCCGTACGCCCGCGGTGCGGTGCGCTCGTCATGAGCGCGCCGCACCGCGGGCGTTTGTGGTTTCCGGTGCCGGCGCGCATACTGGGTGAGCACTCACTCATTTTGGAGGCGGGCATGGACGGAACGGCCGGCACGGTCCGCGGCGGATCCCCCGCGGCGGCCGCGATGCGAGCGCTCCCCGGCATCTGGGCGGACGGGCGGCGCGTCGAGCGCGCCTGCTACGCGGTCGGCGGGCTGCTGATGCTCGGCGGCCTGGTCCACCTGCTGGTGTTCGCCGTCGACGGCGGCCCGTGGACCGGGCCCGTCTCGTGGCGCAAGCCCGTCACCTTCGGCCTGTCCTTCGGCCTCACGCTGATCACCATCGCCTGGGTGAGCTCGTTCCTCGAACTCGGCGAGCGGGCCCGGCGCGTCCTGCTCGGCGTGTTCGCGGCCGACTGCGTCGCCGAGGTCGCGCTGATCACCCTCCAGGCGTGGCGGCGGGTCCCGTCCCACTTCAACATGGAGACGCCGTTCGACACCGCCGTCTCGCGGATGCTCGCGGCCGGCGGCGCCGTCCTGGTGGTCACGCTCGTCGCGCTGACCGTCGCCGCGTTCCGCGCGAACCCCGGCACCGCCCCGAGCATGCGCCTCGCCTTGCGCGCCGGGTTCGCCGCGCTCATGGTCGCGCTGTCGTCCGGCGCCGTGATGATCGCCAGGGGAGTGGCCGCGGCGCAGACCGGCCACCAGCAGGCCGCCTACCACGTCGCCGCGGCCCTCAAGCCCGCGCACTTCGTCACGATGCACGCCGTCCTCGTGCTCCCGGCGCTGGCCTGGCTGCTGACCTTCACCGGATCCACCGAGGCGCGCCGCGTCCGGACGGTCGCGCTCGCCACCGCCGGCTACGGCGTCGCGGCCGCCGCCGTGGTCGCCGTCTCCGCCGTCCGGTTCGCCGCCGCCTGAGACGGGCCGGACCGGCGGCAGGTCCACCGGTCCGATTCACACCGGGATGCCATACGCTTCCACTTATGGACGAGGTTTCGGCCCGCACTTCCCCGGAGACCGACCCGGCCCCGCCGGAACGGGGCAAGGGCGGCCTGCGGCGCTTCCTGCGGCGCATGGCGTCGAGCAAGGCCGAGCTCGAAGCCGAGGAGCTGCAGAAGACCAGCGGTGACGAGGGCGCCACCCCCATCACCGCATGTTCGGCGCGCAAGCGGCACTGCGTGGCGGGTACGCTGCGTACGGTGACCCTCCGGCCCCGGGGCGGCGCCCCCGCGCTGGAGGCCGAGCTCTACGACGGCACCGACGTGATCAACCTGGTCTGGCTCGGCCGGCGGCGGATCGCCGGCATCGACCCGGGCCGCCGGCTGCGCGCCGAGGGGCTGGTCAGCGTCCAGGACGGGCGCAAGGTCATGTTCAATCCGCGCTACGAGCTGCGCGGCGGATCCTGACCCCCGCCCGGGGCGGGGTGCGGGGGCGCGGCCCCCGCGGCGAGACGGCCTGGAGTGCGATGTGAGCGAACGGGAAGCGACAGAGACGGCGGCCGGCACCGGCGCCTCCGCGGCGGCGCCCGGCGGCGGCCCCGCGCAGGAGCCGGCGGGCGCCGGCGCCGCCCCCGCCTCCGCTCACGACACCGTCGAGGCCGCGGTGCGCGCCCAGCTCAGCAAGGCGCTCGGCGGCGTGCGCGGCATGATCGAGGCCGCCGTCCCGACGATCGGCTTCACCGCGACCTACGTCGCCTCCAAGGACATCAAGCTCTCCGTCGGCGTCGGGGTGGGCGCGGCGGTGGTGCTGCTGCTGGTCCGGCTCGTGCAGCGCACCAGCGTGCAGTTCGTGCTGAACAGCCTCGTCGGCATCGCGATCGCGGCCTTCTTCGCGCTGCGCTCCGGCAAGGCCGAGGACGCGTTCCTGCCCGGCATCATGCTGAACGCCGGCTACGCCGCCGCGATGATCTTCTCCATCGCGGTGCGCTGGCCGATCGTCGGCTTCATCATCGGCTCGGTCACCGGCGACCCGACCGCCTGGCGCGCCGACCGCGGCATCGTGCGGCTGTGCTCCCGGCTGACCTGGCTGCTGGTGCTGCCGTGCGCGCTGCGGGTCGCCGTCCAGTACCCGATCTACCTGTCGTCCGGCGACCAGAGCGGGCTGCTCGGCGCCGCGAAGATCGCGATGGGCTGGCCGCTGCAGGTCGCCGCGCTCGCCACCATGGTCTGGCTGCTCACCCGGGGCCGCACCCCGCTGCCCGCCGGCGAGGACGCCGGCGAGTCCGGCGCCGCCTGAGCCCGCCCCCGGCTTACGGGTGCGGGGACGGGCCGCCCGGCCCGCCCCCGCGCGCCTCACCGCCCGCCGAGCAGCTCCGCGAGCTCGTCCTCCACGTCCTGGCTGGCCACGAACATCAGCTCGTCGCCCGGTTCGAGGGTGTCGTCCGGCGTCGGCACCAGCACCCGGCCCTCGCGCAGGATCGCCACCAGCGCCGTGTCGCGCGGCCAGCTCACCGACCCGACCCGCTCGCCGCCGAGCGGCGCGTTGTCCGGCAGCGTCAGCTCCACCAGGTTCGCCTCGCCCTGCCGGAACGTCATCAGCCGGACCAGGTCGCCGACGCTGACGGCCTCCTCCACCAGCGCCGACAGCAGCCGCGGCGTGGACACCGCGACGTCCACCCCCCACGACTCGTTGAACAGCCACTCGTTGTTCGGGTGGTTGATCCGCGCCACCACCCGCGGCACCCCGTACTCGGTCTTGGCGAGCAGCGACACCACCAGGTTGACCTTGTCGTCGCCGGACGAGGCGACCACGACCTGGCAGCGCTCCAGCGCCGCGTCGTCCAGCGCGGAGATCTCGCACGCGTCGGCCAGCAGCCACTCCGCGCGCGGCACCATCTCCACCTTGATGGCCTTCGGGCTCTTGTCGATCAGGAGCACCTCGTGGCCGTTCTCCAGCAGCTCCTGGGCGATGGACCGGCCCACCGCGCCGGCCCCGGCGATCGCGACCCGCATCAGGAGCCCTCCTCGTTGCGCGCCGCGACGGCGGCGTTGATCCGCTCGACCTCGCCGGCGGGCGCGATGATGTGCACGATGTCGCCGTCCTGGATCACCGTGTTGCGCTCCGGGACGAGCGCCTCGCCCATCCTGGACAGGAACGCCACCCGGCAGCCCGCGTGCTCCTCCAGCGCCCCGACCTTCTCGCCGACCCACAGGTGCCCGGAGTCCAGCTCCGCGAGCAGCACCGCGCCGGTCGGGTCGCGCCACAGCGGCTCGGCGCCCTCGGGCAGCAGCCGGCGCAGGATCTGGTCGGCCGTCCAGCGGACCGTCGCCACCGTGGGGATGCCGAGCCGCTGGTACACCTCGGCGCGCCGCGGGTCGTAGATCCGCGCCACCACGTTGTCGACGCCGAACGTCTCGCGCGCCACCCGCGCCGAGATGATGTTGGAGTTGTCGCCGCTGCTGACCGCCACGAACGCGTCCGCGTTCTCGATGCCCGCCTCGACGATCACATCGCGGTCGAAGCCGAACCCGGTGATGCGGCGGCCCTTGAAGCCGCTGCGCAGCCGGCGGAACGCCTCCGGGCTCTGGTCGATGATGGCCACGGTATGGCCCTTGTCCTCGAGGATGTGGGCGAGCGTCGACCCGACCCGCCCGCACCCCATGATCACGATATGCACGGCCGTTCCTTCTCCCGTCCAGAGGGGACGTCCCCCCCTGTACCCCCCGTGCCGTGCACGACGTCCGCCGCCGGTCCGCCGACGCCGTGCTGCACCCGAGGATCGCTTTCCTGATTGATCCCTGCCGGGCTGCAAAACTACACATCCGCCCAGGCGAGCACTACCCGCCCGGCCAGAGGGCGGGGCCGGGAGGGCGCGCCGGCGGGACGGGCTAGGCTCTCCTCTCGTGTCAAAGGTTCCGGACCTTGCGAAGCGGCTCATCCTGGGCCGCGCGCTGAGCAGCGCCCAGCAGCACGAGCAGCTGCTGAAGAAGAGGGTCGCGCTGCCGATCTTCGCCAGCGACGCCCTGTCGTCGGTGGCGTACGCCCCCCAGGAGATCCTGCTCGCGCTCGCCGCCGCGGGTCTCGTCACCTACCACTACACCCCCTGGGTCGCCGCGGCCGTCGTGGTGATCCTGCTCACCGTCGTCGCGTCGTACCGGCAGAACGTCCGCGCCTACCAGAGCGGCGGCGGCGACTTCGAGGTCGCCACCACCAACCTCGGCGGCAACTGGGGCGTGGTCGTCGCCAGCGCCCTGCTCGTCGACTACGTCATGACCGTCGCGGTGTCGGTGTCGTCCGGGGTGGAGAACCTCGGCGCGCTGCTGAAGTTCATGCAGCCGCACGAGGTGGCCGTCGCCATCGGCATCGTCGTGCTGCTCACCATCGGCAACCTGCGCGGCCTGAAGGAGGCCGGGGTCGCCTTCGCGATCCCGACCTACCTGTTCATGTTCTCCATCGTCGCCATGCTGCTGTGGGGGATCGGCCGGCTGGTGTTCGGCGCCCACCTGGACGCGGAGACCGCGCACTACCAGATCCGCGGGGACGAGGCGGGCGTCGCCGGGTTCGCGCTGGTGTTCCTGCTGCTGCGGGCCTTCTCGTCCGGCTGCGCCGCGCTGACCGGCGTCGAGGCGATCAGCAACGGCGTGCCGGCGTTCCGCAAGCCCAAGGGCGAGAACGCGGCCAAGACGCTGCTGGCGCTCGGCGTCGTCGCGATGACGATGTTCGGCGGGGTGACCGCGTTCGCCTACATCACGCACGCCAAGTTCGCCTCGCCCGACCAGGGCAGCCACCTGATCAACCCCGCCACCGGCAAGGAGGTCACCGACGCCGACCCGGTGATCGCGCAGGTCGCGCACACCGTGTTCAGCAACTTCGAGGTCGGGTTCGGGCTGGTCACCACGATGACCGCGCTGATCCTGTTCCTCGCCGCGAACACCGCGTTCAACGGGTTCCCGGTGCTGGCCTCGGTGCTCGCGCAGAACCGCTACCTGCCCCGCCAGCTGCACACCCGCGGCGACCGGCTCGCCTTCAGCAACGGCATCATCATCCTGGCCACCATGGCGGGGCTGCTGATCTACGCCTACGACGCGTCCGTCAGCCGGCTGATCCCGCTGTACACCGTCGGCGTGTTCGTCTCGTTCACCGTCAGCCAGGTCGGCATGGTCCGGCACTGGAACCGGCTGCTGGCCACCGAGACCGACCCGGCGCAGCGGCGCCGGATGCGCACCTCCCGCGGCATCAACGCCTTCGGCGCCACCCTCACCGGCATCGTCCTCGTCGTCGTGCTGCTCACCAAGTTCCTGCTCGGCGCCTACATCGTCTGCATCGCGATGCCGCTGCTGTTCCTGCTGATGCGGGCGATCCGGCGGCACTACGACCGGGTCGCCGAGGAGCTGGTGCCCTCCGGCGAGGACGTGGCGCTGCCCGCCCGCAACCACGCCATCGTGCTGGTCTCCAAGATCCACAAGCCGACGCTGCGGGCGCTGGCCTACGCCCGCGCGACCCGCCCGTCGTCGCTGGAGGCCGTCACGGTCGCGGTGGACGCCGACGAGTCGCAGCGGCTCCAGCAGGAGTGGGACGCCCTCGACATCCCCGTCCCGCTGAAGATCCTCGACTCCCCGTACCGGGAGATCACCCGGCCCGTCCTCGCCTACGTCAAGAGCGTGCGGCGGCGCAGCCCCCGCGACGTCGTCACCGTGTTCATCCCCGAATACGTCGTCGGCCACTGGTGGGAGCAGCTGCTGCACAACCAGAGCGCGCTGCGGCTGAAGGGCCGGCTGCTGTTCCAGCCCGGCGTCATGGTCACCAGCGTGGCCTGGCAGCTGCACTCCTCCGACCGGCTCAAGGGCCGGGTGGAGCCGCCGGGCCCGGGCTCGTCGCGGCGCCCGCCGCGGGTCGAAGCGCGCCCGTCCGGCGGTAGTGTTTCGGACCGTGAGTGAAACCGACGGAGTCGGCCCGGGGGGCAGGTCCCCCTCGCGAGGCACCGACTCGGAACCCGATGTCCCCGAGATCCTCGAACTGGAGATCGGCAACGTCGCCAACGGCGGCTTCTGCGTCGCCCGGTACGAAGGCCGCGTGGTGTTCGTCCGGCACGCGCTGCCCGGCGAGAAGGTGCGGGCCCGGGTCACCGACCGCACCAAGAACTTCCTGCGCGCCGACGCCGTGGAGATCATCGAGGCGTCCCCGGACCGGGTCGAGCCGCCCTGCCCGTTCGCCGGGCCCGGCCGCTGCGGCGGCTGCGACTGGCAGCACGCCTCCCTGCCCGCCCAGCGCGCCCTCAAGGCCGCGGTCGTCGAGGAGCAGCTGAGCCGGCTCGCCGGGATCACCCGCACGGTCGTCGTCGAGGAGGTCCCCTACCCGGTCGACGCCGAGGTGATGCCGCGGCCGGGGCTCGGCTGGCGCACCCGCGTCCAGTTCGCCGTCGACGGCGGCGCCGTCGGCCTGCGCAAGCACCGCTCGCACGACATCGAGCCGATCGACGAATGCCTGATCGCGCACCCCGGCGTCGAGCTGATGGGCATCGAGCACAAGCGCTGGCCCGGCGCGTCCGGCGTCGAGGGCATCGTGTCGGCCACCACCGGCGACCGGCTCGTCGTGCTGCGCGGCCGCGACCGCCGCAAGATCCGGGTGCCGCGGCTGGACGTCCCGGTCCGGCTGGTGCGCGGCAAGCCCGAGCCCGGCGCGAACCTGCCGTACGTCCGCGAGTCCGTCTCCGGGCGGATGTTCCAGGTCTCCGGCAGCGGGTTCTGGCAGGTCCACCCCGGTGCCGCACAGCTGCTCGCCGACGCCGTCCTGGACGCGCTCGAGCCGAAGCCGGGCGACATCGCCCTCGACCTGTACTGCGGCGTCGGGCTGTTCGCCGGCGTCCTCGCCGACCGGATCGGGCGCGACGGCCTCGTCGTCGGCGTCGAGTCCGACGGGCAGGCCGTCCGGGACGCCCGGTTCAACCTCCGCGACCTGGACAACGTCGCGATCGAGCGCGGCCCCGTCGAGGAGGTCATCGCCGACCTGGAGTTCGGCCGCGCCTCCGCCGGCTCGCGCACGCAGAACAAGCGCGGCGGCGGCCACCACCGGGGCGAACGCGTCCGCCGCGCCGACGTCGTCGTCCTGGACCCGCCCCGCACCGGCGCGGGCCGCGCGGTGGTCGAGCACGTCACCCGGATCGCCGGCCGCAAGATCGCCTACGTGTCCTGCGACCCCGCCACCCTGGCCCGCGACCTCGGCTACTTCGGCGAGCGCGGCTGGACGCTGGAGACCCTGCGCGCCTTCGACGCCTTCCCGATGACCCAGCACGTGGAGTGCCTCGCGACGCTGGTCAGGGGCTGACCGCCGGGCCGGAAAACCGGTTGCGGGCACTGGTTACCGTGGGCGCATGACCGATCTGGAGATCCGGGACGTCCCCGAGGCCGATGTCGACGGGATGATCGACTTCGCCGGTCTGGTGTTCCACCAGCGCATCCGCGAGCGCGATCTGGAACGCTGGCGCTGGATGATACGGCGCGCCGAGCGCATCGGCGCCTGGTCCGGCGGCGTCCGGGCGGGGCAGATCGCCGTGCTGCCGATGCGGCTGGCCGTGCCGGGCGGGACCGTCGAGTGCTCGGCGATCACCGCGGTCGGCGTGCTGCCGACGCACCGCCGCCGCGGCGTGCTGTCGGCGATGATCGAGCGGATGCACGCCGACGCGATCGCCGCGGGCCGCCCCGTCGCGGCGCTGTGGGCGTCGGAGAGCGCCATCTACGGCCGGTACGGCTTCGGTCTCGCGGACCGGGCCGTCGAACTGGAGGTCGACACCTCCCGCCCGCTGGCGCTGCGCACCGAGCCCGACCCGCGGCCGCTGCGGTTCATCGACCTCGCCGAGGTGCCCGCCGTCCTCGGCCCGATCCACGCGGCCGCCCTGGCGCGCCGCCCCGGCGGGCTGGTACGCGACGACGAGTGGTGGGCCCGCAACGTCCTGCCCGCCGAGGAGCTGAGCGACGACCGGCTCACCGAGCCGCGCGTCGTCGTGCACCCGGAGGGCTACGCGATCTACCGGACGGGCCGCGGCACCGTCCGGCTGGAGGACCTCGTCGCCGCGGACGCGCGGGTCGAGGCGGCGCTCTGGCAGTATCTCGCCGGCATCGACCTGACCTCGCGGATCACGGCGCCGAGCCGCCCGGTGGACGACCTGCTGCCGCACATGGCCGCCGACCCCGACCAGGTCCGGACGACCGCCGACTACGGCGCACTGTGGCTGCGGCTCGTCGACGTCCCGGCCGCGCTCCGCGCCCGGTCCTGGGCGGCCGACGACGCGTTCGTGCTGGACGTCGCGGACGCCCGCATCCCCGGCAACCACGGCCGGTGGCGGCTGGCGACCGGGAGCGAGCCCGGCTGCGAGCACACCACCGGCGCCCCCGACCTGTCGCTGGACGTCGCCGACCTCGCCGCGGTCCACCTGGGCGGCGCCAGGCTGACCACGCTGGTGCGGATCGGCGCGGTCACCGAGCACACGCCGGGCGCCGCCGCGCGCCTGGACGCGGCCCTGGCCGTCCCGCTGGCGCCCTACACCAACGACGACTTCTGATCCGCCGGGCCGGGGGAGCGGCGGGTCAGCGCCAGAAGAAGACCTTGGCGCTTCCCCCGGTCGCGACCTTCGCGGCGCCACCGCCGTGCTGGGCCACCTGGAACCGCAGCCGGTAGCCGTCACCGATGGTGTCGGCGGCCACCGAGTACACGATGTGGGTCTGGTCGCCGGCCGACACGTAGTCCTGCACGGGCCCGCCGGTGACCTTGCTGTCGTCCTTGGCGTCGACCTCGACCGCGCGGGCCTGGATCAGCGTGCCCGCGGGCACCCCGGTGACCGTCACGGCGGCGGTCAGCGAGTAGCGGGCCGGCCCCCACAGGATGCTCGGGCCGCCGCTGTCGGCGTGCTGGTGCTCGGAGTCGGCGTAGTCGTGCTGCCAGCTGACGTTGGTCCACTGGCCGGCGGGCAGCTGCTGCTCCTTGGTCGTGCCGACGGACACGTAGCTCGGCATTTCGTCGTCCTCACCGGGCGAGACGCCGACGCGCCACTGCCCATAGTCGCTCTTGACGGCGCGGTCGTAGTCGAGGCCGACGCCGTTGATCGTGTGGTCGTTGGAGTACTGCTGCAGCTGGGCGCGCTTGTCCCAGCGGCCGCCGGACCAGGCGTACGTCTGCCACCCGTAGGCGATCTTCCCGGCGTCGAACGCCCGGTTCACCGGCCCGTAGCCGGCGTACAGCCCGACCCGGCCGCGGCCGAGGACGGACGCGGCGCCGTCCAGGTAGGCGTTGATCGCGTCCTGCTGGGCGGACGAGGCGTCCCAGTCGACCGCGAAGTAGATCGGCCGGTCGTCCGGCATGCCGCACGCCTCGGCCTGGCTCGCGGCGGCCGTCGCGTCCGCCGCGCCGGCCGCCTTGCCGTCCAGCGCCCGGTTCGCGGCGGTCTCCCACACCACCACCAGCCACACGCCCGCCGCCGACAGCTCGTCGGCCTCGGCGCGGTTCAGGTTCTTGCCGGTGGTGTCGTGCGAGAGGTAGCGGCACGCGAACTTCGCCCCGGCGCGTTTCAGCGCGGCCGCGCCGGGGCGTCCCCACGCGTAGTCGACGCCGAAGACTGCCATGTCAACTCCATGATTCGGAACCAGGTCATTGCCGATTCAACAGGTTGCGCCCTTTTCGTCGCAGGAGATTCCCGAGGTTGATCGCCCCGAACGGGCCATTGCGTCCGTTGTGACTGTCCGTGACGACACGCCGACGTTGCGCTAGCGGTTCGCGCCCGCGCTCGCTACAACGGACCTGTCCGCTACGAAGCCGCAGGCCACGGGGGGGTTCCATGGTGATCGGGAAGAGGTCGGGACGCGCCGGCGCGCGGGGGGTCGCGGTGCTGGCCGCCGCGCCGCTGCTCGGGGTGCCGCTGCTGGGCGCGGCCGCGGGCGCGCACGCCGACGGGCCGGGCCCGTCGGGCCACAAGGGGCAGCACGCGCACAAGGGGCGGCCCGCCAAGCACCAGAAGAAGGCGCACAAGAAGAGCCTGTCCGTGCAGCTGCACACCAGCGGCCCCGGGAAGACGGTGCTGCCGGGGCGCACGTACGACTGGCCGTTCGCGGTGACGGCGAAGGCGCCGGGGAAGGCGGGCCGCGCGGTGTTCCGCGCGACGCTGCCGAAGTCGCTGGAGTTCGTGTCGGGGCGGCGCGACTGCGCCGTGAGCGGCTGGACGGTCGAGTGCGACTTCGGCGCGGTCAGGCCTGGTGAGACGATCGCCGGGATGATCCGGGCGAGGGTCGCGCGGCGGGCCCGGCCGGGGGAGGAGCTGCGGATCCCCGCGACGGTGACGTGGCACGGGAAGCGCGACGCCGCGGCCTTCCCGGTGGCGCGCGTCGCCCGGACGGCCGACCTCGTGCTGTCGAAGAGCGCTCCGGCGACCGCGCGGACCGGCGCGCCGATCTCCTACGAGCTGAAGGTCCGCAACCGGGGCCCCGCCACCGCCGAGGACGTGTTCGTCCGCGCGTCGGGGCCGGTCCGGCTGCTCTCCGGGAACGCCGCGTGCATCCCCGAGGAGCGGGGGTTCGTGTGCGGGGTCGGCGCGCTGCGGCCGGGCGAGACGCGGACGCTGCGCTTCAAGGTGCTGCCGGCCGGGAACGTCCGGGCCGGGCGGGTCCTGAGGTACGGCTCGCGGGTGACGTCGTCGACGACCGACCTGAACACCGCGAACAACTCCATCACGGTGCGCACCAGGATCACGGCCAAGAAGGCCGCTCCGGCGAAGAAGCCTCCGTCCAAGAAGGCCCCGGTGAAGAAGAGCCCGGTGAAGAAGGCTCCGGCCAAGCGGCCCGGGGGCAAGAAGCATGCGCCGAAGAAGGACCACGGGGGCGCGCCCCAGACCAAGCGGGCGGCCGCGAGGTAGGTCCCGCGGCGCGGGCGGGGGAGCGGCCGTACGAGGATGGACCCATGCGTCTACGGATCTTCACTGAGCCCCAGCAGGGGGCGAGCTACGAAACGCTGCTGTCGGTCGCGAAGGCCACCGAGGAGCTCGGCTTCGACGCCTTCTTCCGCTCCGACCACTACAGCAAGATGGGGGACGTGTCGGGCCTTCCGGGCCCGACCGACTCGTGGGTGACGCTCGGCGCGCTGGCCCGCGAGACGAGCCGGATCCGGCTGGGCACGCTGGTGACGGCCGGCACGTTCCGCTACCCGGGCCCGCTGGCGATCTCGGTCGCGCAGGTCGACCAGATGAGCGGCGGCCGCGTCGACCTCGGCATCGGGACGGGCTGGTTCGAGGAGGAGCACGCCCAGTACGGCATCCCGTTCCCGAGCCTGAACGAGCGGTTCGAGCGGCTGGAGGAGCAGATCCGGATCGTCACCGGGCTGTGGGGGACGCCGGACGGCGAGACCTTCTCCTTCGCCGGCGAGCACTACACGGTGACGGACTCGCCCGCGCTGCCGAAGCCGGCGCAGGCGGGCGGCCCGCCGGTGATCCTCGGCGGGTTCGGGCCGAAGCGGACGCCGCGCCTGGCCGCCGCCTACGCCGACGAGTACAACGTGCCGTTCCACCAGGTGGCGGAGACCGGCGGCGCGTTCGACCGGGTCCGGGCCGCCTGCGCGGAGGCCGGGCGGACCAGGCCGATCACCTACTCCGCCGCGCAGGTCGTCTGCTGCGGGCGGGACGAGGCGGAGATCGCGCGCCGCGCCGCCGCGATCGGCCGGGAGGTCGACGAGCTGCGGAGCAGCGGCCTGGCGGGCACCCCGGCCGAGGTCGTGGAGAAGATCGGGCGGTTCGGGGAGCTCGGCGCCGAGCGGATCTACCTGCAGGTCCTCGACCTCGGCGACCTGGACCACCTGGAGCTGCTGGCGTCGGAGGTGCTCGCCAAGCTCTGAACCGGGTCCGGCCGCCGGAGCCGGCGGCCGGACGGCGAGGGGCCCGCGGCGAGGGGGTGCGTTCCCCGAGGGGAGCGCTCGTCCTCGCCGCGGGCCGCCGTCCGGGGTTGCCGGGCCGGGGTCGCGGACCGCGGGTCGCCGGGTCGCGGACGCCGGGCCGGGAGCCGCCGGAGCGGTGGCCGCCGTGACCCGGGGGTCAGGCGGCCGCGGGCGCCGCGCCGTCACCGCCGCCCTCGCCGCCTTCGGCGTCCTCCGGGCGGGCGTGCATCGGCAGCAGGAAGGTCGCCAGGAAGGTCAGCCCGAGCATCCCGACCACGATCCACAGCGTGATCTTCATCGCGCCGGTGAAGCCGGTCTTGGCCGCGTGCGAGGCGTCCGACGCGATCGCCTTCTGGACGGCGGGCGCCGACGCGGGCGCCGCGGCGGCCGCGGCCTTGACCTCGCCCTGCAGCCGGGTGCAGGAGGCCGGGACGGCCTCGGCGTCCTTGGCGGTGGCGCGGTCGCGGCCGCAGTCGCGCAGCCCGGTCACGATGCGGTCCTGCTGCGCGGCCGGGACGGACGCGGCGGCGAGCTGCTTGCGCAGCCCGGCGGCGCCGTCGTCGGCGGCGGTCGCGACGTGCCCGCCGAGCAGCCCGAAGAAGACCGTGCCGAGCACGGCGGCGCCGAGCGAGCTGCCGAGCTGCTGGATCGCGGTGAGCGTGCCGCCCGCCGAGCCGGTCTCCTCGGGCTCCACGCCCGCCAGCACGGTGTCGAAGAACGGGCCCATCAGCAGGCCCATGCCGAGCCCGGTGACGAGCAGGGCGGGGACGAGCTGCCAGGGGGTGACGTCCGGGCCGGCCTGCTGGAGCGTGACCGACATCCCGGCGATGCCGGCGGCCATGATGACGGCGCCCGCGTGGATGACCTTGCGGCCGAACCGCTGGACGGCCTGGACGACGCCGAAGCCGACGATGATGCCGGCCGACCACGGGATCTGCGACAGGCCCGCCTTGAGCGGCGAGAACCCGAGGCCCATCTGGAAGAACAGCGACAGCACCAGGCCGATGCCGGCGACGCCGCTGAAGAAGACGACGCCGACGGCGAGCCCGCCGGTGAAGCCGCGCTTGCGGAACAGGCTCGGGATGATCAGCGGGTCGCCGCCGGCGCGCTGCTTGCGCACCTCGTACCAGGCGAACACGGCCCAGACGGCCAGGGACGCGGCGATCATCGCGAAGGTCCAGGCGGGCCAGTCCAGCTCGCGGCCCTGGACGAGCGGGTAGATCATGAGGCCGGCGCCGAGGGAGGCGAGGGCGGCGCCGGTGAGGTCGAGCCGGGAGGCGTGCGGGGAGCGGCCGTCGGGCAGGAAGCGCAGGCCGGCGAGCACCGCGGCCAGGCCGAGCGGCAGGTTGATCAGGAAGATCATCCGCCAGCCGGTGCCCCACAGGTCGGCGTCGATCAGCCAGCCGGCCAGCACCGGGCCGCCGACCGACGACAGCCCCATGACCGGGCCGAAGGCGCTGAACGCGGCGCCCATCTCCTTCGGCGTGAACATCTGCTTGATCATGCCGATGCCCTGCGGCAGCATCAGCGCGCCGAACAGGCCCTGGACGAGCCGGGCGCCGATCAGCATGCCGGGGGAGACGGCGATGCCGCACAGCAGCGAGCCGACGGTGAAGCCGGCGGCGCCGATGAGGAACATCCGCTTGCGGCCGTACAGGTCGCCGAGCCGGCCGCCGGTGATGACCCCGACGGCCATGGCGAGGGTGTAGCCGGCGGCGAGCCACTGGATGGTGGCGGCGGATCCGCCCAGCTCGCCGCGGATGGTCGGGGCGGCGATGGCGGTGATCAGGGCGTCGAGCATGTCCATGACCTCGCCGGCGAGGATCACGAACAGGGCGGCCCAGCGCCAGCGGAAGCCCGCGGCGCCGGCCGTCCCGGCTGGGGACTGCAGTGTCTCGGTCATGTCGGCTCCATCGGCGAGAACAACGTTCGTGGCAACGAACAACGTTCTACGGCGGGAACGGCGTTCGTGTCAAGTACGATGTTCGTGACGTGATTTTGTCTCTCAGGTAGAGAAGATATATCGCGATTCCCGGAAGTCAAGATGTATCGCGAAAATTGGGAGGTCCGAGGTGGCCGTCGCACGTCCCGAGATGCCCACGCCGCCCGGGCGCAGGCCGCGCCGGCCCGCGCCGTCCCGGCAGCCGCTGACCCAGGAGCGGGTCGTCGAGGCGGCGATCGCCGTCCTGGACGCCGAGGGGCTGGAGGCCGTCACGATGCGCCGCGTCGCGCAGGAGCTCGGCACCGGCCCGGCGTCCCTGTACGCGCACGTCTCGGACAAGCAGGAGCTGCGCGAGCTGATGCTCGACCGCGTCGCCGGCGAGGTCCGGCTGCCGTCCGAGCCCGACCCGGCCCGCTGGCGCGAGCAGCTCAAGGAGATCGCGAGCGAGGTCCGCCGCGTCTACACCTCGCACCGCGACATCGCGAAGGTCTCCATGGGGCTGATCCCTACCGGCCCGAACCTGCTCGCCATCGCCGACATGGAGCTCGGCCTCATGCGCGCGGGCGGTGTGCCGGCGCGGATCGCCGGCCTGGCCGTCGACACCCTCGGCATGTACATCGACGCCGACGCCATCGAGGACACCTTCTACACGGCCACCATCACCGGCGACGACGACCCGTGGGAGCACTTCCAGAAGTACCTTCGCGAGATCCGCGCGTACATGGCGGCGCTGCCGGCGGACCGCTACCCCAACATCGTCGCGATGATCGACGACCTCACGGCCGGGGGCGGCGCCGAGCGCTTCGAGTTCGGCCTCGACCTCCTGCTGCGCGGCATCGCGTCCTACGTCGAGGACCGGCCCGACGCGTAGCCGTCCGAGCCGCGGCGGAGGGCGGCGTCAGCCGAAGACGCGGCGGAACGCGTTGCGCCTGGGGGTGTCCTTGGCGGACTCCCAGACGGCGAAGACGACGTGCTCGAAGCGGTTCTCGAACTCTCCGCCCGGGCCGAGCGGCCCGGCGAACGCCTCCGCCACCTCCGTGGGGTCGTTGCGGAACACGCCGCAGCCCCACGCGCCCAGCACCAGCCGTCCGTGCCCCTTGGCCAGTGCCACCGCGAGGACCTTCCGCGCGCGCACACGCAGCACCTCGGGAATCAGCTCCGCCTTGGCGGGATCCCGGATCGCGCCCCGGTTCGGCGCGGGCGAGGTCAGGAAGGCGACCTCGTACGGCTCGTCCAGCAGATGCCCGGCGTCGGTGCGGATCACCGGCACGCCGGGGGAGTAGATCATGTGGTCGCTGTAGAGCAGGTCGCGCTGCTCGCGGTGGAAGTCGTAGTACTCCCGGGCGGCCTGCAGCGACGGGTACAGGCCGGACGAGCGCGCCAGGCCCTCCTCCTGCGCGTGCGCGCCGTTCAGGAAGCCGCCGCCGGGGTTCTTGGCGGAGGCGAAGTTCAGCGCCATCGGGACCGTCCCGGGCGCGAGCAGGCGCCGCGCCGCCGCGAGGGTGGTCTCGTCGGTCACCTCGATGCGCGTCGCGGCGCCGGTGCCGGCGGGGAGGCGCCGCAGGAGGGCGTCGAGCGCCTCCGGACGGTAGAGGACGGTGTCGCGCACGCAGCGCGCGAGGGCGTCGGCGATGGAGACGGTGTGCCCGGAGGGGGCGCGGTACTCGCCGCTTTCGAGGATGGCCACGGTCTCCTGCGCGGTCATCCGGCGGGGGTGTCTGCTCATGTCGCTCCGGATTGTGGCGGCCCCGGGCGGGTCGCCGCAATCCCTTTTCGCGGTTGACCCGCCACTCTTGGTGACTATGCGCAACGGGTCGGAGATGCAGGCACTTGTGGTGCTACCTGGGGATTTGCCGGAAATGATCATATCTTGACTACTTTCTGGCATGCTGGCTCCGCCATGCAGCCTCCACGATCACGACAGGGCCGGCGCCGGGCGTCGCCCCACCGCCGGACCGCCGCCCCGCCGCCCCAGCCGCCGACGCCGCCCGTCCGGCAGGGGCCGCCGGCCCCTCCGCAGGAGCCGTTCCCCGGGGAGGCGCCGTACCCGCAGGGACCGCCCCCGCCGCACGGCGGACGCGGCGGAGGCGGCGGACGAGGCGGACGTGGCGGAGGCGGCGGTGGCCGCCGGCGCGGCGGGCCCTCCGGAGGCGACCGGCGCCGCCCGGCCTCGACCGACTGGCTAGGCGACGACCTGGAGCGCGAGTTCGAGGGCGCCCGGCGGACGCGGATGCGCGGCGTGATCGTGGGCGTCACCGCCCTGGTGCTCGTCATCCTGGTCGGCCTCGGCGCGATGGCCTACCTGAGCTTCGGCGGCGGGGCCGAGCACGCCGCCGCGCCGACGCCGAAGAAGGAGACGGGCAAGAAGCAGGGCGACGCGCGCGTCGAGACGGAACCGCCCGACGCGCCCACCGGCAAACCCAAGCAGTCCGTGTACATCCCGACGAAGGGCACCGGGAAATTCCTTCTGCCCGCCTCCGGGAGCCGCGTCTTCGGGCACGGCAAGATCATGCGCTACATGGTCGAGGTGGAGGGCGGCTTACGGCAGGACCCCACGAAGTTCGCGCGCAGCGTCGACAAGATCCTCGCGGACCGGCGCGGATGGACGGCCAGCGGGAAATGGGCGTTCCAGCGCGTGAACTCCGGCTCGTACGACTTCGTGGTGCAGCTCGCGTCGCCGAAGACCGTCGACAGGATCTGCGGCTCCTATGGCATGACCACGAACGGCACGGTGAACTGCAGCGGCGGCAAGCAGGTGGTCGTGAACCTGCGGCGCTGGCTGCTTTTGACGAAGTACTACCGCGGCCAGCCGGACGCCTACCACGCGCTGACCGTCAACCACGAGGTCGGCCACCGGCTGGGCTTCGGCCATTCGACGTGCCCGGGGCGCGGCCGCCCCGCCCCGGTGATGATGCAGCAGATCTACGGGCTGAAGGGCTGCCGGATCAACCCGTGGCCGTTCGACGTGCACGGCCGTTTCCTGACCGGCCCGTCGGTTCCCGGAAAATGAATTAGGGGCGGCTCGCCGGGTTCCGCCACACTCGAGGCGTGCTCCTCACGATTACCACCACCCTGGACCGGGCGACCGACCTGGGCTATCTCCTGCATAAGCATCCGGAGAAGGTGCAGAGTTTCGGGCAGTCCTTCGGCACCGCGCACGTCTTCTATCCGGACGCGGACGAGCGGCGCTGCACGGCGGCGCTGCTGCTGGACGTCGACCCCGTCAAGCTCGTGCGCACGCGCGGGAAGGGAACCCCCGACTTCTCCCTCGGCCAGTATGTGAACGACCGTCCCTATGCGGCGTCGTCGTTGCTGGCCTCCGCCATGGCGAACGTCTTCCGCACCGCCATGCGCGGCAGGTGCGACATGCGGCCCGAACTGGCGGAGACCGCGATCCCGCTGGAGATCGTGCTCCCGGCGCTCCCGTGCCGGGGCGGCCCCGGGCAGGCCGAGCGCTTCTTCGCACCGCTCGGCTGGGACGTGTCGGCCGTGCCCGTGCCGCTGGATCCGGAGTTCGTCGACTGGGGCGACTCCCGCTACGTGACGCTCACGCTCACCGGCCGGATGCGGCTCGCCGACGCGCTCAATCAGCTCTACGTCCTGCTGCCCGTCCTGGACGACGCCAAGCACTACTGGATGGCGCCGGACGAGGTCGACAAGCTCATCCGCGCAGGGGAGGGGTGGCTCGGCGCGCATCCCGACCGGGCCGCCATCACCCGCCGCTACCTCGCCAACAGGCGCGCCCTCGTGCGCGCCGCGCTGGGCCGCCTCGCCGACGCCGAGGACGCGCCGGACGACGCGCTCGACCCGGTCGAGGTCGAGGAGGAGCCCGCGCGCCCTGAGAACGGCACAGAGAACGGTACTGAGAACGGCGCGGAGGCCGCGGAGGAGGCGCCGGCGTCGCTGTCGGAGCGGCGCGTCCAGGCGGTCGTGCAGGCGCTCCACGACGAGGACGCGCGCCGCGTCATCGACATGGGGTGCGGCTCAGGGAAGCTCCTCGCGCGCCTCGCCCGGGACGACTTCTTCAGCGAGATCGCCGGTACGGACGTCTCGTACCGCGCGCTGGAGGGAGCGGCACGCCGCCTGCGGCTCGACAAGCCGCGGCACCGTCCCGACAAGCGGCTCCAGGAGGTCTTCCAGAGCGCGCTCACCTACGCGGACGAACGCTTCCGCGGCTATGAGGCGGCCGTGCTGATGGAGGTCGTCGAGCACATCGACCCGCCCAGGCTCGCCGCTATGGAGCAGGTCGTGTTCGGCCATGCCAAGCCCCGCGTCGTCGTCGTGACGACGCCCAACGCCGAGCACAACGTCCGCTACGAGGGAATGGCGCCCGGCGCCATGCGCCACCCCGACCACCGCTTCGAATGGACCCGCGCGGAGTTCCGCGCATGGGCCGGCCGCGTCGCCTCGGCGCACGGCTACCGGGTCCGCCACGTGCCGGTCGGCGACGACGACCCCGAGGTGGGCGCGCCGACGCAGATGGGAGTGTTCGCCCGATGACCGAGATCCGGCTTCCGGAGATGGGGCTGGTCGTCCTGGTCGGCGTGACCGGGTCCGGCAAGTCGCACTTCGCGCGCAAGCACTTCGAGCCGACGCAGGTGGTGTCGTCCGACCGCTGCCGCGGCATGGTGTCCGACGACGAGAACGACCAGTCCGCGACCGGCGACGCGTTCGACCTGCTGCACTACATCGTCGCCAAGCGGCTGCGCCGCGGCCTGCTCACCGTGGTGGACGCGACGAACGTGCAGAGCAAGGCGCGGCAGGCGCTGCTGCGGCTCGCCAAGGAGCACGACGTGCTGACGGCGGCGATCGTCCTGGACGTCCCTGAGCGGCTCGCTGCCGAGCGGAACGCCGTCCGCCCCGACCGGGACATGCCCGCGCACGTCATCCCGCGCCAGCGGCGCGAGCTGAGCCGCGGGCTGCGCACGCTCGGCCGCGAGTTCCGCCGCACCTACGTGCTGTCCGGGCAGGAGGAGATCGACGCCGCCACGATCGTCTACGAGAAGCCGTGGAACGACAGGCGGGAGCTGACCGGGCCGTTCGACATCGTCGGCGACGTGCACGGATGCCGCGCCGAGCTGGAGGACCTGCTCGGCGGTCTCGGCTACGAGATCGAGCGGGACGCGCAGGGCCTGGCCGTGGACGCGAACCACCCCGGCGGGCGCACCGCCGTCTTCGTCGGCGACCTGGTCGACCGCGGCCCGGACTCGCCCGGCGTGGTCCGGCTCGTCAAGGGCATGGTGGAGGCGGGCAACGCGCTGTGCGTGTCCGGCAACCACGAGGCGAAGCTCGTCCGCGCCCTGCGCGGGCGCCAGGTACGGCTGTCGCACGGGCTCGCCGAGTCGATGGAGCAGTTCGGCGCCGAGACCGAGGAGTTCCGCGACGGCGCGCTGCGCTTCATGGACGGGCTCATCAGCCACTACGTCCTCGATGAAGGGCGCCTCGTCGTGGCCCACGCCGGGCTCAAGGAGGACTACCACGGGCGCGCGTCGGGCCGTGTCCGCTCGTTCGCGCTGTACGGCGACACGACGGGGGAGACCGACGAGTACGGGCTGCCCGTCCGCTACCCGTGGGCGCGCGACTACCGCGGCAAGGCGATGGTCGTGTACGGCCACACGCCCGTCCCCGACGCGGAATGGATCAACAACACCATCTGCCTGGACACCGGCGCGGTGTTCGGCGGCAAGCTGACCGCGCTGCGCTACCCGGAGCGCGAGCTGGTGTCCGTCCCCGCCCAGCAGGTCTGGTACGAGCCGGCCCGCCCGCTGCACGCGGCGTCCGCGTCGGCGCCGGGCGGGCACCGGGAGAGCGACGTCCTGAAGATCGACGACGTCCTCGGCAACCAGGGCGTGGAGACCCGGCTGATGGGGCGCGTCACCGTCCGCGAGGAGAACGCGCTCGCCGCGCTGGAGGTGATGAGCCGGTTCGCCGTCGACCCGCGGTGGCTCGTCTACCTGCCGCCGACGATGGCGCCCGCGGCCACCTCGCCGCTGCCCGGCCGGTTGGAGCACCCCGCCGAGGCGCTCGCCGCGTACCGGGAGAAGGGCGTCCTGCGCGCGATCTGCGAGGAGAAGCACATGGGCTCGCGCGCCGTCGCGGTCGTGTGCCGCGACGCGTCGGTGGCGGAGGCGCGGTTCGGCGTGGAGGACGGGACGACCGGCGCGGTCTACACCCGCACCGGGCGGTCCTTCTTCCGCGACGTGTCCGCTACGGAGGAGGTGCTCGACCGGGTTCGTTCCGCGATCGGCGCAGCCGGCCTGTGGGACGAGCTGGAGACCGGATGGCTCGTGCTGGACTGCGAGCTGCTGCCGTGGTCGGCCAAGGCCATGGACCTCATCCGCACCCAGTACGCCGCCACGGGCGCGGCGGCGCGCGCCGCACTGCCGATGGCGTCCGACGTCCTCGCGCGCGCACACGAGCGCGGCCTCGACATCGGCGGGCTCCGCGACCACATCGACCGGCGTGCGGCCAACGCCGCGCGTTTCCGCGACGCCTACGCGCGCTACTGCTGGCCGGTCGACGGACTGCAGGGTGTGCGCATCGCACCGTTCCAGGTCCTCGCCGCGGAAGGCCGCTCCCTGGCGACCGCGCGCGAGCACGACTGGCACATGGACGTCGCGGCGAGGCTCGCCGACGCCGACCCCACCGGCCTGCTCCAGCGGACGGAGTCGGTCATTGTCGACCTGGCGTCGCCGGAGTCGGAGGCGGCCGTCACCGCATGGTGGGAGAAGCTCACCGCGTCGGGCGGGGAGGGGATGGTCGTCAAGCCGCTCGGGCCGCTCCCGGAGGACGTGAAGGTGCAGCCGGGCGTGAAGTGCCGGGGCCGCGAGTACCTGCGGATCATCTACGGGCCGGACTACACCGAGCCCGAGAACCTCGACCGGCTGCGCGGCAGGTCGCTCGGCCGCAAGCGCTCCCTGGCGATGCGCGAGCACGCGCTGGGGACCGAGGCGCTCGACCGGCTCGCCGCGGGGGAGCCGCTGTGGCGGGTCCACCAGGCCGTCTTCGCCGTCCTGGCCCTGGAGTCGGAGCCCGTCGACCCGCGCCTGTGACGTCCGCGCCTGTGACGTCCGCGCCTGTGACGCCGGCCCCGGGCGCGCCGCCGGCCGTCGCCGGGACCCGCCGGAAATGACCGCGGCCCGCCTCCCTGGGGGGCGGGCCGCTCGGCGTCAGGTCGAGAAGAGCATGTGGAAAACGCTGCCGTGATGGCCGTGGTGCCCATGGTGGCCGTGGTGATGGTGGTGCTGCACGGCCGGGGCGCCCCATCCGGGCGCGGGCGGAGCGGCCCGGTAGCGGGACTCCATCTGGCTGAGGGCCTCGAGCTCGCCGTAGTCGAGGAAGATGCCCCGGCAGCTGTCACACTGTTCGATGTGGACGCCGCTGCGGTTGTAGGTCCGCATCAATCCATGACACTTAGGGCAGTGCATCGCCTTGTCATCCTTCCGCTATGGATCCCCAGGTAGAGGGTAAATGTAGGGCAGGACGCGCGCCACGTCATACGGGCCGTCACGCCGCGTCCCCCGCGGCGGAGATTCTGCCGCAGGCGTCCACCATCGCCTGTTCCGGTCCGTCCAACGCGCGTTCGTCCCCCCTCGCGGATATGACGCACGTGGCGGCGATCTGGATCGCCAGACTTCGCGCTGGTATGTCCAGGGTCGTCCAAGGGTCGGCGGCGTCGGGCACCGCGGGGCCGCCGGCCGCGGCGTAGGCGTCGAGGAACAGCGTCCACTCGTCGGGGTGCAGGACGCCGGACAGGTACAGCGCGGCGGGACGCGCCAGGTCCCATGCGGGGTCGCCCCTGCCGAGGTCCTCGATGTCGATGAGCCGCCAGTGCCCGTCGCGCGCGCGCACCATCTGCCCCAGATGCCAGTCGCCGTGGATGAGGTGCTCCGGCCGCTCGGGACGGGCCATCCCCGCGTCTTCACCGCGGATCCAGGCGGGCAGTGTGGCGAACGCACGCCGGATCTCGTCCTCGGCAGTGCCGTCCCCGAGGCGTGCTACCTGCGTGGCCACGCGCGTGGGCCGTCCCCAGGACGGTGCTTCCGCAGGAATGGGCGTGGCATGGACGCCGGCCAACAGCCGCCCGGCCTCCTCCCAAGGAAGCTCCTTCTGCGGATCCACGGGCTCGCCGTACAGCGAGAGCGTGACCGTACGGCCGTCCACAGTCGACGGTGGTCCGAGCGGCCCCAGCAGGAGGTCCGGCAAGGAGGCCGCCACCTTGATGCGCGCGAGGAACGGGTCCCCGTACTCGCGGCCGGGCTGGTGCGCCTTCACCACGAGGTCGCCCACCCGCACCACCAGGACGCCGTGACGGTCGTACAGCGTCTCCGGTTCGGCGGACGCGTCCGGAGCGTCCGCGCCGGTACGGGACGAGCCGGTGCGGGACGAGCCGGTGCGGGACGAGTCGCGCCCGATCTCAACGAGCCGGGCGAAAAGGTCCGGCGGGGCGGTCTCGGTCTCCACGGGACCAGTCAACCATCCGGCGGGCCCCCCAGGCGGGCCCGGTCTACGCGGGAGAGTTCACCGACTCGTCGCGCAGCTTGCGCCGGATGACCTTCCCCAGGATGTTGCGCGGCAGGTCCGTGCGCGGACGGAACTCGGCGGGCACCTTGTAGTGCGAGAGGTAGCGCTCGCAGTGCCGCCGCAGCTCGTCCGCCGAGAACGGGTAGGCGGGATGCTCCACCACGTGCGCGATGACGCGTTCGCCGCGCCGCTCGTCCGGCCCGCCGACCACGGCGCAGTCGTGGACGGCGGGATGGCGGCGCAGGACCTTCTCCACCTCGGACGGGAAGACGCTGAACCCGCTCACCTTGATCATGTCGCGCTGGCGCTCCAGGATGGTGACGAAACCCTCCTCGTCCATCACCGCGATGTCGCCCGTCCGCAGCCATCCCTTCGACAGGGTCTGCGCGGTGGCGAGCGGCGCGTTCCAGTAGCCCGCGAACACCTGCGGGCCGCGCACCACCAGCTCGCCGGCCTCCCCGGGCGGCAGGTCCCGCGTCGGCTCGTCGACGTCCACGATGACCGCGTCCGTCATCGGCAGCGGCAGCCCCACGGTCAGGTTCCGCGCGCCGCCGCCGAGCGGGTTGGCGGTGACCGCCGGGGACGCCTCCGTCAGCCCGTAGCACTGGATCAGCCCGCGCGCCCCCAGCTCGTCGAGGCGGTCGAGGGTGCGCTGCCCGAGCGCCATCGCGCCGCAGATGTAGACCCGCAGCGACCGCAGGTCCGACGGCCGGAACCGCGGGCCGTCCAGCACCTGCTCGTACAGCGTCGGCACGCCGGGGAACACCGTTGGACGGTACTTGCGGATGGCGCGCAGCGCGCGGTCGCGGTCGAAGCGCGGCAGCAGCACCACCGCGCCCGCCCGCATGATGGGCGCGATGAGGCAGCTCATCAGGCCGAACGAATGGAACAGCGGCAGGACCGCGAGCGTCACGTCCTGGCCCTCGCGCCCGCCGAGATCCCACGCGTGCTGCTGGCACGCGTTCGCGACCAGGTTCCGGTGCGTCAGCATGGCGCCCTTGGGGCGGCCCTCCGTCCCGCCCGTGTACTGGATCGCCGCCAGGTCCCGCGACGGGTCCACCGGAAGCTGGCGCACCTGCCGCTGCGGGACGCGCTGCAGCTCGCTGAACGGGACGACGCCGGCGTCGTCCGGCACGTCCGCGGTGATGGCCGCCCGCCGCCGCTGCGTCTGCACCAGCGGCAGCCGCAGCACGGCCCGCTTCACCGGCGACAGGTAGTCGACGAGGGAGGTGACGACGACGTGCTCCAGCCGCAGCCGGTGCCGCACCGCCCGCACCGTCCCGTAGGAACGATCCAGCACGACGGCGACCCGGGCGTCGCAGTCGGCGAGCTGGTGGAGCATCTCCTCCTCGGTGTACAGCGGGTTGTGCTGGACGGCGATCGCGCCCCTGCGCAGCACCCCGAAGAACGCGATCACCAGCTGCGGGCAGTTCGGCAGGATCAGCGCCACCCGGTCGCCGGGCTGCACGCCGAGCCGGTGCAGGCCGTCGGCGAAGCGGTCCGCCGCGTCCCGCAGGTCCCGGTAGGCGGTCCGCCGCCCGGAGAAGACCAGCGCGGTGCGCCGCGGGTACCGCTCCGCGGCGTCGTCGAGCAGCCGCGTGACGGGGACGTCCGGGATCGCGACCTCGGTGGGAACCCCCGGCTGATACCTCCGCCGCCACGGGAGTGATCTTTGTGACGAGGGCCACATAATCGAGAATTCAACCACGACCCGCCCGATCCCGGAACAGCGGCGCCCGCCCGTCCCCGCCGCTCCGCGCGCGCTTGGGCGGCCGTCCGCGGGGTAGGGGGTCCGACCGGGATCGGAGAGGGGGAAACGATGCCTGCGGACACAGCGACCCTGACCTTCGTCGGGAACGCGACCACGATCATCCGGTACGGCGGAATCACGCTGCTGACCGACCCGAACTTCCTGCGCCGCGGCGAGCGCGCCGACCTCGGCCACGGCATCACCAGCAGACGGGTGAAGGACCCGGCGATCTCCGTGGACGAGCTGCCCGAGCTCGACGTCGTCGTGCTGTCCCACCTGCACGGCGACCACTGGGACCCGGTGGCCGAGCGGCATCTCGACCGCAGGCTGCCGATCCTCACCACCGGGGCGGCGGCGCGCGCGCTGCGCGGCCGGGGGTTCCGCTCCGCGGAGGCCATGCGCACCTGGGACACCGAGACCGTCGCCAAGGGCGACCACGCGATCAGGGTCACCGCGCTGCCGGGACGGCACGCGCCCGGCCCGCTGCGCCGCCTCCTGCCGCCCGTCATGGGCTCGCTGCTGGAGTTCGGCCCGCCGGACGGCGAACCCCGGTTCCGGGTGTGCATCAGCGGCGACACGCTCATGTACGACGAGATCGCCGAGATCCGCCACCGGTACCCCGGCATCGACGCGGGCGTCGTCCACCTCGGCGGGACGCGGCTGCTCGGGCTGCTCACCGTCACCATGGACGGCCGCCAGGGCGCGCAATGGCTGGAGACCACCGGCTGCGCCACCGCCGTCCCCGTCCACTACGACGACTACACGGTGATGAAGTCGCCGCTCTCGGACTTCGACAAGGAGGTCGGCCGGCGCGGGATGGCCGCCCGCCTCCGCCACGTCGAGCGCGGCGGCACCATCACCCTCGGGCCGGCGAGGACCCAGTCGCCGACGCCTCATCCGGCGCGCTGACGCTCCCGGGCCCCGGGCCCCGGCCCGGGTCCCGTCAGCGGGTCCAGCCCTCCGAGGTGGTCACCGTGCGGGACTCCGGTGCCGGGGGCTCGACGGCCCGCGCCTCGTACGTGGTGGACAGCACGATGTGGGAGTTCATCTCGCCGTGCTCGCCGAGCCGTTCCAGCAGCCCTTCGAGGTGCGGCATCGAGGCGACCCGCACCTTGAGCATCGAGCACCAGTTCCCGCTGAGCTTGTGCACCTCGGTGACCTCGGGCAGGTCCTCGGCGGTGGTGGTCTTCAGCAGGCAGCGGCCGAGGGCGCAGCGCATCTGCACGAACGTGGTGAGCGGCTGCCCGACGCGGGCCGGGTCGATCCGCGCCTGGTAGCCGGTGATCACCCCGGTCTCCTCCAGCCGCCGGACCCGCTCGGCCACCGCGGGCGCCGACAGGTTGACGCGGGCGGCGAGCCGGTTGAACGACAGCCGCCCGTCGCGCTGCAGTTCGGCGATGATGCGCCAGTCCGTCTGGTCGAGCTCCCGGTCCATCCGAAAGGCCCCCTTCCGTGATTCGCTTCCGAACGACAGGTCGGAGCGTCCGAACACCATAGATCGCCCATTCATCCCGGCGCCGGACCTTTCTAGCGTTTACGGCATGGATCAGACCTTGAGCGTGCGTCCGGTGCGGGCGCGTCCGATGGCGGCGCTGTGCGCCGGGACCGCCTTCATGAACGCTGCGATGTCGATGGCGAGCGCGGCGGGCGCCCTGGCCGCCGCGGACCGGCTGGGCGCCGGCTGGGGCGGCGTGCCCGCCACCGCCGGGATCGTCGGCACGGGCGCCGGTGCGCTCGCGCTGAC
Organism: Actinomadura violacea; assembly: GCF_017573465.1. Taxonomy (GTDB): domain Bacteria; phylum Actinomycetota; class Actinomycetes; order Streptosporangiales; family Streptosporangiaceae; genus Spirillospora; species Spirillospora violacea. The sequence goes on from NZ_JAGEPF010000010.1 coordinate 300,957, forward strand.
CCGGCTGGCGCGCCGCGCCGGCCGCCCCGCGGTGCTGACCGGCGGGTACCTCGCCGCGGCGGCCGGCGCCTGCCTCGCCGCCGCCGGCGTCGCGCGCGGCGACCTCGCGGCCCTCTGCGCCGGGATGGTGATGCTCGGCCTCGGCAACGCCGGCGCGCAGCTCTCCCGGTACGCGGTGGCCGACCTGTACCCGCCCGGCCGGCGGGGTTCGGCGATCGGCGTCGTCGTCTGGTCCGCCGCCGTCGGCGCGGTCGGCGGGCCGCTGCTGCTCGACCCGTCCGGCGGTCTCGCGCGCGGGCTGGGGCTTCCGTCCCTCGCGGGGCCCTTCCTCGTCGCGTTCCTGTCCAGCGCGGGCGCGGCGGTCGCGGCGTCGGCGTCCGCTTTCTCGGCACCCGCGGTCGACGCACCGGAGGCCGGCCGGCGGGTCTCGGTGCGGGCGCTGCTCCGGGGGCCGGTGACGCGGTCGGCGCTGGTGGTGATGGTCACGGCGCAGGTCGTCATGGTCGCCGTGATGACGGCGGCGCCGGTGGCGATGCAGATGGACGGCGACGGGCTCGGCATGGTCGGGATGACGCTGTCGGCGCACACGCTGGGGATGTTCGCGCTGTCGCCGGTGACGGGCCGGCTGGTCGACCGGTACGGGGCGCGTCCGGTGATGCTCGCCGGGGTCGCGGCGCTCGCCGCGTCCACCGGCCTGGCGGCGGCCGGAGACGGCGCCTGGACGCGCACCGTGGCACTGTTCGGGCTCGGCTACGCGTGGAACCTGTGCTTCGTCGGCGGCAGCGGGCGGCTCGCCCGCGAACTGCCCGAGCCCGCGCGGACGGACATCGAGGGCACGGTGGACGCGGCCGTGTGGACGATCGCCGCCGCGGCCGGGCTGCTGTCGACCGTCATCATGTCCGCGGCCGGGTACGGCGTGCTCGCCGGAATGTTCTGCGGCCTGGCGGTGCTGGCATCGGCCGCCCTACGCCGTCCCGCGCGCGCGTGAGCGGCGCGAGGCGCGAGCTCAGGGATTCGGGACGGCGGCTCGGGCTCCCTCGATGCGGCCCCGGACGAGACGCGGGTGGAAGTAGCTGATCGGGACCCGGGTCCCGTCGGCGACGCAGAAGATCTGGAAACCGTTGCGGCCGTCCTCGTCGGGGACGGAGAACTCCTCGGGGAGGAAGACGCCCTCGTCGTCCATCAGGGCGAACCAGCGCCCGAGGTCGAACTCGTCGGCGAACGCCTCCAGGCCCGCGCCGCGCCGGCCCAGCGTGTAGCGGACCTCGTAGGAGCAGCCGTCCGGCGGGAACGTCATGCGCGGCGCGTCCACGTCCACCACCTCCCCGGCGTCTCATCCTAGGCGCTGGGCTCGCGGGCGAGGGGCCCGCTTGCGAGTTCGCCGGCGAGCGCGGAAGGTCAGCGGAGCAGCAGGCGCCCGTCGACGCGCGCGCGGTGCGTGCCGGGCGTGTGGCCGAACGTGCGGCGGAACGCGTCGATGAACGCGCTGGCGGACGCCCACCCGGCCCGGTGCGCGACGGTCGTCACCGGCAGTCCCTCGGCGAGCAGGACCATGGCGTGGTGCAGGCGCAACTGCGCGCGCCACTGCGGGAAGGTCATGCCGAGCTCGGCGCGGAACAGCCGGGTGAGGGTGCGCTCGCCCGCTCCTGCGCGCGCGCCGAGCTCGGCTAGCGTCCGGTCGTCGGCGGGGTCGTCGCACAGCATCCGGCACACGGCGGCCAGACGCGGGTCCTTGGCGGACGGGACGTAGTCGGCGTACCTGGGGGCGCGCGCGACGCGGTCGAGCAGCACGTCCCGCAGCCGCAGCCACTCGGCGCCGTCACGTTCGGCGTCGGGGACGTCGGTGCACGCCACGATCAGCTCGCGGAGCAGCGCGTCCACCCCGAGGACGGCGGGACGGGCAAGGCCGAGCGGGTCGCGCGGCACCGGGATCCCGACGAGCCGCAGGTCGGCGCCGCCGAACGAACGGTGCTCGTGGACGGTCCCGGCCGGGATCCACAGCGCGCGCGCCGGCGACGCGAGCCAGATCCCCGCGTCCGTGGTGACCGACAGGACGCCGGAGACGGCGTAGGCGAGCTGGTGGTCGTCGTGCCGGTGCGGGTCGATCCCGCCGCCGGGCGGAATCAGCCGCAGGCCCGTGCTCGCGCGCGGGGTGTGGCGGGTCATCGGTTCAGCGTACGCACGGCACCGACATGGCGGGACATCGACACAAGTTGTCGAAATATCGGAAGCGCGACAGCGGCCCGCGGGGCGAGGCTGCCGGATATGAACCGCCGAGCCCCCGTCGCGCTCCTGTCGGCCGGCCACGCCTGCGTCGACGTCTACCAGGGCGCCGTGCCCGCGATCGTCCCGTTCCTCGTCACCGGGCGGCACTACAGCTACGTCGCCGCGTCCGGGATCGTGCTGGCCGCCACGCTGCTGTCCTCCGTCGTCCAGCCCGCGTTCGGGATGCTGACCGACCGCTGGGCGATGCCGTGGCTCGTCCCCGCCGGGACGGGCGCCGCCGGCCTCGGCGTCGCACTGTCCGGAGTGTCCGACGCGTACCCGCTGACCTGGGCGGCGATCGCCGTGTCCGGGCTCGGTGTGGCCGCCTACCATCCCGAGTCGGCGCGGATCGCGCGCGCCGTCACCGGCGGCGACCACGCCGGGATGAGCTGGTTCTCGCTCGGCGGCAACCTCGGCTTCGCCGCCGCGCCGCTGCTGGTCACGCCCGTCATCGCGGCGGGCGGCCTGCACGCCACGCCCTGGCTGGCGGTCCCGGCCTTCCTCGGGACGGCGCTCAGCCTCACCGCGATGCGGCGCCGCACGTCCGGCGCCGCGGCGAAGAAGGCGGCGGCGGACGGGCGCGACGACTGGCCGATGTTCGTCCGGCTCTCCCTCGTCGTGCTGTGCCGCTCGGTCGTGTTCTTCGGCCTCAGCACCCTGCTCGCGGTCGTCGCGCGGCAGCGGACCGGCGGCGGCGCCGACGCCGGGGCGGTCGCCCTGTTCGTCCTGTTCGCCGGCGGCGCCGTCGGGACGGTCCTCGGCGGCCGCCTGGCCGCGACCCTCGGCCGCGTCCGAACGCTGCGGGCCTCCTACCTGCTCGCGGTCCCGGCGGTCACGGGCGTCGCGCTCGCCCCCTCCTACGCCATCTACGCGTTCGTCGCGCTCACCGCTATCGCCCTCTACACCCCGTTCTCGATCCAGGTGACGCTCGGCCAGGACTACCTGCCCCGCCGCATCGGCACCGCCAGCGGCGTCACGCTCGGCCTCGCCGTCAGCGCGGGCGGCATCGCCAGCCCCGCCGTAGGAGCCCTCGCCGACGCCGCGTCCCCGCGCACCGCGCTCCTCCCCCTCATCGCCGTCCCCGCCGTCGCCTGGCTCCTCGCCCGCCTCATCCAGGAACCCGCCCCCCTCGAAGCCCCCGCATCCCCACACCAGCACACCGCGCCCGACATCCCGCCCCCCTCACTCCACCGTTAGCTCTTCCTTAATGAGCGATCTTGAGGCGATCCAGGTCAGAGCGGGTCGCGCTGCTGCGTCCGGGTCCGGGGGAGCTGCCATGGGAGCTACACGCCTATGCGAGCTTGTTCTTGCTTCCGAAAATCTCGTTCATGTGCTGGGCGCCGTCGCGGATCTCGGGCCTGAGCTGGTGACGGTAGACGGTCTGGGTGATCGTCGTGTTCTTGTGCCCGACGAGGTCACTGATGCGCTCGATCGGCACGCCGTGATCGCTCATGAGCGACACGAACGTGTGGCGCAGCTCGCGGGGGCACCACGCCTCCCCGTCGATGCCGGCCGCCTCCAGGATCTTGCGGAAACGGAGACGGACTTGCCCGGAGGAGTACGGCGCCCCGTTCTCGTGGCAGAAGACGAGATCGTGATCCTCGTACTCCTCGCCTGCCCTCAGTCGCTCCTCAGCCTGCCGCTTGTGCAGGCTCCGGAGAGCCTCAACCCCCATCTCGGCGATGCCGAGACCTCGTCGGCTCATGAGGGTCTTCGTCTCTTCCTGGTACCTGTCGGAACGCAGGACGTAGACAGTCGCCGTGTCGAGATCCACAGCGCTCCACTTGAGCTTGCGGAGTTCCTCGGTGCGGAGGCCCGAGACGATCGCGAGGATGACGTACGCCCCGATCCGATGTTCGGGCTTGCTCGCCTCCGCGAGCACTGCTCTGGCCTGTTCCAGAGACAGCGATCGGGACTTGCGTCCTGGCTTGCCCATCGGCGTATCGACCAGCGTCGCCACGTTGCGGCCGACCTTGTCATGCCGCGCCGCTCGATGAATCACGCGCTTGAGCAGTGCGTGAACGAGTCCCAGGGTGGACGAGGTGAGGTGTTCCGATCGTCCGTTGAGCCACCTCTCGACGTCGTCCGCCGTGAGGTCCTTCAAGCGGATCCGGCCGATGAACGGGATGAGCTGGTGATCCGCGAGCGACCGGTAGGTTCCGCTGGTCGACGGTGACTTGCCCGTCTTGGCGAATGCGGCGAGGAAGTCATTGACCGCGTTCGTCACGTAGTAGTGGGGATCGGGCTTCACGCCCCTCTCAAGCTCGTCCAGGGCTTCGATGAGCTTGTCTTTGACGGCGGCCTTGGTCGGCCCCTTCCTCTTGAGCCGCTTGCGCTTGCCGTCCGGCCCGAAGCCGAGCGCGACGGCTCCCGTGTAGCCGTTACCTTCCGGGTAGATCGTCCCTTCGTACTTGCCGATGAGGATCTTGGACAAGGGATCCCTCCTCGTGTCGATCGAGGTCACCACCGACCATAACTCAAGACGTCCCTAGACGTCCCTCGCGCGGGGAGGTCCGTTCGCGGTCATGCGCGGACGGACCTCCGGGCGGTTGTCAGCGGTTGGCCTCTTCGAGGGAGGTGACGAACTCGGCGATGTGCCGGTCAGTGATGCGGCGCAGCTTGCCGATCTTGATGCTGCGGAGTTGGCCGGTGCGGATCAGGAAGTAGACCTTGTCTCGGCCGATGTTGAGGATCTCGGCCACTTGCTCGACGGTGTACGCCTGCACGGTCACCACCTCCTCTCGCCCAGGCGGTGTGCCCGGGGCATGCGTGATGCGGGTGGGTGATCATCTCCTTGGTTGCGGACGGTGCTCGTCTCCGTCTCGTCTCACTCGCGTCTCTCGGCTCCTTACGTGCAGGCGCGCGTGAGACGAGACGTTGAGACGATCACGGAGTGTGGTCGGACGCCTTGTAGCGGCCTCGCCCGACCTGGACGGCGCGGCCGGTCTTCACCAGCTCGTTGAGGCGCCGGTAGAGGGTCGGCCGGCTCATCTCGCTGATCATGAGTAGGTGAGCGATCGGAAGCCCCTCGTCCGGCGCGCCGTCCAGAGCCTCTCTCAGGACGGTTTCGGCGCGGTCTTCCCTGGACGGCCTCAGCGGGGCGGACGCCGCTGAGACGGGCTGTACAAGCGGCGTAGCGGCATCGTCCAGCGCGCGCTGCGAGACCTCGTCCAGGACGGGGCGCAGGGCCGCGTGTCGCTGTGCGGCCTCGCTCACGGCGTCGTCGGTGAGCAGGTAGGCGCGGCCTCGTCGGGGTGTGTCGTGTTCGGGTGCGGAGAGCAGGAACTTGCCGGGGGCGTTGAGGGTGTGGGCGTGCCATCCGGCGTTGAGCATCCCTTGCCCAAGGATGAGGTCGACGTCTTTGCGTTCGCGGACGCGGAAGCTCACCCGGACGTCCATCTGTGAGCGGACGGCGCCCTTGCCCATGGCCTTCTGTGTGGGGCGCTGCGTGGCCGCGATGAGGGTCACGGCGACCGCACGTCCACGGCGCGCGATCGAGTCCGTGTCGCTCGCCGCGTCGTCGGCGAGTTCGGCGTACTCGTCCACGACGATGACGAGCGCGGGCAACTCGGGCGCTGGATCCCAGACGCGCCGCCCGTTCGCCGTGAGCCACGCCGCCCGCGCCTCGAGAATCATCACGGCGTCGCGCAGCATGGCGCGGGCTTGCTCCGGCGTGGTGGCGAGCCGATCGATACAGGACGCCCACGGCTGCAACTCCATCCCGCGCTTGAGATCGATCGCCCAGACGACCACGTCGCGGCACGCGCTGAGATTGCCCATCAGCACGTTGATGCCGCCGCTCTTGCCCGAGCCGGCCACGCCTCCGATGAGTCCGTGACGTCGCAGCAGCAGAACGCGCGCGCTGGTCGCGTCCTCGAACGGCCCGAGGTCGATCGGCTCGGTGATGGAGGAGACGGACGGTCCAGGCCATGGGATCGCATCGGCGTGCGGGTCGGTGTTGAGCACCCGAAGTTCGAACCGGTTGGCCTTGTCGTCGCGCGTGGGAAAGACGCGCACCGCGCCGCGGAAGGTCCCGAGTGCCGATTCGATCGCGGGCACTTTCGTGGTGACGTCCTGGATGGTCTGACCACGGGCGAGGGCGAAGCGCGCGCGCCATCCCCACACGTCCACCACGGCGGATTGCGCTCGGGAGCCGGCGAGCCCGATCGACTGCGCGATTTCAGGCCATGCCGCAATCTGCCGATCGACCCGCACCTTGGCGCGCCGGCGCCGATGCACCCACCACGGCACGGCGAGCACGAACCCACCCACGGCGAGCACCTGGAGGAGCGGAGAGAACGCGATACCGAGCGCGGTCACCGCAGCAAGCCACCCACCGACACCTACGACCACGGCCGCGCCGTACAGCCGTTCCATGCGCAGGGTGAGCCCGAACCGGTCGCCGAACATCGCCAGCACCCAAGCGGCCACCGTCGCAAGGGCGAGCAGGTACGGCCACCAGTGCGGACGAGCCGCGTGCAGGACGAGGCCCGAGACGACGAGCGCGGTCACCAGGTACAGGGGAGCGAGTTCCGACCGGTACCGCCACAGCGCCCGAGCCACCAGCACAGCGGCGACGTCCGGGAACTGGTCGTCACGGTCGATGATGACCAATGGCTGAAGTCCGTTGCGGCGCATCTTCTGTGCGTGCCGTCGCATCTGCCGTGACCGGCTCATGAACGCCCCCGGTCGTCCGGCGGTAGATGCCCTTGCGCGCGCAGCTCGTCGCGCAGGTAGTACAGCGGATCGGGATCGGCGTCGCGTGCGGCCTTGAGGGTGGCGCGCCCTGCCGCGGCTAGGTTCGCGCGGTCACGGCGCGCCTTCACCAGTTCGGCCGTGAGCCGGGACAGTTCGGAGACGAGGGCGGGGGAGTCGGCGAGCGCGGCATTGAGGCGAAGCCACAGATCGGCGATGTACGGCATGGCCTCCGATAGAGCGGAGACGATCTCACGGGCGGCGAGGTTGCGGGCACGGACCCCCTGAAGGTCGATCTTGACGTGCTGAGGGATGTCGGGCACTGGGGCATCACTCCCTTCAAGCGGGACGTCAGTTCTGAGACAGGGACTGGACGAGCACGGTCACCAGCCGGCGGATCTCCGGCGCGGCGCTGGTTGCGGCGAGGAAGAACCCGAACAGCAGGCACACCACGACGTGCCACGCGCGCAGGCCCATGTACCGCCACGCGAGCCACACCACCGCGCCGAGGACGGCGACCAGCGGGATCGAGACGTTCACGCGCTCACCCCTGCGGCCACATGTCGGGGTGCCGGTAGCCGCGCCCGCGCCGCAGCCAACGGGCGCGAGCGCGGCACTTGCGGCACCTGCGGTTGCCGGGGTCGACTCGCGCGCCGCACGGGCAGCGGTGACCGGTGATGAGGCGCGGCATCCGCATGCTCATCGACCCGCCGGGACGCGCGTCGGGGCCTCGTCACACGTGCGCGTGGTGAGCAGCCGTCGCGACACGGCGCCGGCGCGGGACGAGTCGGTACGGGACGGGTGGGAGCGGCTCCGCATCACGCGGCGCTCCTCGGCGTGGATGCCGATGACGAGCATGGCGAAGATGCCGCAGGTGGAACCGGCGAGGAACACGGCGATGATCGATGCCAGAACGAGGATCATGGGCGATCACTCCTCTCGTACGGCCCGTGTCCGGCGGGGGCGGCTCGGGCGTTCAGCGGGCTACGAGAAAGAGAGTGCGCGTGACCAGCGGGACGAGATCACTACATGACTGGACGTGTTCATGACGTCCTCATAGGGTTGACCGCGTCCCAGGACGTCCCGCGATCCGGACGGGTGCATGCCGAACGAACGCCTACGCGCCACACTGCTAGAGCAGGGCCTGACCATCGCCACGCTCGCAGAGTCGATCGGCGTCGACCAAAAGACCGTGGAACGGTGGATCACCAAGGACCGCACGCCCTACCGGCGGCACCGCTACGCAGTGGCTTCACGCCTGGGCGTTGACGAGACGTTCCTGTGGCCCGACGCGCTCACCAATGAGCAAGTCACCGCGGCCTCCAGCAGCGAACTGGTCACCATCTACCCGCGCCGCACCATGGTCCCCAGGGACGCATGGGGACGTCTGTTCGCTACAGCCAAAGAAGACATCGGCGTCCTGGTCTACTCCGGTCTCTTCCTCTCCGAAGACTCCGGCATCCAACGCACCTTCGCCGAGAAAGCCAAGGCCGGCGTCCGCGTCCGCATCCTCCTCGGCGACCCCGACAGCCCCCAGGTAGCCGAACGCGGCGCAGACGAGGGCGTAGGCGACGCGCAAGCCGCCAAAATCCGCAACGCCCTCGTCCTCTACAAGAACCTGCGCAAACAAGACGGCGTCGAGTTCCGGTACCACAACACGGTGCTCTACAACTCCATCTACCGCGCCGACGACCAGCTCTTGGTCAACACCCACGTCTACGGCATCACAGCCGCACTCGCCCCCGTCTGGCACCTCCGACGCATAGCCGGCGGAGACCTGGTGAACACCTACCTCGACAGCTTCGAACGTGTCTGGGAAGCCGCCACACCCATCCCGGGGGACTAGCTATGGGCCGCAGGATCGACTACTACGACGACCCCAACGCCCCCAGGGCCAACAGCCTCGTCCCGGCCGTCAACGTCGTCGTAGAGAACGACAAGGGCGAGATCCTTATGATCCGCCGCACCGACAACGATAACTGGGCCCTACCAGGCGGCGCGATCGACATCGGCGAGTCCGTCACTCAAGCCGCCATCCGTGAAACCAAAGAAGAAACCGGAATTGACGTAGAGATCACCGGACTAGTCGGCATCTACAGCGACCCAAAGCATGTCATTCATTACACGAGTAATGATGAAGTGCGCCAAGAATTCTCAATCTTGCTGAGTGGCTCTCCGAGCGGCGGGGACCTTGAAACCAGCGAAGAGTCATACGAGGTGTCTTGGATTCCCAAAGCGCAGGCGCCAACTAAGAAAATGCATGCATCGATGCGCCTACGGATCGTCGACTATCTGGAACAAAAAGTTGGCCCTGTATTGAGCTAGGACACTCAGCCTGTTTCGCTGAGCCTGCCCACACTATATTGCAGCATAGAAATCACGCCTATTATTTAGCGTACTGTCGGTGGTGTGCTCTATCCTCGTGTATCATGCAGTTAGACAGTATAGATGGCGAGGAAATGAGTAGTTTCATCCGCGAAGCCGACATGCTTCGCCCTATAGTTGATAACGTATCTCACTTCTTGTCCAAGGATGACAAGTGGGAGCACTTTTATGAAGTGCAGTCACCAAAGGGTGTTGTCGATATAGTTCTTGTTATCTTTGATGAGCATGCGCTGGAGCAGAGAAATGTCTGGGGAGTGCAGCCTGTTCAGGAAAGGTCGAGCTTAGAAGTGCTCGTAGCCATGTCTCAGGCACAGGATTCCTCGGTTTTCACGACGACAGACCTGGCAGAGAAGACTCTCTATTCGAGGTCTCATCTTCGGCGGCGCATACTCCCTAGCTTGGTCGACTTGGGATGGGTCAACAGAATCAATGAGCGAGAATGGATGTGCACGTATCGCTACAAGAGTCCCACGGCTTCTATCAATGCCATCGAGGTAAAGCGTAGCGAGTGGCAGCGCGGACTAATGCAGGCTGCTTCGTATACTGAATTTGCAAATAAGGCCTACCTTGCTATGGATGTGACTAAGATCCCCAAGAATCGACAATCAATTTATCGCTCCCTCAGGCATGCTGGTGTTGGACTAATCTCCGTTGCCAACAACCCAGGAGATCAGGACACTCTGGCGGTTAAGTTGGAAGCCTCAGAGCGAACGAAATGGGGAAATGCAAGGTTCGTGGTGGCGGAGCGTGTTGCCGCCATCCGTGAGTCCGGCGGGAATGCGGGCGCTTGGGGCCACGTCTTTGGCCGCTTGGTTTCGACCAGTTCCGGAGAAGATCCTCGGAATTCCGTGTCCTGACTAAGCTACAAACGCGCGAACCAGACGTCCAGGTGTTTAGGGGCATTCGCACCCTCCAGTGGGACTGGAGGGTCTGCGGCCTCTTTAAAAGCTAGAGCCTGCCTAACCACTGAACGACTGCCGGCACGTGCTCCACGCGGATGCCGTGATGAAGAAGCTATCGTGTCTGCAACGGCCTGAAGGTAGTGTGCTCCGGCCTTACCCTTGTCCCAGGTTCCGGGGATCTGCGTCCTGCAGAACTCGCATTGGCATGCCCGATAATCGGGTAGGTCTGCAAGCAGTCGCTCGGTCTGTAGATCGACCACGTGTAGAAGGCTCGTGTTGAAGGTACGATTTGTGGGGGCCGGTCGCGGAGTCGTCCTTTTGATTTTGATGACTTTGGTATCCGCGAAGGCTCGTTCTCCTGAACCGATGCCGGTGGAAAAGCCGTTCGCTCCCCAAGCCAGCGACAGCCAGCCCGTCATCGACGTGTTAGGAAGAATCAGCACCTTGTCGTTCTCTTCGCAGACGGCTGCAAGTTCCATATAACCGTCTAGTATTTCGGGCACAATCATTTGTCCATATGGCTGGCTGAGGAGAGGCCAGCGAACGCGGACATAAAAGACATCCTCGTCGAGGTCAAGCATTTCCGCCAGCAGATACTCCCGCAGACGTTCAGTGGTTAGCCAAGAACTCGGGATCGTTACATTTACAGCGAGGTTTTCTTGGCTTGAGATCGTTTGCCGGGACCAATTGACGGTATCCCGGAGTACGCTGAGACTCTGCACTCGCTCCGCAGGGTCCATCCAAAGGCCAGGGGTCAGGAGAACTGTCGCTCCCTGAGCACGTTGCGTTTCGACTACCTCGGCCACCCATTCGGGCTCCCAGCCTGCCGACAGGGGACGATTGAAGTAGTCCCATTTAGAAGCCGTAGAATTGCCAACGTACGGCTTGTCGTCGCGTTGGGCTTTGAGAGTGTCTCCATAAGAATCTAGGCGTGCGAAGCATTCAGGGTCAGCGATCTGGATAGGTGCGGTGGCAGCTGTGTTTCTAAAGAAGTTTTCAACACTTGATGGCCCTTTGGGACGCATACGTGGCATCGGTGCGACAACGCCAAGACTAAGTGTGTCGGTGTGGCGGGATGAAACCTCCTGCAACAGTGTCGGAATGATGGCTGAATGCTGATGGCTTCGCTGGACAAGGAAGATGGGCTTTCCGCCACGCAGAGCCTCCCGTGCTTGCACGAGGCGGTCGGCGTCTTGAGGAGAATCGGGACCCGATGCGTCCTGGTCGACTTCTTGATCGAGGCTAAACAGCTCTTCGCTAATTTCTTCCGCTGCGGGAGCATCGACGTTGTCAGAGTCGACTACGAACCTCAGCTCGTCTTCTTGTGCCATTTTATCGTCCCTTCAACCTGTCAATAGCCTTGGCGACCGTGCCGCGCTTATAGGCCTGCTCTGAGAGGCTTCGAGTTATTAGGTCAGCGATTACATCCGGGACGTGGCTTGGTATTGATAGGTCTCTCTTTAGGCGCTCAAAAAATTCGTCCCAGGTAATCGTTTCGTTGGGCGTAACGAAGGGATGCTGGCCGGTAGCGGCTTCATAGAGTATTACCCCGACAGCCCAAAGATCACTAGCTTTGAGAGCGCGTTCCCCGCGCAACTGCTCTGGGGCCATGTACATAGGCGTTCCGACGCGCTGCGGGTACCTCGTAATAGATTCAACATCCATTAGCTTGGCTAGACCCAAGTCCAGGATCACGGGGCGCGTGTAATCTCCACCTCTCAGAGCTATGTTCGCCGGCTTGAGATCCCTGTGAAGCAATTCGGCGCTGTGGAGAGCAAGGATGCCATTGAGGAGGCCACGAGCAAGCTCTTGCAGCTCGTCCGAATTTGCCGTCTTCTTCGTAATAGCCTGAGACAGGTCTCCGCCATCGATGTACTCGAAGACAAGAGTGGGTAGCCTCTTGTCGACGATCGAGAGGAGTAGGGCATTATCTAGGCGCACGACGTTGGGAGAGGTGACTCGGCGGTAGCTTTCGATCTCGCGCTTGAGTCGCTCCAGGCTTGCATCATCTCGATAAATGATCTTGTACGCAGCGTCTTCTTCGGAGACGCGTACCCTCCAAGTCTCGCCGAACGCGCCTGTGCCCAGGTATGTGACTTGAGCGCTGCCGACTGCGTGCTCGACCTGGCTTGCAGTGAACTGTTGATCCACAAGTGCCCCGCGTGTCCTGGATGCCTTCCTGTACCAGGTTATACATCCCCTGAGGGGTCGTTGGCGACTTACTGGGCGGAAGGGACGCCTGGGAAGGTTCCTCAATCATGATCAAAACCGGGGACTTGGTGAACAGCGTCCCTTTTGACCGGTCTTGCGACCGAAGTCTACATATTCGGTAGGAAGTGACACATTCGTGGAGCGAGAGGTCAGGGCAAGCGCTGCTGCACTCTCTCTACGGCGCCCGTCAGGAGGGGGGTGGCTCGACTGATGGCCGTGCTGACGACATGGCCTGAGCCGTAACGACGCCTGATCTCCAGGAGGCGGCTCTCAACGTGTACCAAGTTCCCGTTTGGACTCGTGGTCATGTCGCAGTAGATCAAGTGGTCGCTCAGCTTCGGAGGTGTGTCTCCGAACTCTTGCGAGAGGACGGTAGCGAGCTGTCGCTCGCGGGCCTCGATGAGGGCGCAAGAGTGATGGGCCACCAGGCGGCAAAGGTGATCGTCGGCGTAGTGGGTGTCCCGGAGGTAACGGGCGCCGTCCAGCGGGTGGAAGCCCGTCCCGACGAGGTCGGGGGCGTAGCCGATGTCGTGAAGCCATGCGGCGGCCTCTAGGAGGTCGGCCTTGTCGCCGAGGATAGGGGCGAGCGTTCGGGCTTGCCGGGCCACGCCTTGGGTGTGTGCCCAGCGGCGGGGGAGTGGGGTTTCCAGATGCTTGCGCGCGAGTTCGCTTGCCCATGCTGCGGTGTTCTTGTTCATGGGGTCGACGCTACGGGGACCGGTGTGGACGTCCACGGGCACGGATGGATCATCTAGGGACGTCTTGGCTGACGTAGCGTCCCTTGCCGTGGACACAGGTCACGAGGCCGGCTTCCTCTAGGGCCGCGAAGGCGTGGCGAGCCGTGTGGCGGGATACGCCGTAGCGTTTGGCGAGCCGGGCTTCGCTCGGTAGTAGATCGCCTGGACGGTAGTGGCCGCTCTCGATGTGGCGCCGTAGATCTGCGGCGATGCTCTCGTACCTGGTGTGCACGGCCGGTTTGGCGGTAGGAACGAATCGGCCTACCCCGGGGCGTGCGGTGATGAGGCCGTCGGTTTCGAGGGTGGACAAAGCCCGCCGCACGGTGTTGCGGGCGACGCCGAACTCGGCGCAGAGGGCGGCCTCGCCTGGGAGTTGGTCCCCTGGGGCGTAGGTGCCGTCTGTGATGCGCTGGCGTAGGGCGTTAGCGATGCGGGCGTAGGTGCCTGGTGCCGTGCGGCGGGCCATGTCCGGGTCACTCGTCCCTATAGCGGGTCGTTGCCAGAGCGACCCAGGGTGTGAGTAGGACTGTCACCTTGTCAGCGGCGAGGCGGGGGCGTGTGCAGCGTGCCAGCCAAATACCGGTGCTGGACTGGTACCACCAAGCGCTGTTGCCCCAGACGACGGAGACGGATTCGCCGATCGTCGGGGCGTTGTCGGCGTACACGCGCAACATCGGGTGCGTACCGTCGATGCGAAGTTCGGTCGTCCAGTCGTACCGGCGCAAGCGGCGGGCGAGCCGGGTTAGGTGCCAGCGGCCTCGCGACAGTCCTGCGTGGGTGGGCAGAGGAAGCACGGCCGGTGCGTCCGGGGGGACACTCACCGACCGCGCCGCCTCCGCCTCCCCCCGCGGAACCGCGCTCCCCTTCGCGGTTCCGGTCCATGGTGAGCGCGGCGTTCGCAGGCGTCCGATCACCAGTTCACCGCGCGCTTGATCTCGGCCCGTGCGGCCTCGTTGACGAGTGCCTCGCGCAACGCGGCGGGCGAGGACTGGATCACCGTGGGGTCGACTCCGGCGGACGGGTCGTGCAGGCTCGCGACCCAATCCCCGAGACTCCCGTCGCTGCGTACGCCGCGCCAGATCCGGTGACCGGTGAAGTCCCTCCGCAGGTTTGCGAGTTCCTCGTCAGCCGAGTCCGAGTCGACGGCGGTGTGCGTGGGGGCGGCCGGGTAGGGCCGATCGGTGTGCATGGTGGCTCCTTGGCGTGCGTGGGGTCGTCCTGGCGAACGTGGCGTTCGCGGTGTGCCTTGAGCCTCGCGTCCGGTCCGGGACCTCTCTATCGGCATCTAGGGACGTCTTGGGACGTCTTCTGTTAGCGTCGTTGAGTGCGTCGTCCTCGCTTGCGTCCCCGGGAGGTCTGGTGAACGACTTGTTGCGGCGGGCCCTTGCTGATGCCCGTCTCGCCGAAGCTGACGTCGCGAGGCGGGTGGGAGTGGATCCCAAGACCGTTCACCGATGGCTTGCCGGGCGCGTACCGTACGCGCGGCACCGCGGACGCGTGGCCGCGCTACTCGGGAAGGATGAGGCGGATCTCTGGCCACAGCCCGCCGTGCCGGCCGTCCGGACGGATCCGCCGGTGGTTGAGGTCTTGGCAACGTACCCGCACCGGTGGGCCGTCCCTCGTCCGGTGTGGCAACAGCTCTTCCAGGGCGCCCGGGACGAGATCGGCATTCTGGCCTACGCGGGACTGTTCCTCGCCGAGGACATGGGCATCATGCGCGCGCTCGCCGAGAGAGCGCGTGGTGGGGTGCGTGTGCGGATCCTGCTCGGAGATCCGGACGGGGCATGCGTTGCGGAACGCGGAAGTGATGAGGGCGTTGGCGAGTCGATGGCCGCGAAGATCCGCAACGCCCTTGTCCACTACCGGGCTCTCGGCGAGGTGGACGGCGTAGAGATCCGGCTACATGACACCGTCCTTTACAACTCGATCTACCGTGCCGATGACGACCTTCTGATCAATCCGCACGCCTACGGCATCGCCGCATCCCACGCGCCGGTGCTCCACCTGCGATGCGCGGAGGATGGCGACATGGCGAGCACCTACCTGGAGAGTTTTGAGCGCGTGTGGGCGGCGGCGTCGCCGGTCGGGTAGTGGACATGCCAATCCTCTGTCATGGACGGGATGGTTCGTAGCAGGAGCCTTCGTGGTTGCCGCCGGCGCGAGTTGCAGTGCCTTGGACGGCTGTCCAGCTCACCGACATGACCTGGCCTGGATATCCGCGCGGGAAGGCAGTGATCGCGTAGCGGCGTCAATGGGCTTCCAAGGTAGCAATGTACGCGATCGTTAGTTATGAGACACTTGCTGCATGCTGATACTGATAGATCCAACGCTACTGCTGACTCGGCGTGGGCAAGTTTGGATAGAGCGATTGCGAACAGATATGTGGAACAAAGTTGCAATCTCGAACAGTTTGCAGTCTGCGGTCGCCGGGCGAGACCCGATACCATTTTCGGCATATGCGTCTGGATTTATATTTCGTTCACTGGATCCTTGGCGTTTCTCGGGCGTAATACAGGGTTTGCGTGCCGTTCGCGCTAGAATGCCGGACGGTGTGACCAGAGACTTATTGGCTGCCGGGGGTAGCGGAGAGGTTGTTGCCGATCTCTGGACGGGCCTACAGTGCGGTGGGATCCTCGTTGCTCGGCGTCCTCCAACCTTCGATCTATTGGTACAAGCTGGCGTGCGTCTCGTGGTTGAGGGCAAAGAGAAGCGCTCCTACCTTGTAAATCTTATTTATCAAACAGTGGGAACTGGTCTAGGTGACGCCCTCATGCGACGGAGTAGGTTTGTGGCAATTTCTGGTTCTCCTATTCTGGAGTTTGACTGCGTGACGGAAACGACTGTCTATGTATCGGACGGTGGGCCTGGTCGTTATTAGTGTGCATTCTTGTAAGTGTCTGAAGGTTATAAGTTGTCACTGGCGGTGGCGCAGCCTAGACAGGCGGGGCGTTACTGAGTGCGTAGGGGAAGCATGCGAGAGCCCCTGTCGGTCTGGATGGTGCGTGACAGGGGCTCTCGTGGTTCACGCCGGCGCGGAGTGTTCCGCGTTGGTGATGATCTGCTTGACCTTGCGGCGGTCGATGTTGTGCTTCTCGGCTAGGTAGCGCTGGGAGAGGGGGCGGCCGGGGCCGTCCAGGCTGGCGAGATACTCGGCTAGTACCGCTTGTTCTAGGGTTTGCTCCACTTCGGTGCTTGGTGGTTCGTGGTGTTCCACGATGGTGCGTTGCTCGTCCTGGGGTGGTGCGGTGTGGCGCGCTGCGGTGCGAGTGAGCGTCATGAGTAGCTCGAACGAGCCGACCAGCGCGAGCGCCGGCCATGCGCTCACCAGTGCGCCTATGAGGCCGTGGGACGCGCCGTGCGCCACGTTGGCGCCTACCGTCGCCACGATGCCTACGGCGAGGCTCCACTTGGCCAGAGCGGGCGCCGGTTGCTTGCGGCGGCTCGCGTCCAGGATCACCATGGACGCCGCCCAGATGAGGCCGTCCACCGTGAACGGGACGAGGCGCGCCGTTGTGCCAGCCTCGCCGTGGGAGTGGACGAGTTCGTAGGCGTGCCGGTACGAGATGATCGCGGCCACCACGGCGACCGCGACGACCGCCAGAGCCGTTGTGATCCGGATGAGGCGGTCAACCATTGGCCAGTTCCCGACGCCACTCCATGACGCACAGGTCGTCCTCGCCGTGGGTGATGACGCGTTCGGCGAGCAACATGGCTGTGATCGCCGAGTTGCGGTCGAGTGGGCGTGGCCATGTGGTGACGTGCCAGCCGTCCGGGGTGCGGGTGGCCGTGGCGATGATCTCGCCGTTGAGGTCCGTGGTCATGGTGTTTTCGGTGATCCTCAGGGCCATGGTGTGTGCCCTCCTTCCTGCTGTGCGGAGGGGAGCCACGGGAGCCGCCGGCGGGAGCCAAGGTAAATCGATCTTGCTCGACCTACCTCGACTCCGCCGGACGGACCCTCGGTTTCCCTTCCTGTGTTTGCGCAGGTGAGCGGCTGCCAGGGCGACTCTTCCGGACGGTGCCGGACGTGATCGGATCCAGCCCTTCGGATCGGCCCCTCAACTCTTCCTTAAAGACGGCATAAGCGGGGGGCCGGACGGGGGCGGCGGTGCGAAGTTCGTTGCGTGGCACTGCGAATGGGCAAGCACACCGGTTCGTTCGCCCCCGGCGCACCGGGGGAGCGGGCGCGCTCCGCGGCGGTCGCCCGGGCCTTCCGGGCGCTGCCGTCGGCGCACCGCGAGATCCTCACCGAGACCGTCTTCCGGGAGCGCTCGGTCAACGAGGCCGCCGCTCTGCTGGGGGTGCCCGTGGACGTGGTCAAGGTCCGCGTCTACCAGGCGCTGCGCGCCCTGCACGCGACCCTCGGCGCGCCCGTCACCCGCTGACCAGGCCGCGGACGACCTCGGCGAACGCGCGCACCAGCGGGCCGTCCGCGCCGTCCGCCCAGGCGAGCGCGACCCGCAGCGGCTCGACGCCGGTGAGCGGCACCCAGACCATGCCGGGCCGCGTGTAGTACCGCGCCATGCTGGACGGCGCGAAGCAGATCGCGACGCCCTCGGCGACCTGCTCGAGCATCTCCTCGACGTTGTCGTTGGTCGGCCCCCAGCGCGGCTCCGAGCCGTCCGGGCGCGGGTTGACCGCCCACCAGTCCACCCATTCGCGCGGCGCCCGCTCCGTCCACAGCAGCGGCTCGTCGTTGACGTCGAGGATCCCGACCGCCTCGTTCCCGGCGAGCGGATGGCCGGACGGCAGCCCGACGATCCGCGGCTCGGTGTGGACGGTCTCGGCGTGCAGGCCGGACAGGTCGGCGGGCAGCCACACGAACGCCACGTCGACGTCCCCGGACCGCAGCGCGTCCGCCTCGCCGCCCCAATCGAACCGCTTCGGCTCGACCCGGACGCCGGGATGCGCGCGGGTGAACTCCGCGCGCGCACGGGTGGTCAGCTCGCCGGCGCCGCTCGCCTCGAACCCGACGCGCAGCACACCGGTCCGGCCGCGCCGGTGCCGCTCCGCCGCCGCGGTGACGCGCTCGGCCTGGCGGACCGTCCGGCGGGCCTCGGCGACGACGTCGAGGCCCGCGGCGGTCGCGGTGACCCCGCCGGCGTGCCGGTCGAACAGCCGCACCCCGAGCTCGGACTCCAGCCGGCGCAGCGCGTACGACAGCGCCGGCTGGCTGACGAACAGCGCCTCGGCGGCCCGGCCGAGGTTCCCGGCGTCCGCGATCGCGACGAGGTAGCGCAGCTGACGCAGCTCCATGCTGCGATGATAAAGGCTCTTTATCGGTCATGTTGATCTCTGTCTTGGACGCCGCCGCGCCGCGGCTGCGATAACGGAGACATGACGAACGCAACTGAGAGCAAGAACGGCCGGGTCTGGCTGATCACGGGGGCGACCTCGGGGTTCGGACGGGCGATCGCGGAGGCGGCGCTCGCGGCGGGCGACACCGTCGTCGCGGCGGCGCGCCGCCCGCAGGCGCTGGACGACCTGGTCGAGCGCCACCCGGGCCGCGTCACCGCGGTCGCGCTGGACGTCACCGACCAGGCCCGGATCGCGGACGTGGTCGCCGACGTGCTGCTGTGGCACGGCCGGATCGACGTCCTGGTGAACAACGCCGGGCGCGGCCTGGTCGGCGCGGTTGAGGAGACCACCGACGGCGAGCTGCGCGACCTGATGGACCTGCACTTCTTCGGCCCCGCCGCGCTGACGCGGGCGGTGCTGCCGCACATGCGCGCGCAGGGGTCGGGCGCGGTCGTGCAGCTGACGAGCCAGGGCGGCCGGCTGTCCTTCCCGGGCGTCGGCGGCTACTCCGCCACCAAGTTCGCTCTGGAGGGGCTGACGGAGGCGCTCGCCGCGGAGGTCGCGCCGTTCGGGATCAAGGTGATGATCGTGGAGCCGGGCGCGTTCCGGACGTCCTTCGCGGGCGGCGGGCTGCAGATGACCGCCGAGATGCCCGAGTACGCCGCCACCGTCGGGCAGGTGCGCAAGGGCCTGCCGGACAGCGACGGCAAGCAGCCGGGCGACCCCGCCAAGGCGGCGGCCGCGATCCTGACCGCGCTGGACGCCGAGGACACGCCGCTGCGGCTGCCGCTCGGCAGCGACGCCGCCGACGCGGTCGCCGCGAGCCTCGACGGCCTCCAGAAGGAGCTCGCCGCCTGGGAACCGCTGATCCGCAGCACCGATTTCGACGAGTGACACGGCGCGGCGGCCCGCCTCCGGGCGGGCCGCCGCGAAAAAGGCGTTGCGTGCCCGGAACGGCTTCGGCAATATGGGCGTCGAACGGAACGAGACCGGAAGGAGAGGGAAATATGCGTCAGCACCGAATGCATCACAGCAGCCACTCCGGTCTCGGGAGCCGCCGAAGGACGTGACGAACGCGTCCCTACGCCGACCGCCCGGAGTGACGACGGGCGGTCTTTTCTTTTTCCCGGAGGGTTGGCCGAGCGGAAAGGCAGCGGCTTGCTAAGCCGTGGTCAGGGGCAGCCCTGCGCGAGTTCGAATCTCGCACCCTCCGCGCAGGCTGGGCAGGGATGCTGGTGCATCCGGCGGTCTCATAAGCCGCATCAGGTGGGTTCGATTCCCGCGCCCAGTACGCAGGACAATTGAATATTCGAGTCTCCGTGGCGCAGGGGAGAGCGCGCCGGGTTGCGGACCCGGAGGGCACAGGTTCGATTCCTGTCGGAGACACGGCGTCCGTGGTGTGGTGGTCTGCACGCCAGGTTGTGGTCCTGGAGGTCCTCGGTTCGATCCCGGGCGGTCGCCCTTAACGCGAAATAGCACGATCAGGTGGGCGGCGGCCGGCAGATATTGCCGGCCGCTTGCGCCTGCTTGCGCCGGAATTGGCCGCCGCTGGAAAAACCTTCCTCATGCACTGCTCCTCCGCAAAGGCGGGCCGGTTCCGGCTGCTCGCGCTCGGCCTGCCGGCGCTGCTCGTCCTCGGCCCGCCCGCCGTGCTCGCGCTCGCCACCGGTGGCGCGGAGCGCCCGGCCGGCGCCGAGACCGTCCCGTACCTCGACCCCGCGCTGCCCGTCGCGGCGCGCGTCGACGACCTGCTGTCGCGGATGAGCCTGGACGACAAGCTCGGGCAGATGACGCAGGCGGAGCGCCGGTACGTCACCCCGGCCGAGGCGGGGACGTACCGGATCGGGGCGCTGCTGTCGGCCGGCGGCTCGGCGCCGAAGCCGAACACGCCCGAGGCCTGGGCGGACATGCACGACGCGTTCCAGAAGGGCGCGCTCGCCTCGCCGCTGCGCATCCCGGTCCTGTACGGCGTGGACGCCGTGCACGGCCACAACAACGTCGTCGGCGCGACGATCTTCCCGCACGACATCGGGCTCGGCGCGGCCCGCGATCCGGCGCTCGTCCGGGACATCGGCGCGGCGACCGCCGAGGAGATGGCCGGCACCGGCGCCGACTGGGACTTCGCGCCCTGCGTGTGCGTCGCCCGCGACGACCGGTGGGGCCGGACGTACGAGTCGTTCGGCGAGGTCCCGGAACTGCCGTCGGCCATGACCTCGCTCATCGACGGGCTCCAGGGCGCCGAGCCGGGCGTCCTCGCCACGGCGAAGCACTTCGTCGCGGACGGCGGCACCGAGGGCGGGCGCGACCGCGGCGACGCGAAGATCTCGGAGGAGGAGCTGCGGGCCGTGCACCTGCCGCCGTTCCGGGAGGCGGTCCGGCGCGGCGTCGCGTCGGTGATGGTCTCCTACAGCTCGTGGAACGGCGTGAAGATGCACGCGAACCGGGACCTGGTCACCGGCGTGCTGAAGGGCGAGCTCGGCTTCAAGGGCTTCGTCGTGTCGGACTACCAGGGCATCGGGCGGATCGACGGGAAGGCCGGCCTGACCAGAGCCGAGGTCGCGCAGGCGGTGAACGCCGGGATCGACATGGCCATGGTCGGCGACAAGTGGAAGGACTTCATCGCCGACCTGCGCGCGGAGGTGGAGGACGGGACCGTCCCGATGTCCCGGATCGACGACGCGAACCGCCGCATCCTGACCCAGAAGTTCCGGTTCGGACTGTTCGAGCGGCCGATGGCCGACCGCGGCCGCCTCGGGACGGTGGGCAGCGCCGCGCACCGCGCGCTCGCCCGCCGCGCCGCCGCCCGGTCGCAGGTGCTGCTGAAGAACGACGGCGTCCTGCCGCTGCGCCGCGGCGCCAGGATCTTCGTGGCGGGGCGCAGCGCCGACGACATCGGCATGCAGTCCGGCGGCTGGACGATCACCTGGCAGGGATCGCCGGGCAAGATCACGCCGGGGACGACGATCCTGGAGGGCATCAGGCAGGTCGCCGGCACGGCCACGAAGGTCGCCTACGACCGGGACGGCAAGGGCATCGACAGGTCGTACGACGCCGCGGTCGCCGTCGTCGGCGAGAAGCCGTACGCCGAGTACCACGGCGACCGGCCCGGCGGCCTTGCCCTCGACGAAGAGGACGTGCAGACCATCGACCGGCTGCGCGCCTCCGGCGTGCCGGTCGCGGTCGTGCTGGTCTCGGGACGCCCGCTGGACGTCGCCCCGCACCTCGCCGGCTGGAACGCGCTCGTCGCGTCCTGGCTGCCGGGCACCGAGGGCGCGGGCGTCGCCGACGTCCTGTTCGGCGACGCCCGCCCGTCCGGCCGGCTGCCGGTGACGTGGCCGCGCGGCGGCGACCAGGAGCCGATCAACCGCGGCGACGGCAAGGACCCGCTGTTCCCCTTCGGCTACGGCCTCGCCTACGACGGCTAGCCGAGCGACTCCTTGAGGACGGCGTCCAGGTCGGAGGCGGTCAGGCCGAACGTCGTCCGCACCGCCGACGCGTCGACCGCGAACGGCCGGTGCGTCATGTGCGCGGTCTCGAACAGCTCGCTCCAGAACGGGTCGCCGTAGGCGAGCAGCGTGAGGTCGCGGTCGGTCATCACCTCCAGGCGCGGCGCCGGCGCGCCCGCCAGCGCGGCGAGGCGGCGGGCCGCCTCCCGGACGGACACGTCGATCACCGGCGCGTGCCAGGCCCGCCCCCACGCCCGGTCGTCGCGGGACAGCGCGACGAGCGTGCGCGCGGCGTCGCCGATCGCGGTGAAGCCCTGCGGGACGTCCAGGTCGGCGGGGACGAGCGCGAGCCGTCCCGCGAGCACGTTCGGCTGCACGAGGAACGAGAACGTCGACGACGCGCCCGCGCCGATGAACTGCCCGGCGCGCACCTCGGTGACCCGGACCCGGCCCGCGTCGTGCGCCTCCTTGGCCGCCTTCCACAGTTCGGCGCGGACGCGCCCCTTCGAACCGGTGGCGACCAGCGGGAGGTCTTCGGTGACGGGGCCGTCGACAGGCCCGTATCCGTACAGGTTGCCCAGCATCACGTAGCCGGCGCCCGACCGTTCGGCCGCCGCGAGGATCGAGCCGAAAAGCGGCGGGAGCGTCTGCGGCCAGGTGTGGTACGCGGTCATCGCGGCGTTGAAGACGGTCGTCGCGCCTTCGGCGGCGCGCGCCAGAGCCTCGGGGTCGGTCGCGTCCAGCGCGACCCGCTCGATCAGCGGGTGCTCCGGACCGCTTCCGCTGCGGGTGACCAGCCGGACGCGCTCTTCCTCGCCGGCCAGCAGGCGGGCGGTGGCGGCGCCGGTTCCGCCGGCGCCGATGACGAGATGAAACGGCATTATCTTCTCCAAAGGACGGGCCGGGACCCGCGTGCCCCGGCCCCGCCCACTCTGCTGCTCGCCGAGGGGACGCGGCAGGGGTCCGCTCGCCAACCGTCCGGAGGTTCCGGCCATGCCCGCTGTCCCGCCCGTGCAGACGGTTCCGGCCCCGCAGGCGGTTCCGGCCGTGGAGACGGTCGCGGTCGTCGTGGTGCCGCCGGTGATGGCGTTCGACGTCACGATCCCGCACATGGTGCTGGGCGCGGCCGTGGTGGACGGCGCCCCCGGCTACGAGCTGCCGGTCTGCGCCGCGGAACCGGGACGCACCTTGGAGACCGTCGGCGGCCTGGACGTGGTGCCGCCGCACGGCCTCGACGTCCTGGACCGCGCCGGGACCGTCCTCGTCGTCGGCAGCGGCGGCCGGGAGGGCACCGACCCGCGGACCCTGGACGCGCTGCGCGCCGCCGCCGAGGAGGGCAAGCGGATCGCGGCCATCTGCACGGGCGCGTTCGTGCTGGCGGAGGCGGGCCTGCTGGACGGGCGCCGCGCCACCACGCACTGGGGGCTGGCGGCCGACCTGGCACGCCGGTTCCCCGCGGTCGACGTCGTCCCGGACGTCCTGTACGTGGCGGACGGCCCGGTCCTCACCTCGGCGGGCGCGGCGGCGGGCATCGAGCTGTGCCTGCACCTGGTGCGCGCCGACCACGGCGCGGCGGTCGCGGCCGAGGCGGCGCGGCAGACCGTGGCGGCGCCGCCCCGCCCGACCGGGCAGGCGCAGCTCGTGGACGATCCGCTGCCCGCCGAGCCGGACCTGTCGCTCGCCGCGACCCGCGCGTGGGCGCTGCGCCGCCTCGACGGGCCGCTGACGCTCGCCGACCTGGCCCGGCACGCGCGGGTCAGCACCCGGACGCTGACCCGCAGGTTCCACGCGGAGACCGGGTGCAGTCCGCTGCAGTGGCTGCTGCGGCAGCGGATCGGGCGGGCGTGCGAGCTGCTGGAGACGACCGCGCTGCCGATGGACCGGGTCGCCGCGCGGAGCGGGCTCGGCAGCGCGGACTCGCTGCGCGAGCACATGGTCCGCCGGGTCGGGATGACGCCGTCGGCGTACCGGTCGGCGCACGCCCGGCGGAGCGGATCCGGCCGGGCGGGGAGCGGGTGAGCTGGGTATCGTTGGCGCCGTCCGGAGCCCGGCCCCGAGGGCGCCCGGGGCCGCCCGCAGATCGCCGCCAGGGGGTGCCGTGGCCGAACGCTCGCTGCACGGGGGCGACCCGTCGGTGCTGCGGCGCCTGAACTCCGCCGCCACCCTGCGGGAGCTGCGCGACGGCGGCGAGTCCACGCTCTCCGGGCTCGCGAGCCGGGTCGGGCTGTCGCGGCCCACCACCGAGGGCGTGCTCGGCGAGCTGATCGGCCGCGGCCTGGTCGCCGAGGTCGCGCCGCGGCCCGGCAGCGCCCTCGGCCGGCCCGCGCGCCGCTACCGGTTCCGCGCCGAGGCCGGCCACGCGCTCGGCATCGCCGTCGACGCCCACCGCGTCCGGCTGCTCGTCACCGACCTCACCGGCGAGGCCGCCGGCGGGCACCGGGCCGGCCTCGACCCGCACGCCCGGCCGGACGCCCGCATCGCCGCCGTCCGCGCGGCCGTCAAGGAGTGCCTGGCCGCGGCCGGGGTCGGCCGCGCGTCGCTGCGGGCCGTCGCCGCCGGCACCCCCGGCGTCGTCGGCCCCGACGGCACCGTCACCCGCTGCGCCGCCGTGCCCGGCTGGGAGGGCGTCGGCCTCGGCCGCGAGCTCGGCCGCTCGTTCGCCTGCCCCGTGCTGGTGGAGAACGACGCCAACCTCGCCGCGATGGCCGAGCGGTGGCGCGGCGCCGCCCGCGCCGCCGACGACGTCGTCTGCGTGTACGCCGGGCTGCACACCGGCGCCGGCGCGCTCATCGGCGGGCGCCTGCACCGGGGCCGCTGGGGCGCCGCCGGGGAGATCGGGATGCTGCCGGAGCTGGGCCTGCGCGACACCACCGCGGTGCTGCTCACCGGCGGCGGGCCCGGGCCCGCGGCGTCCGGGGCGGCGCTCGCCGGCCTCGCCTCCGCCGGTCCCGCGCTGGACGACGCCGAACGCGTGCTCGCCGCGGCCGGGCGGCGCGACCCGGCCGCGCTGGAGGCCGTCGAGCGGCTCGCCGCGCGGATGTCGCGCGGCGTCGCCGCGATGGCGCTCGCGCTGGACCCGGAGATGATCGTCGTCGGCGGCCCGCTGGCCGGGGCGGGCGCGCCGCTGGTCGGGGCGCTGCGCCGGCACGTGCTGCCGCTGTGCCTGAGCCCGGTCCGCATCGAGGCGTCCGAGCTCGGCGACGAGGCGGTCGGGCTCGGCGCCGTCCGGCTGGCCCTCGACCGGATCGACGAGGACCTGTTCCGCGTCGACCGCGCGCCCGGAGCCGCCGAACCCTCGGAGGCCGGCGCTACGGAGTCAGCGGAGCGCTGAACGACCAGCCTTGCGCGAGCAGCGCGTCGGCGGCCTCGACGGCGGCGGCGAGCCGGTCCTCGTGCGGGCCGGTCACCACGATGTGCGGGAGGCCCCGGCTCTCCAGCTCGTCCCGGAAGCGGTCCGACATCCACGACCGGATCGCCTCGCCGTCCCGCCAGCCGTCCTGCTCGAACGGCACGCCGTCGGGCGAGGTGAGGATCCACAGGTGGTGCGGCACGCGCGCGTGGACGGCCTCGACGTCCGGCGCCGGCGCGGCGAGGTACCGCTCGTGCCAGAGCGCGGTCGCGAACGCGTCGGTGTCGCAGACCAGCAGCGGCGAGCCGGTGCGGGCGGCGGCGTCCTCCAGCGCGGCGTGCCGCTCGGCGATCTCGGTGAACTCGGCGGACTCCCAGACCAGGTCGTCCAGCCACAGCGACGGGTCGGACGCGGCGCGGCGCGCGGCGGCCAGCTTCTCCTCGGTGAAGGTGCGGCCGTACTCCGGGACCCACCGCGTCGCCTCCCACACGCCGCCGCGTCCGGCATAGTGCGCGGCGAGCGCGCGCGCCAGCGTCGTGGTGCCGGTCGACTCGGCGCCGGTCACCACGATCCGGCGCGCCAGGTAGGCGCGGACGGGCGGCGACAGCCACTCCCACGCCGCCGCCGGGTCCGCGCGGACGGCGGTGCCGCTGACCGGGAACCGCTCGCGCGGCGGGTCCACCGGCACGTGGACGGCGGAGAACCGCGCCGCCAGCTCGGCGCCGTACGGCTCGGAGCTGAACACCGCGTCCACCGGCGGGACGTCCACGCCGAGCCCCGACCGCAGCGCCAGCCCCGCCCGGAACGCCGCGACGTGCGCCGACCAGACCTCGTCGGACCCGTAGTCGATCTCCGCGTCGTCCACCACCGGGACGATCTCGACGTTCGGCTGCCGGTGCGCCTCCCGCAGCCACGCGGTGCGCAGCGCCAGCGGGATGCTCTCCACGGTGGACGCGGCGACGACCACCGTCACCCGCGCGCACGCCGCGGCGGCCGTGTCGACCAGGTGGTGGTGTCCGGCATGAGGCGGATAGAACTTGCCGATGACCAGGCCGTGCTCGTGGGTCATGCGGCCACCGGGGCCGGCTCCCGCCGGCGCAGGTCGCGGCGCCAGGCGACCAGGCCCGCGACGCAGAGCGCGAGGAACAGCACGTAGAGCGCGCCGGTCAGCTTCAGCTCCTTGTAGAAGTACAGCGGGATGTAGATCAGGTCGGCGGCGATCCACAGCCACCACGACTCGACCAGCTTGCGGGACTGCCCGTACGTCGCGACGAGCGACAGCGCGGTGGTCAGCGCGTCCCAGAACGGGACGGTCGAGTCCGTCCAGGCCGACAGCGTCCAGGTCAGCAGCGCCGTCCCGGCGGCGCCGGCGACCGCGAGCGCGGCCCACTCGCCGCGGCCGGTGCGCCGGACGGGCAGCTCGTCGCGCCCGTCGCCGGCGTAGAGCCACACCCACCAGCCGTACAGCTGGAGCACGACGTACACGACCTGGAGCCCGGCGTCGGCGTACAGCCCGCCGTCCAGGAACACCAGCCCGAGCAGCACGACGTTGGCGAGCCCGACCGGCCAGTTCAGGATGTTCTGCCGGACGACCAGCCAGACGTTCACCGCGCCGGTGGCGAAGCCGAGCAGCTCCGCCCACGTGGTGGGCACCGACCCGATATGGAACGCCGGGTCCAGCAGGGGACCCAGCGGAACGTTCACCGCCATGGCGGCAATGATCACATATCGTCAGAAAGACGACAAGTGCGGCGGCCCCGGTGACCTCCTCCGATCACCGGGGCCGCCGCCGCTACCGGGCGCTCACGCCACGATCAGCAGCGGGTTCTGCAGCAGCTCGGCGAGGCGGGCGAGGAACTTCGCCGCCGTCGCGCCGTCGCAGGCGCGGTGGTCGACCGAGAGGGTCACCGCCATCCGCTTGCCCGGGACGACCTGCCCGTCGCGCACCACCGGCTCGTCGCGGACCGCGCCGACCGCCAGGATCGCCGCCTCCGGCGGGTTGATCACCGCGGAGAACGAGTCGACGCCGAACATGCCGAGGTTGCTGACGCTGAACGTCCCGCCGCTCATCTCGCGCGCCGACAGCTTCCCGTCGCGGGCCTTGCCGGCCAGCTCGCGGGTCTCCGCGCCGATCTGCGAGACGCTCTTGCGGTCGGCGTCGGTGACGACCGGCACGACCAGGCCGTCCGCCACCGCGACGGCGACGCCGACGTGCACCCGCTTGTGGAAGAGCAGGTTCTCCTCGGTGTAGGAGACGTTGACCTCCGGGTGCTCGCGCAGCGCCGTGGCCACCGCCTTCACGACCAGGTCGTTCACGCTGACCTTCGCCGGGGCGAGCGCCTCGTTGAGGGTGGCGCGGAACGCCAGCAGCGCCTCGGCGTCCACCTCGCGGTTGAGGTAGAAGTGCGGCGCGTTCTGCTTGCTCTCGGTGAGCCGCCGCGCCGCGACCTTGCGGAAGCGGTTGAGCGGGACGGCCTCGACGTCCGGGTCCTCGGCGGCCTGCGGCTTCGCGGCGGCGGGCGCGGGCGCCTGCGCCGGAGCGGCCGGGGCGGCCGGGGCAGCGGCGGCGGGCGCCGCGGGCTGCGCGCCGTCGCGGGACCGGAAGAGCGGCGTGTCGGGGAAGGGGGGTAAGCTTACTGTAGGCTCCGGTTGTCCCCGTATCACTCCGTACCACGCGCCGGTCGCA
>NZ_JAGEPF010000011.1 GCF_017573465.1 Actinomadura violacea
TCCACCACCCTTACCCCTCTTCCCCTCCCCGACGCTTGCCGATCCCCCCGGCCCCCGCGGCCCCCGCCGCGGCGCGTCCGGCCGGCAGGCACGCGGCCCCGGCGCCCGAGGGCGCCCCCGCCGAGCAGCTCGCGCTGCGCGGACGCACCGAGAAGATGTCCAGGATCCGGCAGACCATCGCCCGCCGCATGGTGGAGTCGCTGCAGGTGTCGGCGCAGCTCACCACGGTCGTCGAGGTCGACATCACCAAGATCGCGCGACTGCGGGAGCAGGCCAAGGCCGACTTCCAGTCCCGCGAGGGCGTCAAGCTGTCGTTCCTGCCGTTCTTCGCCCTGGCCACGATCGAGGCGCTCAAGGCGCACCCGAAGGTCAACGCCGTCATCGACAGCGAGACCAACGAGGTCACCTACCACGACGTGGAGAACCTCGGCATCGCCGTCGACGTGCCCGAACGCGGCCTGATGGTCCCGGTCGTGCACAACGCCGGCCAGCTCAACCTCGGCGGCCTCGCCCAGCGCATCGCCGACCTCGCCGACCGGACCCGCACCAACAAGGTGAACCCGGACGAGCTGTCCGGCGGCACGTTCACGCTCACCAACACCGGCAGCCGCGGCGCGCTGTTCGACACCCCGATCCTCAACCAGCCGCAGGTCGGCATGCTCGGCACCGGCGCCGTCGTCAAGCGCCCCGCCGTCATCGACGACCCGGAGCTGGGCGAGGTCATCGCCGTGCGGTCCATGGTCTACCTCGCCCTGACCTACGACCACCGGCTCATCGACGGTGCCGACGCCGCGCGCTTCCTCGGCACCATCAAGCACCGCCTGGAAGAGGGCAACTTCGAGGCCGACCTCGGCCTCTAAGTCACACGGCCTCTGAGCCGCCGTCTCCACCCGGGACCCCGTCGCCCCACGCGGGCGGCGGGGTTCCGCGCGTACCGGGGAAGCCCGGGAACGGCCCGGCGGAAACACGGGACCGCGTTGAGAATCTCAGCATTCGCTGGCGCCGTCCCCGTAGGGTGGGGCCATGAGGGTGACCGTGACGGGCTCGTCGGGCCTGATCGGATCGGCGCTGGTGCGGGCGCTGCGGGAGGACGGGCACGACGTCGTGCGGCTGGTGCGCCGCGAGCCGTCGGCGCCGGACGAGGCGCGCTGGTCCCCGGCCGACGGCTGCGTGGAGGCGGCGGCGCTGGAGGGCGCCGACGCCGTCGTGCACCTGGCGGGCGCCGGCGTCGGCGACCGGCCGTGGACGAAGGCGTACAAGCGCCGGATCAGGGACAGCCGGCTCGACGGCACCCGCACGCTCGCGGAGGCGATCGCCGCGGCGGGCCACCGCCCGCCGGTGCTGGTGTGCGGGTCCGCGATCGGGTTCTACGGCGACACCGGCGACCGGGAGGCCGACGAGAAGACGCCCATGGGCACCGGGTTCCTCGCCGCGCTCGTGCGGGACTGGGAGGCGGCCGCCGCGCCCGCGCGCGAGGCGGGGGTCCGGGTCGTCCATCCGCGCACCGGGGTGGTGCTGGCGCGCGGCGGCGGGATCCTCGGCCGGACGCTGCCGCTGTTCCGGCTCGGGCTCGGCGGACGGCTCGGCGACGGGACGCAGTGGACGAGCTGGATCTCGCTCGCCGACGAGGTCGCGGCGCTGCGGTTCCTGATCGAGCACGAGCTGTCGGGGCCGGTGAACCTGACCGCGCCGGACCCGGTGACCAACGCCGCGTACACCGCGGCGCTCGGCCGGGCGCTGCACCGTCCGGCGCGGCTGGCCGTCCCGAAGGCGGTGCTGCGCGCCGCGCTGCGCGACTTCGCCGACGAGGGACCGCTGGTCAGCCAGCGGGTGCTGCCGCGGCGGCTGGAGCACGCCGGGTTCCGGTTCCGGCACCCGGACGTGGACGCCGCGCTCGCCGCCGTCCTGTAGCGCCCCGGACCCGGCCGGACGCGGGTCGGCCGTACCGAGACCAAGATTCGCTAAAGTCCCGGCCGATTCCGTTCGGTGGCCATACGGTGACATTGAGAGAGCTTGCCGACGAGGAGGGCGAATGAGCACCGACGGACAGCCGCACATCCTCGCCATCGGCGGGGGCACGTTCGTCCCGGACGGCCGGGAGGGCATCGCGCCGAGCCCGCTGATGCGCTACGCGCTGGACCTGACCGGGCAGGACCGCCCCCGGATGTGCTTCCTGACGACGGCGGTCGGCGACGGCGCCGAGTACGTCGCGCGCTTCTACGCCGGGTTCTCCCAGCTGGACGCCGAGGTCAGCCACCTGTCGCTGTTCCCGATGCCGAGCGTCGCCGACATGCGCGCGCACCTGCTCACCCAGGACCTGATCTACGTGTCCGGCGGCAGCGTCGCGAACCTGCTGGCGCTGTGGCGGCTGCACGGCCTCGACGAGATCATGCGGGAGGCGTGGCAGGAGGGCGTGGTGCTGTCCGGGCAGAGCGCGGGCGCGCTGTGCTGGCACGTCGGCGGCAACACCGACTCGTTCGGGCCGCAGCTGCGGCCGCTGACCGACGGGCTGGGCTTCCTGCCGTACTCGTGCGGCGTGCACTACGACAGCGACCCGCAGCGCCGGCCGCTGCTCCAGCAGCTCATCGGCGAGGGCGCCCTGCCCGGCGGGTACGCGGCGGACGAGTCGGTCGGCCTGCACTACGTCGGCACCGAGTTCGTCCAGGCGGTGTCGTACAAGCAGGACGCCGGCGCGTACCGGGTCGAGCCGGACGGCCCCGGCACCGCGAAGGAGACGCGGCTGGAGCCCCGCCGGCTGGCGTCCCTCTGAGGAAGCGGTCGGCGGGCGGCATAGGCTGGCGGGCGTGAGTGATCTGGACGTGCGGGGGGCCGCACCCGAGACGCCCCCCGGGCAGGCGCCGGCGACCGGCCGGCTGGTGATCGTCCACGCGGGCTTCGGGACCGCGGCCGTCCCCTACCTGGACGGCTGGGACCTGCAGAAACGCACGCACGCGCTGCGCGTGGACGACGCCGTCCCCGACACCGTCCTGCTGATGGAGCACCAGCCGGTGTACACGGCGGGCAAGCGCACCGGCGACCTGGACCGGCCGTTCGGCGATCCCGGCGCCCCGGTCGTGGACGTCGACCGCGGCGGCAAGATCACCTGGCATGGCCCGGGGCAGCTCACCGGCTACCCGATCGTGCGGCTGCCCGATCCCTCCGACGTCGTGTCCTACGTGCGGCTTCTCGAGCGGATGATGATGGCGGTGTGCGCCGAGTTCGGCCTGGAGACCACCACCGTGGAGGGCCGCAGCGGGCTGTGGGTGCCCGGCACCCCGGACCGCAAGATCGGCTCGATCGGGATCCGGGTCGCGCGCGGTGTCGCCATGCACGGGTTCATGCTGAACTGCGACAACGACATGGGCTGGTTCGACAAGATCGTGCCGTGCGGCATCCGGGACGCCGCGTCCACCAACCTCAGCCGCGAGGTCGGCCGGGACGTCACCGTGGCCGAGGTCACCCCGCTGGTGGAGCGCCACCTCGCCGCCGAGCTCGGCGCCCGGGAGACCTTCCACCGCACGACGGCGCAACTCGGCGTCTAACCGACACCTGGACGACGCCTGGACGGCGCCTGGAAGGCCGTTCAGGCGTTCGGGAACATCACCTTGTACAGGGCCTGGCCCTCGTCCGCCGCGGCCCGGAAGTAGCCGACCAGCGCCTCGTAGGCCGGCTTCAGGACGCGGTCGCGGGCGGCGGCGTCCATCCGGCCCGCGTCCTGCACCCCGGCCTGCACCATCACCGCCGGGGCGAAGCGGCCCGCGACGCCGCCGAACGGCGTGGCGGCCAGGTGGTCGGCGGCCGGCTTCACCCGGTCCGGCGCCAGGTAGATCACGTCCATGCCGAGCTCGTCGGCGCCGTCCTCGGTGAGCAGCCGCCCGCCGCACACCGCGTCCGCCTCGGGCTGGCGCCCCTCCCACGGGTCGCCGGTCACCAGGTAGTGCAGCGCCTGCCACACGCCGCCGACGTCCAGCGGCGCGACGGGCACCCGGCGCCGCCAGTCCGGGTCGCCGAACACGCGGCGGGCGATCCGGGCGGGGTCGGCCTCCCCCTCCAGTACCGGCGGCACCCTGAGGTACGACATTGCCAGACCCACTGCGGTCCTCCATGCGAACGCTGTTGCGTGACGACAGGGAGTCACCCTAGAGAGAACCGCCGGCGACCTGGGGCCGAAACACGCGAATCAACGGTGTGAGCGGGCTAACGTCACACGTTCGAGATCGGTCCGATACGGGTGCGTTAACCGGGGGGCGGCGCCGGCGCGATGTGCCGGCGCGCTGATCGCGACGTACCCTGAACGGGTGACGACGGTGACACCTGAGGGGCGCAAGCTCCTGCGCGTAGAGGCCCGCAACAGCCAGACCCCCATCGAGCGCAAGCCCGAATGGATCAAGACCCGGCTGAAGATGGGCCCGCAGTACCGGGAGCTCATCGGCCTGGTGAAGTCCGAGGGCCTGCACACGGTGTGCCAGGAGGCGGGCTGCCCCAACATCTTCGAATGCTGGGAGGACCGCGAGGCCACCTTCCTCATCGGCGGCGACCAGTGCACCCGGCGCTGCGACTTCTGCCAGATCGACACCGGCAAGCCCGCCGCGTTCGACCGCGACGAGCCGCGCCGCGTCGCCGAGTCCGTGGCGACGATGGGCCTGAGGTACGCCACCGTCACCGGCGTGGCCCGCGACGACCTGGAGGACGGCGGCGCCTGGCTGTACGCCGAGACCGTCCGGCAGATCCACGCGGCCGTGCCCGGCTGCGGCGTCGAGCTGCTGATCCCCGACTTCAACGCGGTCCCCGAGCAGCTCGCCGAGGTCTTCTCGTCCCGGCCGGAGGTGCTCGCGCACAACGTCGAGACGGTGCCGCGGATCTTCAAGCGGATCCGGCCCGGGTTCCGCTACGAGCGGTCCCTCGAGGTGATCACCAAGGCCCGCGAGGACGGCCTGGTCACCAAGTCGAACCTGATCCTCGGCATGGGCGAGACCCGCGAGGAGGTCTCGGCGGCGCTGCGCGACCTGCACGAGGCCGGCTGCGAGCTGATCACGATCACCCAGTACCTGCGGCCGAGCCCCCGCCACCACCCGGTGGAGCGGTGGGTGAAGCCCGAGGAGTTCGTGGAGCTGAACGCCGAGGCCGAGGAGATCGGCTTCGCGGGCGTCATGTCGGGGCCGCTCGTCCGCTCCAGCTACCGCGCCGGACGCCTCTACAAGCAGGCCGTCGAGGCCCGGCAGAGCTGATTGCGCACCCCCGCGCCGCCCTCGCGTCCGTTTCACCGGGCGAGGACGGTGTCGGGGCGGGGGTCTCGGCCGACTATTCTTGGGTTCATGTCGAAAACGCCCGCGGACGGGAGCCAGGAGCGTCCGGGCCGCCTCAAGCAGATCCGCATGGTCGCCCAGGTGCTCCGCCAGGCCGACCCTAAGGCCCTTCCGATCGTCGCCGCGTCGGCGCTCGGCACCCTGATCGTCGTCATCGTGATCGGGCTGGTGATCGGCCGGCTGTGGTTCTTCGTCCCGCTGGGCATCCTCGCCGGCGCCGCCGTCGGCCTGATCGTCTTCGGCCAGCTGGCGCAGCGCGCGCAGTACAAGGTGATCGAGGGGCAGCCCGGCGCGGCCGCGGCCGTGCTGAAGAACATGCGCGGTGACTGGACGGTCACCGAGGCCGTCAGCGGCAACCGCAACCTCGACATGGTGCACCGGGTCGTCGGCCGCCCCGGCGTCATCCTCGTCTCCGAGGGGCCCCGCAACCGGGTCGGTCAGCTGCTGGGCGCGGAGAAGAAGCGGATCTCCCGCGCCGCGCAGCAGGTGCCGATCTACGACGTGCAGGTCGGCGACGACGAGGAGCAGATCGCCGTCGGCAAGCTGCAGCGGCACCTGATGAAGCTGCCCCGCAACCTCACCAAGGCGCAGGTCGCGGAGCTGAACGACCGGCTCCAGGCGCTGCCCCGCTCCATGCAGATGCCGAAGGGCCCGATCCCCAAGGGCGCGAAGATGCCGAAGGGCCCCAAGCCGAAGATGCGGTGACCGTCCCGCGATGAAGCGCCCCTTCGGGGGCGCTTTCCTTTTCCCCGGCCTTTTCTTTTCCCGGCCCGGTCAGTTGTGCACGACGGCGGTGTTGGACGCGCGGTCGTGCATGCCGCGGTAGTCGCGGTCCCAGATCAGCGCCGGCAGGACGAGCAGCAGCAGGAGCGACCGGGCGAACCCCATGAGGAACCCGACGGGCCGCCCGTCCAGCCGCACGACCCGGATGCCGCACAGCCGCTTGCCGATCGTGGTGCCGAGCGTCGCGGTCAGCAGCCACGCCTGGATCCCGAAGATCACCAGCGTCCACAGGCTGCGCTGCGGCGCCGACCAGTCCAGCGCGCGCGCGAGGCCGCTCGCGACCAGCGTCGACAGCCCCCAGTCGATGAACAGCGCGAGCAGCCGGCGGCCGTAGGAGGCGATGGCGCCGCTCCCGCTCGCCGGCAGGCCCAGCCGCTCACCGGGGCGCCCGAGGTCGGCGCCGGCGGAGCGCGCCCCCGTCAGCCACGTCTGCGTCCATCGCGGCCGTGCGGCCTGCTGCTCTTTACCACCGCTCATGGCCTCTACGCTATCCGCTCCCCCGGCGGGTTCCGACCCGGCTCCCCCTGGGGAGGGAGCACGGTGGAGCAGGACGCGACGGCGCCCGCGTAACACAGCCGAAACATATGGGACACGGCCGGGAAACGGCCCTGCCGTAACCTGCGAGATGCCCGAAAAGCGCACCGAGGAGGCCGGATGTTCAGCAGCGCCGAAGAGGTCCTGAGCTATCTCGAGAACGAGGACGTCAAGTTCGTCGACTGCCGGTTCGTTGACCTGCCGGGCAAGATGCAGCACGTCACGATCCCGACCGGGAACTTCGGGCGGCGCGCCTTCGAAGACGGGATGATGTTCGACGGCTCGTCGGTCCGCGGGTTCCAGGAGATCCACGAGTCCGACATGCTGCTGCTCCCGGACCCGGCCACGGCCGTCCTGGACCCGTTCCGCCAGCACAAGACGCTGATCCTGAACTTCTTCGTGCACGACCCGCTGACCGGCGAGCCCTACAGCCGCGACCCGCGCAACGTCGCCCGGAAGGCGCAGGACTACCTGCGCGGCACCGGCATCGCCGACACCGCCTACTGCGGGCCCGAGGCGGAGTTCTACATCTTCGACGACGTCCGCTTCGAGACCAAGCAGAACGCCGGCTACTACTTCCTCGACTCGGTGGAGGGCGCCTGGAACACCGGCCGGGAGGAGCCCGGCGGCAACCTCGGCGCCAAGCCCCCCTACAAGGGCGGCTACTTCCCCGTCCCGCCGATGGACCACTACACCGACCTGCGCTCGGAGATGGCGACGCAGCTGCTCGCCTCCGGCATCGAGGTCGAGCTGCAGCACCACGAGGTCGGCACCGCGGGCCAGTCGGAGATCGGCGTGCGCTTCGACACGCTGCTGAAGTCCGCCGACAACCTGCTGCTGTACAAGTACATCGTCAAGAACGTGGCGCGGGCGGCCGGCAAGACCGTGACGTTCATGCCGAAGCCGATCTTCGGTGACAACGGGTCGGGCATGCACGTCCACCAGTCGCTGTGGAAGGACGGCGCGCCGCTGTTCTACGACGAGGTCGGCTACGCGGGCCTGTCGGACACCGCGCGGCACTACATCGGCGGCCTGCTCCGGCACGCCCCGTCCCTGCTGGCCTTCACGAACCCGACGGTCAACAGCTACCACCGGCTCGTCCCGGGCTTCGAGGCGCCGGTCAACCTGGTCTACTCGCAGCGCAACCGGTCGGCGTGCATCCGCGTCCCGATCACCGGCTCGAACCCCAAGGCCAAGCGCATCGAGTTCCGCGTCCCGGACCCGTCCTGCAACCCCTACCTCGCCTTCTCGGCGATGCTGATGGCGGGCCTGGACGGCATCAAGAACAAGATCGAGCCGGCCGAGCCGATCGACAAGGACCTCTACGAGCTGCCCCCGGAGGAGGCCCGCTCGATCCCGCAGGTCCCCGGCTCGCTGCCCGCCGTCCTGGCGGCCCTGGAGGCCGACCACGACTACCTGCTCGAGGGCGGCGTGTTCACCCCGGACCTCATCGAGACCTACATCGCGATGAAGAACGAGTTCGAGATCGACCCGATCCGCCTGCGCCCCCACCCCCACGAGTTCGAGCTCTACTACGACGTGTGATCGTCGTTGTGGAAGGCCCGCGAGGACGCCTCGCGGGCCTTCCGCGTTCCCGGGGTCAGGCGAAGGACGCGGCGTGGGCGGCGGCCCACTGCTCGAACGTGCGGGGCGGACGGCCCGTCACGTCGCGGACGGTGGTGGTGACGACCGATTCGTCCAGCGAGCCGGCGACGTAGAAGTCGAAGAAGGCGTCCACGTACGGCTCGGGCATGCGCTGGAGCATCTCCGCGCGGGCCTCGTCGTCGGGCTGGGCGTC
This sequence comes from Actinomadura violacea, assembly GCF_017573465.1. GTDB lineage: Bacteria > Actinomycetota > Actinomycetes > Streptosporangiales > Streptosporangiaceae > Spirillospora > Spirillospora violacea. Next base: position 8,422 of record NZ_JAGEPF010000011.1, read on the forward strand.
CAGCCGCAGGTCGCGGCCCAGCACGCCGCCGAGGATCCGCAGCCGGTCGGCGGGCCGCAGCGGCTCCGGCCCGGTGACGCGGAGGACCCGGCCGTGGTGGCTGCCCCGCAGCAGCGCGGCCGCCGCGACGGCCCCGATGTCGGCCGGGTCGATCACCGCGATCGGCACCCGCGCGAACGGCGCGCGCACCACGTCACCGGCGTTGAGCTGCGGGATCCATTCGAACGTGTTGGACATGAACCCGCTTGGCCGCACGATCGTCCAGGCGGGCTCCGACTCCGTGACGGCCGCCTCCGACTCGATCATGTAGCGGCTGACGGCGTTGGTCAGGTCGCCCGATTCCGCCGAGGACCCCGACAGCAGCACCACGTGCGCGACCCCGGCGCGTCCCGCCTCGGCGAGGAGTTCGGCCATCCCCGCGTAGCCGGGCAGCAGGAACAGCCCGCGCGCGCCCTGCAGGGCCGGTGTGAGGGTCTCGGGCTTGTTCAGGTCGCCGGTGACGTACTCGACGCCGTCCGGCGCGTCCGCCGGAGCCTCGCCCCGCGTCAGCGCCCGCACCGGTTCCCCGCCGGCCGCCAGCGCCGCCGCGACCTCGCGTCCCACGTTGCCCGTCCCGCCCGTGACGAAGAACATCCCCGCACTCCCCTCTTGTTAGGGAACGTTCCCTAACAAGCCGGTACGCTAGGCGCATGCGTCGGATTCGGCAAGGGGTCCGGTGATGCGCCGCAGCGCCGCCGAGACACGGGAGCGCCTCTTGGAGGTCGCCCACGACCTGTTCTACTGGCAGGGCATCAGGGGCGTCGGCGTGGACAGGATCGCGGCCGCGGCGGGCGTCGCTCCCACCACCCTCTACCGGCTGTTCGCGTCCAAGGACGACCTGATCACCGCCTACGTCACCCGCGCGGATGGCCTTTACAAGGAATGGTTCGAGACCACCGCGGGTGACGAGGACCGGCCCGCGCGCGCCCGGATCCTCGCGCTGTTCGACGAGCAGACCGAGCAGATCCGGCCCGACCGGTGCCGCGGCTGCCCGTTCCTCATGGCGCTCGCCGAACTCCCCGACTCCGCCCACCCCGCCCACCAGGCCGCCGCAGGCACGAAGCGGTGGGTCCGCGCCCGCTTCGCCGAACTGGCTGCGTCCGCCGGCGTCGCCGATCCCCAGGCCGTCGCCGACCAGCTGGCGCTGGCCTTCGAGGGCGCCTACGCGTCCGTCCAGGCCCTCGGCGCCGACGGCCCGGCCCGGCGCGCCCGCCGCCTGGCCGAACTCATCCTCGACGCCGCCACCTCGTCTTGAGACCGCCCCGTTTCAGGCGGGGTGGGCGCCGTGGACGGGGGCGTCGATGACGAAGTCCTGGCGGTGGGTGCGGCCGGCGGTCAGCAGCACGCGGGCGACGGCGGGGGTGTGGCCCCGGGCGAGCAGGAGGACGGTGACGAAGTCCTCGGGGAGGCCGGCGGCGGCGTAGCGGCCCTCGTCGTCGGTGCGGGTCCGCATGAGCTGGCGGCCGCCGGTGGCGAGGACGGTGACCAGGGCGTCGGCGACGGGCTCGCCGGAGGTGGTGCGGACGGCCCCGACGAGGCCGGGGATCACGTCGCCGAAGTGCTCGTGGTGGGCGGGGCTGACGGGGTGCGGGAGGGGCGCCTCGAAGGTGGGGTCCTCGACCACCTCCTCCTCGGGGGCCGCGCCGGCCTCGGCCTGGGCGGCCTTGCGGTGCTGGAGGTAGGCGCCGACGCCGACCAGGGCGAAGCCGGCGGCGGCCCAGCCGCACAGGACGAGGGTGGGCCGCAGGAGCCCCTCGTAGTCGAAGTAGAAGATGCCGTGCAGGGCGTCCAGGAGGTTGCCGAGGGGCATGACGGGGTGCAGCGCGCGGAAGAAGCCGGGGACGAGCTGGTACGGGATGGCGCCGCCGCTGGACGGGATGGACAGCAGCACGAACAGGGTGATCGCGACGCCGGGGATGAACTGGCGGACGAACGGGACGAGGCCGTAGGTGAACTGGGCGACGGCCTGGGTGATGAGGAAGCCGTAGGCGATGGCGACGGGGTCGTTGGGGACGACGTCCATGGCGAGGGCGACGTAGAAGCCGACGACGGCCATGAACGCGCCCATGGCGGCGAGGGTGAGCACTTTGACGCGGCGGCTGACGGTGACGGCGCGCATCAGCATCATGACGGCGATGTAGGGGGCGATGTTCCAGGCCATGGCGAGGTAGAACAGGCCGGTGCCGGTGAGGTCGCCCTTGGCGGTGGGGACGAGTTCGACGGTCCGGATGGTCTGCCCGCCCTGTTTCGCGACGGCGGTGAAGGTGCTGGTGGCGGCCTGTTCGAGGAAGGTGCCGTCGGCCTTGGCGATGTAGAGGGTGGCCTGGGCGGGGCCTTCGACGCTGTAGGCGGCAACGGCCTCGCGGCTGAGGATCTTCTTGCGGGCGGCGGACGCGTCCTTGACGGGGATGACCTCGAACGCGCCGGGCGCCTGCTTGCCGAGCGCCGGGCCGAGCCTCTCCGCGACCGCGGGCGGCGACACGGCGACGCGCACGTCGTGGGGCGCCGGGGAGTGGAACGGCAGCATGTAGCAGATCAGGAAGCCGAAGAAGAACAGCAGCGGGAACCACAGGCTGCCGGCCAGCGACATGAGCAGGGTCGGCTCGTCCTCGCGGTCGTCGGTCACGCTCGGGGACCTTTCTGGACGGAACGGGTTCCACCCGGGCGAAGCACGGGCGCGGCGCTGGCATCATGTGCCGGGAGATCGCGGCGGAGGGAACGGCGGGCGGGATGGCGGGCGAGGCCGGGGAGGCCCTGCGGGACGGTCGTGCCCTGCTGGACGCCGCGCTGGCGCTGGCCGCCGACCACCGGCGCGCGGTCGCGGAGGTGCACGAGGCGCTGGCGCCGCTGCGGGCGGAGGCCGGGCGCGCGCAGCTGGCGACGATCCCCGTCGCGCGGCTGAAGGACGTGACGGACGGGCGGCTGCGCCTGACGCCGCTCGAGCAGGCGGGGATGACCACCGTCCTGGACGTCCTGGACGCCACGCAGTACCGGCTCCAGCTGATCCCCGGGGTCGGGCCGCAGACGGCGGCGCAGATCCACGCGGCGGCGCACAGCCTGGCCGAGGCGGCGGAGCGGGCGGCGGGGATCCGGATCGACGCCGGGCGCCGCGATCCGGCGACGACCGCGCTGGTCGTGGCGCTGCACCGGCTGGTGAACGCGGGCCCCGACCTGCCGCGCGCCCGCAAGGCGGCCGACGAGCTGGCGGCGCGGCTGGCCCCGCTGGTGCGCGACGCGCGGCCGGCGGCGTCGTGGTGGCGGCGGGTCTTCGCGGGTCCGGCGCGCCGGGAACGCGCCCGCCGGGCCGTCGCCGAACTGGCGGAGGCGGCCGGACAGGCGCGCGAGGCGCACCTGGTGATCTCGCAGGCGTCGGTGGACCTGCTGCGTCCCGCCGCGTCCGCGGACGAGGCGTGGATCGACTACGAGCTGCGCGGGTCGGACTACCAGACGCTGCTGGCGGAGCTGGCGGCCGTCGAGCCCGAGCGGGCGGCGGCCGAGGGGTTCCTGCCGGACGATCTCGCCGCGCGGGTCAAGGCGCAGCCGCTGGACGAGACGTACCGGCGGGTGTCGCTGCGCGGCTACCAGTCGTTCGGGGCGCGGTTCGCGCTCGTCCAGCGCCGGGTGATCCTCGGCGACGAGATGGGGCTCGGGAAGACGGTCCAGGCGATCGCGGCGATCGCGCACCTGCGCGCGGAGGGGGCGACGCACTTCCTGGTGGCGTGCCCGGCCAGCGTGATGATCAACTGGGTGCGGGAGATCGAGGACCGCAGCCGGCTCGCGGCGCGCCCCGTGCACGGGCCGGGGCGGGCGGCGGCGCTCGCGGAATGGGCGGGCGCGGGCGGCATCGCGGTGACCACCCTCGACACGCTGCACGCGCTGGACGTCCCGGACGAGGTCCCCGTCGCGATGGTCGTGGTGGACGAGGCGCACTACGCCAAGAACCCGGAGACGCGGCGGGCGAAGGCGGTGGCGGCGTGGTGCGCGCGGGTGGAGCGGGTGCTGTTCCTCACCGGCACGCCGATGGAGAACCGCGTCGAGGAGTTCCGCAGCCTGGTCGGGTACCTGCGGCCGGACCTCGCCGCGTCGGTCAGGCCGAGCGACGCGGCGGTGGGCCCGCGCGCGTTCCGGCAGGCGGTCGCGCCCGCGTACCTGCGCCGCAACCAGCAGGACGTGCTGGTCGAGCTGCCCGAGGTGCAGGAGATCGAGGAGTGGGAGGAGTTCAGCGTCGCGGACGAGGCCGCCTACCGGCAGGCCGTCGCGGACGGCAACTTCATGGCGATGCGGCGCGCCGCGTACGCCGACCCGAAGCGGTCGGCGAAGCTGGCGCGGCTCACCGAGCTGGTCGACGAGGCGGCCCGCACCGGCCTGAAGGTCGTGGTGTTCTCCTACTTCCGGGACGTGCTGGCGGCCGTCGAGCTGATGGTGGGTCCCGCCGCGCGCGGGCCGATCTCCGGGTCGATGCCCGCGGCGCACCGCCAGCGGCTGGTGGACGACTTCACCACCGAGCCGGGGCACGCGGTGCTGCTCGCGCAGATCCAGGCGGGCGGCGTCGGGCTGAACCTCCAGGCCGCCTCCATCGTGATCATCTGCGAGCCGCAGGTGAAGCCGACGATGGAGGAGCAGGCGATCGCCCGCGCGCACCGCATGGGGCAGGCCCGCACCGTCCACGTCCACCGGCTGCTCACCCCGCACGGGGTGGACGAGCGGATGCTCCGGATCCTGCGGGGCAAGGCACGGTTGTTCGACGAGTACGCGCGCCGCAGCGACCTCGCGGAGCGCACGCCGGACGCGGTGGACGTGTCCGAGCAGGCCCTCGCGCGGCAGATCGTCCAGGAGGAGCAGGAAAGGCTCGGGACGGCGCCGTGAGAACGGGATCGGGCGCGGCGTCCGCGGGAAGATCCGCGGTGTCCGGCGCGTTCGGGCAGGCGGGCCCGGTCCGGGCCGCCGAGGAGCAAAGGGGATGACATGGCCGAGGTCAGGGTGGAGCGCACCGAGGACGGGTTCCAGGCCGTCAACGGGCGGGGCGCCCGCGTCGCCATCGGGGACGGGGACACCGAGGGCGCGTTCACGCCGGTCGAGCTGCTGCTGGCGGCGCTCGGCGGCTGCGAGCTCGTCACCGTGGAGCCGCTGACGGCGCAGCGCGGGCACCGGATGGCGCGGCTCGCCGCGACCGTCCAGGCGGAGAAGGTGGAGACCAGCAGGCTGGGCACGATCACGGTCACCTACGACGTCGATCTCCCCGAGGGCGACGACAAGGCCGAGGACGTCCTGAAGGCCGTCGCCAAGCGCGTCCACGACCGGTACTGCACGGTCGGGAACGCGCTGAAGGAGCCGATGAAGATCGACCAGATCGTCTGACGGCCTGCCGGCCGGCGCCGGGGTCAGCCGCACGTCGCGCCGGCCGCCGGGAGCAGCCCGTCCAGCAGGTAGGAGTCCACGACGCGGCGGACGCAGGGGTCGCCGGTGTCGTACGCGCCGTGCCCCTCCCCCTTGAGGGTGAGGAGCGCGGCGCTCCCGCCGAGCGACTTCACCAGCGCGGCCGCCCACGCGTACGGGGTGGCGGGGTCGCCGGTGTTGCCGACGACCAGGATCGGCGCGGCGGCCGGCGCGGACACCTCGCGCGCCGCGTCGTCGCCCTTGACGGGCCACCCCGTGCACTGCAGCAGGCCCCACGCCATCGACGGCCCGAAGACCGGGGACGCCTTGCGGAACGCCGGCATCAGCCGCCGGACGTCGGCGGCGGTGTAGCGGTCGGTGCCGTCCGCGCAGGTGATCGCGGTGTTCGCGGCCGTCAGATTGCCGTAGGCGCCACTGGACTCGCGGCCGTTCTGCAGGTCCGCGAGCATCAGCAGCAGCGTCCCGTCGTGCCGCTTGACGGCGTCGACGAGCCCCTGGGCGAGGTAGGGCCACGCCTGCTTGCTGTAGAGGGCGGCGGCGGCGCCGGTGTCGCCGAGGCTCTGGGTGAGCCTGCGGCCTCCGGACGTCTTCAGCGGCTTGCGGTCGAGGCCGGCGAGGATCTTCCCGGTGGCCGCCGCGACGGACTCGCCGTCGCCGCCGAGCGGGCACGACTTCGCGCCGAGCTTCGCGCAGGCCGCGCCGAAGTCGACCAGGGCGCGCTGGAACCCGGCGGCCTGCTGGAGTCCCAGGTCGGCGGTGTTCAGCCGGGTGTCGACGGCCCCGTCCAGGACGGCGCGCCCGACGTCACCGGGGAACTGGTGGGCGTAGTTCCCGCCGAGCCAGGTGCCGTAGGAGATCCCGAAGTAGTTCAACTTGGCGTCGCCGACGGCTTCGCGGATCGCGTCCAGGTCGCGGGCGGCGCTGAGCGTCCCGACGTAGGGCAGCAGCCTGCCCGACCTCGCCTCGCACGCCTTGGCGTAGGACGCGCGCCGCGCGAGGTAGGCGGTCTCCTCGGCGGGCGTGTCGGGCGTGTCGTCCTCGGCGGTGATCTGGTCCATGGTCCGGTCGTCCACGCAGGTGACCGGGGCGCTGCGGCCGACGCCGCGCGGGTCGAAGCCGACCAGGTCGTAGCGGGCGTTGAGGGTCGCGTACTGCGGCGCGGCCTGGGCGAGGGTGTCGACGCCGTCGCCGCCCGGCCCGCCGAAGTTGAACAGCAGCGACCCGATCCGGCGGCCGGGGCCCTTCGCCGGGATCTTCATCAGCGCGATGCCGATCGTCCCGGAGGACGGGTGCGCGTAGTCCAGGGGGACGTCCAGGGTCGCGCACCGGTACCGGGCCTGCGAGACGCCCGGGTCGGGGGCCGGGAGGCCGGTGCAGGGCCTCCACGCCGGCTTCGGGACGGTCCCGCCGGTCACGGCGGCGGCCGCGCGGACGGCCGCCGATCCGTCCGGGCCGTCCGCCCATCCGGAGCACGAGATCAGTCCGAAAGCGGCCAGCGTCGCCGTGCTTGCCGTCGTAATGCCGGGTATGGACCCGATCAACGCCATTCGTCCCCCCGCTCGTTCGTGGGGGGCCGATCGTGATCTACCCAACGCCTCCTATGCTGATTCCTGATCAAGTTCACAGGCTCCATACGGAGGCAGGACCCCGGCACCTCAGGGGCCCCTCCCCCGAAAGTCCGGATGCCGCGTCGGGGTCGTACTACTCAGGTCTGAGACGAAGACCATTCGCGGCGGTGATCTCAACTGGGGGCCGCGAGGCAAAGATAGGTAGCATGGCTCATTCCGCCCCCCCAGCAGAGCGCCGAGGCCGGTCCGACACCGGCCGCGGTGAGCGACGCAGTGCCGCGACGAGGCGGCCCCGGGTGCTCACGGCGCCGCCGGTGTGGCGCGAGCTGCTCCTGCTCGTGCTCTTCTACACGGGCTATACGCTGACGCGCATCGTCCTCGTCCAGGACGGCACCGGCCCCGCCTTCACGCACGCCTACCAGATCCTGCACGCGGAGAAGCTGCTGGGCCTGGACGTGGAACTGGGCCTGAACAAGACGCTGATCAACGTGCCGTGGCTCGCCCGCACCGCCAACATGTTCTACGCCACCATGCACTTCATCCTGACGGCGCTGGTCGTCGTCTGGCTGTACCGGTACCGGCCGCGGGAGTACCGCTGGCTGCGCACCGGGATCATGGCGGCGACCGCGCTCGCGCTGATCGGCTTCTGGCTGTACCCGCTCGCGCCGCCGCGGTTCCTGCACAGCGCCGGGTTCGTCGACCCGGTGACCTACCTGCACTCCTTCGGGCTGTACTCCAGCGACGCGTCCGGCAGCCTCACCAACCAGTACGCGGCGATGCCGTCGATGCACGCCGGCTGGGCGCTGTGGTGCGGGTTCGTGCTGGTCAAGTTCGTCTCGCAGCGGTGGGCGAAGGTGCTCGGCGTGATCTACCCCGCCACCACGGTGTTCGTGATCCTGTCGACAGCCAACCACTACGTGCTGGACGCGGTGATCGGGATGGCGCTGATCGGCGGATCGCTCGGTGTCGCCTGGCTGCTCTACACCCGCTGCCCGCAGCCGGTCATCGACCTGCGGGACAAGGCCGTCCAGCGGATCCGGCACCCGCACGGCGCCCGCCGCGCCGACTCGGCCGCCGGAGCCGCGTCGGGATCACGCTGCTGATCCGGGCCCGGCCGGCCGCCGGGCCCGGATCACCCGCGCCCGGAACGGCATGGCCGGCAGGACGGCCCCGCGGTCAGTCCTCGGCGCCGTAGAACACGCGCTCCACGACCGCGCGGGCGCGGCGGGCGTGCCGCTGGTAGTCCTCCAGCAGGTCGCCGGCCCCCGGATAGCCGAGGACGCTGCTGACGGCGGTGCGCTCGCGGTGGTGGTCGGTCGGCAGCAGGTCCGACGCGCGGCCCCGCACCAGCATGAGCGAGCCGCGGATCCGGGTCGCCAGGCACCACGCGTCCGCCAGCACCTGCGCGTCGTCGCGGTCCAGCAGCCCCGCGTCCGCCGCCGCCTCCAGGGCCGCGAGGGTCCGGGTGGTGCGCAGCGCCGGGACCGCGTGCGCGTGCCGCAGCTGCAGCAGCTGCGCGACCCACTCCACGTCCGACAGGCCGCCCGGGCCGAGCTTGATGTGCAGCCTGCGGTCCACGCCGCGCGGCAGCCGCTCCGACTCCATCCGCGCCTTCAGCGTCCTGATCTGGCGCAGCGCGTCCTCGCCGACGCCGTCCTCCGGCCAGCGGATCGGGTCGATCAGCGCGCGGAACCGCTCGCACAGCCCCGGGTCGCCGATCACGGGGTCGGCGCGCAGCAGCGCCTGCGCCTCCCACGGCTGCGACCAGCGCCGGTAGTACGCCGCGTACGAGGCGAGGGTGCGCACGAGCGGCCCCTGGCGCCCTTCCGGGCGCAAGTTCGGGTCGATGTCCAGCGGCGGGTCCGGCGCGGGCAGCGCGAGCAGCCGGCGCAACTCCTCGGCGACGGCGTGCGCGGCGCGGCCCGCGGCCCGCTCCTCGGCGCCGGGGCAGGGGTCGTGCACGAACATCACGTCGGCGTCGCTGCCGTAGCCGAGCTCGTGGCCGCCGAACCGGCCCATCGCGACCACCGCGACCCGGGTCGGCAGCGGCGCCCGCGCCTCCATCTCGATCTTGCTGACGGCGGCGCGCAGCGCGGCCTCGACCGTGACGGCGGCGATGTCGGTGAGCGCCGTCCCGACCGTCTCCACGTCGGCGAGGCCGAGCAGGTCGGCGGCCGACACGCGGAACAGCTCGCGGCGGCGCAGCCCGCGCACGACCGCGACCGCCTCCTCCGCCGGGCCGCCGCCCTCGGCGTGCCGGCGGACCGCGGCGAGCATCTCGGCCCGCAGCGCCTCGTGCGGGCGCGGCCGGAGCCCGTCGGTGCTGCCGAGCAGCGCGACCGCCTCCGGCGCGCGCAGCAGCAGGTCCGTGGCGTACCGGCTGGACCCGAGCAGGCAGGCCATCCGCTCGGCGACGCTCACCTCGTCGCGCAGCAGCCGCAGGTACCACGGCGTGGTGCCGAGCGCGTCGCTGACCTTCCGGAACCCCAGCAGCCCGGCGTCGGGGTCGGGCGCGTCGGCGAACCAGCCGAGCATCACCGGCAGCAGCGTCCGCTGGATCGCGGCGCGCCGCGACACCCCCGAGGTGAGCGCCTCGATGTGCCGCAGGGCGCCCGCCGGGTCGGCGTAGCCGAGGGCCTCCAGCCGGGTGCGGGCGGCCTCCGGGGTGAGCCGGGCCTCCTCCCCGGGGAGCCGCGCCACGGCGCGCAGCAGCGGCCGGTAGAACAGCTTCTCGTGGATGCGGCGGACCTCCCGGGCGTGCCGCCGCCACAGCGCGGTGAACTCCCCGACCGGGTCGGTGCGCAGCCCGAGGGCGCGGCCGAGGCGCCGCAGGTCCGCCTCGTCGTCGGGGACGAGGTGGGTGCGGCGCAGGTGGTGCAGCTGGATCAGGTGCTCGACGCGCCGCAGGAACCGGTACGCCGAGGTCAGCGCGGCCGCGTCGTCGCGCCCGACGTAGCCGCCCTGGGACAGCTCGGCGAGCGCGTCCAGGGTGCCCGGGCTGCGCAGCGTCGCGTCGGCGCGGCCGTGCACGAGCTGCAGCAGCTGCACGGCGAACTCGACGTCGCGCAGGCCGCCGGGGCCGAGCTTGAGCTGCCGCTCGGAGTCGCCGGTGCGGCGGTCCAGGTCCTTCTCGACGCGGCGCCGCATGTCCTGGACGTCCTGGACGAAGCCCTCCCCCTCGGCGGCCTTCCAGACGATCGGGGTGATCGCGTCCATGTACCGGGCGCCGAGCCCCGGGTCCCCGGCGATGGGGCGGGCCTTCAGCAGCGCCTGGAACTCCCAGGTCTTGGCCCACCGCTCGTAGTAGGCGCGGTGGCTGGCGAGGGTCCGCACGAGGGGGCCGGCCTTGCCCTCGGGACGCAGCGCCGCGTCCACCTCCCAAAGCGCGCCCTCCTCCGTCGAGGCGGAGCAGGCCCGCATCATCGCCGAGGCCAGCCGGGTCGCGGTGCGCAGGGCGGCGTCCTCGTCCGCACCTTCGCGCGCCTCCGCCACGAAGATCACGTCGACGTCGCTGACGTAGTTCAGCTCGCGGCCGCCGCACTTGCCCATCCCGATCACCGCGAGCCGGCAGGCGGCGTGCCCCTCGACCTCCGCGCGGGCGATCGCGAGGCCCGCCTCCAGCGCGGCGGCGGCGAGGTCGGCCAGCTCCACGGCGACCTCCGCCACGTCCGCGGCGCCGATCAGGTCGCGGCCCGCCAGCGACAGCACCCGCGCCCGGTACGCGGCGCGCAGCGCGACGAGCGCCTCGGGGCCCGCGCCGGACGCCACCGGGTCCTCGGCGGACGGGTCGGCGCCGACCGCCTCCAGCAGCCCGGCGTGCAGGACGGCCGCCGACGGGCGTCCCGGCCGGCCCGGCTCGCCCGGCGCCCCGTCGTCGCGCAGGACCCGCCAGTGCTCGGGATGCCGGACGAGGTGGTCGGCGAGCGCGTCGCTCACCCCGAGGACGGCGGCGATCCGCTCCCGGGTGCCCGGCTCCCCGTGCAGCGCCGCCCGCAGCTCTTCGGCGACGCCCCGCTCCGCGGCGGACGCGAGCACCCGCAGCAGGCCGTTCAGCGCGAGGTCGGGGTCGGCGGTGCCGCCCAGCGCGTCGAGGAGGTCGTCACCGACCGCCGCGCCGGCGTCCCGCTCGGCCTCCGCCAGCAGCCGCTCGGCGCGTCCCGCGTCGGTGAACCCGAGCCGCGCCAGCCGGCCGGCGAGGGACGGACGGCGGCGGTCGGAGGTCCACGGCTCGCTCACGGTCCCCACCGTATTCCGGTCAGAGGACCGCCAGCAGCCTCTTGCGCTCGAACTCGGTGACCTGCCGGCGGTAGTCCTCCCACTCCTGGCGCTTGTTGCGCAGGAAGAAGTCGAACACGTGCTCGCCGAGGACGTCCGCCATCAGCTCGCTGCGCTCCATCGCGTGGACGGCCTCGTCGAGGTTCTGCGGCAGCGGCTCGATGCCGAGGGCGCGCCGCTCGGCGGGGGTGAGCGCCCACACGTCGTCCTCGGCGCCCTGCGGCAGCTCGTAGCCCTCCTCGATGCCCTTGAGGCCGGCGCCGAGGATCGCCGCGAACGCCAGGTAGGGGTTGGCGGCGGTGTCCAGCGACCGGAACTCGATGCGGGTCGAGTGGCCCTTCTGCGGCTTGTACATCGGCACCCGGATGAGCGCCGACCGGTTGTTGTGGCCCCAGCAGATGTAGGACGGGGCCTCTCCCCCGGCGCCCGCCGCGGAGCCGACGTTGCCCCACAGCCGCTTGTAGGAGTTGACCCACTGGTTGCACACCGCGGTGATCTCGGCGGAGTGCCGCAGCAGGCCCGCGATGAACGCGCGGCCGACCTTGGAGAGCTTGTACTCCGCGCCCGGCTCGAAGAAGGCGTTGCGGTCGCCCTCGAACAGCGACATGTGGGTGTGCATGCCGGAGCCGGGGTGCTCGGTGAACGGCTTCGGCATGAACGTGGCGTGCACGCCCTGGTCGAGCGCGACCTCCTTCATCACCAGCCGGAACGTCATGATGTTGTCGGCGGTGGTGAGGGCGTCGGCGTACCGCAGGTCGATCTCCTGCTGGCCGGGGGCGCCCTCGTGGTGGCTGAACTCCACCGAGATGCCCATCGCCTCCAGCATCATGATCGCGTTGCGCCGGAAGTCGTGCGCGGCGCTGTGCGGGGTGTGGTCGAAGTAGCCGCCCGCGTCCGCCGGCTCGGGCTCGCTGCCGTCCTCCGGCTTGTCGTTGAGCAGGAAGAACTCGATCTCGGGATGGGTGTAGAAGGTGAACCCGAGGTCGGCGGCGCGGGCCAGTGCGCGCTTCAGCACGTACCGCGGGTCGGCGAAGCTCGGCGTGCCGTCCGGCATCAGGATGTCGCAGAACATCCGGCCGACGCCGGGCGACTCCGAGCGCCACGGCAGCACCTGGAAGGTGGACGGGTCGGGCTTGGCGATCATGTCGGCCTCGTACACCCGCGCGAAGCCCTCGATCGCCGAGCCGTCGAAGCCGATGCCCTCGCCGAAGGCGCCCTCCAGCTCGGCGGGCGCCACGGCCACCGACTTCAGGAACCCGAGCACGTCGGTGAACCACAGCCGGATGAACCGGATGTCGCGCTCCTCCAGCGTGCGGAGCACGAACTCCTGCTGACGGTCCAAAGCCCTCTCCCTCGGTGAAGCGGTGCCGGCCGCACTGTCCGGCCCAGCTTGCAGTATGCCCGGACGCTGTTACCGCGACGTTACGCGTTCGCCTCGTCAGAACCGAACTTATCCGACGGACCGGAACCTTCCACGCGGGCGGCCGCCGGATCGAGCACCCGGGACAGGAACGCCCGGGTCCGCTCGTGCTCCGGATCGGAGATCACCCGCGCCGGCGGGCCCTCCTCGACGACCACGCCGCCGTCCATGAACACGACCCGGTCGGCGACCTCGCGCGCGAACGACATCTCGTGCGTGACGACCAGCATGGTCATCCCCGCCTCGGCGAGGCCGCGCATGACGCCGAGGACGTCGCCGACGAGCTCGGGGTCCAGCGCCGACGTCGGCTCGTCGAACAGCATCACCTCGGGGCCCATCGCCAGCGCGCGGGCGATCGCCACGCGCTGCTGCTGCCCGCCGGACAGCTTGCCCGGATAGGCGTCCACCTTGTCGGCGAGCCCGACCCGCTCCAGGTTCTCGCGGGCGATCCGCTCGGCCTCGGCCTTGCCCCGCTTCAGCACCTTGCGCTGCGCGATCGTCACGTTCCCGAGCGCGGTGAGGTGCGGGAACAGGTTGAACGACTGGAACACCATGCCGATCCGGCGGCGCACCGCGTCGATGTCGACGTCGCGGTCGGTGATCTCGGCGCCGACGACCCGGACGGTGCCCGCGGTCGGCTCCTCCAGCAGGTTCACGCAGCGCAGCAGCGTCGACTTGCCCGACCCGGACGGGCCGATGACGCACACCACCTCGCCGCGCTCGACGTGGAAGTCGATGCCGCGCAGCACCTCGTTGGAGCCGAACGACTTGCGCAGCCCGCTGATCTCGACGGCCCGGCCGGCGCCGGCCGCCCAGCCGGTGTCCTTGTCCATGATCGTCATCGCTGCTCCCTGCGCTGCCGCGCCTCCAGCCGCCTGGCCAGCAGGCTCAGCGGGATCGTGATGATCAGGTAGCAGATGCCCGCCACGATGATCGGCGTGGTGTTGCCCTGCTGGCCGGCGAGGTCCCGGCCGAACTTGGTGAGCTCGCGCTGCTCCAGCGTGATGCCGAGGAACAGCACCAGCGAGGAGTCCTTGCACAGCAGCACCAGCTCGTTGGTGAGCGGCGGGATGATGATCCGGAACGCCTGCGGCAGGATGATCGACCGCATCGCGCGGCCCTGCGACATGCCGAGCGAGCGCGCCGCCTCCAGCTGCCCCCTCGGGACGGCCTCGATGCCGGCCCGGATCGTCTCCGCCATGTACGCGGCGGCGGCCAGCCCGAGCGCCAGGCCCGCCTGCCCGACCGCGCCGCCCGGGATGTTCGTGCCGGGGAACGCCAGCGGCACGCCGACGCCGACGAAGATGAAGATCAGCAGCAGCGGCAGGCCGCGGAACGTCTCGATGTAGGCCGTGGCGAACCAGCGGTACGGCAGCACGGGCGACAGCCGCATCAGCGCGATGACGAGGCCCAGCACCAGCCCGATGCCGAACCCGACCGCGGTGTAGGTCGCGGTGTTGCGCAGCCCGACGGTGATGATCTCCGGGAAGAGCCCCTTGGCGACCTGCCAGTTGGCGAAGTTCGTGTGCAGCTGCTGCCAGTTCGCCACCGACGCGACCAGCACCACGATGACGATGAACAGGCCGTACTGGCCGCCCAGCGACAGCCGCCGGCGGGCCCGGCGGGACATCCCGCCGGGCGCCGCGACGGGCGTCACCTGGTCCGCGGTCACGACGGCTTACCGGCCGCGGCGGGCATCGGACCGATCCACTTCTCGTAGATCTTCTTGTAGGTGCCGTCCTGCTTCGCCTGCTGGATCGCCTGGTTGGTCAGCTCTACCAGCTTCTTGTTGTAGTTCTTGCGGATCCAGAACCCGTACTGCTCGCCGGTGTTGAGGTTCGCGACGATCTCGTACTTGGAGTTCGCCGGGTCCTTCAGCCAGCCCTTGACGACCGGGTCGTCCTGCACGATCACGTCCACCTGGCCGGTGCGCAGGCCGTCCAGCTCGGCGTTGGAGTTGTCGAACGAGGACGGGTCGTAGCCCTTGCCCTTGACGAAGTCCTCACCGGTCGTGCTCGCCTGCGAGCCGAGCTTCAGCTTCTTGGCCTTCACGTCCTCCAGGCTCGTGATGCCGCTGCCCTTCTTCGCCATGAGCGACTGCGTGGCGTCGAAGTACGGCTCGCTGACGTCCATGAACTTCACCCGGTCCGGCTTGATCGTCATGCCGCCCATGACGATGTCGCACTTGCCGGCGTTCAGCGCCGCACCCGTCTTCATCGTCTCGAACGGGGTGTCGACGACCTTCTGCGTCACGCCCAGCTTCTTGGCGACGAGGTCGATCATGTCGACGTCGAAGCCGACCACCTTGCCGCCCTGCTCCACCTGGAACGGGGGGTAGGGCAGATGGGTGCACGAGGTCAGCGCGCCCTTCTTGATCAGCTTCACGCCCTGCACGGTCGCGCCGTCGCTGCCGCCGCACGCCGAAGCGGTCAGCGCAAGGGCGGCGACACCCGCGCCCAGTGCCCAACGCATGGTCCGTCTGGACACGTTTCCTCCTGAGTCGAGCTCTTCGCGATCCCCGAACTATGCCATGCCGACCTGGGCGCACGGCATACCCCGCCCTGACCCGGCGCGCACGGTGTTGCCCGAGAATTGACGTTGCGATCATGGTCCCGCCGGACGTTGATCATTAGCGTGGGCCGTGTCGTGGACATCTCTCTTCTACTCTCGATGACCGACCGGGCGGCCGCGCTGGCCTCCCCGTCGGCCATGCACCCGGAGTCCTGGCAGCTGGGCGCGCAGGTGGAGGCCTGGGCGCGCGGCCGCGGCCTGGTGCTCGGAGATCCGGACACCTCGCCGCTCGGCCGCGCCCGCTGCGAGCGACTGGCCGCCCGCGTCTTCCCGGACGCGGAACTGGCCTCCGTCGACCTGTTCGCGCGCTGGCTCACCTGGGCGCTCGCACTGGACGACACCCTCGACCATCCGCCGCTCGCCGACAGCGGCAGCGCCGTGCACGCCCTCTACGACGACCTGCTGCGCGCGATGCGGCGCGGCCACGCCCGGCCCGGCGCCCGCCCGCTGGAGTCCGCGCTGGTCGAACTGTGGCAGGCCACGTCCAAGGGGATGAGCCGGGACTGGCGAAGGCGGTTCATCCTGCAACTGGAGGCGCACCGCGACGGCTGCGCCGAAGAGGCCGTGAACCGCCGCATCCGGCACGTCCCGACGCCGCCGGAGTACCCGGCGCTGCGCCGCCGGGCGTGCGGGCCCTTCCTCTACGACCTCGTCGAGCCCGTGCTCGGCGTCGAACTGCCCGCGCGGCTGCTGCGCACGCCCCGCTGGCTGACGGTCGCCGAGAGCGTCGCGGACGTCGTCGCCTGGTCCAACGACCTCGCCTCGCACGAGATGGAGAGCGCACGCGGCGACGTGCACGGCCTCCCGGCCGTCCTCGCCGCGGCACACCACCTCGCGCCCGAGCAGGCCGCCGAACTGGTCGCCGACCGCATCGCCGCACGGCTCGAACAGGCATGGAAGGCGGCCCGCCGGCTACCGGAGATGCTCGACCGGCTGCAGCTGACCGTCGCGCAACGCGCCGCCGCCGCGCAGGTCGTCAAAGTCCTGCTGGACACCCCGCGCGCCCACATGGACTGGCTCGCCGAATCCGGCCGCTACGAATCCGCCGCACCCGCCCAGCTCCGCCTGAACGCTCTTTCTGATTGCAGAATCCTTGGCGTCGGGCGCTAGGGCGCCCTCCTTCGGCGGATTCCGCGGCGATCGCTGCATCGCTCCGGCTCGGCCCTGGGGGCCTCGCTGCGCGATCAAGTTCTCGCAGGCTCGAACTTGGCTTCGCTCGCGATCGCAACGCGAAGGTCCGCGCGGGCCGGTCTTACGGACGATCGGCTGACGATCGTCCTACGGGCGGGGGTTGGTTTCCTGGGCGGCGGTGGCCAGGGTGTCGCCGGACGGGGTGCGGGCGTAGAGGACTCGGCGGCCCAGGCGGTGGCCGGTGACCAGGCCGCAGGCGCGCAGGACGCCGAGGTGCTGGCTGACCGCGCCGGGCGTCACGCCCATCCGGGCGGCCAGCTCCGTCGTGGACGCGGGCGTGGCGAGGGCGGTGAGCAGCTCGGCGCGGCGGCGCCCGATCAGCGCGGCGAGCGCGCCCGGGCCCGCGTCGCGGTCACGGCCGGTCTCCCAGAGCGTCCCGACGCCGTTCGGCGGATAGCTGAGCATGGGCTGATACGGCGGCGCCATCACCGAGACGTTCGGCCACACGAACGCGCTCGGCACCAGGAGCAGCCCGCGGCCCAGCAGCTCGCCGCGGAACTCCCACCACCGGTCGATCACCAGGGTCCCCGAGCGCCACGAGACGTCGTCGTGCAGGTCGCCGAACACGCCGGCGGTGCCGTGCGCCGCGAGCGCCCGGGCGCGGCGCAGGATGTCCCCTTCAAGGAGGTCGCGCAGGCGCGGCCAGTACGGTTCCACGGCGGCGGACCAGTACCGCTCCAGCAGGCCGGCGAGGGTCTCCAGGGTCCGTTCGGGCTCGGCCGCCATCGCCAGGCGCTCGGGCCCGGCCCGGCCGCCGCGCTCGGTCCACAGCAGCTCGGCGGCGACGACCTCCGGCGGCGTGCTCCGGACGATCTCCAGCTCGGCGTCCAGGTCGGGCAGCGGCGTGCCGGGCGGCGGCGTGAGGAAGTCGGGGATGTACCCCCACGAGGGGACGGCCGCCATCAGCGGCGCCATGTCGATGCCGCGCAGCCGCGGCCGGACGCCGTGCACCCACGGCAGGTGCAGGGCGTGCCCGGACGGGTCGGCGAGGACCCGCAGGCTGCGGACCAGCTCCAGCAGCGGCGAGAACGCGAACCGGACGCGGGCGGCGTCGTCCGGCGCGAACACGAACTCGATCACTGCGCGACCTCGGTCATTTAGCCCACACTAAATCAATGCCGATGTCCGTCGCGTTCCCGGACCATCGGGCAAGTGACCACATTGGACGACACTCCTGTCGGTCCCCCGGCGGGCCGGATCGCGACGTTCCTGCGGCCGCGGGTCGGCGGCCTGCCCCGGACGTTCTGGGTGCTGTGGGCGGGCACTCTGCTCAACCGGCTCGGCACGATGGTCGAGCCGTTCCTCGGCCTGTACCTGACCACGGCGCGGGGCCTGTCGCTCGGGCAGGCGGGCGCCGTGATGGCCGTGCTGGGCGCGGGCTCGTTCGCCGGGCAGATCGCGGGCGGCGCGCTCGCCGACCGGATCGGCCGGCGCGCGACGCTGACCATCGCGACCGTCGGGACGGGCGCGGCGATGCTCGCGCTCGGCTACGCGCACGGGATCGCGATGATCACGGTCGCGGCGCTCGTCCTCGGGCTGCTGCTGGACATGTACCGGCCCGCGTCGCAGGCGATGGTCGCCGACATCATCTCGCCCGCGGAGCGGCCGCGGGCGTTCGGGCTGCTGTTCTGGGCGATCAACCTCGGCTGGGCGTTCTCGATGGTGCTCGGCGGCACCCTGGCCCGCGAGGGCTTCCAGCTGCTGTTCTGGATCGACGCGCTGACCTGCGCGGCGTTCGGGGTGCTGGTGTGGCGCGCCGTCCCGGAGACCCGGGTGCGCGGCGCCGGCCCGGAGGACGGGCCGGGCGGGTTCGTCCAGGTGCTGCGCGACCGCGTCATGGTCGGCTACGCGGCGGTGTTGCTGTGCTACACGTTCGTGCTGATGCAGGGCATGACCACGATGCCGCTCGCGATGAAGGAGGCGGGGCTCGGGCCGCAGGACTACGGCCTCGCGATCGCCGCCAACGGCGTGCTGATCATCATCGTGCAGCCGCTGGTCAACGCGTGGCTGAGCCGGCGCGACCACAGCCTGGTGCTGGTGGCCGGGTTCGTGCTGGTGGGCGCCGGCTACGGGCTGACCGCGCTGGTGTCCTCGCTGCCCGGCTTCACCGCGACGATCCTGGTCTGGACGCTCGGCGAGATCATCGCCGCGTCCGTGCTGCAGGCCGTCGTCGCGGACCTCGCGCCGTCGCACCTGCGGGGCCGCTACAGCGGCCTGTACGGGATGGCGTGGTCGGGCGGGTTCCTGCTGGCGCCGCTCGGGGGCACGCAGCTGCTCGGCGCCGGCGGGCCGGCGCTGCTCTGGCTGAGCTGCACCGGCCTGGCGTTCGGCGCCGCCGCCGGGCAGCTCGTGCTCGCCCCGGCCGTCCGGCGGCGCCGCGCCGCCGTGATCGAGGACTCCTTTTCGTCATAGTGACGAAACCGCCGCGGCGGAACTAGGCTTGGCCCCGTGGCACAGCTGAGGATCGCGCTCGCGCAGGTGAACCCGACCGTCGGCGACCTCGACGGCAACGCCGACCTGATCGTGGAGTGGGCCGCCCGCGCCGCCGCCGCGGGCGCGCACCTGGCCGCCTTCCCGGAGATGATGCTGACCGGCTACCCCGTCGAGGACCTCGCCCTGCGCGGCTCCTTCGTCGAGGCGTCCCGGCTCGCCCTCGAACGCCTCGCCGCGCGGCTCGCCGGCGAGGGCCTCGGCGACCTGCCCGTCGTCACCGGCCATCTCAACCGGCCGCCCGTCGGGCTCGTCCGCGCCGGGCAGCCGTCCGGCCTGCCGCTGAACGCCGCCGCCTGGCTGCACCGCGGCGAGGTCCTCGTCCGGTCCGCCAAGCACCACCTGCCCAACTACGGCGTTTTCGACGAGTACCGGGTCTTCGTGCGCGGCGACCGGCTCCCCGTCGTCCGCGTCCACGGCGTCGACGTCGCCACCGCGATCTGCGAGGACCTCTGGCAGGACGGCGGCCCCGTCAGCGTCGCCGGCGAGGCCGGCGCCGGGCTGCTGCTCGTCCTCAACGCCTCCCCCTACGAGCGCGACAAGGACGACGTCCGCCTCGACCTGTGCGCCGCGCGCGCCCGCGAGGCCGGCTGCGCGCTCGCCTACGTCAACATGGTCGGCGGCCAGGACGAGCTGGTCTTCGACGGCGACTCGATCATCGTCGGCGCGGACGGCTCCCTGCTCGCCCGCGCGCCCCAGTTCGTCGAGCACCTGCTCGTCGCCGACCTCGCGCTGCCCGCCGCCGGCCCCGCCGAGCCCGGCCGCACCCCGGTCGACGCCCACGACGGCACCACCATCACCGTCGACCGGGTCGAGCTGTCCGCCCGCCCGGTGCCCGCCTACCCCGTCGCACCGCAGACCGTCGCCGGCCCGCTGGACGACCTGGCCGAGATCTACGCCGCGCTCGTCCTCGGCACCCGCGACTACGTCCGCAAGAACGGCTTCCGCTCCGTCATCCTCGGGCTGTCCGGCGGCATCGACTCCGCGCTCGTCGCCACCATCGCCTCCGACGCCCTCGGCCCCGAGAACGTGCACGCCGTCCTGCTGCCGAGCCGCTACTCCTCCGAGGGCTCGGTCACCGACGCCGAGGAGCTCGTCAAACGCCAGGGGATCAACGCCCGGATCGTCCCGATCGCCGGCATGGTCGACGCGTTCGAGGACGAACTGGACCTGCACGGCCTCGCCGCCGAGAACCTGCAGGCCCGCATCCGCGCGAACGTCTGGATGGGCCTGTCCAACGAGCACGGCCACCTCGTCCTCACCGGCGGCAACAAGAGCGAGCTGGCCACCGGCTACTCCACCCTCTACGGCGACTCCGCGGGCGGGTTCGCCCCCATCAAGGACGTCTTCAAGTCCACCGTGTGGGACCTCGCCCGCTGGCGCGACACCCAGGCCGGCGTCGACCTGCCGTTCCTGCACCCGTTCGCGCAGGAGCCGATCCCGCAGGCGATCATCGGCAAGGAGCCGTCCGCCGAGCTGCGCCCCGGGCAGCGCGACATCGACAGCCTCCCCGACTACGCCGTCCTCGACCCGCTCCTCGCCGACTACGTCGAGCGCGACCTCGGCCGCGACGCCCTCGTCGCCGCCGGCCACGACCCCGCCCTGGCCGACCGCGTCATCCGCCTCGTCGACCTCGCCGAGTACAAGCGCCGCCAGTACCCGCCCGGCCCCAAGATCACCCCGAAGAACTTCGGCCGCGACCGCCGCCTCCCCATCACCACCCGCTGGCGCGAGGGCGGCTGACCGCCGGCCCCGGAGCGCGCGCCGGGCGCGCTCGCCGGCGCGTCCTCAGCACACCCGCACGTTGTGCGTCGGCATGACGAAGACGAACGCGTCCGGCGCTGAGCCGGCCCCCGGTCACTCGCGGTGGTGGCTCTCGCCGGGCCAGGCCGAGTCCAGGTCGACCGGGTCGGGGTCGATGCCGGGGACGATCTGCTCGCACCAGACGACCTTGCCCGCGGCGGTGCGGCGGGTGCCCCAGCGGTGCGCGAGCTGGCTGACCACGAGGAGGCCGCGGCCGTTCTCGTCGTCGTCCTCGGCGCGGCGCAGCCGCGGCAGCGCGGCGGACCGGTCCAGCACCTCGCAGACGAGGGTGCGCTCGAACAGCAGCCGCAGCTCGATCGGGCCGGGCGCGTAGCGCAGCGCGTTGGTGATGAGCTCGGACGCGAGGAGCTCGGTGGTGTAGTCCAGCTCGTCCAGGCCCCATTCCTCCAGGCGGGTGCGGACGAGGCCGCGGGCGCGGCGGACGGCGGCGGGGTCGGCGGGCAGCGTCCAGGAGACGAACCGGTCCTCGGGGATGCGGCGCAGCCGGGCGATGAGGACGGCGATGTCGTCGCGGTGCTGGTCGGCGTAGACGCCGGCGAGGGTGGCCTTGGCGAGGTCCTCCATCGGGCGGTCGACGGCGCCGGGGCCGAAGATGCCCTTGAGGCGGGCGAGGCCGTCGTCGATGTCGCGGCCGCGGTTCTCGACGAGGCCGTCGGTGTAGATGACGAACAGGCTGCCGTCCTCGACGGTGAACTCGCGGCTCTCGATCGCGGCGCCGCCGGCGACGCCGAGCGGCGGCGCGGGCGGGACGGTCAGGTACTCGTTGTCGCCGGTGGGGGCGGCCAGCAGCGGCGGCAGGTGCCCGGCGGAGGCGATCTCGATGGTGCCGGTGGTGGCGTCGTAGACCGCGTACACGCAGGTGGCGAAGTGCGGCTCCTGCTCGCCGAGCTCGATCATCAGCTCGTGCATGACGTGCAGCGCGTCGGCGGGCGGCAGTTCCAGGTTGGCGAGGGTGTGCAGCGCGGTGCGCAGCCGGCCCATGGTGACGGCGGCGCGGACGCCGTGCCCGGCGACGTCGCCGACGATGAGCGCGACGCGGGCGCCGGGCAGCGCGATCGACTCGTACCAGTCGCCGCCGACCTCGACGAGCTTGCTGCCGGGCAGGTAGCGGTGCCGGACCTCGACCGAGGACGGCGCGGACAGCCGCAGCGGCAGCAGGCTGCGCTGCAGCGCGAGCGCGGTGGAGCGCTCGCGGCTGAACTGCCGGGCGTTGTCGATGACGATGGCGGCGCGGGCGGCGAACTCCATGCCGATCTCGACGTCGTAGGCGTCGAACTTGCGGAAGCCGGGGATGCGGGTGCAGGCGATGAAGCCGAGCAGGGTGTCGCGGGCGATCATCGGCAGCAGCACCATGGACACGCCGCTGAGCAGGTCGCCGGCGGGGTTGCGGCGCCACTTGGCGCCGATGTCGCCGGCGGCGGCGGCGTCGATGTGCGGCAGGTGGACGGGCTGGGCGGTCTCCATCACCTGGCGGTAGGGGGTGCCCTCGGGGAACACCAGGACCTCGCCGACGGGGAAGGTGGCGCCCCAGGCGGGGTTGCCGTCGTCGGAGGTGACGGCGATGCGGCGCAGCACGGCCGAGCCGGACTCGCTGTGCACCTCGTCGGCGGCGACGAGGCTCTCCAGCACCAGCACGGACGCGGCGTTGCAGTAGTGCGGGACGACGACGTCGACGAGGCCGCGGGCGGACTGGTCGAGGTCGAGGGACGCGCCGAACCGGGTGAGCTGGTCGTCCATCAGGGCGCGGCGCATGAGCGCCGGGTCCTGGTAGCGCTCGCTGGGCGGCAGCGGGACCCGGACGTACAGCAGCCCGGCGGGGCCGGTGCCGGCGTCGCCGCCGAGCATCGGCTGGGCGGTGACGACGGCGTCCGGGGACGGTCCGCCGTCGCCGCGCGGGACGGCGAGCACGGCGGTGCGCTCCTGCCCGGCGGCCAGGGCCTCCAGCAGGGTCTCCAGCTCGGCCTTGGCCTCGTCGGCGACGAGGTCGGCGGCCGGGCGGCCGATCAGCTCCTGCGGGGCGCGGCCGATGACGGCCGCGCTGTTGGGTCCGCACTGGACGACCCGCCGGGCCCCGTCCACGCCCAGGACCAGGGTCCGGGACGCCGAATCGGTGGCGGGCGCATCGCCTCGCGGCGCCATGACGGATCTCACCTGACGCGCTCCAGACAGCCGGTCGTCTTAGCACTACCCAGCGACAGTATGGGGCATGACACGTGATCGGCGGGAGAAGATCACGGTTACCGCGACGAAAACCGTGCGGTATGCGGGTTCCCGGGCGATATCTCCCGAGGACAAGGGCCTCCGCGGCCCCGCCCCGCCCCGCCGGATCCGGTCAGGACGGGGCGCCGATCCCGGTCAGGAGGAGGTCCACGACGGTCTCCGCGTAGCCCTCCGGGAGGGTCTCCTGCGGGGTCTTGGTGGACAGCGACCCGGTCAGCATCGAGATGCCGGCCTCGATGTCGAGGTCGGCGCGCAGCTCCCCGGTCTCGACGCCGCGCTGCAGCACCTCGCGGATGACGGCGCGGCGCGGCTCGATGACGTCCTGCTTGTAGCGGGCGTACAGCTCGGGGTGCTTCTCCGCGCCGCCCACCACGTTCCAGAAGCAGCGGGAGTAGCGCTTCTTGCGCTCGGCGGCGAAGGTCCGCGCGATCTCCAGGAGGTCCTCGCGGACGGACGCGCCGGACGGCCGGGGCAGCTCGCCCTTGGCCGCGCCGAGCGCGCCCACGATCAGCGCCTCCTTGCTGGGCCAGCGCCGGTAGATCGTCGTCTTGCCGACGCCGGCCCGGGCCGCCACCGCCTCGATGGAGACGGCGGCGACCCCGGACTCCGCGGCGAGCAGGTCGAGGGTGGCCTCGATGATGGCCTTCTCGGCCCGCTCGCTGCGCGGGCGTCCCGGTGCGCGGTTGGTCGTCGTGTCGTTCATCGCATGCTCACGTTCTCACACGCGGGCCTTCTCCGGTTCCGCCGGTTGCGGAGCCGCCTGGTCCGCCGCCGCGGCGGGAACGGCTGCGGCGCGTCCGGGCATCCACTTCAGCACGACCATGGCGCCGAGGAAGGACACGACGGCCGCGGCGATCGACGCGGTGTGCATGGCGTGCACGAACGCGGTGTCGGCGGGGCCGATGAGGCCGTGCCCGGCGGCGCCCATCCGGGCGGCGACGGCGTGCGCGCCCTCGATGGACTCGCCGGCGGCCTCGCGGGCGCCGGCGGGCAGCGCGGCGAGCCGGTCGTGCAGGTCGCCGCGGTAGACCGACGCGACGACGGAGCCGAGGACGGCGACGCCCATCGCGACGGCGACCTGGCGGGCGACGTTGTTGACGGCCGATCCGGCGCCGGCCTTCTCGCGCGGCAGCGCGGACATGACCGACTCGGTGGCGGGCGGCATCACGTTGGCCATGCCGGCGCCCTGCACGAAGAACACGGCGCCGAGCACCCACAGCGGGGTGGTGGTGCCGACGAACTGGTAGCCGACGAGCGCGACGGTGACCGCCAGCAGCCCGGACGTGCAGACGGCCTTGGCGCCGAACCGGCGGACCAGCGACGCGCTGCGCGGGGAGAAGATCAGCTGGGCGGCGGCGAACGGCAGCACCATCAGGCCGGACTGCAGCGGGCTCAGCCCGCGCACCGACTGCATGTAGAAGTTGGCGAAGAAGAACACGCCGGTCGCGGCGAAGAAGCACAGCGCGATGGACGCGACGGCGGCCGACATGCGCGCGTCCTTGAACAGCCGGACGTCGAAGGCGGGCGAGGCGGTGCGGGCCTCGTGCCAGACGAACAGGGCGAGGACGGCGAGGCCGGCGAGGATCGGGCCGAGGGTGCTCAGGGTCAGCCATTCGCCCTTGTCGCCGCCCTGGATGATGCCGTACGACACCACGACGAGGCCGACGACCGACAGCACGACGCCGAGCGGGTCGAGGCGGCCGGGGTTCGGGTTGCGCGACTCGGGCACGAGGAACGCCATCAGCGTGACGCCGGCGACGATGACCGGCACGTTGATCAGGAAGACCGAGCCCCACCAGAAGTGGGCGAGCAGCAGGCCGCCGGTGAGGGGGCCGATGGCGACGCCGAGGCCGACGGCGCCGGCCCAGATGCCGATGGCGCGGGCGCGCTCGTGCGGCTCGAACACGTTGGTGATGATCGACAGCGTCTGCGGCATGACCGCGGCGCCGCCGAGGCCCATCAGGGCGCGGGCGTAGATGAGCTGCTCGGGCGACTGGGCGTACGCCGACACCAGCGAGGCGAGGGCGAACACGGCCATGCCGCCCATCAGCACGCGCTTGCGGCCGAGGCGGTCGCCGAGGACGCCGAAGGTGAACAGCAGCCCGGCGAAGACCAGCGTGTAGGAGTTGATCGCCCATTCGAGCTGGCTCTGGGTGGCGCCGAGGCCCTTGTCGGGGTCGGCGATGGTCTTGAGCGCGACGTTGAGGATGGTGTTGTCGAGCACCACCACCAGCAGGCTCACGGTCAGCACGCCGAGGATGTACCACCGGCGCCGCTGGACGGTCTGGGAGTCCACAGCGCTCCTTGGATCGTGGACGGGGGGAATGCGATACGGGTACGTGTCGTTTCGTAGGGAGCGTACGCCGCCCTGCTTCGATACGCAACCGTAGCGTTTCGTAATTTGTTCCGGCCGGCGCCCGGCGGATCGGGGAATCCCGGGGGGTACCCGAATCGTTTTCGAAGTGGCACCATCGGATCCGTCTGGGTACGCCACCGTGGCGCCTCAAGACCGGAGGTTCTCCATGTCTTCTTCTGCAGCGCCGTCCTCCCCCGCAACGCCCCCCGCGCAGCCGGCCGCGCTCTACGGCGGCACCGGCGGGCGAAGGGTCACCGTCCGCGACATCGCGGCCGCCAAGGAGCGGCACGAGAAGTGGCCGATGCTCACCGCCTACGACGCCCTCACCGCGCGGATCTTCGACGAGGCCGGCATCCCCGTGCTGCTCGTCGGCGACTCCGCCGCGATGGTCGTGTACGGCTACGACTCGACCATCCCCGTCACGGTCGACGACCTCATCCCGCTCGCCGCCGCGGTCGTGCGCGGCTCCAAGCGCGCGATGGTCGTCGCCGACCTGCCGTTCGGCTCCTACCAGACCGGCGTCCCCGAGGCGCTCGCCGCCGCCACCCGGTTCCTCAAGGAGACCGGCGCGCACGCGATCAAGGTCGAGGGCGGCCGCCGGATCCTGCCGCAGGTCGAGGCGATGGTCTCCGCCGGCATCCCCGTGATGGGCCACCTCGGCCTCACCCCGCAGTCCGTCAACGTCTTCGGCGGCTACCGGGTGCAGGGCCGCGGCCAGGCCGGCGAGGAGCTGATGGCCGACGCCAAGGCCCTGGAGGCGTCGGGCGCGTTCTCCGTCGTGCTCGAATGCGTCCCCGAGGACCTCGCCGCCCGCGTCACCGCGTCGCTGTCCATCCCCACCATCGGCATCGGCGGCGGCAACCAGACCGACGCGCAGGTGCTGGTCTGGCAGGACATGGCCGGCCTCACCCCGCACACCGCGAAGTTCGTCAAGAAGTTCGCCGACATCGGCACCGTGCTCGGCGACGCCGCGCGCACCTACGCCGAAGAGGTCGTCACCGGCGTCTACCCCGCCCCCGAGCACTCCTACCACTGAGTTCGGGGGACGTGAGGGCGGCGGCTACTGGTCCGGGTTCGAGCGGATCAGCTCGCCGTCGCCCGTCCGGCCCTCGTGGGCCTGGCCGTTGCGCGCGGGCGAGACGTGCGGCGGGGCATCGGCCCTGATCTCCTCGCGCAGCGTCTCGACGGCCGAGCGCAGCACGTCCGGGCCCGCCACGTTCATCAGCAGCAGCCCCAGGTTGAGGGCCATCTGCCCGTCGGTCATCTCGCTGCCGGCGAGCGCGTCCACCGCGGTGCGCAGGTCCGCCTGGTCGTCGGCGGGGACGTTCTGCAGCAGGGCCAGGCAGTAGGTCGGCAGCGCCAGCTTCGACTTGGCGAACGACACCCCGCGCATGATCTCCCCCGCCTCCTGCGCGCGGGTCTTGGCCTGCATCCGGTCGACGCCCCGGTCCGCGGCGGCCAGCAGCGAGGTCAGCAGCGTGCTCGGCCCGACCGCGACGTCCTCGTCGCCGACCCGGACGGTGAACACCGCGCTGCGGAACACCATCATCGAGCCTAGGCTCGCGACCAGCACCTGCGTCGCATCGGCCACGTCCGGCGAGCGCACCCCGAACCGCCAGCCGAAGGTGTGCAGGAGCAGCAGCGACCCGGCGCCCGCTCCCCCGTTGATCAGCACGTACGCCCAGGTGCTCGGCACCCGGACGAGCGTCGTGGGGCGGTCCCGGTACCGGCTGACCAGCTCGGCGACGCCGACCAGGCAGCTCAGCGCGACCGCGACGAGGTATCCGGCCATGCGGGTCAGATCACCGCCCGGTCAGCCGGACGACCTCGTCGATCTCCCGCTCGATCGAGACCAGCCCCCGGTCGCGCAGCCGCTCCACCGCGTCGGCCACCTCGCGCAGCCCGAGCCCGGTCGCGTGCCGGATCTCCGCCAGCGACAGCGGCCCGTCCGCGGACCGCAGCCGGTCGAGCACCCGGCCGTAGGCGTCGTCGCCGCCCGCCTCGGCCGTCTCGGCCGTCTCGCCGCGCGGCCGCGGCGCTCCCGGGGCGTCCGGCGCGGCCGGCGCGCTCGGCGCCCCCGCTCCGCCGGCGCGGCCCGGAGGGGCCAGGAACGCGCTCCACGGGTCCGCGGACCGGATCTGCCTCATCTTCACCTGCCCTGTCGCATGCCGATCATAGGCGGCGCCGGAGCCGGCGCGGCGGAACCGCCGCAGCAGTCCCCACGGCGTGCGCCGCCGCGGGGCGCGCCCGCCCGTCCCATCCATGCCCCAACGTCAGCACTTGGACGCGCCGCGGTCGGCTACCGCTCCCGCCATTGTCGCCTTCCTGGCCGGAACGCGCCACGCCCGCGGCCGGATCGCGCGGCGGCACGGCGGCTCCGTCCCCGTCAGCCGATCCGCACCCGCGGGTCGATGACGGCGTACAGGAGGTCGACGACCAGGTTGAACACCACGACCGACATCGCGGTGAGCAGGGTGACGCCGAGGACCATGGGCAGGTCGCCGCTCTGGATCGAGGTGATCGCGAGCTCGCCGAGGCCGGGGATGCTGAAGGTGTTCTCGGTCAGCACCGCGCCGCCGAGCAGCAGCCCGAGGTCGAGGCCGAAGACGGTCACGATCGGTGTCATGCAGGCCCGCAGCGCGTGCTTGGTCACGACGACCGCCTCCGGCAGCCCCTTGACGCGGGCGGTGCGGATGAAGTCCTCGTTCATCGTCTCGAGCATGCCCGCCCTGGTCAGCCGCGCGTACATGGCCGCGTAGAGGAACGCGAGCGTCACCCACGGCAGCACCAGCGCCCGGAACCACATCCCCGGGTCGGCGGTGAGGGGCCGGTAGCTGCCGCCGCCGGGCAGGATCCGCCAGGTGTAGGAGAACAGCGCGAGCGAGACCAGGCCGGTGAAGTAGATCGGCAGCGACACCCCGCTCAGCGCGATGATCATGGTGGTGCGGTCCCACAGCGATCCCTTGCGCAGCGCCGACACGACGCCGGTCCCGACGCCGGTCGCGAGCCAGATCACCGCGGCGCCCGCCGCCAGCGACGCGGTCGCGGGCGCCCGGTCGACCAGCGTCCCGAGCACCGGCCGGCTGCTGCGGAACGAGTAGCCGAGGCACGGCGCCGGGCAGTGGTCGGTGACCGGGCCCGCGTCGTAGTCCCGGCCGACGGCGATCGCCTTCAGGTAGTGCCAGTACTGCACCAGGACCGGCTGGTCGAGGCCGAGCCGCTGCTTGGTCGCCTCGATCGCCTGGACGGTCGAGGCCCGTCCCGCGTAGGACGCGGCGATCTGGTCGGTGGTCTGCCCCGCGAGCTTGGGCAGCCAGAAGAACGTGCCGAACGTCACCAGGGTGACCAGCAGCAGCATGACCGCGGCGCTCAGGAAGCGCCGCGTGATGTAGGCGAGCACAGCCGTTCACCCCGTCCGCCCGCCGGACTTGAAGCGTTCCCTCACCCGCACGCTAACGGGGCGAGCGCGCGGGCGGCATGGTCGGATGTCCCCAAGATTCCGCCGCGGCGTTGGCCGGAAATGTCGAGACGGGTGCTCAACGCGACGGGCCCGCCCCCCGGAAGGGAACGGGCCCAGGCGGACGGCGGCGGCCGTCAGACGTCGGTGATGCGCAGGCCCGCGTGGGCCTTGTAGCGGCGGTTCATCGAGATGAGGTTCGCGGTGAACGCCTCGACCTGCCCGGCGTTGTGCAGCCGTCCGCCGTAGACGCCGCGCATGCCGGGGATGCGGCCCGCGAGCGCCTGCACCAGGTCGGTCGCCTCCCGGTCGTTGCCGAGGACGAGGACGTCCAGCTCCATCTCCGCCACCTCGGGGTCCAGCAGCAGCTTGGCGGACACGTGGTGGAACGCGGCGACGACGCGGCTGCCGGTCAGCACGGACGCGGCCTGCTCGGCGGCGCTGCCCTCCTCCACCGGCAGCGCGAACGCGCCCTTGCCCTTCTCGAAGCCCAGCGGGTTCACGCAGTCCACGACGATCTTGCCGGCGAGCTCCTCGCGCAGCGACTCCAGCAGCGCCTTGTGCCCGTCCCACGGCACCGCGACGACCACCACGTCCGCGCCGCTCGCGGCGGCCGCGTTCTCCGCGCCCGAGACGGGCAGGTCCGCGCCGAGGTCGTCGGCGGCCTGCTGCGCCCGCTTCGCCTTGCGCGACCCGATGACCACCCGGTGGCCGGCCAGCGCGAACCGGCGCGCCAGGCCCTTGCCCTGGTCCCCGGTGCCGCCGAGGATGCCGATCGTGAGGCCGCCGACGTCGGGGAGGTCGTAGGGCGTCTTCTGCTGCTGCTCAGTCATGCCGCCGAGTCTGCCAGGCGCGCTCCGGGCCGCCTCCCCTCGCCCTCCCCCGTCCTCCCGGGTCGCGCGAAAGCGGCGTGCCGCCCGCGTCCCGTGCGGCACCATGGACCGGTGGACGCCGAGCAGATCGTGATGTTGCGCGAGGTGCTGTCCGCCACCGGCTGGCTGGAGCGCACCCGGGACTTCGGGCGCGCCCTGCGGGTCACCTCCCGCACCCCCGGCGGGCTGCTGCTGGTCGGCACGCCCGGCGGCGACCCCTGGCACCTGGCCGCCCACCTGGACGACGAGTCGCGGCTCGGCGACGCGCCGGGCCTCGCGCCGACCCTGGTGCGCTGGTCGCCGCCGCAGGACGCGCCGCCGCACCTGAGCATCGGGCTGTCCCGGCTGGAGGAGGCGCGCCGCGGCGAGACGCTGTTCGTCGTCGCCGAGGACGAGGCGCCCGTCCCGCTGCTGGAGCGGGTCGACGACGCGCGCCGCGTCGGCGCCACGGTCCTCGCGCTGGACGGCGGCGACCGCGAGCTGGAGGGGCTGGCGCACGAGGCGCTGACCGTCCCGGCCGGCGAGGCGCTGCTGTCGTTCGACGGCGCGCAGCACCTGGTGAGCGCCGCGGCGGGCGAGGAGCCCGCGCGCGGCGCCCGCGGCCTGCGGCACCGCCTCGCGCGGCTGCTCGAGGCGGTGACCGGGCCGACCGTCGACTAGCGCCCGGCTAGTCCTCGCCCTCGCCCTTGCGCCACGCCTCGTTGCGCTCGCGCGCCAGCGCCAGCGCGCCGGCCGCGGCGCTCTCGGTCGGGTACGGGCCCATCCGATCCTTGTTCGGGCACCCGGACCCGTGCTCGACCTTCATGTGCTTCAGGCAGAACCACCAGTCACCCTCGTCACCGGCCATCGGCGCTCCTTCCGATCACGCGTCGCGCGGGATTCGTTGCCGCGATCCCGCTGACTACACTCCATCACTATGACGACCCAGCTTCTCCGGCCCGGCAACATCTCTCCCATGCGCAAGGTCCCGGCGCAGATCCCGCGCCCGGAGTACGTGGGGAAGAAGCGGCCGAAGACCGGCGAGCCGGACGTCAAGACACCCGAGATCATCGAGCGGATGCGGGTCGCCGGCAAGATCGCGGCGCAGGCGCTGGAGGAGGTCGGCAAGCACGTCCGGCCCGGGGTCACCACCGACGAGCTGGACGGCATCGGCCACGAGTTCATGCTCGACCACGGCGCCTACCCGTCCACCCTCGGCTACCGCGGGTTCCCCAAGTCGCTGTGCACCTCGATCAACGAGGTGATCTGCCACGGCATCCCCGACGACACCGTGCTGCGCGACGGCGACATCATCAACGTCGACATCACCGCGTTCATCGACGGCGTGCACGGCGACACCGACGCGACGTTCCTGTGCGGCGAGGTGGACGAGGAGTCGCGGCTGCTGGTGGAGCGCACCCACGAGGCGACGATGCGCGGCATCCGCGCGGTCAAGCCGGGGCGCGCGCTGAACGTGATCGGGCGGGTCATCGAGTCCTACGCCAAGCGGTTCGGGTACGGGGTCGTCCGCGACTTCACCGGGCACGGGATCGGCACCACGTTCCACTCGGGCCTGGTCGTCCCGCACTACGACGACCCGAACGCCACGACGATCATCGAGCCGGGCATGACGTTCACCATCGAGCCGATGCTGACCCTCGGCAGCTTCGACTACGACATCTGGGACGACGGCTGGACGGTCGTCACCAAGGACCGCAAGCGGACGGCGCAGTTCGAGCACACGCTGCTGGTGACCGGGGACGGCCACGAGATCCTCACCCTCCCGTGACCCCTTCATCGCCCTAGCGTCCCGTTCAGCCAGCGACCCGGCCGGGAGAATCCGCCTGTGAACGAGCCAGCGCCGTACGAGCCGAGGGTTCCGTCCGACAGCATGCCGCCGGGGCGGGCCGCGCTGAGCGTGACGTGGGCGGCGCTGCCGTTCCTGACGCTGGGGTACGCGACGCCGTTCACGTTCGCGGCGGCGGCGCTGTGGCGGCGCAGCGCGCATCTGCTGGTGTCGTCGGCGGTCTACATCGGCGTGTTCTCGCTGATGCTGTACCTGCTGCCGGACATCGGCAAGCAGGACGGCGCGCAGCAGGCGGTGGGCGTGCTGCTGTTCCTGCTGGCGGTGGTGGGGTGCGGGCACGCGTTCCTGATCCGGCGCCGCGTGTTCGACCCGCACGGGCTGGCGGGCATCGACAACGAGGCCGTCGTGGAGCGGGTGCGGCGGCAGCGGCTGCTGCGGGTGAAGGCGCGGGAGCTGGCGGCGAGCGACCCGGGCCTGGCCAAGGAGCTGCGGATCGGCCGTCCGGACCTGCCGCGCCAGTACAAGGACGGCGGCCTGATCGACGTGAACCACGCGCCGGTGGAGGCGCTGGCGCTGCTGCCCGGCATCACCGCGGAGCTGGCGGCGCGGATCGAGCGGGTGCGGGCGGAGACCGGCGGGTTCGTGTCCGCCGAGGAGATGTCGGCGGTGGCGGGCCTGCCGCCGCAGCTGACCGGCGACGTCGCCGACTACGCCGTCTTCATCCGCTGAGCCGCCTGCCCGGTCCGGCCGTCTTCATCCGCTGATCGCGGGTATGTGGCGGGCGTGACGGAGAAGAAGGGCAAGAAGGACGCGCGCAGGGGCGGCGACCGGCTCGCCGAGTACCGCGGGAAGCGCGACCCCCACCGGACCCCAGAGCCCGTCCCCGAGGAGAAGGCGCTGCCGCACGGCGACGACGACACGTTCGTCGTCCAGGAGCACCACGCCTCCAGCCTGCACTGGGACCTGCGTTTCGAGCGGGACGGCGTGCTGGTGTCCTGGGCGGTGCCGAAGGGGCTGCCGTGGAGCCCGAAGACGAACCATCTGGCCGTCCACACCGAGGACCATCCGCTGGAGTACGCGACGTTCGAGGGCGACATCCCGCAGGACGAGTACGGCGGCGGCACGGTGACGATCTGGGACCGCGGGACGTACGAGACGGAGAAGTGGTCCGAGCGCGAGGTGAAGGTCGTCGTGCACGGCTCGCGGGTGTCGGGCCGGTACGTGCTGTTCAGGACGCGCGGCAAGAACTGGATGATCCACCGGATGGACCCGCCGGCCGACCCGGACGCCGAGCCGCTGCCGGAGACGCTGCGGCCGATGCGCCCGGTCCGCGGGGCGCGGATGCCGCGGAACCAGGACGCGTGGGGCTTCGAGTTCGCGTGGGGCGGCCGGCGGCTGCTGGCGTACGTGGAGGGCGGCCGGACGCGGTTCACCGACGGCCGGGGCCGCGAGGCCGGCGGCCCCGCCGGGCTCGGCTCGCGGCTCGGCGGTCAGCTCGGCGCCCGTCCGGCGGTGCTGGACGGGGAGCTGGCCGTGCTGGACGGCCGCGAGACCTACATGGTGTTCGACGTGCCGCATCTGGACGGCCGGCCGCTGCTGGACGTCCCGTACCGGGAGCGCCGCGCCCTGCTGGACGGGCTGGAGCTGTCGGGGCCGTCCTGGCAGACGGCGCCGTGGTATCCGGCCGACGGCGACGCGGTGCGGGAGACCGCCGCCGGGCAGGGGCTGCCGGGCGTGGTCGCCAAGCGGCTGGACTCCCCGTACGAGCCGGGCGAGGAGTCCAGTGCCTGGCGGCTGATCCCGGTCAGTACGCGACGGTGATGCGGCGGCCGATCGCGTCGCCGTTCTCCAGCTCGTCGACGAGCGCGGCGGCGTAGTCCTCGGCGCTGATGCGGCTGTCGCCGTCGGCGTCGCGGAGCAGCCGGTCGCCGCCGAGGCGGAAGACGCCGGTGCGCTCGCCGGGCTCGATGACCTGCGCGGGCGAGATGTAGGTCCAGTCGAGGCCGCCGGCCTCGGCGCGGACGACGTCGAGCAGCGCCGCCTGCGCGAGGGACTCCGCCTTGTACATGTCCGGGAAGCCGGGCTCGTCCACGTGCCGGAGGCCGGGCGCGGCCTCCAGGCTGCCGGCGCCGCCGACCACGACGAGGCGCCGCACGCCCGCCTTGCGCGTCCCCTCCATGACGCCGCGCCCGGCGGCGAGCAGCGGGCCCTCCGGCTCGGAGCCGTCGCGGGGCGGCGAGACGGCCATCACCACCGCGTCGTGGCCCTTCGCCAGCGCGGCGACGGCGTCGGCGTCGTGCGCCTCCGCCTTCGCGGTGCCCTCGCCGCCGCTGCGGGTCACGCCGGTGACCTCGTGGCCGCGGCGGCGCGCCTCGTCGGCGACCCGCCGGCCGATCATTCCGGTCGCGCCTATCAGCAGGATCCTCATGTCGTCGTCCTCCGTGTCAGTGCAGCAGGCGATGCTGTCCGTTCGGTGTCGGGTCCCTTACCCACCCGTGCCTGGCAACGGGGAACCGGGGCGCCGCATTCCGCATCAAAGGGACGTGGCATCCGCTTCGGCGCGCCGCCGCTGAAAACGATCAGTAGCGGGCTAGAGTCCCGCCCTGAACCGGGCGGCGGACGGTGTGCGGAAAGCGGGGGAACTGCCCATGATGGGGAAGACGCACGCGCTGAGCGGCGCGCTGGCGTGGCTGGCCGCGGTGCCGGTGCTCGGCCAGGAGAGGCTGCTCGGGGACTTCGCGGTGTCGCTGTCGCCCGAGCAGGTCGCGGCGGGCGCGGTGGTGTGCGCGGGCGCGGCGATCCTGCCCGACATCGACCACCACAACGGGCGCATCGCCAACACCTACGGGCCCATCACCCACCACATGTGCAAGTGGATCGGGAAGATCTCGGGCGGGCACCGGCACGCCACCCACTCGATCCTGTTCGCGGTCGGCATCGGCTGGGCGATGGACACCCTGGCCACCCACTACGTGTACGCGTGGTGGGCCTGCCTGTTCATGATCGTCGGGCTCGGGCTGCGCGGCGTCGGCCTCGACTTCGAGGGCCGCGAGCCGCAGTCCGCGCTGGCCGACTGCGCGCTGGCGCTGATCGCCGTCTGGCTGATGCACAAGATCGACATGAGCTTCGTCGGGTTCGCGGTCACCCTCGGCTGCCTCGCGCACGTGGCCGGGGACTGCCTGACACCGCGCGGCTGCCCGGTGTTCTGGCCGCTGCCCTGGCGGATCGAGGTACCGGTGGTGCCGCGGACGAACGGCAAGGTCGAGCACTGGGTCGTCGGGCCGGTGCTGATGCTCGGCATCGCCATCCTGGCGATCCGGTCGGCGCTCGGCGACGTCGCCACCAACTGGCTCACCAAGGGCTGACCGACGGCCGGCCGGGCCCGGGGTGGCCGGGCCATCAGCGCAGGTCGGCGAAGTCCTCGCAGGCCAACTGGACCCGGGCGCGCCCCGGCCGGCCGGCGGAGGTCTCGAGCAGCACGCCCTTCACGACCCCGGGGATGGCCTCCGCGGTGCACGCGACCTGGGCGAGCGCGAGGCGCGGCCAGTGCGAGCCGCGCGCCGGTCTCAGCCCCTCCGGGCCGGCGTCGTCCACCCACACGGTGATCATGCCGGGCGGCTGGTCCTGCGTCACCCTGATCTGCTGCGGCCGGACGGAATTGGACAGGCCCGCGAGCCGCTCCTGCGCGGTGACCGGCACGCCGAGCTGCTCGAGCGCGAGGTAGGGGCGGCCGGGCAGCCCGGGGCGGACGGTGGGGAACAGGGCGCCGTCCTTCACCAGGTAGATCTTGATGGTCGCGGCCCTGCCGCCGGCGACCGGCAAGCTGCCCGCGCTGAGCACCCCCGTCGGCCGCACGCCGCAGCCCGCCGACGCCGCGGCCCCCGCGACGGCCGCCGCCGCCGCGAGCGCCCGGACACTCCGCGTCCACCGCGTCCTCATGCGCGCTCCCCGTCCCCGTCCTCGTCCTCGCCGCCGTCATCACCGTCGCCGATATCGCCGCCGTCCGAGCGGGCGGGCAGCCACAGCGTGAACACCGCTCCCCCGTCCGGCCCGTTGGCGGCCTCCAGCGTCCCGTCGTGCAGGACGGCGTTCTCCTTCGCGATCGACAGCCCGAGCCCGCTGCCCTCGCTGCGGGACCGGGCCGCCTCCGCCTTCACGAACCGGTCGAAGACCACGCCGAGCAGATCGTCCGGTATCCCGGGACCGCCGTCGGTGACGGTGACCACCACGCCCGGTTCGCCGCGCGCCTCCGCGCCGAAGCGCAGCACCACCGGCGGGGCGCCGTGCTTGAGCGCGTTGCCGGCCAGGTTCGCCACGATCACGTCGAGGCGGCGCGGGTCCGCCCGGACGAACAGGTCGCCCGGCCCCTGCACCGCCACCCGGTCCGTCCAGCCGCGCGCCGACAGCGTGCCGGCGACCGCCTCCGCCAGCTTCACGTCGTCCAGGACGAGCGCGGCGGCGCCCGCGTCGAACCGGCTGATCTCGATCAGGTGCTCGACCAGCAGGCCGAGCCTGCGGGTCTCCTCCGCCACCAGCCGCGCCGCGCCCCCGTCGCCGTCGGCCTCCTCCGCCAGCACGCCGGTCATCGCGATCATCGAGGTCAGCGGCGTGCGCAGCTCGTGCGAGACGTCCGCGACGAACCGGCGGGACGCCGCCTCCATCGCGCGCAGCTCCGCCACCGTCCGCTCGAGCGCGGCGGCGGAGTGGTTGTAGGTGCGGGCGAGGTCGGCGAGCTCGTCGTGGCCGCGCACCCGGACCCGCGTCGCCAGCTGGCCGGCGCCGAGGGCGCGGGCGGCCGCGCCGAGCCGCCGCACCGGGCGCAGCACCCCGCGGGTCGCGAGCAGCGCGAGCAGCAGCGCCGCCAGCAGCGCGGCCGCGTCGGCGATGACGAGCGCCCGGGTGAACGCGCGCAGGTCGGCCGCCTCGCGGCCGAGGTCCACCGAGACGAACACCATCGGCGGCGTGGTCCGCCGCGGCTCGTCCGACGTCGTGGTGTAGCCGGTGACCCGGGCGCCGACCAGCAGGTAGGGGTGGCCCTCCAGCTCGGGACGGGACTTGACCACGATCCGCTGGAACACCATCTCGCGCATCGCCCGCCGCGCGAACTCGGCGCTGACGGGCACGTCCAGGCCGACCTTCGGCGGCGTCGGCGCGCTTCCGTCGAGCGGCACGGGCACCGCGACCGCCGAACGGCCCGGACCGGACAGCGCGTGCTCCAGCTGGGAGGCGAGGAGGGGCTCGGTGTCGGGCGGCATCTGCTGCGGGATCTGCTGGGCCAGCGTGTCGCGGACCTGGGTCAGCACCGAGTCCTGCGTGCGCTGCAGCATCACCCGCCGCAGCAGGACGTACGAGAGGCCGGACGCGAGCACCGAGGCCAGCAGCGCCACCCCCGTGAAAGCGGCGACGAGCCGGACCCGCAGCCCGGTGAACCGGCGCGGCCACGTCACGGCGCGACGAACCGGTAGCCGAAACCGCGCACGGTCTCGATCAGCCGCGGCTCGGCCGGCTCGTCCTCGATCTTGGCGCGGACCCGCTGCACGCAGGCGTCGACGAGCCGCGAGTCGCCCGGGTAGGTGTGCTCCCACACCTCCGCCAGCAGATGCTGGCGGGTCAGCGCCTGGCCGGGCCGCCGGGCCAGCTCCAGCAGCAGCCGCAGCTCGGTCGGGGTGAGCCGGACGTCGGTCCCGGCCCTGGTCACCTTCAGCGACCCCCGGTCGATGACGAGGTCGCCGTAGGCGGCGATGTCGGCGCGGGTCTCGGCGCGGCGCAGCACCGCGCGGATCCGCGCGTCCAGCACCCGCGGCTCGACGGGCTTGACGACGTAGTCGTCGGCGCCCGCCTCCAGGCCGAGGACGACGTCCAGGTCGTCGCCGCGGGCGGTCAGCAGGATCACCGGGAGCGGGTCGCCGCGGCGGATCCGCCGGCACACCTCGATGCCGTCGATGCCGGGCAGCATCACGTCCAGGATCGCGATCTCCGGGCGGCGCGCGCGGAGCGCCTCGAGCCCGTCCTCCCCGGTGGAGCGGGAGGTCACGCTGTGCCCCTGGCGGGTGAGCGCCAGCTCGAGCGCGGTGCGCGCGGACGGATCGTCCTCGACGAAGAGAATGCTCGCCACCCGGACATTATTGGGGCCTACCGGCCGAAGATCACCCTCATGTCACAGGATCCGGACATTCCATCGACAAGATCATGACGTTCGGGCCGGACGGTGGGGCCCATGACGCTCCAGATCGTTCCGGCCCGGCGGCCCGCCCCGGCGGCTCCCCCGCGCGCCCGGTTCCGCCGCGCGCTGCCGTGGCTGCTGGTCGCCGGCTTCGCCGCCCAGGTCTGCGTCCGGCTGTGGTTCGCCCGCGCCCGGACCGGCCCGGTCGCCAATCCCGACGAGACGGGCTACCTGCTCGCCGCGCGCCTGCTGACCGGCGGGCCCGGCGGCGACCTGTCCGGGCACACCTTCTACCAGGGCGGCTACCCGCTGCTGCTCGCCCCCGCGTACTGGTTCTCGCACGACCCGATGACGGTCTACACGACCGCCCTGGCGATCAACGCGGTGGTCGGCGCGGCGCTGTTCCCGCTCGGGTACGTCGCCGCGCGCCGCTTCGGGCTGCCGCGGCGCACCGCGCTGCCGCTCGCCTGGGGCGCCGCGCTGCTGCCCGCCACGTCGTTCTTCGGCGAGTACGTCCTCACCGACGCCGTCCTGCCCACGATCCTCCTGACCTGGCTGTGCCTGCTGCACAGCCCCTGGCGCCAGGCGCTGAGTGACCTGCCTTCGGACGCGAGCGCGGCGGACAGGTCGTGGCGGGGCAGGGTCGCGGCGCTTCGGCGGGCCGTGGGGGTCCGGGACGCGGGGGCGGCGAGCGCGGTCGCGGCCGTCGCGGCGGCCGTGCACAGCCGCGGCAACGTCGTGCTGGCCGTCCATGTCGTGACGCTGGTGGCGCTCACGGTCGCCGGGGTCGTCCGCAAGCGCGGTGCGGTGATCGCGTCGGGGGCCGCGGGTCTCGCGGTGACCGCAGGCGGATTCGCGGCGGCCGCGGCGCTCAACGGGCACGTCCGAGCCGCGCTGTATCCGGCCGGCGCCCGCGACCTCGCGGGAATGATCGAAGAGCGGCTCACGACGGGCGCGGGGCAGGGATGGGCGCTGTCAGGGGCGGCCGGGCAGCTCTGGTGCCTGCCCGTCTGCACGTGGGGGCTGGGCGGCGTCGGGCTGGTCGCCGTCGCCGCCGTGCTGGTGCGCCGCCGCTCGGCTCCGGCGGACCGCGTCATGGCGGGCGTGCTGCTCGCGGTGACGTTCGGGATCGCGTACGCCTCGTCCGCCGCGCTCGCCGACGAGCACCGCGTGGGCAACTACGCGTACGCGCGGTACCTGTCCTGCGTCGCGCTGGTGTACACGCTGGCGGGTGCGGCGGCGCTGCTGCGGGCCGGGTTGCGCCGCGCGCTGATGCTCGTCGCGGCCGCCGCCGCGGTCACCGGCGCGACGGGGCTTTGGGTGCACCTGTACGCGGGCGGACGGCTGCGCACCTACACGTTCATCGGGTTCGACTTCCCCGAGACGTCGTTCCTGACGGGCGACCGCGGCGCGCTGCACCTGACGGCCGCGTCCCTCGCCGCGCTCGGGCTGCTGGCCGGATTCCTCGTGCTGAGCCGGGTCCCCAGGGCGGGGACGGCCGCGGCGGTGTGCGGCCTCGCGGCGACGAACCTGGCCGCGCTCGTCTTCCTGTTCGGGACGCATCCGGACCGGGCCCGGCCCGCGGCGCCGCTGCCGGGCGCGCAGGCCGGCGGCGTCGTCGCGGACACCTCGGTCGGCTGGCAGGTCCGGGCCATGCTCGCCCACCCGGTGTGGTGGACGCGCATCGGCCGCATCGACCTCCGCCGCGAGACGCCCGCGCCCGGCGTCTGCACGGTCGTGGTGCAGACGCGGGGCGGCGGGTCCCCGGACGCGTCGTGGCGCGCGCACCCGGCGGGCTGGGTGCCGCACGCGACCACGTCGTGGTCGTCGGTCCACTGGGTCGCCTGGCACGACCCGTCCTGCGATCAGTAGCGGGTGACCAGGGCGATGCGGTCATGATCGACGAGGAAGCCGTCGGAGACGAACGTCACCTCGCCGCCGTACTCCAGCGCCGTCTCGATGACGTCGTCCACCACGTCGTCGACGACGTCGGCGCCCTTGAGGACGCCCGGCATGCCGTCGACCGGGACGAGCTCGCCGTCGGTGCGGACGGCGGGCGCGTAGTAGCCGCGCTCGACGACCAGGTGCTCGCCGCGGCCCTCCTCGACCAGCCGGGCGACCTCGGGGAGCCCGCCGGCGTAGCGCTGGATGCTGCGCGCCGCCTCCAGCTCGGCGAGGACGCCGACCTCGCGCAGGTCCTCGTAGGCATGGAGGGCGGGGCGGGCCGCCTCGATGAGGGTGCTCGGCGCGGCGCCCTCGTAGCTGCCGTCGACGCGCCCGGCGACGTGCACGTGGGAGCCGGCGGCCTCGTCGAAGAAGGCCTGGTGGCGGGTGACGCCGGCGACGATGACGGGCCGGCGGTCGCGGGCGAGGACGTGCTCGAGCGCGGCGACGACGTCGCGGGCGGCGCGGCGGTGCGGTTCGTCCTCGCTGTCGCGGGCGCTGCGCCGCGCCATCCGGCCCGCGTCGATCTCGTCGGCGGGTTCGGGGACGATGGGGAACCCGTCGCGGGCGTGCTCGGTCAGCTCCTCGCCCTGCCCTCCCCAGAGCCGGGTGCCCTGGTCCGACAGCGACAGCAGCCAGTAGCGGGGCGAGCGGGTGTAGGCGGCGACGAGGTCGCGGGTGGCGAACCCGGTGTCGACGACGACCCGCTCGTCCACCGGCTGGCTGATGGCGAACGCGTGGTGCTCGCCGTCGGGCGCCGCGAACAGCACCAGGCCGTCGGAGGCGTGCCGCAGGTCGATCTCGGCGGCGGCCCGCTCCAGGGCGTGCACGACGTGGTCGGCGGTGCCGCCGGTCACCCGGACGTCCTCGTGCAGCCGGCGGCGCGCCTCGGCGAGCAGGTTGCGGAGCCGGATCGGGTCCTGGCGGTTGCCGGGCGCGGCCCGGTGGGTCGGCATCAGCACCGAGACGGCCGGGTAGGGCCGGGGTTTGCGCAGTTCGGACAGGGTCGAGGCGTCCATGATCCCCCGATCGTCGCCTTTTGTATCTCTTGTCTCTTTTGTAGCTACTCGCAGGTAAACGAGGCGTAAGCGGCGATCAAGGATCCGGCGCCGGCCGGTCAGGGGCGTGCGCGCAGGCCGTCCAGCACCACGCGGGTGACGGGGTCGCCCGCGCGGGCGCCGGGACGGCAGACGGCCATGCTGACGATCTCGATCACCTCCGCCGGGCCGATGTCGCGCCGGACCGAGCCCTCACCCTGCGCGTCCGCGGCGACCTCCTCCAGCAGGGCGTCGACCTCCGCCTGGAGCGCCAGCCGCTCCGGCGGCGCCGGCCCGTCCCCGGCGAGGGACTTGATCAGCGCGA
This sequence comes from Actinomadura violacea, assembly GCF_017573465.1. Taxonomy (GTDB): domain Bacteria; phylum Actinomycetota; class Actinomycetes; order Streptosporangiales; family Streptosporangiaceae; genus Spirillospora; species Spirillospora violacea. The sequence continues at coordinate 49,357 of NZ_JAGEPF010000011.1, forward strand.
ACGGCTCGCCGGCGCAGTGCTCCACGGCCAGCGCCAGGACGTCCCAGCGCGGCACGTCCCGCTCCCGGACCTCCGCGATGCGGTCGCGGAACCGGGCCAGCGCGGACACGGCGATCTCCTCGACGAGGGCCCGCCGGTCCGGGAAGTGCCGGTACAGCGTGCCCACGCCGAGGCCGGCGTCGCGGGCGATGTCGTCCATGCCGACCGCGCATCCCCGCGCGGCGAACAGGTCCAGCGCGGACGCGACGATGCGCTCGCGGTTGCGGCGGGCGTCGGCTCGCACCCGTCCCCTCCTCGGTTCAAGCGGAACTTCGGATTCAGGTTACTCTGTTCCCGCAAGCGGAAGCGGAACATCAGGTTCATGTTAGGAGCGGTCCATGCGCATCGGAATGTTCGCCCTCGCCGCGGGCGCACCGCTGGACGACGTCGTCGCCCAGGCCCGGCGGGCACGCGACGCCGGGCTCGACAGCGTCTTCTTCGGCCACGTCCCGTCCTGGGACGCCCTCATGGTCGCGGCGCTCGCCGGCCGGGAGGCGCCCGGGCTGGAGGTCGGCACCGCGATCGTCCCGACCTGGCCGCGGCACCCCCTCGCCCTGGCCGGCCAGGCCCTCACCGCGCAGGCGACGGCCGGCGGGCGCTTCACGCTCGGGATCGGGCCGAGCCACCCGCCGGTCATCGAAGGCGGGCACGGCATCGCCTACGAGCGGCCCGCGCGGCACGTCCGCGAGTACCTGTCGGCGCTGCGGCCGCTGCTGCGCGGCGAGGACGTCGAGTACCGCGGCGAGACGCTGACCGCGGTGGGCACGGTGGACGCGCCCGGCGCCACCCCGCCGCCGGTGATCGTCTCCGCGCTCGGCCCGGCGATGCTCCGGGTCGCCGGCGAGCTCGCCGACGGGACCGTGACGACCTGGACCGGCGCCGACGCGATCGCCGGCCACATCGTGCCGTCGATCACCCGGGCCGCCGAGGCCGCGGGGCGCCCCGCGCCGCGCGTGCTGGCCGGCGTCGTCGTCGCGCTCACCACCGACCCGGACGGCGCCCGCGCGGAGATGGCCGAGCAGTACGCCGCCGCGTCGGCGTTCCCCGGCTACCGGGCGATCCTCGACCGGCAGGGGCTGTCCGGCGTGCACGAGACGGTCGTCGCGGGCGACGAGGCGGCGGTGGCGCGGGAGCTGCGCCGCTTCGCCGACGCCGGGGCGACCGACCTGCTGATCAGCCCGCGCGGCGACACGGCGCGGGTGCTGGAGTTCGCCGCGTCGCTGCGCTGACCGCCCCCGTCACAGCGCGGCGCGCAGCTCCCTCTTGAGGACCTTGCCGGCCGCGGACACCGGGATCTCGTCGACGAACCGCACCTCGCGGAGCCTCTTGTAGTGCACGACCGCGGCGTTGACGTGCTCCAGCAGCTCGTCCGCGGTCACCTCGCCGGAGCGGACGACGAACGCGGTCGGCAGCTCCCCCGCCTTCGGGTCGGGCCGCCCGACCACGGCCGCGCCCGCGACGGCGGGGTGAGCGAGCAGCTTCTCCTCCAGCTCGCGCGGGTACACGTTGTAGCCGTTGTAGAGCAGCATGTCCTTCTTGCGGTCGACGATGGACAGGTAGCCGTCCTCGTCGAGCACGCCGACGTCGCCGGTGCGCAGCCAGCCGTCCGCGCTCAGCACCGCGGCCGTCTCCTCCGGGCGGTTCAGGTACCCGGTCATCACCTGCGGGCCGTGCACGCACACCTCGCCCTCCGCGCCGGGCGGCAGCGCCGGGGTCGACTCGTCCACGGACGCGGCGTCCGCCTCGACGATCTTCAGCCGGACGTCCGGGACCGCGACCCCGACCGTGCCCGTCCTGCGCACGCCCGACCGCTGCGTCGGGTTCGCCGTCGCGCCCATCGTCACCTCGCTGAGCCCGTACGCCTCGACGACCACCGCGTCCGGGAACGCGGCGCGGAGCCGGGCGATCATCTCGTGCGACAGCGGCGCCGCGCCCGACCGGACGCCCCGCACCGACGACAGGTCGCGCCCGGCGAACGACGGGTCGGCCAGCAGCGCGGCGAACATCGCGGGCGCGCCGCCGAGCGCGGTGGCGCCGAACCTCTCCATGTCGGCCAGGAACGCGGGGACGTCGAGGCGCGGATGGCTCACGATCGTCGTCCCGGTCATGAGCTGGGAGTTGAGGTAGCCGACCGTGCCCATCGCGTGGAACCAGGGCGCGACGCTGACGATGACGCCCTCACCGAGCGGCGTCGGGTACTCGCCGTCCGGGGCGACCGGCCTGATCGTCAGCCCGCCGTGGCCGTCGGGCTCCGGCACCGACCCGGTCCCCGAGCAGGCGAACTGGAGGGTGTTCACCACGACGTTGCGGTGCGGGAGCATGACGCCCTTCGACCGGCCGGTCGTCCCGCCGGTGTAGGCGATGTGCGCCAGGTCGCGGCGGACGTCGATCTCGACCTCGGGGAACTCCTCCGGACGTCCCGCGCCGACCTCCTCGAACGCGATCCCGCACTCCGCGAACGCGCCGTCGCACAGCCCGGACACGTCCGCCGGGCCGCCTCCGGAGCCCGCGACGACCACCGTGCGGACCTTCGTCCGGCCGAGGGCCTGCGCGACGGGCCCGGCGAGCAGGTCGAGGGTGACGACGGCGGCCGCGCCGCAGTCGGAGAGCTGGAATGCCAGCTCGTCCGGTGGGAGCAGCGGGTTGCACGGGGAGAACGTCGCGCCCGCCAGCAGCGTCCCGTAGTAGGCGATCGCGAACTGCGGGACGTTCGGCAGGTGCAGCGCGACGACGTCGCCGCGGCCGACTCCCCGCGCGATCAGGCCGTGCGCGAACCGCGCCGACGCGCGCGCCAGGTCGGTGAACGACAGGTCGCGCCCGGCATGGTGCAGGGCCGTCCGGTCGCCCCAGCGCCGCGCGGCGCCGGCGAGGATCGCACCGACGGGGAGATCCGGGTAGCCGAGCGAGTGCGGCACACCGGCGAACCAGTGCCCCGTGGTTGCTGGACCCGTGGCTGGAGCCGTGCTCGCGGAACCGGTGATCTCGGAAGACGTCGCGCCCATCGCCGTCCCTTTCCAGAGGCTCGTTCTAGAATCTCGTTCGCCACTCTAGGAGACGGACGGGACGCCCCGGTCCGGCGGGTCAGCGCAGCCGCTCGACCACCGGGCCGAAGTCGTCCATGAACGGCCCGTGCACCGTCACGTAGGAGAAGCCGAACCGCTCGCGCCGCTCCCGCAGCTGCTCGGCGATCTGCTCGTGCGTGCCGATCAGCGCGAACGGCGTGTCCAGCACCTCCTCGACGGTCATGTGCGGGGCGCGCGCCGCCCGGAGCCGCTCGGCCGCGGCCCGCCGGTCCGCGGTGACCTCGACGATCTGGACGAGCACGTTCCACTCGATCGCGTCCGCCCGGTCCCCGGCGTGCGCGCGGGCGAACCCGACCCGCTCGGCCGCCTGCCCGGCGGTCCCCAGCCGGAACGTCCCCGGCGGCTTCCCCTTGATCTGGTACAGCCCGGCGATGCCGACGATGTCGGCGTGCTCGGCGGCGGCCCGCAGCACCGTGTCGCCGGTCCCGCCGACCAGCAGCGGCGGGCCCGAGCCGCCGAACCCGGACCGCTGCACCGGCGCGAGGTCGGCGAGCCCGTAGTGCTCGGCGACCGGCCTGCGCTCGGCGTAGTCCGGCCCGCCGAACAGCCGCCCGAGCTCCTCGACCAGCGCGGTCATCCGCTCGACGCGGGCGGCGAACGGCTCCCACCCGATCCCCGCCGCGTCGAACTCCCACTTCATGTGCCCCGCGCCGACGCCGATCTCGACCCGTCCGCCGGTGAGCCGGTCGGCGGTGGCGATCTCGCGGGCCAGCAGGTGCGCGTTCCAGAACCCGGCGTTCAGCACCAGCGTGCCGACCCGCAGCCGCTCGGTCGCGTCCGCCGCCGCGACCATCGTCGGGAACGGCGCGGGCGACCCCAGATGGTCGGGGACCTGCGCCACGTCGTAGCCGTACCGCTCGCCCCGCCGGCAGCGCTCGACGAAGTCCCCGGGGGAGGCGATGTCGAAGAAGTTGAATCCGAACCGGAAGTCCCTCATGCGAAGGATCATGCCCGCCGCGAACGCCGTCGCGAACCCCCTCAGGTCACCGGAACGCGGGCGGACGGCGGGTCCGGTCAGCCGGGGGTGATGAAGCCGGTCTCGTAGGCGAGGATGACCGCCTGCGTCCGGTCGCGGGCCTGGAGCTTGGCGAGGATGTTCCCGACGTGCGTCTTCACCGTCTGCGGGCTCACGAACAGCTCCCCGGCGATCTCGGCGTTGGAGTGCCCCTTGGCCACCAGGCGCAGCACGTCCGCCTCCCGCTCGGTGAGCTCGCCGTGCCAGCGCGCCGCCCGGCCGCCGCTCCCGGACGGCCCGCCGTGCGCGGCGGCCAGCTCCCGGATCGCGGCGGGGAACAGCAGGGTGTCGCCGTGCGCGACCATCCGGACCGCCTGCAGGATCTCCTCCGGCCGCGTCCGCTTCAGCAGGAACCCGTTCGCGCCCGCCTTGAGCGCGTCGTAGACGTACTCGTCGTTCTCGAACGTCGTCACCACGATGATCTTCGGCGGCTCGCGGACGGTGTCCAGGATGTGGCGGGTCGCCTGGATCCCGTCGAGCCGCGGCATCCGCACGTCCATCAGGACGACGTCCGGGCGCAGCCGCGCCACCGCGTCCGGCACCTCCGACCCGTCGGACGCCTCGCCGGCCACGGCCAGGTCGTCCTCGGCGTTGATGATCGCCGCCAGCCCCGCCCGGATCAGCCGCTCGTCGTCGACCAGCAGCACCTTGATCGTCATGTCCCGGACCCTCTCACGAAGCACCGCCCTTTCACGAAGCACCGCCCTTTCACAAAATCGAGCCCGGAGCCGTGCGGGCTCCCGGATCGGGACCGCCGCCGCTCAGGAGGCGCGGCCGAGCGGCAGCGACACGTGCATCCGCCAGCGGTCGCCGTCCGGCCCGGCGGTCATCTCGCCGCGCAGGACGGTGACGCGCTCGCGGATGCCGCCGAGCCCGCGGCCTCCGCCGTGCCGCGCCCCGGCCCCGCGCGCCCCCAGCGGATTGCTCATCTCCATCTCCAGCCGCTCCCCCGCGACCCCGAGGCGCAGCCGCACCGGCACCTTGCCCGCGTGCCGCAGCGCGTTCGTCAGCCCCTCCTGGACGATCCGGTACGCCTCCCGGGACACCGCCGCGGGCACGTGCTCGACCTGCGGGTCGACCTCCGAGTCGAGCCGCACGCCGGCGAGCCTCGTCTGCTCCAGCACGCGGCCGAGGTCCTTCAGCGTGGGCTGCGGCGCAGGCCGCGACCGGTCCTCGCGCAGCAGCCCGAGCACGTGGTCCAGGTCCTCCAGCGCGGCGCGCGCCGACTCCTCGATCGCGCCGAGCGCCTCGCGGGCGAACTCCGGGTCGGTGTCGAGGACGCGTCCGGCCGCGCCCGCCTGCAGCGTCACCACGCTGAGCGCGTGCCCGACCGAGTCGTGCAGCTCGCGCGCGAGCCGGTTGCGCTCGGCGAGCCGGACCGCGCGCGCCTCCAGGTCCGCGAGCCGCTCGGCGGCGGTCGGGCCGAGGAACCGCGGCGCGAGCCGCGCCAGCAGCACGCCCCCCGCGACGATCAGCGCGAGCAGCACCGCGACGCCGGCGAGCCCGGCCGGCGGCGCCGCCCACTCCGCCCACGTGCCGGGCCGGGCCCAGCCGCCGAGAAAGCGCCTGTCCCAGTCCACCAGCGGCGCCATGACCAGCACGAACGCGATCGGCGGCACGGCCAGGCTCAGCCCGCTGACGATCACCCCGGCGAACAGGTGCAGGGTGAACCACGCGGCGGCCCGCCCCCGGCTCTCCCAGGTGCCCGCGGGCCCCGGCGCGAGCTCCGCCGACGGCCCCTTCAGCAGCTCCTTCGCCAGCGAGCTCTCCAGCAGCCGCACCGACGGGACGAGCCCCGTGACGAACGCGGCGGCGGCCGGGAACACCACCAGCGCGAGCACCCCGGCGCCGACCCCGTCGAAGGGCAGCAGCGCGGCGAGGGTCATGCCGAGGAACCAGTACGGCATGAGCAGGGCGCCGCCCACCACGAGGTGGGCCCAGCGCCGCCAGGTCGTCCGCTCGATCAGCGGGCGCAGGACTGCGGACACGCCCCGATCCTGGCAGAAACCCACCGCCGCCCCCTCCCCCGCGCGACCGGCCCGGCTCCCCCGCACGGGGGACCCGGCGCCCGCGTCACGCCCCGGACCGCCGCCGCCCCCGGACCACCGTCCCGGGGCGCCGCGTCACGCCTCGGGCTGCCGGGCGGCCTTGCGGCCCTGCTCGCCCGCGAGCCGGTCGCGCTCGGCGAGCTTGGCCAGGCGCGCGTTGTAGACGGCGAGCTCGTCCTCCTCGGCGCCCGCCTCGCCGCGCGCCGTGCGCTCGGCGGCGCGGTCGGCCTTGCGGTCCAGCCGGCGGGCCTGCCGCTGGTCGTCGGCGTACCACTGGAACGCCATCACCAGCAGGACGACGAACGTCGGCACCTCGCCGAACGCCCACGCGATCGACCCGCCGGTGTGCTGGTCGTGCAGGACCGTGGTACCCCACGGCGGGTTGACGGCGTTGTACCAGCCGGCCGCGAGCGCCTGGTTGAGGTTCATCAGCGCGATGCCGAAGAACGCGTGGAACGGCATGGTGACGAACAGCAGCAGCAGCCGCAGCGGGTGCGGCAGCTGCCGGGGCGCGGGGTCGATGCCGAGCAGCACCCAGAAGAACAGGCAGCCGGACGCCAGGAAGTGCACCATCATCGCGATGTGCCCGAGGTGGTCCCGCATGAGGTCCTCGAACAGCGGCGTGAAGTACAGCGCGAACGTGCTGCCCATGAACAGGATCGTGGCGAACGCCGGGTGCGCGACGAACCTGACGAACCGGCTGTGCAGGACCGCGGTCAGCCACTCGCGCGGCCCGCGGTCGCCGCGGACCTTGGCGGGCTTGAGCGCGCGCAGCGCCAGCGTCGTCGGCGCGCCGACGACCAGGAAGATCGGCGTCAGCATGTTCAGCACCATGTGCTGCGCCATGTGCACGCTGAACAGGATCGGCGCGTACCGGGAGACGCCGGTCTGGGTCACGATGACGATCGTCAGCAGCCCGAAGAACCAGGAGGCGGTGCGTCCGATCGGCCAGGAGTCGCCGCGCCGCCGCAGCCGCAGCACGCCGCCCAGGTACAGCCCGCCGAGCACGACCACGAGGACGCCGAAGAACAGGTCGAAGTGCCACAGCGTCGCGAGCCGCTCGAGGTTGATGTGCGGCGGCATGTCGAAGCCGAGCTGGGTCTTGATCGCCGACTCGGTGCCGGTCTCCGGCGGCGGCGCGGTGCGCGCCAGCGCGACGGCGAGGCCCATGGTGCCGGCCATGACGGCGGCCTCGACGGCGGCGAAGCGGGCGAACGCGCGGGGCTTGCGGTCGTGCAGCGCCGGGATCGTCCGCTCGCGGTGCCGCCAGCCGAACCAGCCGAGCACCGCCCAGGCGATGATCTTGCCGAGGGCGAGCCGCCCGTAGTCGGTGGTGAACAGCTCCGCCGGGCTCGGGAGCCGGGAGACCACGTTGACCATGCCGCTGGCGCCGACGGTGATGTAGCACCACAGCGCCAGCCGGCTGAACCGCTCGGCCATGATCGGCAGCTTGTCGCGGCGGAGCAGCGCGTGCGCGCCGACGACCGCGAGGCCGCCGACCCACGGCGCGATCGCGGCGACGTGCAGCGCGACGCCGGTGACGGCGACCTCGTGGTTGGCCGCCGAGGCGGAGTGGCCGGTGAGCGGCGGCGGCAGCAGCGCGATCCCGGCCAGCGCGAGCAGCCCGAACGCGGCGGCCGGGGTGGTCGTGGTGCGGGCCAGCAGCGCCACCACGACGGCGAGCAGCACCACGATCATCAGCGCGGTGCCCTGCTCCAGCGAGCCGACGTAGCTGCTCAGCTCGTTGCCGCCGAGCACCTCGGTGACGGGCTGGCCGAGCACGTCGGCGACGGTGAACACCAGCGTGGCCGCCGCGGCGGCGGCCCAGCCGGCCGCCAGCCACGACGCCGCGCGCAGGTAGCCGACCGAGTCCTTCGCCAGTCTCGGCGCCTCGCGGCCGCCCTCGATCGGCAGCAGCGCGGCGCCCGCCAGCAGCGCGCCGACGGTCAGCGCGGACAGCAGGTCCATCGCCGTCCGCGACACCGGCAGCCCCCACCGGGTGGCGGCGCCGGCGTCCCCGATACCGGGGATGACCTGCTCGGTCACCGCCCCGCCGAGGACGAGCGCCGCCACCAGGACGGCGGCCGCGGCCGCGACCGCGACGGCGGCGGCGCGCAGGACCCGCAGGCCGCCCTCACTCACCGCCGTACCTCACTGACCGGCGTTCCTCGCTGCTCACTGGCGTTCCTCACTCACTGCCGGCCGCCGCTCACCGGCGGCCGTGCTCGCTGGCGGACCTCACTCGGTCGCGGCGGCCGCCTTGTGCTTGCGCTTGGCCCGGTAGACGATGGCCACGCCGATGCCGACGCCGAGCAGCACGCCGACGCCGACGATCCCCCACGTCACCATCCCGGACCCGGAGTCGGACTCCTCGGCCTGCTTCTGGTCGATCTTGAGCGGCTGCTCGTTGGTGGTCGCCGCCTCGCCGGTCTGGTCGACGGCGCCGACGCCGCCCTTGGTCGGCGCGGCCTGCGGCTGCTCGCCGGTGCCTCCGTCCCCGCCCGCGGCGGTCGCGGTGAAGGGGAGGCCGTCGGCCTGGACGGGGTGCCCGTCCGCGCCGACCACCCGGTAGCCGACCGTGTAGGACCCGGCGGGCAGCGGGCCGGTCAGCTTCTGCGTGACCGTGGTGCCCGCGTGCTCGGCGGCGCCGGACTGGAAGGCCTTGCCGTGCGCGTCCTTGACGATCACCTTCGCATTGCTGATCTTGTCGCTGAAGACCAGCTTCACCTCGGTGACGGATGCGGCGGACTGGCCCTTGCCGGGAGTGCTGCTCACCAGCTGCGTGTGGGCCAGCGCCGGGGTCGCGGTCAGCGCGCCGACAGCGGCGGCGACGAAGGCGACCATGCCGAGGCGGCGCAGGGGCCTGCGGGACGTGAGGGTTCTCATGGGGTGGCCGGGTTCTCTATGTGGGAATCAGGGCCCTTCTAGCGTACTGACGCCCCGCCGATGGCACGCCCGGGGTCGGCGAAGCCCCTCAGAGCGTGCCCAAAGCGTGATCACGGCCGTGCGCGGCGAACTCGGCGCGCAGCGCTGCGGCGTGCGCCCCGGTCATCGGCTCGTAGGCGAGGGCGCGGCCCGGCCGGACCCACACCCGGTGCCCGTCCGCCGGCTCCCAGTGCAGGCGGCGCAGCGGCCGCTTGTGCACCTTGCCGGTCGCGGTCAGCGGCATCGGCCGGACGATCCGGACGAACCGCGGCGCCCACTTCGTCCCGAGGTCGGGCTGCGCGGCGAGGAAGTCGGCGAACCGGCCGGGGTCGAACGCGGTGCCGTCGTGCAGTTCGAGCGCCGCCATCACCTGGTCGCCGGTGCGCGGGTCGGGGACGGGGTAGACGGCGCACATGACCACGGCGGGCCAGCGCGACAGGATCCGCTCGACCGGCGCGGCGGCGAAGTTCTCGCTGTCGACGCGGAGCCGGTCGGCGCCGCGTCCGGCGAAGTAGAAGTAGCCGGCCTCGTCGCGGTAGCCGAGGTCGCCGCTCCAGTACGTGCCGCCGCGGACCCGTTCGGCGTCGGCCTCCGGGTCCTTGTAGTAGCCCTCGAAGGTGCCGGCGGCGTTCAGGCCGGCGAGCTCGCCGATGGCCTCGCCGGGGTTGAGCAGGCCGCCGGCGGCGTCGAAGCGGGCGCGGGGGCACTCGGCGCCGGTGCCGGGGTCGAGGACGGCGACCTCGACGTCGGGCGGCGCGACGCCGAGCGCGTCGGGCGGCGAGTCCGGCGTCTTGCGCAGCGAGATGGCGCCCTCGCTGGACCCGTAGCCCTCGATGATCCGGCATCCGAACCGGCGCGCGAACCCGGCCATGTCCTGTGCGGACGCCTCGGTGCCGAACGCGCACTCCAGCGTGTTGCCGTGGTCGTCGGGCCGCTCGGGCGTGGCGAGGATGTAGGCGAGGGCGCGGCCGACGTAGTTGAAGTAGGTCACCCCGAACCGGCGCACGTCGGGCAGGAAGCCGGACGCGGAGAAGCGGCGGCGCAGCGCGACGGTGGCGCCCGCGTGCACGGCCATCGCGAGGTTCGCCATGACGGCGTTGCCGTGGAACAGCGGCATCGCCACGTAGGTGACGGAGTCGCGGCCGATGCCCATCATCGCGGACCGCTCCGCGATGACGGCGAGCCGTCCCTGACCGCAGGCGACCGCCTTCGGCGCCCCGGTGGAGCCGGAGGTGAACAGGAGCAGCAGCCGGTCGTCCGGCCGCGCGCCCGGGTCCCCGCCGGTCGCCTTCGGCGCGGCCTCGCGCAGCGCCGCCTCGTATCCGGGGGTGTCGACGACGAGGATCCGCTCATCCGGGATCGCTCCGCCGAGCGCGTCCAGCAGCGGCAGGTGCGCGGTGTCGGTGACGATCAGGTCGCAGTCGGTGTGCCGGACGTCGGCGGCCAGCTCGGCGCCGCGCCGGGTCGGGTTGACGCCGACGACGGTGGCCCGGGCGAACGCCGCTGCGAAGATCCAGAAGACGTACTCGGGGACGTTCTCCAGCAGCACGCCGACGTGCCGGGGGCGGCCGGGCGGCGCGGGGCAGGCGTCCGGCAGCAGCGCGGCGCGGGTCCGGGCGGCCGCGACGGCCTGCGCCCAGGTGTAGGTCTCGTCCTCGAACCGGATCCCGGGATGCCCGTCACCGGCCCGGGCCAGCAGAAGGTCCGCGAATGTCGGGCTCGCCACCTTCGTGACCCTGCCACCCAAGCTTTTGCTTGGTCAAGGGGCGGCGATCAACCGCATCCGCAATCGCAGTCGCAGCAGTCACAACCGTCACAGCAGTCGCAGTCGCAGCAGTCGCAGTCGCAGCCGCTGCAGCAGTCACAGCCGTCGCAGCAGTCGTCGCAGTGCCGGGTGCACCAGCACCGGTCCCCGCAGTCCTTGCCGTGGTGGTCGCTCCAGTCGGGCTGGAACACCCCGCAGGTGACGCACACCGCCGTCCCGGTGAAGCACGGGACCGGCCAGCCCGGACGCCGCCCCGGCGGCCGGTGCCCGAAGTTCGCGCCGCCCCCTCCCCCGCCGCCGTTCGGCGGGATCCAGCCCCCGCCGTCGCCGCCGCCGTGGCCGCCCCACTGCTGCGGCGGCTGCCCCTGCGGCGGGTACTGGCCGGGACGGTACGGCGGCTGCTGCCCCGGCCCTGGCGGCGGGTAGGCGGCGAAGACGCGGTCGACCGACCGGCGCACCTCCCGGTCCAGCAGGGCGCGGACGAGCCGCGGCCTGTCCAGCTCCAGGTCGGCCAGGGCGAGGCGCAGCCCGTGCAGGGCGTCGTCGGCGTGCCGGCGGGCCTCGGCGGGCGTCGTGCCGGTGGCCAGGAGCGGGTTGAACGCGCCCGCCGCCATGTCGTCGGCGACGTCCTCGACGGCGTCGAGCAGGTGCGCGAGGCGGCCGAAGTAGCGTCCCGCCTCCGCGAGCGTCTCCCTGTTCTTCTCCTTGCCCGCCAGGACGGCGGTGTGCGCGAACACGGCCGCGACGGCGGTCTCGGTCGGCTCGGTGAGGTCGAGCAGCCCGAGGCCCGGCTCGGCCTCCAGGACGGACTGCCGCGCGACGGCGTCGCGCAGCACCGACGGGTCGAACCCGACGGCGGCGCCCGTCCGCGCGCCCGCCGCGTCCCAGCGGGAGGCGGCCCGGCCCGCGGCGGCGGCGACCAGCCGGCGCGCGTACGCGCCGTCGCCGTCGGCGACGTGGTCGCGGGTCTTGCCGGCGGCGAGCAGCAGCGACGCGGCGGCCGCGAGCCGCGCGCCGTCCGCCTTCGCGGTCACGACCTCGGCGGTCTTCATCCCGCGCAGCGCGCACGGCCCGGCCTTGCGGCGCGGCGACAGCTCCGGAGCCTGCGCCTCGACGAGCACCGAGACGAGCAGCCCGTCGTAGTTGGTGACGAGCCGCGCCGCCTGGCCGTGCTCGGCGCGCAGCGTCAGGCACAGCCCGCACAGGTGCGCCATCCAGTCCTTGAACAGCGACCCGCACAGCACATGCTTGCAGGGACGGACCACCCCGAACACCGGCAGCTCCCAACTCAGGCGACTCGCAGCATCATTCACCGACGCAGCGGGACCCGGGACGGTTCACCCCGGAAGATCCGAAATCGTCGCGTCAGACTCCGACGCAAGTGAGGGCGCGCCGGTAGGCGGCCATGCGCGGCTCCTGCGTCCCGGTCTCGGCGAGCACCTCGGCGAGGTCGAACCACGCCTGCGCGGCCTCCCGCGAGGACTCCATGTCCTCCAGGCAGGTCGCGGCGCGGGTGAGCACCTCCACCGCGCGGTCGCGGCGGCCGAGCCGCACGCACGCCTCGCCGAGCACGGTCAGCGCGCCCGCCCTGACCCGGCGCGGCGCCTCCCCGAGCAGGTCCAGCGCCTCCTCGGCCAGCCGCACCGCCTCCGCCGGGCGGCCGAGCGCGGTCTCGGCGCGGGCCAGCTCGGTCAGGCAGCGGGCGACGTCGATCTCCCCGGCGGAGCCGGCGTTGATCTCCCCGCGCACCCGGTCGAGCAGCTCGCGGGCCTGCATCGCCTGGTCGGGCCGGGCGCGCAGCAGCAGCCCCGCGTAGACGACGCGGAGCCGGTCGAGGTCGCGCGGGTCCTCGCCGTCGCCGGCGAGCAGCAGGGCCCGCTCGGCGAGCGCGACGCCCTCCTCGTACTCGCCGCGGATCTGCGCGACGTTCGCGGCCTCCCAATAGGCGACGGTGCGGGCGCGGGCGCTGCCGATCCGCTCGGCCCGCTCGACGAGCTGGACCGCCAGCTGCCGGGCGCGGACGAGGTCGCCGCGCTCGATGAACGCGGCCAGCAGCGCCGCGCCGAGGTGCACGGCGGCGTCGGTGGAGTCGGCGCCGGTCGCGATGAGGTGCCGCAGCGCCTCCTCGGCCGCCTGCACGCCCGCGCTGATGTCGCCGCGCTCGCGCAGGCAGCGGCTCAGCGCGACGTGCACCCGGGCCCAGTGGTCGAGGTCGGCCTCGGCGGAGGCCTCCTCGGTGAGCGCGCGCAGCCCGGCGATCGCCTCCTCCAGCTCGCCCGCCGCCTCCAGCGCGAGGGCGTGCCCCCAGCGGGCCTGGTGCAGCATCTCCGGCAGCGCGACGGCGTCGGCGTTGGCGAGCACCTCGGCGAACCGGGCGCGGGCCTCGGCGGCGGCGCCATTGCGCAGCGCGATCTCGGCGTAGTCCAGGGTGACGCGCAGCTCGTCGACGACGTCCTCGCTGACGCCGCTGACGAGGTAGGTCGCCGAGCAGTTCAGCTTCACCGCGAGCAGGTCCACCACGCTCGGCGCGGGCACCCGCTTGTCGCTCTCGATCAGCGAGATGTAGCTGTCGGACAGCTCGGGGAAGGCCAGCTGCGCCTGGCTCACGCCCTGCCGGATCCGCAGGGCGCGAATGCGCTGCCCCAGTGTCTCCCGATCCATGTGACCCGCTCTTTCTCGTGGCGCCTACAGGGTTCTCGCCGGGCGCGTCGCGCGCAGGGCGAGGAAGAAGTCGACTCGGTCCTCAAGTGTGCCGAGATCCCGGCCGGTCAGGTCCTCGATTCGGCGGATTCGGTACCGAAGCGTGTTCACATGGACGTGCAGCCGGGTCGCGCTCCGGCTCCACGACCCCGAGCAGGACAGGAACACCTCGAGGGTGTGCAGGAGCTCGGCCTGCCTGCTGCTGTCGTACTCCTCGAGCGGGCCGAGCATCCGCTCCCGGAACGACCAGCGCGTCCGCTCCGGTACGGCGGCCAGCAGCAGCGCGTAGGAGTCCGCATAGGCGTCCTCGTAGGCGTCCCCGGACGTTCCGGGGGCCGGCGCGTCCACCGAGTCTCGCATTCGCACCATGGCAGGCTATAGCGGACCGTTCCCGTCACGCAGCGCTGGCCCTGGATCACTTCCCGGCACCGGCCGCGCGCGCTCGCGCGGGACCAACGCGCGCGGGGGCCCGCCGGTGGACGACGCCGGACCGCCGTACGGCTAACCTGTGCACGCCCTTTTTCGACATCAGAGCTGGTGAAGGCGGAGCACGCGCGATGTCCGAGATCAAGACGCCGGAGACCGGCCCACCCCCTCCGGCCGCCCGCGGCCCGCTGGACCGGCTCTTCGAGCTGACCGCGCGGCGCACCACGGTGGCCCGGGAGCTGCGCGGCGGGGTCACCACGTTCTTCGCGATGGCCTACATCATCCTGCTGAACCCGATCATTCTCGGCGGGGCGAAGGACGTCAATCAGGCGACGCTGTCGATCCCGCAGCTGACCACGATGACCGCGCTGTCCGCCGCGATCACCACGGTGATCATGGGGCTGGTCGGGAACGCGCCGCTGGCCCTGGCCGCCGGCCTCGGCATCAACGCGGTGGTGGCCTTCCAGGCGGCGCCGGTGATGACCTGGCCGCAGGCGATGGGCCTGGTGGTGATCGAGGGCGTGATCATCGTGCTGCTGGCGCTCACCGGCGTCCGCGAGCGGATCATGAACTCGATCCCGCTGGCGCTCAAGCACGCGATCGCGGTCGGCATCGGCGCGTTCATCGCGCTGGTCGGCCTGTACGACTCGGGCTTCGTCACCTCCAGCAAGACCAGCCCGCCGCTGTCGCTCGGCACCGGCGGCCGGCTGGAGACCTGGCCGACGCTGGTGTTCGGGCTCACCCTGCTGCTGATGATCGTGCTGTACGTGCGCAAGGTGCCCGGCGCGATCCTGATCAGCATCGTCGCCGGCACCGTCCTCGCGGTGGTCATCCAGTCCTACGCGTCGGTCCCGGACGGCGGCTGGGGCGTCGTCACCCCGGACCTGCCGAACAAGGTGTTCGCGGCGCCGGACTTCGGGCTGCTCGGCAAGGTGGACCTGTTCGGCGGGTTCGGCCGGGCGGGCGTGATCACCGCGCTGGTGGTGCTGTTCACCCTGGTGCTGTCGGGGTTCTTCGACGCGATGGGCACCATCCTCGGCATCAGCGACGAGGCCGGGCTGACCAACGAGCGCGGCGAGGTGCCGAAGCTCGGCCGCATCCTGTCGGTGGACGGCATGTCCGCCGCGCTCGGCGGCGTCACCAGCTCGTCCGCCAACACGGTGTTCGTGGAGTCGGCGGCGGGCGTCGGCGAGGGCGCCCGGACCGGCCTGGCGAACATGGCGACCGGCGCGCTGTTCGCGCTCACGCTGTTCCTCACCCCGCTCGCCGCGACGGTGCCGGCGCAGGCCGCGGCGCCCGCCCTCGTGGTGGTCGGCGCGCTGATGATGACGCAGGTCGCGAAGGTCACCTGGGACGACCTGGAGATCGCGATCCCGGCGTTCCTGACGATCGTGCTGATGCCGTTCACCTACTCGATCACGATCGGCATCGGCGGCGGCATGGTCAGCTACGCGATCATCAAGCTGGCGCGCGGGAAGCTGCGCGAGGTGTCGGTGTGGCTGTGGCCCGTGGTGATCCTGTTCCTGCTGTTCTTCGCGATCCACCCGATCGAGACGTGGCTCGGGGTGAAGTAGCGGCGGGGCCCGCGAGATTCTCACGCGAATGTCGGCCCATTTGAAAGTCTCGGACGCGGTTCCGGGTGTCAAATAGTGCCGTCATGGCGTAAGCAGAAGGTAGGGCCTTACCCCCCGGCGTGAAAGGCGTGGCTGTGGTGTCCGCGGACCGTCCCCCCGCCCCTCCCGCGCACGGGCACGTCCTGCTGGCGCCCGGCCGGTTCCCCGGCACGCTGACCGCGGCGCAGGTGGCCCGCCACCTCGCCGCCGGGCTGCGCCGCGCCCGGCCGGACGTCCCGCTGGTCGAGCTGCCCGTCGCCGACGGCGGGGACGGCACCGTCGAGGCCGCCGTCGCGGCGGGCTGGCGGCGGGTCGAGGTCGAGGTCTGCGGGCCGACCGGGCGGCCGGTGACGGCGCGGCTGGCGGTCCGCGGCCGCACCGCGGTGGTGGAGCTGGCCGAGGCGTCCGGGCTGCGCCGGCTGCCGGGCGGCAAGCCGCGCCCCCTCACCGCGTCCAGCGTCGGCACCGGGCAGCTGGTGGCGCACGCGCTGCGGCTCGGCGCGCGGCGGATCGTCCTCGGGCTCGGCGGCGGCGCCTGCACCGACGGCGGCGCGGGGCTCGTGCAGGGGCTCGGCGGGCGGCTGCTGGACGCGCTCGGCAAGGACCTGCCGCCCGGCGGGGCGGCGCTGCGCTCGCTGCACGCGCTGGACCTGCGCGCCCTGCCGGACCTGGCGGGCGTCGAGGTGGTCGTCGCGGGCGACGCCGCGGGCCCGCTGCTCGGCCGCGGCGGCGCCGCCGCGGTGGACGGCCCGCCGCGCGGCGCGAGCCGCGACGAGGTCCGGGTGCTGGACGCGGGGCTGCGCCGCTGGGCCGACCTGGCCGAGGCGGCGTCCCGGCGGGCCGCCCGCGACCTGCCGGGCGCGGGCGCGGCGGGCGGCGTCGGGTTCGCGGCGCTGGCCTTCCTCGGCGCGACCATCGAGCCGGGCGCCGCGCTGATGCTGGACCTGCTCGACTTCACCGGCCGGGCGCGCGGCGCGCACCTGGTCGTCACCGGCGAGGGCACCCTGGACACCCGGTCGCTGCGCGGCACCGCGCCGATCGGCGTCGCGCGCGCCGCGGCCCGCGCGGGGGCGCCGGTGATCGCGGTGGCGGGGCGCCGCGGGCTGACCGGCGAGCGGCTGCGCAAGGCGCGGATCCAGGCGGTGTACGCGCTCGACGACATCGAGCCGGACGCCGAGCGCCGCGTCCGCCGGGCCGGTCCGCTGCTGGAGCAGCTGACGGTCGCGATCGCCGACGAGTGGCTGCCCGTCCCGCGCCGCTGACCCCCTGGATGTTCCACAGTTTCGGGACGGGAGGCCGAACCCGCGTCTAAGATCGCCAGGGCGGGATCCGGAGAACTCCATAGCGGCACGAGGCGGGCGCACATGGCGGACGAGCGGCAGTACGACTGGGCATCACTCGGCATCGACGTGACCAAGCCGAGCATCGCGCGCACCTACGACGTCGTCCTGCGCGGCAAGGACAACTTCGAGGTCGACCGCGCGTTCGTGGACGAGATCGCCAAGATCGTCCCCGAGATCTACGACGTCGCCGCCTACAACCGGCAGGTCCTCGGCCGCGGCGTGCGGTACCTCGCCGGCGAGGCGGGCCTGCGGCAGTTCCTCGACCTCGGCTCCGGGCTGCCGACCGTGCAGAACACCCACCAGGTCGCCCAGTCGATCGCGCCGGAGAGCAGCGTCGTCTACGTCGACAACGACCCGATCGTGCTGGCGCACGGGCGGGCGCTGCTGGCCGAGAACGAGCACACCACCGTCGTCACCGCGGACGTCCGCGAACCCGAGGAGATCCTCGCCCACGACGAGGTGCGGCGGCTCATCGACTTCGGCCGCCCCGTCGCGGTGATGCTCGTCGGCATCCTGCACCACCTGCACGACGACGAGAAGCCGCAGCGGGTCGTCGACACGCTGATGGACGCGGTGCCGTCCGGCAGCCACCTGTTCATCACCAGCTTCTGCGCGTCCAGCCAGGAGGCGGTCGACGCGGAGGTGCAGTACCAGGGGCTGCTCGGCACCGGCCGGTTCCGCACGCCCGCGGAGATCGAGCGCTTGTTCGCCGGCCTGGACCTGCTCGAGCCGGGCGTCGTCCCGCTGCCACTGTGGCGGCCCGACGGGCCCGTCCCGAACGAGCTGACCGTCGGCCACCGGCTCATGTACGGCGGGATCGCGCGCAAGCCCTGAACCGGCTCCCGCGCCCACCTGGGACGCTTTACACACTGTCATCGAAAAGGGCGATGACTTTGCAACCTGCACATGGCACGGAGGGGTCCGCGCGCCGCACGCTGGAGGCGTGCGCACCAGCGTACGTCCTGGTCAGCGTTGACGGAGGAATCCCCCGTGAAGATCGGCGTCCCACAAGAGATCAAGAACCACGAGTACCGCGTGGCCATCACCCCGGCGGGCGTGCACGAGCTCACCCGGCACGGCCACGAGGTGTTCGTCGAGCGCGGCGCCGGTCTCGGCTCGGCCATCCCCGACGACGACTACACCGCCGCGGGCGCCAAGATCCTCGACGGCCCGGACGAGGTGTGGGCCGAGGGCGACCTGATCCTGAAGGTCAAGGAGCCCATCGCGGCCGAGTACCACCGGATGCGCGCCGGGCAGACCCTGTTCACCTACCTGCACCTCGCCGCGTCCCGCGAGTGCACCGACGCGCTGCTGGCCGCCGGCGTGACCGCGATCGCCTACGAGACCGTCCAGCTCCCGGACCGGTCGCTGCCGCTGCTGGCCCCGATGTCGGAGGTCGCCGGGCGGCTCGCCCCGCAGGTCGGCGCGTACAACCTGATGGCCTCCAACGGCGGCCGCGGCGTGCTGCCGGGCGGCGTGCCGGGCGTCGCCCCCGCGAAGGTCGTGGTGATCGGCGGCGGCGTGTCCGGGCTGAACGCCGCGCAGATCGCCGTCGGAATGGGCGCGGACGTCACCGTCCTGGACCTCGACGTCGACCGGCTCCGCCACATCGACGCGATCTACCAGGGCCGGATGCGGACGCTGGTGTCCAACGCCTACCTCGTCGAGCAGGAGGCGCGCGCCGCCGACCTGGTGATCGGCGCGGTGCTGATCCCCGGCGCCAAGGCGCCCAAGCTGATCTCCAACGACCTCGTCGCGGGCATGAAGTCCGGCTCGGTGCTGGTCGACATCGCCATCGACCAGGGCGGCTGCTTCGAGGACTCCCGCCCCACCACGCACGACGCCCCCACCTACACGGTGCACGGCTCGACGTTCTACTGCGTCGCCAACATGCCCGGCTCGGTGCCGAACACCTCGACCTACGCGCTCACCGGCGTCACGCTCCCCTACGCGCTGCAGCTCGCCGACAAGGGCTGGCACCGCGCCCTGCACGAGAACGCCGCCCTCGCCAAGGGCCTCAACACCCACGCCGGCGAACTCGTCTACGACCACGTCGCCGAAGCCCACAACCTCCCCTACACCCCTCTGGCGTCAATTCTCGACTAGCGGGGGCCGCGCCCAGTGCCAGTAGGGTGGGCGCATGGGGGAGCTGATCTTGCTGAGGCACGGTGAGACCGAGTGGAGCCGGGACCGGCGGCACACCGGGCGCACCGACCTGCCGCTGACGGCGCGCGGCGAGGAGCAGGCGCGGGCGCTTCCCCCGCTGCTGGCCCCGCGGCACATCGCCCGCGTCGTGGCCAGCCCGGCGGAGCGGGCGCGGCGCACCGCCGGGCTCGCGGGCCTCACGGTGGACGAGACCGACCCCGACCTGTGGGAATGGGACTACGGCGGCTACGAGGGGATCACCACGGCCGACATCCGCAAGGAGCGGCCCGGGTGGTACCTGTGGGACGACGGCGTGGTCCCGGGCGACGCGGAGCACCCCGGTGAGAGCGTCGAGCAGGTCGGCAAGCGCACGGACGCGGTGCTCGCGCGGGTGCGGCCGCTGCTGGCGGAGGGCGACGTGGCGCTGGTGGCGCACGGGCACGTGCTGCGGGTGCTGACGGCCCGCTGGCTGGGGCTGGAGCCGGTGCTCGGGCGGGCGTTCGCGCTCGCCACCGGGACGCTGTCGCTGCTCGGCACCGAGCACGGCCACCCGGTGATCACCTCGTGGAACGTCCCGGCCGATCCGACCGCATAAAATACCCCTCGGGGGATCTCCCCCGGCGGGGCGACCGAGGGCCCGCGCGGCCCCGGAGTGATTGCGAGGACGGAGATGGCGACCAGCGAGACCCCCACCCGCGGGTACACCGCCACCAAGGACCAGCTGCAGACCCGGCTCGCCCGGATCGAGGGGCAGGTCCGCGGCATCGACCGGATGGTGGCCGACGACCGCTACTGCATCGACATCCTCACCCAGATCAGCGCCGTCCAGGCGGCGCTGGACAAGGTCGCGCTGGGGCTGCTGGACGGGCACGTCCGGCACTGCGTGGCGGAGGGGACGCAGGAGGGCAAGGGCGAGGAGATGTCCACCGAGCTGATGGCGGCGGTCGGGCGGCTCATGCGCCGCGGCTGACGCCGCCGCAGAGCGGGTCGTCGCCGCCGGCCCGCTCCATCATCTCCACCAGCGTCCGCCAGCCGTGCAGGAAGTGCTCGCGCTCGGCCGGGCCGAGCGCCTCGAGGGTCATCCGCAGCGGCCGCAGGCGCCGCCAGGCGAACCGCTCGACGAGCTCGCGGCGTTCCGCGGACAGGCTGACGATCATGCGGCGGCGGTCCCGCTCGTCCGGGCGCCGGTCGACGAAGCCGCCGCGCTGCAGCTCGCCGACGAGCTGGCTGACGGTGGCGGGGCTGAGCGCCATGTGCCGGGCGAGGACGCCGACGGGAACGGGGCCGTTCAGCACCAGGCCGATCAGCACGGGGACGTGCCGGGGGCCGAGGCCGGCCGCCTTGACCAGGCCGATCAGCTCCTCGGCCTCCTCGTGGGCGGTGGAGCCCTTCATGCCGCGGAACATCCGGCCCATGATCTGGACCATGGTCTCCAGGTCGGCGTCGACGCCGGTGCCCGTACGGGCGTCCGCGCCGCCGGACGCGGCGGCTGCGCCTGACTTCCCGGACATACCTTGAATCTCAACACATTCCGTGTTGCAGTGTAAATACGTTGAACTTCAAGGCGTTTCAAGCTTTCCACAACGGGGACACGGGGCAACCGGAGCACACACGAGGGGGCCGTCCATGGCCGAGAGCCCGCCCACCGATCTCGCGCCGCCGGGCGCGTCCGCCGCGACCGAGCGCCTGGATCCGCAGGTCATCCTGCTCGGGCTGGTCATCGTGTCCGGGACCGTCATGGCGATCCTGGACACCACCATCGTCAACGTCGCGCTGCAGACGCTCGGCAAGGACTTCCACGCGAGCCTGTCGACGATCCAGTGGACGATCACCGGGTACACGCTGGCGCTCGGCACGGTGATCCCGATCACCGGCTGGGCGGTCGACCGGTTCGGCGGCCGCCGGGTGTGGATGCTGTCGATCGTGCTGTTCGTCGCCGGGTCGGTGCTGTCCGGCTCGTCCTGGAACATCCAGTCGCTCATCATCTTCCGCGTCGTGCAGGGGCTCGGCGGCGGCATGCTGATGCCGACCGGCATGGCCATCCTCACCATGGCCGCCGGGCCTCGGCGGATGGGGCGCATCATGAGCATCGTGGGCGTGCCGATGCTGCTCGGCCCCGTGCTCGGCCCGGTGATCGGCGGCTGGCTGGTCGAGGACGTCGACTGGCGCTGGATCTTCTTCGTGAACCTGCCGGTCGGCGCGCTCGCCTTCGCCCTGGCCTGGTGGAAGGTGCCGCACGAGCAGGAGGGGCAGGGCGGGGGCGGCTCCTCGGCGCTGGACCTGCGCGGGCTGTTCCTGCTGCCGCCGGGGTTCGCGCTGCTGATCTACGGGCTGTCCACCGCCAACAGCAACGGCGGCTTCGGAAGCACCTCGACGATCGCGTGGCTGCTGGCCGGCGCCGTCCTCGTGGTGCTGTTCGTCCTGCACAGCCTGCAGCGGCGGGAGCGCTCGCTGATCGACGTCCGGCTGTTCACCGACCGGACGTTCGCGACCGCGTCCGTCGCGGTGTTCCTCGTCGGCATCGCGCTGATGGGCTCGATGCTGCTGATCCCGCTGTACTACCAGACCGCCCGCGGCGAGGGCGCGCTCGCGGCCGGGCTGCTGCTGGCCCCGCAGGGCCTCGGCGCCGCCACCGCGATGCCGTTCTCCGGCATCATCACCGACAAGCTCGGCGCGGGCCGCATCGTCCCGTTCGGCATCGTGCTGCTGGTGGTCGGGACGATCCCGTTCGCGCTGGTCGGCGCGGACACCTCGTACTGGTTCCTCGGCGCCGCCCTGTACGTGCGGGGCCTCGGACTCGGCTGCACGATGATGCCGACGATGTCGGCGGCGCTGACCACGCTGGCCCGCTCGGCGGCGTCGCGGGCGAGCAGCACGCTCAACATCCTCGTCCAGCTCGGCGGCTCGGTCGGGGTGGCGCTGCTCGCCGTCATCCTGTCCCGGCAGATCAGCTCGCGGCTCCCGCAGATGGGCGGGAAGGGCGGCGGCGCGGGGGTCGGCCAGATCCCCGACCGGATCCGCGAGCAGGTCGCGCCGAAGCTCGCGGACGCGTTCGGCACGACGTTCTGGGTCGCGATGGTCCTCACCGCGGTGCTGATCGTCCCGGCGCTGCTGCTGCCGAGGCACGGCACGCACACCGCCGAGGGGCCGGACGCGGCGGCGCGGGACGACGCTCCCCCGCCGATGGCCTGACCCGATCCCCCTCGGAGCCCGTCAGGACGCGATGGACCAGGTGGCCAGGTCCGCCTCGTGCGCGCGCGTGAGGCGCCTGGCCCGCTGGGCGTCCGGCGAGTACCGGTACCGCTCCGGGACGACGTGGGTCGTCCGGTACAGGCCCTTGAGCGCCAGCGTCGCGGCGAGGTCGGACGTCGGCAGGCCCGGCAGCCCGTACATGCGGCGGGCCCAGCGCGGCAGCGTCGACACCACCAGCATCGCGACGCCCGGCGCGGCGAGCTTCAGCGGCATCAGGTGCTGCGGGACGGCCGGGCTGAACATCCGCTTCAGCCCCTCGCGGGCCTCCCGGCACGCGAAGATCTGCCGCCGCATGTCCGCGTAGTAGTCCTTCATCTCGGCGACCGACCCCGGCACGTCCGCCGGGTCGAGGCCGACGACGGCGGCGGCGCGGCGCTGCTCGTCCACGAACGCGTCCGCGTCGGCGGCGGTCAGCGGCACCCCGGCGCGGCGCGCCACGTCGAGGTAGGAGTCGACCTCACCCATGTGCACCCAGAGCAGGTTCTCGGGGTCGTCCACCGGGAACGTCTCGCCGGTGCGCATGTCGAGGCCGGTCAGCTTGGAGTGCAGCTTGCGGACGCGGCGCCCGACCCGCTCGACCTCCGCGTGCGTCCCGTAGGTGCGCACCCGGACGAACTCGACGGTCCGGCCGAGCCGCGCCCAGGCCGCGTCGGGGTTCATCAGCTCGGAGTTCTGCGCGGTGCCCCACATCGTCCGGGGATGCAGCGCCTGCAGCAGCAGCGCCCGGATCCCGCCGGCGATCAGCACCGGCTCGCCCATCACCTGCCAGGTCACCGAGCCGGGCCCGAACAGGCCGTGGTCCTCGGGCCCGCCCGTCGCTTCGTCGCGCACGTCGACCGCCTTCCTCTCCGCGGCCGAGGAAACCACGCCGGCCCCGGTAAATGAAGACTTACCCGGCTATGGCGTGCGTCACACGCGCCCGGCGGCGGCCTGCGGGGCGGCGGCCGCGGCGGCGCTCAGTCCTCCGGCTCGTCCACCGCCTCGTCGCGCTCGCCCGGCTCGGTCTGCTCGGCGACCCAGGCGAGGTAGTCCAGGCTGCCCGCCACCACCGGCGTCGCGATGATCTCCGGGGTGTCGTAGGAGTGCAGGTCGGTGATCAGGGTGGCGAGCTCGTCGAAGCGGTCGGCGGTGGTCTTGAACACCACCATCCACTCCTCGGCGGTCTCGATCTCGCCCTCCCACCAGTAGGTGCTCGCGACCGGGCCGACGAGCTGGGCGCACGCGGCGAGCCGTTCGGCGACCGCGGACCGGGCCAGCCCGGCGGCCTCGGCCCGGGCGTCGGTGGTGGTCGTCACCTGCACGTAAGACTGCGCCATGCCACCTTTGATTCCCGCTCGCCCGGCCCGCACTCGTCACCGGGCGGCCGGGTGGACGACCAGCGCGCTGCCGCCGCCGCGCCGGACCGGCTCGGCGACCGCCTGGACGAGCCCGGGCCGCAGGAACTCCAGCCCGGTCGCCGCGCCGATCACGCCCGCCGGCGGGCCCGGGAAGACCTCCAGCCGGTGCCCGCGGGCCGCGAGCGCCTTGCCGTACCTGTCGATGAACGCCTGCTCGGCGAAGACCTGCGGGGTGTTGCGCTGGGTGGCGCGCGGCGCGTCCAGCGCGGCTGGCAGGTCCATGCCGAGGTCGATCCGGTTCACCAGGATCTGCAGCACGGTCGTGATGATCGTCGAGCCGCCGGGCGTGCCGAGCGCCAGCTTCGGCCGGCCGTCCTTGAGCACGATCGTCGGCGCGATGCTGCTGCGCGGCCGCTTGTGCGGGCCGGGCAGGTTCGGGTCGGGCAGGCCGCCGGGCGCGGACGGCGTGAACGAGAAGTCCGTCATCTCGTTGTTCAGCAGGAACCCGCGCCCTGGGACGGTGAGGGCGCTGCCGCCGAACTGCTCGATCGTGACGGTGTAGGAGGCGACGTTCCCCCACTTGTCGGCGACGACCAGGTGCGTCGTCTGCGGTCCCTCGGCGGCCAGCACGCGGGTCTGGGTGCCGGGCGGGACGCACGGCTCGTACGTCCCGTCCGGGCTGCCGGGCGGGACGGGCGCCGCGGCGGCCTGGTCCGGCTTGATCAGGCAGGCGCGCTCGCGGGCGAACCCCTGGGACAGCAGCTCGTCCAGCGGCACCTTCACCTTGGCGGGGTCGCCGACGTAGGCGCCGCGGTCGGCGTAGGCGAGCTTCGACGCCTCCAGGTAGTAGTGCAACGCGGTGACCGGGTCGCGCGGGTCGAGCCGGAAGTTGCTCAGGATGTTGAGCGCTTCGCCGACCGTGGACCCGCCGGACGACGACGGCGGTTCGCCGTACACGTCGTAGCCGCGGTAGGAGACGTGCGTGGGCTGCTTGGACAGCGCCGTGTAGGCGGCGAGGTCACTGGCCTTCATGACGCCGGGGCGGACCACACGGGCCGCCTTCGGGTCGACCGGCGGCTTGGTCACGGTCTGGACGACCTCTTTGCCCAGTTCACCGTGGTAGAGCCAGCCGGTGCCGTGCTTGGCGAGCTGCTTGTAGGTGTTCGCGAGGTCGGGGTTCTTGAACACCGACCCGACCGCGGGCGGCTTGCCGCCGGGCAGGAACAGCTCGCGGGTCGGGACGATGTCGCGGAAGCGCGCCTCGTTCGTCGCCGTCTGGTCGTAGAACTCCTGGTCGACCACGAACCCGTGCTCGGCGACCTTGATCGCGGGCTGCAGCAGCGCGCCCAGCTTCCGGGTGCCGAACCGGTGCAGCGCCAGGTCCCACTGGGCGAGCGTGCCGGGGACGCCGACGCTGAGGCCGCTGGTGACGGCGTCGTCGAAGGAGAGCGGTTTGCCGGTCTTCGGGTCGATGAAGTAGTCCGGCTTCATCGACGCCGGGCCGAACTCGCGGCCGTCCAGCGCGTACACCTTGCGGTTCTTGGCGTTGTAGTACGTCATGTAACCGCCGCCGCCGATGGCCGACACGTACGGCTCGGTGACGCCGAGGGTGGCGCCGGCGGCGACGGCGGCGTCCATCGCGTTGCCGCCCCGCTTGAGGACGTCGAGGGCGGCGCGGCTCGCGTCCGGGTCGACGGTGGAGACGGCGCCGCCGTAGCCGGTCGCGACGGGCTGCTTGGCCTGCGGGCGGTGCCCGCCGGGCGGCGCGGCCGGCGCGGGCGTGCCCGCGGCGGCGGCCGCGGGCACGGCCAGCGCGGCGGTGACGGCGAGGGCGGCGGCGAACGCGGTGCGGCGGAGGGCGCCGGAGGGCGAGGGGCGCTGTGCTTGGCGGGACACCGAACCTCCTGTGGGACGCGGCGCCCCTACGGTGTCACCGATCTTCACCGATTGCCACCGTCCGCACCGGCCGACCCCGGCCGCCCGCGGGCGGCGCACCGAAAGCGCTTTCCTTCGGAAATGGCGGATTGGTGGGAACGGTCCACCGGAAACAGGCCCGGTATCCGCCTCTCACCTGCCGTTCCTTCCGCCATACTGGCGGACCGTGGTTTGGCAGCATCCGACAACAGATACTCGACAGCGATCCGCTGGAAAACGTTGCGATTATGGTCATACCTGGTGAATTGTTAGGGACTTCGACCAACCGTCTCTCGCGAACAGCGGCGCGGGTTCGGGCCTGGGGGGAACACCTATGACCTGGGACGTCCGCATGCGCAACAACATGTTCCGCCGGCTGCCCGTGGAGCAGGCGACCGGCCGGCTGTACGGCGGCCGGCACCGGCTCCGGGTGGTGTACCGGACCCGGGACCTGATCGTCCTCGGGCTCGGCGTGATGATCGGCTCCGGCATTTTCAAGATCTCCGGAGAGCAGGCCGCCGCCACCGCCGGCCCTTCGGTGATCATTTCCTTCCTCATCGCCGGAGGCGTCTGCTTCCTCGCCGCGCTGTCCTATGCGGAGCTGTCGTCGATCGTGCCGGTGGCGGGCAGCGCCTACTCCTTCAGCTACGTCGCCTTCGGCGAGATCTGGGCCTGGGTCGTCGGCTGGGCGCTGGTGCTGGAGCTGCTGCTCGCCGCGTCGGTCGTCGCGCGCGCCTGGTCGCTGTACGCCACCCAGGCCCTCGCCGACTTCGCCGTGCCGGTGCCGTCCTGGCTCGCCGGGATCATCGGGCAGGAGAAGGGCTTCGACCTGTTCGCGTTCGGCATCCTGGTGCTGCTGATCACCATGCTGGCGACCGGCAGCCGGATGAGCCTGCGCAGCCTGTGGTTCATGGTGATGGCCAAGCTGATCGTGATCGGGCTGGTCGTCGCGACCGGGCTGAAGTTCTTCCACGCCGGCAACCTCACCCCGTTCGTGCCGCCCGAGCGGCCCGCGCCCGCCGGCGCCACGACCGTGCTGGACGCGGTGCTCGGCGCGGTCACCGGCAGCAAGCCGGGGGTGTTCGGGGTCTGGGGGATCTTCGCCGCCGCCCCCGCGATCGCGTTCGCCTACATCGGCTTCGACCTGATCGCGACCGCGTCCGAGGAGACCGACGACGCGCCCCGCAAGGTGCCGCGCGGCATGCTGACCAGCCTGGCGATCGCCGTCGTGCTGTACGTCGCGGTCGCCGTCGCGATGGTCGGCATGGTCTCCACCGACCGGCTCGACCCGGCCAAGCCGCTGCTCGCGACCGCGTTCGGGCTCGTCGGCGCCGACTCCATGGGCAAGATCATCGACGTCGGCGCGGTGCTCGCGCTGACCACCGTGATCCTGGTGGTGCTGATCAGCCTGACCCGGGTGGTGTTCTCCATGTCCCGGGACGGGCTGCTGCCCCGCCCGATCGCCGGGATGAGCCGGTTCCGGGTGCCGTCGCGGGCCACGCTGGTCGCGGGCGGCGCGGCGGTCGTGATGTCGCAGACCATCAACGTGCTCACGCTGGAGCAGATGGTCGTGATCGGGACGCTGTTCGCGTTCCTGTTCGTCTCGGCGGGCGTGCTCGCGCTGCGCCGCGACCGCCCCGACCTGCACCGGCCCTTCCGCGTCCCGGCCGCGCCCGTCACCGCCGTCGCGACGATCCTCGCGACCGGCTGGCTGATGCTGAACCTCAAGGTGCAGACGTGGGGGTACTTCACCGTCTGGATGGTCGCGGGCGTCCTGATCTACCTGGTGTACGGGCGCCGCAAGAGCCAGATGAAGCTGCTGCTGGACGCGCCGCCGCCCGAGCGCCCGGTCGCGGCGCGGATGGAGGCGCCGCCGCCCGGCCCGTACGTGCCGGGGGCGCGGCCGAGCACGCCCGCGCCGGAGAGCCCCTACCCGACCGGCCGCTACTCGGCGGGACGCAGGCCGGGCGGCGCGGACCCCGCCCAGGACGCGGCGGAGCCGCCGGCAGCCGATCCGTACGCGCTCGATCCCGGGGTGCCGAACCCGTTCGCGTCCGGCCCGCACCCGGCCGGGCGGCACGGCGCCGACCGGTTCGCCCCGAGCCCGTACGAGGGCGGACGGTACGGGACCGGCCCCTACACACGGGACCCGTACGTCCAGGACCCGTACGTCCAGGAGCCCTACGAGGACGGCGAGCGCGAGGAGCCGCCGTCGCCGGGCGGCCGCCACCGCCGCTGACGATCGCCCGCGGAGCGCCGTTTCCCCAGGTGGGAGACGGCGCTCTACGCATGCGCGGAGAAACCGGGTGGACAGGCCGCCACGTCCGGGGTTATGTTCTTCTCATATCGAGATGAACTCAACCTGAGATTTACTCAATCCGAGACCATGGAGAGGCCCGGATGTCCCCGGAACCGATGCGCGACGAGAGCGCGTTCCTCGCGAGCTACGACCCGCGCGCCTACGACCCCGTCGCCGTGACCGTGGACGTCGTCGCCCTCACCATCCGGGACGACGCGCTGCACGTCCTGCTGGTCCGCCGCGGCGGCGCGCCGTTCGAGGGGATGTGGGCGCTGCCCGGCGGGTTCGTCCACGCGGGCGGCCGGCGCGAGGCCGAGGACCTGCCCGACGCCGCCGTCCGCGAGCTGGCCGAGGAGACCGGGCTCAGCGCGAAGGGCGGCCTGCTCGGACGCGTCCACCTGGAGCAGCTAGGCACCTACGGGACCCCCGGCCGCGACCCGCGCATGCGCATCATCTCCGTCGCCTACCTGGCGTTCGCGCCCGAGCTGCCCGACCCCGAGGCGGGCGGCGACGCCGCCGACGCGGCGTGGGTCCCGGTCGGCGCGCTCGGCCTGACCGAGTCCGGCGACCAGCGTCCCGGCACCACCCGGCGGCTCGCGTTCGACCACGCGCGGATCCTCACCGACGGCCTGGAGCGGGCCCGCGACAAGCTCGAGTACACCCCGCTCGCCACGGCGTTCTGCGGCGGCGAGTTCACCATCCCGGAGCTGCGCGCCGTCTACGAGGCGGTGTGGGGCGAGGAGCTGCACGCCGGCAACTTCCACCGGAAGGTGCTGTCGGTCCCGGGATTCGTGGAGAGCACCGGCGCCACGTCCGACAAGGGCGGCCGGCGCGGCGGTCCCCGGCCCCGCCTCTACCGCGCGGGCGACGCCCGCCTCCTGCACCCCGCACTGCTGCGACCCAGCCGCGAGGAAGAGATCAGGTGATGTCCCCCATGACCAGGCACAGCGGGAGCACCCGCGACCTCGACGACGCGCTGGCCCGGCTCGACCGGGTCCGCGTCCCCGCCGACCTGTTCGGCGACGACGCCGCCGAGGCGGCGCGGCGCTACCGGCGGTTCGTCCGGCTCGTCCACCCGGACGCGACCGGCGGCCGCACGCGCGACGCGTTCGTCCGGCTGAACGCGCTGTGGCGGACCTACAACCGGTCCGACGCGAGCGTCGTCACGACCCGCCGGCACTCCTACCGCATCGCGGGCGACCCGGTGTCCGGCGACCTCGCGCAGCTGTACCGGGCCGAGACCGACACCCGGCCGGGCGGGGTGCTGCTGAAGATGCCGCGCGACCCCCGCGACGGCGACCTGCTGGAACGCGAGGCCGTCGCGCTGCGCCAGCTCCCCGAGGACGGCGACGGGCGCTTCCTGTCCTACGTGCCCTACCTGGTGGAGTCGTTCCGCCACAAGGACGCCGCGACGGGGACGCAGCGGCAGGCCAACGCGATCGCCGCGCTCGACGGCTTCCGGACCCTGGCCGAGGTCAAGGCGGCCTTCCCCGGCGGCGTCGACCCGCGCGACGCCGCGTGGATGTGGCGGCGGCTGCTGGTCGGGCTGGGGTTCGCGCACCGCGCGGGCGTCCTGCACGGCGCGGTGCTGCCCGACCACGTCATGATCCACCCGGAGGAGCACGGGCTCGTGCTGGTCGACTGGTGCTACTCGGTGCCCGGCTGCTACTCCTACGCCGACGCGTCCGGGCGCGTCCCGGCCCTGGTGGAGCGGTACCGCGACCGGTACCCGCCGGAGGTCCCGGCGCGGCGGCCCGCCGACGAGGCCACCGACATCTTCATGGCCACCCGGTGCATGACCGACCTGATGGGCGACCAGGCACCGAAGGCGCTGCGCAGGTTCGCGCGCGGCTGCCTGCTGTCCGCGCAGAACCGCCGCCCCCACGACGCCTGGCGCCTGCTGGGCGAACTGGACGAGCTGCTCGATCGGCTCTATGGCCCGCGCCGGTTCCGCCCCTTCCACCTGCCCGTCACCCACTGAAGGAGAAGTCCCATGGGAAGCGGAAACTGGTCCACCGACGTCTACTCGGCGCGCGCTAGCTACCGCGCGTCCACCGGCGCCAGCGCGTTCGCCTACAGCGACGGCGGCGCGACCACCGTCCACGCCGACCTCGATCCGAAGGGCGTCACGGCCCGCGAGAGCCGTGACTCCGACGACCACCCCGAGTCGCTGGCGATCGGCGTGCTGTTCGACGTGACGGGCTCGATGGGCGGCGTGCCGCGCACGCTGCAGACCAAGCTGCCCGACCTGCTCGGCCTGCTGCTGCGCAAGGGCTACGTCGAGCACCCGCACATCCTGTTCGGCGCGGTCGGCGACGCGACCTGCGACCGGGCGCCGCTGCAGGTCGGCCAGTTCGAGGCCGACAACCGGATGGACGACGACCTCGGCAAGATCCTGCTGGAGGGCGGGGGCGGCGGCCAGATGCGCGAGTCGTACGAGCTGGCCATGTACTTCATGGCGCGGCACACCTCGATCGACTGCTTCGAGAAGCGCGGCAAGCGCGGCTACCTGTTCATGATCGGCGACGAGCTGGCCTACCCGAAGGCCAAGCGGCGCGAGGTCGCCAAGGTGGTCGGCGACGACCTGGAGCGCGACCTGCCGATCGAGGACCTGCTGCGCGAGCTGCAGCGGATGTACGAGGTGTACTTCATCATCCCCGAGGGCGCCTACCACTCCGGCAGCCGCGAGCTGAAGGACTTCTGGCAGGGGCTGCTCGGCCAGCACGTCCTCTACCTCGACGACCTCGACGCGGTGTGCGAGACGATCGCGCTGACCGTCGGGCTCGCCGAGGACGCCATCGACCTGGACGAGGGTCTGGACCACCTGGCGGAGGCCGGCTCGGACGCGGGCGCGTCGGTGTCGCGGGCGCTGGCCCGGCTGGACGCGTCGCGCGCGCCGGTCGCGGTGTCGGCGACGCCGCCCGGGCTGGACGCGTCGGGTCCGTCCGGCACGACCCGGCTCTGACGGCGGGCACCGCGATGGGGCACGCCATCGTCGTCGACCTCGGGTTCGGGGACGCGGGCAAGGGCACGGTCGTCGACCACCTCTGCCGCACGTCGCCGGTGACGGCGGTCGTCCGGTTCAACGGGGGCGCGCAGGCGGCGCACAACGTCGTGACCGACGACGGACGCCACCACACGTTCGCCCAGTTCGGCTCGGGGACGTTCAGGCCGGGCGTCCGGACGCACCTGTCGCGGTTCATGCTGGTCGACCCGCTGGCCCTCGCCGCCGAGGCCGACCACCTGCGGCGGCTCGGCGTCGGCGACGCGCTGGACCGGCTCACCGTCGACCGGGACGCGCTGCTCACCACGCCGTACCACCGGGCCGCCAACCGCGCGCGCGAGCGGGCGCGGGGCGCGGCCCGGCACGGGTCGTGCGGGATGGGCATCGGCGAGACCGCGTCCTACGCCCTCGGGCAGGACGACGCGCCGCGCGCGGGCGACTGCCTGTCGCCCGCGCGGCTGCACCGCCGGCTCACCGCCCTGCACGACTGGTACCGGACGATGTTCCCGGACGGCGAGGACGTCCCGGACGTGACCGCCTGCGCGGACGCGTTCACCGCGTTCGCGGGGCGCGTCCGGATCGTCGGCGGCGGCCATTTGCACGGCCTGCTCCGGTCCGGGGACGTGGTCTTCGAGGGCGCACAGGGGGTGCTGCTCGACGAGTGGCACGGCTTCCACCCGTACACGACCTGGTCGACCACGACGTTCGCGAACGCGGAGACGCTGCTGGACGAGGCGGGCGCTGCGGCGGCTCGGCTCGGCGTCCTGCGGACGTACGCGACGCGCCACGGCCCGGGACCGTTCGTCACCGAGGACGCGGCGCTGACCGCCGCGCTCCCCGAACCGCACAACGGCACCGGCCCGTGGCAGGGCGCGTTCCGCGCCGGCCACCTCGACGCCGTCGCGCTCCGCTACGCGCTGGAGGTCACCGGCGGCGTGGACGGCCTGGCGGTCACGCACCTGGACGTCGCGGGGGCGCGTCCCGACCTGCGCGTCTGCCACGCCTACGAGACGTCGGACGGCCGGCTGGACCGGCTGCCGCCGGGTGGCGGCGACCTCGCCCGGCAGGCCGCCCTCACCCGGCGGCTGGCGTCGGCGCGGCCCGTCTACGCGCCGCTCGGGCCGCGTCCGGCCGAGACGATCGAGGGCGCGCTCGGCACCCCGGTCGTGCTGACCTCGCACGGCCCGGCGGCGTCCGCCAAGCGCACCGCCGCGCCGCTGCGCCCGCGGACGTCCCGGCCGCTCGCGGGATGGCCGACATCGGACGCCCATTGACCCGGGGCCGCGGCGAGACCAAGATCTCCCCGAACGCCGCGGATCTCCCCGGAGGTGGACGATGCGTGCCCTGCCCTTGCGTGCTCGGTCCTTGCGTGCTCGGTCCCTGCGCGCCCTCTCGGCGGGCGCCGCCCTGGTCCTGTCCGCGGCCCTGCTCGCCGTGACGCCGGCGTCCGCCGCGCCCGCGCCCGCGGGCGGCGGCGACGGCTGCGACCCGATCGACCCGGCGTCGTGCCTGCTGCCGTTCCCGAGCAACTGGTACACCAAGGCCGACCCGCACACCGCCACCGGCCTGCGGATCGACATGCGCACGACCCTGAAGAACTCGCTCGGCCTGCCCATCGCGCCGGACGAGTGGAACCGCGCCGACGGCTTCTCCCCCGGCTCCGACCTGCTCAGCCGCGTCCCCGGCGTCGACCTGGCGCGCAGCGGCGCCGCCCCCGTCACCGACATCGGCGCGTCGCTGAAACCGGACGCGCCGATCGTCATCGTCGACACCGCGACCGGGCGGCGCTGGCCGTACTGGGCGGAACTCGACGCGAACGCGCCCGACGACCGCAAGGCGCTGATCGTCCGTCCGGCGAAGAACTTCGTCGAGGGCCACCGCTACGCGGTCGCGCTGCGGAACCTGCGCGACGCGTCCGGGAACCTCATCCCGCCGAACGCGGCCTTCGCCAAGATCCTCGGCCCGGCACTGCCGTCGAAGGACCCGCTCTACGCGCGGCAGAAGGCCGAGAAGAAGGTGCTCGCGGACCTCGCCAAGCGCGGCGTGAAGCGCGACGGCCTGTACCTCGCCTGGGACTTCACCGTCGCCAGCGCGCGGAGCATCGCCGGCCCGATGCTGCACATCCGCGACGACGCGCTCCGCAAGCTCGGGAACAGGTCGCCGTCGTTCCTGGTCACGCAGGTGACGAACAACGTCGACGACAAGATCGCACGCGAGGTGAAGGGCGTCGTGTGGGCGCCGAGCTACCTCGACCAGTACGGCGGGCTCCCCGGCTCGGCGTTCCACTACGGCAAGGACGGCCTCCCGTCCCAGTTGCCGGGCAACAACCAGGCCGTCCCGTTCCAGTGCGAGATCCCGAAGGCCGCGTTCGGCAAGCCGGCGAACCCCGCGCTCTACGGGCACGGCCTGCTCGGCAGCGAGGGCGAGGTCGCGGCCGGGAACGTCAAGTCGATGGCGGACGAGCACGACTTCGCGTTCTGCGCGGCGAAGTGGATCGGCATGTCGTCGGAGGACGTCCCGAACGTCATCTCCGCGCTCGCCGACATCTCCCGGTTCCGCACGGTCGCGGACCGCCTCCAGCAGAGCATGCTGAACTTCGTCTTCCTCGGCCGCGCGATGACCCGCGGGTTCGCCGGAGACAAGGCGTTCCAGGACGACTCCGGCAAACCTCTGATCGCGCCCGGCGCGCCGCTCACCTACGACGGCAACAGCCAGGGCGGGATCATGGGCGGCGCGCTCACCGCGGTCTCCCCCGACCTGCACCGCTCCGTCCTCGGCGTCCCGGCGATGAACTACAGCACGCTGCTCAACCGCAGCGCCGACTTCCCGCAGTACGCCAAGGTCCTCGACCTGTTCTACCCCGACAAGCTCGACCAGCAGATCGGCCTCGCGCTGATCCAGATGCTCTGGGACCGCGGCGAGGCCGACGGGTACGCCTGGCACATGACCGGCCACCCGTACCCGGGGACGCCGAAGCACCAGGTGCTGATGCACGTCGCGTTCGGCGACCACCAGGTCGCGACCGTCGCCGCCGAGGTCGAGGCCCGCACGATCGGCGCCCGGATCCACGCCCCGACCGTCCGCGCCGGACGCAGCCTCGACACGGTCCCGTACTGGAACATCCCGACGTTCGGCGCGTCCACCGGCGGGTCCGGGATGGTCGTGTGGGACAGCGGCTCGCCCGCGCCGCCGACCACGAACACGCCGCCCACCGAGGGCCGCGACCCGCACTCCGACCCGCGCAGCGACGCCGACGCGCGCAGGCAGAAGGCGATCTTCCTGACCACCGGGCAGATCGTCGACGTCTGCGGCGGCGGCCCCTGCGTGATCAATCCCTGACCCGTTGAGAGAATCGGAGCATGCTCCAGGTCTGCCCTAACGGGGCCCGGGCGTCCGGCGTCCCCGTCACCCCGGACGAACTCGCGACGGCCGTCCGCGCGGCGGTCGACGTCGGCGCGCAGGACGTCCACCTGCATCCGCGCGACGAGACCGGCGCCGACACCCTTGACCCCCGCCACGTCGCCGCCGCGGTGTCGGCCGTCCGCGCCGCCGCGCCCGGCGTGCCCGTCGGCGTCACCACCGGCGCCTGGACCGCCGCCGACCCCGCCGAACGCGCCGCGCTGATCCGGTCCTGGAAAGTCCTGCCCGACCACGCGTCGGTCAACTTCCACGAGGACGGCGCCGAGCACGTCGCCGCGACCCTCCTCGACCGCGGAGTCGCCGTCGAGGCCGGGATCTTCTCCGGCACCGGAGCCGCCGCCCGCTACCTGCGCTGGCCCCGCGCAAATGAGGTACTGCGCGTCCTCGCCGAGGTCACCGACACCGGCCCGGAGACCGCGACCGCCACCGCCAAGGACCTCCTGCACGAGATCGGCACCGGCCACGGCCGGCCCGTCCTGCTGCACGGCGAGGACGGCGGCGCCTGGCCCGTCCTGCGGCTCGCCGTCCGGTTCAACCTCGTCGTCCGCGTCGGCCTGGAGGACGTCCTCACCCTCCCGGACGGCACCGCGGCCGACAACACCGCCCTCGTCCAGACCGCCGGGATGCTGCTCCAGGCCTGACCGCCGGACGTCACCCGCCGGACAGGTGCCGCTCGACGGACTCGACCTTCGCGTCCATCGCGCCCGTCACCCCCGGCCGCAGGTCCGCCTTCACCACCAGGCTCACCCGCGGCGCCCGCGCCGCCACCGCGTCCGTCGCGGCCTTCACCACCGCCATCACCTCGTCCCACTCCCCCTCCACCGTCGTGAACATCGCGTCGGTGCGGTTCGGCAGGCCGCTCGCCCGCACCACCCGCACCGCCTCCGCGACGAGTTCACCGACGTCCTCCCCCGTCCCGAGCGGGGTCACCGAGAACGCAACGAGCACAACGCACCTCCTGGTCAGGGCTGCACGACCTGCCTGACCACGATCTCATCCAGCCGCCGCTCCACGATCACCCCCACCGGCCAGTCGCGCACCAGGCAGCGCAGCAGCGCCGCGTCGTGCTCGGCGAACGACGGATCGCACCCCTGCTGCTCCAGGCTGGAGCGGATCGCCTCCACATAGTCCTCGTCGGTGAACCCCGGAACGTCCCGCACCATCGCCGTCGTCGTCGCACGGTGCGAGTTCAGCCCCGCGAACGAGCGGCCGCACCCGCAGCCGCCGTCCGGGTCGTCCCGGTCCCGGGCGCACACCACGCCGATGTGCACCAGTTCCCCCTCGACGCACCAGTCGAAGTCGTTGTCGCGCAAACCCTGGCTGGAGTTGGTGGCAGTGAGCAGCTTCAAGGCCAGACCCCCTCGGCGTCCGTGGACGAGCCCACCGTACGACGAGGGTCTGACGTAACGTCGGAAGCATGAGCGAAACCACCGATGTCCTCATCGAACGCGACGGCCCGTACACCACCGTGACCATGAACCGCCCGCGCCGCCGCAACGCTCTGTCCCGCACGTTCCTGCTGCAGCTCACCGATGCGTTCACCGAGATCGCCGGCACCGACGCCCGCGGCGTGATCCTCGCCGCCGACGGCCCCGTCTTCTCCGCCGGGCACGACTTCGCCGACATGGCGGGCGCCTCCCACGCCGACGTCCGCGACCTGCTGCGCGTCTGCACCACGCTCATGCAGACGATCCAGTCCGTCCCCCAGGTCGTGATCGCCCGCGTGCACGGCCTCGCCACCGCCGCCGGCTGCCAGCTCGTCGCGTCCTGCGACCTCGCCGTCGCCGCCGAGAGCGCCGCGTTCGCCGCCCCCGGCGGCAAGGGCGGCTGGTTCTGCCACACCCCGCTCGTCGCGATCTCCCGCAACGTCGGCCGCAAGCGCGCCGCCGAGATGGCCCTCACCGGCGACACGATCGACGCCGCCACCGCCGCCGACTGGGGCCTGATCAACTACGCCGTCCCCGACGACGACCTCGGCAAGGCCACCCTCGCCCTCCTCCAGCGCGCCACCCAGGGCAGCCCCCGCAGCAAGGCGCTCGGCAAGCAGGCCATGTACGCCCAGCTCGACCGGCCCGAATCCGACGCCTACGCCTACTCCGTCGAGGTCATGGCGGCCTCCAGCCAGACCCCCGAAGCCCAGGAGGGCATGCGCGCGTTCCTGGACAAGCGCCGCCCCGAATGGCCCGCCTGACCCCGCCCGCCCGGTTCTCGCTGGCCCCCGCCGACGCCCCGCCGCTAAGATGACACCCGGCACGCCCCGACCGCAGCGTCACCGTCGGGGCGCCGCCTGCGGGGTGGTAGCTCAGCTGGTCAGAGCAGGAGACTCATAATCTCCCGGTCGCGGGTTCGAGTCCCGCCCGCCCTACACTCGGGCCGTTCGAGCGGCCTGCGGCCGCCAGCTCCCCGATGCGGGGGCTCCTCCCCCACCCGGGTACCGCCTCGCGTTCGGGTCACTCTCGAGGACGAGGGGAAGTCAGACCTGGTACGGAGTGACCCGCGGGGTGACCGGTCGGTAGGGTCCGCGTATGTCCAGACGATTCCTCGGTCTTGTCCCGCTGTCGCTCGTGCTGCTGGCCGGTGCGTGCGACGGCGGCGGCGAATCCGGCAAGCCCGCGCCGAAGGCGAACTTCGACGGGGCGCAGACGCTGCAGCGGGCGGCCACCGCCATGGCCGGGCTGAAGAGCGTCGCGTTCACGGTGAAGTCCGAGGACAAGACGCCGATCATGGTCAAGGGCGGCGACATGAGGCTGCTCCGCGACGGCGACGCGCAGGGGACGCTGACGCTGGAGCAGTCCGGCCAGAACGTCGAGGCGAAGGTCGTCGCGAAGGGCGACACGTTCTACCTGGACGCGGGGACGGGCGGCTGGCGGAAGCTGCCGAAGTCCATGGCGTCGGCGGTGTACGACCCGTCGGCGGTCCTCGACCCGAACCGGGGGATCTCTAAGCTGCTGACGTCGATGCAGGCGCCGAAGGCCGAGGCCGTCGAGAAGGTGGACGGCAAGGAGGCCTACCGGGTCGCGGCGACGCTGCCGCAGGACCAGGTCGGCGGGCTGATCCCGGGGATCAACGACGACCTCGCCGGGCAGGTGTGGGTGAGCAAGGCCGACGGGCGGCTGCTGAAGGTGCGGGGCTCGTTCCCGAAGGGGCAGGGCGCCGTGGTGATCACGTTCACCGCCTTCAACGCCCCCTACAAGATCAGCGCGCCGAAGTGACCGGCCGGCGCGGGATCGCGATCGGGGCCGGCGGCGCGGTGGTGCTGCTGGCCGCGCTGGACGCCTATGTCGTGACGACGATCCTGATGCCGGTGGTGAAGGACCTGCACGTCCCGGTGAACCGGCTGGAGCGGATCACGCCGGTGCTGACCGGGTTCCTGCTCGGGTACGTGGCGGCGATGCCGCTGCTCGGGCAGCTGTCGGACCGGTTCGGGCGGCGTCCGCTGCTGCAGGCGTGCCTGGTGTTCTTCGCGGCCGGGTCGGTGGTGACGGCGCTGGCGCAGGACGTGCCGGTGCTGACCGCGGGGCGGGTCGTGCAGGGGATCGCGGGCGGCGCGCTGCTGCCGGTGACGATGGCGCTGGCCGGGGACCTGTGGGACGAGCGGCGCCGTCCGGTGGTGCTGGGCGCGGTGGGCGCGGCGCAGGAGCTCGGGAGCGTGCTCGGGCCGCTGTACGGGGCGGGGATCGCGGCGGCGCTGGACTGGCGCGCGATCTTCTGGATCAACGTGCCGCTGGCGCTGCTCGCGGCCGTGGCGGTGCAGTTCACGGTGCCGGGCGGGCGGCCGGACGGGCCGCGCCCGGGCGTGGACGTGGTGGGCGGCCTGCTGCTGGCGCTCGGGCTGGCGCTGCTGGTCGTCGGGGTCTACAACCCGGATCCGGAGAAGTCGGCGCTGTCGTCGTGGGGGCTTCCGGTGATGGTCGCGGGCGCGGTGGTGCTCGTGGTGTTCGTGCTGTGGGAGATCAAGGCCCGGACGCGGCTGCTGGATCTCGGCGGGGTGCGGCGGGGGCCGCTGCTGGCGACGCTGGGCGTGAGCTTCCTGTCGGGGGCGGCGCTGATGGTGACGCTGGTGGACGTGGTGCTGGTCGCGCAGACGGTGCTGAACAAGGACGAGACCGAGGGCGCACTGCTGCTGACGCGGTTCCTGGTGGCGCTGCCGGTGGCGGCGGTGGCGGGCGGGGTCGTCGCGCGGCGGGTCGGCGAGCGGTGGCCGATGGCGGCGGGGATGCTCGTTTCGGCGGTCGGCTACGTGCTGATCGCGGGCTGGCCGGCCGATCTGGCGCACGCGTCGTACGGGCCGCTGCCGCGGATGGACGTGGACCTGGTCGTGACGGGCCTCGGGCTGGGCCTGGTGATCGCGCCGGTGTCGTCGGCGGTGCTGGCGTTCGTGCCGCCGGCGCGGCACGGGGTGGCGTCGGCGGCCGTGGTCGTCGCCCGGATGATGGGGATGCTGATCGGGATCTCGGCGCTGTCGGCGTGGGGTTTCCACCGGTTCCACGTGCTGACGGCGCACCTGCAGCCGCCGCTGCCGTTCCTGATGTCGAAGGCGGAGTTCGCGAAGGAGATGACCGTGTACAAGGCCGCGGTGCAGGACGCGCTGCGGGCGGAGTACCGGGAGATCTTCTGGATCACGGCGGGGATGTGCGTGCTGGGCGCGGTGCTGGCGCTGGCGGCCGGTGCGCGGCGGGAAGGGGCGGAGCCCGCGGCGGAGCCGGCGGAGCGTGTGGTCGCCCGCTGACCTCGGGGTCCGCGGGGGAACGCAAGAGCGGGAAAACATTTGGCCGGATGCGGCCATGCTCGGATGCCACCTCGCTCACATCGGGCGCGTTCGTCCCGTTGTTCGCGCGGTGCCTGGTTACCGTGACTTGCTCCGCCGCCCGCGCCACCCCCCGGGCCGGCGGCGCGCATTCCCCCCGACCCCCCGCAGAAAGACGGTGAGCCCGTGCATCGGATGAGCGGACTGGACGCCAGCTTCTACCTCCTGGAGGACGAGAACACGCCCCTGCACGTCGCCATGGTGGTGGTCTTCGAGGGACCGGCGCCGTCCTACGGCGACGTGGTCCGGACGATCGCCGCGAAGCTGCCGCTCGTCCCGAGATACCGGCAGCGCGTGCGGGGCGTCCCGCTGCACCTCGGGCGGCCGGTCTGGGTGGACGATCCGCACTTCAACATCCTCTACCACGTGCGGCATACCGCCCTGCCGGCGCCGGGCACCGACGAGCAGCTGCGCAACCTGTCCGGGCGGGTGCTCGCGCAGCGCCTCGACCCGGCCAAGCCGCTCTGGGAGATCTGGCTGGTGGAGGGACTGACCGAGGGCCGCTGGGCGATGATCGCCAAGGTGCACCACTGCATGGTGGACGGCATCGCCGGGATGGACCTGGCGACCGTGCTGTTCGACCTGTCCCCCGAGTTCGAGCAGCCCGGCGAGGGCGAGCCGTGGGCGCCGGAGTCCGAGCCGTCCGACCTGGCGCTGCTGGCGGACGCCGCGCGCCGCACCGTCACGCGGCCGCTGCGCCAGCTCACCGACGTGGCGCGCAGCGCGGGCGCGGTGCGCGAGGCGCACCGGCTGCGCGAGTTCGCCTCCGGCCTGACCCGCGCCACCGCCCGGTTCGCGAGCCCGTCGGCGGGCTGCCTGAACGGCCCGATCGGGCCGCACCGGCGCTGGTGCTGGCAGCGGGTGCCGCTGGACGAGGTGAAGGCGGTCCGCAAGGCGCTCGGCGGGACGGTCAACGACGTCGTGCTGGCGGCGGTGTCCGCCGGGTACCGCGACCTGCTGAACGCGCGGGGGCGGCTGGAGGACGACACCGTCGTGCGGACGGCGGTGCCGGTGTCGCACCGCGGCGCCGACGAGCGGGGCGAGCTGAACAACCGGGTCGCGGCGGTGTTCGTGAACCTGCCGGTCGGGGTGGACGATCCGCTCGAGCGGCTGCGCCGGGTCCGGGAGCAGACCGACGACGTCAAGCGCAGCAACCAGGCGGCCGGGACGCAGGCGCTCACCCGGCTCACCGACACGGCCGTCGCGCCGGCGCTGCTGTCACTGGCCGCGCGGATCCCGGTGCGGCTGCGGCAGGACATCGTCCAGACCGTCACGACGAACGTGCCGGGCCCGGACTTCCCGCTGTACGTGATGGGGCGCCGCGTCGTGGAGATGCACCCGTACGTGCCGCTGACCGGCGGCATCCGGGTGGCGACGGCGATCGTGTCGTACTGCGGGACGCTCCACTTCGGGATCACGGGCGACTTCGACGCGATGCCGGATCTGGACGTCCTGTCGAAGGGCGTGCAGGGCGGCCTGGACGAGCTGGTGCGGGCCGCGGACGGCGCCCGCCCCCTGGCGCCGCGCGGGCGCTGAGGACGTGCCGATGCGGTGGCCGGATCCGGCCACCGCATCGACATACCGGCCCCTGCCTGGGAAAGGATTCGGTCACCGGTCATGTGCCGATCTTCGAACACGGGAATATCCTGGGGGACGAGGGTCCAGGACCCCCTGCCGGGTGGGCACGCCCCGGGGAGGTGACGCAGATGCGCGGGTCCGGTGACGGACGTGCCGGCGGGTCGCTCGCCAGGCTGCGCCGCAGGCTCGGCCTGGAGCACAGCGAGCTGCGCCGGCCCATCGACCGCGTCCAGCGGCTGGTCGGCGTGGCGCTGATCCTGCTGCTGCTCGCGGTGGGGCCGCCGCTCGCGTTCTGGGCGGGCACGTGGTCCTACCACGCGGGCAGCCAGGCCGAACGCGCTGAACGCACCCAGCGGCACCAGGTCGTCGCGACCGTCACCTCGACGGGCGGGATCGGGTCGTCCGGCGACCGCTACGTCCACGAGACCGTGCAGGCGACCTGGCCCGGCGCCGGCGGCGCGCCCCGCACCGGCACGCTGCCGAGCTGGAAGAACGCGAAGGCCGGCGCGCACCGGACGATCTGGATCAACGCCAAGGGCGACCCGACGGTGCGTCCGCGCCCGCACAGCCGCACGGTGACCGACGCGGCCTACGCCGCCACGGCCGCCGTCCTCGGCGTGGGGACGCCGGTCCTGCTCGCCTACCTCCTGGTCCGCCGCCGCTGCGACCGCCGCCGCGACGAGATGTGGGAGGCGGACTGGGCGCGGATGGACTCGGCCGGGCAGCGCTGAGCGCGCCCCGCCGGTCCTCCTACTGGTCCTCGACGAGGCGGGCGGCCACCCGGTCGAGGACGGCGAGGTCCTCGGGCGGGAGCTCGTAGAGCACGGCGGGCGGCGTGCCGAGGATCCGCTCGGCCTCGGCGGCGGCCTCGCGGCCGGCGCCGGTGACCGTCACGAGCTTGGAGCGCCGGTCGGCGGGGTTCGGGGTGCGCTCCACGAACCCGCGCTCGACCAGGTCGTCCACGACGAGGGTGACGTAGGGGCGGTCGGTGCCGAGCAGGTCGGCGAGGCCGCGCAGGGTGAACGGCTCCGGCGCGGCGGCCAGCCGGCGCAGCACCTTGGTGCGGAAGAAGCTCATTCCGAGCGCCTCGGCGACCTCGGCGCGCCGGTCGCCCCGCTCCTGCATCAGCGTCCACAGGTTGCGCCAGACGCGGCGGGCCGCGTCCGGCCCGGTGCCGGACGCCGGTCCTGTCGCCGGTCCGGGCGCGGCGGCGGGGCGGGGCTGGTTCATCGGGTGCTCGCTCCCGTCACGTGGCGTCCGCCGCCGGCCGGCCCGGCGGTCTCGAACTGCGCGGCGTCCTCGAACTGCGCGGCCGTCCGCGCGGCGCTGCGGGCGGCGCGGCGGCCGGTGGTGAGCACGCCGAGCGCCAGCACGACGGCGGCGCAGCCGGCCAGCACCCAGTATGCCGGGCGGGCGGCGGCGACGAAGTCCGCGCCGCCGGACCGGGCGCCGGAGGTGCCGGCGGCCAGCACCGCGCCGATCACCGCTACGCCGAGGGCCTGGCCGACCTGCCGGCTGGTGGAGGCGACGGCGGCGGCGACGCCGGCCTGCGCGCGCGGCATCCCGGACACCGCGGTGTTGGTGATCGGCGAGTTGACCATGCCGAACCCGATGCCGAACAGCACGTAGGCGATGAACAGCGTGGCGTCGTGGGTCTCGGCGTCGAACGCCGCCATGAGCACCGCGCTGGCGAGGGTGGCGGCGCCCGCGACGACGAGCGACGGGCGCGGGCCGCGGGTGCCGACGAGGCGCCCGGACAGCGGCGCGAACACGGCGCTCATCGCCGCCATCGGCAGCAGGTAGAGGCCGGCGTGCAGGGCCGACAGCCCCCGCACGTCCTGCAGGTAGAGGGCGTTCAGGAACATGAACCCGCCGAGCGCCGCGAATTCCGACACCGCGATCACGGTGGCGCCGGTGAACGGGACGCTGCGGAAGAAGCGCAGGTCGATCAGGGGTTCGGGGGTGCGCAACGCGTGCCGGACGAACCCGGCGAGGCTGAGCACGGCGACGGCCGCGGCGCCGAGGACGGCGGGGTCGCCCCAGCCGCGCCCGGGGCCCTCGATGATCGCGTAGGCCACGGTGCCGAGCAGCAGGATCATGAAGACCTGCCCGGCGGGGTCGGCGCGGCGCGGCCGCTCGGCGCGCGACTCGGGCACGAACAGCGCGGTCAGCACCAGCGCGGCGAGCCCGATCGGCACGTTCAGCCAGAAGATCGACCGCCAGCCGACCGAGTCGACCAGGACGCCGCCGACCAGCGGCCCCATCGCCATGCTGAGCCCGACGACGGCGCCCCACACGCCGATGGCGCGGGCGCGCTCGCGGGGCTCGGTGAACACGTTGGTGATGATCGACATGGCGACCGGGTTGAGCATCGAGCCGCCGACGGCCTGCACGACGCGGGCGGCGACGAGCCAGCCGAGGGACGGGGCGAGGCTGCACAGCACCGAGCCGAGCACGAACAGCGCGAGCCCGGTCTGGAAGACGCGGCGGCGGCCGATCCGGTCGGCGGTGGAGCCGGCCAGGATGAGCAGCGAGGCCAGGACGATGAGGTAGGCGTCGATGGTCC
Source organism: Actinomadura violacea (assembly GCF_017573465.1). Lineage (GTDB taxonomy): Bacteria > Actinomycetota > Actinomycetes > Streptosporangiales > Streptosporangiaceae > Spirillospora > Spirillospora violacea. The sequence goes on from NZ_JAGEPF010000011.1 coordinate 92,636, forward strand.
ATTGCAGGCCGGACACCGAACTGTGGAACTCGCGCCGCAGGGTGGGCAGCGCGACGTTCAGGATGGTGTTGTCCAGGCTGACGATGAGCAGGCTCATGCAGCAGATGGCCAGCACCAGCATCCGGCGGCGGGGGGTGAGGTCGGTCAAGCCGGGGTCCAATCGTTGTACACCTATAACCGTTATAAGAGTACAACTACTTTTCGGTGATGCCCGGCATGACCGCCGTGTCCCTCGTCACGTCGCCCCGGTCACGCCGCCCAGGTCATGTCGCCCAGGTCATGTCGCCCCGGTCACGCCTCGCGTCAGGTCCCGGCGGCGACGCGGGCGGCGCGCGCGGCGGGCACCACCAGCGGCGTCCCGGTCTCCGGGCACTCGATCACCCGGCACGGCAGCCGGAACACCTCCTCGACCAGCTCCGCCGTCACCACCGTGTCCGGCCCGCCCTCCGCCACGATCGCCCCGTCCCGCATCGCGATCATGTGGGTGGCGTACCGCGCGGCGTGGTTCAGGTCGTGCAGGACGGCGACGACGGTGCGGCCCTCCTCGTGCAGTCGCGCGCACAGGTCCAGCACCTCGATCTGGTGGGCGATGTCCAGGTAGGTGGTGGGCTCGTCCAGCAGCAGCAGCGGCGTCTGCTGCGCGAGCGCCATCGCGATCCACACCCGCTGCCGCTGCCCGCCCGACAGCTCGTCCACCGGACGGTCCGCGAGCGCGGCGACGCCGGTGGCCTCCATCGACTCGGTGACGACCCGCTCGTCCTCGCGGGACCACTGCCGCAGCAGCCCCTGGTGCGGGTACCGGCCGCGCGACACCAGGTCGGCGACCGTGATCCCCTCCGGCGCGATCGACGACTGCGGCAGCAGCCCGAGGGTGCGGGCGAGCTTCTTGGCGGGCCAGCCCGCGATCGGCTCGCCGTCCAGCACGACGGTGCCGGACGCGGGCTTGAGGATGCGCGCGAGCGCCCGCAGCAGGGTCGACTTGCCGCACGCGTTCGGCCCGACGATGACGGTGAACGAGCCGTCCGGCACCGCGACGTCGAGGTCCTCGGCGATGGTGCGCTTGTCGTAGGCGAGGGTGAGGCCGGTGCCGCTGAGCCGCGCGTTCGCGTCCTTCATCAAATCCGTCCCGTCTTGCGTTGGGTCACGAGGAGCCAGACCAGGTATCCGCCGCCGAGCAGCCCGGTCACCACGCCGACCGGGAGCTGGTGGCCGGTGAACGCGCGCTGCGCGGCCCAGTCGGCCGCCACCAGCAGCGCCGCGCCCATGCACATGGACGGCAGCAGGTTGGGGCCGGGCGCGCGGGTCAGCCGGCGGGCGAGCTGCGGCGCGGTCAGCGCCACGAAGGACACCGGCCCGGCCGCCGCCGCGGCGAACGAGGTGAGCAGCACGGCCGCGGCCAGCATGATCAGCCGGGCCCGCTCGATGGGGACGCCGAGGCCGTGCGCCGCGTCGTCGCCCATCTCCAGCATCCGCAGCGCGCGCCCGCAGCCGACCACCACCAGCGGGCCGAGGACGGCGAGCGCGGCGAGGACGGGCGCGGCGTCGGCCCAGTCCCGGCCGTTCAGGCTGCCGGTCAGCCACAGCACGGCGCGCGCCGCGTCGGTGATCTTCGCCTGGGTGAGCAGGTAGCCGTTCACGCCGGTGAGGATCGCGGCGACGCCGATGCCGACGAGGATCAGCCGCTGCCCGTGCGCGCCGTGCCGGCCGGCGACGGCGTACACGACGGCGCCGGTGAGCAGCCCGCCGGCGGCGGCGCCCGCGGCGACCGCCGCGCTGCCGCCGCCGGTCAGCACGATGACGCCGAGCACGCCGGTCGCCGCGCCCTGGCTGAAGCCGAGCACGTCGGGGCTGCCGAGCGGGTTGCGGGTCAGCGACTGGAAGATCGCGCCGGCCAGCCCGAGCGCGGCGCCGACCGCGAGCCCGGCGGCCGCGCGGGGCAGCCGGATCTCGTTCACGATCAGCGAGTCGGCGGGCGTGCCGTTGCCGAGCAGCGTCCGGACGACGTCGGCGGGGCCCATCGGGAAGTCGCCGCTGCCGATCAGCAGCACGCCGACACCGAGCGCGACGGCCAGGCAGAGGACGGCGACGGCGACGGCGCGCGGGCTGAACCGCAGCGACATCCCGTTCGGCGTCCTGATGACGGCGCCCTTCACTCCCGCTGCGCCCTTCGCTCCTGCGGGCTTCATGACGCGACCGCCTTGCTGCGCGGCCGCCGGACGAAGTAGAGGAACACCGGCCCGCCCGCGACCACCATGACGATCCCGACTTGGAGCTCGGACGGCCGCACGACGACGCGTCCGAGCACGTCCGCGGCCAGCATCAGCGCGGGCGCGAGGACCGCGCAGTAGGGCAGCAGCCAGCGCAGGTCGGGCCCGGTCAGCGCGCGAACGAGGTGCGGCACCATCAGCCCGACGAAGATGATCGGCCCGCAGGCCGCCGTCGCGGCGCCGCACAGCAGCGTGATCGCTGCGATCGAGACGATCTTGACGCGGCCGGGGTCGGTGCCGAGCGCGCGCGCCGCGTCCTCGCCCATCGCCATGGCGTTCAGCGGGCGGGCCAGCAGCAGCGCGAGCACGAGTCCGGCGGCGACGAACGGCGCGACCTTCTCGACCGTGGACGTCTGCGCGGCGGCGAGCGACCCGACCGTCCAGAACCGCATCCGGTCGAGGGACGCGGTGTCGAGCAGCTGGACCGCGTTGACGTAGGAGTACAGCGCCGCGTTGAGCGCGGACCCGGCGAGGGCGAGCCGCGCGGGCGTCGCGCCGCGCCCGCCGCCGACCGCGTAGAGCAGCACGGCCACCGCGCCGGCGCCCGCGAACGCGAACCACACGAACCCGGCGAACGACACGATGCCGAGGAAGGAGATCGCGGACACGACGGCGGCGGACGCGCCCGCGCTGATGCCGAGGAGGCCCGGGTCGGCGAGCGGGTTGCGGGTGACCGCCTGCATCACCGCGCCGGCCAGCCCGAGCGCGACGCCGGCGAGCAGCCCGAGCAGGGTGCGCGGCAGGCGCATCTGGTGGACGACGGTGTAGGAGTCCGAGCCGCGGTGCAGCAGCCCGTCCCACGCCTGCCCGGCCGAGAGCGGTTTCGCGCCGACGGCGAGGCTCAGGACGAGGACGGCCAGGAGCAGCAACACCGCCGCGACCAGCCCTAACGCGCGGACGGAGTGGCGGCGCGACGAAGGCGGCGCGGGCGTGGCGGGTGCGCGCGCCGGGGCCGTCGGTGGCGCGGTTCTGGTCAACGGCACTGGCTGGCTCCGGGGGGACGGACGGGGGCGGCGGCCCGCCCCCTGCCACTGGACAACAACTTAGGTTAGGTTAACCTAAGCGCCCATCGGGCCGGAATCCGGCCATCACGTTCGATCAGAGATGAGCAGCCGAAAATGTGGACATCCCCCTCGCCCTCCCTCACCCGCCGCGGCCTTCTCGGCGCCGGCGGCGCCGTCGCCCTCGGCGCCCTGATCAGCGCGTGCGGCGGGGGCGGCGACGGGAAGAGCGGGGCGTCCCCGTCCGGCGGCGCCTGGACGTTCACCGACGACCGCGGCACCGCGGTGAAGCTCAAGTCGCGCCCGCGGCGCGTCGTCGGCTACGTCGGGGCCCTCGCCGCCCTCTACGACTTCGGCGTCGACCAGCAGATCGTCGGCGTGTACGGGCCGACGAAGCTCAAGGACGGCAAGCCCGACCCGCAGGCCGGGAACCTGCCCGTCGACCGGCTCACGATCATCGGCAACGCCTACGGCGAGTTCAACATCGAGAAGTACGCCTCGCTCCGCCCCGACCTGCTCGTGGACAACATGTTCGTCAAGGACGAACTCTTCTACGTCCCGGCCGAGAGCAAGGACAAGATCTACGCGCTCGCGCCGCAGGCCGCGATCTCCGCCGGCGACGTCGCGCTGCCGAAGCCGATCGAGCGGACCGCCGCGCTCGCCGCCGCGCTCGGCGCCGACCTGAAGTCCGCCAAGGTCACCGCCGCCAGGGCCCGCTTCGACAAGGCCGTCGAGTCGCTGCGCGCCGCCGCGAAGGCCAACGCCGGGCTGAAGGTGCTCGCCGCGTCCGCCAGCCCCGACCTGTTCTACGCCTCCAGCCCGAACAAGAACACCGACCTCATCTACTTCAAGGAACTCGGCCTCGACCTCATCGTGCCGGACAAGCTCGGCCAGGACGGCTATTTCGAGGACCTGAGCTGGGAGAACGCCGACAAGTACAAGGCCGACGTCATCATGCTCGACAGCCGCACGCAGGCGCTCCAGCCGAAGGACCTCGGGTCCAAGCCGTCCTGGAAGGACCTGCCCGCCGTGAAGGCCGGCCAGGTCGTCGGCTGGCAGCCCGAGCCCCGCTTCTCCTACGAGGGCTGCGCGCCGATCATCGAGGCCCTCGCCCAGACCATCCGCACCGCGAAGAAGACCGGCTGACCCGGCGGCCCGGGCCGCCGGGCCGCGTTCACCGAAAGGCACAGCGATGAGGACCCCCAGCCACCCGTACGCCTTCTTCGACCTGCACGTCCTGCGCGCCGCGCGGCTCGGCCCGTCCATGGTCCGCGTCACCTTCGGCGGGACGTGCCTGGACGGCGGGCCCGGCGGCTTCGCCACCGGCGGCCGCGACCAGCGATTCAAGATCTTCCTGCCGCACCCGCACCAGGACGCGCCCGTCATGCCGGACGACTGGTCGCCCGACACCTGGTTCGCCGACTGGCGCGCCCTCGACCCCGCCGAACGCGGCATCATGCGCTCCTACACCGTGCGGGCGCAGCGGCCCGGCGAGCTCGACGTCGACTTCGCGCTGCACCCCGGCGGGACGTCCGGCCCCGCGTCCCGCTGGGCGTCCGCCGCCGCCCCCGGCGACCGCGTCGTCGTGCTCGGCCCGACCGGGCCCGACAACGGCGGCTGCGACTTCCGCCCGCCGCCCGGACGGCCCGTCGTCATCGCCGGCGACCTCACCGCGCTCCCGGCCATCGCCGGGAACCTCGCCTGGCTGCCCGCCGGGACGCCCGCTCAGGTGCTCGTCGAGACCCCGCACCCCGGCGACCGGCAGGAGCTGCCGACCGACGCCGACGCGGAGATCGGCTGGGTCGACGCGGGCGGCCTGCTCGACGCGGTGCGCGGCGCGTCCGTCCCGGACGGCGCGTACGCCTGGATCGCGGGCGAGTCCGCCACCGTGAAGGCGATGCGCCGGCACCTGGTCGGCGAGCGCGGCCTGCACCGCCGCGACGTCACCTTCACCGGCTACTGGCGGCGCGGCGCCACCGAGGAGGACCTGCTCGCCGAGGTCGTCGCCGGCGGCAGCCCCGCCACGGAGGAGTGACGGGCGGGCTCAGGGCGGCGGCAGGACGCCCTGCTCGATCGCGGCCATCACCGCCGCCGTCCGGTCCGACACCCCGAGCTTGCCGAACACCCGCAGCAGGTGCGTCTTCACCGTCGCCTGCCCGATGAACAGCCGCGCACCGATCTCGGCGTTCGTCATCCCGCGGGCGACCAGCGCGAGCACCTCCGCCTCCCGCGCCGACAGCACCGCCGGCGCGGGCGCCGCCCGCGCCGCGCTCAGCTTCGCCGACACCGACGGCGACAGCACCGTCCGGCCCGCCGCGACCTCCCGGATCGCGGCGGCCAGGTCGGTCCGGGACGCGTCCTTCAGCAGGTAGCCCGCGGCGCCCGCCCGGACGGCCCGGACGATGTCCGCGTCGTCCTCGAACGTCGTCAGCACCAGCACCCGGTGCCCCGCCGGGCCGAGCCGCTCGATCGCGCTCACCCCGTCCCCGCCGGGCATCCGCAGATCCATCAGGACCACGTCCGGCCGCACCCGCGGCACCAGCGCGACGGCCTCGTCGCCGCTCCCCGCCTCCCCCGCCACCTCCATGCCGGGCTCGGCCGCGAGCATCCCGCGCAGCCCCTCCCGGACGATCGGATGGTCGTCCACGATCATCACGCGGAGCACGGCAGCACCACCTCGACCACGGCGCCCTCACCCTCGCCGCTGCGCACGGCGAGGTCGCCGCCCGCCTGCTCGACGCGCCCCCGCATGCCGCGCAGCCCGAACCCCGACGCGACCGCCGCCGGATCGAACCCGCGGCCGTCGTCGGCGACCGTCAGCCGCGCCGCGTCCCGCCCGAACTCCAGCGACATCCACACCGACGTCGCGGCCGCGTGCTTGCGGACGTTCGCCAGCGCCTCCTGCGCCACCCGCAGCAGCACCACCTCCGCCGCCGGGCCGAGCGGCCGCTGCTCCCCCTCCACGTCCATGTCGACGGGCAGCGCGAAGTCGGCGGCCAGCCGCCGCAGCGCCTCCGCCAGCGACCCCTCCGCCAGCGCGGGCGGCGCCAGCGCCGCGACCAGCCCCCGCGTCTCGGCGAGGTTCTCCCGCGCCGTCCGCGCCACCAGGTCCAGATGCCGGTTCGGCCCGACCTCCGCCTCGGCCGCCTGCGCCAGCATCACGATGCTGGTGAACCCCTGCGCGATCGTGTCGTGGATGTCGCGGGCGAGCCGCTCCCGCTCCGCGAGCACACCCGCCTCGCGGCTCAGCTCGGCCAGCTCGCCGCGGGTGCGGTCCAGTTCCTCGATCAGCCGCGCCCGCTCCCGGTTCTGCGCGCTCAGCCGGCCGATGAACGTGGCGAGCAGCCCGCTGCACACGATGCCGACCAGCATCATCATCAGGGTCAGCGTCACGCCCGCGCCGGACGCGACCATCGCCGACCCGATCGCCCCGGAGAACAGCACCATCATCAGCACGAACCCGCGGGCCGCGCCGTACACCATGTAGACCTGCGGCGCGAGCGCCGCCAGCCCCATCGACGTCACCGGCGCCAGCACCGTCGCCGGCACGAACATCAGCACCAGCGCCGCCGCGTACACCTTGCACCCCGGGCGCCGCTCCTCGCGGGACCGCAGCGCCTTCCGGCCCACCCGCACGTACGCCAGGCTCAGCAGCACCAGCAGCATGATCGCCGCCGACTGCCGGCCGGGCGGCAGCCCGTCCGCCGCCGTCGCCGCGATCGTGCCGACCAGCACCAGCGCGAAGTAGGCGTCCCAGAAGGGGTACGACCGGTACCAGACGTCCTCGGCCCGCGCCATCGCCGGGTCCACACCGTTCATGAAAAGTCCGCTCCCCCGGCGTGCCGCGGCGGGCTCTGTCCACCGACCGGTGGATAGTAACGCCGGGCCGCCGCCGGAACCATGACGGGTATGAACAACAACCCGATCCGGGCCGCCCTCTTCGCCCTCACGATCCTCTACGGGCTGGTCATCGGCCTCCTCGCCATGCTCGACACCCCCGCCCTCGGCCTCGTCGCCGCGATCGGCGGCGTGCTGCTCGGCCTCGGCTGGGCGTTCGCCGGCCGCTTCAGCCGCGGGCGCGCCTGACCCCGCGGACCGGCCGCCCCGCGCGGACGCCTCGCGGGGCGGCGTCCGCGCCGGTCAGGGCCACCGGCCCTCGGCGAACGCCCCGACCAGCGCCGCGTGCGACAGGGGCTTGGACAGGTCGTCCACGTCCCCGTTCACGGTGTAGTCGAGCAGCACCACCTCTCCCAGGCCCCTCAGCTCCTCGACCAGGTCCGCCACCTTGTTCTCCAGCACCCATCTGTACGCCGGCAGGTAGACCTCCCGCCGCGCCCGCCCGTACGGCAGCAGCTCCGCCCCGTCGAGCCCCGCCCGGTGCCCCCGCACCGGCCCGTACTTGCGGACCGTCCGCTTGATCCCCTTCATCGACGTGATCGCCAGCCTGGACGGGTCCACGCCGGCGCCCTCGAACACCTTCAGCGCCTGCCAGATCCCCTCCACGCTCTCGCCCGTCGCCCCGTCTGAGAACGGCACCGGCACACCGCCGTGCGGGTAGAACGGGCTGAACCGCACCCACGGCAACGGCCCCCGCGACGTCACGTCCAGCACCACCGCGCCGGGCCACTCCGCCTCCACCGACGCCCGCGCCCGCCTCCGACTCGCCACATGAATCGCCACACCCGGCACCCTCCCACCCCCCACCGACATTCCCCCGCCGCCTGCGCCCTCGACCGCAGAGACGATGTGCCGATTGCCTTCATTCGACGAGCCGAATCAGGGGACGAAGACGATGCGGCGGCCGTTCTCGGGACGGGTCCAGGCATCCTCGACGTCGGCGAGCCGCCCGCACCGCTGCCGGCCACCTCGACCGGTGCGGCGCGCAGGGCCATGGCGGGGATCTCCGCCGTCTCGCCCGCCGACATGCCGACGAGGATGTACCGGACGCGCCGATCGCCGCCCCGCGACAGCGCCGCGAACGCGGCCTCCGCCGGAGCGCCCCACAGGTAGTCGACGACCAGGTCGTACGGTCCGTGGGCGACGATGGCCTCGACCACCTCGTCCTTCGGCCGGTCGAGCCGGACCACGGCGTCGGCGCCGCGCTCGGCCAGCGCGCCGAGGGCCGTCCGATCGCGTCCGGCCGCGACCACCCGTGCCCCTTCCCGCTTCGCCACCTGCACCGCGATCCGCCCGGATGCTCCGGTGGCGCCGAGCACCAGCACCGTCTTCCCGGGGCCCGCGCCGCCCTCCCACACGACCGTCTTCCACGCCGCGCCGCCGGGGTTCAGCAGTGCGGCCGCCGTCACGTCGTCCACACCGTCCCGGCCCGGGAACCACATGCCCCGCCGCACCAGCGCCCGTTCCGCCATCCCGCCGTACGGCGCGATCGGCCCGAAGAACGCGACGCGCGTGCCGTCTTCCAGCCGCCCCACTCCGTCCACACCCACCACCTGCGGAAACCCGGCCGGGCTCGCGGGGTGCAGCCCCTTGGCCCACCACCGGTCGAACGGCGTCACCCTCGACCCGGACCTGTGCCGCTACCTCGTCCACCTGGACCTGCGCGGCCCGACCGGCGTCCTCGACCTCGCAGAGCTCGTCGACCACAACCACCCGAAGGTCAGCCGCTCCCTCGCCCGCCTCGAGGAGATCGGCCTGGTCGCCCGCGCCGATGCGCCCCACGACCGCCGCGTCAAGACGGCCGAACTCACGCCGGAGGGCCGCCGCGTGGTCGCGTCGATCAACGAGGGCCGCAGACGGCTGCTGGACAAGGCGTTCGCCGGCTGGACGGACCGCGACCGCGCCGACCTGGCCCGGCTCACCCGCCGCTTCTCCGACGGCGTCCAAGCCCTCATCGACGCCCGCGACACACCGCCGGACGCCTAGCGGCGGCTCACTGCGAGCCGGAGGGGGCGCGGCTCAGGTCGACGATGCAGAAGAGGTTGCCGTCGGGGTCGGCTAGGACGACGAAGTCGGGGTCCGGCGGGTAGAGGTCCCAGTCGACGCGGCTCGCGCCGAGCCCGATCAGCCGCTCGACCTCGGCGTCCTGCTCCGCGGTGCCGTCCACGAACAGGTCGAGGTGCAGGCGCGGACGCGGCTCCGCCGGCGACTCGCTGCGCATCAGCCCGAGCGCCCGCCCCGACCCGTCCGCGTGGTTCAGCGTCCGCCAGCCGGGACTCTCGAATTCGGGCGTGGACACCAGGTCCAGCGCCGACGTCCAGAACTCCACGGCGCGCGGGATGTCGGTGACGCCGATCACCGGGAAACCGAGTCTGAGCATGATCCCGAGTCTACGAACGCGTGCTGTGGCGCCGCCCGCCGCGGCCGTGTATGCATGAGGACCAAATGGATATCGAGGATCTGTCGGACGCGGAACGAGCGCTCTGGGACGCGTTCCCGAACGCGGGCGAGGTCGATCTGACGGGCACCGGGGAGGCGGTGCGCGGCGAGCTCGTCTCGGCGCTCCTGCTGGGCGCCCGGCCGGCCGACGCGGGGCAGGTCCCGGCGATACGGCTCACGGGCGCGCGGATCACCGGCGTGCTCGACCTGTCCTACGCCGAGGTCCGGTACGCGGTGCTGATGCGCGACTGCGTGTTCGACGAACCGCCCGCCCTCTACTCGACCCGCATCCGGCAGTTCAGCCTGACCGGCTCGCGGCTGCCCGCCCTCAACGTCTCGGACTCCCAGGTCGACGGCCTGCTGTGGCTGCGCAACTGCCGGCTGGACGGCCCGCTGCAGCTCGTCGGCACCCGGATCGACGGCACGCTGTCGCTGCGCGCGGCCCGGCTCGCGGACGTCGAGGCCTACGCCCTGACCGTCGCCCGCAACATCGACGCCGCCGAAGCGGAGATCACCGGCGAGGTCATGCTGCAGGGCGCGCACGCCGGCGGGACCTGCGTCTTCGACGGCGCGAAACTGTCCAATCCCGGCGCGGTCGCACTCGACGCGGAGGGGATCGAGCTGCCGGCCGGGCTGCACGCGCGGGGCCTCACCGCCGACGGCGAGGTGCGCCTGCCGGACGCGCGGATCGGGCGGCGGCTCCTGCTGTCCGGGGCGCGGCTGTCCAACCCGTCCGGGACGGCCCTCGACGCCGACCGCGCCCGCATCGACGGCGCCGCCGTCCTCGACGCGGGGTTCCGCGCCGAAGGCAAGGTCAGCCTGCGCTCCGCGGCGATCGGCGGCACCCTGCTGCTCACCGGCGCCGAGCTCGCCGCCCCCGGCGGCACGGCGCTGAACGCGCGGCTGATCACGATCGGCAGCACGCTGCGCGCGGCGTCCGGCTTCCGCGCCCAGGGACGGATCTGCCTCGACGGCGCGACCGTCCAGGGCACGGTCGACGTCGCCGGGGCAAGCCTCTCCGATCCCGGCGGCCAGGCGCTCAGCTTGTGCCGCGCCCAGGTCACCGGAGGTCTGGCCGGCCAGGGCCTGCGCGCCGAAGGCGAGATCCGCCTGATCGACTCCGTCATCGAGGCCAGCGTCGAACTCGACGGCGCGCACCTGTCCAACCCCGGCCGCCAGTCGCTCATCGGCTACGGCCTGACCGTCAGCGGCGTCATGACCTGCAATGACGGCTTCACCGCCGACGGCCGTCTGGCCCTCGCCGGCGCCCGGATCGGAAGCGAGCTGAGCTTCCACAAATCAACGGTCACCGGCTCCCGCAACATCACCCTCGGGCTCCGTCGCGTCCGGGCCGAGATGCTGTGGCTGACCCGCTGCACGCTGACCGAGGGCACCGTGGACCTGCGGCACGCGCGCATCGAGGTGCTCCGCGACGACCCGACGCGCTGGCCCGCGGACTCCATGCTCGACGGGTTCGGCTACCAGACCCTCGACTCCCCCGGCACCGTCGACGACCGCCTCGCCTGGCTGGACACCGACGGCTACCACCCGCAGCCCTACGAGCAGCTCGCCACCGTCTTCCAGAGCATGGGCCGCGACACCGAGGCCCGCACCGTCCGCCTGGCGAAACAGCGCCGCCGCCGCCGAACCGTGCCGCGCCCAGCGCAGCTATGGGGCTTCGCGCAAGACTGGACGGTCGGCTACGGCTACCGTCCGCTCCGCGCCGGCATCCTCCTGGCGACCCTGCTCCTCATCGGCACCCTGGTCTTCGCCGCACACCATCCGATGCCCCTCAAGAGGGACGAGGCGCCGGCGTTCAACCCGTTCCTCTACTCCCTCGACCTCCTCCTGCCGATCATCAGCTTCGGCCAGGAGGGCGCTTTCAACCCGCGCGGCGCCTACCAGTGGCTCGCGGCCGCCCTGATCGCGTCCGGCTGGATCCTCGCCACCACGATCGCCGCCGGCGTGACCCGGGTCCTCTCCCGCCAGTGACCCGGCGCCCTCGCCAAACAGACATAAATGTTCTTTAATGGCGATGCGCGACCCAGCGCCCCTGCGTCGATCGCTTGTGAGGAGCGAGATGGCATCTGTGCGTGCGACCGCATTAGGCATCGCCTGCGGGCTGGCCGTCCTGGCCGGCGCCGTCCCGGCCAACGCCGACGGCCTGACGGCGGTCCAGGCCCTGCAGGCCGGCGTCACCCAGGGACTGGCCGACGGCTACCCCGCCGTCATCGGCCTGGTCCGCCAGGGCGACACCGTGCAGACGGTGAGCGGCGGCGTCAACGACCGGGCCACCGGCGCCGCCGCCGACCCGTCCGCGCGGTTCCGGATCGGCAGCGTCACCAAGACCTTCATCGCCGCCACCCTCCTGAAACTGGAGGCCCAGGGCAAGCTGTCCCTGGACGACACCGTCGCCCGATGGCTGCCCGGTGTCGTCGACGCCAACGGCAACGACGGCACGAAGATCACGATCCGCGAGCTGCTGAACATGACGTCCGGGCTGCCCGAGGTCTTCAACAAGCTCCCCAGGTCCGCCTTCACCTCCACCACCCGGTACACGCCGCGGCAACTGCTCGACCTGGCCCTGCGGTCCAAGCCCACCGCCGCCCCCGGCACCACCGTCGGCTACACCAACACCGCCTACATCGCCGCCGGGATGATCATCCAGGCGGTGACCGGCACGGACCCGGCGACCGCGGTGAAGGACCTCGTCATCGACCCGCTCGGGCTGACCGAGACCACCTTCCCGACCACCGACGACATGCCGGGCAACTACATCCACGGCTATGCGGTGCCCCTCATCTGGATCGGCACGAACGTCCCCTACACCGACGTGAGCACCAGCAACGTCACGATCACCGGCGCGGCCGGCGCCATGATCTCGACGAGCAGGGACCTGGCCGCGTTCTTCCGCGCCCTGATGGACGGGACGCTGCTGCCTCCCGCGCAGCGCCAGGAGCTGACCACCGGCGTCCAGGAGGGCACCACCGACAACTACTTCGACCTCGGCATCGAGACGCTCGCCACCGCGTGCGGGCCGATGTACGTCAAGAACGGCCTGGTCCCCGGCTACGTCACGTACGCCGCCGCCAACGCCGACGGCACCAAGGAGGTCGTCCTCGAAGGCACCGAGGACAACCTGTCCGAGGGCACCAACGGCCAGGTCCACCTGTACAACGCGCTGAAGAACGCCTACTGCGCATCCTGAGCCGCCCGCTCCCCGTCCCGCCGCGCACACGGGCGTGACGGGGAGCCCCGAAACGACGAAACCCCCTCCGAAGAGGGGGCCACCAAAGCTCCCGCGATTGGACTCGAACCAATAACCTGCCGGTTAACAGCCGGCTGCTCTGCCGATTGAGCTACGCGGGATCGTACGTCCGGCGGGGCCTCGGGCCCCTGCCAGCGCGTCTAGGTTAGCGCATGTGCGGGGCTGTTCGCGCACGCGTTTGCGGGTGGCGGCGGCGTTCACGGGTATGGAGTGTGGACGATCGGCCCGCACAGGGAGTTGAACATGAAGTCGCGCATGATGTTCATGGCAGGCGCCGCGATCGGCTACGTCCTCGGGACGAAGGCCGGGCGGGAGCGCTACGAGCAGATCAAGCGGCTGTCGCGGCAGGTGTCGGAGAACCCGAACGTGCAGGAGGCCGCGGGCGCGCTGCGCGCGAAGGGCGGCGAGTTCGCCGGGGCCGCGCGCGGGAAGGCCGGCGAGATGGCCTCGTCCGCGAAGGAGAAGGTGCCGCAGCAGAAGATGTCCGGAAGGCACGAGGCCGACGAGCAGCCGAAGGTCTACCCGGGTTAGAGGCCCGTCTGTCGGCGCAGGTCCTCGAGGACCTGTTCGGCCTGGGCGCGCAGGCCCGGGTCGGCGGGGTCGAGGCCTGCGTCGAAGACGAAAGTCCAGCGCACGTCGCCGCCGGCGGCGGGGCGCCGGCCCGCTATGCGCACCTTGCCGCCGCCGGGCAGCTTCGCCTGGTGGGTGACGGCGATGGTGGCGGTGACGCGTTCCCGGACGGTCTCGGGGACGGAGCCGGGCTCGGTGAGGCGGACGTGGTGCTCGCCGCCGCCGGAGGTCTCCTCGACGTGCAGCCAGCCGTCCTTCCAGGTGGCCTGGTCGACGCGCTCCCATGGGACGCGCAGGAAGCCGCCGGCGGGCGTCGGGACGTGCAGGGCGGTGGTGGTGGCGACCACGTGGGAGCCGCCGCGGGTGGGGGCGGACGCGAGGACGCGTTCGCCGCGTTCGGTGGTGAGCGCGTCGCGGACCGCGGAGGGCAGGTGGCCCCGGAGAAGGCGCATGCCCCAACGGTAGGCGATCAGGCGGCCTGCGGGGCGCGGCGGGCGCCGAGCAGGTCCAGGACGAGGGCGGCGGACCAGGAGTAGTCGTGGCTGCCGCGTCCGGTGCCGTCGAAGGGGTCGAAGAACTCGCGGAACCCGGACTGGCGGACGAGCCGGATCGTGGAGCCGTACAGCAGGTCGGCGACGACGGGGAGGCCGTGCGCGAGGGCGCCGTACCAGATCAGCCAGTTGGTGCTGACCCAGGTGGGGCCGCGCCAGTAGCCGCCGCGGTCGAAGGCGGGCGCCTGGATGTCGCAGGTGGGGACGGGGTAGCCGGCGGCGCCGGCGAACCGGGCGGACAGCAGCAGGTCGACGAGGTTGCGGACGTGCGCGGCGGGCAGCTCGGGGTCCAGGAGGGGGCCGAAGGAGCCGGCGGTGATGACGGGCAGGAGCCGGTCGTCGCGCAGGTCGCGGGCGCGGAAGCAGCCGGTGTCGGGGTCCCAGAGGCGGTCGAGGAGGGCGGTGTGGAGGCGCTGCGCGGCCTCCCGGTGCGGGACGGGGTCGGCGCCGACGATGCGGGCGATCTCGGCGAGGGCGTGCGCGGACGCGAGGTAGGTGGCGTTGAACAGCGGGTCCTCGACCGCGAACGGGTGGGATTCGCGCAGGTACTCGGGGCGGTAGCCGGCGTCGCGCATGAGGGCGACGAGCCGGACGTAGCGGTCGTAGTCCTCGCCGGTGGGCAGGGTGCGGGAGCGGTGCGCGGGCGCGTAGGCGGTGGGCGGGAGCTGGAGGGCGGCGAGGGGGCGGTCCCAGGCGGGGCTGTTGTCGAGGCCGGACTCCCACGGGTGGCAGATCGCGGCGAGGCCGCCGGCGCCGAGGTCGCGGGCGGTGGCGAGGTGGCGGTGCTGGGCGGCGAGCAGCGGGTAGAGGCGGGCGAGGAAGCCGCGGCTGCTCTCCCCGTCGCGGGCGCATTCGTGCAGGCGGAGGGCGACGAGGGCGTGGACGGGCGGCTGGGTGAGGCCGGAGGTCTGCACGGTGCGGGGCGCGGCGGCCTGCCCGGTGCTGCGCCACAGGTCGGGGCCGGGGAAGAAGGCGTGCCGCGCGAGCGTGGTGTTGAACACGATGTGCGGGAGCATGCCGTCGGCCCATTGGCCGCGGAACAGCGACAGCAGTTCGGTCTCGGCGCGGTCGGGGCGGTGCCGGGCCAGGCCGAGGCTGATGAAGGCCGAGTCCCAGCTCCACTGGTGGGGGTAGAGGCCGGGGGACGCGGCGGTCGCGGTCCCGGTCCAGTTCGCGTCCAGCACGCGGGCCGCGGCCTTCCACAGGGCGGTCTCGTCGCCGGTGAGACGGGAGCTCATGCGCGCAGGGGTACCTCCTCGCGGCCGGAGCGGGGTCCTAGGGTGATTGTGACCCGTGATCGCGGCCCCGGCGAGCCCCCGGGCGGCGTCGGTTGTCGACGGGCGGGGCGGGTCAGCGGTGATTTTCCACCCGGTGCAGGAGCCAGTTCGTGATCTCCTGGCCGGCGGCGATGCCGCGAGACGCGGTGACGGCGGCGGACGGGGACGTCCAGCCGGCGTCGTGGAGTTCGCCGTGCGCGGGACGGACGGCCAGGTCGGCGGCTTCGAGCAGTTCCGCGTCGAGGAGGGAGTCGCCGGCGGCGAGCGTCGCGGACGCGCCGGTGCGGCGGGCGACCTCGGCAGCCGCGGCGGCCTTGGTGAGGCCGGCGGGCAGGCAGTAGACCTTGCGGCCCTGCAGGGACGTCCGCCAGCCGCGTTCGGCGCACCAGCCGGCGAGGTCGTCGACCCAGCCGGGCGGGAGGGCGGCGCGGTCGACGATGGTGTAGGCGAACAGGTCGGACGCGGTGCGCCGTTTCAGGACGAACTCGCCTCCCGTCCGGGCGAGGCGGTCGCGGACCTCGGCGAGGGGTGCGCATCCGTCCGCGATGCGGGCGCGCACGGACGCCGACCAGGACGGGTCGTCCTCGCCGTCCACGAGGAGGTGGCCGCCGTTCGCGCAGATCGCGTAGGCGGGCGGCTTCTCCAGCAGGTGGACGCGGCGGTACTGCTCGGGTGTCCGCGTCGTCGTGGGGACGAACACTGCGGACGCGGCGAGGGTCTCCAGTGTGCGCGCGGCGGTCTCCGTCATATAGGAGAGTGGGGCGCCCTGGTAGAACTCGACGCAGACGAGGCGCGGCATGGCCTCGTCGGGGCCGTCCAAGGAGAAGGCCGCCTGCGAGTAGATGAGCGTACGGTCCAGGTCCGAGCACACCAGCACGGTCACTGGACGGCCCCCTTGCCGAAGCGCGGGTGGATGAGCCCCATGCACGCGTAGGGGAACCGGTCCGGCTCGACGTCCACGACGGGCACGCCGCGTTCGCTGGCGAGGTGCTTGATGTGCGTCAGTTCGGGACCCGCGTCCGCGCGCGCGAGGACCTTCCACGGGACGCGGCGCAGCAGTACGCGCGTCGTCTCGCCGATGCCGGGCTTCACCAGGTTGAGGTCGTCGATGCCGTGCTCGTCCGCGACGCTCCGGACCGCCTCCCAGCCCGACCAGTCGGGCGTGCGGTCGGACGCCCGCAGGTCCGGCACGTCCTTGGCAACGCGTTCCGCGACGTCCGCGAAGCGCGCGCAGACGGTGTCGAGGAACAGCTCGGACACGTCGTCGTCTGCCAGTTCGGCGTAGAACTTCGCACCGTGGAAGTCGCCGGGGCCGATCAGGTCGGCGTTCAGGACGGTCCGGCTGACCAGCCCGGACACCGTCGAGTTCAGGCACGCGGACGGGATCAGGAAGTCGTCGCGGGTGCCGTGCAACGGCGTGCAGCGGCCGGGATCGGCGAGAACGGCCAGGTCGGCGGGGAACCCGGTCCCGGCGAGCGCGGCGGTCAGCTCCCGGGTGATGGCGCCCTTGCCCGTCCAGCCGTCCACGAACATCACCGCGGACGGGTCGTGCCGGGCGGCGAGGTACTCCAGCGCGACCGTGTCGATGCCCCGGTCCCGGACGATGCTGATCGCGTAGTGCGGCAGGTCCAGGCCGTGCGCGAACCGGGCCCAGCGCCGGATCAGGATCCCGACGGGCGTGCCCGCGCGCGCGAGCGAGACCACGACGGCGCCGGGGCCTCGCTCGGCGAGGATCTGCTCGGTGACGAGCCCGGTCGCGTAGGCGAGCCGTTCCGCGGACGCCTCCAGCGCGTCCTGGAACAGCCGCCGGTACTCCGGGCCCGGCTGGTACTCGATCGGCAGCGATTCGGCGTAGTGCGCGCGGCCCGTCTGGACGGCCGCCTCCCGCTCCTCCGCCGGCGCCTCCAGCCGCACGTTCGACAGGTCCTTGAGCAGCCACGTGACGTCCTCCGCCCGGTAGCTGCCGAAATCCGGCCCGTGAAGCGGCCTCACTGATCTCCCCCATAGGACGGGACGGTCGCGACCACCACGGGCGTGAGGCGCCGCAGGCGCGCGAGCAGCCCGCCGGCGAGCCCCTGCGTGTCGCCCACGTCGTCCACCACGAACACGATGCGGTCGAACGGCGGTCGGCCGGCGGCGGGTGCGACGTTGTAGGCGTACCGCTCCCCCGGGCCGTCCGCCGGGTCGTCGTGCGCCGGGAACGCGAGCCGGGTGCGGATCGCGTAGCCCGGGTCGTCGACGGCCAGGACGGGCGAGCGGGTGGTCGTCGAGTAGCGGACGTCCACGCCGGGCGACGCGTCGGCGAGCGCCTCCGCCAGCCGCAGCGGCGCGTACATCAGCTCCTCGAACCCGAGCACCAGCACTCGGGACGCGCCGCCGAGCTCCGGAGCGACGGCGTCGGCCATGCGCGGCAGGTCCTTCTCCAGGGCGGCGCGGTGAGCGGGCAGGAATCCGTGGCGCCCGCCATCGGGCACGCCGCCCGGCCAGCCGAGCGAGACCCGCGCGACGGCGAATGCTTCGCCTCCCGAGTCCGGCGCAGCCGACGCGGCGGCGGACAGCTCGGAGACGATCCGCGTGCCCGTCTCCAGGACGCCCTCCGGCAGCTCCACCCGGCCTCCGGCCAGGGAGACGGCGTCGATGCGCGTGCCCAGCCGCGCGGCGAGCTCGTCCACGCGGGCGCGGTCGGCGTCGTCTCGCAGATCGACCAGCGCGGCCAGGACGTAGTGCCGCCGCGGACGCAACGCGTGCAGCGCGGAGATCGTGTTCAGGACCGTCTGCCCTGTGGACAGCTCGTCGTCCACGAGCACGACCGGGACGTCCCGGTCGAGCGCCGCCGGGTCGGACGGCAGCAGCAGATGGCTCGTCGCGTGGCTGTGCTCCTCCTCGAACCCGCCGTACGCGGCATAGCCCCGCACCGGGCGGCGCGTGGAGTGCAGGTAGTAGGCGCCGCCCAGGGCGTCCGCCACGGAATGCCCTAGAGCGGTCGCGGTCTCCGCATAGCCGAGGACTATGGCGTCCACGGGCGGACGCGGTTCCCGCAACACGTCGCGCAACGCCGCGGCGGCGCCGGGCACCCCCGCCAAGGCGTCCCCAAGCAGAGGAACCGACACCGCCTCATCGCGCAGGCGCGCGCGCACGAGCTCGCCCAGCAGCAACCCCGATCCGTACACCAGCCGCGGATCGGTCGGGACGTGCTTGCCGAGCACGGCCGAGACCAGCAGATGAGCGCGCCGCGGGTTGCGCCGCACGGCGAGCCCCACCATCGCCGCCAGCCCCGCCCCCGCCGGGCGGGCACCGTCGACCAGGCGCACACCGAGCCGCGACGTCACCCACTCGCCCGGCCACACCTCCGTCATCGGCTGCCCGCCGCTTCCAGAAGCTCGACGAACGTCACGTCACGCGCCGCGACCCCGAACACGCGCGCGCGCAGCATCAGCCGCTCCGCCCAGGCGCGGTGCGGTTTCGCCTCGTTCATCTTGTTCGCGTACGAGCTGGCCATCGCGCCGCCGCCCGCGTACCCGAGGATGTCGGCGGCATCGCAGTACTCCTCGTGCGTGACGACGGACAGCGCGTGGACGGCCGCCACATGCGTCGGATGGATGACGGTCTTGCCGGTGAGGCCGTTGGCCTTGTCCAGGTGCACCTCGCGGATCAGCCCGTCCAGGTCGGAGGTGATGAGCCGCTGCCGCAGCGGCGCGGCCCGCTGCGCCTCGAACGGCGACTGCCGCAGCTGCGGCTTGAACATCCGCTCGCCCGCCGAGAAGTACTCCCACACCGGCCCGGTCACCACGAAGCCGCTGCCGTCCGCGCGGCCGAGCACGTTGACGATGTCGGTGATCGCGGCGGCGACCGGACGGATGTCGTAGATCGTCAGGTCGGGCGGGCGGCGCAGCCCGTACGCCGCCGACATGTCGGTCGCGCCGATCCGCACCGCGAGGACCCGCTCGCGGTGCTTGGCCAGCAGCCGCGCCACCTCGTGCAGCATCTCGGTGCGGCTCTCGCTGTACACCGCGTCCGGGCTCTCGATCACCGGCATCGCCAGCAGCGGCAGCCCGGTGCGGGCCGCCGCGTCCTCCAGCGCGTCGAGGAACGCTCCACCGGCCGCCGCGGTGAACTTCGGCAGCACGAACCCGCTGACCAGCCCGGCCGCGGGCCCGAGCCGGACGGCGATGTCGCCGATCTGCCGCGGCTCGCGGACCCGGACGAACAGCAGCGGCACGCCCCCGATCGAACGCCCGCCGCCCGCCTCCCCGGGGACGTCCGCGCCGCGGGCGTGCAGGTCGCGCAGCTGCGCGACCAGGTTCGCCTCCGCCTCGGGCACCTCGTCGTCGCCGATCGCGTCCTCCAGGCACACGACCATGCTCATGACGCCGCGCCGCGCCGCCTTCTCGATGTCGGCCGCGAGCGCGGGACGGGTGGCGGGGCAGTACAGCGTCGCGCCGAGCGCCACCGCCAGCACCGCCGGATCGTCGTGCCGGCCGAACGGCCGGGGATGACGGTAGAACAGGTGCTTGCGGTAGGCGGTGTCAATATGGTCGAAGTGCCGCATACGCGCCCCACGTCACCGTGGGCGCCGCGCCAGCGCGGCGCCCATGGTCGTCCATGCTCCCTTTCACCGGTGCACGTCGGTCACAGATGAGCGGACACGGCGGGCAGCAGGTGCTGGAACGTCCGGCCCGTCGCCGTCGCGCCGATCGCGGTCATCGACCAGCCCTGGCCGTCCCGCGACACCTTCGCCATGATCTGCGCGTTGTGCTGCCCCGCGCCGCTCAGGTCGTACCGCGCGATCTCCTGCCCGGTCGCCTCGTCCACCAGCCGGCAGAACGCGTTCTCGATCTGCGAGAAGTCCTGCCCGGTGAAGGAGTTCACCGTGAACACCAGCTGGACGACGTTGGCCGGCACGCCCTGCAGGTCGACGTTGATGACCTCGTCGTCGCCCTCGCCCGCGCCGGTCAGGTTGTCGCCGGTGTGCTGGACGGACCCGTCCTTGCTGCGCAGCTGCCGGAACCACACCGAGTCGGCGAGGTTGCCGGCCGCGTCGAACAGCAGGCAGGACGCGTCCAGGTCGATCGACTGGGCCTTGCCCTTGCCGAACAGCCCCTTCTTCGCGACGGCGTCCCAGCCGAGGCCCATCCTGACCCGGGTGAGGGTGCCGCCACCGGGCTTGGCCAGGGAGACCTTCTGCCCCTTCTGCAGCGAAATCGTCATCATCGGCTCCTTCGGTCGTGATGCTCGGTCGTCGCGGGGTGCGGTCGTCACAGGGGGGTGCGGACGGCGCGCCGCCGGGTCAGACCTTGCTGGAGTGCAGCGGCTGGTCGTCGCCCGCCGCGGCGGCCGGGCCGCCGCCGGCCCGGTTCCGCACCACGGAACTGATGAACGCGGCGATGATCAGGCCCGCGCCGACCCCGCCGGTGAGCCACTCGGGGACATGCCGGCCGATGCTGACCAGCATGCACACGGCGAGCGCGCCGATCGCCCAGTGGGCGCCGTGCTCCAGGTAGATGTACTCGTGCAGGGTGCCCTTGCGGACGAGGAACACCGTCAGCGACCGGATGTACATGGCGCCGATGCCGAGGCCCAGCGCGATGATGATCGGGTCGGTGCTGATCGCGAACGCGCCGATCACGCCGTCGAAGCTGAACGAGGCGTCCAGCACCTCCAGGTAGAGGAACAGGAAGAACCCGGCCTTGCCGGTGGCCAGCGCCAGCGAGCTCGGCCCGGACCGGGCCGGGGCCCGCTCCTCGCCGTCCTCCCCGTCCTCGTCCTCGTCGTCGTCCGTCGCCTCGGAGAACAGCTCGCCGAGCCCGTTCACCAGGATGTAGGTGACCATCCCGAGCACGCCCGCGATCATGACCTTGCCCGGGTCGTCGGCGAACAGCCCCGCGGTGAACGCCAGCGCCCCGCCCGCGACGACCACCGACAGCTGGTCGAGCTTGCCGATCCGCGCCAGCGGCGCCTCGAGCCACGGCAACCATTTGTCGGCCCGCTCCTCGAACACGAAGTCCAGGAACAGCATCAAAAGGAACATGCCGCCGAACGCCGCGATCATCGGGTACGCGTCGTTCATCAGGTGGTGGTACTTGTGCGGGTCGTTCAGCGCCAGGTCGAACGCCTCGACGGGGTTCAGCTTGGCGGTGATGCCGACGATCAGCAGCGGGAAGACCAGCCGCATGCCGAACACCGCGATCGCGATGCCGACGGTGAGGAAGATCTTCTGCCAGAACGGGCTCATCCGGTCCAGCACCTTGGCGTTGACCACGGCGTTGTCGAACGACAGCGAGATTTCCAGCACGGCGAGGACGGCCACCAGGGCGAGCCCGGTGCCCCCGTCGTACAGCGCGGCGACCAGAAGGCCGAGGACGGTGATGCCGAAGGCCCACCCGAAGGTGCGAAGAATCATGCGCGAGTTTCTCTGAGAGGGACGGCCGGCCCGGCCGGCCGTCCTGCGGGGCGGCGGTCGGCCGTCAGCCGACGTTGACGCCGAAGTCCATGGCGATGCCGGCCAGGCCCGAGGCGTAGCCCTGGCCGACCGCGCGGAACTTCCATTCGGCGCCGTGCCGGTACAGCTCACCGAAGACCATGGCGGTCTCGGTGGAGGCGTCCTCGGTCAGGTCGAAGCGGGCGAGCTCGCTGCCGTCGGTCCGGTTGACGATCCGGATGAAGGCGTTGCGGACCTGCCCGAAGTTCTGCTGGCGGTTGTCGGCGTCGTAGATCGACACCGGGAACACGACCCGGTCGCACTCCGGCGGCACGGCGGTCAGGTCGACGTTGATCGACTCGTCGTCGCCCTCGCCCTCGCCGGTCAGGTTGTCGCCGGTGTGCTCGACCGACCCGTCCGGGCTCCTCAGGTTGTTGAAGAACACGAAGTGGTGGTCGGAGATGACCTTGCCGGACGGGCCGAGCATCAGCGCGGAGGCGTCCAGGTCGAAGTCGGCGCCGGTGGTGGCGCGCACGTCCCAGCCGAGGCCGACGGTGACGGCCGTCAGATTGGGCGCGGCCTTCGTCAGCGAGACGTTGCCGCCCTTGGCGAGTGAGACTCCCATGATCGGGCCACTCCCTTCCCGGGGTAGAGGTGGTTCAGAGGTTGACGCCGAAGTCCATCGCGATGCCCGCCAGGCCGGACGCGTAGCCCTGCCCGACCGCGCGGAACTTCCAGTCCGTCCCGTTGCGGTACAGCTCGCCGAAGACCATCGCGGTCTCCATGGACGCGTCCTCGGTCAGGTCGTAGCGGGCCATCTCGGACCGGTCGCCCTGGTTGAGCACCCGGATGAAGGCGTTGCGGACCTGGCCGAAGTTCTGGCCGCGGCTGTCGGCGTCGTAGATCGACACCGCGAACGCGATGCGCTCGGCCTCCGCCGGCAGCGCGCCGAAGTTCACGTTGATCTGCTCGTCGTCGCCCTCGCCCGCGCCGGTGGTGTTGTCGCCGGTGTGCTCGACGCCGCCGTCCGGGGTGCGCAGGTTGTTGAAGAAGACGAAGTGCTGGTCGGTGAGGATCTTGCCGGAGGCGTCCAGCACCATGGCGGAGGCGTCGAGGTCGAAGTCGGTCCCGGTGGTGGTGCGCAGGTCCCAGCCCAGCCCGACCGTCACGGCCGACAGGCCCGGCGCCTGCTTGGTGAGCGAGACGTTGCCGCCCTTGCTGAGACTGACTCCCACGGCGTTCCTCCAAGATCGCATGACGTACCGGACGCCGGGCAGGCGTCTCGCTATATCGACGCAGCAGCGATGCTATCCGTTCCATCCGTTGTGGTCGCATTACGCGAGAACTCCGGGACTGCGCGAGACTGGGCAGAAGACGAAGGGAGGCGGCGTTGCGGGGACCGGGCGACCAGCGGCGGCGCGGCAGGGGCGGCCAGGCCGCCGACGCGGCGATCCAGGCGCGCGAGGCGGCCGCCACCGCCTTCTACGACATGGACCAGGCGCAGAAGTTCCTCGACGGGCGGGTGACCGTCTTCGAGGATCTGGACGCGGCCGCCGCCGCGCCCGTCCGGCGGGAGTTCGCCGGGCTCGCCGAGGCCGCCGACGCCGCGTCCGTGGCCTACATCTCGGTCCTGGACGCGCACGACCTCGATGACCGGGAGCGGTCACCCGCCGAGTACGACGCGGCGCGCCGCGCGTTCACGGCGTCCACCGAGCGGCTGCAGCAGATCACCCGGAACCTGAACGGGTTCGCCGAGCGGCTGGCGCCGCGGATGGCGCGGCTGGAGGCGGCCCTCGACCAGCTCCCGCCGCGCCTCACCGCCGCCCGCGACGCCGTCGCCGCCGCCGAGACCGCCGTGCAGGCGGCCCGGGCGTCCGGGATGGACGCCTCCGACCCCGAGGCGGAGCTGGCGCGGGCTAAGGAGGCCCTGGCGCTGCTGAGCTCCCAGGGGCTCGGCGGGCTCGGGCTGGACGGGGCGATGCGCAAGGCCGACGAGGTTCGGGTGATCGCCGAGAGCGCCCGCCTGGCGGCCGAGGAGCTGCCGAAGGCGGCGGAGAAGGTGCGCAACTCCCTCGCCTCCGTCCGCACCCGGGTGGACGTCGTGGCGAACCGCGTCGGGCCCGTCCGGGAGGCGATGAAGGTGCTGCTGCGGGCCTATTCGCAGGCGTGCTGGCAGGACCTGCGGGGCGCGCCGGAGGCGATCGAGGGCGGCGTGGAGCGGGCCCGCGAGCGGCTGAACGAGGCGATGGCGTTCTCCCGCCGCACCGAGTGGAAGCAGGCGCAGCAGGCGCTGACCGCGGCGCGCACCGAGCTGAACGCGGCCGACCGGCGCGCCGGGCAGGTCACCGGGCGGGTGACGGAGCTGGAGGCGGTGGCCGCCGATCCCGGCAAGCCGGTCGAGAGCGCCCGGTTCGCGGTGCGGGACGCGCAGCGGCTCGCCATGGCGCAGCCCGGCGGCGCCCCGCCGCACCACGCGCGCGCGCTGGACGCCCTGGTGGAGCGGCTGGACCACGCGCCGAAGCGGCTCAGCGGCGCGCACCCCGACTACTGGGCGTACCTCCAGGAACTGGAGTCCATCAAGACCGCGGCGGGCGACGTGGTGACCCGCATCCGCTCCGAACGCGCCGGAGGCGGCTCCTGAGAGCCGCCCACGGCCATCCCTGGGTCCCGCCCTACACCGGGCCCTAGCCGGGGCCTAGGCGAACAGGGTCTCGCCCCAGTAGCCGCCCTCCTTCACGCCGGGCGGGCACGCGAAGATCCCCGATCCGACGTGCTGGACGTACTCGTTCATCGCGTCCGACGCCAGCGACTCCTGGATCTTGATGAAGCCGGTGCGCGGGTCGCGCTGGAACGCGATGAAGAACAGGCCCGCCTCCAGGCGGCCCAGGCCGTCCGAGCCGTCGGTGAAGGAGTAGCCGCGGCGCAGGATACGCGCGCCCCCGTTGGCGTCCGGGTGCGCCAGCCGGACGTGCGCGTTCGGCTTCATCCGCGCCAGGACGGGCTTGTCGCGCTCCTTCTTCTCCCCCACCGGCGCGCCCTCGGACTTGGTGCGGCCGAACACGTCCTCCTGCTCGCGCAGGGACGTGCGGTCCCAGGTCTCGATGTGCATCCGGATCCGGCGCGCCACCAGGTAGGAGCCGCCCGCCATCCAGTCCGAGCCGTCGCCCCGGCCCGCCCACACGTGCCTGTCCAGCAGCGACGTGTCGTTCGTGCCGATGTTGTCCGTGCCGTCCTTGAACCCGAACAGGTTCCGCGGCGTCTGCGCGTCCCGGGTCGTCGAGGACGTCTTGCCGAACCCGAGCTGCGACCAGCGGACGCCGACGACGCCCATCCCGATCCGCGCCAGGTTCCGGATCGCGTGCACCGCCACCTGCGGGTCGTCCGCGCAGGCCTGCACGCAGATGTCGCCGCCGCTGCGGTCGGGATCGAGGTTCTCGCCGGAGAAGCGCGGCAGGTCCACCAGCGCCGCCGGGCGCCTGGCCTTGATCCCGAAGCGGTCCTTGCCGTCCTTCTCGAACAGGCCCGGGCCGAACCCGATCGTCAGCGTCAGCCGGGACGCGGGCAGCCCGAGGGCCTCGCCTGTGTCGTCCGGGGGCGCCACACCGACCTTCGGGATCGCGCCGCCGCCGATCGCCCGCCCGGCGGTCATGTCGGCGGCGGCCTGCGTCCAGTCCTTCAGCATCTGGACGAGCTTGCCCCGGTCGCCGGTGGTGACGTCGAACGCGGCGAAGTGCAGCCGGTCCTGCACCGCGGTGGCGATGCCCGCCTGGTGCGCGCCGTGGAACGGGACCGCCTCGGACGCGCCGCCCCCGCCGGTGTCGGCGGAGGCGACCCGGTCCAGGCCGGCCCCCGCGGCGGCGCCGACCACCAGGCTGGCGCCGGAGAACCCGAGCATCCGCCGCCGGGACATCCCGGCGCGCTCCTGCGTCATTTCGCCACGACCTCCGCGAGCTTGGACAGGGGCTCGCCCAGCGCGTTCACCGCGTCGGCGAGCTTCTTGCGGTCGTCCTTGCCGACCTTGTCGTAGGAGACATAGCCGTCGCCCTCCTCGTGCTTCTTCAGCAGGGCGTAGACGGCGTCGAAGTTCTCGTCCAGCTCCTTGGCGAGCTGCGCGTCCTTCTCCTGGACCACGGGCTTGAGCAGCTCGTAGGCCTTCTTCGCGCCGTCGACGTTGGCCTTGAAGTCGACGAGGTCGGTGTGGCTGTAGGTCTCCTCCTCACCGGTGACCTTGCCGGTGGCGACCTCGTCCAGCAGGCCCTTGGCGCCGGCGGCCATGTCGTTGACCGGGTCGAGGGTGAGGCCGGGCAGCCGGCCCTTCAGCGTGTCCAGGTCCGCGAGGAGCTGGTCGCCGTACTTCTCCTTGCCCTTGACGGAGCCGTCCTTGAACAGCGCCTTCTCCAGCAGGTGCCAGCCCGACCAGTCGTTCTTCTCGCCCGGCTTGAGGTCGGCCTCGCGGGTGTCGACCTTGCCGTCGATGTCGCTGAACTTCTCCGCGACGGACTCGATCGACTCCCAGCCGACGCGGGACGGCGCGTACAGCTTCTTCGCCTTCGCGACGTCGCCGGCCTTCACCGCCGCCACGAACGGCTTGGTCTGGGCGATGGTGTCGTCGAGCTGGGCGATGACGTAGGCCTTGTAGTCGGCGGCGGCCTTGGTGAGCCGCGGGTCGGCGCCGCCGCCCTGGCCGGTGACCGTGACCTCCTGGGACGGGCCCTTGCCGGTCTGCCCGGCGCTGCACAGCAGCTTGTACTTGCCCTCCGGCAGGTTCACCACGAAGTTCACGCTGGTGCCGGGGCCGATGTTCTCCCGCTCGGCGAGGATGCTGCCGTCCGGCTTGAGCACCTCGAACTCGTTGACCTCCGAGCCCTTGTTGGTCACCTTGAACGAGTTCTTGCCGGCCGTCAGCTCGGTCTTGCCGACCTCGCACTTGTCCTTGGCCGCCGTCACGGGGACGGCGCCGGCGGCGTCCGCCTTCCCGTCACCGCCGCACGCCGAGAGCAGGGACATCGACACGGCGGCCACGCCGCTGAGGGCGAGGACGGAGGCAGGACGCATGGGGGACTCCAGGACGCAATGGTTAGGCTCACCTAAATTAGCCAAGGCTGCCCTCATTACGTCAAGTCGCCCCCGCGACAGTGAGGCATCCCACGCACCGCGCCGCGCACCGTCCCGCGCGCCCCGGCCGCCGCGGACGTCAGCGCGGACGGTCGTTGATGCCCATCGTCAGGTTCCGCGCGGCCATCGGCGGGCCCGCCTGCGGGTCCCCGTACGGCGGCAGGTGCCCCTGCTGGGAGTGCTGCATGTGCTGCGGCGCCTGGTGATGGGGCGCCTGCTCGCGCGCCGCCGGCTCCGCCCACACGGCCGTCCCGTAGGCGCACACCTCCTGCCCGCCGCCCGGCAGCCCCGCGGTGTCGAACCGCATCCCGACCACCGTGTTCGCGCCCTTGCGGCGCGCCTCCTCGCCGAGCCGGTCCACCGCCTCGCGGCGCGCGGCGGCGAGCCCGAAGCCGGGCCGGTCGCCCGTCACCCGGAACGTCGCGCTGCTCCCCGCGTGCCCGGGCTGCTGCGCCCCGGCCTGATCGGTCTGGACGGCCGTCCCCAGGACCTCGCCGAGCACGCTGCGGATCTCGTACCCGGCCACGCCATCAGTCGTCACGATCAGCATGGCCATACGGTAATCCACCGTCCGCCCGAAATGCGACGTCAAGCGCGGAATCGGTGCGGCGCGGCCCGCACGGCGAGCGACCGCCCTCCGGGCCGCGCGGCCCGGAGGGCGGTCGCCCCCTGTCGCTCTCCCCCGCCCGGTCCCGGCCCGGGCGGGCCGTTCCTACTCGAGGTACTCGCGCAGCATCTGGGCGCGGGACGGGTGCCGCAGCTTGGCCAGGGTCTTGGACTCGATCTGCCGGATCCGCTCCCTGGTCACGCCGAACTCCCGGCCGACCTCCTCCAGCGTGCGCGGATGCCCGTCGGTCAGGCCGAAGCGCAGCTGGATGATGCGCTGCTCCCGTTCCGACAGCGTGCCGAGGATGTCCTCGAGCTGGTCCTGCAGCAGGATGAACGCGGCGGCCTCGATCGGCACCACCGCGTCCGCGTCCTCGATGAAGTCGCCGAGATCGGAGTCCTCCTCGCCGATCGGCGACTGCAGCGACACCGGCTCCTGCGCGATCCGCTGGATCTCCACGACCCGGACGGGCGGCAGCCCCATCTCCAGGCCGATCTCCTCGGGGGTGGGTTCGCGGCCGAAGTCCTGGTGCATCTGCCGCTGCACGCGGACCAGTTTGTTGATCGTCTCCACCATGTGCACCGGGATCCGGATGGTCCTGGCCTGGTCGGCGATCGCGCGGGTGATCGCCTGCCGGATCCACCAGGTCGCGTAGGTGGAGAACTTGAACCCCTTCGTGTAGTCGAACTTCTCGACCGCACGGATGAGTCCGAGATTTCCCTCCTGGATCAGGTCGAGGAACAGCATTCCCCGGCCCACGTACCGTTTCGCGATCGAGACCACCAGCCGCAGATTGGCCTCGATCAGCCGTTGCTTCGCCCGGACGCCGTCGCGGGAGAGCAGTTCGAGGTCGATCCGCTCGACGTGGGAGAGGACGGCCGTGTGCGCCATCTTCTCCTCGGCGAACAGCCCCGCCTCGATCGATTTCGCCAGTTCTACTTCATCTTCTGCCGTGAGAAGCGGTACGCGACCGATCTCTCTCAGATAGATCCGGACCAGGTCGCTCGTCGGCGCCCGCTTGCCGAGGTCTCCCTCATCCGCTCGCGCGACGTCCTCGGTCTCCTGCTGAGATTCGAGGACCTCTACCCCCTGCTCTGCGAGCATTCGGACGACCCGTTCGAGGGAGTCGTCCGGCAAGTCCGAGCGATCGAGCGCGGCAGCGACGTCGTCGACGGTCACACCGCCGCGCTCTCTGCCGCGTGCGACGAGGTCCGCCACCTGATCAACCGATGGCGCCTCGCTTGGCAGCACCGAAGGGCCCACGGGGACAGTCTGCGACAGATGCGGCCTAGATCACAGGACCCATTTCGCGGTAATACCGGCTACTGGGATCCAAGCCCTCGCTCCCGCATCACCCGTCTCTGCTGCTCAAGCGCGACAAGATCGCCGAAGAGCCGGTTGTACTGCTCGGGGTCCTCGACCGGATTCAGCCGCTGGAGTTTAGATTTCGCATCGGCGATCATGCGGGTGAGCTGGCGTTCCTGTATTCGGGCCAGCAATTCCACGGCATAGCGGTCGTCCGATTCCTGTGCGGACCGTACCGGCTCGACTCCGAGCATCGTGATCAGATCCCTGACCTGGTCGTTCGGCGCCCTCTCCAGCAGCATCACGGCCCATTCCGAGGCGCTGCCCGCCGCGGTCACGCCGCCCGCCTCCGCGATCACCGCGCGCACCGCGGCGTGCGGCGGCGCGATGAACGCACCCGCCGGGACCTCGTCGAACACCGGCCCGAGCATCGCCGGGCGCTGCACCGCCAGCTTCAGCAGCTCCCGCTCCCGCTGCACCTCCGGGTCGTTCGGGTCGTAGGCCGGCCGCTGCGGCGCCGCCCCGTTCCCGTTGCCGCCGTTCCCGTTGCCGCCGCTGCCGTTCGGCATCGCGCCGTTGCGGCCGTTGCCGCGCCCGCTGCGCGCCTGCGCGTGCCGCCGGTTCGCCAGCTCGCGGACCCGCCGCAGCACGAACTGCTCGTCCATGATCCCGAGCCACCGATCGAGGCTGACCGCGTACATCTGCCGCAGCGCCCGGTCCTTGATGGACGCGACGACGGGCGCCGCCGCGTCCAGCGCCGCCAGCCGCCCCTCGGCCGTGTCGAGGTCGTGCTGCTGGATCGCGCTGCGCACCGCGAACTCGAACAGCGGCAGCCGCGAGGCGACCAGGTCGCGCACCGCCGCGTCGCCGTGCCGGATCCGCAGGTCGCACGGGTCGAGGCCGTCCGGCTGGACGGCCACGAACGTCTGCGTCACGAACTTCTGCTCGTCGGCGAACGCGCGCAGCGCCGCCTTCTGGCCGGCCGAGTCGCCGTCGAAAGTGAAGATCACCTCGCCGCGGAACTCGTCCTGGTCCATCAGCAGCCGGCGAAGGATCTTGATGTGGTCGTCGCCGAACGCCGTCCCGCAGGTGGCGATCGCGGTCTGCACGCCGGACAGGTGGCAGGCCATCACGTCGGTGTAGCCCTCGACCACCACGGCCTGCCGCCGCCGCGCGATCTCCTTCTTCGCCAGGTCGGCCCCGTAGAGCACCGAGCTCTTGTGGAACAGCGGCGACTCGGGGGTGTTCAGGTACTTCGGCCCGTCGTCGTCCTCGTAGAGGCGGCGCGCGCCGAACCCGATGACGTCGCCGGACAGGTCGCGGATCGGCCACATCAGCCGGCCGCGGAACCGGTCCATGGGGCCGCGGCGCCCCTCCTTGGCCAGGCCGCCGGCGATGATGTCGCGGTCGGCGAAGCCGCGGCCGCGCAGGTGCCGGACGAGGCCCTCCCACTCGCGCGGCGCGAACCCGACGCCGAAGTGCGCCGCGTCGGCCGCCTCGAAGCCGCGCTCGGACAGGAACGTGCGGCCGATCGCGGCCTCCGGCGAGGCGAGCTGCTCGACGTAGAACTCGGCCGCCGCCTTGTGCGCCTCCAGCAGGCGCGCGCGCTGCCCGGTGTCCTGCCGGGGGCCGCGCCCGCCGCCGTCCTCGTAGCGCAGCTGGATGCCCACCTGCGCCGCGAGCCGCTCCACCGACTCGGAGAACGTCAGGTGCTCGATCTCCTGGACGAACTTGATGACGTCGCCGCCGGCCTCGCAGCCGAAGCAGAAGTACAGCCCGCGCGACGGGGTCACGTTGAACGACGGCGACTTCTCGTCGTGGAAGGGGCACAGGCCCTTGAGGTTGCCGCCGCCCGCGCTGCGCAGCTGCAGGTACTCGCCGATGACGTCGGCGATGGACGACCGCTCGCGTACGAGCGCGATGTCCTCATTGCGAATACGGCCTGCCACAGCGAAGGAGTCTACGGCGCCCCACCGACACCCAAGCCACCCCGCCGCAACCCGCCCACCCCGGCCACCGCGCGCCGCCGCGCGGGCACCGATCACGCGCCGGAGCGAGCCGAGCCCGGAACGGCGCGCACCGCGGCGCGGGCACCGATCAACGCGCGCCGGAGCCGGCCCACCCGCCGGGTCCGGTCGTGCGTGACAGGTGGGACGAGCGCGGCTCGGGTGGCCGGACCCGGCCCTTGTTAACGGTGGGTAACCCTGTGCTGGCTCTGGACAAACGGATTGCGGCGCGATGAGATGACGCACCGAGTTCCTGCCCACCCCCCAGGCGGCCCCGATGACGGATGTTGTGTTGGACGGCGTCGAGAAGGTCTATCCCGGCGGGCAGGTCGCCGTCCGCAAGGTCCGGCTGCGGATCGACGACGGCGAGCTGTTCGTGCTGCTCGGGCCGTCCGGGTGCGGCAAGTCCACCATCCTGCGGATGATCGCCGGGCTGGAGGAGATCACCTCCGGCGACCTGTGGCTGAACGGGTCGGTGGCCAACGACCTGCCGCCGCGCGACCGGAACGTGGCGATGGTGTTCCAGGAGGGCGCGCTCTACCCGCACCGCACCGTCAAGGGCAACATGATGTTCCCGCTGGAGGTGTCGGGCGACGACCGCGCGGAGGCGTCCGCGAAGGTCGTGGAGCTGGCGCGCGCGCTCGGGCTCAACACGATGATCGACCGGCTGCCGGGCACGCTGTCGGGCGGCCAGCGGCAGCGCGCCGCGATCGGCCGGGCGCTGGTCCGCGAGCCGTCGCTGTTCCTGATGGACGAGCCGCTGTCCAGCCTGGACGCGGGGCTGCGCACCGAGCTGCGGGTGGAGATCGCCGCGCTGGTGCGCTCCAGCCGCACCACCACCGTCTACGTCACGCACGACCAGATCGAGGCCATGACGATGGCCGACCGGATGGCGGTGCTGCGCGACGGCGTCCTGGAGGACGTCGGCACGCCCGAGCAGATCTACGAGGACCCGGCGACGGTGTTCGTCGCGGCGTTCCTCAGCTCGCCGCCGATCAACCTGCTGCAGGCGACGCTGTGGGCGGTCGAGGGCGAGGGGCTGCTGCTCGACCTCGGCCCGCAGCGGCTGACGATCCCGTGGGACGACCCGCGCGCGTCGTCGCTGATCAGCCAGCACGGGCAGATGGTGATCGTCGGGATCCGGCCGGACACGCTGGTCCCGATCGCGCCGGGCGTGCCCGCCCGGCAGGGGACGGTGCTGTCCGGGCAGGTCCACTCGCTGGAGTTCCACGGGCACGAGTGGCTCGCCTACGCGCAGGCCGGGATCCCGACCGTGGACGCGAACGAGTTCGGGCGGCCGCGTCCGGCGCCGGCGCCCGCGGCCGCGCAGCCGGGGCTGCGCGACCGGCTGCGGGGGATGCTCGGCCGTCCGGCGGGCCAGGCCGGGCAGGCCGAGGAGCACGAGGGCCACCACCGCCGCTCCGACCTGATCTTCCGCGCGAACCCGGGGCAGCGGCCGAACCGCGGCGACCACGTCGCGCTGACGGTGAACCTCGACCGGATCCTGCTGTTCGGCGCGGACGGCCGCCGCGTCACCCCCGTCCAGCGCTGACCCGCCGCCGGGCCCTGCGCCCGCTAGCCGAGGACGCGCCGCAACCGGTGCAGGCCCTCGCCGATCTCCGGCAGCGTGACGGCGCCGTAGCCGAACACCAGCCCCGGCGCCGCCGGCCCGTCGACCGCGAACTCCGACAGCGCGAACAGCCCGACGCCCTCCGCCAGCGCCGCGCGGACGATGGCCGCGTCGTCCGCCCCGTCCGGCAGCGTCGCGCTCAGATGCAGGCCCGCCGCCGACGGCACCACCTCCAGCCGTCCCGCGAACAGGGTGCCGAGCAGCCCCGCGACCCGCTCGTGCCGGGCCTGGTACTCGCGCCGCGACCGGCGGATGTGCCGCGCCAGCAGCCCCTCGTCGATGAACCGGGCGAGCGCCGCCTGCGTCGGCAACTCCGCGTGCCACGACGACACGTACCGCGCCAGCCGGAACGCGCGGTGCAGCGACGGCGGCGCCACCAGGAACCCGATCCGCAGCACCGGACGCATGATCTTGGAGAAGGTGCCCATGTAGAGCACGCGGCCCCCGTCGTCCAGGCTCTGCAGCGGCTCGATCGGCCGGCCCCCGTACCGGTACTCGGTGTCGTAGTCGTCCTCGACGATCACCACGTCCCGGCGCCGCGCCCACTCCAGCAGCGCGCGGCGGCGCGGCAGCGACATCGGCATCCCCAGCGGGAACTGGTGCGACGGCGTCACGTAGACGGCCCGCGCGTCCTCGGGAAGCGCGTCCACCCGCAGGCCCTCGGCGTCCACCGGCACGCCCCGCACCCGCATCCCCGCCGCGCGCAGCAGCATCCGCACCGGCGGGTAGCCGGGATCCTCGACCGCCACCACGTCGCCCGGCTCCAGCAGCACCCGGACGACCAGGTCGAGCGCCTGCTGGATCCCCGACGTCACCACCACGTCCGCCGCCGCCGCGCGCACCGACCGCGACACCCCGACGTGCCGGGCGATCGCCTCCCGCAGCTCCTTCAGCCCCGCCGGGTCCCCGGCCGCCGCCGGATCGCCGAGCGCGGACGGGCGCAGCCGCCCCGCCATGATGCGCCGCCACGACTCGTACGGGAACAGCCGCACGTCCGGCAGGCCGGCCCGGAAGTCCCAGGTGATCCCGGGCATCCTGGCCGGCCACACGCCGACCTCGTCCCACACCTTCCGCGGCCGCAGCGGCGACGCACCCGGGCGCTCCCGCTCCAGGAAACCCGCGTCCCGGACGAACGTCCCCGCCCCCACCCGGCTCTCCAGGAACCCCTCCGCCGCGAGCCGGTCGTAGGCCACCGCCACCGTGTTCCGCGAGATCGCCAGCCGCCGCGCCAGCTCCCGCGTCGGCGGCGCCGCCTCCCCCGCGCGCAGCCGCCCGTCCAGGATCGCGGCCCGCAACTGCCGGTAGATCTGGCCCGCCAGATCCTTCCGCCCGACGAGGCTCACATGCAGGTCCACGCGTCCGACCCTAGACCGGCTCAGTTGTTTTCCGCGTTTTTGGCCCTGTACCTGAGCCACTCGCCGTTCCTACGGTGGCCGTATGGACCTGCTGACCGAACTGCTCACCACCGACTTCCGGACCCTCGACCGCAACGCCGCCGACCTCTACCTCGCGGCCGTCGCCCAGGTGAAACCGGACGCGCTCGCCCTGCCGACGCCGTGCCCCGACTGGACCCTGCACGGGCTGCTCCGCCACCAGGTCAGCCAGGACCAGGGCTTCGCGGCCGCCGCCCGCGGCGACGGCGCCCGCCTGGCCAACTGGCACGGCGGCGACCTCGGCGACGACCCCCACGCCGCCGCCGCGGCGTCCCTCGACCTCGTCACCGAGGCGTTCGCCGTGACGCCCCTCGACGCCGGGTTCGTCCTCCCCGAGGTCCGCGACGGCGGCCCGTTCCCCGCCGCGCTCGCGATCAGCTTCCACTTCGTCGACCTCGTCGTCCACGCCTGGGACGTCGCCGCGACGATCGGCGCGCCCTGGGAGCCCGGCGAGGAGCTGCTCACCGCCGCCCTCAAGGTCGCCGCGATCGTCCCCACCGGGGCCGACGACCGCGGGCCCGGAACGTCGTTCGCGCCCGTCGTCCCGTCCTCTGACGGCGCGTCGGATCAGGACCGCCTCCTCACCCTCCTCGGGCGCTCCCCGTCGTGGAACCGCTGAAGAGCTGGCGGCCCGGCCCAGCCGGAGGCGGCGGACCGGTGCTGGTGAGCGTCACCGACTTCACCTGCGCCCACCCGTCCGACCTCCCGAAGGTCTACCGGGCCGGCCTGTCGCTGCGGCGGGCCTGGCCCGGCCTCCAGGGCGCCGTCGGCCTCTGGCTGTGGACGAAGCCGCTGCAACTGCGCAGCGGCTCCGTCTCCATCTGGGAGACCCCCGACGACCTGCACCGCTTCGTCGCCTGGCCCCCGCACGTCGCCATCATGCGCCGCTTCCGGAACCGCGGCGCCATCCGCGCGCACACCTGGACCGCGGACGCCTTCGACCCCGCCGAGACCTGGACGCGCGCCGTCCGCCTGCTGGCTCAGGCCGGCGAGCCCTCGCAGACCGCGCCCCGGTAGAAGCCGATCTTGAACTTGATGTGCTCCTGCTGCTCGCGCAGCCGGGCGATCTGCTCCTCCACCCGGCGGTCGTGGTCCTGCAGCAGCTCCAGGCGCTCCCGGACGGTCTCCGCCCCGCCCCGCGCGAGCTCGGAGTAGCGCAGCATCTCCGCGATCGGCATCCCCGTCTCGCGCAGGCAGCGCAGCATCCCGAGCCACTGCAGATCGTCGTCGCTGAACACGCGCCGCCCCGACGCGTTCCGCGCGATCCCGCCGAGCAGCCCGATCTTCTCGTAGTAACGCAGCGTGTCGATGCTGAAACCGCTTTTCTCGGCGGTCTCGCCCGGAGAATAGGAGCTCACGCTCCCCAGGATCCCACCTGGAGCCCACTCCAGGTCAATTCTCCGCGTCCCCCGCCTCCAGGAACCCCGCCACGGCCCCGGCGAACCACCGGGGATCGTCGAGCCACGGAAAATGCCCGGCCCCCGGCTGGACCAGCACCGTCGCGTCACGGAACAACCCCGCGATCTCCGCGGCCACCCGAGGCAACGGCCCGCCGTCCAGTTCCCCGGCCAGCACCAGGACCCGCGCCTCCAGCCGCGCGACGACGTCCCGCGCCGCCTCCGGATCGAACGCCTCCGGCGCCGCGTACAGCTCCGCCGCCTCCTCGTTCGTCTCCGCGACCTCCCGCGCCGCATGCGCCCGGGCCGCCGCGTCCCAACGCCCGTAGAAGAACGGCATGACCGCCTCCCAGTCGGCCTCGGTCGCGGTCCCCGCCCGAACCGCCTCGAACGCCTTGCGTCCCGCCTCGAACCACGGCTCGCCCTTCCGGAGCTCCGCCGCCTCCCGGCGATGCTCCACCGTGAAGTCGACCCCCAGCGCACGCCCCCGGCCCGTGACCAGAGTCAACGTGCGCACCCGCTCGGGATAGGCGACCGCATACAGAATCGCGAGATCCCCACCCGCCGAATGCGCAAGCAGATCGAGCCGCTCCAGATCGAGATGCTCCCGCAGGGCTTCCACGTCCGAGACCTGCCGATCACACCGATACGTCCCCGGATCGACCGGTCTCCCCGACCCGCCCGTCCCGCGCAGATCCAGCATGACGAGCGGACGCCGCCCGGACAGCCCGCCGAGATCCCCGAGATACGCGGAAGCACGCATCGGCCCACCCGGAATGCACACCAACGGATCCGCGGCGCCGCACGTGTTCTCGTCGTTGTCGTCCTGGACGACGCGGTAGGCGAGTTCCGTCCCGTCTTGCCCAACGATCACCGGCATCCTCACATCCAACGCCATCAGCGATCCATCCGCCCTCTTTCCAGCCATCGAGTGGTGGGGCGCTTTCCGGGGAGCTCGGGTGCTCCTCCGAGGAGGATCGGGTGTGCGGGTCTTGGGGCGAGATGGTGTTCGGGTGGTGGGGTGGCGCTGGCGTACGGGGCCGCCCCTCCAAAGTCAAGGGCGCCTTCGGCGTCGCTGCGCGATGGACTTCGTCCACCCTTGACTTTGGAGCCTCTGCGGCCCCTGAGGCAGCGTTAGGGGCAGGCTCCGCCTGCCCCGCCCCGGGTCGCGCCACCCCACCACCCCCTTCCGTAAGGAACGAGAGGTGACCAACACACCCGAACGGACGCACCGAACACGGGTGTCGGCCAGTGACAAGGCCGAGCTGAGAGGCAAGGCGGCTGACCGCCTCCGTCACCGGAGTGCGGCGGAGAGACGACTGCCGCAACGTGCGTACGCATGGCGGTCGGGTGCCGAGCTTCCTTACGTGGGTGCCGGCAGGCTGCCGCGTGATGAGGCCGTTGTGCGTGAGGTGTCGTCGGCTGCTGGCGCCGAAGGCGGATCCCAGGGGGACTGCAGCAGCGTTCATGAGTCTGCGAAGGCTCTTGAGGGCAGGCCAAGTTGCCGATGTCGGCGTTCACCGGGCGCGGCGGGGTGGGGGCTCTTGGGTGCTAGTTGCTCGCATGGGAATCGGTAAGTTGCCGCACGGTGAGGGCACATGCGCGAGGCGGGCCGGTTGGTCGCTGGCCGTCGCTGGAGATGTCGGGGTGCCGTCGCCCTTGGTGCTGGTCACGTCCATGGTGTTGGCGGGTGCGGCAGTTCCGAAGGCGTCGTGACCATCCTCGATGTGCCCGTTTAGTGCAGGCGCATCAGTGGATTGTGGGCCTGGTGGTGTGAGGGCATGCCAGCCGCCCGGCGGTCTTGCTGCCGGGCGGCTGCGCAATGGGTGGGTGGTTATGCGGCCCAGTTGAAGGTGGTGCCGGGTGGCCCGTTGCTGGTTCGGGGTCGGGCGTCGGGCGGTGGCAGCAATCGGTAGACGTAGCGCCCGTCTGGGTCTTTGGTGATGTGGATCTGGTCGGGGCTGGTGTGTTTGAACCGGTTGTGCCATCCGCAGGTGAGTGCGAGTTGATCGATGTCGGTCGGTGACCTACCGAGTGCCCATCCTCCGACATGATCCACTTCGCACAGCGTCCCCGGCGTCTCGCATTCGCGTACCGCGCAGGTCGGGTACAGCGTCTCCAGGACCTGGCGTTGGGCTGCGGAGGCGAACCGTTCCCGGTAGCCCAGGTAGAGCGGGGTGTTCCCGCGTCCCAGCAGGAGGGGTGACACTCCGGCCGCGAGAGCGATGCGGCGGGCCTGGGCGGCGGGGATCGGTGTCCCGTCGGTGAGGCGGGCCGGAGCGTTCCCGCCGGTGAGGGTCTCAAGGTCGCAGATGACGGTGACCTTGGTGGCCTTGTGCCCGCCCGACAGCACGCTCGACAGCGCCGCTGCGGTGCGCTCGCTCACGTCCCGGCGGTCGTCGGGCCCGGCCGGCTTGGCGAGCGGCGCGAGGGTGCCGTCCCAGATCGCGGCGTCCTCGGGGTTCAGCCACCCCTTGATGTACCGGCCGCCGTCCAGCGAACGCGTCGTCGTGATCCACGACTTGTCGTACCCGTGCTTGGAATCCTCGTCCGGTGCGTCCTCAGTACCGTCGCGTTCGGCGATGACGTCACGGATCCGCTGCCCGAACGCCGCGACCTTCCCAGCCGAGAACCCCTGATCGGCCATGTCCAGCAGTGTGGCCTCCGCCTGCGCGCAATCGGTGTCGTCCAGGCGAGCCACCGACTCGGCGACGGTGGTGGCGTAGCCGTAGGACAGGTCTCCGGCCGCCAGCCGCTTGGTCACCTGCGGGATCCGGTGCCGCTGGCGCGCGAGCGTCAAGCGCTCCTTGGCGCGGCTTTCTCGCATGCCCAGCTTGGAACGCAGCCATGCCCGGGTGGAGGGGTATCCCCATCTCTGCTGTTCCCCTGCCACGTCCACTCGGCCGATGAACGATGCCATGGCGCTTTCCTGCATATCGGTGGCCGTGGCAAGTATTTCGGTGAGTTCGAGGCAGGCGGCTGCTGATTCGGGGGCTTCTCTGGTGGCGAGTTCAGCGGCGATGGTTGAGAGCGCGTTCACCAGTTCCATGGTGGACGCGGCCCCCAACTCGACCGTCACTGATTGCATACGTAAAGAATACCATGCGTGACCGGGAATCGAACCTCTGAGCGGGCATTTTTCAGGGTTGGATTTCCCAACCGACTCCGCCCCAATTTGCCCGCCTCTGACTCTTTGCCCATTTCGTCCCTTGCTTGGCGGCTCCCTTAGTTCCTTACGGAAGGGGGTGGTGGGGTGGCGCGACCCGGGGCGGGGCAGGCGGAGCCTGCCCCTAACGCTGCCTCAGGGGCCGCAGAGGCTCCAAAGTCAAGGGTGGACGAAGTCCATCGCGCAGCGACGCCGAAGGCGCCCTTGACTTTGGAGGGGCGGCCCCGTACGCCAGCGCCACCCCACCACCCGAACACCATCTCGCCGGCAACGCCATCGCACGAGCGCCCCTCTCGCCCCACCCCCGAACACCATTCCGCCCCACGACCCGAACACCCAACACCGGAACACATAGCCACCACCGAACGGCGACCCCCTAGGAATCCCATCCCGAACAGACTCCCCCACTCCAAGGCCAACACCAAATCCCCCGCGACCCTCACCCCACCGCACGCATAATTCACGAAGCATCCCCAACCAAGTACCATTCACCGATGGACGGCGTCCTGGAAGTGATGTGTCTTCGGCATGCAGAGTCCGAGAACGTTGTCGGCGGCTTGTCCGGGGCATTGCCGGATGCCGCCTTGACGGCACATGGGCACAGGCAGGCGGTCGCGGCGGCGCGGGCGCTTATGCCGGTCGAGCACGTTTATGCGAGCACGGCCAAGCGCGCACTGCAGACGGCGGACGCGATCGGCCAGGTCCAAGGCGTTGAGGTCACCGCGATGGCCGGGCTGGTCGAGGTGGGGATCGGCGCCTTGGAGGGCGCGGCGGACACGGCGACCCGCTCGAGGACGGCCGAGGTGCTGCACTCATGGGTGGTGGACGGACGGCTGGACGAGCGGGTCGCCGACGGCGAGACGGGGCACACCGTCGTCCGGCGGGTCCTGGAGGCGTTCCGGACGATCGAAGCCGAGCACCCTGGCGGCGGGGCGGTCGCCGTGGTGGGGCATGTGGCGAGCCTCACGGCGGAGCTGAGCGTCATGTGCGGGCTGGGCTCGGCGGTGTGGGGCGCGCCGCTGCCGCATGCCGTTCCCTTCCGGATTCTGCTGGACGTCCAGGGCTGGCATTGCACTGCGTGGCCGGGGGCCTGACCTCGGGCTCCGGGGAGACTGGCCGGCGGCGGGGCGGGTATGCAGCGGTGGCCGGGCTTGACCTGGAGTGCACTCCAGGTCGGAGAGTCATTGGCAGGCAGCACGAACGGAACGAGAACCGACGGACGCGAAGAAGAGGAAGACCGCCATGCGCATCGGACTCCAGGTGCCCAGTTTCACCTTTCCCGGCGGGCCGGACCAGATCGGCCCGACGTTCGCCCGCATCGCCAAGGACGCCGACCAGGGCGGCCTGCACTCGCTGTGGGTGATGGACCACTTCTTCCAGATCAACATGGTGGGCCCGGCGGACGAGCCGATGCTGGAGGGCTACACCGCGCTCTCCTACGCGGCGGCGCTGACGGAGCGGATCACGCTCGGCACGCTGGTCACCGGCGTGACGTACCGCCATCCCGGCATCCTGGTGAAGACGGTGACGACGCTGGACGTCCTGTCCGGCGGGCGTGCCTGGCTCGGCATCGGCGCGGCGTGGAACGAGGAGGAGTCGCGCGGCCTCGGCGTGCGGTTCCCGCCGACGGCGGAGCGGTTCGAGCGGCTGGAGGAGACACTGCGGATCGCGCATCAGATGTGGGAGGGCGACGAGTCGCCGTTCGAGGGCGAGCACTACCGGCTGGAGCGTCCGCTGAACTCGCCGCCGTCGGTTCGCCGCCCGCATCCGCGGATCCTGATCGGCGGCACGGGCGAGAAGAAGACGCTGCGGTTCGTCGCCAAGTACGCCGACGCCTGCAACATCTTCGACGGCGAGGAGCTGCCGCGGAAGCTGGAGGTGCTGCGGGAGCACTGCGAGCGGGAGGGGCGCG
Source organism: Actinomadura violacea (assembly GCF_017573465.1). Taxonomy (GTDB): domain Bacteria; phylum Actinomycetota; class Actinomycetes; order Streptosporangiales; family Streptosporangiaceae; genus Spirillospora; species Spirillospora violacea. The sequence goes on from NZ_JAGEPF010000011.1 coordinate 132,895, forward strand.
ACTACGACGAGATCGAGAAGACGTCGCTGACCTTCTTCACCGACACGCCGTCGGTGGGCGCGGCCGTCGACGCGGTCGGGCGGCTCGCGGAGCAGGGCGTGGACGAGGTGATCTTCTCGCAGGGCACCGGCCAGGACCTGACGGGCATCCTGGCCGAGGCGCTGGCGCAGACGGGGAAGATCGTCCCGGCGGGGCGCTGAACCACCCGTCCCGGGCCCGCCGGCCACGGCCGGCGGGCCCGGGATGTCCGGCGCGTCAGTCCCGGACCGGCGGCCTGAGGTGCAGCGGGACGCCGAAGAGGTTGAGCGCGTTGATCAGCGACACCAGGGCGGCGAGGTCGCCGAGTTCGCGGTCGTCCGGGTAGTGCTTGCGCAGTGTCTCCCACAGTTCGTCGCTCACGGGCTCGCGGCGGGTGACGGCCTCGGTGTAGGCGAGGGCGGCGCGCTCCGCCTCGCTGTAGAGCGGCGATTCGTGCCACACCGTCAGGTGGTGGACGCGCTCCTCGGGTTCGCCGAGCGCGCGGAAGTCCCGGATGTGGTGGTCGACGCAGAAGGCGCACCCGTTGAGCTGCGAGGCGCGGATCTTGATCAGTTCCTCGGTCGGCCGGGGCAGCGGCCCGCGGCGGATGAGCCCGGCGATCTTCATGAACCCCTGGTAGACCTCGGGGGTCGCCTCCTGCAGAAGCATGCGCGGCATGGTCTGTCTCCCTTCGTCACCAGGGAGACGACGCACCCCCGGTGCGTGTGACAGGACGGATCGGCTCAGTCGGAAGACCGCGGATTGGCTCTACCACCGGGCCGATTCGCCGCCCTAGGTTCGGCGGCATGATGGCGACCCGAGAAACGACGGTCAATGAGAAGGCGCGGCTGTTCCGCTCGTACCACGAGGGGCTGCTGGTGCTGCCGAACGCCTGGGACTCGTGCAGCGCGGCGATGATCGAGCGGGCGGGGGCGTCCGCGATCGGGACGTCCAGCGCGGCGGTCTCGTGGGCGCTCGGCAGGCCGGACGGCGAGCAGCTCGACCGGGAGGCGATGGCGGCGGCGGTCCACCGCATCGCCCATGCGGTGGACGTTCCGGTCACCGCGGACGTCGAGGGCGGGTACGGCGCCGCCCCGCGGGACGTGGCGGCGACGGTCGAGGCGGTGGTGGCCGCGGGGGCGGCCGGGATCAACCTGGAGGATTCGCCGGGCCCGGCGGGCAGCCCGCTGCACTCCCCCGACGCGCAGGCGGAGCGGATCGCGGCGGCACGCGCCGCCGCGGCACGTGCGGGCGCGCCCGATCTGGTGGTGAACGCGCGCACCGATGTGTTCTTCCACCAGGTCGGCGATCCGGCGGGGCGGCTGGACGAGGTGGTCGCGCGGGCGGGCCGGTACGCGGAGGCGGGCGCGGACTGCCTGTTCGTGCCGGGCCTGCTGGATCTGGACCTGCTGCGGACGCTGACGGCCGCGGTCCCGATCCCGGTCAACGCGGGGTCGTTCTTCGCGGGCGGCCCGACGGTGGCGATGCTGGCGGAGGCGGGCGTCCGGCGCGTCAGCGTGGGGACGGCGCTGGCCGGCGCGGCTTACACGGCGGCGCTGCGGGCGGCCGAAGCGTTCCTGAAGAACGGCGATCTGGACGCGACCGCCGGCAGCCTCTCGCCCCTGGATCTGGACGGCGCGATGCGCCGCCCCGCCGCCGGCTGACCCCGGAAGACCGGAGACGGCTACCAGCCGAGGGCCGAACGGGCGGCGGCGAGCTTCTCCGGGTTCAGGACGCGGCGGACCGCGACGATCCGCCCGTTCCGGACCTCGACCGTGTCGACGGCGGCGAGCCGCCCCGCCCGGTTCCGGACGAGCAGCGCGGACTCCCCGTTGACCTCGGCGGGGACGAGGGCGAACCGCTGCCGGACGGCGACCCGCAGCAGCGCGGTGACGACCCGTCCCGGGCCCGCGATGATCTTGCGGGCGGCGAAGACGTGGCCGCCGCCGTCGGTGGTGTAGGTGGCGTCCGGGTCGAGCAGCGCCAGCAGGGCGGCCTCGTCGCGGCGCTCGTAGGCGGCCCGGAACGCGCGCAGCACCCGATCCCGCTCCCCCGCGTCCGCGGGGCGGGGCGGGGTCGCGGCGGCGACCTTGCGGCGGGCCCGGGACGCGAGCTGCCGGCACGCGGCGGGCGTTTTGCCGAGCACCTCCGCGATCGCGTCGTAGGGCACCTCGAACGCCTGGTGCAGCACGAACGCGACCCGCTCGGGCGGCGACAGCTCCTCCAGGACGAGCAGCATCGCGGTGCCGGCGGTCTCGTCGACGAGCACGGGTTCGGCGGCGTCGGGGCCGGTCAGCAGCGGTTCGGGCAGCCAGGGCCCGACGTAGTCGACGCGGCGGGCGTGCGCGGAGCCGAGCAGGTCGTAGGCGCGCCGGGCGGCGACGGTGATCAGCCAGGCGCGCAGGTCGCGGACGTCGTCGAGGGGTTTGGCGGCGGCGCGCAGCCACACGTCCTGCGTGATGTCCTCGGCGTCGGTGACACTGCCGGTGATCCGGTAGGCGGCGCCGAACACGGCGGGCCGGTGCCGCGCCCACTCGTCGTCGAGCCGCCCCATCTCACGCGGCTGCCGGGGTGAAGACCCACTTCTTGTACGACCAGTAGCGGAACGCGGAGCTGAACACGACGCCCGCGAGGAGCCCGAGGTTGTAGGCGATGCCGCCGTGCAGGCCGAGCGTGTAGTAGGTGAATCCGGTGCACAGCACCTGGATGCCGAGCCCGATGCCGTTCAGCGCGAAGAAGATCGCGAACTCGCGGCCGGAGCCCTCGCTGTCGCGGTGCCGGAACGTCCAGTAGCGGTTGAGCAGGTAGGAGCTCAGCGTGGACAGGACGGTGGGGACGGCGACGCTGGTCACCGGGCTGCCGCCGAGCCAGGCGCGCATCAGGTTGGCGCCGAAGATCATGATGAGGGTGCCGACGAAGCCGACGGCTCCGAAGCTGAGCAGCTCGCGGAGGAACGCCCGGTACGCCGGTGCGGACGAGACCGTTTTCGCCGGTCTCGACCGCTGCATGGTGCTCACTCGCCCAGACCTTACCTGAACGGTACATATAACGACGTCACAACCCCGTTAAAACGGCCAGGCCCCATCCCCGGTTCCCGGGCGCGCGGCGCTCAGCGCTCGGCGGTGGCCGTGGCCGGCGCGAGCAGGACGATCAGGCCGGCGAGCGCGGCCGGGACGGCGAGCGCCCAGGCGAGCCCGACGCCCTGCGCGACGAATCCGATGACGGGCGGGCCGCCGAGCAGGCCGAGGTAGCCGACCCCGGTGACCCGGGAGATCCCGGCGGCGGGCGGGACGCCGGGGACGTTCCCGGCGGCGCTGAACGTGACGGGCGCCACGACGGCGACGCCGAGCCCGAAAAGGGTGAATCCGCACACGGCGGCGACCGGGTTCCCGAGCAGCAGCCCGAGGGCGAGCCCGGCCGCCGCGACCAGCGACCCGGTCCGCAGCACGGTGACGGGCCCGAAGCGGGCGACGACGCGGTCGCCGGCGAGCCGTCCGGCGGTCATCGCGATCGCGCAGCCGGCGTAGCCGAGCCCGGCCGCGCCGGGGCCGGTGCCGAGGCTCTCGCGCAGGTAGATGGCGCTCCAGTCGGCCATCGCGCCCTCGCCGACGAACGAGCAGAGCCCGATGACGCCGAGCATGATCAGCGGCCAGCGGGCGGCGCGGACGGCCGCCCCCCGCCGCCCCGGCGGTGCGGCCTCGGCGGCGTCGTCGGCGTCGCTCTCCGGAAGCACGTCGATGGAACGATCCAGCAGGTCGCGGCAGCCGACCGCCAGCAGCACCACCAGCACCGCCGCCGCGACCGACAGGTGCACCGCGACCGGGACGCCCGCATGCGCCGCCCCGGACCCGATCAGCGCCGCCACCAGCGTCCCGATGCTGTACGAGCCGTGCAGGCCGGACATCAGCGGGCGCCCGTACCCGCGCTCGACGGCGACGCCCTGGGCGTTCATCGCCACGTCCATCAGGCCGAGCGACCCGCCCATCAGCACCAGGGAGCAGATCAGCGACGCGAGGTTCCACGACAGCCCCAGCGGGACGAGCGACAGCGCGCCCACGGTCCCGGCGGCGACGGTGGTCGCGCGGGAGCCCCACCGGTGCACGATCCAGCCGGCGAACCGGACCGCGGCGACCACGCCCACCGGGGCGCCGAGCAGCGCGACGCCCATCGTGCCCGCGCTCAGCCCGAGATGCTCCTTGATCTGCGGGATGCGCGCCACCCACGCCGCGCCGAGCAGGCCGTGCGCCGCGAACGCCACCGTCACCGCGAGGCGCGCGCGGGCCGGCGCCGCGATCTCGTCCGTCACCACCCGGCCGACTGTACGTGCCTTACGGCCCGGCCCGGTACGGCCGGGCGGTGACAAAGATCGGGAGCGGGGTCTCAGCCGGCGAGGTCGGCGAGCGGCACCGCCGGGTCGGCGAGCCGGGCCTCCTCGACCGGGCGCCCGGACCGGATCAGCGCCTGGACGTCGCCGGTCACGTCCCACACGTTGACGTTCATCCCGCCGACGACCCGGCCCTCGTTCAGCCAGAACGCGATGAACTCGCGGGCCGCGACGTCCCCGCGGTAGACGACCCGGTCGTACTCCCCCGGCGCGGCGACGCCGGACATCTCCATCCCGAGGTCGTACTGGTCGCTGAAGAAGTACGGGACGCGGTCGTACACGACGTCCCGGCCGAGCATGGCGCGCGCGGCGGCGGGCCCGCCGTTCAGCGCGTTCGCCCAGTGCTCGACGCGGATCCGGCGGCCGAGCAGCGGGTTGTAGGCGTTGGCGACGTCGCCGGCGGCGAAGACATCGGGGTCGGAGGTGCGCAGCGACTGGTCGACGAGGATCCCGTCGGAGACCTCGAGGCCCGCCTTCTCGGCGAGCGCCGTGTTCGGCCGGACGCCGATGCCGACGACGACCACGTCGGCGGGCACCTCGGCGCCGCCGGAGGTGACGACGGCCGACACCTGCCCGGCGCCCCAGAACCCGGCGACGCCCTGGTCGAGGCGGACGTCGACGCCGTGCTCGTGGTGCAGGTCGGCGAACAGGCGGCCGAGCTCGGGGCCGAGCGCGGCGTGCAGCGGCGCGGGCTCCGGCTCGATGATCGTGACGTCGTTGCCGTACTCGCGGGCGGCGGCGGCCGCCTCCAGCCCGATCCAGCCGGCCCCGGCGACGACGACGCGCCGGCCGCCGTGCGCGAACGCCTGCTTCAGCGCGGCAGAGTCGGCCATGGTGCGCAGGTAGTGGATGCCCTGGAGCTTGGAGCCGGGGACCTCCAGGCGGCGCGGCGAAGCGCCGGTCGCAAGGAGCAGCCTGGTGTAGCCGATCGGCTCCTTGGTCGACAGCCGCACCTGGTGGGCGGTCCGGTCGATCGCCGTGACGGAGACGCCGGCGCGCAGTTCCACGTCATGCTTGTCGTACCAGTCGGCCTCGTGCACGTGCGCCTTCTCGCGCGGTTCCTTGTCGAGCAGGAACCCCTTGGACAGCGGCGGACGCTCGTACGGCCGCTCGATCTCCTCGCCGATCAGCAGCACGCGGCCCGCGAAGCCCTCCTCGCGAAGCGTCTCCGCCGCCTTGGCTCCGGCAAGTCCGGCACCGACGATGACGAACGTCTCCTCGGGCATGGCGCGACCTCCTGTAGATGACTTGTAGCTATCCCTACAGCGGCCTCCGTAACGAGACAAGGGTCATTGTTCGGCGCGTCGGGGCGGAATGCACGCACCTAGGCCCGGCCCCGGCGCGGGCTACTGCGGGCGGCCGCCGAGGAGGCGGTGGCGCGCGATCGCCGACAGGTCGGTGAGGGAGGCGATCTGGTCGACGACGGCGCGCAGCCGGGCCGCGTCGTCGCCGGCGTCGACGAACGCCTCGCGGAACCCGGGGTCCAGGGAGGCGGGCGCGCCGGCGAGCATCATCTCGGCCAGCTCGGTGATCAGGGTGCGCTGGCGTGCCCTGACCTCCTCGTGGCTGATCCACACGTAGTGCGCGGTGATGCCCTTGAGCAGCGCGTTCTCCAGCCGCTGCGGGCGCGGGACGATCAGCTCGGCGGCGTAGCGGGTGAGCGGCCGGTCGCCGTGGGCGACGCGGGTGGCGGTCTCGGCGGCCAGGCAGAACCGGCCGATCAGCGTGCTGGTGAGGTTCTTGAGCGCGGCGAGGCTGCGCGGCGTGCCGTCGTAGCGGTCGGGCCAGTACGGCTCGGCGAGCAGCGCGGCGAACCGCTCCTCCAGCTCGTCGAGGCCGGCGTCGGCGCAGTACAGCTTGGCGGCGGTGGCGGCGACGAGCCGGCGCTCGGACGGGTCGGCGAGCCGCGCGAAGTCGACGTGCCCGGCGACGAGCGCGTCCTCCAGGTCGTGGACGGAGTAGGCGACGTCGTCGCTCCAGTCCATGACCTGGGCCTCGAAGCAGGTCCGGCCGGCCGGGGCGCCCTCGCGGACCCAGCGGGCGACGTCGACGTCGTCGGCGTACACGCCGAACTTGCCGTTGACGGCGTCCTGCTGCGTCCACGGGTACTTCATCGCCGCGTCGAGGGCCGCGCGGGTGAGGTTGAGGCCGACGCTGCGGCCGTGCAGGGGCGGGCCGTCCGGCGCGAACGACTTGGGCTCCAGCCGGGTCAGGACGCGCAGGCTCTGCGCGTTGCCCTCGAAACCGCCGCAGTCGCGGGCGACGACGGCCAGGGCGGACTCGCCGTTGTGGCCGAACGGCGGGTGCCCGATGTCGTGCGACAGGCACGCCGCCTCGACCAGGTCGGGGTCGCAGCCGAGGGACTTGCCGAGCTCCCGGCCGACCTGCGCGCACTCCAGCGAGTGGGTGAGCCGGGTGCGCAGGCTCTGCACGGTGTCGGCGGCGGCGTCCGCGCCGGGCGAGGCGACCTGGGTCTTGGCGGCGAGCCGGCGGAGCGCGGCGCTGTGCAGCACGCGGGCCCGGTCGCGTTCGAACGCCGTGCGGTCGCGGCGCTTGGGGGGCTCGGGCGCCCAGCGCAGCTTGTCCCTGCCGGAGTATCCGGACCCTTCCGAGCGTCCGGTGCGTGACGGGTTGTGGGTCATGTCCTTCCAGAGTAAGCGGGCAAAGGGAGAGTAAGCAGGCCGAGCCGCCGCTGATTCGGCGGCGCCGGGCAGGGCTCAGCGGGTGGGCGCGCCGCCCGGGGTGGCGCCCGGCGTGGCACCGGGCGCGCCGGGCGACACGGTCGCGGTCGGGTCACCGTGGATGATCTTGATGGTCTCGCTCGGCGTCTTCACGCTCTTGCCGAGCAGCACGTACGACAGGTACCCGCCGGTCTCCCGGACGATGTAGTGGAACTGGGTGTCGCGGGTCTGCACGCTCGGGCCGCTGCGGGTCGGCGACGCGGCCGCCTTGATGCCGCTGTCCTCGGCCATCCGCTTGGAGCGCAGCGCGTGCGGCGGGTCGGTGACGATCACGCCGGACGTCCAGTGCCGCGCCTTGTAGACCTTCCCGACCGCCTTCATGCTCTGCAGCGTGTCGCGGCCGTCCGGCACCGCGACGACCTGGGACGCGGGCACGCCGCCCTTCTCGATCAACCACCGGCGCCCGGACTCGGCCTCGGTGTAGTGGTCGCCGGGCGCCCGGCCGCCGACGGTGACGATCGCGGGCGCGACCTTGTCGCGGTACAGGTCCAGGGCGTGCTGGAGCCGCCAGCGCAGCGTCGGGGACGGCACCCCGTTGTACTGCGCGGCGCCGAGCACGATGATCGCGTCCGAGCGGGGCCGCTCGTCCTGCCGGGCCTGGTACCAGACGCGGGCGCCGACGGTCAGCGGGGTCAGCACGACGACGGCGAGGACGCAGCACAGCACGGTGACCGGGATCGTGAACCAGAGCGGCCGCGGGCGCCGTCCGCGCCTCTTGCGGCCGCGCGGGCGCTCACCGGTCTCCTCGGGCTCGTCCGGGTCGTGGTCCGGCAACTCGACTTCCAACGTCATCGCTCTGGACACGTTAGTGAGATGGTCCGGCGGGCGCCGGAGGTTCGCAGGTCCGGCGTGTTGCGCGCCCCACATTTCCACCCGCCGGGGATCCCGCGTTGCGCGGTCCCGGGCGGTCGGCCGCGCGCCGGCCGGCCGCCCGGGCCGCGGTCAGCGGCTGTCGCTGCCTCCCGCGGCGCCCGCCTCGATCGCGGCGCGGCCGGCCTCCAGCCGCGCCACGGGTACCCGGAAGGGCGAGCAGGACACGTAGTCCAGGCCGACCTCGTGGCAGAAGTGCACCGAGTCGGGGTCACCGCCGTGCTCGCCGCAGATCCCGAGCTTGATCCCCGGACGCGCCCTGCGGCCCTCCTCGGCGGCGATCCGGACGAGCCGCCCGACGCCCTCCCGGTCCAGGGTCTCGAACGGCGACACCCCGAAGATCCCGAGTTCGAGGTAGCGGGAGAAGAACGCCGCCTCGACGTCGTCGCGGGAGAAGCCCCACGTCGTCTGGGTGAGGTCGTTGGTGCCGAAGGAGAAGAACTCGGCGGCCTCGGCGATCTGCCCGGCGGTCAGCGCCGCCCGCGGCAGCTCGATCATGGTGCCGACCAGCGCCGGGACGTCCACGCCGGTGGACTCCCGGACCGCGTCGAGGATGCCGCGCGCCTCGTCGCGGACCGCCTCCAGCTCCTGCACCGCGCCGACGAGCGGGATCATGATCTCGGGGCGCGGGTCGCCGCCCGCGGCCTTGCGGGCCGCGGCGGCCTCGGCGATCGCGCGCACCTGCATGGCGAACAGCCCCGGAATCACCAAACCCAGCCGCACGCCGCGCAGCCCCAACATAGGGTTCTGCTCGTGCAGTCGGGTGACTGCCTCGAGCAGTCTCCGGTCCTTGGGGTCGGCGCCGTCGCCGGCGAGGGCCACCCTGACCGACAGCTCGGTGATGTCGGGGAGGAACTCGTGCAGCGGCGGGTCGATGAGCCGGATCGTGACCGGCAGCCCGTCCATGGCCTCGAAGATGCCCTCGAAGTCCTGCTTCTGCAGGGGCTCCAGGGCGTCCAGCGCGGCCTGCCGCTCGTCGTCGCCCTCGGCCAGGATCAGCTGCTCGACGAGCTGCCGGCGGTCGCCGAGGAACATGTGCTCGGTGCGGCACAGGCCGATGCCGCGGGCGCCGAACCGGCGGGCCCGCGCCGCGTCCTCGGCGTTGTCGGCGTTGGCGCGGACCGCCATCGCCGCCCTGGCGTCGGCGTGCTCCATGACGCGGTTCACCGCGGTGACCAGCTCGTCGCCGTCCGCGGCGGACAGCTCGCCCTCGAAGTACCGGACGACCGGGGAGTCCTCGACCGGGACCTCGCCGAGGTAGACGTCGCCGGACGACCCGTCGATCGAGATGACGTCGCCCTCGCTCACGGTGACGCCGCCGGGCGCGGTGAACGACCCGGCCTTGACGTCGACGTCCAGCTCCTCGGCGCCGCACACGCACGTCTTGCCCATGCCGCGGGCGACGACGGCGGCGTGCGAGGTCTTGCCGCCGCGGGAGGTCAGCACGCCCTTGGCGGCGACCATGCCGGACAGGTCGTCGGGGTTGGTCTCGCGGCGGACGAGGATCACGTCCTCGCCCCGCTCGGCCAGCTCGACGGCCCGCTCGGAGGTGAACACGGCCTTGCCGACGGCGGCGCCGGGCGAGGCGTTCATCCCCTTGGTGATCTTCTTGACGCCGTCGACCCTGCTGGCGAACCGGGGGAACATCAGCTGCGCGAGCTGGCCGCCGGTGACGCGCCGGGCCGCCTCGTCGGCGTCGATGAGCCCCTGGTCGAGCAGCTGGCAGGCGATCCGGAACGCGGCGGCGGCGGTCCGCTTCCCGACCCGGGTCTGCAGCATCCACAGCTTGCCGCGCTCGATCGTGAACTCGATGTCGCACATGTCGAGGTAGTGGTTCTCGAGCGTCTCCATGATCTCGAGAAGCCGGTCGTAGGACGCCTTGTCGATCCGCTCCAGCTCCGTCAGCGGGACGGTGTTGCGGATCCCGGCGACGACGTCCTCGCCCTGCGCGTTCTGCAGGTAGTCGCCGTAGATGCCCTGGTGCCCGGACGCGGGGTCGCGGGTGAACGCCACGCCCGTCCCCGAGTCCATCCCCATGTTGCCGAAGACCATCGAGCAGATGTTGACGGCGGTGCCGAGATCGACGGGGATGCGCTCCTGGCGGCGGTACAGGATCGCGCGGTCGGCGTTCCAGGACTCGAACACCGCCTCGGTGGCCAGGTCCATCTGCTCGCGCGGGTCGGTCGGGAACTCCCGGCCGGCCTGCTCGCGGACGATCGCCTTGAACCGGTCGACGAGGTCCTTGAAGTCGTCGGCGGTGAGGTCGGCGTCGTCGTCGGTGCCGCGGGCCCGCTTGACGTCCTCGACGGCGTCCTCGAACAGGTCGCCGTCCACGTCCAGCACGGTCTTGCCGAACATCTGGATCAGCCGGCGGTAGGAGTCCCAGGCGAACCGCTCGTCGCCGGCCTGGGCGGCGAGGCCGTGCACCGACTCGTCGTTGAGACCGACGTTCAGGACGGTCTCCATCATCCCGGGCATGCTGAACTTGGCCCCCGAGCGGACGCTGACCAGCAGCGGGTCGCCGGGCTCGCCGAGCTTCTTGCCCATCGCGCCCTCCAGGGCGGCGAGGTGGGCGTTCACCTCCTCCGCCAGCCCCTCGGGCAGGGTCCCGTGCTCAAGGTAATGCCGGCAGGCCTCCGCAGTGATCGTGAACCCGGGAGGCACGGGCAGGCCGAGGTTGGTCATCTCGGCCAGGTTGGCGCCCTTGCCGCCCAGCAGATCCTTGAGGTCCTTGTTTCCCTCGGTGAAGTCGTACACGAACTTCGGCACGGGGAGCTCCTTCTCGCTCCGGTTCCACCCAGTGACAGTTCCGGACCCCCGCGCCGGAGAGCGCGCACCGTTGCGTCCCCCCAGGCGCCAGCGGGTCCGCTGCCCTGTTTGCCGGGACTGTACCCGCGGATGACCCGGTCTCCCGGCACCCCTTTGCCCGAACGGCGTTATCGCAGCTCAGAGGCCGTTTAGTGGTCTATTCCAAGTGGTCTGAACCACTGCCCGGGGGCCGCCGCCGCCCTGAGGCCGCACACCGCGCGCCCGGCGCCGGGGAAACATCCCGCGCTCCTGGCGCACCCATTGCTCTGGAGAGGTAATGATGGATCAAGGAGGTGACGCTGTGAGGCCGAAGGTCGCCGGCGGCCGGGCGGGAGACCCGTTCGCCCCGATCGCCGATTTCGGGTTCCTGTCCGACTGCGAGACGACCGCGCTGGTCGCGCCCAGCGGGAACATCGAGTGGATGTGCCTGCCGAAGATGGACTCGCCCAGCGTGTTCGGGTCGATCCTGGACCGGGACGCCGGGTACTTCCGGGTCGGCCCGGCGGGCGTGGAGGTGCCCGCCGCGCAGCGCTACATCCCCGGCACCATGGTGATGGAGACCACCTGGTGGGTGCACGGCGGCTGGCTCGTGGTCACCGACGCCCTGCTGATGGGGCCCTGGCACCACGAGACGGAGCGGTCCCACACGCACCGCCGGGCCCCCACCGACTACGACGCCGACCACGTCCTGCTGCGGATGGTGCGGTGCGTGAACGGCCAGGTCCAGGTCCGGCTCGACTGCATGCCGGTGTTCGACTACGGGCAGACGCCGGCCCGCTGGGAGCACACCGGCGCCGGCTACCACGAGGCCGTCGCGCGCGGGAACGGCGTCGGGCTGCGGCTGACCACCGACATGAACGTCGGGTTCGAGGGGTCGCTCGCCACGTCCCGGACGCTGCTGAAGCAGGGCGAGTCCCGGTTCGTCGCGCTGTCGTGGAGCGAGCACGCGGCGCCCTCGTCGTGGGAGGAGGCGCAGGAGCGGCTCGTCTGGACCGTCCACCACTGGCAGCACTGGCTGGACCGCGGCCGCTTCCCCGACCACCCGTGGCGCAGCCACCTGCAGCGCAGCGCGCTCACCCTGAAGGGGCTGACGTTCGCGCCGTCGGGCGCGGTCGCGGCCGCGGCGACGACGTCGCTGCCGGAGACGCCGGGCGGCGACCGGAACTGGGACTACCGCTACACCTGGATCCGCGACTCCACCATGGCGCTGTGGGCCTTCTACACCCTCGGGTACGACTGGGAGGCCAACGACTTCTTCTACTTCATCACCGACGTCGCCGAGGCCGCCGAGGGCAAGCTGCAGATCATGTACGGGCTGGACGGCCGGGAGGAGCTGCCCGAGTCCACCCTCGAGCACCTGACCGGCTACGACAACGCCCGCCCGGTGCGCATCGGCAACGAGGCGTACATGCAGGCCCAGCACGACGTGTGGGGCGCGATCATCGGGTCGATCTACCTGTTCGTGCGCAAGCGCGACCGGCTCGACGACCGGCTCTGGAAGATCGTCGTGAAGCAGGTGGAGGACGCGCTCGCCAACTGGCGCACCCCCGACTGCGGGATGTGGGAGGTGCGCGGCGAGCCGCAGCACTTCACCTCCTCGAAGGTGTTCTGCTGGGTCGCGGCCGAGCGCGGCGCGCGGCTGGCCCGCGTCCGCGGCGACCAGGAGCGGGCGCGCCGCTGGCAGGCCGCCGCCGACGAGATCCACGCGGACGTGCTGGCGAACGCGCTGGACGAGCGGGGCGTGTTCACCGCGCACTACGGCGCGGACGCGCTGGACGCGTCGGCGCTGCTGATCCCGCTGCTGGGGTTCCTGCCCGCCGACGACAAGCGCGTCCGGGAGACGGTCCTCGCCATCGCCGACGAGCTGTCGGAGGACGACCTCGTCCTGCGGTACCGGGCGACCGAGACCGACGACGGGTTCGAGTCGGAGGAGGGCACCTTCACGATCTGCTCGTTCTGGCTGGTCAGCACGCTGGTGATGATCGGTGAGCTGGACCGGGCGCGGGCGCTGTGCGAGAAGCTGCTGTCGTACGCGAGCCCGCTGCAGCTGTACGCCGAGGAGATCGACCCGCACACCGGGCGGCACCTCGGCAACTTCCCGCAGGCGTTCACCCACCTCGCGCTGATCAACGCGGTGATGCAGGTGATCAACGCGGAGGGCGAGCAGGAGCAGCCGCCGCTGGCCTGAGCCGGCGGGGCGCCGTGGCCGGGATCGTCCCCGGCCACGGCGCTTCTTCATGGCGGTTCAGCCCGCCGCCGGGGCGACCCGGTCGAGCGGCGCGGGCGCGATCACCGGATGCGCCCTCAGGTACGCGGCGAACGCCTCGTGGTCGGGCAGGTCGTTGCGGTAGGCGCCGGTGAACCCGTTGAACGCGGTGTGGCCGTCCGCGCCGATCAGCGTGTAGGCGAGCGCGGCCAGCCGGTACCTCCTGGACGGGTCGAGCGGCCTGCCGTCGATCGTGACCTTCGCCGGGTCGACGCGGTCGCCGGCGGGGCGGGACGCGTCGTAGCCGTAGCGGACGTTCTTCGACACCGCGAACGGCGCGAACTTCGTGCCCTGCCACTGCTGCTCCAGCGCCTGGTGGATCTGCTCGCCGGTCACCGTGACGGTGAGGACCGGGTTGCCGTACCCGTAGGCGCTCCACGCCTCGCCGAACGTCACGCGCCCGTCGGCGTCGCCGGCGGCCGTCCCCCTCGCGTACGGCAGGTCCCGCGCGACCGCGGTCGAGCCGGTCACGGGCTTGGTCGCGACGAGCGCGAGATCGGCGCGGCCCTTGCGGGACGTCCCCGCCGCCCAGTACTGGACGTCGGCGGCGAGGTCGCCCATGGTGCTCTCGCCGGCGCCGTTCTGTGCCCGGGTGAAGTCGCCGGTCTGCCGCGCGAGCGGCTGCGCGGCCAGCGCGTTCCCGCGGGCCGTCCAGTAGTCGGCGATCTTCTGGACGGCCGGGTCGGGCGCGATGTCGCGGGTCACCGGATGGTTGACGGCCCTGGTGGCGCCGCGGATCACCTCGCCGCGGGCGTCCAGCCGCAGGTCGATCTCGCTGATCAGCCGGCCGTGGTTCAGGCCCTCGACCACCGGGCGCGGGTTCCCCGCCGGGTCGGCGATCGTGCAGTTGAACCCGGCGTGCCAGTGCCCGGTGAAGATCGCGTCGATGTCCGGCGACGCCTGCTTCGCGAAGTCGACGACGGGGCCGTGCGGGTCGTGGCAGCCGTCGAAGCCCGCGCCGTCCGCCGTCCCGCCGTCGTGGACGTTCGCCACGATCGCCTTCACGCCGCGCCGCTTCAGCTCCGCGGCGTACCGGTTCGCCGTCTCCAGCAGCGGCAGCGACCGCAGGTCCGGCTGGTAGGACGTGGACCCGGCCGGGGTGTCCGGGACGGTCAGGTCGATGAACCCGACCGGGATCCTCCGGCCGCCGTCCCCGCGCACCCACTCGATGTTGTACGGCTTGAGGATCGGCTTCCCGGTCTTCGCGGCGACGATGTTGCCGGTGTAGAAGGGGAAGTCGGCGCCGCGGAACCGCTTGCCGGTGGAGTCGGTGAAGCAGCTGTCGACGTTCACCGTGCCGAAGCAGCGGCCCTTCATCATGTGGTCCTTGAGGAACCCGGCCGACACGTCCAGCTCGTGGTTGCCGACCGCGGAGAACCGGACGCCGAGCTTGTTGAGCACCTCGATCGTCGGCTCGTCGCGGAACGCGTCCACCTCGAACGGCCAGCCGCTGAAGTTGTCGCCGACCGAGAACAGGATCGAGTTCCGCTTCCCCTGCCGCAGCCGCTCCAGGTGCGCGGCATTGTAGGCGGCGCCGCCGACCTTCAGGACGGTCCCGTCCGGCAGCTTCACCTGCCCGTTCGCGGCGTCGTCGTAGGGCTGCAGGTAGCCGTGGAAGTCGGTGATGGACAGCAGCTGCACGTCGACCGGGCGGGGCTGCCCGGCGTGCGCGGCGGGCACCGTCCCCGCCGTGGCGGCGGCCAGGGCGAGCGCGCCCCCGGCCAGCCGTCGGGACATTCGAGACACCGGACACCTTCCGCCGATCGGACCGATCGGCAGAAGATCACCAGTGCCGGGTGACCGGCGGGCGAGGAGAAGATCATCGGCAGGTGAACGGCCATGATCACAACTTGGCGACGACCGCCGGAAATGCGCTTTTTGTGACCTTGATCCCGTACCTTCCCGCTGTGACAACGCCACCGGACGCTGACGACGTCCAGGACACCCCCGAAGAACCGTCCGCCGCGGCCGCCTGGACCCCGCCGGACGCGGGCACCACCGCCGCTCCCCCGCCGCCGGAGCACGCCGCCGCGCCCGCACCACCGCCCCCGCCCGGCCCGCCGCCCGCACCCGGCCCGCGCCGGACCAACCGGTTCGCGATCGTCGCCCTGCTCGCCGGGATCTTCGGCCTCGTCGTGTTCGCGATCGGCTTCGCGATCGCCACCTTCGTCCAGACGAGCCGCCGCAACGAAAAGGGCAAGGGCCTCGCCGCCGCCGGCCTCGCCGCCTCCGCCGTCTGGATCGCCGCCGCCACCCTCGTCCTCGCCATGGGGGTCCTGCACACCACCACCGGCGGCGTCGACGCCCCGGCGAGCAAGGGCGGCAAGCCGCGCGTCACGACCTTGCTCGCCGGCGACTGCTTCACCGGCCTCGAGGACGGCCTCACCAGCGTCTACGTGACCAAGACGCCGTGCACCCAGCCGCACGAGGGCGAGATCGGCGCCGTGGTCACCCTGGCCGACCTCCCGTACCCCGGCGACGGGTCACTCGTCACCGAGGCGACGAAGGAGTGCAAGGACAGGACCCGGTTCCTGATGAACAACCGCTACTCCGACGACCTTGAACTGCACATCGACCGTCCCCGCCGCGAAGCCTGGAGCAAGGGCCGCCACGACGTCACCTGTGTCCTGCGCTACACCGGCTCCGAAAAGCTCACCGCGCCCCTGACCAGCGCGGAATGGGGAGCGCGGACCTACCTCGACCTGGTCGCCGGCGACTGCGTCGACAAATGGCGGGAACGCGCGCTCCTCACCACCGTCGACTGCAAGAAGAAGCACGAACTGCAGGTCATCGCGAAATACGATATGCGCGGCCACGAGTACCCGACCAAGGACACGATCGAGGCGAAGGCGATGCTGGAGTGCGCCAAGCGCACGGTCAAAGTCTTCGCCAAGCGGCCTCTGCCCCGGCATGTCGTGCCGTGGTACCTCTACCCGTCGAAAGAGGGCTGGCAGGAGGGCGACCGCAGGATCGTCTGCATGTTCAAGGCCGACGGAGCGCCCCTGACGAGTTCGGTGCTGCCGAAGTGAGCCCGGGTGACTGCGTCAAGCCATGGGACGGCGGGGGGAACGAGGAAATCGTCAACTGCGACGAGGAACACCAGGTTCAAATTTATGCGGTCATCAAATATCACAACGCGGCCTATCCGACGGGGAAGGAAATGATGTACGGCTGCAGCGAACGCGCGGTTCATGCCTTCGGAACGCACCCGCCGGACGTCCTGGTGAGATGGACGCGCCCCCGCGACGACTTTTGGATGATGGGGCAGCGCTTCGTGTTCTGCTTTGCCGAGGCTCGGCACGGCTCACTCACGCATTCGGTGATGCCTCAATGAGCGCGCACGATGAGGGAGTTCCGTCCCCGTTGAACGAAGAATCCGCCCCCGCGCACGACAGCTTGAACCCGGTCGGCGTCGGCGAGACTCCGGCGGCGCCGCCCGAACCGGGACCGGGCTGGGCTCCGCCCGATGCGCCCGTCGCAGAGGCACCGGTCGGCGGCCCGCCAGCACCGGTGCCGCCGGCACAGGGGTTCCAGCCCGTCTACGGGATGCCCCCTGCGCCGGTTCAACGGCGGACGAACCCGTACGCGAAGGTCGCGCTCGCCGCCGGGATCATCGGCATGATCCTGTTCTCGGTCGGGTTCGCCATCGCGGCGTTCGTGCAGATCAGGCGGCGCGGCGAGAGGGGCAGGGGGCTGGCGGTCGGCGGACTGGCCGCGTCGCTGGTGTGGATCGTCGTCGGCGGGCTGATCGCCGCGACGGTGCTGCTCTCGCCGGAACGCGACGGCTCGGGGCAGATCACGGCGAGCGGCAAGACCGTCCTCTCGCGTCTCAAGACCGGCGACTGCTTCACCGGGTTCGGGGAGGAAGCGAGCCAGGTGATCGTCACCGCGCTGCCGTGCACGCGTCCGCATGACGGGGAGATCGTCGCGGACGCCGCACTGCCGGACGACAACGACTTTCCCGGCGACAAGGGCCTGGAGGCCGAGGCGAACAAGGTGTGCACGGACCGGCTGGAGTTCCTCACGAAGAGCCGCTACTACAAGGACCTCGAGATCTACGTCGCGAAGCCGGGCGAGCCCGCCTGGCGGAGCGGTGACCGGCAGGTGGTCTGCGCGATGCGGTACACGGGCGCCGGCACGCTGAGCGCGCCGCTGGCCACGAGCATCGACCCGGACATGAAGACCCTGAGAGAGGTCGAGGTCGGCGACTGCTTCACCGAATGGGAGCTCACCGCCACGGCGTCGCGCGGCGTCCCGTGCACCGAACGGCACAGGGTGCAGGTGTACGCCGCGTTCGAGTTGCCCTGGCAGGGCCTGGACCCATCAAGGAACTGGTGGGAATACCCGGGAGATAAGCTTATTGACAAGCACGCCAAGGATGGGTGCAACCGGAGAGCGGACAAGGTCTTCGCGAAGAATCCGCCGCCGGTCGAGATGGAGACCTACTACCTCGCGCCGACGAAACGGGACTGGGATTTCAGCGTGCGCAATGTGATCTGCCTTGCCTCGGTGAAGCACGGGACGCTGAAGAGGTCCGTCCTCGGGAAGTGATCGGGACGGCGTGCCGCCGGGGGTCGGCGGCACGCCGTACGGGGTCAGACGACGGCGCCGGAGTCGTCGCGGGTGCGGGTGGTGCGGGGTGCCGCGGCGCGGGGGCGCGGCGGCGGGCCCGCGAAGCGCTCCAGGACGACCGCGAGCGGCGTGGCGGTGAAGACGCTGGAGTACGTGCCGACGAGGATGCCCGCGAGGAGCGCGATCGCGAAGTCGGTCAGCGTGTCGCCGCCGAGGACGGCGAGGGCGGCCAGGATGAACAGGGCGCCCATGCCGGTGTTGACGGTGCGGGGGACGGTCTGCAGCACGCCCCGGTTCGCGACCTCCGCGAACCGGGTGCGGGGCTCGGCCGTCCACAGTTCGCGGACGCGGTCGAACACCACGACGGAGTCGTTCACCGAGTAGCCGATGACGGTGAGGAGCGCGGCGAGGAAGACGCCGTCGATCGGCTTGCCGAGCCAGGCGAACAGGCCGGTGACGATCACGACGTCGTGCAGCATCGCCAGCACGGACCCGGCCGCGAACGTCCAGCGGAACCGGAACGTCAGGTAGGCGAGCTGCACCAGCAGGGCCACGCCGAGCGCGATCAGGGCCTTGGTGCGCATCTCGCCGCCGAGGCTCGGGCCGATCAGCTCGTCGCGCTGCTTGGCCGCGCCGCCGCCCTGCTGCGCGAGCGCGTCCCGGATGCGCTTCTCCTGCGCGTCGGTGAGCTTCGCCGTGCGGACGGCGATGCCGTCCTTGCCGGACGTCTGGACGGTGGCCTGCGGGAATCCGGCGCGGGCGACGGCGGAGCGGGCGTCGCCGATGTCGACGGGGCGGCCGGTGGTGTACTCGACGGCGCGTCCGCCGGTGAACTCGACGCCGTAGTTCAGGCCCCGGGCGAAGATCCCGGTGACGGCGAGGGCGACGGCGAGGCCGGACAGCGCGAGCCAGAGCGTCCGGCGCTTCATCAGGTCGGGTGCGCGGTGTTCCAGCCATCGGCGGATCCGGCCGCCGGGGCTGAGCCCGCCGGCCTTCGAGCGGCCGGTCTTCGGCATGCGGGCGAGGGCGGCGTCGGTGAGGACGCGGCTGAGCAGCATCGCCGAGACGAGCGAGGCGAGGACGCCGATGCACAGGGTGACGCCGAAGCCCTTGACCGGCCCGGACGCGAGGAAGAACAGCAGCCCGCCGGCGAGCAGGGTGGTGGCGGCGGAGTCCGCGATCGCCGACCACGCCTTGGTGAACCCGATGGCGAGCGCGTTGCGCGGGGTCCGGCCGGGTGCGGCGGCACGTTCCTCTCGGGCGCGTTCGAACGCCAGCACGTTCGCATCGATCGCCATCCCGATCGCCAGGACGAACCCTGCGAGGCCGGGCAGGGTGAGGGTGGCGCCCGCGGCGACGAGCGCGGCGTAGGAGATCAGGGCGTAGCCGGCCAGCGCGACGGTGGCGAGCAGGCCGACGAGCCGGTAGACGGCGGCGATGAACAAGCCGGTCAGCGCGACGCCGATGACGGCGGCCCAGGCGCTGGCCTTGATCGCCTCCTCGCCGAGGGTGGGGCCGACGACCCGCTGCTCGACGATCTTCACGGGGACGGGCAGCGCGCCGCCCTGCACCAGCGCGGCGAGGTCCTTGGCCTCGTCGGCGCCGAAGTTCCCGGTGATCCGGGTGGACCCGCCGGTGATCCCGGTGCCGCAGGCGACGTCGGCGCTGACCTGCGGCGACGAGATGACCTTGCCGTCCAGGACGAACGCGACGCGGCGCTCGTCGCCGGTGGCGCAGGCGGCCTTGGCGGTGGCCTTCTCCCAGGCGGCGCCGCCGCCTCCGCGGAACTTGATGCCGACGTCCCAGCCACCGAGGCCCTCGGGGTCGAAGGACGCGGAGGCCGAGCCGATGCCGTCGCCGGTGAGCAGGGCGGGCCCGACGAGGACCGGGCGGCCGCTCTCGTCCGGGAGTTCCCGCTCGCCGGTGCCGGCCGGGCCGTCGGCGGCGCGGACGGGGTGGGCGGTGAGCTGCGCGGTCCGGCCGAGCAGCGCCGCGGCGTGCGACGGGTCCTGCACGTCGGGGAGCTCGACGATCAGCCTGCGGTCGCCGGAGCGGGTGATGGACGCCTCGGCGACGCCGAGCGCGTCGACGCGGCGGTGCAGGACCTGGCGGGCGCGGTCGGTGGCCTCGCGGCCCGCCTTGACCGACGGCGAGTCGCGGGTCTCCAGGACGATCTGGGTCCCGCCGCGCAGGTCGAGGCCCAGCCGGGCGGGTTCGGACAGGGCGAAGTACAGCGATGCGGCGAGCACGGCGAATGCCAGGACCGCCCGCACCGCGTTGGCGCGAGTCAAGGGGAAACCTCCACACGGAGCTGTGGCGCCGCCGCTTCGCAAGGGGGCGGCGCCGCTGGACGAACGTCAGATCCGTGTGGCGAGGGGCGGGGCGCGTCCCCGCGGTGCGCCCGTCGCCGCGACGACGGGTTCGGTGTGGCCGGCGGCGGGCCGGACGGTCCGGACGAGCGCCGGGCGGACGTCCGGGCCGGCGGACGCGAACGCGCCGGGCGCGGCCGGTGCGGCCGGCCCGGCGTGGTGACGCGCGGTCGCGGCGGCGGCGTGCGCCGGCCGCGGCGAGGACGCGTGTCCCGCCGCGTACTGGACGGCGGCGGCGCGGACGGAGGCGCCCGGGCCGCCGGATGCCGCGTCGAGAGCGCCCGGCGCGGGCGCGCCGGCGAGGCCGAGGAGCCCGAGCGCGAGGGCGAGCAGCCAGCGGACGGCGGCGGGCGAGCGGCGCGGGTCGCGCATGGCCCTCCTCCCCGTCCGCCACCGGCCCGGCGGCGGGTGGTCCGGCCCAATCTAGGCCACTTCGCGACCGGACGCATTGGACCGCAACAAAGCGAGAAAGCACGGAGTCGGGACTCCGTCAACCGGGGCTCGCGCCACAGGACCCTACCCGCGTCCCGCCGGTACGGCCTTACCAGCAGACACTGGCTGGTGTCCCGATCCGGCCAGGCCGGGTTCGGCCCGGAGCCATTGCCGGGCCGGGAAAGGCGAATTACTTTCGCGTTGCCCACCCCGAACCGGACAGAGGAGTTTCCGGTGGCACGAATCAGACAGACCGCGATCGTCGGGACCGCCGCGCTGGCCGTCCTCGCCGCGGGGATCGCCCCCGCCTCGGCCGCGGGCACGACCATCCGCAAGGGCTCGGCCACCGCCGCCCCCTACGCGGGCAACGTGCAGGCCTCGCTGCTCGGCAACGCGACCGTCTCCACGTCGATCGGCAGCGGCTCCTGCAGCCAGTCGACGATGACGGGCTCGATCAACTCCGACGGCAGCGGCCTCAGCATCGGCAGCGCGAACTTCAGCAGCTGCACCGGCACCGCCTCCGTCACCATCACCGCACAGGCCCTGCCGTGGACCGGCGGCACCGTCGTCTACGACTCCGGCCACAGCGGCAACCGCGACGCGGCGGTCACGATCGCCCACTTCAGCGTCAAGGCCGTCGTCGACCTGTTCGGCGGCATCACCTGCGTGTTCGGCGGCAACCTCACGGCCAACGGCTACAACCCCGACAACGCGAACCGTCCCGTCACCAGCAACAACCAGGCGCAGGTCGGCGTCAACGGCGCGACGGTGAACAAGCAGTCCGGCAGCAACTTCCTCTGCCCGTCCACCGCCACCGTCACCGCGACGTACCAGCTGCGCGGCGAGACCACCGCCGGCTCCGGCACCTACAACCAGACCCTGTACGTCACGAGCTGATCCTCCCGAGGGGTGCGCTCCCGAGCGACGTGCTCCCGCCGATTCGAATGATCGCTCCCAACGGAAGCGGGCCGCCCCCACATGAGGGGCGGCCCGCGACCGCTTCGGAGTCCGTCGTCCGGCGGGTCAGCAGCCGACGAGCTGCGCGGCCAGGAACGACTCGACCTGGCCGATCGCGATCCGCTCCTGGCTCATCGTGTCGCGCTCCCGCACGGTCACCGCGTCGTCCTCGAGGGTGTCGAAGTCGACGGTGACGCAGAACGGCGTGCCGATCTCGTCCTGCCGGCGGTAGCGGCGGCCGATCGCGCCGGCGTCGTCGAAGTCGACGTTCCAGTTGCGGCGCAGCCGCGCAGCGAGGTCACGGGCCTTCGGCGACAGGTCGGCGTTGCGCGACAGCGGCAGCACCGCGACCTTGACCGGGGCGAGCCGCCGGTCGAGCCGCATCACGGTCCGCTTCTCCAGCTTGCCCTTGGCGTTGGGCGCCTCGTCCTCGGCGTAGGCGTCCATCATGAAGGTGAGCGTGCAGCGGTCCACGCCCGCCGCCGGCTCGATCACGTACGGGGTGAACCGCTCGCCGGACTCCTGGTCGAAGAACGACAGGTCCGTGCCGGACGCCTTGGAGTGCGTCGTCAGGTCGTAGTCGGTGCGGTTGGCGATGCCCTCCAGCTCGCCCCACTCGCTGCCGACGAAGTCGAACTTGTACTCCACGTCCACGGTGCGCTTGGAGTAGTGCGACAGCTTCTCCGCCGGGTGCTCGAACAGCCGCAGGTTCTCCTTGCGGATGCCGAGGTCGACGTACCACTGCAGGCGCTCGTCGATCCAGTACTGGTGCCATTCCTCGTCGCTGCCGGGCTTGACGAAGAACTCCATCTCCATCTGCTCGAACTCGCGCGTCCGGAAGATGAAGTTGCCCGGCGTGATCTCGTTGCGGAACGACTTGCCGATCTGCCCGATGCCGAACGGCACCTTGCGGCGCGCGGACTGCTGGACGTTCAGGTAGTTGATGAAGATGCCCTGCGCCGTCTCCGGCCGCAGGTAGGCCAGGCCCGACTCGTCCTCGACGGGGCCGAGGTAGGTCTTGAGCAGGCCGTTGAACATCTTCGGCTCGGTGAACGAGCCCTTCACCCCGCAGTTGGGGCAGGTGATGTCGGCGAGCCCGTTCGCGGGCGGCCTGCCGTGCTTCTCCTCGTAGGCCTCCTCCAGGTGGTCGGCCCGGAAGCGCTTGTGGCAGGACTGGCACTCGGTGAGCGGGTCGACGAACGCCTGGACGTGGCCGCTGGCCTCCCAGACCTCGCGCGCCAGGATGACGCACGAGTCCAGGCCGACGACGTCGTCGCGGCCCTGCACCATGGACTTCCACCACTGGCGCTTGACGTTGTTCTTCAGCTCGACCCCGAGCGGCCCGTAGTCCCAGGAGGCGCGGAGCCCGCCGTAGATCTCGCTCGACGGGTAGACCAGGCCCCGCCGCTTGGCGAGGTTGACGATCGTGTCCAGCACATCGGAACGGCGTGCCATGAGTGTTCTCTCCATCCGGCTGGCGGTCGGCGGGTCAGTGCGAACGCCCCGGTCCCGCGCGGACGGCGGGACGGCGGCGATGGTGATCCCCGGTGATGGTGCGCTGTGAGCGCGGTGAGGCGCGGTCCCCCGGCGCCTCAGAGCATTTCCCAGCTTAGGGCACCGGAGAGGGTCCCCGGACGGCGCCGCGATGGGGCGTGTCGGGCCTTCCGGTCATGCGCACGCGGAGGTCAGTAGGCGCGGCCGTCGGCGAGGCTGGTGTCGATATTGAGGGTGACGCCGCCGTGCCGCTCCTTGTGGGCGCCCCTGTACTGCTTGATGCGGCGGTGCGGCGGCCACCAGCTGTCCTTCAGGAACTTGTCGCCGTACACGCGCGCCTTGCCGTTCCAGTTGGCGAACCAGATGCCTACGGGCTTGGCGATGCCCCTGGCGGCGCCCACGTCGTGGACGCCGGAGCTGGCGCTCCCGTAGAGGCACGGCTTGTAGTGCTTCTTCGACACCGTCTTGACCCAGGCGTTCACGAAGCGCAGTACGGCCGCCTTGCAGGTGGAGTTCCTGCTCTTGTACGCCTCCAGGTCGAGGTAGATGGGCTGGTCGGACGGGATGCCGAGCGCCTTGGCCCTGGCCACCGCGTCCTTCCCGGTCCGCTTGCCCTGGGACGCGGCGTTCCGCGCGGTGAACTTCTGCGGGCGCGTCCCGCACGGCGGCTGGAGGCCGACGTACGTGGGCAGGATCCGGTAGCCCATCTTGTGGACCTTCTTCACCCACGAGGCGGTGAGGTTCGGTTGCGCGCAGCCGCGCGCGGCGCCGCCGATGTAGATGTTGGTGACGCGGTACGAGGAACGCCACGCCTTCATCGTGGACAGCGACGGGGCGGTGCAGGTGTCGAACCCCTTGCCGGACGCGTAATCCAGCCGGTCCGGCGGGTCCGGCGGGTCGGCCGGGGCGCTGCGGTGGGTGGCCGGCCCCGACGGCGGCGCGGCGGGCTCCGCCGGCGGAGCCGCGGGCGCGGGCCTGGCCGGCGGCTTCTCGTGCGCGTGCGGCTTGGCGGTCACGCGGGTGCCGCGCAGGACGCGCTGGAGCGCGGCCGGGTCCGTCCCGTACACGCCGGTGATGCCGATACCGGCCTCGGGCAGCGCCAGGCTCGTCTCGTGCCCGACGTTCGGCCGGACGGTGAACGAGCCGAGCTTGTCGCCGTGCACGACCGTGCGGGACGCCGCGACGTCGTGCAGCGGCTGGACGTGGACGGCCTCGGTGCGGCCGACCACCCGGGCCGGGCAGTCCGGCTGCGGGCCGGGCCGTCCCAGGTAGACGGCGTGCCGGTCGTAGCGGACGCAGGCGGACGGGTCGTCGTCGAGGCGGACGACCGTCCAGCCGGCGGGGACGGGGACGCGCACGCCGTGGTAGCCGACCGAGCGCGGCTTCGCGGCGGCGAGCACCCCGCGCTGGGCGGCGCGGTGCGCGTCCTTGGGCGCGCCGAGGATCAGCGTGGTGGCCTGGTGGGCCGCGGACCCGGCGGGGGACGCCGCGTCGAGGGCGCCGAGGCCCGCGATGGCGGCCGTCCCGGTGGCCGTGCTGAGCAGGACGACAGCGGTCTGCGAGACGACACGGCGCATCACTTCTCCCCCGAAGTACGCCGGGCCCGTCGGCGGCGGCCGTCTCCCCCGCGGGCCGTCGGCATGATCATGACCAGGCGAAGATGACCTTGAAGGGCGGGGCCGAAACCGGGTCGGGACGCTTCTTGCCCCGGTATTGCCCGCTTCGTTGATCGCCGATCAGGAAGCCGGGGGCGCGCGGGCCGTATCGAGCGGAGCGGCAGCGGCCGTGTCAGGCGGAGCTGACGACCTCGTAGGCGCCGGGTTCGTCCACCGCGTACACGGCCAGCGGCATGAACTCCAGCCGGACCTCGTAGGCGCCGAGGGCGCGGCGGTAGTGGCCGGCGCCGTCCCATTCGGTGACCAGCGCCCACAGGCCGGGCTCGTCGACGGTCCTGGCGAGCCGCCCGGACACGAATCCGGTGCTGCGCGACAGCGCGGCGAGCACCGCGGTCATGCGCTCGGCGAAGCCGTCGCCGTCCGCGTCGGGCACGCGGTACCGGGTTATCGCGATCATCCGCCCATCCTCGCAGTACGTTGGCCCCGTGGAGACACGGAGCGGACGGGACCGGCCGGCGGGCGGCGTGCGGGCGGCGGTCGAGCGGTGGAGCGCGGCGCCGGTGGTGTTCCTGCACCGGCTGCCGCGCGGGGTGCTGCTCGTCGCGGTGTTCGCGCTGCTGGTGGTCGGTATGGCGGGGACGGGCTGGGTCGCGGCGGCCGGGCTGCTGGTGCTGGCGGCGGCGCTGGCCTGGTTCGCGTTCCTGAACTGGCCGGAGCTGGAGGCGCAGGGCCGGGTGCTGCGGATCGCCGCGCTGGCGGTGCTGGTCGGATTCGCCCTGGGGCGGGGCATTGGACGGTTTTGACAACCGTTTTCATCTTCGTCCATAATCGGGGGATGCCCCGACCCCGCACAGCGCTCCGCACCGTCCCCGCCGCGGCCCTCGCCGCCGCAGGGCTCGGCGCGGCGCTGGCGGGCTGCGGCAGCGCCGTCGCGGACGTCCCGCCGGGGAAGACGGCCGTGGTCGCGTCCTTCTACCCCGCCGCCTGGCTCGCCGAGCAGGTCGGCGGCGATGACGTGTACGTGCGGACGCTCACCAGGCCCGGCGCCGAGCCGCACGACCTGGAACTGACCGCCAAGCAGGTCGCCCAGGTCGAGAAGGCCGGCCTCGCCGTCTACGTCAAGGGCGTCCAGCCGGCCGTGGACGACGCCGTCCGCGAGCACGCCAAGGGCCGGTCGCTCGACGCGGCCGGCCTGGTGAAGACGCTGCCGCCGCCGTCCGGCGACGAGAGCGACGTCGAGGAGCACGACGGCGACCGGGGGCACGCCGACGTCGGCTACGACCCGCACGTCTGGCTGGACCCCGTCCGGATGGCCACCGTCGCGACCGCCCTCGGCGACCGGCTCGCCAGGGCCGACACCGCGCACGCCGCCGCCTACCGGCAGCGCGCCCAGGCCCTCGCCGTGCGGTTCGCCGGCCTCGACCGGCGCTTCCGCGACGGGCTGAAGGACTGCGCCCGCCGCGACATCGTCACCGCGCACGCCGCGTTCGGCTACCTCGCCGAGCGGTACGGGCTGCGGCAGGTGTCGGTCGCGGGCATCGACCCCTCGATGGAGCCGTCGCCGAAGCGGCTCGCCGCGCTGACCCGCGAGGTGCGCTCGACCGGCGCCACGACGATCTTCACCGAGAAGCTCGTCAGTTCGAAGGTCGCCGAGTCCCTCGCCCGGGAGGCGGGCGTGCGGACCGCGGTGCTCGACCCGGTGGAGGGCGTCGAGAAGGGCTCCTCCGACGACTACATGTCCATCATGGACCGGAACCTGCGGACGCTGCGTCCCGCCCTGGAGTGCTCATGACCGACCGCGAGCCCGCGGCGGACCGCGGCGAGGCCGCGCCGCCCTTCGCGATGACCGGCGGCGTCGTCCGCCGGGACGGCCGCGAGGTGCTGTCCGGCGTCGACCTGCGGGTCGCCGCGGGCGACGTGCTGGCGATCCTCGGACCGAACGGCGCGGGCAAGTCCACGCTGGTCAAGGCGCTGCTCGGGCTCGTCCCGCTGGCCGCCGGCCGGACCGAGATCTACGGCGAGCCGCCCGCCCGGTTCCGCGGCTGGCGGCGGGTCGGGTACGTCCCGCAGCGGCTGCCGATGGGCGGCGGCGTCCCGTCGACGGTCCGGGAGGTCGTGGCGTCCGGGCGGATCGCGCGGCGGTCGCGCTGGCTGCCCGCGCTGGTCACCGACCGGGCCGCCGACCGCGCCGCCGTGGACCGCGCACTGGAGGCCGTCGGCCTGACCGGCCGGGCCCGCGACTCGGCGCACCTGCTGTCCGGCGGACAGCAGCAGCGGGTGCTGATCGCCCGCGCGCTGGCCGGCGAGCCCGAGACGTTCGTGATGGACGAGCCGACCGCGGGCGTGGACGCGGCGAGCCAGGCGGCGCTCGCGGCGACGCTGCGCGGCCTGGCGGAGGCGGGCCGGACGGTGGTGCTCGTCGCGCACGAGCTCGGCCCGATGGAGCCGCTCATCACCCGCACGGTAGAGCTGGAGCACGGCCGCGTGGCGCGCGAGAGCGGGCCGCGCGTGACGGGGAGCAGGACGGGGAGCACGGCGGGGAGCGCGGCGTGACGGAGATGCTGCAGTTCGACTTCATGCGGATCGCGCTGGTGATGGCCGTGCTGATCGGCCTGACGGCCCCCGCGGTGGGGACGTTCATCGTGCAGCGGCGGCTGTCGCTGCTCGGCGACGGTGTCGGGCACATCGCGCTGACCGGCATCGGGCTCGGCCTGCTGACCGGGTCGTCGCCCGTGCTGGGCGCGCTGGTGGTGGCGGTGCTCGGCGCGGTGGCGATCGAGGTGCTGCGCGCGCGCAGCCGCAGCGGCGCGGACGTGGTGCTCGCGCTGCTGTTCTACGGCGGACTGGCGGGCGGCGTGATCCTCACCAACGTGGAGGGCGGCGGGTCGAGCCTGCAGTCGTACCTGTTCGGGTCGATCAGCAGCGTGACGGCGTCCGACCTGTACGTGGTCGCGGGCCTCGCGGTGATCGTGCTGCTGATCGTCGCGGTGTTCGGCCGGGAGCTGTTCCTGCTCTGCCAGGACGAGGACGTGGCGCGGGCGGCGGGGCTGCCCGTCCGGTTCCTCAGCGTGCTGATCGCGGTGACCGCCGCGGTGACCGTGGTGATCGCGATGCGCGCGATCGGGCTGCTGCTGGTCAGCGCGCTGATGATCGTGCCGGTCGCGGCGGCGCAGCAGCTCACCCGGGGCTTCCGGAGCACGATGCTGGTGGCGATGGGGGCCGGTGTACTGTCGGCGGTGTCGGGCCTCGCCGGCTCCTTCGAGTACGATCTTCCCCCTGGCCCCTCGATCGTGCTGCTGGCGCTGGCGCTGTTCCTGGCGGCGGCCGCCGGGGGGACCGTGGTGCGCCGCCGGCGCGCCCGCCGCGCCGGGGACGCCGTTCCCGCGCCGGCCGGGCCGGGCGGGCGGCCGCGGGTGGACGCCGAGGCGGAGGTGATCAGAGGATGACGACGGCCCGCCGCGACGCGGTGCGGCAGGTGCTGGCCGGCTGCGAGGGCTTCCGCAGCGCCCAGGACATCTACGCCGACCTCCGCGCCGACGGCTCCAAGATCGGCCTGACGACGGTGTACCGGGCGCTGCAGGCGCTCAGTGACTCCGGCGAGGTCGACGTGCTGCGCACCGACGAGGGCGAGGCGGTGTACCGCGCCTGCCGGACCGAGGAGCACCACCACCACCTGGTCTGCCGCGCGTGCGGCCGGACGGTCGAGGTCGAGGGCCCGGCCGTGGAGCGCTGGGCGGACGCGATCGCCGCCGAGCACGGCTTCGCCGAGATCACCCACACCGTCGAGGTGTTCGGGACCTGCGCGGACTGCCGGTCCGCGGCCGGCTGACCCGTCCCGGCCCGCCGCGGCGCGCGCCCGCGTTCCAGTGCGGCGCGCGCCCGCGTTCCAGTGCGGCGCGCGCTCGCGTTCCAGTGCGGCGGGCGCGGCGCAAGGCGCGTAGTTCACACGCTCCGTATCGGTCTTTCGGCTGTTTGTAACAAGTACAACTAAATCCTCGTATGTCATAAATGTCCCATTGCCAGGGCGGGCCCGACGGCGGGCCCCTCGGGGGGCCATGGCGCTCCGCACGAGAGGGCGTTCATGACAAGACGGGCGATCACCAGCCGGCGGACCGCGCTCCTGGCGTCGGCGGCCCTGCTCGCGACGGCCGGCACCGCGCTGCCGGCGTCCGCGCGCGAGGCCCCGCGTCCCCCCGATCCGCGGACCGCCGCCGCGCACGCGCTGAAGGCGCTGCCCGCGCACGGCGCGCAGACCCGCGACGGCGGCGGCCAGGCGTTCAAGGCCGTCGGGGTCACCGTGGACCGGGACGGCACGTCCCACACCCGGATGACCCGCACCTACGACGGGCTCCCGGTCCTGGGCGGCGACATCGTCGTCCACCAGTCGGCGTCCGGGACGTGGCAGGGCAGCAGCCTCACCCTCGCCAAGGCACCGGCCGACGCGAGCCCCGAGCTCCCCGCCAAGTCGGCCACCAAGAAGGCGCTGACCAAGGGCCACAAGGCCAAGGGCGCCGCGCAGCTCGTCGTCGAGGCGCGCACCGCCGACCACCGGCCACGCCTCGCCTGGCGGATCCAGACCGCAGGCAAGCAGGCCGACGGCACGCCGAGCCGCCTGCTCACCACCGTCGACGCGGCGACCGGCAAGGTCCTGCTGCGCGAGGAGACGATCCGCACCGACGCCGGCGACGGCCGCTCCCTCTACACGGGGACGGTGCCGCTGCAGACGACGAAGTCCGGCAGCACGTACCAGCTGAAGGACCCGACGCGCGGCGGCACCTACACCGGCGACGCCCAGAACCAGACCGACTTCTGCTTCCTGTCGTTCTGCCTCTACCGGGCCCCGGCGACGATCTTCACCGACGCCGACAACCACTGGGGGAACGGGACGACGTCCGACCGGGCGACCGTCGCCGTGGACGCCCAGTTCGGCACCAACGAGACCTGGGACTTCTACAAGAACGTGTTCGGCCGCCTCGGCATCAACGGCGACGGCAAGGGCTCGTTCAACCGCGTCCACTACGACAACGGCTACGCCAACGCGTTCTGGGACGACTCCTGCTTCTGCATGACCTACGGCGACGGCGACGGGACGCAGCTCGGCCCGCTCACCGCGCTGGACGTCACCGCCCACGAGATGACCCACGGCGTGACGTCCGCGACCGCGAACCTCACCTACTCCGGGGAGTCCGGCGGGCTGAACGAGGCGACGTCCGACATCATGGCCGCCGCCGTCGAGTTCTACGCGAACAACTCCGCCGACCCCGGCGACTACCTGGTCGGCGAGAAGGTCGTGCTGCCCGGCTTCGGCAAGGCCGCGCTCCGCTTCATGGACAAGCCCAGCAAGGACGGCAAGTCCGCCGACGCCTGGTCGTCCACCACCAAGAACCTCGACGTGCACTACTCGTCGGGCGTCGCCAACCACTTCTACTACCTGCTGTCCGAGGGCAGCGGCGCCAAGACGATCAACGGCGTCTCCTACGACAGCCCGACGTCCAACGGCTCCACGGTCGCCGGCATCGGACGCGACGCCGCCACGAAGATCTGGTACCGCGCCCTCACCACGTACATGACGTCCTCCACCGACTACAAGGGCGCCCGCACGGCGACCCTGAACGCGGCCAAGGACCTGTACGGCGCGGGCAGCGCCCAGTACAACGCGGTCGCCGCCGCCTGGTCGGCCGTGAACGTGAGCTGACGACCGTCCCAGCGTGACGAAGGCCCCGCACCGCCCGGCGATGCGGGGCCTTCCGGTTCGCGCCCGGCCGCATGGGACACAATCGGATCATGGCTACGACACGCACCGCCAACGCGCACTGGGAAGGGCCGCTGCTCAGCGGCCAGGGCACCGTCTCGCTGGACTCCTCCAAGGTCGGCACGTTCGACGTGACGTGGGCGTCGCGCAGCGAGGAGCCGAACGGCCGGACGAGCCCGGAGGAGCTGATCGCCGCGGCCCACTCCACCTGCTACTCGATGGCGCTCTCGCACGGCCTCGCCGGCGCCGGGAACCCGCCGGAGAAGGTGGACACCAAGGCGGAGGTGACCTTCCAGCCCGGTGAGGGGATCACCGGCATCCACCTGACCGTCCGGGCGAGCGTCCCCGGCCTGTCCGCCGACGCCTTCGAGAAGGCGGCGCAGGACGCCAAGGCGAACTGCCCGGTCAGCCAGGCCCTCACCGGAACCAAGATCACCCTGGACGCCGCGCTCGTCTGAGCCGGACCCGCGTCAGCCGGTCGCGGCGGTGGGCTCCACCGGGTTGGGGAGCGCGCCGCCGTACCGGCGGTCGCGGCTCGCGTACACCTCGCACGCGTGCCAGAAGTGCCGGCGGTCGAAGTCGGGCCACAGCGTGTCGAGGAACACCATCTCCGCGTACGCCGACTCCCACAGCAGGAAGTTGGAGGTGCGCTGCTCCCCCGACGACCGCAGGAACAGGTCGACGTCCGGGATGCCCGGCTCGTACAGGTAGCGGGCGAACACCTTCTCGGTGATCTTGTCGGGGTTGAGCCGGCCGTCCCGCACGTCCCTCGCGATCGCCGCCGCCGCGTCCGCGATCTCCGCGCGGCCGCCGTAGTTCACGCAGAACTGCAGCGTGAGCACGTCGTTGTGGCGGGTCATCTCCTCCGCCGTCTCCAGCTCCTTGATGACGCTGCGCCACAGCCTCGGGCGGCGGCCCGCCCAGCGCACCCGCACGCCCATCGAGTTCAGCTGGTCGCGGCGGCGGCGGATCACGTCCCGGTTGAAGCCCATCAGGAAGCGGACCTCGTCCGGCGAGCGCCGCCAGTTCTCGGTCGAGAACGCGTACGCCGACAGGTACGGCACGCCCAGCTCGATCGCGCCCATGATCACGTCGAAGAGCGAGTCCTCGCCGCGCTTGTGCCCCTCGGTGCGCGGCAGCCCGCGCTCCTTGGCCCAGCGGCCGTTGCCGTCCATGACGATGGCGACGTGCTTCGGCACCAGCTCCGCGGGGATCGGCGGCGGCTTCGCGCCGTCCCGATGCGGTTCCGGGGGCAGAACGGCCCTTCTCACACTCTCTCCCTGTTGGTGTCGTCGCTGCGGCCCGCGCCGTCCGGCGGCCCGCCGGCGGCCTCGCGCTCGACGTGCCGCAGCGAGCGGATCCCGTGCTCCAGATGCCACTGCAGGTAGGCGGCGACCAGGCCGCTGCTCTCCACCCGGTGGCGGGGCTCGCTGGCGTCGGCGTACTCCCAGTCGCCGCGCAGCAGCGCCAGCATCAGCGCGAACGTCGGCGGCGCCGGCGTCGCGGCGCCGGGCTGCCGGCAGTTCGCGCAGACCGCGCCGCCCGCCGCGATCGCGAACCCGCGCAGCCCGCCGCGGGTGCCGCACCGGCAGCACTCGTCCAGCGCCGGGGCCCACCCGGCGACCGACAGCGAGCGCAGCAGGTAGGCGTCCAGCACGAGCCGCGGGTCGTGGCCGCGCTCGGCGAGCGTGCGCAGCCCCCCGACCAGCAGCAGGAACTGCCGCAGCGCGGGCTCGCCTTCCTCGCCGGCCAGCTTGTCGGCGGTCTCCAGCATCGCCGTCCCCGCCGTGTAGCGGGGGTAGTCGCTGACCAGCGCCTCCCCGTACGGGCGCAGCGTCTCGGCCTGGGTGATCAGGTCGAGCGAGCGGCGCTCGTACAGCTGCAGGTCGACGTGCGTGAAAGGCTCCAGCCGCGCGCCGAAACGGGACTTGGTCTTGCGGACCCCCTTCGCCGCGGCGCGGATCCGGCCGCTGCGCCGGGTCAGCACCGTCACGATGCGGTCGGCCTCGCCCAGCTTCTGGGTGCGCAGGACGATGCCTTCGTCGCGGTAGAGGGTCACCCGTTCATTCTCGCGCACGCGCCCGGGTGCCTCGTTGCACCGCCCCGGCATCTCCGCAGGATCTTCACAAGTCCCCCGCATTCACCGATCGCCGGGGATCCGGTCACGCTTCGTGACCGGTTTCGGCCGTGCGGTGACGGCGAAAGTTGTGGCCGCCGTCACGGCGAGGTGTCAGCGTTGAAGGCATGAGATGCCACATCGTGCCGCCGCACATGCTGGAGCGCATCGCGCGCAACGCCGACGACCCGGCCCTGCGCGCCCGGGCCCGACGTACCCTGGCCCTCACCACCGCCCACGCCACCGAACGCCGCCTGACCTCCCCCTCCGCCCCCGCCCCGTCCGGCGCCGCCGCGCCGAACCGGATGATCGCCGACGCCGGGCACAAGGAGCAGCTGCCCGGAAAGACCGTCCGCACCGAGGGCGCCGGGGCCACCGGCGACCGGTCCTGCGACCAGGCCTACGACTGGCTCGGCGCGACGTTCGGCTTCTACGAGACCGCCTACGGCCGCAACTCCATCGACGGCGCCGGCCTGAAGATGATCTCGACGATCCACTACGGCGAGCACTACGACAACGCCTTCTGGAACGGCGAGCAGATGGTGTACGGCGACGGCGACGGGACGATCTTCACCGACTTCACCGGTCCCCTCGACGTCACCGGCCACGAGCTCACCCACGGCGTCACGCAGTACACCGCCAACCTCGACTACTCCGGCCAGTCCGGCGCGCTGAACGAGTCGGTCTCCGACGTCTTCGGCTCGCTGATCAAGCAGTGGCACCTCGGCCAGACCGCCGACCAGGCCGACTGGCTGATCGGGCAGGGGCTGCTCGCGGCGAGCGTGCACGGCGTGGCGCTGCGCTCGATGAAGGCCCCCGGCACCGCCTACGACGACCCGCAGCTCGGCAAGGACCCGCAGCCCGCCGACATGAGCGGCTACGTCCACACCTACGAGGACAACGGCGGCGTCCACACCAACTCGGGCATCCCGAACCACGCGTTCTACCTCGCCGCCGCCGCGATCGGCGGGCACGCCTGGGAGAAGGCCGGGCGCGTCTGGTACGAGACCCTCACCGGCGGGTCGCTGGCGAGCGCCGTCGACTTCGCGGGCTTCGCCGCGGCGACCGTGCAGACCGCGACGCGGCTCTACGGCGCCGACGCCGCGGAGACCGGCGCGGTGAGCGACGCCTGGAAAGGGGTAGGCGTCACCAAGTGAGGCGTACCGGCCGCCGGACGAGCCGCGGCCGGAGGACGGCGTTGGGCGGTGATGGTGCGGTGAAGGTGACGGTCGTCCGCAGCGGCGGGTTCGCCGGGATCCGGCGGCGGGGCGAGGCCGACAGCGCGACCGATCCGATGCTGGCGCGGCTCGCCGGCCGGGTCGATCTGTCGTCGGTGCCGCCGCCCGGGCGGATCCCCGACCAGTTCGTGTACGACATCGACATCGACGGCCGGCACGCCACCGTCGGCGAGGCCCAGCTCAGCGGGCCGCTGCGCGAACTCGTCCACCACGTGCTGGGAACCGGGCGGCCGGGCGGCTGATCCCGGGTGCGGGAACGCAGGCGTCCCCGAACGCCCGCGTTCCCGACCCCGGCCGGGGGTTCCTGGCGATCATGAACCTGGTCGCCGTGCCGCGGACGTCCGGGAACCGGTCAGCGCGTCCAGACGGCCGTGTCGGGCGGCAGCAGGCCGTCCGGCAGGGGCCCGCTCGCCAGCAGGACCTCGCCGGACGGCAGCGGGACGGGACCCGGACCGAGGTTGACCGCGCAGGTCAGCCCCGAGTCGCGGGTGAAGGCGAGCACGTCCTCCTCCGACGGCAGCCACGTCATCCCGCCGTCGCCGAGGTGCTCGCGGCGGACCCCGAGCGCCACGCGGTACAGGTTGAGCATCGAGCCGGGGTCGGGCTCCTGCGCCTCGACGGTCAGGTCCTTCCAGTCGGCGGGCTGCGGCAGCCACGGGTCCCCGCCGAACCCGAACGGCGGCCGGTCCCCCGACCACGGCAGCGGCACGCGGCACCCGTCGCGGCCCGGGTCGGTGTGCCCGGACCGGTGCCAGATCGGGTCCTGGCGCAGCTCGTCCGGAAGGTCCTCGACCTCGGGGAGCCCGAGTTCCTCGCCCTGGTAGATGTAGACGGCGCCGGGCAGCGCCATCGCCAGCAGCGCCGCCGCGCGCGCCCGCCGCACCCCGAGTTCCCGGTCGGTGGGCGCGCCGTGCCGGCGGTCCTGCAGGTCGAACGAGGTGTCGGCGCGGCCGTAGCGGGTGACGGGACGCACGACGTCGTGGTTCGCCAGCACCCAGGTCGGGGACGCGCCGAGCGGCGTGTGCGTGGCGAGCGTCGTGTCGATCACCTTGCGGAGCGCGTGCGGCTCGAACGCGCAGTTCAGGAAGTCGAAGTTGAACGCGGTGTGCATCTCGTCGGGGCGCAGGTAGCGGGCGAAGCGCTCCTGGTCGGGCAGCCACACCTCGCCGACGAGCATCCGGCCCGGGTACTCGTCGGTGACCTTCCGCCAGCCCCGGTAGATGTCGTGGACGCCGTCGCGGTCGGTGTAGGGGTCGCCGCCGTCCGGTTCGGCGTCGGGGTCCTTGACCAGCAGGGCCGCCGAGTCGATCCGGATGCCGTCGACGCCGCGGTCGTACCAGAACCGCAGCACGTCGTGGAACTCGCGGACGACGTCGGGGCTGTTCCAGTTGAAGTCGGGCTGCTCGGGCGCGAACAGGTGCAGGTACCACTCGCCGTCCGGCACCCGGGTCCAGGCGGGGCCGCCGAAGATCGACCGCCAGTCGTTGGGCGGCCCGCCGCCGCGTCCCGGACGGAACCAGAACCGCTCCCGCTCCGGCGAGCCGGGCCCGGCGGCCAGCGCCTCCCGGAACCAGGCCGACCGGTCGGACGAATGGTTCGGCACCACGTCCAGGATGATCCGCAGGCCCGCGCCGTGCGCCTCGACGATGAACGCCTCCGCCTCGGCGAGCGTGCCGAACACCGCCTCGACGTCCCGGTAGTCGGCGACGTCGTAGCCGCCGTCCGCCATCGGCGACGGGTACCACGGGTTCAGCCACAGCGCGTCGACGCCGAGCCCGGCGAGGTAGGGCAGCCGGTCGCGCAGTCCGGCGAGGTCGCCGACGCCGTCGCCGTTCCCGTCGGCGAAGCTGCGCGGGTACACCTGGTAGATCACCGCGCCACGCCACCATGCTTCGGGCATGCGAGTACTCCTTGCTCGTGAGAAGAGGGACGGCCGGACGGGGGTCAGCCCTTGAGGCCGCCCGCCGTGAGGCCGGCCATGATGTGCCGCTGGAAGACGAAGAAGACGACGATGGTGGGCACGCTGGCGATCACCAGCGAGCCGATCAGCACGTTCTGCGGCACCTGCACCGCCAGCGACGAGATCGCGACGCTGATCGTCCTGCGCTGCGAGTCGGGCAGCACCAGCAGCGGCCAGACGAAGTCGCGCCACACGTTGACGATCGTGAAGATCGACACGACGCCGAGGATCGGCCGCGACACCGGCAGCACCACCGACCACAGGATCCGCGCGGGCGAGGCGCCCTCCACCTCCGCCGCCTGCAGCAGCTCCGTCGGGATCGAATCGAAGAACCGCTTGAGCAGGAAGATGTTGAAGGCGTTCGCCGCGGCCGGCAGCCAGATCGCCCACGGTGTGTTCAGCAGGTTCACGTGGAAGAGCGGCAGATCCTTCACGGTCAGGTAGGCGGGCAGCAGGATGACCATCGGCGGGATCATCAGCGTCGCCAGCATCAGCCCGAGGACGGCCCGGCCGAACATCGGCCGCAGCTTCGACAGCGCGTACGCGGCGGTGACGTCCACGCCCATCGTGAACAGCCAGGCGCCGAGCGCGTAGACGAGCGTGTTGCGCAGGTACAGGCCGAGGTCGAGCTGCCGCCACGCCTCCCGGTACCCGGACAGGTCGAAGTGGCGTGGGAACACGCCCGGCGGCACGTCGGCCAGCTCGTCCGGCGACTTCATCGCGCCCGTGACCATCCAGTACAGCGGGAACACGAACACGAACGTGAAGATCACGACGATCGAGACGAGGGTCGTCCAGTAGATCGCCTTGCCGCGCCGGGTGCCGAGCGTGTGCGGCGAGACCAGGGTGCGCGTCTCGTTCATCGGCTACCTCGCCTCCTCGCGCGAGACGCGCAGGTAGACGGCGGAGAACACCATCAGGACGAGCATCAGCATCAGGCCGAGCGCCCCGCCGCCGCCGAAGTTGGTGAAGTTGAACGCGTACTGGTACATCAGGTACGCCACGGTGACGGTGGAGCCCTCGGGGCCGCCGCCGGTCAGCAGGTACGGCTCGATGAACACCTGCATCGTCGCGATGATCTGCAGGAGCAGCATCACCAGCAGGATCAGCCGGGTCTGCGGGATCGTGATGTGCCGGATCCGGCGGAACAGCCCGGCGCCGTCCAGCTCCGCCGCCTCGTACAGCTCGCCGGGGATGGTCTGCAGCGCGGCAAGGTAGATCAGCGTGCCGCTGCCGAGGTTCATCCACGTCGACACGATCACCAGCGAGACCAGCGCGGTGCTCGTCGAGTCGAGCCAGCTCAACCCCGGCAGGTGCGCGGCGTGCAGGATCTGGTTGAACAGGCCGGGACCCGGGTCGTAGAACCACTTGAACAGCAGCACCGCGACCGCCGGCGGCAGCATCACCGGCAGGTACACGACGAACCGCAGGTAGGCGCGGGCGTGCTTCAGCTCGTTCAGCACGATCGCGACGGCGAACGGGACGACGTACCCGACGACCAGCGCGAGCAGCGTGAACTCCGCCGTGTTCACCCACGCGTCGACGAACCCGGGGTCGGCGAACACGGTGCGGAAGTTGTCGAACCCGACCCAGCGGGCCTCGCCGACGAAGTTGGTCTTCTGGAAGCTGAGCAGCACCTCGCGGACGATCGGGTACCAGGAGAAGAACGCGAAGCAGATCAGCGCCCCGCACAGGAACCCGTAGGCGGTCAGGTTGCGCTTCACGGTGCGCCGGGCGCGCGACGGGCGGCGCCGCGAGCGGGCGGCGGGGCGGACGAGCGTCCGCGCTGTGGTCATCTGTCACTCCAGGGGTGGGACGGCGGGTCCGGGACGCCGGCGCCGGCGCGCGGGCCGGCGCCCCGGAAACGGGGGCGTCAGCTCCCCGACCGCGCGAGCGCG
Organism: Actinomadura violacea; assembly: GCF_017573465.1. GTDB lineage: Bacteria > Actinomycetota > Actinomycetes > Streptosporangiales > Streptosporangiaceae > Spirillospora > Spirillospora violacea. The sequence continues at coordinate 170,386 of NZ_JAGEPF010000011.1, forward strand.
GCGTCGGCCTTCTTCTGCGCGTCCGCGAGCAGCTGGTCGATGTTCGCGTCACGCCTGGTCAGCACGGCCTGGACGACCGAGTCGAGGATCGTGTAGAGCTGCTGGGCCTGCGGCGGCTCCAGCTTCCCGGGCACCTTGCCGTAGGCGTCCTCGTACGGCTTGAAGTTCGCGACGGGCAGGTTCGCGGCGTCCGCGCGCAGCTGCCGGTCCTGCTGCCCCACCGCGTTCTGGCCGAACAGCTTCGGCTGCGGGATGCCGACGGGACGGCCGTCCTTGGCGGCCCGCGCGTAGTTCAGCTGCCCCTGGCCGGGGGTGAGCATCGCGTAGTCGAGCCACATCAGCCCGGCCTTGATCTTCTCCGGCGACGCCTTGGGGCTGAACAGGTAGCCGTCGCCGCCCATCAGCGTTCCGGCCGACCCGGGGATCGGCGCCATCCCGTAGTCCTCGTACTTGCCCTTGAACTGGTCGACCAGCGCGGTCGCGTTGTCGGGGGCGCCGAGGTACATGCCGAGCTTCCCGGCCGCCATCATCCGCTGGACGTCGGCGTCGACGAGCAGCTGCTTGCTGCCCATCGAGTCGTCGGTCCAGCGCATGTCCTTGAGGTTCTGCAGGACGGCCTTGCCCTGCGGGCTGTTGAACGCCGTCTTCTTGCCGTCGGCGGTGACCATGTCGCCGCCCTGGCTGTAGATCGACGTGGCGAAGTGCCAGCCGCCCTGGTTCTTGGCGCTGAACTCGGCGTACCCGACCGTCCCGTCGCCGAGGGCACTGATCTTCTTGGCGTCCTCGCGAACCTCCGCCCAGGTCGTCGGCGGCCGCTCCGGGTCGAGGCCCGCCTTCTTGAACAGGGTCCGGTTGTAGAACAGGCCCATCGAGTAGTTCTGCCGGGGCAGGCCGTAGACCTTGCCGCCGTTCTTGAAGACCTTCTCGACGGCCGGATCGAGGTTCGGGTACTCCTTGGACTGGCCGATGTACGGCGTGATGTCGGCGGCCTGCCCGTTGGCGATGATGCCGCGCACGTCGGTGAAGTAGACGTAGTAGACGTCCTCCATCTGCCCGCCCGCCAGCTTCGCCTGGAAGGTGTTCGGGTCGATGCAGGGGAAGGCGTCCTTGCCCTCGACCGTGATGTTGGGGTGCAGCTTCTGGAACGCGGCGACGTCCTCGAGCCACTCCTTGCGCTGCGCGGCCTGGCTCTTGGCCGGCATGCAGCCGACCGTGATCGACACCTTGGTGCCGGCGTCCAGGGGCGCGGTGTCCTTGCCACCGGAGCCGTTCCCGCCGCAGCCGGCGACGGTGGCGCCGAGGGCCGCGGCGAGCGCGGTGGCGAGAATCCGGGATCTCATGGGGGTTCCCTCCTGGGCCGTTGGGGCGGCCGATTGCGAGGAACATACAGAGACCGACATCACAGTGCAATAGATGAATGAAGATACGCAAGAACCAAACAAACCCAACGATCGAGAGCGCAAGCCGCCGCAGAACGAAGAAAGCCGCCCAACGCGGGGGCGGCTTTTCGGACGGTCCGGATCAGGCGCGGGCGGTCCTCACCCGCGCCGTGGACGCGCGGACGACCAGCTCCGGCTCGTAGAGCAGCTCCTCGGCGGCGACCGGGCCGCCCTCCACCTGGCTCACCAGCAGCGTCACCGCGGCGCGCCCGATCGACTCGATGGGCTGCCGGACGGTCGTCAGCGGCGGGCTCACGCAATTCATGAACGCCGAGTCGTCATAGCCGACGACCGAAACGTCCTCCGGCACCGACATGCCGAGCCGCCGCACCGCACGGATGACGCCGAGCGCGAGGGGGTCGCTGGCGCAGATCACGCCGGTCACGCCGTCGCGGATCAGCCGCCCAGTGACGGCCTGGCCGCCCTCCAGCGAGAACATGCTGCGCCGCACCCACGCGCCCGGCAGCTCGACGCCGGCGCGCTCGGCTGCGGCGCGCGCCGCGGCGAGCTTGCGGTTGGACGGCACATGGTCCTCGGGCCCGAGGACCATGCCGATGCGCTCGTGGCCGAGCGACAGCAGGTGCGCGAACGCCTGCTCGGCGGCGACGGCGTCGTCCGTCGACGCCTGCGGGAAGCTGAGCTTCTCGCTCGCCGCGTTGACCAGCGCGACGGGCAGCCGCACGTCCCGCAGCCGGTGGTAGTGGTCGTGCGGCGCGTCCGCCTCGGCGTACAGCCCGCCCGCGAAGATCACCCCGGACGCCTGCTGCTGCAGCAGCATCTCCACGTAGTCGGCCTCCGACAGGCCGCCCGGCGTCAGCGTGCACAGCACCGGCGTGAACCCGCGCTGCGCCAGCGCGCCGCCGACCACCTCCGCCAGCGCCGGGAAGATCGGGTTGCCGAGCTCCGGCAGCACCAGCCCGACCAGCCGGGCCCGCTCGCCGCGCAGCTGCGTCGGGCGCTCGTAGCCCAGCACGTCCAGCGCGGTCAGCACGGCCGCGCGGGTCGCATCGGAGACCCCCGGCTTGTCGTTCAGGACGCGGCTGACGGTGGCCTCGCTGACCCCGACCTTCTTGGCGACCTCGGCCAGTCGACGTGTCATGCCGCAACTATACGACGCCCACTTGCAAACCGCTTGCGTTCCTTGCAGCTGCCCCCGACTAGCCGCCCATGGACCCGGCTGGACACGGGTACGAGGGCCAGACCTCAGCCACCGGTCACGGGCAGGCACGCGGAGCGAGCCCTGGCGAGCGCAGCGGGCATGCCCGACGACGAAGAAGGCGTTTCCCGCGGAGCGCTAGCGGAGCGGGAAACGCCTTCTTCGTCGCAACGGGGGTTCCAGGGGGTCGCCCCCCTGGGCAAAAACGGGCAGGCACGCGGAGCGAGCGCCAGCGAGCGCAGCGGGCATGCCCGACGACGGACAGGCCGTTTCGCGCGGAGCTCCAGCGGAGCGCGAAACGGCCCGTCCGTCGTGACGGGGGTTCCAGGGGGTCGCCCCCCTGGGAAACTACGCCCTGGCTACGCGGTTCACCGCCGAGAGCATCGCCTTCAGGGAGGCGGTGACGATGTTGCCGTCGATGCCGACGCCCCACACGGTCGTGCCGTTAACGTCGCACTCGACGTAGGCGGCGGCGCGCGCGTCGCCGCCGGCGCTCATCGCGTGCTCGGCGTAGTCCAGTACCCGCACGCCGATCCCGACGGACGCGAGCGCGTCCTCGAACGCCGACACCGGGCCGTTGCCGACGCCCTCGATCTCGCGGATCTCGCCGTCCACCCGGAGGTCGCAGCTGAGCACGTCCTTCTCGTCCACCCGGGACGTCGCGCGGTGCGCCAGCAGCCCGGCGCGGGGGCCGTTGCCGAGGAACTCCGCCTCGAAGATCTCCCACATCCGCTCGGGCGTGACCTCGCCGCCCTGGTCGTCGGTGTGCTCCTGCACGACGCGGGAGAACTCGATCTGCAGCCGGCGCGGCAGTTCGAGGGAGTGCTCGGTCTTCATGATGTAGGCGACGCCGCCCTTGCCGGACTGGCTGTTGACCCGGATGACGGCCTCGTAGGTGCGGCCGACGTCGTGCGGGTCGATGGGCAGGTACGGGACCTCCCAGGTGTACTCCTCGACCGGCTTGCCGGCGGCCTCGGCGTCCCGCTTGAGGTGGTCGAAGCCCTTGTTGATGGCGTCCTGGTGGGAGCCGGAGAAGGCGGTGTAGACCAGGTCGCCACCGTAGGGGTGCCGCTCGTGCACGGGCAGCTGGTTGCAGTACTCGACGGTCCGGCGGATCTCGTCGATGTCGGAGAAGTCGATCTGCGGGTCGACGCCCTGGGTGAACAGGTTCAGGCCGAGGGTGACCAGGCAGACGTTGCCGGTGCGCTCGCCGTTGCCGAACAGGCAGCCCTCGATGCGGTCGGCGCCCGCCATGTAGCCGAGTTCGGCGGCGGCGACGGCGGTGCCGCGGTCGTTGTGCGGGTGCAGCGACAGGACGACGGAGTCGCGGTAGGCCAGGTTCCGGTTCATCCACTCGATCTGGTCGGCGTAGATGTTCGGGGTCGCCATCTCCACCGTCGCCGGCAGGTTGACGATGACCTTCCTGTCCGGGGTGGGCTTCCACACGTCGTTGACGGCGTTGCAGACCTCGACGGCGTACTCCAGCTCGGTGCCGGTGAACGACTCCGGCGAGTACTCGAAGTAGATCTCGGTGTCGCCCATGTCCTCGGCGAGCTTGGCGCACAGCTTGGCGCCCTCCACCGCGATCGCGGTGATGCCGTCCTTGTCCTGGCCGAACACCACGCGGCGCTGCAGCGTGCTGGTGGAGTTGTACAGGTGGACGATCGCCTGCTTGGCGCCGCGCACCGCCTCGAACGTCCGCTCGATCAGCTCCGGCCGGGCCTGGGTCAGCACCTGGATCACCACGTCGTCGGGGATCCGGCCCTCGTCGATGATCTGCCGCACGAAGTCGTAGTCGGTCTGGCTGGCCGCCGGGAAGCCGACCTCGATCTCCTTGTAGCCCATGCGTACCAGCAGCTCGAACATCTTGAGCTTGCGGTGGGCGTCCATGGGGTCGATCAGTGCCTGGTTGCCGTCGCGCAGGTCGACCGCGCACCAGCGGGGCGCCTCGGTGACGACCTTGGCGGGCCAGGTCCGGTCGGTCAGCTTGATCGGGGTGAACGGCCGGTAGCGCTCGAACGGCATGCCGGAAGACTGCTGTTGCGGATACATCCGATGTGATCCCTCTGCTCGAACCTCACGGCCGACGTCCATAACGAAGTCCCGCAGCGAGGGAGCCGGCCTGTTACAGGCCCCCGCTGCGGCCGCTAAGGAGGAGCAGCTCACGCAACACGCCTGTCAACGTAACAGACGACGTCCCAGTAACGGAAACCGACGTCCGCATGTTGAGATGACAGGGGCCTCTACCGCCTCCTCCAACGGCGCCCGGCGGGCCGCGCATTCCCGCGCCCCACCTCAGGGCACGAGGACGGACAGGCAGGTCACGCAGCCTTCCAGGGCCTCGAACTCGCCGATGTCGACGCTGGTCACCCGCAGTCCGTCCGCGGCGAACTGCGCGGCGGTCCGCGGCGCCGACGCCGACATGAGCACGTGGTCGGGGCCGAGCGGCACCACGTGCGCGCCCGCCGGCTCCGGGACGACCCGGATGAACGGCAGCACCGAGGTGTCCACCAGTTCCGGGACCCCGATCAGGCTGCCGTCGGGCAGCGCCGTCATCGCCGACTTCAGGTGCAGGCAGCCGCGCGTGTCGACCGGCACCACCCGCCGCCCGCCCAGCAGGTGCGCGAGCTGGCAGATGCCCTCCTCGTTGGTGCGCGCGCCGCGCCCCGCGTACACGGTGTCGCCGACGCACAGCACGTCGCCGCCGTCCAGGGTGCCGGGCGCCTTGATCCGCTCGACCCGCAGCCCGAGCTCGCGGGCGGCCTGCTCGGTGCCGGACGTCTCGCCCCGCCGGCGCGGCTCCCCGGACCTGCCGAGCACCGCCAGGTCGCCGCACACCACCACCGTGTCCTCGACGAACACCGCGTCGGGGTGGCCGTCGGCGGGCGGCACCGCCCGGATCCGCCGCCCGGACGCCCGCAGCGCCGCGACGTACGCCTCGTGCTGGCGGGCGGCGAGCGCCGCGTCGACGGGGCGGCGCGCGATGTGGGTGACGATCCCCTCGGCGAGCCTCGGCCCCGGCGGCCGCACCAGGGCGGTGCCGGGGCCGGGGCGGGCGTCGGCGGGGTCCATGTCAGCGGGACGCCCCCTCGGTGGTGACGATCACGCCCAGCGCGTACGCGCGGGACATCCCGAGCAGTTCGGCGACGGCGTGCAGCGCCTGCCGCTCGCCCTCGTCGAGCGGGCCGTCCGCCAGCGCGATGCGGACGGCCTCGGCGAGGAACCACTCCTTGGCCTCCACGGCGAGGTGGGCGCCCGCCCGCTCGACCTCCTGGCCCAGGAACACCGGCGCCACCACCAGGTCGGCGTCGATGGCGTCGTCGTCGTAGTCCGGCTCCCCGTAGCGGGTGACGGTCTCGACGGCGCGGGCGCGGGCCGCGGCGTCCTCCGGCGCGCCGGAGCGCAGCACCAGGGCGGCGGCCGCGCGCATGCCGGCGGGCAGCGCCGACGCCATCTGCTGCGCGGTCGCGGCGCGGAGCGTCGACACCGGGAAGCGGCCGCGGCACGAGCGGCACTCCACCGCGTGCCCGAGCCGCCACAGCGGGACCAGCGGCACGAAGAACGGGCTGAACCAGCGCCGCGCGGCCCGCCGCCGGTAGGCGCGGTCGCCGCCGCACTGCGGGCAGTGGAACGTGCCCTCCCCGACCGTGCGGAAGACGACCGTCAGCCCGAAAACGAGCAACACCGGGGCTCTCCTCCCAAAACGGACTTCGCTCCAAAGTACCGACCCGGCGCGGCCGCCGTGGCCCGTCCCGGCGAACCGGGCCGCTCCGTTTACGCTGGGTCCATGACCGGTGACCTGGGTTCCGACGGCCGAGCGCGGCCGCGCCCGTCCTTCCTGCCGCCCGAGGGGGCCGAGCCGGACCCGCCGCCCGCCGAGCCCGGCCCGCCGCCGGCACCGCCCGCGCCGACCGGGGCGCGCCCGCGCCGCGCCGGCTGGGACTTCGCCGTGATCGCCGCCGCCGCCGTGCTGGTGGTGTCGGCGTTCCTGCCGTGGGCGCACGCCCAGACCGTCCTCGACCTGTTCGGCCGCTCGCTCACCCGCGACCAGGGCAGCGTGGCGGGGATCGACGCCGACAACCTCGTCCTCGCCGTCCCCGTGCTGGCGGTGGTCGCGATCGTGATGGCGTTCTGGAACCTGGTCTCGCGGGACCCGCGGATCGGCGCGCTCGCCGCCGTACCGGCCGTGCTGTCGCTGCTCACCTGCGGGATCTTCGTGCTGCGGCTCGGCGACGTGCCCGACCGCATGCCCGACTACGGGCTGAACCTCACCTACCAGGTGAGCCTGCGGTACGGCTGGTTCCTGGCGGTCACGATGAGCCTGCTGCTGACCGTCTTCAGCCTCGTCCGCCCGATCTCCGACCGCCTGGCGGCCAAGGAGGCCGGCCGGCCGGACGCCGAGGAGCAGCAGTACGCCGCTCAGCAGTACGCGGCGCAGCAGCAGTACTGGGGCGAGCAGGGCGCCGCGTGGCCCGAGGAGGCGCAGGCATGGGGCCGCGCCCCCGAGGAGGAGCACCCCGCACCGTCGCCGCAGCCCCGTCCCCAGCCGCGACCGCAGCCCGAGCAGGAGTGAGACCGGTCAGTCGTAGAACCCGAGCCGCCGCAGCTGCTTCGGGTCGCGCTGCCAGTCCTTCAGGACGCTGACCCGCAGGTCGAGGAAGACCTTGGTGCCGAGCAGCGCCTCGATCTGCCGGCGCGCCGCCGCGCCGACCTCGCGCAGCCGGGCGCCCTTGTGCCCGATGATGATCCCCTTCTGGCTGGACCGCTCGACGAACAGGTGCGCGTACACGTCGATCAGGTCGTCGCGGCCCTCGCGCGGGTTCATCTCGTCCACCACCACGGCGATCGAGTGCGGCAGCTCGTCGCGGACGCCCTCCAGCGCGGCCTCGCGGATCAGCTCGCCGATGAGGACCTGCTCGGGCTCGTCGGTGAGGTCGCCCTCCGGGTACAGCGGCATGCCCTCCGGCAGCCGCGAGATCAGCAGGTCGCCGACCAGGTCGACCTGGAAGCCGTCCGCCGCCGAGCACGGCACGATGTCGGCGAACTCGCCGAGCCGGCCCACCGCGAGCAGCTGCTCGGCGACCTGCTCGGGCGCGGCGAGGTCGGTCTTGGTGACGATCGCCACGACCGGCGTCCGCTTCACCCCGGCCAGCTCCCGCGCGATGTACTTGTCGCCGGGCCCGACGGGCTGGTCGGCCGGCACGCAGAAGCCGATCACGTCCACCTCGGTGAGGGTCGAGCGGACGAGGCTGTCCAGCCGCTCCCCCAGCAGCGTGCGGGGCTTGTGCAGGCCCGGCGTGTCGACCACGACGAGCTGCGCGTCCGGCCGGTGCACGATCCCGCGGATCGCCCGCCGGGTCGTCTGCGGCCGGCTGCTGGTGATCGCCACCTTGGTGCCGACCAGCGCGTTCATCAGGGTCGACTTCCCCACGTTGGGCCGCCCGATGAAGCAGGCGAACCCCGCCCGGTACCCCTCGGGCGCGGTCCCGCCCATCACGTCTCCGCTCGTCACACCGCCTATTGTTGCAGTCCCTGACACAACGGGCGCCGCGGCGAGGCCGCCGCGGGCCGGGGTCACGGGCGTGCGGCCGCCGGGATCCAGAACGGGGCGTTCAGGCGGTGGGCCACTTCGGCGGCCTTGCGGTCGTGGGCGGCGGCGGTCACGGCGGGGAGGCCGAGGAAGCGGGCCAGGTCGCCGAGGATGAGGGCCACGGGCCCGATGGTGGCGACGGCGGTGGCGCCGCCCGTGACATGCCCCTCGTACGGGAGCAGCGCCTCATAGGCGCGGGCGGCGAGGTCGGGCTCGCCGAGCGCGATGGCGCGGCGCCCGCGGATCGCCATGACCAGGTCGTAGAAGTAGTCGCGGCGAATGGGCCCGGGGTCGCCCCGGACGACGCGCCGGGCCTCGTCGACCCGGCCCGCCGCGGCGAGCGCCAGGGCGTGCAGGTCGGCGGTCGCGGCGACGTGCGGCCACTGCTCGTGCAGCCAGGCGGTCTCGCCGACCAGCTCGCCCGCGCGGCCCTGCACGTACCGGAGGCAGAACGCGCCGACGAGCATCATCCCGCGCTCGCTGCTCCAGATCCCGGTCCTGCCGATCGCGCCGCCGACCTGCGTGTAGACCCGTTCGGCCTCGTCGAAGCGGGCGCCGAACGTGTGCGCGAGGCCCGCGTACCATTCGGCGATCATGGCGAGCAGCGGGAGGCCGTACTGCTCGGCGAGGCGGCGGCCCTCGTCGAGGTGGCGCCGCGCCGCGGCGAGGTCGAGCGAGGCGACCTCGGCCTGCTGGAACTGCAGGTGGGCGAGGACCCGGTAGCGGGGCAGGTCGTGCTCGGTCGCGAGTTCGAGCAGCTCGGCGGCGATGCGGCGGCGCTCGCGCAGGCCCTCCGCGGAGCGGTAGCCGTTGAGGTAGCCGCCGTTGAGCGCGGCGGCCAGCAGGCCGGGATCACCGAGCCCGCGGGCGGTCTCCATGGCCTCGCGGGCCGCCGCGGCGCCCCGGTCGTCCTGCTCGCCCTCCAGCTCGATCGCCAGCGTCGTCAGCAGCCGGGCGCGCAGCGCGGGGTCGTCGCCGGGCGGGCCCGCGAGGGCGTGCTCGGCGGCCTCGATGACGTCCCGGTCCAGGATCCCGTACTCGCGGCTCGTCCACAGGGTCGGCACGTCGAAGGCGACGATGATCCGGGCGAGCAGGCGGACGTCCCCGAACGCACGGGCGTCGGCGATGGCGCGGCGGCGCCGGTCCCGGGCGTCGACGACGTGCCCGGCCAGGGCGGTCGCGCGGATCGCGGCCGCCTCGATCGCCAGCCGCTCGCCGGTGGCGCCGCCGCCCTGCGAGCGCAGCGTCTCGGCGGCGCGGACCCACAGGTCGGCGGCGAGGCGGTGGGCATAGCGGGCCTCGGCCGCCTCCGCCGCGAGCCGCGCGTACCGGACGGCCGGGCCGGGCGACGTCCCGGACTCCAGGTAGTGGTGCGCGATGGCGGCGACCTCGTCGGGACGGCGCCGTTCGAGGGAGGCCGCGACGCGGCCGTGCAGGCGGGTGCGGCGGGCGCTCGACAGCCCGGTGTAGAGGGTGTCGCGGACCAGCGCGTGCGCGAACCGCATCCGGCCGGGTGCGGGCTCGGTGACCAGGCCTGCGGCGAGGGCGGACTCGACGGCGTCGATCACGGCGTCCTCGTCGCCGGACAGGTCGGCGAGGACGTCCAGGCCCGCGTCGCGGCCGGCGACGGCGGCGTCCCGCAGGACGGTCTGGGCAGGCCCGGGGAGCCGGGCGATGCGGCGGCGCAGCACGTCGCCGACGCCGGCGGGCACCCGGCGGGTCGCGGCCGACAGCCCTTCGGCGGCCACGAGCCGCGCCGTCTCCCGGGTGAAGAACGGGTTCCCGCCGGTCCGCTCGGCGATGGCGGACAGCTCCGCGTCGCCGAGCCGGACGCCGCACGCCGCGCGGGCCAGCTCGGCGACCTCGTCGGCCGACAGCCCGGGCAGCTCGATCCGGGCGGGCTCGTGCCGGGCCAGCACGGCGAGCGCGGCGGCGAGCGGGTCGGGGACCTCGGTGTGCCGGAACGTCGCGGCGAGCAGGACGCGCCGGTCGCGCAGCCGCCCGGCGAGCCGGGTGAGCAGCGCGAGGGTCTCCTCGTCGGCCCAGTGCAGGTCCTCGAGGACGAGCAGGAGCGGCGTGCCGGCGGCCAGGTCCGCGAGGTAGTCGCCGGCGGCGAGGTGCAGGCGGAAGCGGCCGGCGCTGACGTCGGCGCCGCCGTCTCCGGTGGCGGCGTCGTCGAGCAGCGGGGCGAGGCGTGCGGCCAGGCCGGCGGCGGGCGGGGCGGTGGCGGCGAGGTCGCGCAGCAGCTCCGCCCAGGGCCAGGCGGCGGGCGCTCCCCCGGTCTCCGGCGCGCGTCCCCACGCGCACGTCCAGCCGCGCCCGGCGAGCAGGCGGGCGAACCGCTCGGCGAGGGCGGTCTTGCCCATGCCGGCGTCGCCGCTGATGAGGACGGTGGTGCCGCGCCCGGCCTCGGCCTCGCGGGCCGCCTCGTCCAGCCGGGCCAGTTCCCGCGTCCGCCCGACGAACGCGGCGGCCGGCGGCTCCGGCCGGACGGCCGTCTCCCGGGCGGGCGGCGGCGCCGCGCCCGCGAGGTCGGGAGCATGGGCGAGGATGCCCGCTTCGAGATCGCGCAGCGCCGGACCGGGGTCGACGCCGAGCTCCTCGGCGAGGGCGGCGCGGGCGCGGCGGAGCGCGGCCAGCGCGTCCCCCTGCCGGCTCGACCGGTAGAGGGCGAGCGCCAGCAGCCGCCACGCCTCCTCCCGCAGCGGGTTCGCGGCGGCGTGCGCCTCCAGGTCGGGGACGGCCTCGGCGGCGGCGCCGAGCGCGAGCATCGCCTCGGCACGGCGCTCCACGGCGAGGCGGCGCCGCTCGTCCAGCCGGGCGGCCTCGGCGGCCGCCCACGGCAGGGCGGCGAACTCGGCGTAGGCGGGCCCGCGCCACTCGGCGAGCGCCGCCTCCGCGCGGCGCCGGGCCTCCCCCGGGTCGGCCGGCCGCAGGGCGGCGGCCTCGTCGATCAGCGCGTCGAAGCGCCAGGCGTCGACGGCGCCGTCCGGCAGCCGCAGCGCGTACCCCGGCGGCTCGGTAACGAGGACCCGCGCGGGCGTGCGGGGCGGACGGTCCGGTTCGAGCGCGCGGCGCAGGTGCGAGACGAACGACTGGAGGCCGGCGGCGGCGCGCGGCGGGGCCGTCCCGGCCCACAGGTCGTCGACGAGCCGGTCGGCGGGCACCATCGCGCCCCGCGCGGCGACGAGCCGGGCGAGGACCGAGCGCTGCCGGGGGCCGCCGAGGTCGGCGGCGGACCCGGCCACCTCGGCACCGAAGGCCCCGAGAACGCGAACGACGGGCGACATGTCCCGGTCAGCTTAACCGGGACATGCCGGACGTTCGCGATCACTCCCCCCGTCACGCGCGGGTGGGTTCGGGCTCCCTCTCAGGCGTCCCGGCGACGGGGGCCGCGCCCTCCAGGTCGATGGCGGGCAGGACGCGGGCGAGCGGCTTGGGCAGCCACCAGTTCGCCCGTCCGAGCAGCGACATCGCGGCGGGCACCAGGACCAGCCGGACGACCGTCGCGTCCAGCGCCACCGCGACCGCGAGCCCCACCCCCATCTGCTTGATCACCAGACCGGGGTCGGCGGCGAAGCCGAGGAACACCGCGACCATGATCAGCGCGGCGCTGCTGATCACCCGGCCCGTCGCGGCCAGCCCGGACGCCACCGAGCCGCGCCCGTCGCCGTGCCGCAGCCACTCCTCCCGCACCCGCGACAGCAGGAACACCTCGTAGTCCATCGACACCCCGAACAGCACCGCGAACATCGGCAGCAGGATCAGCGACGACACCGGCACGCTGTGCGGGAGCCCGAGCAGGTGCGCGCCCCAGCCCCACTGGAACACCGCCGTCAGCACCCCGTAGGCCGCGCCGATCGACAGCAGGTTCATCGCGGCGGCCTTCAGCGGCGCGACCAGCGACCGGAAGACGATCATCAGCATCACGAACGAGGTGGCGACGACCGCCCCGATCATCGGCCAGAGCCGGTCCGACAGCGAGCGCGACAGGTCCACGTACGCGGCAGTCAGCCCGGTGATCTCCGCGCCGGGCGGCAGATCATGCGCCCGGATCCGGTCGACGACGCCCGGCGCCCGCTCGTCCTGCGGCCCGTACCGGGGCGTGGCGACGAGGACGGCGGCGTCCCTGCCCGGCGACAGCAGCGGCGGCGTCACGCTCACCACCCCGTCGGTGCGGGCGATCCGGTCGCGCAGCGCCGGCAGCGCGCCCGCGTCGGTCTTCCGCAGGTCCACCGCGACGATCAGCGGGCCGTTCGCGCCCGCGCCGAAACCCGCGGCGACCAGGTCGTACGCCCGCCGGACGGTGTTGGACCCCGGCTCGCTGCTGGCGTCGCTCGGCCACGTGCGCATGCCGAGCGCGGGCGCCGCCAGCGTGACCATCAGCACCAGCCCGGCGAGCAGCCACGGCCACGGGCGCCGCCCGACGTGCCCGGCCCAGCGCCGCACCCGCGGCGAGTCCGCGTGCACCACCGCGCCGGGCGCCCGGTCGCGGCGGCGCAGCACCCGCCGCCCCGCCAGGCCCAGCACCGCCGGCAGCAGCGAGACGGCGCTCAGCACCGTCGCCGCCACGACGAGCCCCGTCGCGAACCCCATCGTCATGTAGACCGGGTTCCCCGACAGCACCAGCCCGCACAGCGCCAGCAGCACCGTGAAACCCGCGAAGATCACCGACTGCCCGGCGGTCGCGATCGCGCGCCCCGCCGCCTCGGGCACGTCCAGGCCCTCGGCGAGCCCCTCCCGGTGCCGGGTGAGGATGAACAGCGCGTAGTCGATCCCGACGCCCAGCCCGACCATGACCGCCAGCGTCGGGGCGGTCGTCGACACGTCGGTGACCGCGGCGAGCAGCGTCACCCCGGACACGCCCGCCCCCAGCCCGGCCAGCGCCACCGCCAGCGGCAGCCCCGCCGCGACCACCGACCCGAACGCTAGGAACAGCACCACCAGCGCGGCCACGACCCCGAACCCCTCGGCCATGCCGCCGGGCGCCGTCACGTTCTCCGGCACCTGGCCGCCGAACTCGACCTGGTAGCCCGCCGCGTCCAGGTGCCTCGTCGCCGCCTTCAACCGGTCCACGGTCTCCTTCGGCGCCAGCTCGGTGACCTGCACCGAGTACCGGACGGTCAGCAGCGCGGTCCGCCCGTCCGGGCTCGGCTGCGCCGGATCCACCGCGCTGACGTGCGGGAGCGTGCGCAGCCGCGCCCCCGCGGCGGCCAGCGCCCCCTCGTCGACCCGGCCCGCCTTCGCGTGCACCACGACCCGCGCGTCCGCGCCCGACAGCGCCGGGAACCGCTGTTCCAGCAGGTCCCGCGCCTGCTGCGAGCCGCTGCCGGCCTGCGTGTAGTCGTCGTGCAGCGCGCCCCCGGCGACGGCCGCGAGACCGGCCAGCGCGCCGACGAGCACCAGCCACACGGTGATGAACCGCCACGGCCGCAAGGCCGCGGCCCTGCCGAGACGGTGGAGCAGGCGGGACATGAATCTCCCCCAGAACGATGGTCATCCGACGCCGCCCAGGCTCGCGCGCCCCGCTTGCCACCCGCTTGCCGGTGACTTGCGGCCCCCGGCCTGCCCGTACGCTGGTGCCGTGAGCGAGCTGAACGCCGAGGACGCGAAGATCATCACCCTGGCCCGGTCCGCCCGGGCCCGCACGGGCGCCGCGGAGGGCGCCGCCGTCCGGGACGAGACGGGCCGCACCTACTCCGCCACGAGCGTGGACCTGCCGTCGCTGAAGCTGTCGGCCCTCAAGGTCGCCGTCGCGATGGCCGTCTCCAGCGGCGCCGAGGACCTCGAGGCCGCCGCCGTCGTCACCGCCGCGGACGCCCCCGACCCCGCCGACATCACCGCCGTCCGCGACCTCGGCCCCAAAGCCCCCGTCCTGGTAGCCGCCCCCAACGGCACCCTCCACACCACCCTCTGACCCCAACCCGACCCCCGCTCCGGTGGTTTGAACCTCAGCCCCCGGTCACGGGCAGGCACGCGGAGCGAGTGCAGCGAGCGCAGCGGGCCTGCCCGCCGACGGACGAGGCGTTTCACGCGGAGCGCCAGCGGAGCGGGAAACGCCTCGTCCGTCGCAACGGGGGTTCCAGGGGGTCGCCCCCCTGGGTCAAGACAGCCGGTGGACCAGGACCGTGCCTACGCGGTTGCGGCGGCCGGCGATCGTCTCGGCTTTGAGGGACAGGACGGGGGCCTCGCCGTCGGGGGGGCCGACCTCGGCGGTGGAGCCCTCGATGGGGACGCGGCCGAGGGCGTGGGCGAGCAGGCCGCCGACGGTCTCGACCTCCTCGGCGTCGAGTTCGACGTCGAACAGTTCGGCGAGGTCCTCGACGGGCAGGCGGGCAGTGACCCGGGCGGCGCCGTCGTCGAGCCAGGTCACCGGCGGGGTCTCCCGGTCGTACTCGTCGGTGATCTCGCCGACGATCTCCTCGAGGATGTCCTCGATGGTGACGAGGCCGGCGGTGCCGCCGTACTCGTCGATGACGACGGCGAGGTGGATCTGCCGGGCCTGCATCTCGCGCAGGAGCTCGTCGATCGGTTTGCTGTCGGGGACGTAGGTGGCGTCGCGCATGACGGAGCCGACCGTCTCGACGGTCTCGCGGCCGGGGTTCTCCTGGCTGCGGCGGACGACGTCCTTGAGGTAGGCGATGCCGACGACGTCGTCCTCGTTCTCGCCGACGACGGGGATGCGGGAGAAGCCGCTGCGCAGCGCGAGCGACATCGCCTGCCGGAGCGTCTTGCCGCGTTCGATGAACACGATGTCGGTGCGCGGCACCATCACCTCGCGGACGAGGGTGTCGCCGAGCTCGAACACCGAGTGGATCATCTGCCGCTCGTCGGGTTCGATGAGGCTGCGCTGCTCGGCGAGGTCGACGAGGTCGCGCAGTTCGGCCTCGGACGCGAACGGGCCCTCGCGGAACCCGCGGCCGGGGGTGAGGGCGTTGCCGAGCGCGATCAGCAGCCGGGGCAGCGGCCCGAGCACCCGGGTGACGGGGTGGATCACCGCGGCGCCGGCGAGCGCGATCCGGCCGGCGTGCTGGATGCCGAGCGTGCGGGGGCCGACCCCGATCACGACGTAGCTGACCACGATCATGATCGCGGCGGCGACGACGTAGGCGCGCCACGTCTCGTCCAGCCAGGAGATGCACAGGTCAGCGACGATGACGGTGGCGACGAGCTCGCAGCCGATCCGCAGCAGCAGGACCATGTTGACGTAGCGGGCGGGGTCGGCGACGACCTCGGCGAGCTTGCCGGCGCCGCGCCGGTTCTCCCGGACGAGTTCCTCGACGGTGACCCGCGAGACGCGGGCGAGCGCGGTCTCGGCGCCGGCCAGCAGGCCCGCCATCAGGACCAGGCCCACCGCCAGGGCGGACAGCCACCCCTGCGCGGTGCTCATCGGCGGCCGCGTTCCTCCCGCCAGGAGGCGAGCAGCCCGGCCTGCAGGCCGAACATCTCCTTGTGCTCCTCGGGTTCGGCGTGGTCGTAGCCGAGCAGGTGCAGGATGCCGTGCGCGGTCAGCAGCTCCAGCTCCTCGCGCGTGCCGTGCCCCGCCTCCTTGGCCTGCTTCTCGGCGACCGACGGGCACAGCACGACGTCGCCGAGCAGGCCGGGGTCGGTCTCGCCGTCCTCGTCGGCACCGCCGGACATGTGGCCGGGGCGCAGCTCGTCCATGGGGAACGACAGCACGTCGGTCGGGCCGGGCTCGTCCATCCACTTCTCGTGCAGCTCGGTCATCGCGGCCTCGTCGACGAGCAGGATCGACAGCTCGGCGAGGGGGTGCACGCGCATCCCGTCCAGGACGTGCCGGGCGAGGGCGGCGATGCCCTTCTCGTCGACCTCGGCGCCCGACTCGTTCAGCACCTCGATGCTCACTGCCGCCCCCGCTTGCGCGGCGCGCCGCGGCCGCCCTGCTTGAACTCCGGCACCCGCGTCTCGTCGTAGCGGTTGTAGGCGTCGACGATGTCGGTCACCAGCTTGTGCCGGACGACGTCGCGGCTGTCGAGCCGGGAGAAGTGGATGTCCTCGACGCCCTCCAGGATGTCCTGGACGACGCGCAGCCCGCTGAGCTGCCCGTTCGGCAGGTCGACCTGGGTGACGTCGCCGGTGACGACGACCTTGGACCCGAAGCCGAGCCGGGTGAGGAACATCTTCATCTGCTCGGGCGAGGTGTTCTGCGCCTCGTCGAGGATGATGAACGAGTCGTTCAGGGTGCGGCCGCGCATGTAGGCGAGGGGGGCGACCTCGATGGTGCCGGCGGCCATCAGCCGCGGGATCGAGTCGGGGTCGACCATGTCGTGCAGCGCGTCGTACAGCGGCCGCAGGTACGGGTCGATCTTCTCGTAGAGCGTGCCGGGCAGGAAGCCGAGCCGCTCGCCCGCCTCGACGGCCGGGCGGGTCAGGATGATCCGGTTGACCTTCTTGTCCTGCAGCGCGCGGACGGCCTTGGCCATCGCCAGGTAGGTCTTGCCGGTGCCGGCGGGGCCGATGCCGAACACGATCGTGTGCTTGTCGATCGCGTCGACGTAGCGGCGCTGGTTCAGCGTCTTCGGGCGGATGGTGCGGCCCCGGCTGGACAGCACGTCCAGGGTGAGGACCTCGGCCGGGCGCTCGCCGCCCTCGCCGCGCAGCATCGCGAGGCTGCGCTCCACCGCGTCGGGGGTGAGCTGGGTGCCGTTCTTGAGCAGCTCCAGCATCTCGGTGAACAGGCGGGACGCGAGCTCGGTCTCGCCGTCCGGGCCGGTCACCGTGATCTCGTTGCCGCGCACGTGCACGTCGACCGCGCTGCCGAACGCGCGCTCGACCGCGTGCAGCAGCTCGTCCCGGGAGCCGAGCAGGCTCACCATCGAATGGTCGTCCGGCACCACGATCTTGATCTGGGAGCGCGCGCCCGCAGAGTCGTCGCGCCCTGGGCGAGGTGACCTCGCGTGAGTTGATTCGACCATCAGCCGGGCCTTGCGGCCTCTCCGACCTGCCTTCTGTTCGCTCCGGGTGTCCAGGGTTGCGTTTCCATGGTACTGGGCGGGTCCGGCGGAACGCCGCCGCTTTTCCCGCGCCCCGCGGGGCGCCCTGGCGGCCGGTGGGGCGGCCGGTGGGGGGTCAGCCGGGCGGCCAGTTCAGGCCACGGCCGCCGAGCACGTGCGCGTGCACGTGGAACACGGTCTGGCCGGCCTGCGCGCCGGTGTTGAAGACGATCCGGTAGCCGGTGCCGTCGATGCCCTCGTCCACCGCGACCCGGTGCGCCTCGCCCAGCACCTCGGCCAGCAGCGGCGGGTCGGCGGCGGCCAGCTCGGCGGCGGTCGGGTGGTGGTCCTTGGGGATGACCAGCACGTGCGTGGGCGCCTGCGGGTTGATGTCGCGGAACGCCAGCACGCGCGCGGAGTCCCGGACGACCTTGGCGGGCACGTCCCCCGAAATGATCTTGCAGAACAGGCAGTCGGTCATCTGTCTCCCCTCACCGCGGCCGGGGCCGCGTTCCGAGATCCTATCGAGACCGGTCCGGGGATGGCCCGCGACGCCCCAAGATCGCTAAGGTTTCCGGCGTCGATCTCCGGTTGTCGAGCCGCATTCCGACCGGCCACTGGTTAAGGTTGTCAACTCAGGGCGTACCCCCCGGTCCGAGGGCGTTGCCGCGTGCTCGCGCGGTGGGGGACACCCGATTCGATGCCGGTCCGCAAGGCCCGTCCGAAAGGCGGCCGGGGGACGGTGAAGGCGGCGGATAGGTGACCGAGGTCCTCAAGAACATGCCCTTTCGTAAACCCAACGCCGAGGGTGCGCGTCCCACTGACGTGACCGAGACCCTCGTGGCCAGGGGAACGGCGGGGGCCGTGGCCGTCGCCTGGGACGCCGATCAGGCGGTGACCGCGCTCTACAGCGCCAACTACCGCTCGCTCGTGCGTCTCGCCGCCATGCTCGTGCGCGACTCCGGGACGGCCGAGGAGGTCGTCCAGGACGCGTTCGTGGCGATGCACGGCGGATGGCGGCGCCTGCGCGACCCCGACAAGGCCCTGTCGTACCTGCGCCAGTCCGTGGTGAACCGGTCGCGATCGGTGCTGCGGCACCGCGCCGTCGTGGAGAAGTACGCCCCGAAGGGGCTACCGGACGCGCCGAGCGCGGAGGCCGGGGCGATCGGCGAACTGGAACGCTCGGCGGTGATCGACGCGCTCTCCCGGCTCCCCGCACGCCAGCGGGAGGCGCTCGTCCTGCGCTACTACGCCGATCTGTCCGAAGCGGAGATCGCCAACGCGATGGGGATCTCCCGAGGCGCCGTGAAGAGCCATACGGCGCGCGGCATGACCGCGCTACGCAACGTCCTGGAGCAATTCTCATGACCACCGACCCCCACGACGAGCACGGCGAGATCCTCCGCCGCGCCCTGCACGCGGAGGCGGACTCGGTCTCACCCGCCGACGACGGCCTGGACCTCATCCGGGCCCGGATCGCCGACCCGCGCCGCCGGCGCTGGTTCGGCCTGGAACGGTTCGGGACGGCCTGGTACGGGCTGGACCGGTTCACCCTGAACTGGGCGCGACCCGCGCTCGCGGTGGCCGCCGCGGTGGCGATCGCCGGCCTCGGCGTGACCGCGCCGCAGACGATCGACCTGATCCAGCAGTCGGTCGGCAACAACGGCCCGTCCGGCGGCGGGCACGACGACCACACCGGCGACCACGTCGACGCGCAGGGCCACCCGATCCTGCCCGGCTCCCCCAAGGCGTCGCAGTCCGGCTCGGCCGGGTCGGAGTCCCCGTCGGCGTCGGCGTCGCCGTCGCCCTCGTCCAGCCCCACGCCCTGCACGACCCCGGGGGTCGGTGACGCGAAGGCGCCCAAGCCGTCCGACACGGCGAAGAAGCACGGCGCGAAGGCGTCCGCGTCGCCATGCCCGAGCGGCACCCCCACCGCGAGCCCGACGCCGACGCCGACCCCGTCGACGCCGCCGCCGTCGACGCCCACGCAGCCGACCGAGCAACCGACGCCGCCCGCCACCAGCGCTCCCGCCACGACGACGGAGCAGGGCACCGGCGCCTCCGCGCCCTAGCCGCCCGCGCCCCGGGAGGCCTCAGGGCCGCCCGGGGCCGGTCACCAGCGGCCGGTGGCGGCCAGCAGCACGGCCGCGGCGGCCACCCCGGCCGTCGAGGTCCGCAGCACCGTCGGGCCGAGCCGGGCGGGCCGCCCGCCCGCGGCCGCGAAGCGCTCCAGCTCCTCGTCGGCGATCCCGCCTTCGGGCCCGACCACCAGCACGATCTCCCCGTCCGCGGGCGCGGCGATGGTGCTGAGCGGCTCCTCGGCGTCCTCGTGCAGGACGAGCGCGAGCGACGCGGCGGCGATCCGGGCGGCGACATCGCCGGTGGACGCCAGGTCCGGCACGTCCGGCAGCCTGCTGCGGCGCGCCTGCTTCGCCGCCTCGCGCGCGGTGTTGCGCCACCGCCCGAGGGCCTTCTCGCGGCGCTCCGGGCGCCACTGCGTCACGCACCGGGCCGCCGCCCACGGGACGATCTCGTCGACGCCGGCCTCGGTCATCGTCTCCACGGCCAGCTCGCCGCGGTCGCCCTTCGGCAGCGCCTGGACGACCACGAGCCGCGGCGCGGGCTCCGGATCCGTCCGCCGCGACAGCACGTCCAGGGTCAGCGACGCCTTGTCGGCCGCGGCGACGACGCACTCGGCGAGCAGCCCCGCGCCGTCGGTCAGGTCGACGCGCTCACCGGGCCGCAGCCGCCGCACCGTCGCGGCGTGCCGGCCCTCGGCGCCGTCCAGGACGACCCGGTCGGCGCGCAGCCGGCCGGGCTCGGCGAGGAACACCGGCGGACTCATCCCACTCCCCCCGGGCCGCCCGCACGGCCGTCCGCGCGGCCGCCGGCGGGCGGCGTGCCGTCGCGGCCCTCGCGGTAGGCCTCCGCAGTGGCTCTTCAGTGCTGGTTGAAAACGTCCCGGAGGCGGGAGAACATGCCGCGCTGGCCCGGCGCGAACTTGCCGGGCGGGCGCTCCTCGCCGCGCAGCGCGGCGAGCCGGCGCAGCAGCTCCTCCTGCTCCTCGTCGAGCCGGTTCGGCGTCTCCACGTTCACGTGGATCATCAGGTCGCCGCGGCCGGACTCGTTGAGGTGCCGCACGCCCCGGTTGTAGAGCGTGATGACCTGGCCGGACTGGGTGCCCGGCTTGATGTCGACCTCCTCGGCGGCGTCCAGCGTCTCGATCGTGACGTTGGTGCCGAGCGCGGCGGCGGTCATCGGGATCTCGACCGTGCAGTGCAGGTCGTCGCCCTCCCGCTCGAAGATCGGGTGCGGCTTCTCGGCGATCTCCAGGAACAGGTCGCCGGGCGGGCCGCCGCCGGGGCCGACCTCGCCCTCGCCGGCCAGCTGGATGTGGATGCCGTTCTCCACGCCCGCCGGGATCTTGACCTTGACGGTGCGCCGGGTGCGGACCCGGCCGTCGCCCGAGCACTCGGTGCACGGGTGCCGGATCACCGAGCCGAACCCGCCGCACGCGGGGCACGGCCGGGCCGTCATGACCTGGCCGAGGAAGGACCGCTGCACCTGCTGCACCTCGCCGCGGCCGTGGCAGGTCTCGCAGGTCTCCGGGTGGGTGCCGGGCGCGCAGCCCGACCCCTCGCAGGTGGTGCAGGCCACCGCGGTGTCGATGGACAGCTCGCGGGTGGTGCCGAACGCGGTCTCCGCCAGGTCCAGCTCGACCCGCAGCGTCGCGTTGCGGCCGCGGCGCGCGCGCGAGCGCGGGCCCCGGGAGGTCGCGGTGCCGAAGAAGGCGTCCATGATGTCGCTGAACGGGAACCCGGCGCCGCCGAAGCCGCCGGCCCCCGCGCCCGCCCCGCCGCCCGGCGCGAACGGATCCGCGCCCAGGTCGTACATCTCGCGCTTCTTGGGGTCGGAGAGCACCTCGTAGGCCTGGGTGATCTCCTTGAACTTCTCCTGCGTCTCCGGGTCGGGGTTGACGTCCGGGTGCAGCTCGCGGGCGAGCCGCCGGTACGCCTTCTTGACCTCGTCGGCGCTGGCGTCCCGGCGGACGCCGAGGGTCGCGTAGTAGTCGTTGGCCACTTACGACCCCGCCAGGATCTGTCCCACGTAGCGTGCCACTGCCCGTACCGCTCCCATCGTGCCGGGGTAATCCATGCGTGTCGGCCCGAGCACTCCCAGCCGGGCCAGCGTGAGGTCGCCGACGCCGTAGTCGGCTGCGACGACCGAGGTCGAACGGAGCCCCTCATCGGGGTTCTCGGTGCCGATCCGCACCGTAAGACTAGAGGAGTCGCCGGTCTCGCCGAGCAGCCGCATGAGGACGACCTGTTCCTCCAGCGCCACCAGCACCTCCCGCAGGCTCTGCGAGAAGTCGACGGCGGCCAGGTTCGCGGCGCCGGCGAAGACGATCTTCTCCTCGTGCTTCTCGACGAGGGTCTCCAGCAGGACCGACAGGACCGCGGCGGCCACCGGCCGCTCGTCCGGGCCCACCTTGTCCGGCAGGTCCGCCACGGCGGACGGCACGTCGCCGAAGCCCAGCCCGTCCAGGCACGTATTGAGCAACGCCCGCAGGTGCCCGACGGATTCCTCGGAGATCTTCCCCGTCTCGATGACGCGCTGCTCCACCCGCCCGGTGTTGGTGATCAGCACCAGCAGCAGCCGGCCCTCGGCGACCGGGACCAGCTCCACGTGCCGCACCGACGAGCGGGTCAGCGACGGGTACTGCACGACCGCGACCTGCCGGGTCAGCTGCGCCAGCAGCCGGACGGTGCGGCCGACGATGTCGTCGAGGTCGTAGGCGCCGGACAGGAACGTCTCGATCGCGCGGCGCTCGGCGACCGACAGCGGCTTGATCGTGGACAGCCGGTCGACGAACAGCCGGTAGCCCTTGTCGGTGGGGATGCGCCCGGCGCTGGTGTGCGGCTGGGCGATGTAGCCCTGCTCCTCCAGCACCGCCATGTCGTTGCGGATGGTGGCCGAGGACACGCCGAGGTTGTGCCGGTCCACGAGGGCCTTGGAGCCCACAGGCTCGTTGGTGTTGACGAAGTCCTCGACTATGGCGCGCAGCACCGCGAGCTTCCGGTCGTCCAGCACCCGGTCACCTCCTTCTGCACCTTCCACGGGCCCCACGTCCACATATACCGCCGACGGGGCGTTGCTGGCACTCCTTCGTTCCGAGTGCCAAGTGTACGGCCCGGCGGGGACGTTCCGGGGGCCGCGGCCGTGCGCCCGGCCCCGCGCGGCTGCGTGATCTTATCCCGGCCGTTAGTGTGCGGAACCGTGC
Organism: Actinomadura violacea; assembly: GCF_017573465.1. GTDB lineage: Bacteria > Actinomycetota > Actinomycetes > Streptosporangiales > Streptosporangiaceae > Spirillospora > Spirillospora violacea. The sequence continues at coordinate 192,806 of NZ_JAGEPF010000011.1, forward strand.
GGAGCAAGAACTACGGAGACGACGTCCTCGCCGGCGACTGGCGCAGGCCCCGCAAGGGGCAGATCCCCGAGGTCCCGGCCGAACCCGGCCTGGTCGCCGAAGACCCCGACAGCGGCTTCTGCGGCGCCGTCGTCGGCTGCGACAAGTTCGGCGTGACGCTGGAGGACCGGTTCGGCAAGCGGCGCGTGTTCCCGCTGACCAAGTCCGGCTTCCTGATCGACGGGAAACCGGTCACGCTCGTCCGGCCGTCCGCCGCGCCCGCCGCCCCGGCCCGGTCGGCGTCCGGCTCCATCGCCGTCCAGGGGCTGCGCGCCCAGGTCGCCAAGGAGAGCCGGATCTACGTCGAGGGCCTCCACGACGCCGAGCTCGTCGAGAAGATCTGGGGACACGACCTGCGCGTCGAGGGCGTCGTCGTCGAGTACCTCGAAGGCGTCGACGACCTGCCCGCGATCGTCGAGGAGTTCGCCCCCGAGGAGGGCCGCCGCCTCGGCGTCCTCGTCGACCACCTCGTCGAAGGCTCCAAAGAGAGCCGGATCGCCGCCCAGGTGTCGTCCCCGCACGTCCTCGTGACCGGCCACCCCTTCATCGACATCTGGGAAGCCGTCAAGCCCGCCGCCGTCGGCATCGACGCCTGGCCCCGCGTGCCCCGCGGCATCCCGTGGAAAGAAGGCGTCGTCGACGCGCTCGGCTGGGACTGCGAGACGGGCGCGGCCTGGAAGCGCATCCTCCGCTCCGTCTCCACCTACACCGACCTGGAGCCCGCACTCCTCGGCCGAGTGGAAGAACTGATCGACTTCGTGACGTGTTAGCCCAGGGGGGCGACCCCCTGGAACCCCCGTTGCGACGGACGAGGCGTTTCCCGCTCCGCTAGCGCTCCGCGGGAAACGCCTCGTCCGTCGGCGGGCAGGCCCGCTGCGCTCGCTGCACTCGCTCCGCGTGCCTGCCCGTGACCCGCGGCTGAGGTTCGAACCGCCGGGGCTGGGGTTCGAACCGCCGGGGCTGGGGTTCGGACCGCCGAGGGCTGGGGTTCGGACCGCTGGGGGTGGGGTTCGGGCTGCTGGGGCGGTGGCCGGGGGTCAGGTTAGGTCTCGGGTTACGGCGTCGGCCAGGAGGCGGCCGCGGCGGGTGAGGACGGCGCGGCCGCGGGCGTGGGGGCCCGGATCGATGAGGCCCTCGGCGATGGCGCGGCGGACGGCGGCGTCGTCGAGCAGGCCGGCGGGGCAGCCGTCCGCGAGGCGGAGTTCGAGCATGATCCGCTCGATGCGGCGGTCATCGGCGTCGAGGACCTCGCGCGCGTACGCGGGAGTGGTGCCCTCGGCTAGGCGGGCGGCGTAGGCGGCCGGGTGCTTGACATTCCACCAGCGGGTTCCGCCGACGTGGCTGTGGGCGCCGGGGCCGACGCCCCACCAGTCCGCGCCCGTCCAGTACAGGAGGTTGTGGCGGCAGGCGGCCTCCGGGGTCGAGGCCCAGTTGGAGATCTCGTACCAGTGCAGGCCGTGCGCGCTGAGGAGTTCGTCGGCGATCAGATAGCGGTCGGCCATCGCGTCGTCGTCGGGGGCGGCTAGTTCACCGCGCCGCACCTGCGCTGCTAGGCGGGTGCCCTCTTCGACTATGAGCGCGTACGCGGAGACATGGTCGGGCTCGCATTCGAGGGCGGCCTCCAGGGAGGCGCGCCAGTCGTCGTCGGTCTCCCCCGGCGTCCCGTAGATGAGGTCGAGGTTGATGTGCTCGAAGCCCGCCTTGCGCGTCCACTCGACGACCTGGGGGACGCGGCCGGGCGTATGGGTCCGCTCCAGGACGGCGAGGACGTGCTCGCGCGCGCTTTGCATGCCGTAGGAGACGCGTGTGAAACCGACCTCGCGGAGCTTCGCCACATAGGCCTCGTCCACCGATTCGGGGTTGGCCTCGGTGGTGACCTCGGCGCCTGGGGCGAGGCCGAATTCGGCATCGATCGCCGCGAGGACGCGCCCCAGGTCGTCGGGCGCGAGGAGGGTCGGTGTACCGCCGCCCACGAAGACCGTCTGGACGGGAAGGTCCGCATCACCGAGCACCTTGCGGGCCATGCGGATCTCGGCGATGGCGGTGTCCGCATAGGAGTCACGGCTTGCGCCCGGGCCGAGTTCGGTGGCGGTGTAGGTGTTGAAGTCGCAGTACCCGCAGCGCGTCACGCAGAACGGCACGTGCACGTAGAACGCGAACGGCCGCGTGCCCAGGCCGTGCAGGGCGCTGCGGGGCAGCGCGCCGTCGGCGGGTACGGGATCACCGTCAGGCAGCGTAGAGGGCACCTCTACAGTCTGCCGCGCGCGTCCCTATGGTCAGACCTCGTCGAGCTTGCGGCGGAGCCAGCCGGGGATGTGCGCGTCGGTGCGGGGGAAGCGGTCGAGGTCCAGCGCGTAGGCGGACGGCGTGAGCGGCGGCGTGAACTCGGGTTCGCCGTCGTAGTCGAACTCGGCGCTGAACCGGCCGGAGCGCTCGACCTCCAGCCGGGCGGTGAACCACGCGCCCTTGCCGCGCCGGTACATCACGCGGCGCAGCTCGTCCATCTTCCCGACGGCCTGGCCGGGCGGCGTGGCCTTGCGGCGCTCGCCGTCGGCGTCCTCGACCTCGAAGGACGCGCTGTCGATGCCGACGGTGGCGCGGAACTCGAAGCCGAGCCGCTCCCAGCCCGCGGGCGCGGCCGAGCGCAGCGCGCGCACGGCGCCGTTGACGGTCTCGCGCTCCTCCGGGGAACGCAGCACCTGCTCGGAGTGGGTCACGCTCGAACCTCCGGTACCGTCGACGCACTGCCCCCGACCGTACCGACATCCGGGCCCGGATCGAGCAGCGCCGGCCGTGTCGCGGCGAAACCGCCGGCCGGGTTCGGCGCCCAGGCGGGACGATCTTGGTCGAGCCGGGCGGGCGGCGGGCGGCACGGGCCGCAATGCGGCGTGCCGCCCCTCTTGGGCGGATAGGGTCGTCCGAATGCGGAACGAGGGGCCGGTGGACTGGGGGCGCGTGCCCGCGCGGGTGCTGCTGCGCGGCGGTCCCGGCGGGTGGCACTACGTCGTCGTGGACGACAAGGGCGCGGAGCGCAGCACCGCGTTCGACGGCCCCGGCACCCGCTGGCAGACCGGCGGGCGGTCCGACCCCGAGCCGCCGTGGTGGCGGCGCCGGCTCGCCGAGACCGCCGAGGACCTGCGCTCGGCGATCGCCGAGCGGCTCACCGACGCGACCTTCCGCGACCTCGGCGCGGAGGCGGCGATCACCTGGTTCGCGGTGGACGACCCGGTCGAGTGGGAGGGCCTGGTCACGCTCCGCGAGGCCGACCCGGCACGGTTCCCGGGCCGCGTCGCGCCGTTCGTGATCACGCTGGAGCCGGGCCGCGGGGCGCTGCTCCCGGACGCGCACCTGCTGTTCAGCACGCCGGCGTCGGACGCGTGGGCGACGCTCTCGGCGGTCGCGGAGCGGTGCGGGACACCCCCGCCACGGGCGCAGTTCCTGTGCGGGTGGGCCGATCACCGCAGCGTGCAGGTGGGGCGCGGGGTGCTGTCGCTGTCGACGGAGCGGTCCGGGACGGGCGCGGAGCGGGTCGCGGAGATCTGCGGGACGCGGCGGCCCGGCTGGAGCGGCAACCCCGAGATGCGGTTCCGGCTCGACGGGATCGACCTGCTGGACGAGCCGGCCGCGGACGTGGCGGCGCTGCTGGAGGAACTGGGGCACGAGGTCGTGCGGCGCGGGCGGTCCGTGCGGCTGCCCGGGCTCGGCCTGTCGCTGTTCGAGCCCGAAAGCCGGACCGGGGGGCCGCGCAGCAGGCGGTCCACCGGTGCCGCGGAGCGCTTCGAGGCCGTGTCGATGCTGCTCCCGGCCTCGTTCGCCCGGCTCTGGACGAACGCCTGACGTTCCCGGGCCGTGCGGCGCGTCCCGGGTGATCGGGTTCGCCGTAACGATCCCGACGCCCACCGGGGACCGGCCCGTCACCGGCGCGCAATCAGCCCGCCCTAGGTTTCCCGATCATGAGAAGCCGTGCGCGTCACACAGCCCTCGCCCTGTCCGCCGCCGCCGTCGCTCCCCTCGCCCTCGCCGCCGCCCCCGCCGAAGCCTCCCCCGCCGTCTCCCCCGCCGTCTCCTCCGCACGGGCGATCAATGTCCACCGCGGCGGGCCCGCCCGCTCGTTCTCCTTCACCGCCGGCCGCGCCGGGGAGGCCCTCATCGGCTTCACCGCGTCCGCGCCGGGGGTGTCGTGGGCCCGCAAGGGCGCCGAGTCCGCCGTGGTGTCGATCGCGGTGGACGGCCGGCACGTCACCGACCTCGTCGTCCCCTCGTCCGACCCGACGCCCCGCAGCCTCGCCCTCGGCCACGTCGCCCGCGGCCGGCACAAGGTCACCCTGCGGTTCGCCAAGGGCAGCGCTCCGGCGGCGAGCCGGGTCCGGCTCGCGCGCACCGGCGTCCGGATGCCCGCCGCCGACCAGCGCGTCCTGCGCTACGCGCCCGTCGTGGTCGGGCGGACCGGCTGGCCGCTGGGCGACCCGTACCAGAACGCCACGACCGACACCCCGCTGATCGCCTGGCACGAGACCAGGCCCGCGGCCACGCCCGGCCACGAGATCATCGAATACTCGGTCGTATGGAGCAATGAGGACGGCGGGACGGACACGCCCGCGCTCATGGCCCGCTGGGGCCGCACCACCGACATCGAGTGGATCTACCGGGTGGAGGTCGACGCGAAGGGGAACCGAGTCGAGGGCACCGGCGAGTACCAGGCGCCCGCGCACGCGACCCTGAAGTTCACCGGCAAGTACGAGGCCGACCATCCGGTCCTGCAGACGTGCACCTCGAACAACAACATGTGCGACGTCGTCACCCCGGACTCGCCGCTGCGCTTCATGCCGGACGTCACCGCGACGCGTCCCGCCGACCGCACCCGCGAGTACGTGATGGACCAGCAGCCCTGGACGTACCGGGTCATGGCGCAGGAGATGCTCCGCGAAGGCAAGATCGAGAACCCGTCGGATCCGGCGACGACGGCGGTCGGCGACCAGCGCACCTACCTGTACGTCGAGTTCGCCAAGACCACCGGCGCCGCCACCGGGACCGGGTCGGTGCCGGGCGTGGCGCTCGGCGTGCGGCTGAAGTCCGACCCGTCGCGGCTCTACCGCTCCGACCACGACCAGCCGACCTGGTCGATCGACCGGGACGGGCCCGTCGCGACGACGGTCGAACTGCCCGCGGGCACGAAGGCGTCCGACATCGCGAGCGTCGAGGCGCTCCGGCGCCCCACCGGGATCGGGGACGACGGCGCGCCCGCCACCGTGACCTCGGTGAACCGGGGCTTCTTCCTGGACGCCTCGTACCTGCCGCAGCCCTCGTTCCTGGCCTGGAAGGGCTCGGCCGCGCTGACGCCGCAGGCCCCGTCGGCCGTCCTCTGGCGGCCCTGACCGCCCCCGAGGACCCCGCACGGGCGACGGGGGCGGGAAAGGCGGGAAACCGGACGAACTCCGGGTGCGTCGTAAGAGTCGTACACTTCGCCAAAGCTCGCTCAGCGAACCGGAGAGGACACCCGCCATGGCCTACGGGCCTCCCCCGTCGCCCGGCCAGGGACAGCAACCCGGCCAGAACCAGGCCTGGCAGCAGCAGCCGCCCCAGCAGAGCCCGTGGCAGCAGCCCGGTTCGGCCTGGCAGCAGCCGCAGCAGCCTCCGCAGCCCGAGGGCGGGGCGTGGCAGCAGCCCCCGCAGCCCGGGAACAACGCCTGGCAGCAGCCCGACCAGAGCCAGGGCTGGCAGCAGCCGCCCCAGGGGCGCGGCACCACGCCGATGCCCGGCCATTTCGGTCCCGTCAGCGACGACGACAGGACCTGGTCGCTGATGGCCTACCTCGGCCAGTTCCTCGTCGGCGCGATCGCGCCCGCCGTCGTCTACCTCGGCAAGGCGCGCACGCCGTTCGTCCGCCGGCACGCCGCGCAGGGGCTGAACATGGGCATCGCGGCGCTCGCCGTGTGGATCGTCGGCGGCCTGCTCTCGCTCGCCGCCGAGGTACTGATCTGGGTGCCGCTGCTGTTCACCGCGGCCGTGCTGTTCTTCCTGGTGTACGCCGCGCGGGCCGCCAACCGCGGCGAGTTCCGCCGGGTCCCCGTCGTGGTCGCCTGGCCGATCGTCAAGTAGCCGGACCCCGGGCCGCGCCCGGGGCCCCGGCGGCTACTTGCGGCCCTTGTCGGCGGAGGAGTCCCCGCCACCGGTGGACAGCGCGGCGACGAACGCCTCCTGCGGGACGTCCACCCGCCCGATCGTCTTCATCCGCTTCTTGCCCTCCTTCTGCTTCTCCAGCAGCTTGCGCTTGCGGGAGATGTCGCCGCCGTAGCACTTGGCGAGGACGTCCTTGCGGATGGCGCGGATGTTCTCGCGCGCGATGATGCGCGCGCCGATCGCGGCCTGGATGGGCACCTCGTACTGCTGCCGCGGGATCAGCTCCTTGAGCTTCGCGGTCATCATCAGCCCGTACTCGCGGGACTTCTCGCGGTGCACGATCTGGCTGAACGCGTCCACCGACTCGCCCTGCAGCAGGATGTCGACCTTCACCAGGTCGGACTCCTGCTCGCCGCTCGGCTCGTAGTCCAGCGACGCGTACCCGCGGGTCCGCGACTTCAGCTGGTCGAAGAAGTCGAAGATGATCTCGGCGAGGGGCAGCGTGTAGCGGATCTCGACCCGGTCCTCCGACAGGTAGTCCATGCCGAGCAGCACCCCGCGCCGCCCCTGGCACAGCTCCATGATCGCGCCGATGTGGTCCGACGGCGACAGCAGCGTCGCCTTCACCACCGGCTCGTACACCGCGCCGATCTTGCCCTCGGGGAACTCGCTGGGGTTGGTGACGGTGTGCTCCGACCCGTCCTCCATGACCACCCGGTACACCACGTTCGGCGCCGTCGAGATCAGCGACAGGCCGAACTCGCGCTCCAGCCGCTCGCGGACGATCTCCATGTGCAGCAGGCCGAGGAACCCGCAGCGGAACCCGAACCCGAGCGCCGCCGACGTCTCCGGCTCGTAGATCAGCGCCGCGTCGTTCAGCCGCAGCTTGTCCAGGGCGTCGCGCAGCTCGGGGTACTCGTCGCCGTCCACCGGGTACAGGCCCGAGAACACCATCGGCTTCGGGTCCTGGTAGCCGCCGAGCGCGTCCGGCGCCGGCCGGCCCGCGACGGTCACCGTGTCGCCGACCCGCGCCTGCCGGACGTCCTTCACCCCGGTGATCAGGTAGCCGACCTCGCCGACGCCGAGCCCCTGGACGGGCTTCGGCTCCGGGGAGATCACGCCGACCTCGAGGGTGTCGTGCGCCGCCCCGGTCGACATCATCAGGCTCTTCTCGCGGCGCGACAGGTGCCCGTCCATGATCCGGACGTAGGTGACCACGCCGCGGTAGGTGTCGTACACCGAGTCGAAGATCAGCGCGCGGGCCGGGCCGTCCGGGTCGCCGACCGGCCCCGGCACGTCCGCGACGATCTTGTCGAGCAGCTCGCGCACGCCCTCGCCGGTCTTGCCGGACACCCGCAGCACCTCGGACGGGTCGCAGCCGATGATCCCGGCCAGCTCCTCGGCGTACTTCTCCGGCTGCGCCGCGGGCAGGTCGATCTTGTTCAGCACCGGGATCAGGTGCAGGTCCGCCTCGAGCGCCAGGTACAGGTTCGCGAGCGTCTGCGCCTCGATGCCCTGCGCCGCGTCCACCAGCAGCACCGCGCCCTCGCACGCCGCCAGCGACCGCGACACCTCGTAGGAGAAGTCGACGTGGCCGGGGGTGTCGATCAGGTTGAGCACGTAGTCGGTGCCGCCCGCGCTCCAGGGCAGCCGGACCGCCTGGCTCTTGATCGTGATGCCGCGCTCGCGCTCGATGTCCATCCGGTCGAGGTACTGGGCGCGCATCTGGCGCTCCTCGACGACACCGGTCAACTGCAGCATCCGGTCCGCGAGCGTCGACTTGCCGTGGTCGATGTGCGCGATGATGCAGAAGTTGCGGATGATCGCGGGATCGGTCTTGTCAGGCTCAGGCGCTGGCACCGGGGTCCGTTCGCAAACTCACAGGTGGACAATGGATCTGTACGTTCCATAGTCCCATGCCGGACGCGATGCTCCGTGCAGGGCCTCCGCGGCGTCCGGCGCCCGTCCCCGATCGGCCGGTTCGCGGTGCGCCGACGCGGTTGGTAGGCTGTGCGACTGCGTGTGGCGTAGCGTCGTGCCCCGGGGCACCGTCCGCCCCCGTCAGACATCCTGTTCGCGCCTGCCGAGTCGGCAGGCCACGATCGCAACCAAGGCTGAGGCACTACGACGTGGCTAACATCAAGTCCCAGATCAAGCGGAACAAGCAGAACGAGAAGGCGCGGCTGCGCAACAAGGCCGTCAAGTCGGAGCTGAAGACCGCGATCCGCAAGTTCCGCGAGGCCGCCGAGGCCGGTGACCTCGACGGGGCCACCACCGCGCAGCGCACCGCCGCCCGCAAGCTGGACAAGGCCGTCAGCAAGGGCGTCATCCACAAGAACCAGGCCGCCAACCGCAAGTCGGCGATCGCCAAGCAGGCCGCCGCCCTGCAGGCCAAGTAAGCACGGCGCTCGAAGCAGACGCGCACGCCCGGGGCCGGTCCATCGCGACCGGCCCTGACGCATGCCCGGACTTCCTCAGGGCGGGGGGACGCCATGGACGCGCGGCGCACGGTGAAGATCTCCAAGTACCTCGCCAAGCACCTGCGGCACCGCCCCGAGCGCATCGGCCTCACCCTCGACGCCGGCGGCTGGGCGAGCGTCCCCGACCTGCTCGACGCCGCCGCCCGGCACGGCTTCCCGTTCACCCGCGCCGAGCTCGAGCACGTCGTCGCCGTCAACGACAAGCGGCGCTACGCCCTCGACGGCGACCGGATCCGGGCCGTCCAGGGGCACAGCATCGACGTCGACCTCGGGCTCCCGGCCGTCCAGCCGCCCGACCTGCTGTACCACGGCACCACCGAGGCCGCCGCGCCCGCGATCCGGCGCGAGGGCCTGCGGCGGATGGACCGGCACGCCGTCCACCTGTCCCCCGACACCGCGACCGCGCGGCGCGTCGGCGCCCGCCGCGGCCGTCCCGTCGTGCTCGTCGTCGAGGCCCGGCGGATGGCCGCCGACGGGCACGCGTTCCGCGTCAGCGCGAACGGCGTGTGGCTGGCCGACGCCGTCCCGCCGGAATATCTTCGCTGATCAGCGCGGCGTCCGCCCACGACGGGACGTGCCGCACCCAGTCCGGGGCGTCGCCCTTCTGCGGCCCGAACAGGTACCGGTACGGGACGACCGCGCGGATCGCCCGGTGCACGTCCAGCCGGTCGTCGATCATGTGGGTGATGCCGAGCTCGGCGCAGTGCAGCGCCTTCTCCGGCCGCTTCCGGCAGAACCGCACGTTCCCCCTGGCCAGACCCGTCCTGCCGTAGAAGTCGTGGTGGTCCAGCCACGCCAGCGTCCGCTCGCGGACCCGGTCGCCGCACTTGGAGATGATCCACGCGCGTCCGCCGAACGCCTCCACCAGGACCGGCAGCACCTCGTACACGCCGTCCGCCGCGGGCGACGCCATCGCCTCCGCGAACGACCCGCCGAGGAAGGCCGTGTCCGCCACCCCCGGCGCCGACACACCTTGGATGACGCGACCGAAATCGATGCCGAGACGAGGTTCCATGCCTCGACCCTGATCTCTCGGCCGCTAGAACAGAACTATCGATGACTCGGCGGTCTATAGTCTCCGGTTATGGAGCTGAGCCGCCTGTCGACCGACGCGCTCGCCTCCTTCGCCGCGTTCGCCGACCGCCTCAACTTCACCCGCGCCGCCGAGGACCTGCACATCTCCCAGCCGGCCCTGCACGTCAAGATCCGCAAACTCGCCGAGACCATCGGCCGCCCCCTCTACACCCGGCACGGCCGCCGCATCGCGCTCACCCCCGCCGGCGAGGCCGTCGCCCGCCTCGCCCGCGACTTCGACGCCCGCGTCACCGCCTTCCTCGCCGACCTCGACGGCACCACCGCGTCCCGCCTCCCCGTCCTCGCCGCCGGCGAAGGCGCCTACCTCTACCTGCTCGGCGACGCCGTCCGGCACGGCGTCCGGCTCATCAACGGGGACCGCGCGCGCACCCTCACCGCCGTCCGCACCGGCCGCGCCGACCTCGGCGTCGCCGTCCTGGACGTCCTGCCCGCCGACCTCGCCGCCGTCCCGCTGGCCGCCTACCCGCAGGCCCTCGCCGTCCCCGCCGACCACCCGCTCGCCGGCCGCACGTCCCTCACCCTCGCCGACCTCGCCGGCGCGTCCCTCGTCGTCCCGCCGCCGGCCGGGCCGCACCGCATCGCCCTCGAACGCGCCCTCCGCGCCGCCGCGGTCCCCTGGACGGCCGCCGTCGAGGCCGAGGGCTGGCCGCTGCTGCTGCACTTCGTGTCCCTGCGCGCCGGACTCGCCGTCGTGAACGGCTGCGTCGTCCCGCCGCCGGGCGTCGTCCTCCGCGAGATCACCGACCTGCCCGCCGTCCCCTACTACGCCGTCCACCTGCCGGGCCGTGGCACCGACCCCCTCGTCGCCGGCCTGCTGACCAGGATCCGCGCCGCACTGAACACCGGGAGCCCACCGTGCACTTCGAGATCACCGTCGACATCGACGCCGCCCCCGAGACCGTCTGGAACCTGCTGAAGGACGTCGAGCGCTGGCCCGACATGACCGCCTCGATCAACCGCGTCGAACTGCTCGACGGCCCCGTCCGCGACGGCGCGCGAGCCCGCGTCCACCAGCCCGGCATGCCCGCCGCGATCTGGACCGTCACCGCGTTCACCGAGAACGAGAACTTCACCTGGCAGTCCCGCTCGCCAGGCGTCACGACGACCGGCGGCCACGAGGTCCGCCCCGGCGCGGCCGGCGGCAGCACCGTCCGCCTCACCCTCGACCAGACCGGCCCGCTAGCCCCGGTGCTCGCCCTCCTCCTCGGCTCCCGGACCCGCCGCTACGTCACCATGGAGGCCACCGGCCTCAAGACCATCGCCGAATCCTCCTGACCCGGCACACCGGCAACACCGCAGCGGCCCCTCGCCGCAACGCGCGCTCGCAGCGGCCCTGAACAAGCCCTCAGCGCCGCCGAGAGCTTTGCGGAACTCACTCGGCGGCGGCCTGCTCCAGGTCCGCTCACAGCGCCCGGTCAGCCGCGGGCGGCGACGATGTCGGCGACGGTCTTCTCCAGCGCGTACGCGGGGTCGGCCGCGCCGCCCTTCACCTGCGCGTCGGCCTCCGCGACCGCGGTCAGCGCGCGCGCCACCCCGTCGCCCGACCAGCCGCGCAGCTGCCTCTGCACGCGCTCGATCTTCCACGGTGGCATCCCCAGGTCCTTGGCCAGCGCGGCGCCACGCGCTCCGCGCGGCGCACCGCCGACCTTGGCCAGCCCTCGCACGCCCTGGGCGAGCGCACTGACGATCAATACCGGCGCCACGCCGGTCGCGAGCGCCCAGCGCAACTGCTCCAGCGCCTCGGCGAGGTGCCCCTCGATCGCCTTGTCCGCGACGGTGAACCCGCTGACCTCGGCGCGCCCGCGGTAGTAGCGGGCGACGGCCGCGTCGTCGATCTTCCCTCCGGTGTCGGAGACGAGCTGGCTGCACGCGGCCGCCAGCTCGCGCAGGTCGTTGCCGACCGCCTCCAGCAGCCCGCGCGCCGCGTCCGGCGAGATCTTGCCGCCGGACCGGCGGATCTCCGCCCGCACGAAGTCGACCCGCTCCCCCACCTTGGTCACCTTGGGGCAGGCGATCTTGCGCGCCTTCAGCTTCGTCAGCCCGTCCACCAGCGCCTTGCCCTTGGCTCCGCCGTGGTGGACGGCCACCAACACCACGTCGTCCGCCGGCGTCTTGGCGTACTTGAGCACCTCGGCGGCGAGGTCCTTGCCGAGATCCTGCGCCGACCGGATCACGAGCACCTTCCCGCCCCCGAACAGCGACGGCGACGTCAGCTCCGCGATCCGCCCGGGCTCGAGCCCGCCCGGCGCGAGGTCGATCACCTCGGCGTCCGGGTCCTGCGCCCGCACCGACGCGGCGACCTCGCCGATCGCCCGCTCGACGAGCAGTTCTTCGTCTCCCACGATCAGGATGATGGCCTCGGACACCCCACGAGCATGCCACGCCGACCCCCCTCCCCGCGCCACCTCGCCCCCGCTCACGTGGTCTCCAAGCCGTCGACGAGCGCCGCGGCGCCCTCCGCCGTGCTGCGTTCGGACGCGCCCCGCCGCAGCCGGTAGAAGATCCCGGGGATCTTCGGGCCGTCCCGGCGCAGCAGGTAGGCGACGTCCTGGACCCGGCGGCAGTCGCCGGGGTCGAGGCCCGCCGGATCGCCCCGGTGCGCGTCCCACAGGTCCTGCATCTCCTGCAGCGCCTCCTCGCGCCGGCCCGCGTGCCGCCGGTGGGCCCCGGCCAGCTCGACGCAGTCGAGCAGCGCCGGGCACACCGGAAGGAACAGCCTGACGAGATAGTCCGCCAGGCTCAGATCCCGGTAGAGCGCGAGCGCCATCCCGACCGTGAACCAGCCCAGGCCCGCAGCCAGGAGCGCGGCCGAGTAGGCGCGATGGTCGCGCAGGCTCCAGACCATGCTCTGGCGCTGGCACAGCAGGACGTCTCCGGGCCACGGGACGTCGCGCACCTCGATGCCGAACCAGCCGCGGTACCTGTCCGGGCGGCGGATGCGGGCCGCCGCGGACGCGACCTCCTCCGGCGCGGGCCGCGCCCCGGCGAGGGCGGTGTTCCACGGCAGCTCGAAAAGCTCCGTCTCGTACAGCTCCTGAACCGCGGCGGCACGGTACACGGCGCGCTCCTCCAGCCACGCGAGCGCCGTCCGGGACACCATCAGCCACGCCGCGCCCACAACGGCGAGCATCTCGCCCGCCGCCGGGAAGACCAGCACGGCGACCGGTGCGACGGCCGCGACGAGCAGCGTCCCGGCCACCCGGTACCGCCGCCGCCACTGCGCGCGGTGATAGAGGTCGCTGTAGGCGAGCAGCCGGCGCAGGTGCCGGCTCCGGTCCTGACGCCGGTCGATCCGCAGCGATGCGCCGTGCGGGACCGGATGGGTCGTCTGCGCGGCCATGGCTCAGCCCCCCATCGGGCACAGGGGCCGGTCGCGCAGCCGCTGCGGCGCGTCCGGCACCGCGTCGCCGACCGTGGGGCTCACGCCGCGCCAGCCGCCCATCCGGCAGGCGCGCGCGGCGAGCGCCTTCGCATCGAGGACCATGTCGAGTTGCATGGCGGCGAATCCGAGCGCGAAATGCAGCCCCCCGGTGTCCTGCCAGGTGGCGAGCGGAGGGTCGGCCGGCTCGGGGTATCTGACGCGCAGCAGGCGTTCGGCCGAGCGCACGTCGATGACGTCGATGTAGCCCGTCCGGGCGGAGAGCACGGCGTCGTTCCCGACTGCGGTCAGCGTGCCGACGTACATCGACTCCCCGGGCAGTGCCCGCTCTTTCACCTGCCGGTCGCGCACGTCGTAGGCGAAGACGTCGCCGCCGGGCCCAGCGGCGACCACGGTTCCGTCCTGGACGACGACGGCCAGCACCGCGGGGTGCGAACCGAGCGGGACCGGCCGCCCGGCGCGGCCGCCCCTGTCCAGCGGCCACATGATCATGCCGGTCCGGGTGCAGCCGACGACCCGGGCGCGCTGCGCGTCGACGGCCAGGCAGGCGAGCGGGTCCGCCAGCGTCCTCTCCGAGACCTCCCGCGGCGGCGCCGTGCCGTCGTAGGCGTAGGTGACGAGCCGGTCGGCCCAGGACACATAGAGCCGGCCACGGTCCTCGTCCAGCGCGGCCTTGGGCCGGACGGCGGGGCCGGGCGGCGGGCGCAGGTCACCGATCCGCTCGAGACGGCGGCCGCCGTCCCAGCGCCACACCAGGACGTGCCCGTCAGCGGTGACCAGCGCCGCCGACTTCGACCGCGCGCTGAGCACGCCCGGCGAGAGGCTGTACTTCGACGGGTAGGAGACCTCGGCGTCGGCACGCCCCGTGCTCGGGTCGTACACCGTCAGCCAGGCACGCTTCCCGAACAGTCCCGTCAGGAGGAGCATCTTGCCGCTGTCCGGAAGGACGGCGACGCCGGACGCGCCCGCCACCCACTGCTTGAACATGCGGCGGTCGGCCTGTCCGTGGACGGCCAGCGCACCAGGCCCCGCCGGCGTGACGGTGGTGCCGCCGTCCCCGCTCACGGCCGCCGCGCCCTGGACGGGGGCTCCCTCCCCGACGACCGGGGCGGCCGCACTCACCTCCCCATCGAGGAGCAGCCCGGCGGTGCGGACGGGGACGAGGCCCTTCTCCCCGGCGAGCCACAGCGTGCCGTCCGTCACCGGCAGCGGGCGGCTCCCCTCAGCGGCGAAGACGGGTTTGCGGAGCCGTTTCCCCGTCCGTGCGTCCAGGGGGCTGATGAAGCCGTTCGCGGTCATGGCGAACGCGGCCTTGCCGTCCTGGTCGTAGACGATGCCGGTCCCTGGCGACTGGAGGTCGATCGCGCCGGTGCGCTCGGCCGCCTTGCCTGACCTCTGCCAGAACGAGGCCTCCCCGCCGGCCGTGATCTGGGCGAGCGCCCCGCCCTTCGGCGCGAACGCCAGCGCTGCGACGTCGGCGCCCTCGGCGAAGCGGACCGGCGGCTTCTGCGCGGCTCCCGGCCACAGCAGGGAACCGTCACCGGTCGCCGCCGCGAGATCCTTTCCGTTCGTCGAGAAGGAGAGGGCTCTCACAGTGGCCCCTCGGCCGGGCAGTGGCAGGGCACCGGATCGCCCTGCCGGCGCCAGCGCGACGGTCCGCACGCCGGCAGAACGGCCGGCGTAGGCGAGCGTCCGCCCGTCCGGGGCCAGGGCCAGGGCCGTCACCGCGCCTGCGGTGGCGACCTTCCGCGGGACCTGCGGCGCCCCCGCCACGAGGGACCACACGGCGACCTCCGCCGTGCCGCCGGCCGCGGCAACCGTGCGGCCATCGGCCGCCATCACCAGCGAACGCAGCGGGGAAGGCGCGCCGCGCAGCAGCTCGCGCAGTCGGAAGTCGCCGTAGACCGCGTTCAGCAGAGCCGAACGCGCACCGCCGCTCCCCGAGGAGATCCGCTGGGCGGCCAGTGCCCGCAGCAGCGCGGTCCCGGGCTCCGCAGTCGCGTGCCCGGCCACCTCGCCGGCGATCCCGCGCGCCGACCGGAGGTCGGCCTGGCGTTCGGCCTCCTTGCCCGAATCGCCGCGACTGTGGAGCGCGTACCCGCCCGCCACGGCGAGCAGCGCGACCACCACGCCCACGGTCGCCCACCTCAGCCGGCGGCTCGGACGCCTTCGGGCCAGCCGGAGCGCCGTCGCCACATCGGGCGCCGGGAGCCGTTGCGGCGCGCGGACGCCGAGCCGCATGACCCGTGCGCGCACCGGCCGCGGCTCGGGGGCCTGCTCCCTTCCCAGGATCAGGCGCTTGCCGTTCTCCTCCGCGAAGCGAGCGAGTCCCTCGTCGTCCTCGACCGGGAAAAGCCGGTCGCCCCCGTCCAGCCTGGCCACGACCGTCAGCGCCGGGTCGAGCCGCGTCCCGGTGGCGAGCGCGTCGGCCAGCACGGCCAGCGGCGCGGCGAGCGGCGTCCGCGGGACGGTGTCGCGGCCCTTGCCGCTCGCCGCGACGAGCCGCCACCGCACGCCCGCCACCGGCCCGTCCGGCGGCGACACCGTCACCGCCGCCGCCTCGCCACAGGTCAGCGGGTCGATCTCGGTGAACGCCATCTCCTTCGGGCACGGCCATGCGCAGGGCGGGCGCCCCTCGGGCAGGTCGACGGCCTCGGCGACGAGCGTCACCGGCTCGTACCCCGCCCTTCCGCGCACCGGCACGCTCATCTGCACCGTCCGCGGCGCGGGCCCGTCCGGCGCGGCGGCGAGCAGATCGACGAGGTCCAGCACCTGTGCGCGGGCCACCGGAGCGGGTGTGCGGTCCGCGCCGGCCCATTCAGCGAGGGCCGTCTCCAGGCACCGCTCCGCGTCCGCATCGCGGCCGTGCCACCGATGCCGAACGGTCTCCGCGGCGTACAGGAAGGCGCGCAGGCGCCGGGCAAGGAAGGGGTAGGGGGCGCCCGAGGCGTACAGCTTCCCCTGGACGGCTTCCGCGAACTCACCCTCCCTCAGCCTGGCCAGCACGTCGACATCGTCGCCGGCCGCGCGCCGGGCGGCATCCAGCAGCCACTTGCCCCGGACGAACACCTCGGCGATCTTGTCGGCCGTCTCCAGTTTCCTGGAGCGGCCCTTCCCGCCGCTGGTCCGCCACTGCTCGACGATGCGCGTGAGCTCTTCGGGTTCCCGTTCCGTCACTTGCATGCGGCCAGCGCCTCCCCTGCTCTCATGTGCGCCTCCTCCGGGACGGCGATGTCCGGGTCGTGCGCGGCCCACGGCGACAGCAGCGAGCAGGCCCGCCCCACGAGAAATTTCGACGTCAGGCCGAGCACGACGAGCCGGCCGCTCCCCGATCCGAAGGCCGCGTAGCGACCGTTGCCGGTGAAGGCCGCGCTGTACAGCGGCGCCACCGTCAGCCCGTGCCCGTCGGCGGGGTTCACCGCGGCGATCTCGCTCCCGTCGTCGGCGTCGATGACGCGGACCGACCCGGCCTGGTCCGGCACCAGCCAGGTCTTCCGGTCCGGCGAGACCGCGATGTTCATCACGGTGCCGGTGACCCGGGCCGTCGGCTGCACGCCGGTCCGCCGCAGCCGCAGGTCGGTGACCCCCAGGTCGCCGGTGCCGGCGCCGACGAGCAGCTTCGAGGACGCCAGCGGCACGGCCACCGCGAGCCCGCCGGGGAAGCCCAAGTTCCGCGGCTCGCCGACCGGCGGAACGATGGCCGCGTGGTCTCCGTCGTAACCGACGATCAGTTCGCCGCTGCTCGGGACGAACAGCAGGGTTCGCGCGGCCCCGTGCCCGGCGGTCCGGACGGTGCGTAGAAGCCGCCCGTCCCGCAGCTCCCACACCTCGACGGTGCCCTGGAGGTCACCGACCGCGACCCGGCCCGCCCGCAGGTCGGCCGCCATCGACAGCACGCGTCCCAGCCCGTGCGGCGTCCGCCCGCCCAGCACGCGCACGACCCGGCCGCCGTCGCGGTCCGACACCACGGCGCGGCCGTCCATGTGGCCGGTCAGCAGAGTCTTCCCGTCGGCGGTGACGGCGAGCGCCAGGATGGGGCCGTACCCGCTCAGATCGACGGTCTGCACGATCCGCATGCTCGGCACCTCGACCACCCGGACCAGCCCGTCCATGCCCGCGGTGATCACCCGCCCCCGCGCGCGGGGATCGGTGCGCACCTGCGTGACCAGGCCCTTGTGCAGGGCCGGCCCGGGCCGCACCGACCAGTCCGTCGGATGCCAGGCGTCGGTGAGCGCGACCAGCCTGCCGCCCGCCGCGTCGAGCTGCGGCTCCCCCCGGAACCGCATGGCGCGCCCGCCGAGCTCCGGTCCGAGCCAGTTCCCGGTGTTCAGATCCAGGACCTTCAGGGCGGTCGGAACGTCCTGCCTCAGCGCCCCCGACGAACCGACCACCAGCCGGTCGCCGTCCCGTCCCGCCGCGAGCCGGATCACGCCCGACGGGTCCTCGATCTCGCGCACGACCTTCCAGCGGCCGGTCTCCCACACCGTGACCCGGCCGAACGGGGGCCCCTTGCCGATGATCTGGCGTCCGACCGCCAGCACGCGGCGGCCATCGGCCAGGCGCGCCACAGCGAGCGCGTGCGAACCGTTGAAGACCGAGCGGTTGGCCGGGCGCAGGACCCGCTCGCGGCGGCCGGACGACGCCGAGTGGACGGCCACCTCCACTTCCCCCCGCTTCGCGCTCGTCACGGCCACCGAGCCGTCGTCGACGAACGCGACGTCGTTGGGCTCCAGCACCGGCAGCGGGACGGCGGCGTGGTGCGGCAGCAGGCCCGCCCGGGCCGGCGGCCCGGCGGCCCATGGCCAGATCACCGCGCCACGCCCGGCCCGTAGGACAGCCAGCCGGCCGCCGTCCGGCGAGACCGCCAGGCGCTGGACCGCGCCGCCCGCGGAGCCCTCCCCCATCGGCCGCGGAACCCGGCCCGTGACGTCCCAGCGGACGACGAGCCCGTTCTCGTCCCCGCTGATCAGCGACCGCCCGTCGGGGGTGAAGGCCAGCGCGGTCACCCCGCCGCCGCCGTGGTGCGCCGCCCGGTACCGGCCGCCGCCGGGTTCCTGCACCCGCACCCGGTGGCCGTCGCCCCCGACCGCGACGCGGCGGCCGTCGGCCGAGACCGCCACCGCGCCGGCGGGCCGGTCGCCTGCGGCGACTCCGCGCAGCCGCGGGTCCACCGCCGCCACCCGCAGCAGCGCGTCCCGCGCCTCCGGCTTCCGCGGCCCGAGCCGCTGCGCCGCCAGCGCGGCCACCGCCGCGAGGCCCGGTTCGGTACGGGCGTCCCGGCCGGTGATCGAGGCCAGCTCGCGCACCCGCCTGGCGTCCCGCTCGCCCCGCGCCCGCCCGACCGCCCAGACCGCGGCCAGCGCCAGGACGATCACGACCAGCAGGGGTGCCATCCAGTACGGATGGCGGGACGGATGGATCCGCATCAGCGCCAGGGACGCCGCTACGTCATCCGCCTTCTCCGTCTGCAGACGCGGACCTCGATGCTCCGCCTCGGCCTGGACCTCGGCCCAGTTGGCGGGCGAGACCAGCAGCCTGAGCCTCAGCTCCGCCACGGGGATCACCTTCCGCCGGAACTTCGTCACTCCGAGGAGCGCGCCGTCCCGGGTCACCCGGCCGCTCAGCACCGTCCGTCGGTCGTAAGGGGCGCGCGCGTCCGGTGTGAGGCCATGCAGGTAGGCCAGAGCCAGCGCCATCGCACCGCCCGCCGACGGCCCGCCGACGTCGTCGACCTTCCTGCGGTCGTCGCCGTACGGCAGGAGGCACCAGCGGTTGAACGAACGAGCACGGAAGCGAGGGTGGCCCTTCGCCCACTCCAGCGCCTCGTTGAACGACTCCCGCATTCCCCCGTCGTCGTGCGTCGGAGGCGGCCCCTTCAGCACGGCCGGGTTCGCGCGCTTGAACCGGAGAACCCTCACCTCCAGCGTGAGGACCCTGCCGCCCTGCTCCTCCGCGACCACGATCGGCAGCCGCACGACCCGCCGGCGGCGCCGCCACGGCGGCTGCGACCAGCCGCCGAAAAGCCGGGCGCGCAGCCGCGAGACCGCGGCGCGGAACCCGGTCACGGCGTGCCACCCGGGTCGGCCGGGCCCCGCAGGAGACTCCGAAGGGCCTCGCCGGTCCGTTCGTCCTTGGCATGCTCGGCCGACCACCGCACCGCCTCCGGGGAGAGCAGCGCCGGATCGCCGACCAGCTCCGGGCCGACCGAAACGCTCAGGCTGTCCTGCCAGCCGCCCACGATCAGCGCCCCCTCCGCCGCGTCGTACGCCCACCGCAGCGGGATGACGCACTCGCGCGAGGACCCGCCGCCGGCCTCGTGCAGCACCAGCTCCAGCCACCGGCCGTCGGCCTCCCGCGAGCTCACGGACGCGCTGACGATCAGGCGCCCGTCGCCGCTCTCATAGACGGTCACCTTGAGATCGAGGTGCGGCACCACGAGGATCCGCTCGTCCCTCGGCTCGTCCGGCGTGTAATCGGCCAGGGCCCGCTGGAGCGTCAGCGGCTCGGAGCGGACCCCCTCCGCCAGCTCGCCCTCGCGCCCCGGCCACGGCACCACGGTGTGCCCCCCGGCCGAGGCCCTTCCCGAGCGCGGGCGGCGCGGCGCGGGCCCCACCTCGTAGGGAGGCGGGGAGTCCACCTCGAGACGCATGCGGCCGCCGGTGAGCCACTTGAGGTAGGTGACGGCGCCGCCGTCGGCCTCGGCCCGCACGATGACGGGCACGTCCCCCGCCGACGGGGGCACCTCGAGGACGACTTCGCCCCCGTCCTCCTGCTCGGTGACGGCCAAGCGCATGGGACCCCCGCCGACGTCCGCGGACCGCTCCCCCGGCCCGATCACGGGAAGGTCCCTCAGCCAGTTCGTGACCGCCTCCACCATCTCCGCGGACACCCCTGCGTCGGGCGGAGCGGACGGCCCCTGCGCGCCCTCCGAATCCGCCGCGCCCGGTGCGCCCGGTGCGGTCGGCGTGCCCGGTGCGGTCGGTGCGGCGGGTGCGGTCGGAGCGGTCGGCGTGCCCGACAGCCGGGCCGTCGCCTGCTGCGCGACCCCCCGAACACCGGCGTCCAGGCCGGCCAGCCGCCGGGTCAGCTCCGCCAGCGCCCGGCGAGCCGGCTCGGGAAAACGGCCCAAATCGGCGTCGGCGAGTTCCTCGCACAGGGCGATGCCCCCGTGCTCGGCCAGCCCGGCCGCCCCGGCGTCCCGCAGCCACAGGCTCATCTGGTCCATCGCTCCGCCGAACCACGAACCGGTGGGGGCGAACCAGTGCATCAGCAGCACGCCGGAGGCCCCGCGACCGGCGTCGATCGCGCCGATCAGGCCGCGGGACGACCGCTCGACCAGCTCCCACGGCAGGATGTGGAACATCTCGGGCCCCGGGTCGCCCTCCTCCACCAGCCGTCCGACGAGCGACCAGCGCAGGACCACCGGCTCGGCCGCGAGGACGGCGAGGTCGGCCGGGTCCTGGCGCACCTGCGGCCACTGCCGCTCCAGCCGCTCGACGACGGCTATCCCGGCCTCGCTCACCAGCACCGGAGCGCCCGCATGGGTCAGTTCGGCGGCCGCCTCCACCCCGTCCGGGCCAGGTTCGGCCCGGACCAGGCCGAGCACGCCGTGCCGTTCGCCGGAGGCGGACTCGAGGACGATCCGCCGGCGCTCCCAGCCCTCCTCGAAGCGAGGATCGCGGCGGGCGTCACGCGCCCGGTCACCGCTGTTCGGCTCCGCCTGCGGATCCCAGGTACCGGTACCGTCCCGCTGAAGCGCGACCTCGGTCACCCATTCGCTCAAGGGCCTGTGCACGGCGCTCATCTCCCGCCCCTGACGTCGAGCTCGCGCAGGAGCCGGACGGCCATCGGCCCGATGTCGCCAGCCGCCTCCAGGGCGGCCGCCGCCGGATAGTGCCCCAGATAGGCGTCGCGTGCCTTCCGGAGCCTCTTCCAGCCGTCGGCCGAGACCCGTGACAGCAGATCGGCCGGCAGCGCCGCGGCCCAGTGCACGGGCTGCGCAAACTCGATGCGGCGCCCCTCCCCGCGCCACCGCACCACGAACTTCACCAGCCGCAACAGGACGCCGGCCTGTTCGGCTGGGACGCCGTCCCGGTACGGGACCCACAGCACCCGCACGACGCCGCCGTCCGCGCCACCCATGTCCTCGACGTCGTCCACGTCCTGTACTCCGGACGCGCACCCGAGATGGGCCAGACCCCGCCTAGTCGGGTCCAGAATCAGCCGGTAACGCGGGTCGTAGTGGATGCTGTTGACCGTCAGGTCGCGTACCTCGGCGTCGCGGCCCAGATCACCGCCGGTCACCGCGAAGGGGAACCCGCGCAGGTCCAGCGCCTTGTACTCCAGCAGAGGCTCGCCGTGCTGCTCGAGTGTGGCCGAGCAGACCCGGCCGGACGACACCTTGACTATGGGGTAGCACCCCCGGATCCCCATTCCGGACAGGACGTCGCGGACCAGCGAGGCCATCAGCCCCGGCGGCACGGTGCCGGAGAAGTCCAGATCGTTGACCTTGGCGCCGGGCCCGTCGCCGACCAGGTCGCGGACCACGCCCCCGACCGCCCAGATCAGGTGGCCGAGTTCCCACACCCGCGCGAACAGCAGGGCGAAGAACGGGCCGACGGGCTCCGGTGCCCCGTCGGTGAGCCGCCCGACCACGTCGGGCATGTCCACCGCCACGTCCTCCACCCGGTGGATCGCCTCCGGGCTGCGTTGCGGCGGGAGCGGCCCGCACCGCTCCACCCTGTCCAGACATTCCGGCAACGACCGGACGGGCACTCCCTCGTCACCATCGACCAGCACATGGTCGTAGGAGTCGAGCGGCGTCTCGGCCCCGGCAGGGGCGTTGTAGACGAACCCCGCTATCCTGCGGCCGTCGATCCGGTCGTCGACCATCACCGCGAGCCCCCCGCAGCGCACGTAATGGTCGGCAAGACCGAAACCGCCGGGGACACGCGAAAAGCCGGAGCCGCCGGAAGGCTCCGGCGCGGACGAGACGGAAACGGGTTCCTGCATGTGCTACCTCGCGGATTGAACGGCGGCCGGCGCGGCCGGCGATGGGACCTGCCCGCCGCGAAAGTCCCCGGCACGTATGCTCGAAGGCGATCGACCATGTCCGCCTCCGCAGGACACCTTTCGCGATCGATTCACACGCCCCGAGACCTTCGCCCGATTCCAGGCCCCCACCGTGATCGACATGGATCAGATGCCTTCATCAGAGCACCCGTTTGTCGCAGATGTGTCGCATTCGAGCACGTCCCGGGATAGCACGGACGGGGCCGCGGCCACCGGCCGGCTCCTTGTCTCGCTCCTTCTGCAGCGTGGCCCTTATCGCCGGTGCTGGGAACGGCGCCTCGGCCGTGTTCTCCCGGACGGCGCACTGAACAAGGCGGCCGTGGCCAAAGTGATCGCCGAGCACCTGTGGAGCAGCGGGGAGCGGCCGGACACCGACACCGCGCTGCCGCGCAAGATCAAGGACCGGGTGTACCGGGCACTGGCCGGCGACCTCGTCAGCGCCGAGACCCTGACGTGGTTCGCCGAGGCGTTCGGCATGACCGGCGAAGACCGGGAGCGGCTCTGGACGCTCCGCTTCCCCGACCCGGCGGGCTCCGGCGGGCCGGTCGTGAACAGCCTGCGCGGCCCCCAGTTCGTGCCGCTCCCGCAGCGCCACCGCACCATCTCCATCTTCGAGCGCCGCCGGATCGGCCCGGCCGGGACGGTCATCGGGCACCGGACGACCCGGGCGCTGCTGGCCTGCGAGGACGCCGTCACCAGCTATCCGTACCGGCTGCCCGGCGGGGCCCGGCGCGTGCACGTCCAGCGCGGCGGTCACATCACCGCCCGGCACGACTTCGCGGACAGTTCGCCGGTCGTGGAGATCACGCTCAGCACGCCGCTGTGCCGTGGGCAGGTGGCGTCTCTGGAGTACGACGTGGAATTCGAGGCGCAGGCGGGCCCGGCCCTCGAATACCGCCGGGTGGCGCATGCGCGGTGCGAGAATGTGGACATCGTCGTCGAGTTCTCCCCGGAGCACCGTCCGGGGCGGGTGTGGTGGACGGTGTGGGACGACTTTCGCGGCGGAACCGTCCTGCATCAGGAACCCGCCGTCCTGGATGCCGAAGGCTGCGCCCACCGTTTCGTGCCCTTCCTTGAGAACGCCGCCGTCGGATTCCGTTGGGCCTGGTGACACGATGCGAACCTCGTTCTCATTGCGATGATCATTTACGCCCCTCGGCCGGCACACAATGACCACAGGACCCGACCCGGATACGGGCTTACGCCGAACGCCGCACCGAGCAGCGAGTCGGAGAAGATCGGCGCCATCGGCGGCGCCCGATGGGTTAGTGGTGAGGGATGGCGGTTATGCCGGATTTGGTGCGGACTATGGCTATGTCTCCGTCCTGGTCGGTGCGGTGGACTTGAGTGTGGAGGTGGTGCAGGAGGGCGAGGGTCGAGGGGGCGGGGTGGCCATAGTCGTTGTCGCGGCCGACGGAGACGAGGGAGATCGACGCGTGGGCGGCGGCCAGGAAGCGGAGGTCCTGGCTGCGGGAGCCGTGGTGCGGGACCTTCAGGACTTGGACGCGAGGGACGCTCGTTTCCAGAGCGCGCTGCGCGTCGGTCTCGACGTCGCCGGCGAGCAGGGCGCTGAACCCGGGGCGGCGGGCCACCAGGACGACGCTCGCGTTGTTGATCGTGGTGCCGTCGTCCTGCGGGGTCAGGGCGGGGCCGATGGCCATTGGCGCGA
Organism: Actinomadura violacea; assembly: GCF_017573465.1. Lineage (GTDB taxonomy): Bacteria > Actinomycetota > Actinomycetes > Streptosporangiales > Streptosporangiaceae > Spirillospora > Spirillospora violacea. The sequence goes on from NZ_JAGEPF010000011.1 coordinate 216,660, forward strand.
GGATCGCGAGGGTGAGGTCGCCGACGCGCCATTGCCGCCCGGCGAGCGCGGGGCGCGTCGGGAGGCCGGCGATGAAGCGGTTCTCGGCGCCGTCGGTCAGGGGCGTCCTCAGGATCTCGTGGACGGCGCGGCCTCGCCGGACCCCGGACACCCCACCGATGTGGTCGGCGTGCGGATGCGTCAGGACCAGCAGCGGCACGTCCATCACGTGCAGGCCGGACAGGCACCGGTCGACCGGCCCGGGCGCGGGGCCCGTGTCCACCACGACGGCGCGGCCGGGTCCAGCGGCGAGCGCCAGCGCGTCGCCTTGGCCCACGTCGCACGCCACCAGCTGCCAGCCCGGCGGCGGCCAGCCGGGCGCCGTGATGCGAAGTACGACGACGGCGACCAGCACGCCGGCCATGGCCGCGACCGCGGCCATGCGGAGCCGGGGATGGCGCAGGATCAGGACGGCGACGCCGCCGGCCAGCAGCAGTGTCACCGCGCCGAGCCCGCCGCCCGTCCACGGGATGGTGGCGTACGGGAGCGCGGCGGCGGTCCGGGCGACCCAGATGATCCAGCCGACGGCGAGGCCGGCGGGCCAGGCCGTCAGGCGGGCGAGCGGCAGGGAGACGGGCGCGATGGCGGTGCTGAGGGCACCGAGCAGCGTCGCGGGTGCGACGGCCGGCGCGGCCAGCAGGTTCGCCAGCAGGGACACCACGCCGACCTCGCCGGAGAGCATCACCAGAACCGGGGCCACGGCGACCTCGGCGGCGGCCGCGACGGCGAGGGCGTCCGCGAGCGGCCCGGGCAGACGGCGCGCGAGCCGTTCCCGCCACGGCGGCGCGAGGACGAGCAGGCCCGCCGTCGCCAGTACGGAGAGGGCGAAGCCGTACGACCGCGCCAGTTCCGGGTCGATGAGGACGAGCAGCAGCACCGCGGCGCACAGCGCGGGCACCCCCGGCCGGGACCGTCCGGTGAACAGCGCCAGCAGCGCCACCAGGCCCATGACCGTGGCCCGCAGGACGCTCGGGTCCGGCCGCGCGACCAGCACGAACGCGGCCACCGCAGCCACCGCGACCGGCGGGGCGCGCCGTCGGCCGAGCCCGGCGGTGCGGCACAGCCAGAGGACCGCGCCGATGACGATGGCGAGGTTGGCGCCGGAGACGACCAGCAGGTGGCTCAGACCGGCGGTGCGGAAGTCCTCGGCGAGGGCGGGATCGAGCCGGGAGGTGTCGCCGTCGACCATGCCGGGCAGGACTCCCCGCTGGTCGGCCGGGAGCCGGTCGACCGCCGCGCGCAGCCGTCCCCGGACGGCCTCGGCGGCGCGCTGGACGGCGGACGGCCGGCCGAGGAGCGCGGGCGGACCCCGCACGATCACCACGGCGGCGAGCAGCTCGGCGCCGCGCGGCTTGTCGAACCGGCCGCGCAGCCGCACCCGCTGGCTCGGCAGGAGACCGAGCCACCGCCGGTCGTGCGCGATCAGCAGCACCGGCACGCGCACTCTGGTCCGGGCGACCTCCTCGACCCGCGCCCGGACGATCACCATGGGCCGCCCGCCGGCCTTCCTGGCCTGCGGGTCCCCGGTGAGGACCGCCTCGGCCGACGACGTTCCTCCCGTGCGGGCGAGCGCCCGCACCGGCCCGGTGCCGATGGCGGTCGCGCGGAATGCCACGCCCGTCGAGGATGCGGCCGCACAGACCAGCACCATCCCCAACAGGCGCCGATTGACCGTCCGGGAAGACCAGAGGCCGTCCCTTGAGCGCAGAAGGGCCAGGAAGGCAGCGGCCCAACGTCCCTGGCCCGGCGCCGATCCTCGCCTCGCCGGTCGCTCACGATCGTCAGGACTTCGGCCGGCATCCGGGGAAGATGCGGTGCTTGCGTGCGGGTGCGGAGGTTCTTCCAGCACCGCGCCCGGTAGCGGAAGCGCGCCCTGAGAGGTGGACGAACTTTCACGCCTTGGCATCGGACCGGCCAATCGCCGATCGCGCTGACTGATTCTCGTTGTGGCTGGTGCGGGGCGTGGAGGGCAGGGCAAGGCCGGGTCTGTCGGGGTGAGCGCGCCTCTCGGGGCGGCCGAATTCGGAGCGGCGCGTGCGGGCCGCTCTACGCGGGGCAGGAGCGAGTTCGTCGGGTCGGGGGGTTTCCGGACGGCCGGACCGCCACGTCCAGGACCCTCTCCGCGAAGCAAGGCCGGGTCCACCGGGGCGGGCGGGATCGGGGCGGGGGGAGCGGCGCGTCGAGGACTCTCGGGTCGGGGCATGAGCGGACCCGCCGGGGCAGGTGGAGTCGGGGCGGCTGGAGCGGCGCGTTCGGGGCTCTCAGGGCGAGACAGGAGCGGGTCCGCCGAGGCGGACGGCATCGGGACGCCCGGAGCAGCGTGACCGAGACTCTCCGGGCAGGGTGGGGGCGGATCCGCCGAGGCAGGTGGCGCCGGGGCTGCGGGAGCGGCGTGTTCGGGGCGTTCGGGGCGGGTTTGTTGGCGGGGGCGGCGGGACGGTACGAGGAGGTAGAGGGCGGCGGCGGTCGTGGTGGCGGCGACGGTCCAGGTGACGGCGGACGGGAAGCCGATCGTCAGGGCGGCGGTGGTCCAGGCGGCGAGGGCCGGCCAGACCAGGCGGAGGTCGTGGGTCATACGCGCACCATCGGTTTCAGGTCGGCGAAGCGGCGGGCGCCGATGCCGTCGACGTCCTGGAGCTGGTCGACGGAGCGGAAGCCGCCGTGCTGGGTGCGGTAGTCGACGATGCGCTGGGCGAGGACGGGGCCCACGCCGGGGAGCTGGTCGAGCTGGGCGGCGGTGGCGGTGTTGAGGTCGATGGGCGTCCCGGGCGCGGCGGACCCGCCCGCGGCGGGCGGCGGTTCGCCCGGTGGAGGTGCGCCGGGCGGGGGTGAGGGCAGTCGGATGTCGACCGGTATCTGTTCGCCGTCAACGAGCTTGCGGGCGAGGTTGAGCGTGCCGGTGCCGGCGCCGGGACGCACCCCGCCCGCGGCCTTGATGGCCTCTTCGACGCGGGAGCCGGACGGCAGGGTGACCACGCCCGGGTGCTTGACCTTGCCGAGGACGTGGACGACGACCACCGACGCCGGGCTCGCGGCGCCGGCCGGGACGGCGGCGGGCGACGGGCCGGACGGTGCGGGCGAGGCCGGGCCGTCCGGCCCGGCGACCTCGGTCGCGCCGGCGTCCGCGGCGGCGGGCGCCGGGTCGGGCCGGGGTCGGGCCAGCCAGAGGTAGCCGGCCGCGACGAGCGCGGCGATCACCGCGATGACGGCCAGGACGCGGACGTTCCCCTTCTCCGGGCCGGAGCGCAGCCGGGCCGACGGCGGCTGTTCGGAGGGCTTCAGCCGGTCGGCGAGGGACTGCAGGCGGTCGTTGGCTGTCATGAAGCCGACGCTAGGTGCGCCGCCCGCCCGCGAGCAGGCCCCGCGGAAAATGTGGATAACCCGGGCCGCACCTCAGCTGACCAGGGAAGACAGGTCAGAGGTGCGGGGCGATCACCACTCCGAGCATGCCGGGGCCGACGTGGGCGCCGATGACGGGGCCGACCTCGCCCACGTAGACGTCCTCGACGTGCGGGATGCGCTCGCGGAGCCGGGCGGCGAGGGCGTCGGCGCGGTGGGCGGCGGCGAGGTGCTGGACGCCGAGGTCGACGCGGCGGGCGCCCGCCTCCTCGACGGCGATCTCCTCCAGCCGGGCCAGGGCCCGGGCGGCCGTGCGGACCTTCTCCAGCGGGATGATCCGGCCGCCGGCGATGTCCAGGAGGGGCTTGACCATGAGCGCGGAGCCGAGCAGCGCGCCGGCGGCGCCGATCCGGCCGCCGCGGCGCAGGTGCTCGAGGGTGTCGACATAGAGCAGCGACCGGGACATACCGGCGCGGCGCTCGGCGACGTCCGCGGCCGTCTCGGCGTCCGCGCCCGCCATCGCGGCGGCAGCCGCGGACAGCGCGGCGAGCCCGAGGCCCATCCCGATGGTCCCGCTGTCGACGACGTGGACGGGTACGGGCGCGTCTGCCGCGGCGAGGCGTGCGGCGGCGAGCGTCCCCGACATGGCGGGGGACAAATGGACGGACACCACAGCGGTGGCGCCGGCCTCCGCGGCGCTCTCGTAAGCCTGGAGGAACCGTCCGGGCGAGGGGCGGGAGGTGGTGACGGGCCGCCGGTCTCGCAGCGCCCGGACCGCTTCCTCGCCGCTGATGTCCCCTTCATCGCGCATGGCGCCGCCAAGGGAGATCTGCATGGGGACGACGGTCAGCCCGTGCCGTTCGGCGAGCCCCGGCGGGAGGTAGGCGGTGGAATCCGTGACGACCGCGACGGCGCTGCCCATGAACGGGACATTACTCCCCGGTGCACGCCGCGGAACGTCCGCACCGCGAGGGACTCAGGGCTGCACGGGGACGCCGCCGCGCCACACGCGCAGGGCCCGAAGCCCGAACGCCCAGGCGAACGCGCCCTCGTGATCGGCGTCCCAGAGCACGATGTCGGCGAGCATGCCGGGCGCCAGGGAGCCGCGGTCGCCGACGCGCAGGGCGGCGGCCCCGCCGAGGGTGGCGGCGCGCAGCGCCTCGGTGACGCTCAGCCCGAACATGGCGACGGACAGGCCGATGACCAGCGGCATCGAGGTGATGCCGCACTGGCCGGGGTTGTGATCGGTGCCGAGCGCGACGGTGACGCCGCGGTCGAGCATCTGCCGGACGGGCGCCGGGGCGCGGCTGCTGTTGAGGGCGCTGCCGGGGCAGACGGTGGCCGTGACGCCAGCGTGCGCGAGGGCCTTGATGTCGTCGTCGTTGGCCTGGGTGAGCAGGTCGGCGGAGGCGCAGCCGACCTCGGCGGCGACCTGCGCGGCGCCGATGCGCTCGTTGGCGCAGGCGTGCATGCGGGCCTTAAGCCCGGCGCGCTTGCCGGTGAGCAGCAGGGCGCGGGCCTCTTCCGCCGTGAAGTGGCCCTCGTCGCAGTAGACGTCGATCGAGTCCGCGCCCGCGACGGCGGCGTCGCCGGCCCACAGCCGGACGGCCTCGATGTAGTCGCGGCGGCGGCCGAAGAACTCCGGCGGGAGGATGTGCGCGGCGAGGAACGTCGCGTGGATGCGCGGCATGGACGGCTCGCCTTCGAGCGAGCGCAGCATCCGGATGTCGGCGAGCTCACCGTCGCGGGTGAGGTGGTAGCCGGTCTTGGCCTCGACGGTGGTAGTGCCGGCGAGGATCCACTGGCGCAGCCGCTCGCGGACGCCGTTGCACAGCGTCCAGGGGTCGGTGCCGCGGGTCACGGTGACGGTGGAGTTGACGCCGCCGCCGGCCGCGGCGATCGCCGAGTGCGACGACCCGCTGGTGCGCATCGCGAGCTCGGCCCAGCGGTTGCCCGCGTAGACGGGGTGGGAGTGCGCGTCGATGAGGCCGGGGGTGACCAGGCCGCCGCCGAGGTTCTCGACGTGGTCGACGTCGACGATGTCGTCGATGATGCCGGGGACGCTCTGCGGGAGGTCCGAGGCGGGGCCCGCCCATACGATCCGGTCGTCGTGGATCAGTACGGCGGCGTTGCTGCAGACGTCGGTGCCCGTCCAGAGCCTGCCGATGTTCGTCAACAGCCGTACCGTCATAGGGTCACCGACCTGCTTGGGACGACGCGCCGCGCGGCGCGGTACCGGACGCTCTGAAGGAAGGGAGCACGGTGGGACGCAGCGGGCCGCCCGCACGCCGTCCGGTGTTCGCACCTGCCATCGATGGGGCCACCTGCTCTCGATCCGAAACGCCGACTGGGTGCCGGCGATTCACCGTTGGAGGGTCGGGTGGCCGGGCGACCACCGCTGGCAACAGACCGGAGATATCGGTTTCGTCACGGTAGTGCACTGAAGGCCCGCCCGACAAGCTCTGCCGGGCGGCGTCCGGCCGTCCGGACGCGAGCCGCAGGACGATCCGCGCACCCCTCGGTGTCCGGTCGCAGCGCATTGACAGCCATCACCCGCCCCCTAGCCCTTCGACCGTACGGATTTCAACGAGCTCGTCAAGCCGATTGGGGAACCTGTCACCGTTCGGCGACCGGGATCCGCCCGGCGCCCGATATTCGGACGGGCCCAGACCGCCCTTTCGGACGGCCTGAGCCCGTGCGACGGGTGATCGCGGACCGGTCAGACGATCTGCGCGGCGACCTCGTACCGGGACATTTCGCCCGCGAGGTCCTCCGGGACGCGCGCGTGCAGCAGCGTCCCCTCGGCGACGTGCTCCTGCTTGAGCACCTCGCCGCGGTCGTGCACCCGCGCGACCAGGTCGCCGCGCTCGTACGGCACCAGCGCGCGCACCTCGGCGTTCAGGCCCGGCAGGTCGGCCTCGACGGCCTCCCGCAGGTCCTCGATGCCGAACCCGGTGCGGGCGGAGACGACGACGCTGTGCGGCTCGCGCCGCTGCAGGCGGGCGATCGCCAGGTCGTCGGCCGCGTCCGCCTTGTTGATGACGATGATCTCCGGGATGGCGTCGGCGCCGATCTCGCGCAGCACCTCGCGGACGGCGTCGATCTGCGACTCGGGGTCGGCGTCGGAGCCGTCCACGACGTGCAGGATCAGCCCGGCGTCGGTGACCTCCTCCAGCGTCGAGCGGAACGCCTCGACGAGCTGGTGCGGCAGGTGCCGGACGAACCCGACGGTGTCGGCGAGGGTGTAGGCGCGGCCGCCCGGCGTCTCGGCGCGCCGGACGGTCGGGTCGAGGGTGGCGAACAGCGCGTTCTCCACCAGCACCCCGGCACCGGTGAGCCGGTTGAGCAGGGACGACTTGCCGGCGTTGGTGTAGCCGGCGATGGCGACGGCGGGCACCTCGTTGCGGCGCCGCTCGCCACGCTTGGTGTCGCGGGCCTTGGACATCTCGGCGATCTGGCGGCGCAGCTTGGCCATCCGGGTGCGGATCCGGCGCCGGTCCAGCTCGATCTTGGTCTCACCGGGCCCGCGGCCGCCGATGCCGACGCCGCCCGCGGCGCGCCCGCCGACCTGCCGGGACAGGTTGCCGCCCCAGCCGCGCAGGCGCGGCAGCAGGTAGTTCAGCTGGGCGAGCTCGACCTGCGCCTTGCCCTCGCGGCTCTTGGCGTGCTGGGCGAAGATGTCGAGGATCAGCGCGGTCCGGTCGATGACCTTGACCTGGACGGTCTCCTCCAGGTGCCGCAGCTGGCTGGGCGCCAGCTCGCCGTCGCAGATGACGGTGTCGGCGCCGGTCGCGATGACGACGTCGCGCAGCTCGGCGGCCTTGCCGGAGCCGATGTAGGTGGCCGGGTCGGGCCGGGACCGGCGCTGGACGAGTCCCTCGAGCACCTCCGAGCCCGCGGTCTCGGCGAGCAGCGCCAGCTCGCGCAGCGAGTTCTCGGCGTCCGCGGCGGTGCCCTCGGTCCACACGCCGACGAGGACGACCCGCTCCAGCCGCAGGGCGCGGTACTCGACCTCGGTGACGTCGGTGAGCTCGGTGGACAGTCCCGCGACGCGGCGCAGTGCCCGCCGGTCCTCGAGGTCCAGCTCGCCGGTCATGGGATCGGCCTCGAGCTCGTCGAAGGTCCGGTCTTCGTGGGTCTGGTCTGCAGAGAAAGGTTGAGTCATATGTCCTCGGTAGAACGCCGCGGCGCGGCCGTATCTTCCCCGGGATCGTCTCACGGCCGTCCTCACCGGTCACGTGGTTATCGGACGCCCTCGCACCCGCGCGCCCGTCCCGTCGCCCGGACGGCGCCGCCGCGGTCGTGGATTGGCGGAATCGCGCGCGGGGAGGTCAACGGCACGGCGGGCCGGGCCCCGCTTTGACCGGGCTCCGTACCGCCGAGTAGCGTTACTCCGTAAGACAGAAGTGGAATTTCACGATACGAAAGGGCGAGCAGATGGCCGAACTGGAAGGTGTCGAGGTCAACGGGCCTCTCGGGGAGCGGTACGAGGAGATCCTGACGCCCGAGGCGCTCGGCCTGCTCGCCGCCCTGCAGCGTGAGCTGGGCGGCCGCCGCAAGGAGCTGCTGGCGGCCCGCGCCGAGCGGCAGCGCAGGCTGTCGGAGGGCGGGACGCTGGACTTCCTGCCCGAGACCGCGACGGTCCGCTCCGACGAGACCTGGCGGGTCGCCGACCCGGCGCCGGGCCTGGAGGACCGCCGGGTCGAGATCACCGGCCCCACCGACCGCAAGATGACCATCAACGCGCTGAACTCGGGCGCGAAGGTGTGGCTGGCCGACTTCGAGGACGCCAACACCCCGCTGTGGACCAACATGATCGAGGGGCAGCTGAACCTGCGCGACGCCCTCGACCGCACCATCGACTTCACCGACGCCAAGTCGGGCAAGTCCTACGCCCTCAAGGACGACGCCGAGCTGGCCACCATCGTGGTCCGGCCCCGCGGCTGGCACATGGACGAGAAGCACCTGCTGATCGACGGTGAGCCGATGTCGGGCTCGCTGTTCGACTTCGGGCTGTACCTCTTCCACAGCGCACGCCGGCAGCTGGCCAAGGGCAAGGGTCCCTACTTCTACCTGCCGAAGATGGAGAGCCACCTCGAGGCGCGGCTGTGGAACGACGCCTTCAACCTGGCCCAGGACTCCCTGGAGATCCCGCGCGGCACCGTCCGCGCGACCGTGCTGATCGAGACGATCCCGGCCGCGTTCGAGATGGAGGAGATCCTCTACGAGCTGCGCGACCACTCCGCGGGCCTGAACGCCGGCCGCTGGGACTACCTGTTCTCGGTCATCAAGAAGTTCCGTGACCGCGGCGCCGACTTCATCCTGCCCGAGCGCAACGCCATCACGATGACCGCGCCGTTCATGCGCGCCTACACCGAGCTCCTCGTCCGCACCTGCCACAAGCGCGGCGCACACGCCATCGGCGGCATGGCCGCGTTCATCCCCTCCCGCAAGGACGAGGAGGTCAACAAGGTCGCGCTGGAGAAGGTCCGGGCCGACAAGACCCGCGAGTCCGGCGACGGGTTCGACGGCTCCTGGGTCGCCCACCCCGACCTCGTCCCGGTCTGCCGCGAGGTCTTCGACGGCGTGCTGGGCGACAAGCCCAACCAGCGCGACCGGCTCCGCGAGGACGTCACCGTCTCGGCCGCCGACCTGCTCAACATCAAGGCGACCCCCGGCGACATCACCGAGGCCGGCGTGCGCAACAACATCGACGTCGCGCTGCGCTACCTCGCCACCTGGCTCAACGGCTCCGGCGCCGTCGCCATCCACAACCTCATGGAGGACGCCGCCACCGCGGAGATCTCCCGCTCGCAGGTGTGGCAGTGGATCTACAACGGCGTCTCCACCGCCGAGGGCAAGAAGATCACCAAGGAGTGGGTCGAGCAGCTCCTGGACGAGGAGCTCGCCAAGATCCGCGCCGAGCTGGGCGACGCCTACAACGAGCCGCGCTACAACCAGGCCGTGACCCTGTTCAAGGAGGTCACCCTGGCCGACGAGTACTCCGAGTTCCTCACCACCCCCGCCTACCAGCAGTTCCCGTAACTCCCAGGGGGCACTCCCCTGGAACCCCCGTCACGACGGACGGGCCGTTTCCCGCTCCCCTGGAGCTCCGTGCGAAACGGCCCGTCCGACGAGGGCGGGCGCGGCCCGATCTTGTCGTGCAGGCGGGGGCTGGAGGATGGTGGAGGGGATGGAACCGGTACTGAAGGCGCTGGGCCTGCGGCTCGACGCGCTGCTCGGGCCCGATCGGGTGATCACCGATCCGGTGCGGCTGCGCACGTACGAGTGCGACGGCCTCACCAACCACCGCTCGACGCCCGGGATCGTAGTGCTGCCCGACACCGCCGAGGAGATCGCGGCGATCGTGCGCGCGTGCGCGGAGGCGGGCGTCCCGTACGTGGCGCGCGGCTCCGGGACGGGCCTGTCGGGCGGCGCGCTGCCCCGCGCGGACGGCGTGCTGGTCGTCACGTCCCGGATGCGGCGGATCCTGGAGATCGACATCCCGGGGCAGCGGGCCGTGGTCGAGCCCGGCGTGATCAACCTGGACGTGACCCGCGCGGTGCGGCCGTACGGGTACTACTTCGCGCCCGATCCGTCCAGCCAGCAGATCTGCTCGGTCGGCGGGAACGTCGCGGAGAACTCCGGCGGCGCGCACTGCCTGAAGTACGGCTTCACCGCGCACCACGTGCTGGCCTGCGAGGTCGTGACGCCGGACGGCGAGCTGGTGGAGCTGTCGGCGGACGGTCCCGGCTACGACCTGCTCGGCGTGTTCGTCGGCGCGGAGGGCACGCTCGGCATCACCACCAAGATCACGGTGCGGCTGACGCGGGTGCCCGAGACCGTGCAGACGCTGCTCGCGGCGTTCGGCTCGATCGAGGCGGGCGGCACCGCGGTGTCGGCGATCATCGGCGCCGGGATGGTGCCGGCGGCGATCGAGATGATGGACGCGCTGTCGATCGAGGCGGCGGAGGCGGCGGTGCGCTGCGAGTACCCGCCGGGCGCGGGCGCGGTGCTGATCGTGGAGCTGGACGGCCCGGACGCCGAGGTCGCCGCGCAGTTCACCGAGGTCGAGCGGCTGTGCCGGGACGCGGGCGCGTTCGAGATCCGGATCGCCGCGGACGACGCGGAGCGCGCGCTGATCTGGAAGGGCCGCAAGTCGGCGTTCGCGGCGGTCGGCCGGATCAGCCCCGCCTACCTGGTGCAGGACGGCGTCATCCCGCGCACCGCGCTGCCGCGGGTGCTGGCGCGGATCGACGCGCTGTCGGCGGAGTCGGGCGTGCGGGTGGCGAACGTGTTCCACGCCGGGGACGGCAACCTGCATCCGCTGGTGCTGTTCGACGACGCCGAGCCGGGCGCCGCGGAGCGCGCGGAGGAGGTGTCGGGCGCGATCCTCGACCTGTGCATCGAGCACGGCGGGTCCATAACGGGCGAGCACGGCGTGGGCGTCGACAAGTCCCGCTACATGCCGCGGATGTTCACCGACACCGATCTGGACACCATGCAGATGGTCCGCTGCGGGTTCGATCCCGCGGGATTGTGCAACCCCGGGAAGGTCTTCCCTACACCGCGGTTGTGCGGCGAGGTCCCGGGCGTGCGGAAGGGCCCGCACCCGTATGAGGGAAAGGCGGACATCTTCTGATGCAGCCGTTGGACGCCCTGGCGAAGGTCTGCGGCGACGTCCGTACAGGTGAGCCCGCGGAGGGCGTGCTGGGCGTGCAGCCCGCGCTCGTCGCGGCGCCCGCGTCCGCGGCGGAGGCCGCGGAGGTGATGCGCGTCGCCGCCGAGCACGGCCTGTCCGTGGTGCCCCGCGGCGCCGAGACGCGACTCGACTGGGGGACGCCTCCAGACCGCTGCGACCTCCTGGTGGACACCCACCGGCTGAACAGGCTGGTCGAGCACGCCTCCGGCGACCTCGTCGCCACGGCGGAGGCGGGGCTGCCGCTCGAAACGCTCGCCGACAGGCTCGCGGAGAAGGGCCAACGGCTGTCCCTGGACGTTCCACTGCCCGGTTCCACGGTCGGCGGGACGATCGCCACCGCGGCCTCCGGCCCGCTCCGGACGCTGTACGGGACGCCGCGCAACCTCGTCATCGGGCTCACGGTCGTCCGGGCGGACGGGAAGATCGCGCGGTCCGGCGGGAAGGTCGTCAAGAACGTCGCGGGGTATGACCTGGGGCGGCTGTTCTCCGGCTCGTACGGCACCCTCGGGCTCATCGTGGAGGCGACGTTCCGCCTCCATCCGGTGCCCGCCGCGACCGCGTGGGTCACCTGCCCGGTCAGCGGGCCGGAGGAGGCGCACGAGGCCGTTCAGACGGTCCTGCACTCCCCCGTGGCGCCCAGCGCCCTCGAATTCATCGGTCCGGGGACGGTCGCGGCGCTGCTGGAGGGCGTTCCGGACGGTGTCGCCGCGCGCGCTGGGCAGTTGGTAAAGCTGCTCGGTGACGAGGCCGAGATCACCGAGCAGGCACCGGACGACTGGGGCCGCTATCCGGACGGCACCACGCTCATCGACGTCGCCGCACCACCGCCTTCACTCCGCGAACTGATCGGCGTCGTCAACGGCATACAGCACGGCGTGGCGATGACATGGAGCGGCAGCGGACACGGACAGATCGGTCTCCCCTCCGGCCTGACCGCCGAGGAGGTCTCCGCGGCCCTCGGTGCGCTACGCGACGTCCTAGGCCGTCACAAGGGCGGCGCCGTCGTCCGCTATGCGCCGGAAGAAGTGCGCAATGAGATCGACCTGTGGGGGCCGGTGCCGGCCCTCGCGCTGATGCGCCGGGTCAAGGACCAGTTCGATCCCGATCACCGGCTGTCCCCCGGCCGCTTCGTGGGAGGAGTTTGATGAGCGCCCAGGACGACCTCCCCAAGCTCCTCGGCGACTGCGTGCACTGCGGTTTCTGCCTGCCGACATGCCCCACCTATGTCCTGTGGGGCGAGGAGATGGACTCCCCGCGCGGCCGTATCCACCTCATGCAGCAGCATGCGGAGGGCGCTCCGCTCAACGCCCCGATGGTGCAGCACTTCGACCAGTGCCTCGGATGCATGGCGTGCGTGACGGCGTGCCCGTCCGGTGTGCAGTACGACCGGCTCATCGAGACGACCCGCGCGCAGGTGGAACGCGAGCATCCCCGCTCGCTCAAGGAGCGGGCCGTGCGCGAGGCGATTTTCCGCCTGTTTCCGTACAGGCGTCGTCTCCGCGCGCTGCGCGGCCCACTGCGCGCGTACCAGAAGTCAGGTCTGGACCGGCTGGTGCGGCGCAGCGGCGTACTGGAACGCATCTCGCCGTCGATCGCGGCGATGGAACGTCTCGCGCCGCCCCTCGGCAAGGCGCCGCGCCTGCCCGAGTTCGTCGCCGCGCGCGGGAAGCGCCGCGCGACGGTCGGGATGCTGACGGGCTGCGTGCAGGGCGAGTTCTTCCCCGGCGTCAACGCGGCCACGGCGCGCGTCCTGGCGCTCGAAGGCTGCGACGTGGCCATCCCGAAGGGGCAGGGCTGCTGCGGGGCGCTGTCGCTGCACTCCGGCCGCGAGGACGAGGCGCGCGCCTTCGCCCGCCGGACGGTCGAGACCTTCGAGTCCGCCGACGTCATCGTGGTGAACTCGGCGGGCTGCGGCTCGGCGATGAAGGAGTACCGGACGCTGCTCGCGGACGACCCCGCGTGGGCCGCGCGCGCGGAGGCGCTGTCGGCCAAGACCAGGGACCTCGCCGAGTTCCTCGTGGAACTCGGGCCCCAGTCGGAACGGCGGCCACTTCCGGTCACCCTCGCCTACCACGACGCCTGCCATCTGTCCCACGCGCAGGGCGTCCGCTCCCAGCCGCGCGCCCTGCTGGACGGCATCCCGGAACTGACCGTCCGGGAGATCGCCGAACCCGATCTCTGCTGCGGGTCCGCCGGCACCTACAATCTCCTCCAGCCGGAGGCCGCCTCCGAGTTGGGCGACCGCAAGGCGGTGAACGTGGACGCCACCGGAGCCGAACTCCTCGTCGCCGCCAACCCCGGCTGCTCCATGCAGATCGCCACCGCGCTGCAACGCCGCGGCGCCCACATCGCGGTCGCGCACACCGCGCAGGTGCTGGACGCCTCGCTGCGGGGGCTCGGCCGCGACGCCCTTGTCGGACGCACTTCGTAAGGCCCTGACCAGGTCGTTCCGCCGCTTCCCCGGCAGGGGAGGCCCGGCCGCCGTGGTTCCGGTCGTCCTGTATCGTGTCTGGCCCCTGCAGGCAGGACGCGCTTACTGGGCCCGGAGCAGGCCCGAGGGAGCACGAGAAACGTGTCGAACAGCTACAACTCACACCGCCGAAGAAAGAAGCGCGGCGCGGGCCGGCTCGGCCTCGCCGGCGCCGTCACGGGCGTCGTCGGCATCGCCGCCGTCGCCGCCGGGATCGTCTACTTCCGCCCGGACGGCGACGCGGGCGGCGGCACCGGCCGGCCCTCGCTCGCCAGCCAGGGCGAGACGGGGGCGCAGAGCAGCGCCCCGCTGCCGAAGACCGGGGCGCCCGTCAACTTCACCACCCCCGAGGGCTACGGCTACGGCCTCGCCGCGGTGAAGGCCGGGACGGACCGGCAGCCTCTCGGCGCGACGGAGGCGCCGCCGTCCGGGACGACGTACGCCTACGCCGACTACGTCCTCACCAACAGCCAGCGCAGGCCCGTCCTGCTGGACTTCCCGGCCGACCTGTTCATGCCGAAGTCGCAGGTCCCGGCGGACGCCCAGGACCGCTGCATGCCGCAGCCGGGCATCCCCGACGACCTGTGCACGCTGCCCAACCACAGCAAGATCACCGCCCGTCTCGGCGGGTCGAAGGCGCCGGTCAACGACGACGGCGACCAGATGATGCCCGCGGGCGCCACCTACCTGGTGCGGATCGCGACCGATCTGCCGGTGAAGGACGGCCTGTCCGCCGGCGACCTGAAGATGTACGTGTGGAACGCCCGCTACACCAGCGACCGCAAGGGCGTCGAGATCGCCTTCCCGTAGCAGGGCGCTCGGGATCACCCCGGGCTCGTGAAGCCGATGTCCTGGTAGCCCGGCTCGTAGAAGCCGCGGGCGCCGATGTTGGCCAGGTCAGCGCGGACCGCCACGAGCTGCGGACGCTGGTACAGGGGCAGGACGACGGCCTCCTGCCAGACGAGCCGGTCCGCCTCGTTCACAAGGACGTGAATCCTCGCAGGATCGATCTCCGCGATCGCGCGGTCCATGGCCGCGTCGATGGCGGACGTTCCCGTGCGCGAATAGTTCTGCTGCACGCGGTCGCCGTGGGGTTGGGCGAAGACGGCCTGCATGGGCGACACCGGGAACGAGGTGCCGAGCCACGAGAAGGGGATGATGTCGAAGTTCCCTGGGGTGACGTAGTGGTCGAACACGTCGTCGGCGGGGACCGCGTCGATGTCGACGCGGACGCCGATGCGCCGCAGTAGCGCGCGCGTGAGCTCCCCTTCCTGCTCGCTGATCGGGACACCGGCGGGGATGACGAACCGCAGCGCGAGCGTCCGGCCGCCCTTCTCGCGGTACCTCCCGTGCAGGGCCCACCCGGCCTGGTCCAGGATCCGGCGCGCGGCGGCGGGGTCGTAGCCGCCCAGTTCCGCGGAGTCGTCCTGGTACCCGTCCTGGGTGTTGACGTAGAAGTGGTTGCCGAGGGTCTGGATCGGCACTCCGAGTCCGGACAGGTCGGAGCGCGCGATGGCGCGGCGGTCGATGCCGAGCATGACGGCGCGCCGAACCCGCAGGTCGGACAGGATCGGACCCGCGGCGTTGAACGTGAAGTGCCGCCAGTCGGGGCCGCCCGCCCTGCGGACGACGGCTCCGGGGACGGCCTCGGCGCGGTGCAGGGCGCCCGCGTCCATGCCGACGTCCATCAGGTCGATCTCGTTGCTGGCGAACGCGCCGGGCATCGCGCTGGTGTCCATCGCCCGGTAGACGATCCGGTCGAGCTTGGCGGGCGGGCCCCACCAGCCGGGGTCGCGCACCATCGTGACGGTCTTCGCCGTCTGGTCGATCTTCTGGAGCTTGAACGGGCCGGCGGTGACCGGCATACGGTCGACCCAGCCGGTGTTGAACTGCTTAGGCGTCGAGTACGCCACTGCCGGATAGAGCGGGCTGAAGAGGCTCCGCCAGTCCGCGTACGTGTCCGCGAAGGTCACCTTGACGGTGTGGACGTCCGCGCCTTGCTCGATGCTCCGGATCTGCTTGTATCCGGTGACGGTCGAGACCTCGTAGCGCGGGTCGCTGCCGGACAGCGCGCGCGCCTGCGCGGCGAAGTCGCGGTAGCTGATCGGCCTTCCGTCGGACCAGTGCGCCTCCGGGTTGAGCCGGTACGTGACGACCTGGCCATGGCCGCTGCGTTGCAGATCGGCCGAGCGGAGGTACTCGGGCACCGGGTGCGGGACGGCCTTCTCGTCGGCGCGCATGAGATGCGGCAGCGCGCCCTGCATCACCTGCTCGACCGACCCCTTCGTCCCGTTGACGTCGTTGAAGTTCCACTGCGAAGGGAACTCCGGGAGAGGCCAGCGGAGCGTGCCGCCGTTGCGGACGTGGTCGCGCGGGGTCGGGTTGACGTCCGAGGCCGGCAGCCCACCGGCCGCCCGGGTCGTCGCCTCGCCCGGCCCCGGGCCGCCGCATCCACCGGCGACCGTGGTCGCGGAAACGAGGAGAAGGGCACCCAGCAGGCGCTTCACAGGACGGCTCGGGCTTCGGCGAGGGGATGATGGCAGGCGGCCCATTGGTCGCTTTCTCGGTCGGTGCTCATGGGACGGGGCATGGGGTCGTGCTCTTGGCATCGGCGGGCCTCCACCGCGCCCAGTTCGGCGTACCGGGGGCAGCGCGAACGGAAGCGGCAGCCCGGTGGAGGGGCCGTGGGGTCGGGAAGGTCCCCGCGCAGGGGGACGCGACGGCGACGGCGTTCCAGGCGGGGATCCGGTAGCGGCACCGCGTCCAGCAGCGCGCGCGTGTAGGGGTGGGCGGGATGGCCGTACACCTCGTCCACGGAGCCGATCTCCACGATGCGGCCCATGTACATGACGGCGACGCGGTCGGCGATGCGGTGGACGACCGCCAGATCGTGCGCGACGAACAGGTACGCGATGCCGAGCCGGGCGCGCAGACCTTCGAGCAGGTCCATGACGCCGGCCTGCACGGACACGTCGAGCGCGGCCACGGGCTCGTCCAGCAGCAGGAGCCGCGGCTCCAGCGCGAGCGCCCGGGCGATGCCGACGCGCTGCCGCTGCCCGCCCGACAGCCCGTGCGGATACCGCGCGGCATGCACGGGCTCCAGCCCGACCAGGTCGAGCAGTTCCCGGACGCGGCCGCCCGGCGCGCGCACGCCGTGCGCGGCGAGCGGCTCGGCGATGATGTCCGCGACCCGCATCCGGGGGTCGAGCGAGGTGAACGGGTCCTGGAAGACGACCTGGACGTCGCGCCGCAGCGCCTTGCGGCGCGACCGGCGCAGTGCGGCGGTGTCCTGCCCGAGCACGGCGACGCGCCCGCGCTGCGGGCGGGCCAGCCGCAGGATCTCCATCAGCGCCGTCGTCTTGCCGCAGCCCGACTCGCCCACGAGCGCGAGCGTCTCGGCCTCCCGGACGTCGAACCCGATGCCGTCCACGGCGTGCACGGTGCCCGCGCGCCGCCGGAACAGCGTCCCGCGGTAGAGCGGATGGTGCCGGACCAGGCCGTCGACCTCCAGGACGGCGGGGCGCTCGCGGCGCGGCGGGCGGACGGGCGGGAGCACCGGGTCCGGCAGCGGGAAGACCTCGTCGGGGTCGGCCGTCGCCTCGGTGTTGACGCACGCGGCGGTGTGCCTGGCCGGCCCGACCAGGGCCGGCTCCGGGTCGCCGTCGGCGCAGGCGTCCACCGCGACCGGGCAGCGCGCCCGGAACGCGCACCCGCCGCCGGGCGCGGACGCGACGACCGGCCCTGCTCCCTCGACCGCCGCGAGCGGTGCTCCCTCGACCGCCGCGAGCGGTGCTCCCTCGACCGCCGCGAGCGGTGCCCCGTCGATCGGCGCGGGACGGGCGCCCCCGGCCACGCCCATCCGCGGCAGCGACTGCAGCAGCCCGATCGTGTACGGCATCCGCGGGCGCCGGTAGACCTCCTCCACCGGCCCCGACTCCACCGCCCGGCCCGCGTACATCACCATGATCCGGTCGGCGAACCCGGCGACGACCCCGAGGTCGTGGGTGATCAGCACGATGGCGGCGCCGGTCGCCTCCTTCGCCGCCCTCAGCACGTCGAGGACCTGCGCCTGCACGGTGACGTCCAGCGCCGTCGTCGGCTCGTCCGCGACGATCGCGACCGGGTCGTTCGCGATCGCCATCGCGATCATCACGCGCTGCCGCATCCCGCCGGAGAACTCGTGCGGGTGGGCGCGAGCCCGCCGCGCCGCCCCGGGGATGCCGACGAGGTCCAGCAGTTCCACGGCCCGCGCGCGCGCTGCCGGCCACGTAGCGCCCGAGTGGATCCGGACCGCCTCCGCGATCTGGTCGCCGACCGGGTGGACGGGCGTCAGCGCGGACAGCGGATCCTGGAACACCATCGCCAGGTCCTTGCCGCGGACCCGCGACAGCTCGGCGTCGGACCGTCCCAGCAGTTCCTCGCCGCGCAGCCGCACCGAGCCCGTCACCCGCGCGTCCGGCGGCAGCAGCCCCATCATCGCCAGCGCCAGCGCGGTCTTGCCCGACCCCGACTCGCCGACGACCCCGAGCACCTCCCCCGCGCCGACGTCGAAGCCGACCCCGCGCACGGCGTCCACGCCCGGCGCGTACCGGACCGTCAGGTCCCGGACCGCGAGAACGGTCACCGGCCACCCCGCCGCGGCCCGGACTCCGGGTCCAGCACGTCGCGCAGGCCGTCCCCGAGCAGGTTCACCGCCAGGACGATCAGGACGAGCATCCCCGCGGCCGCCGCGAACGGCCACGGACAGGCGGTCGCGGCGCCCTGCCCGTCGGCGACCAGCGTGCCCAGCGAGACGTCCGGCGGCCGGACGCCGAACCCGAGGTAGGACAGCCCGCTCTCGGCGACGACCGCGACGCTGACGTTCACGCTCGCGTCCACGACCAGCAGCGACGCCAGCTGCGGCAGCACGTGCCGGACGATCGTGCGGACCGGGCCGGCGCCGAGGAACCGGGCGGCCAGCACGTACTCGCGCTCGCGCAGCGACGCCGCCATGCCGCGCACCGCCCGCGCGGTGATCATCCAGAGCACCGCCGCGAGCAGCGGCACCAGCGCACCGCCGCCGAGCAGCGGCACCAGCACGGCGACGAGCAGGAACGAGGGCAGGACCAGCAGCAGGTCGGTCCCCCACATCAGGATCCGGTCGAGCCGGCCGCCGGCGAACCCGGCGACGGTGCCGACCAGCCCCGCGAGCCCGGTGGACAGCACGGCGACGGACAGGCCGATGACCAGCGACCGCCGCGTCCCGCGCAGGGTGAGGGCGAGCACGTCGCGGCCGCTCTGCGTGGTGCCGAGCCAGTGCTGCGCGGACGGGCCCTGCCGGAACGCGGCGAAGTCGGTGTCGTCCCAGCCCCAGCGGGACAGCAGCGGCCCGGCGAACGCGGCCGTGAACAGTCCCGCGAGCAGGATCAGCCCGGCGACGGCCCGCTTGCTGCGGGCCACGCGCCGCGGCAGCCGGGGCGCGGCGGGAGCCGGTAGGCCAGGCGCGTGCTCGGCCGCGGTCCGGGCGATCAGTCCGGTGGTCATGCGGCCGCCCCGGACCGTACGCGGGGGTCGAGGAACCCGTGCAGGACGTCCGATACGAGCCCCGCCGACAGGACCCCGCACGCCGCGAGGAAGCTGATCGCCGCGACGACGTTGACGTCGCCGCGCGAGATCGCCTCGACCAGCCATTCGCCCATCCCGTGCCAGCCGAAGGCCTGCTCGCAGAACATGCCGCCCAGCAGCAGGAACCCGAACGAGTAGGCGAAGTAGGTCGTCATCGGTATCAGCGCGGTGCGCAGCCCGTGCCGCAGCAGGGCGGTACGGTGCCGCAGCCCTTTCGCGCGCGCCGTCCGCACGTAGTCGGCGTGCAGGACGTCCAGCATGAGGCCGCGCTGGTAGCGGCTGTAGAAGGCGACCTGGGTCAGGGCGATGGTGACCGTAGGCAGAAGCAGGTGCCGTACGCGATCCGCCAGTCCGCCGAGCGCACCGAACGTCCCGTACGCCGCGCCTGGAGTGGTCTCCCCCACCCAGGCGAACACGTGCATCCCCAACGCGTCGTTGGTCTTGGCCGCGGCGATCTGCAGCAGCACCGCCAGCACGAACACAGGGACGGCCAAGAGCAGGTACGAGCCGAACGTGATGAAACGGTCCGCCGCACGCCCCTGCCTTATCGCCGCGTAGGCGCCCACCAGGATCCCCAGCGCAGATCCCAGGATCGCGCCTGGGGACAGCAGCCGCACGCTCACTCCGAGGCGCCGCCACAGTTCCGCGTTGACGGGCTGGCCCTCCCAGGTGCGGCCGAAGTCGCCGTGCAGGACGCCCGCCGCCCAGGTGCCGTATCGCACCGCCAGGGACGTGCGGTCGTTCAGGTTCAGCCTGGTCAGCTGCGCGTCCACGACCGACTCCGGCGGACGGGGCGCGCGGCCGTCGAAGTTGGCCCGCGGGTCGAGCACGGCCGCGGCGAGGAGGTAGGCCAGGCTCGCGGCCGCCACCGCCAGCACCGCGCAGTTCGCGAACCGGCGCAGCAGGAACGCCGCCATGTCCCTCCTCCCGCCGCACGCACTGATCACAGAATGCTAGGGACCGATCACGCAAAGCACGGGAGAAACGCCGACAGTTCCCGTTTCCGTTGCCCGGATCGCCCGGCGGACGCCGGCGCGGAGCCGCTCCACCGCACCCGCGGACGCCCAGAGTGTCCTGAGCTGGGCGGTCTGTTCTCCGCGCCCGGTTCCGCGGCTACCATCACGGCACGCGCCGCGCCCCCGCGCCACACCTCGGCGCCGCACGGAGGCCGGTGTCCTCAGGCGGACGCCGTCATGGGTGCAGCACGACGACCCGGACGTTTTAACATTCCATTACTTTTGATTCGGGGGAGCGCACATGGACACCGCCGGGCACGGCCGCGGGCACGCGGCACGCGCGGCGGTCCCGCTCGCCCTGGCGGCGGTCCTGGCCGTCGCCGCGTCGCTGCTGATCGGCACCCGGCTGCCCAGCGGCGTGCGGCTCGTCTGGTGGCACCCGGAGATCGTCATCGCGCTCTTCTGGACGCCGGTCGCCGCCGTGCTGCTGCGCCAGCGGGCCGGGCTGCGGGTCGGCTGGCTGATGCTCGGGGCCGGGTTCAGCGCGGCGGTGTACGTCCTGGTGCTCAACCTCGGGCCGTGGTTCACGCTGCACGGCTGGGCCGGGGCCGCGTTCCTGCGGTGGCTCGGGACGTGGCTGTGGGCCGTCGACACCTACGCGCTCACCCTGGTCCTGCCGCTGATCTTCCCGGACGGGCGGGTCGTGACGCGCTGGTTCCGGCCCGTGCTGTGGCTCGCCTGCCTGGTGCCGGTGGTCGTGTGCGTGCACCTGACCATCGACCCGGGCGTCCGGCGGTTCCACAACGGCGTGTCGGTGTACCCGTTCGAGAAGATCCCGGTCGCGATCACCGTCCTGATCCTCGGCACGCTCGCCGGGGGCCTGCTGTCGCTGGTGGTCCGGTTCATCCGGTCGTCGCCCGACGTGCGGCGGCAGATCGCGTGGGTCGTCTACCCCGGCGTGATCGCGCAGGCCGTCATCTTCGTCGGGGAGAACAGCGCGATCGGCGACCCGCTGCGCGACCTCAGCATCGCCGCCGTGCCGATCTGCATCGCGATCGCCATCCGCCGCTACCGGCTGTACGACATCGACCTGGTGGTGAGCCGGACGCTGGTCTACGCCGGGCTGGTCGTGGTGATCACCGGCGTGTACTTCGCGCTGGTCGGGGCGGCCGGCCTGCTCGCGCACGGCTACGGGACGCTGGCCGGCCTCGCGGGCGCGATCGTGGCGGGCGTGGTGTTCGAGCCGGTCCGGCGGCGGCTGCAGCGCGCGGTGGACGGGCTGATCCACGGCGAGCGCGACCCGTACCGGATCGCCGACCGGCTGAACCGGCGGCTGCAGACCGCGGTCGACCCCGCCGCGGCGCTCGCGGTCGCCGCGGAGGTCGCCCGCTCGGCGCTGCACGCCACCGGCGTCGTGATCGAGGTGCTGGACCGCGAGGGCCGCACGGTGTCGGCGGAGGACGGCGTGCTCGGCGACCGCCCGCAGCTCATCCCGCTGGTGTGGCACGGCGAGCCGGTGGGCCGGCTGCTGTTCGGCGTCGTCCGCCCGCCGGACGCCCGGATGTCGGGGATCCTCGCCCGCAACCTCGCCGAGCTGGCGAACGCCGCCCGGCTGACCGCGGACGTGGCGCGCTCCCGCGAGCGCATCCTGCGCACCCGGGAGGAGGAGCGCCGCCGGCTCCGCCGCGACCTGCACGACGGGCTCGGCCCGACGCTCGCCAGCCTCGCGATGACGGTGGACGCGGCGCGCATCACCATGAGGACCGACCCGGAGGCCGCCGACGCGCTGCTGGAGAACCTGCGGACGATGATGGGCCGCACCATCGGCGACATCCGCGAGCTGGTGTACGGGCTGCGCCCGCCGGCGCTGGACGATCTCGGGCTCGCGGGCGCCATCCAGGCGCTCGGCGGCGTCGTCGCGACGGGCGACGGCCCGCGGGTGGACGTCCACGTGGAGGGCGACCTCGAGCGGCTCCCCGCCGCCGCCGAGGTGGCCGCGTACCGGATCGTGCAGGAGGCGCTGACGAACGTGCACCGGCACGCCAAGGCCGACTCCGCGGTGGTGCGGCTGTACCTGAACGGCGATCTGCATGTGACCGTCGGTGACGACGGTGTGGGGCTGCCCCCGCAGATGCGCTCGGGGATCGGCATGTCCTCCATGCGCGAGCGCGCGGCGGAACTCGGCGGATCCTGCACGGTGGGGCCGGGGCCCAAGGGCGGAACGCTGGTCCGCGCCCGGCTGCCCGTCACGGGTGCCAGGGGCTGAGCTTCCAGGAGTCTCCGGGGCCCTCCGGGTGGGAGGGCCGGTGACCGCCCCCCGCCAAGAAGGTCGCCACCGGCCCTCGGGCTCCGTACGGCGCCGGGGCTCCCATCCCGGTCCATACGGGCCATTCACCAGAGGGTGTGCAAGAGAGAAATTACGCGGTGCACGGTCCCGTTGCGGAGGGACACTTGTCCCGATCGATCCGGGACCGTGCCGGACGCACCGTCTGCCCTGGTCAGTACGGGGTTCGTCAGATCCAGCCGGGCCGGGTCTCGCCCTCGGCGACCAGGACCGCGGGGCCGCGCAGGTGGCTGGTCCTGCCGTCGAGGGTGACGGTGAGCCGCCCGCCGGGGACGTCCACGGTCCACTCGCCAGGGCCCGCCGTGCCGGCCGCGGCGGCGGCCACCGCGACCGTCCCGGTGCCGCAGGAGCGGGTCTCGCCGGAGCCGCGCTCGAACACGCGCATCTCCAGGTGCCGGTCCCCGACGGGGCGGTAGAACTCGACGTTCACGCCCTCCGGGAAGACCACGGGATCGAAGTCGGGGCCGCGCGTCAGGTCCAGCACGGAGACGGGCTCGTCGACACGGCACGCCAGGTGCGGGTTGCCCATGGACACCCGCTCGCCGCGGAAGACGGCGCCCCCGAGGGACGCCTCACCGGGCCCGAGCGCCACCGGGGCGCCCATGTCGACGCTGACGTCCCCGGACGCCCCGAGCGACACGCGCTTGAGGCCGGCCCGGGTGGCGATGTCCCACTCGCCCGGCGCGGCGAGGCCGGCGTCGACGAGGTAGCGGGCGAACACGCGGGTGCCGTTGCCGCACATCTCGGCGATGCCGCCGTCGGCGTTGCGGTAGTCCATGAACCACTCCGCGCCGTCGACCCCGTCGGCGTCCGCGGCGTCCATGGCCTTGGTCCGGACGACCCGCAGGACGCCGTCCGCCCCGATGCCGGCGCGCCGGTCGCACAGCCGCGCCACCGCCTCCGCCGTGAGGTCGAGCGCGCCGTCCGGGTCGGGCAGGATCACGAAGTCGTTCTCGGTGCCGTGCCCCTTAACAAACCGCATCATTCGATCGTAGGGCCTCGGCGGGGCCGTTCATCCGAGCAGGTCGAGGGCCTGCTCCAGCAGGTCGGGGGCGTCGTGGGGAAGCCAGCGGACGCGGGGGTCGCGGCGGAACCAGGACTCCTGGCGGCGCGCGAAGCGCCGCGTCGTCCGGATGGTCTCCTCCTTGGCCCGCTCCTGCGTCCACTCCCCCGCGAGGAACCGGAGGACCTGCGCGTAGCCGAGGGCGCGTCCGGCGGTCAGGCCGTCGCGCAGCCCGTGCTTCTCCAGGGCGCGGACCTCGTCGACGAGCCCGGCGTCCCACATCCGCTGCACGCGCAGCGCGATCCGCTCGTCCAGCCGCTCGCGCGGGACGCTCAGCCCGACCTGCACGACGGAGTCGTAGCGGTAGACGTGCTCGGGGAGCGTGGCCGTGAACGGGCGGCCGGAGATCTCGATGACCTCCAGGGCACGGACGATCCGGCGGCCGTTGCTCGGCAGGATCGCCTCCGCCGCCGCCGGGTCCTGTTCACGGAGGCGGTCATGGAGGACGGCGCTTCCCTCCTGCTCCAGCTCACCTTCCAGGCGCGCGCGCACGGCAGGGTCCGTGCCGGGG
Source organism: Actinomadura violacea (assembly GCF_017573465.1). Lineage (GTDB taxonomy): Bacteria > Actinomycetota > Actinomycetes > Streptosporangiales > Streptosporangiaceae > Spirillospora > Spirillospora violacea. The sequence continues at coordinate 240,688 of NZ_JAGEPF010000011.1, forward strand.
AACTCCAGCCGGTCCAGCGCGGCACGGACGTAGAGGCCCGACCCACCGACCAGCACGGGGACGTGCCCGCGCGCGCGGACGGCGGCTATCGTGTCGGCGCTGAGCCGCTGGTACTCGGCGACGCTCGCCGTCTCGGTGACGTCCCAGACGTCCAGCAGGTGGTGCGGGACACCGCGCATCTCGGCCGCCGTCAGCTTCGCCGTGCCGATGTCCATGCCGCGGTAGAGCTGCATCGAGTCGGCGTTGACGGCCTCCCCGCCGAGGCTGAGCGCCAGGTCCACGGCGAGGTCGGACTTGCCCGCGGCCGTCGCTCCCACGACCGCGATCACATCTGGAGAGGTCACGCCTGCAATTGTGGCAACAGATTGGGTATGGCCTTGCTTGTACGGGCTCCCCGCGCGGCCGGTCGAGGCCGGTCGAGCCCGCCGGGAGCCGCCGACCTCGAGGGATCCGGGGGGAACGCGATGTCCTTCGTCGACAAGGTCAAGGAAATGCTCGGCCAGCACTCCGACCAGGCCAAGAAGGGCGTGGACAAGGCCGGGGACATGTTCGACCAGAAGACCGGCGGCAAGTACGCCGACAAGGTCGACAAGGCCCAGGAGAAGGGGAGCGACTATATCGACCGCAGCCATGAGGGCGGCGGCGGCGAGGCCGGCCCGAACGAGCCCCGCTAGAGCGTCCCGCCCTCCAGGGCCCAGCTCGCCACGAAGTAGCCGACCCCATAGGGCGCCTCGTCCGCCAGGAGAGCGGCCGTGGGCTCCGCCTCGGCCGCCCTGGCGGCCGGGGCGCCCTTGCGGCCCTCGGCTCGCGCGGCGCCGGCGAGAACCTGCCATGCCGCTCGCCCGGCGACCTGCAGTTCCGCTGAGAGCCCGGGGTCGAGCGCGGCGAGGGCGGCGGCGTCCGCCTTACCGAGGGCCTGCGCGACGCGCTCGTCGTAGCCTTGGGCGCGTTCGTCGAGGTATCCGGGCGCCTTCTCCGTCCGGCACGCGGAACCGTCGCCCATCACCAGGAGCGCGACGCGGGCCGCCGAACCGGCGAGCTCGGCGCCCAGCCGCAGGCAGGCGTCCGGATCCGCGTCGAACGCGACCGACTGGTAGCGCGCCTGCGCCGCCATGCCGTGCCGTTCGAGAAGCCAGTAGCCGATGGTGAGGGACAGCGGCAGGGCCTCGCCGCCGTACCCGTCGGCTGGGACGACGGGGCTCGTCCAGTCCAGCCCGTACGGGCGGAGCGTTGCATAGGCGCCCGCGCCGTAGGCGCGCGTTTCCGGAGCCCCGCCGACGACGATCAGCGCGTCCACGTCGTGTGCGGCGAGCCGGCGGACGGCGTCGTCGCAGGCCGCGCGAAGGCCGTCGAGTTCCGGCGCGGCCCCCGCCGCCAGGGCGGGGACGAGGATCGGCGGATGCGGGCACACCGCCGCCGAGACGATCATGCGCCGGTCGAGGTGGGAGCGGCGCACCCGGAGGCGGCCGCCGGGACCTGCGCCGGGCGGCCGATCGTCGGCATGCCCAGCGCGACGCCCTTCGGGCCCTCCGCCAGCCGCGCCTCCCATGCGTCGCCCGCCCGCGTACGGCGGACGGCCTGGACCGGCTTGTCCGCCACGAGGTGGTGGGGCGCCGCATAGGTCACCTCTACGGTGACCATGTCGCCGGGACGGACGGGCTCGTCCGGCACCTGGAAGTGGACCAGCCGGTTGTCCGGCGCGCGGCCCGACAGGCGGCGGGTGGCCTCGTCCTTACGCCCCTCCCCTTCGGCCACGAGGACCTCAAGGGTGCGGCCCAGCTGCTTCTTGTTCTCCGCCCAGGAGATCTCCTCCTGCAGGGCGACGAGCCGCTCGTACCGCTCCTGCACGACCTCCTTGGGCAGCTGCCCGTCCATGGTGGCCGCCGGCGTACCCGGGCGCTTGGAGTACTGGAACGTGAACGCCGAGGAGAACCGCGCCTCCCGCACCACGTGCAGGGTCTGCTCGAAGTCCGCCTCGGTCTCGCCCGGGAAGCCCACGATGATGTCGGTGGTGATCGCCGCGTCCGGGATGGCGGCCCGCACCTTCTCGATGATGCCGAGATAGCGCTCCTGCCGGTAGGACCGGCGCATCGCCTTCAGCACCGCGTCCGACCCGGACTGCAGCGGCATGTGCAGCGACGGCATCACGTTCGGCGTCTCCGCCATCGCCGCGATCACGTCGTCGGTGAAGTCCTTGGGGTGCGGCGAGGTGAACCGGACCCGCTCCAGGCCGTCCACGGTCCCGCACGCGCGCAGGAGGCCGGCGAAGGCGGACGAGCCGTCCGCCGTCATCGCGCGCACCTCGTCCGGCGCGGCCGACAGCGCGCCGAAGCCCGAGCCATAGGCGTTGACGTTCTGCCCCAGCAGCGTGATCTCCAGGGCGCCCTCGCCGACCAGCGCCTCGACCTCGGCGAGGATCTCGCCGGGACGGCGGTCCTTCTCCTTGCCGCGCAGCGACGGGACGATGCAGAACGTGCACGTGTTGTTGCAGCCGACGGAGATCGACACCCAGGCGGCGTACGGCGACTCGCGGCGCGTCGGCAGCGTCGAGGGGAAGGTCACCAGCGACTCTTCGATCTCGACCTGCGCCTCGCTCTGCACCCGCGAGCGCTCCAGCAGCGCCGGCAGCGACCCGATGTTGTGGGTGCCGAACACGACGTCCACCCAGGGGGCGCGCTTGACGATCGTGTCGCGGTCCTTCTGCGCCAGGCAGCCGCCCACGGCGATCTGCATGCCCGGACGGCCGTCCTTGACCGGCCGCAGATGGCCCAGGTTGCCGTAGAGCCGGTTGTCGGCGTTCTCCCGCACCGCGCAGGTGTTGAACACGACCACGTCGGGCTCCGCCTCGCCCGCGCGCACGTAGCCGGCCGCTTCCAGCAGGCCGGACAGCCGCTCGGAGTCGTGGACGTTCATCTGGCACCCGTAGGTACGGATCTCGTACGTGCGGGGGCTCGTCTCCATAGGCGCACTCATGACAGTCCCCAAGCGTACGCGCCGGAGGGTGCGCGCCGGGCACGGACGATCACGCTGCGGTGCCCGATCCACCCGCCGACGTGCGGATTCGTGATCGGATCGGTACCGCCGCGGAACCCCCGCGTACTTGGCGATGACGTAAAGTCCCACCGCATGACGGACAGCGAAGGCGGGCCCGACCTGACCAAGGGCACCGGGCCGGAGGACGCCATCACGCAGGCCGCCGCAACCGGCACGGGACCGCTCGTCGTGGTCGAGCACGTCCACAAGCACTTCGGCGAGCTGCACGTGCTCAAGGACATCAACCTCACCGTGGACCGCGGCGAGGTCGTCGTCGTCATCGGCCCCTCGGGCGGCGGGAAGTCGACCCTGTGCCGGTCGATCAACCGGCTGGAGCCCGTCGACGGCGGCCGGATCCTCGTCGACGGCAAGGAGCTGCCCAAGGAGGGCAAGGAGCTGGCGCGCCTGCGGGCGGACGTCGGCATGGTGTTCCAGTCGTTCAACCTGTTCGCCCACAAGACGATCCTCGAGAACGTCACGCTCGGGCCGATGAAGGTCCGCAAGCAGGGCAAGCAGGAGTCGGAGAAGCACGCGATGGAGCTTCTCGAGCGCGTCGGCATCGCCAACCAGGCGGGCAAGTACCCCGCCCAGCTCTCCGGCGGCCAGCAGCAGCGCGCCGCGATCGCCCGCTCCCTGGCGATGCGGCCGAAGGTGATGCTCTTCGACGAGCCCACCTCGGCGCTCGACCCCGAGATGGTCAACGAGGTCCTCGACGTCATGACCGGCCTGGCCAGGGAGGGCATGACGATGATCGTGGTGACCCACGAGATGGGCTTCGCCCGCCGGGCCGCGCAGAAGGTCGTGTTCATGGCGGACGGGCAGATCGTCGAGGAGAACACCCCCGACGAGTTCTTCACCAACGCGCGAACCGACCGCGCGAAGGACTTCCTTTCCAAGATCCTCACGCACTGAGCCGCGGGGCTCCTCAGAGAAGCAGAGGTGTGACGAGTAATGCGATTCAAGCGTTTCGGCGCTCTGATCGGCGCGGGCCTTGCCCTGTCGCTGGCCGCCACGGCCTGCGGTAGCGACAAGGAGAAGACCGAGGCCAAGACGGTCGTCCAGAAGGCCAAGGAAGACAAGAAGCTGACGATCGGCATCAAGTTCGACCAGCCCTCGCTCGGGCTGAAGAAGCCGGACGGCACGTTCGCCGGCTTCGACGTCGACGTCGCCCGGTACATCGCCAAGCAGCTCGGCGTCCCCGAGAGCGGCATCACCTTCAAGGAGACGACCTCCGCGAACCGCGAGTCGTTCCTCGGCGGCGGGCAGGTCGACCTGGTGGTGGCGACCTACTCCATCACCGACGCGCGCAAGCAGCAGATCACCTTCGGCGGGCCCTACTACGTCGCGCACCAGGACACGATGGTCCAGGCCAAGAACAGCAGCATCAAGAAGGCCCAGGACCTCAAGGGCAAGAAGCTGTGCCGCGCGGCCGGGTCGAACTCCTTCCGCCGCGTCACCGAGCCGCCGCCGGACGGCAAGCTCGACATCAAGGGCGTCACGCTGGTCGACGCCAACAGCTACTCCGACTGCGTGAGCAAGCTGAAGTCGGGCGCCCTGGACGCGGTGAGCACCGACGACCTGATCCTCGCGGGCTTCGCCGCGCAGCAGCCCGGCCAGTTCAAGGTCATCAACGACCCCTTCACCGACGAGAAGTACGGCGTCGGCATCAAGAAGGGCGACAAGGAGACCTGCGAGGCGGTCAACTCCGCCATCCAGAAGATGTACCAGGACGGCAGCGCCAAGACCTACCTGGAGAAGAACTTCACGGGCACGGGTCTGAAGCTCAACACGACCGTCCCGCAGATGGAAGGCTGCGCCTGATCCCAGGCTGAGGCTCCCCCTCGGCCGGTGCCTCCCCGGAGACGCGTCTCCGGGGAGGCACCGGTGTGGACTCGACCGGCTGGAACGCTATGGAACAGCTAAGCAATGTTTGACTTCGGCCCCTTCTTCGACAACTTCCACGAGATCCTCGAAGGGTTCTGGGCGACGATCCGCCTGGCCGCGGCGTCGGCGGTCCTGTCGCTCATCATCGGCACGCTGCTGGCGAGCTTCCGGGTCTCCCCGGTCCCGGTGCTGCGCTCCTTCGGCACGGGCTACGTCAACATCGTCCGCAACACCCCTTTGACCCTGCTGCTGCTGCTCTGCGCCCAGGGCCTCAACGACACGCTGCATCTGACGTTCTCCGAGAGCTCGTCGACGACCTACTACTGGTGGGCGGTCCTCGGGCTGTCGGGCTACACCGGCGCGTTCGTCTGCGAGACGCTGCGGTCGGGCATCAACACGGTGCCGCTCGGCCAGGCCGAGGCGGCGCGCTCGATCGGGCTGACGTTCAGCCAGTCGCTGCGGATGATCATCCTGCCGCAGGCGTTCCGCTCGGTGATCGCGCCGATGGGCAGCATCCTGATCGCGATGATCAAGAACACCACGGTGGCCGCGGCGGCGAGCTACGCGGAGGTCGCGCTGATCAGCAAGACCCTGCTGGACAAGCCGAGCTTCGCCAGCGGCGCGATCCCGCTGTTCATCGGGGTCGCCATCGGCTTCATGATCCTGACACTGCCGACCGGGTTCTTCTTCGGCTGGCTGGCCAAGCGGATGGCGGTGGCGCGATGAACAAGGAAGCGACGGTCCTCTTCGACGCGCCCGGCCCGCGGGCCCGCGCGCGCAACCGGATGATGACCATCGTCTCGTCGGTGGTCCTGCTGGCGATCCTCGCGGCCTTCATCTGGCGCTTCGACGACAAGGGCCAGTTCGCGGGCCAGTACTGGAGCCCGTTCCTGAAGTGGACGGTCTGGAAGGAGATGATCCTTCCGGGCCTCGGCAGCACGCTGAAGGCGGCGGCGGTCGCGTCCGTGCTGGCCATGCTGTTCGGGATCGTGTTCGGCCTCGGGCGCCTCTCGGACCACTGGTGGGTCCGGATCCCGGCGGGCGCGGTGGTCGAGTTCTTCCGGGCGATCCCACTGCTGATCCTGATCTTCCTGGCGTTCTTCGTCCCGAACAAGATCAGCCCGACGATCGCCGAGTCCCAGTTCGGCACCCTGCAGCGGGTGCTGGTGGAGAACTTCTTCTCGCTGTTCGGCGTGCAGATCAACGCCGGGACCGTCGTCGTGCCGGCCTTCGCCGCGGTCGTGTTCGGCCTGGTGCTGTACAACGGCTCGGTGCTGGCCGAGGTCGTGCGGGCGGGCGTGCTGTCCATCCCCAAGGGGCAGGCGGAGGCCGCCTACTCCATCGGGCTGCGCAAGAACGGCGTGATGCGGCTGGTGCTGCTGCCGCAGGCCGTCCGCGTGATGATGCCGGCGATCGTGAGCCAGCTCGTCGTCCTGCTCAAGGACACCGCGCTCGGGTTCATCATCGCCTACAGCGAGCTGCTCAACGCGGGGTTCAACCTCGTCCCGGCCAACTACCACAACAACAAGATCCAGGCCGGGATCGTCATCGCGGTCATCTACATCGCGATCAACATGTCGGTGAGCCGGTTCGCGACGTGGCTGGAGGGCCGCAGCCGCCGCAGCCGCAAGACCTCCGGCAAGACCCTCGGCACGGGGACCGGCGCTCCCCCGGCCCCGGGCATGATCGTCGGCGGAGCCACCGGCGCGACGGGCGGCGCCGTCGTCTGACGCCCCCTTCCGCCGTGCAGGGCGCCGCCGGTCTCCGGCGGCGCCCTCCGCTTTACCCGGCGGGGTGCCGCGCGTTGCCGATCACCCGTGACCGGCACATATCTTTCCGAAGTCAAAGCGCCCGTCATGGCCCCAACCGATCCCCGTATGCGGGACGATTCCTGGTATGACCGCTCGTGCGACCCTCCCCTACGGCTCCTGGCCTTCCCCCATCTCCGCGGCCGACGTGGCCCGCGCCCGGCTTCGCCTCAGTTTCCCCACCGCCTCCGGTGACGACGTGTGGTGGCAGGAGACCCGTCCCGAGGAGGGCGGGCGCACGACGGTCATCCATCTCAACGGCGGTCACCGCACCGAGCTGCTCCAGGCGCCCTGGGACGCCCGTACGCGCGTTCATGAGTACGGCGGGCGGTCATACCTGCCGGTCCGTACCTCCGAGGGCGTGTCGCTGGTGTTCTCCAACTACGAGGACCAGCGGCTCCACCGGCTGGACGAGGGCGACCCCAAGCCGTACCCGCTCACCCCGGAACCGGCCGTCCAGGCGGGGCTGCGCTACGCCGACTACGTGCTGTCCCCCGACGGCACGGAGATCTGGTGCGTGTGCGAGGGCCACATCGCCGAGCCGGCCGAGGGCGGGGACGGCACCGCCGGCATCCGCCGCGCGATCGTCGCCGTCCCGCTGGACGGCAGCGCCGCCGACGACGCGGGCGCCATCCGCGAGCTCGTGACGGGCGCGCACTTCTACGCCTCGCCGGCGCCGTCGCCGGGCGGCGGGCACCTCGCCTGGGTGCAGTGGAACCACCCCCGCATGCCGTGGGACGGCACGGAGCTGCGCGTGGCGGCCATCGAGAACGGCACCACGGTCGCGCCCCGCACCGTCAAGGGCGGCCTCACCGAGTCCGCGGTGGCGCCGCTGTGGCGCGACGACGAGTCGCTGTACGTCATCTCCGACTGGCCCGGCTGGTGGAACATCTACCAGGTCGGCCTGCACGGCGAGTCCCCGCAGGCGCTGTACCCGGCCGAGGAGGAGTTCACCGGGGCGCTCTGGCAGCTCGGCGGCATGCCGTACGCGCTGCTGGACGACGGGCGCCTCGCCGTCCTGCACGGCGAGGGCGACATGCGGCTCGGCATCTACGACCCCGAGACCCTCGACCTGGTCGACGTGGAGGTGCCCTACGAGGACTGGCACCCGCAGCTGTCGGCCGACGGCACGACGATCGTCGGCATCGCGGGCGGCCCGGACCTGCCGACGTCGGTGGTGCGGGTGGACACCACGACGGGCCGCGTCGAGGGGCTCCGCCGCGAGCTCCCCGAACTGCCCGACGTCGCGTACCTGTCGAAGCCCCGCACCGAGCGCCTCGAAGGCCCGTTCGGGCGCCCCGTCCACGCCTACGTGTTCCCGCCGACCAACCCGGAGGCCGCCGCCCCTGAGGGCGAGCTGCCGCCCTACGTGGTGTTCGTGCACGGCGGTCCGACCGGGCGCGTCTCCAAGGACCTCGACCTGGAGCGGTGCTACTTCACCAGCCGCGGTATCGGCGTCATCGACGTCAACTACGGCGGGTCCACCGGCTATGGGCGCGCCTACCGCGAGCGGCTGCGCCGCCAGTGGGGCGTGGTGGACGTGGAGGACGCCATAGCCGCCGCGCAGGCGCTCGTCGACGGCGGCATAGCGGACCCGGCCCGGCTGGCCATCCGCGGCGGCTCCGCGGGCGGCTGGACGACGCTCGCCGCCGCCACCCAGACCGACCTGTTCAAGGCCGCCACGTCCTACTTCGGGATCAGCGACCTGCAGAGCTTCGCCGAGGCCACGCACGACTTCGAGTCGCACTACCTGTTCGGGCTCATCGGCCCGCTGCCCGGCTTCGAGCGGGCCTACGAGGAGCGCTCGCCGCTCAACCGGGCCGACCGGACGGCGTGCCCCGTGCTACTCCTGCAGGGCCTCAACGACCCGGTCGTGCCGCCGGACCAGTCCGAGCGGTTCGCGGTCGCGCTGGCCGCCAAGAAGATGCCGTACGCCTACCTGACGTTCGAGGGCGAGTCGCACGGCTTCCGCCGCGCCGACACCGTCATCGCGTGCCTGGAGGCCGAGCTGGCGTTCTACGGGCAGACCCTCGGATTCGAGCCGCGGGGCGTCGACCCCATCGACCTGACGGTGGCCTGAGCCCTCCGTCCCGTCCGCCGGCGGCCGCCACGGCCCTCGGCGGACGGACCCGGCCGCGCGGCGGGCCGCGGGGCCGGGGCAGGGGTCAGGCGGCGCGCTTGTCGGCGGCGGCGCGCAGGTTCGAGACGTCCTTGTCGAAGTACGCCGAGTACGACCGGGACGCCGTGTTGCCGCCGCCCTGGTAGCCGCCGATGACGCCGTTGATGTCGCCCCGCTGCGTCGTGTAGCTGTAGTTCAGCAGCCACGGGCTGCCGCTCGTGCCGCCGTAGAAGCCCGTGCAGTCCATCCGGATCTGGTACTTGGCCTGCTTCGCGGTCTTGGTGCGGCAGTAGATGGGGCGGTCGCGCGAGTCGAAGGTGATCTTCGGGTAGCCGGCCACGTTCACCGTCCTGCCGACGCCCTGGTTCACCGCGAGCCTGTTGTAGCCGACCGCCTTCTGGATCCTCTTGCCGCCGCGGTCGTTCAGGGCGATGAACCCGAAGTCGAGGTCGCGGTCGGTGCTGCTCACCCACCGCTGGTCGACCAGCAGCATCTTGGCCGTCCACGTGCCGTACGGGCGCTTCCCCCGGTCGTACTTCGGGACGAACGCCACCTTCGACGCGTACTTCTTGCCCTTGCCGCCGTGGATGCAGTGCGCCGCGGTGATCAGCAGCCGCTGCGACGAGCTCTGCACGACGCTCGCGGTGCAGAAGTGGTCGCCCTGGCCGTTGTTGAAGAACAGCGCGCCGATCGTCGGCACGCCGCCGAACGCCTTCGACTTGGTGATCGACTGCGCCGACAGCGTCCGCCCCGCCGCGCCGCCGTTCACCCGGTCGATGGGGGTCGCCGCGGCCATCCGCTTCGCCGTCCAGTAGCGGGACGCGTCACCGGCGTCCGCCGCACTGATCCGCATGCTCGCGGACGTGTCCGCCACCGTGCGTCCCTGGGCGTCGCCCGAGGTGTACCAGACCGTCCCGGCCCCCGCAGCGACGATGCCGGCGCAGGCACCGCCCGCGGCCGTCCACCGCATCCACCGATTGCGCATCGCGCAAAAGTACCGATCCCGCCGCTCCCGCACAACGGGAACGATCACACTCCTCAGCGCGCGAACTCGATCGCCCGGGACTCGCGCACCACGGTGACCCGGATCTGCCCCGGATAGGTCAGTTCGTCCTCGACCTGCTTGGCGATGTCGCGCGCGATGACCTGCGCCTGGATGTCGTCCACCGAGTCCGGCTTCACCATCACCCGGATCTCCCGGCCCGCCTGCATCGCGAAGACCTTCTCCACGCCCTCGTGCTTCTCCCGGGCGATCTCCTCCAGCCGCTCGAGCCGCTTGACGTAGGCCTCCAGCGACTCCCTGCGCGCCCCCGGGCGGCTGCCGCTCACCGCGTCCGCCGCCTGCGTGAGCACCGCCTCCACCGTGCGGACCTCGACCTCGTTGTGGTGCGCCTCGATCGCGTGCACCACGTCCTCGTCCTCGCCGTACCGGCGCGCGATCTCCGCCCCGATCAGCGCGTGGCTGCCCTCCACCTCGTGCGTGAGCGCCTTGCCGATGTCGTGCAGCAGCGTGCACCGCTTCGCGACCTCCGCCGGCAGCCGCAGCTCGCTCGCCATGATCCCGGCGATGTGCGCGGACTCGATGAGGTGCTTCAGCACGTTCTGCCCGTAGGACGTCCGGTACCGCAGCCGGCCGAGCAGCGCGATCAGCTCCGGGTGCATGTCGGCGATGCCGACCTCCACGAGCGCGTCCTCGCCGGCCCGCACGCACCGCTGCTCGACGTCGCTGCGGCTGCGGTCGTAGACCTCCTCGATCCGCTGCGGATGGATCCGCCCGTCCAGCACGAGCTTCTCCAGGGTCAGCCGGCCGACCTCGCGGCGCACCGGGTCGAAGCAGCTCAGCAGCACCGCCTCCGGCGTGTCGTCGATGATCAGGTTCACCCCGGTGGTGGTCTCGAACGCGCGGATGTTGCGGCCCTCGCGGCCGATGATCCGGCCCTTCATCTCATCGCTCGGCAGGTGCAGCACCGACACGACCGACTCGGCGGTCTGCTCGCTGGCCACCCGCTGGATCGCCAGCGTCACGATCTTGCGGGCGCGCTTGTCGCCCTCCGCCCGCGCCGCGTTCTCGATCTCCCGGGTGATCGGGATGGCCTCCCGCTTGGCCTGGTTCTCGATCGCCGCGACCAGCTCGCCCTTGGCCTGCTCGGCGGTCAGCCCGGCCGACCGCTCCAGGACCTTGCGGCGCTCCTCCTCGACGCCGGCCAGCTCCTTCTTGCGCGTCTCCAGCGTCCGCTTGGTCTCCGCGAGCCGGTCCGCCCACTCCTGGAGCCGCCGCATCTCGCCGTCTAGGCGCTGCTCGCGCTCGGCCAGCCGGGTCTCGCGGCGCTCCAGATCCTCCCTGGCCGTCCGGAGATCGTCGCGGAGGGCCCGGGCCTCCTCCTCGGCGTCCGCGCGCGCCGTCGCGGCGATCCGCTCCGCCTGCGCCTCGGCCTGCTCGCGCGACTCCCGCGCCTCCTGCTTGGCCCGGCCGCGGATCCCGTCCGCCTCGCTCTGCGCGCGGGCCATCTCCGCCGCCGCCTTCCCGGGCATGCCGGGACGCCACAGCATGACGATGACGAGAGCGACCAGGGTCACCAGCAGCGCTGCACCCAGCAGGACGCTCTCCATGAGGCAGATCCTTCCTCGCCGTTGGGCCCGCCCGGGATCGGGGCCCTGACTAGCGAGGATTCACTCGCGCCGGGCGGACGGCCGGGTACACGGCACCGCCGGGCCGCGCGTCGCGCCCCGGGCGTTCCGGCCGGTTCCGGTCGTCGAACGTGTCCTGTACGCCTCTCAGCTGCTGGAACGTGCTCGGTCGTATGACAATCCGCGAGACGCGGAGTAACTCCTCACTGCCGTAACGGTAAGCGGCATGGAGGTAATGAGCAAGCAAACGCCGGGCATTCCGGACTAACCGAACGCGGGCGTGAGTCCTTCCTTACCGCCGCCCCTGACCGCCCGCACCCCTCGCCACCTGCCCGATCACCCGGAGCCGGAGTCAGGGCGTGACCGCCGGGCGGTCAGCCCGCCCGTCATCCCCGGCGTGTCGCCCGCGACCGGAACACGGGTCAGTCGAGCGGATCCGGATCGTCGGGGAGGTCGTCCGGGTCGGCGCCCTCGTCCGCGAGGGCCTCCTTGACGACCCGGAAGGCCAGGCCCGGCGGGTAGCCCTTGCGGGCGAGCATGCCGACGAGGCGGCGCATGCGCTTGGCCGGGTCGACTCCCCTGGTGCCGCGGAGCTTGCGGTCGACCAGGGCGCGCGCGGTGCGCTCCTCCTGGTCCGGTTCGAGGGCCTCGACCGCGTCGTTGACGGTCTCGTCCGCGACGCCGCGGCGGCGCAGTTCGACGGCGAGCGCGCGCCGGGCGAGGCCCCGCCCGGCATGCCGGGACTGCACCCACGCCCGCGCGAACGCCTCGTCGTCGATGAGCCCGACGTCGGTGAACCGTCCGAGCACCTGCTCGGCCACGTCGTCGGGTACGTCCTTGCGCCGCAGCGCGTCCGCGAGCTGCGCACGGGTGCGCGGCGAGGACGCCAGCAGCCGCAGGCACACCTCCCGTGCCGTCGCCTCCGGATCGTCCGGCACCCGCCGAGCGGACTCCCCGCCGGCCTTCTCCCCGGCACCGCCCCGCCGCCGCCCGCTCCGCCCCGTCATCCCCGCCTCCAACTCACTCACTCCCCGCAGGCTACGGGCCCGATTCCGCGGCACCTCGCCTTTCCGCGGGCACGAGCCGACGGGAATCACCCACCGCCACCGGCCGCAGGGTTTGTGCCCAGCCACGCAGCGACCTGGCCCGTCGCGATCGCGAGCGAAGCCAAGTTCGAGCTTGCGAGAACTTGATCGCGCAGCGAGGCCCCCAGGGCCGAGTCGAAGCGATGCAGCGATCGCACGCATTGCCCGCCGAAGGGAAGGCGCTCCAGCGCCTGACCGCCAAGGGCAATGCAAATTAACTAGAGCGACGGCGCCGTTGGGGAAGGTTCCCCGCGCCGGCGCGCCGGTGCGGGGTGGGGCGCCGTCGCCCTGCATACGAGATCATCGCTCACTCTTCGTCAAGAGTCACCCGGAACGGGGGATTCGCCGTCAGGAATCACCCGCGGCCTTGGCGGTCTTGGTCTTCTTCGCGGCGGCGGCCCGGCCGGTGGCGGGCGCCGGGGCGGCGGAGACGGGGGCCGGGGACGGGGCGGCGCCGTCGACGGGCGCGGCGGCCGGCTCGGCTTCCTTGTCGACCTTCGGCCCGATGCCGAGCTTCTCCTTGATCTTCTTCTCGATCCCGTCGGCCATGTCCGGGTTGGCCTTGAGGAAGTTGCGGGCGTTCTCCTTGCCCTGGCCGAGCTGGTCGCCGTCGTAGGTGTACCAGGCGCCGGACTTGCGGACGAAGCCGTGCTCGACGCCGAGGTCGATCAGGCCGCCTTCGCGGCTGATGCCGAGGCCGTAGAGCAGGTCGAAGTCGGCGACCCGGAACGGCGGGGCCATCTTGTTCTTGACGACCTTGACGCGGACCCGGTTGCCGACGGCCTCGGTGCCGTCCTTGAGGGTCTCGATGCGGCGGACGTCCAGCCGGACGGAGGCGTAGAACTTCAGCGCGCGGCCGCCGGTGGTGGTCTCCGGGGAGCCGAACATGACGCCGACCTTCTCGCGCAGCTGGTTGATGAAGATCGCGGTGGTCTTGGTCTGGTTGATCGCGCCGGTGAGCTTGCGCAGCGCCTGCGACATCAGCCGGGCCTGCAGGCCGACGTGGCTGTCGCCCATCTCGCCCTCGATCTCGGCGCGCGGGACGAGCGCGGCGACGGAGTCGATCACGACGACGTCGATCGCGCCGGAGCGGATCAGCATGTCGGTGATCTCCAGGGCCTGCTCGCCGGTGTCGGGCTGGGAGACCAGCAGGGCGTCGATGTCGACGCCGAGCTTGCTCGCGTACTCGGGGTCGAGGGCGTGCTCGGCGTCGACGAACGCGGCGATGCCGCCCTGCTTCTGCACGCTGGCGACCGCGTGCAGGGCGATGGAGGTCTTGCCGGAGCCCTCGGGGCCGTACACCTCGACGACCCGGCCGCGGGGCAGGCCGCCGATGCCGAGCGCGATGTCGAGGGAGATGGCGCCGGTCGGGATGATCTCGACGGGGGCGCGCGCCTCCTCGCCCATCCGCATGACCGAGCCCTTGCCGAACTGCCGCTCGATCTGGGCGAGTGCGGTCTCGAGAGCCTTCTCCCGGTCGTTCGCTGCCATGTGAGATGTCCTTCTCGTTGTGACTTGTCGGCTCTCGGCCGCTGGTTGCGATGTCGAGGGCGACGTTACGGCGGGCCACCGACACTTTTCGAGATGCGGGCGCGGTTGTGGACGACGACGCCGGCCGGGGCCAGCTTACCGAACACTCGTTCGATCATCGTCCCGTGTGCCGATTCGGGCGGGAATCACCGTGCGCGCCGTGGTCCGGACCCCGTACGCTGGCGCCGTCAACGGAGGGTTCCATCATGACGCTGACCGTCCTCTTCTGCGTCGATCCGATCCACCCCCGGCGCGTTGACCCCCACTATGCACGCGAGGCCGCGGCCGTGCGGGACCACTACGGCGAGACGGCGCTGCTCGACCATGACGCGCTGCGGCGCGGGGACGCGGAGGCCGCGGTGCGCGCGGTGCCCGCGGACCTCGGCCCCGTCTGGTACCGCGGCTGGATGGTCACCGGACCCCAGTACGCCGCGATGGCCGACGTGCTGAAACGGCGCGGGACGGTGCTGCTGACGCATCCCGACGACTACACGCGCGCGCACGAGCTGCCCGGCTGGCACGACACGTTCGCCGGGCTGACGCCGCAGAGCGTGTGGCGCCCCCTCTCCCCCGGGCAGGACCCTGGGGATCTGAACGCGCTCGCCGAGCTCGTCCGGCCGCTGCGCCCCGGCCCGGGCGTGGTCAAGGACTACGTGAAGTCGCGCAAGCACGAGTGGGACGAGGCGTGCTTCGTCCCGGACGTGAAGAACCTCGCGCAGCTGCGCGGCATCGCCGCCAAGATGATCGCCCTGCAGGAGGAGTACCTGGCGGGCGGCCTGGTGGTGCGCGAGTTCGAGTCCTACGAGGGCGACGGCGAGGCGCGCGTGTGGTGGGTGGACGGGGAGCCCGCGCTGGTGGGGCCGCATCCGGACACGCCGGGCGTGGAGCCCGACCCGGCCCTGGACGCGGTCGCGCACGCGGTCCGGTCGCTGGGCTGCCGCTTCATCACGACCGACCTCGCTCGCCGCGCCGACGGCGAATGGCGCGTCGTGGAGGTCGGCGACGGCCAGGTGAGCGATCTGCCCGCATCGGTGGACGCGATGGACCTGTACGCGCACCTGCCCGTCCCGGACTGACGTACGGCTGGTGTCCGGCGCGTGACGGAACCGGTATATGCCCTCTTCCGTCCCATATTGGGCCGCCCCTAGGCTGTGGCCGCTGTTCGGCAATCTCGTGAAGGACGTGTTCTCCTTGCCCCCACAGGAGCCCGGTCGCCGGCTCAGTTCCCGCACCGTCAAAGTAGGAATGGTGAGCGCGCTGTCGCTGACCCTGGTCGCCTGCGGCTCCAGTTCCACCACCGCGCGGTGCGTGGACCGCAACGCGCCAGCGGGCAAGGGCGGCTACAGGGTGGTCCCCGACAACTACTGCAACGTCGACGACATCGACAACGGCGGCACCAGCCCCTACGGCCGGTACTTCTGGTACTACGGCGGCAAGCGCGGCTCCGGCGGCGTCGTCTCGGGCGGCAGCCAGTACCGGCCGAGCGACGGGAAGATCAAGTCGGGCAGCGGGAAGACGCTGAGCCGTGGTGGTTTCGGCGGCAGCGGCAAGGGCGGGAGCTGACCGTGCGCCGCATGCGTTCGACGCCGAGGGACGGCTGGGCGGAGAAGGTCGAGGCGCACGGGCTGGCGTTCCACCGGACCGCGCACCCCGAGCATCTGACCCGGCCCTACTGGGACGAGTCCGTGCACTACGTCTTCGACATGGACGAGGTGCTGGCGCTCGAGGCGACGGTCGAGGAACTGCACCGGATGTGCCTGGAGGTGGTGGAGCACGTCGTCACGACGGGCCGCTACAACGTGCTCGGCATACCCGACTGGGTGGCGCCCCTCATCGAGGAGTCGTGGCGGCGGCGCGACCCGCACCTGTACGGGCGGTTCGACCTCCGCTACGACGGCCATGGTCCCGCCAAGCTGCTGGAGTACAACGCCGATACGCCGACCGCGCTCGTCGAGAGTTCGGTGGTGCAGTGGTACTGGCTGCAGGACGTATATCCCAACGACGACCAGTGGAACTCCATCCACGAGCGGATGGTCGCCCGGTGGAAGGACCTCGTGCCCCGGCTCGGCGGCGGGCCCGTGCACTTCGCGTGGACGACCGCCGACGAGACCGGTGAGGAGGTCATGACGATCGCCTACATGCAGGAGACCGCCGAGGAGGCGGGCCTGCCGGGCGTGGCGATCGCCATGGAGGACGTCGGCTGGGATCCGGCGCGGCGCAGGTTCGTCGACATGGACGAGCGGGAGATCGGCACGCTCTGCAAGCTCTACCCGTGGGAATGGATCGTGGCGGAGCCGTTCGGCCGGGAGATCCCTGCCGCGCCGACGTCCTGGATAGAGCCGATCTGGAAGATGGTGCTGTCGAACAAGGCACTGCTCGTGCTGCTGTGGGAGCTGTTCCCCGGGCACCCGAACCTGCTGCCGACGTACCTGAACACGCCGTCGGGCCTGACCTCGTACGTCCAGAAGCCGCTGCTCGGGCGGGAGGGTGCGAGCATGCGGATCGTCGCGCCGGACGGCAGCGAGCAGCGCACCCAGGGCGATTACGGCGAGGAGGGGTTCGTCTTCCAGGAGTTCTGCGTGCTGCCGGATTTCGACGGTGAGCATCCCGTGCTCGGCGCGTGGGTGATCGAGGACGGGTCGGCGGGCGTGGGCATCCGCGAGACGTCGGGCCTCATCACCGATGACACGTCGTCGTTCGTCCCGCACCGCATCGCGCTGTAGCGGGGGCGGGGCGCAGACCGGAGCGCGGCGCTACTGGAGCCTGGAGGGGACGTCGAAGGTGGCGACGACGGCCTGCCAGACGCGCTTGGCGGGCTCTCCTTCCGCCAGGGCCTGCTCGACGGTGCGTCCGCCCAGTTCGGCCATGACGTAGTCCTTGGCCACGCTCTGGGCGTAGGCCTCACCGAACTGCTGGTTCATCCGATCCCAGAAGACTGTTAGACGCACACGTCCACGCTATCCGACGGGCGGGCCGTCCAAGGACCGCGTGACCTCGTCCGGTACGGCGGGGCCGGTCCCTTGGCGGTGCTGGCGGTGCAGGCCGGTCAGATAGCGTTCGACGCCTTCGACGACGCGGGCCGTCCGGTAGGAGGGGAAGACGTCGAAGGCGTGCTGGCCGCCCATCATCTCGGCGTAGATGACCGGCGCCTCGGAGACGCCGCGCAGCCGTTCGACGAAGCGGCGGGCCTCGGGGACGGGGATGAGCGAGTCGTGGCTGCCGTGGATGACGAAGAAGGGCGGGGCGTCCTTGCGGACGTAGGTGACGGGCGAGGCTTTGGCGTACGCCTCGCGGTTCTCCTCGAACGGCAGCTTGAGGACCATCTTCTCCACCAGCCTGGTGGATCCCATGGGGACCGGCCAGGGGCCGGCGTCCACGAAGTTGTAGACGCCGTAGAAGGGGACGGCGCCTTGGACGGTCGTGTCCACGTCCTCGAAGCCGGGCTGGAAGTCGGGCACGTTCGCAGTGAGCGCCACCATCGCGGTGAGGTGGCCTCCTGCCGAGCCACCCGTCACGCATAGGAAGTCGGGGTCGGCGCCGTACTCGTGCGCGTGCTCCTTGTACCAGGCCAGGAAGCGCTTGAGGTCGATCAGGTGCTCCGGCCAGGTGGCGCGCGGACTGAGCCGGTAGTTGACGTTGAACCCCACCCACCCTTGGACGGCCATGTGGTTGAGCAGGGGCAGCCCTTGTTCGCGCTTGTCGCCGATGACCCATGCGCCGCCGTGGATCTGCATGAGCCCGGGACGTAGCCCGTCCGCAGGGGCGTCCCCGGCGGGGCTGTAGACGTCGAGCTTCAGGCGCAGCCGCCCGTCCTGGTGGTAGACGACGTTCCGCCGCACCTTCACGCCTTTGCGCGGGATGAGGCACAGCGGCGGGACGAACAGGGGTGCCAGCGGGAAGCGCGGTGCGCCTTCCGGGTCGAGGTCGAGGGGCGCTCCGCTCTCGCGCAGCGTGACGACGGTACGGCGGGACGCCAGGATGATCGCGACCGTCCCCGCCGCGCCGAGGACGCCGAGGACGAGGCCCGCCCAGCCGGCCCAGCCGTCCAGTCCCCCGTAGGCGGCGGTGAGGGCGAGCGCGACGATCTCGGTGACGAGCAGGTGCGGGGCCATCTCGATGGCGAGCCAGCCGGAGAAGAAGCTCGGCACCAGCAGGAGGGCGCTGCGGCGCGGGGCGTGCGCGTTGGCCGCCAGCAGGGCGAACAGGATCCCGAGGGCGAGCAGCAGGTAGGGCATCGCGACTCCTTGGCGGCAGCTGTCCTACCGGTAGACCATGCCCATACAAGTGCTTGCTTACAACGTGACGCGCGCCACGTCGCGGCGCATTCTGTCGGACCCGCGAGGCAGTATGGCGCCATGGGCGGTGACGTGCTCGAACGCTTCTCCCCGGCGACCCGCGCCTGGTTCGCCGGGGCCTTCGCCGCGCCCACCCCCGCGCAGTCCGGGGCGTGGGAGTCGATCGCGGGCGGCGACAACACCCTGGTCGTGGCGCCGACCGGGTCGGGCAAGACGCTCGCCGCGTTCCTGTGGTCGCTCGACCGCCTCGCGGCGAGCCCGCCGGACGGCGATCCCGGCACCGGCCCGGGCAAGAGCGACCCGCTGCGCCGCTGCCGCGTGCTGTACGTCTCGCCGCTGAAGGCCCTCGCCGTGGACGTCGAGCGCAACCTGCGCGCGCCGCTCACCGGCATCCGGCACGCCGCCCGGCGGCTCGGCCTGCCCGAGCCGGACGTCCGGGTCGGGATGCGGTCCGGCGACACCCCGGCCGACGAGCGCCGCCGGCTCGCGGTGAAGCCGCCCGACATCCTGATCACCACGCCGGAGTCGCTGTTCCTGATGCTCACCTCGCGCGCCCGCGAGTCGCTGCGCGGCGTCGAGACGGTGATCGTGGACGAGGTGCACGCGGTGGCGGGCACCAAGCGCGGCGCCCATCTGGCGCTGTCCCTGGAGCGCCTCGACGCCCTGCTGGAGCGGCCCGCGCAGCGGATCGGCCTGTCGGCGACCGTGCGCCCGCCGGAGGAGGTCGCGGCGTTCCTCGGCGGGACACGGCCCGCGTCGGTCGTGCAGCCGGGCTCGGACAAGGTGTTCGATCTCGACATCGTCGTCCCGGTCGAGGACATGGGCGAGGTGGGGCAGTTCGTCGGGGAGTCCGGTACCGCCGACCCGCGTCAGCGCAGCATCTGGCCCCATGTGGAGGACCGCCTCCTCGACCTGATCCAGGCGCATCGCTCCACGCTGGTGTTCGCCAACTCGCGCCGCCTGGCCGAACGCCTCTGCGGGCGGCTCAACGAACTCGCCTACGAGCGCGCCACAGGCGAGCCCCTCCCGGAGGACCACTCCCCCGCGGCGACGATGGCGCAGGCGGGCGCCGCCAAGGGCGCCGTCACGGAGATCGCGCGCGCGCACCACGGGTCCGTGTCCAAGGAGGAGCGGGCCGGGATCGAGAACGCGCTGAAGGAGGGCCGCCTCCCGGCGGTCGTCGCCACCTCCAGCCTGGAGCTGGGCATCGACATGGGCGCGGTCGACCTGGTCGTCCAGGTGGAGTCGCCGCCATCGGTGGCCAGCGGCCTGCAGCGCGTCGGCCGCGCCGGGCACCAGGTCGGGGCGGTGTCGAAGGGCGTCATCTTCCCCAAGTACCGCGGCGACCTCGTCCAGACGGCGGTGGTGGCCGAGCGGATGCGCGGCGGCGAGATCGAGGAGCTGCACTACCCGCGCAACCCCCTGGACGTGCTGGCGCAGCAGATCGTCGCGATGGTCTCGATGGACGAATGGACCGTCGACGACCTCGAATCGCTCGTCAAGCGCGCCGCCCCCTACGCGACGCTGCCGCGGTCGGCGCTCGAGGCGACCCTCGACATGCTCGCCGGGCGCTACCCCAGCGACGAGTTCGGCGAACTGCGCCCGCGGCTCGTCTGGGACCGCGTCACCGGCGTCCTGCACGACCGTCCCGGTGCGCAGCGCCTCGCCGTCACCAGCGGCGGCACGATCCCCGACCGCGGCCTGTTCGGGGTGTTCCTCGTGGGCGAGAAGTCGTCCCGCGTCGGGGAGCTCGACGAGGAGATGGTCTACGAGTCGCGCGTGGGCGACGTGTTCGTCCTGGGCGCCAGCTCGTGGCGGATCGAGGACATCACGCCCGACCGCGTCCTGGTCTCGCCCGCCCCCGGCCAGCCCGGCAAGCTGCCGTTCTGGCACGGCGACGCGCTCGGCCGCCCCGCCGAACTGGGGCGCGCGCTGGGCGCGTTCACCCGCGAGCTGGCCGGGCTGCCCGCCGAGGCGGCCCACGAGCGCGTCACGTCCGCCGGCCTGGACGCCTGGGCCGCCGGGAACCTCGTCTCCTACCTGGGCGAGCAGCGCGACGCCACCGGGCACGTCCCCGACGACCGGACGATGGTCGTCGAGCGGTTCCGCGACGAGCTCGGCGACTGGCGGATGGTCGTCCACTCGCCCCTGGGCGCGCGCGTGCACGCCCCGTGGGCGCTGGCCATCGCGGGACGGCTCCGCGAACGCTACGGCGTCGACGCGCAGGCCATGCACGCCGACGACGGCATCGTCATCCGCATCCCCGACATGGACGAGCCGCCGAGCCTCGACCTCGCCGTCTTCGACGCCGACGACATCGAGCGCATCGTGGTGGACGAGCTGGGCGGCTCGGCGCTGTTCGCGGCGCGGTTCCGCGAGTGCGCGGCGCGTTCCCTCCTGCTGCCGCGCCGCCGTCCCGACAAGCGGATGCCGCTGTGGCAGCAGCGCCAGCGCGCCGCGCAGCTGCTGGCGGTCGCGAGCAAGTACCCGTCGTTCCCGATCGTCCTGGAGACGATGCGCGAGTGCCTGCAGGACGTGTTCGACGTCCCCGGCCTCGTCCAGCTCATGCGCGACATGTCCGGCCGCAAGGTCCGCCTCGTCGAGGTGGAGACGCCCGAGCCGTCGCCCTATGCGCGCTCCCTGCTGTTCCACTACGTCGGCGCGTTCATGTACGAGGGCGACTCGCCGCTGGCGGAGCGCCGCGCCCAGGCCCTCGCGCTCGACTCGGCCCTGCTCGCCGAACTGCTCGGCCAGGCCGACCTGCGCGAGCTGCTCGACCCGGACGCCGTCGCCGACATCGAGCGCGAGCTGCAGCGCCTCGCCCCGGACCGCCGCGCCCGCGACCTCGAAGGCGTCGCCGATCTCCTGCGCACGCTCGGCCCGCTCACCACCATGGAGGTCGCGCTCCGGACGACCCTGGCGCGCGACTCCGCGGCGCCCGTCGATCCGCGCGCCGCCGACGATGCCGCCGCACGGCCCGGGATCGGCTCTGAGCAGGAACCCGGCGCTCTCGAAAGCGAAGCATCCGGGGCCGCAGGCGACGATGGTCTCGACTCCGCCGAAGGCGCGGCGAGGGCGGACGCCAACGCGATGGAAGCGGCGCAGGACGGCTCCCCGGCGCGGGACGTCCTCGTGGCGGCGTCGCGATGGCTGGAAGAGCTGGAGGCGACGCGGCGGGCGATCCGCGTCCGCGTCGCCGGCGAGGAGCGATGGGCCGCGATCGAGGACGCCGCGCGGCTCCGCGACGCGCTCGGCGCGCCGCTGCCCGTCGGCATCCCCGAGGCGTTCCTCGAACCGGTGGACGACCCGCTCGGCGACCTGGTGTCCCGCCACGCGCGCACGCACGGGCCGTTCCGGACCGGGGACGCCGCCGCCAGGTTCGGCCTCGGCTCCGCCGTGGTCGCCGAGACGCTGCGGCGGCTGGCGGGCGCGGGACGGGTCGTCGAGGGCGAGTTCCTGCCCGTCGAGGCGGTCTCCGGGCCGCTGACCAGCGAGTGGTGCGACGCCGGGGTGCTGCGGACGCTGCGGCGCCGGTCGCTGGCGCGGCTGCGCGCCGAGGTCGAGCCGTCCCCGCCGGAGGCGCTCGGCCGGTTCCTGCCCGTCTGGCACGGCATCGCGGGCGGGTCCCGGCTGCGCGGCATCGACGCGCTGGTCCAGGCGATCGAGCAGCTGCAGGGCGCCGCGGTGCCCGCGTCGGCGCTGGAGTCGCTGGTCCTGCCGTCGCGGGTCGCGGGCTACTCCCCCGCCATGCTGGACGAGCTGACGTCCGCCGGCGAGGTGGTCTGGGCGGGCCAGGGCGGGCTGCCCGGCGGCGACGGCTGGGTCGCGCTGTACCTGGCCGACACCGCGCCGCTGCTCATGCCGGAGCCCGCGGAGATCACCCTCACGCCCGCGCACCAGGCCGTCCTCGAAGCCCTCGACGGCGGCGGCGCGCTGTTCTTCCGCACCCTCTCCGACCGAGTGAACGCGCAGGTCACCACCACCGACGCCGATCTCGCCACGGCCGTGTGGGACCTCGTCTGGGCGGGGCACCTGACCAACGACACGCTCGCCCCGCTGCGCGCCGCGCTCGGTTCGGGCCGGCCGACGCACCGGTCGCGGACGACCCGGCGCGGCCGCCCCGTGCTGCCGTCCAGGACGGGCCCGCCGACGGTCGCGGGCCGCTGGTGGCCGCTGCCGGGCCGCGAGACCGCCGCGACGCTGCGCTCGCACGCGCTCGCGGAGGCGCTGCTGGAGCGGTACGGCATCGTCATCCGCGGCGCGGTGGCGGCCGAGCGCACGCCCGGCGGGTTCTCGGCGGTCTACCCGGTGCTGCGCGCGTTCGAGGAGAGCGGCCGGTGCCGCCGCGGGTACTTCGTCGAGGGCCTCGGCGCGGCGCAGTTCGCGCTGCCGGGCGCGGTCGACCGGCTCCGCGCGCTGCGCCCCTCGGCCGCTGCGCCCGACGACATCGCGGCGCTGTGGGAGACGCCCCGCAAACCGGACGTCCGCGCGCTCGTCCTCGCCGCCGCCGACCCCGCGAACCCGTACGGCGCCGCGCTGTCGTGGCCCGGCCGCGACGACGAGGTCGCGAGCGGCCACAAGCCGGGCCGCAAGGCGGGAGCCCTCGTCGTGCTGGTGGAGGGACGCCTCGTCCTCTACGTGGAGCGCGGCGGCAAGACACTCCTGACCTGGGACGACGACCCGGGCGTGCTGCAGCCGGCGGTCGACGCGCTCGCCCTCGCGGTCCGCGAGGGGGCGCTCGGCAAGCTGACCGTCGAGCGCGCCGACGGCGCCGCGATCAACGACTCGCCGCTCGCCGCCGCCCTGGAGTCGGCCGGCTTCCACCCCACCCCGCGCGGCCTGCGCCTGAGAGCGTGACGGGGGTCAGCGGCGGCGGCCCTTGAACATGGAGATCAGGCCGCGGAGGGCGCGCTCGTCGAGGGAGCCGAACGGGTTGTCGTGGACGAGGTACGTCCACGTCGCGGACGGCCGCTGGAGGCCGGCGGCGTCGAGGTCGATACCGCCCTCCTCGGTCGCGGTGAGGTCCTCGAACGCGGCCGCCGACCGGCGGCGCGCGTCGCCGAGGAGGCGCTTGCCCGCCGGGACGGCCTCGCGGTTGAACTCGACGAGCGGGTCCAGGCCGCGGCCGAGGGAGCGCAGGTGGATGCCCTCGCGCAGGTCGGTGAGGAAGGCCAGGTGCTCGGCCCAGCACCGGTCCAGCTGGTACAGGACGATCTGCCGGGCCGCGTCCGCGACCGCCTCCGCACCGGCGGTCTTCGCCAGCTCGGCGTGCTTGGCGGCGGCGTCGGCGGCCATGGCCCGGTCGGCGGCGTCGCCGGTCAGGACGGCGTCGCGTTCGGCGAGGACCTCGCGGCGCTGCAGCCCGATCAGCTGGTTGTAGCGCCAGGTGTTGCGGTGCAGTTCGAGGTCGACGCCCTCGGCGACCCGCTGCGCGTGGCCGACGATCCAGTGCGCGCCCTTGTCCTCGACGCGGCCCTCGTCTCCGGTCGGGCCCTTGTAGTCCTCGTCGGGCGCGTAGCGGGTGACGAGGTCGTCCTGGAGGCTGGTGAAGAACACCGACCCGCCGGGGTCGCCCTGCCGTCCGGCGCGGCCGCGGAGCTGGTCGTCCAGGCGGCTGCTGTGGTAGCGGCCGGTTCCGATCACCAGCAGGCCGCCCGCGGCGGCGACCTGGTCGTGCAGCGATCCGTCCTGGTCGGCGGGGGCGGTGCCGGGGACGGGCGCGCCGGGGCCGCCGCCGAGCCGGATGTCGGTGCCGCGGCCCGCCATCTGCGTGGAGACGGTCACCGCGCCGGGCGCGCCGGCCTCGGCGATGATCGCGGCCTCCTCGGCGTCGTTCTTGGCGTTGAGCACGACGGGCTCGACGCCCGCGCGGACGAGCCGGCGGGCGAGCCGCTCGGACTCGGCGACGTCGCCGGTGCCGACGAGGACGGGCCGCCCGGCGGCGTGCGCCGCGGCGATCTCCTCGACGACCGCGACGTCCTTGTCGGCGGTGGTGGCGTAGAGCCGGTCCGGCTCGTCGTCGCGGACGCAGGGCCGGTTCGGCGGGACGACGGCGATCTGCAGGGAGTAGAACTCGGTGAGCTGCCCGGCGACGGCCATCGCGGTGCCGGTCATCCCGCAGCGCACCGGGTAGCGGCCGATCAGCTCCTGCACGGTGATCGAGTCGAGGATCTCGCCGGACGGCGACGCCGCCAGCTCCTCCTTCGCCTCGACGGCCGCCTGCAGGCCGTCCGGCCAGCGCTGCAGGAGCGCGACCCGGCCGCGCGACCCGCTGATCAGCTTCACCGCGCCGTCCCGGACGATGTAGTCGACGTCGCGGTGCAGCAGCACCTCGGCGTGCAGCGCGACGTTCACCGCGGTCAGCGTCGCGAGGTTCTCGGGTGCGTACAGGTCGAGGCCGAGGACGCGCTCGACCTCGCGGGCGCCCGCCGCGGTGAGCTGGACGTTGCGGGCCTCCTCGTCGGTGCCGTAGTGCAGGCCGGGCCGCAGCCGCCGGACGAGGTCGGCGTACCGGGGGTCGGCGGGGTCGAGGTCGGCGGCGCCGGCGAGCACGAGCGGCACCATCGCCTCGTCCACCAGCACCGAATCGGCCTCGTCGATCAGCGCGACGGTCGCCTCCCGCTGGACGGCGTCGGCGGGGTCGGTGACGAGCCGGTCGCGCAGCAGGTCGAAGCCGATCTCGCTGACCGGTGCGTACACGACGTCGGCGCGGTAGGCCGCGCGCCGCTCGTCGGGCGTGGACGACTGCCCGATCGAGGCGGCCGACACTCCGAGCAGCGCGTACAGCGGGCCCATCCAGTCGGCGTCGCGGCGGGCGAGGTAGTCGTTCACGGACATGACGTGGACGCGTTCGCCGCGCAGCGCGTACCCGGCGGCGGCGAGGGCGCCGGCCAGGGTCTTGCCCTCGCCGGTGGCCATCTCGGCGACGTGCCCGGACAGCAGCGCCAGGGTGCCGGTGAGCTGGACGTCGAAGGGCCGCTCGCCGATCGCGCGGCGGGCGGCCTCGCGGCCGATCGCGCAGAACTCCGCCAGGTCGGCGGGCAGGTCCGGGGCGGACGCGGCGGCGGTCAGCTCCGCGTCGGTCAGCCCCCGCACGCGCTCCTCGCGCCGTCCGGCCTCCTCGGCGACGGCGCGGAAGGGCGCGATGTCGATGCTCCCGGGCTTCTGGACCAGCCGCCGGAAACGGTCACGCAGCGCCATAACGCCCCCTCGATGGCTCGGTCACGGTCCCCCCAACGGCCGGGTCGGTTCCCTCGTTCCCACATGATCACCGGGGAAGGTCTCCGGGAGATCTCCGGGAGGTCTCCGCACGAGGTCCGACCCCGAATTCATCCCCAAGATGGATCCCCGCGAGCCCCTGGTTTGAGACCATGGAGGCATTACGGGGTTGCGGTGACCATCGGGGAGAGCGTCACCGCGGAACGGGGTTTCACCATGACACCTACGGCACGGTGGGCCGCCGCGCAGCGGCGCAAGCGCCAGATCATCAGCCAGACGGTCATCGACCGCGCGCTCAACGACCCGCGGCGCCATGACCGGCCCGTGCCCGTCGCGGCGCAGGCGAAGTAACCGAACGACCGGTACTCACCCGAAGCGCCCCCGCCGTCGGCGGGGGCGCTTCGGCATGTCCCGCACGGGCCCGAGGGCCGGCGGGTCAGTTCTCGCCGGCCGAGAAGACCTCGTCGCGGGCCTGCTCCAGGGCGGCGTGCAGGGCGCCGCGCAGCACGGGGTTGCCGTCCACTTCCGTCACAGCGACGGTGGGGCGGGTCGGGCTGATCCGCCCGACGGCCCGCTCGATGCGCCCGGCGAGGGGTGCCCCGCCGGCCCGGCCGAGGCTGCCCGACAGGACGACCAGGCCCGGGTCCAGGACGATGTTGACCGAGGTCACGCCGTAGGAGAACCGGTTGGCGAGCTCGTCCAGGAACGCGCCGCCGCGGGACTCGTCGGCGGCGGCCGCGCGGACGCACTCCACCGCGGTCGGCTCGGTGATGCCGTGCTCGTGGGCGAGGGCGCGGACCCCGTCCGCGCCGACGAGGGCGCCGTAGCCGCCGGCGAGGGTCGGGATCCCCCACGAGGTCGACTCGGTGACGCCGCCCTCCTCCTCAGGGACGCGCCGGGCGGTGCTGAGGGGCAGCGGCGCCCCGGGGACGGGCAGGTACCCGATCTCGCCCGCGCCGCCGGAGCGGCCGCGGTGCAGCCGGCCGCCGAGCATGACCGACAGGCCCATGCCGCGGTCGAACCACATCAGCGCGAAGTCCTCGGCGTCGCGGGCGGCGCCGTAGGCGCGCTCGGCGACGGCGGCGAGGTTGACGTCGTTCTCGATCGTGACCGGGCGGCGCAGGTCGGTGCGCAGGGCGGCGAGCACGCCCTCGTGCCAGGCGGGCAGGTCGAAGGAGAACTGGACGTCGCCGGAGCGCGGGTCGACGACGCCGGGGGTGCCGATGACGAAGGCGCTCAGCCGGTCGACCGCGACCTTGGCGGAGCGGCACGCCTTGACAACCGCGTTGTGGACCAGTTTGACGGGCTCGTCAGCACCGTTCGGATCGACGGTAACCTGGGCGACCATACGTCCGGTGATGTCGGCGACGCCCGCGGTGACACCGTCCGGGCCCACCTCCAGACCCGCGACGTAGGCGCTCGACGGCACCACGGCGTACAGGGCGGCGTTCGGCCCGCGGCCGCCGGCCTGCTCCCCGACGACCGCGACGAGGCCGCGCTCCTCGAGCCTCGACAGCAACTGGGAGGCGGTGACCTTGGAGAGCCCGGTGTGCTCGCCGATCTGGGCGCGGGTCAGCGGGCCGTGCTCGACGAGCAGGTCCAGCGCCGCGCGGTCGTTCAGCTCGCGCAGGAGCCGCGGCGTTCCCGGGCGTCTGGCCATGCTGGTACCCCTCGATGTCTCAATCCGCTAACGGGCGGTTTTGTTTAGGAAAGTTTCTTGTTAGTTTACCCGCAAGCGCCGACCGACCCCTCATCCGGGGAGGGGCGTGCAGAGCGCCGACTGGCGAGCAGGGCGCCCGCGAGCGACGCGACGGCGAGCGGGGCATGTCCCGGACCCTAAAGGGTCGGGGCGCGCTCCACTCGCATCGCGGGCCACCAGGCCTCGCGAGGCGATGCCGGAAAGGAACCCCCAGTGAAGTACATCAAGGTTGTGGCCACGGCGGCCGCGATCGCCCTGGCCGCCTCGGCCTGCGGCGGCGGAGACAAGAAGAAGGACGACTCCGGCGCGGGCAAGGACCCGGCGCAGCTCAAGGTCTGGATGATGGGCGACGGGACCACCGAGCAGACGAACTTCCTCAAGGGCGTCGAGACCGAGTTCAAGCAGAAGCACCCGAACACGGCCGTCCAGATCAAGTACGTCCCCTGGCCGCAGGTCGCCACGACGTTCCAGAAGGCCGCGGCCGGCGGCGAGGGCCCGGACGTGACCGAGCTCGGCAACACCGACGTCCAGTCGCACATCGAGCAGGGCAACCTCGCCGAGGTCACCGACGAGATGAAGGGCTGGGCGGACAACAAGACGCTGAACAAGACCGCCCTGCAGAACGACCAGTCGGACGGCAAGACCTACGCCGTGCCGTGGTACGGCGGCGTCCGCGCCATCTGGTACCGCAAGGACTGGTTCGACGAGCTGAAGATCCAGCCGCCGGCGAACTGGGCCGACCTGGTCTCGGCCGCCAAGAAGGTCCAGGACGCCAAGAAGGTCCCGGGCATCGGCGCGCCGAGCGACCAGACCAACGCGCTCGTCAGCTTCATCTGGGGCAACGGCGGCGAGGTCGCCGTCAAGGACGCCGGCAAGTGGACCGGCAAGCTGGACCAGCCGCAGGCGATCGAGGCGGTGAACTTCTACGCCGGCCTGGTCAACAAGGACAAGGTCGCGCCGGAGAAGTACGTCGGCAAGAACGAGCTGGACGGCCCGCAGCGCGACTTCGCGCTCGGCAAGCTCGGCATGTACATCGACGGCAGCTGGGCGCTGGCGCAGATGAAGAAGATCTCCCCGAAGAACGCCGACAAGTGGGCGGTCTTCCCGATCCCGGCCAAGAACGGCGGGAACGCGCCGGTCATGGCGGGCGGCTCCGACCTGGCGGTGTGGAAGGACAGCAAGGCCAAGAAGGTCGCGTTCGACTACATCACCATCCTCAACAACGCCCAGAACGCCAAGAAGTGGGCCGACATCAGCGGCTTCTCCTCGATGCGCTCGGACGTCCAGTTCTCCGACCCGGCGCTCGCGCCCTTCACGCAGATCGCGACCAACACCAAGTTCACCCCGATCAGCGCCGGCTGGGGCGACTTCGAGCAGTCCAAGAAGGTGCTGCCGAACGCGGTGAAGGCGATCATGCAGGGCAAGTCGGCCGACGAGGAGATGAAGAAGGCCAACGAGCAGGCCAACGAGCTGCTCAACCAGTAGCCCGGCCGCTCGGCGCACCGCACCGAGCATCCGGCGGGCCCGTGCCGCACGTCCCCCGCGGGCCCGCCGGATCCCGCTCCGCCGCGCCTCGTCCCACCCCACGCGGCGCGCCCCGCACTTCGCAAGGCCACCCAGTCCCCGCTGATCGGAAGCGTTCATGCTCGACACCGCTCCCGCGGTGCGCAGGCCGCCGGGCCGGAGACCGTCCGGCCGCGGGCGCCCGCGCCGCCGGCCCCGCTTCGGGCCTTACCTGCTGATCGCGCCGACCGTCGTCGTGATCGCCGTGCTGATGTTCTGGCCGATGATCCAGATCGGCATCATGTCGTTCCAGAAGGTCGGCAACCGCCAGCTGCGCGGCGAGCCGGCCGAGCAGGTCGGCACCCAGAACTTCGACACCATCCTCAAGGACCCGCTCTTCTGGGCGGCCTTCCGGCACACCGTGCTGTTCGCCGTCGTCGC
Organism: Actinomadura violacea; assembly: GCF_017573465.1. Classification (GTDB taxonomy): domain Bacteria; phylum Actinomycetota; class Actinomycetes; order Streptosporangiales; family Streptosporangiaceae; genus Spirillospora; species Spirillospora violacea. Next base: position 269,931 of record NZ_JAGEPF010000011.1, read on the forward strand.
GGTCTCCCTGACCATGGTGATCGGGACGCTGGTCGGGCTGCTGCTCAACAAGCTCGGCAAGCGGATGTCGAGCTTCGTCTCCGGCGGCGTCATGGTCGCCTGGGCGACCCCGCCGGTCACCGCGGCGATCATCTTCAGCTGGCTGTTCGGCTCGACCGGCGGCCTGGTCAACTGGACGCTGGACAAGCTGCCGGACGCCCTCGTCGGCGGCGGCTGGAACGACTACAACTGGTTCGCGACGCCGCTGTCCACCTACACGGTGCTGACGGTCTGCGTGGTGTGGCAGGCGTGCCCGTTCGTCGCGGTGTCGGTGCTGGCCGGCCTGAAGAGCGTCCCGAGCGAGCTGTACGAGGCGGCGCGGGTGGACGGCTCGGGCCCGTGGCGGACGTTCTGGAGCCTCACCTACCCGATGCTCAAGCCGATCTTCCTCGTCGTCCTGGTGATGTCGATCATCTGGGACTTCAAGGTGTTCACCCAGCTGTTCATCATGTCCGGGATGGCCAACCGCGACGCGTTCAACCTGTCGCTGTACGGCTACTCCGAGGCGTTCGGCGCGCTCAACCCCAAGCTCGGGATGGGCTCGGCGATCGCGGCGGTGCTCACGCTGATCCTGCTCGTCGTCACCGCGCTGTACGTGCGGGTCATGGTGCGTCAGGGGGAGACCCGATGACCCAGGCAACCCTCAAGGCGGGACGGCCCGGACGCGGCCGCCCGGCCGCGCGCAGGCGGGCCCGCAAGATCGGCCTCAACGGCCTCGGCGTGCTGGTGTTCGTGCTGGCGGTGTTCCCCGTCTTCTGGATGGCGTCCACCGCGTTCAAGCCGAACAGCGAGATCTTCAGCACCACGCCGAAGCCGCTGCCGACGCACCCGACGCTGACGCACTTCGACTTCGTCCTCAACGGCGGCATCGCGCAGGTGTCGTTCTGGACCTACTTCCGCAACAGCATCCTGCTGGCCCTGATCACCGTCGTGGTGTCGAGCCTGCTGGCGCTGCTGGCCGCATTGGCGGTGGCCCGGTTCCGGTTCCGGTTCCGCACCACCTTCCTGATCATGCTGCTGGTCGTGCAGATGGTGCCGTGCGAGTCGCTGGTCATCCCGCTGTTCCTGGACCTCAAGAAGCTCGACATGCTGAACACGCTGCCGGGCCTCGCGGTCGTCTACATCGGGTTCGCGGTGCCGTTCGCGATCTGGATGCTGCGCGGCTTCGTCGCGGCCGTCCCGAAGGAGCTGGAGGAGGCCGCCGCGATCGACGGCGCCGGCCCGATCCGCACCTTCTTCACCGTCATGCTCCCGCTCGTCGCGCCCGGCCTGGTCGCGACCAGCATCTTCTCGTTCATCACCGCGTGGAACGAGTTCATCTTCGCCTTCACGTTCCTGGACGACCAGGACAAGTACACCCTGCCGATCATGCTGCAGTTCTTCTTCGGCCGCAGCAGCACCGCCTGGGGGCCCATCATGGCAGCGTCCACGCTGCTCACCATTCCCGTCATCGCCTTCTTCCTGCTCGTACAGCGCCGCATGGTGTCCGGGCTGACCGCCGGGGCGGTGAAGGGGTGACCGCCGACGACATCGCGACCACCGGCGAGATCGCCCGGCTGGCGCGGGGCACCCTGCTGCCCTCCTTCCCCGGCGCGTCCGCGCCCCGCTGGGTGCTGGACGAGCTGGAGGCGGGCCTCGGCGGCGTCACGCTGTTCGCGCTGACCGGCAACGTGCCGAGCCCGGAGTCGCTGGCCGCGCTGACCGCGCAGATGCGCAAGGCGGGCGACCCGTTCGTCACGATCGACGAGGAGGGCGGCGACGTCACCCGGCTCGGCGGGCACGCCACCGGCAGCCCGTACCCGGGCAACGCCGCGCTCGGCGCGGTCGACGACCCGGAGCTGACCCGGCGGGTGTACCGCTCGCTCGGCGCCGAGCTGGCCGAGGTCGGCGTGAACCTCAACTTCGCGCCGTCGGTGGACGTCAACACCGCCGACGACAACCCGGTGATCGGGACGCGCTCGTTCGGGCCGGACCCGGACCTGGTCGCCCGGCACGCGGCGGCGGCCGTCACCGGCACGCAGGAGGCGGGGGTCGCCGCCTGCTGCAAGCACTTCCCCGGTCACGGCGCGACCGTGGAGGACTCCCATCTCGGCGTCCCGATCGTCGACGCCGGCCTGGAGCTGCTGGACCGCCGCGAGCTGGTCCCGTTCCGGGCGGCGATCGCGGCCGGCACCCAGGCGGTGATGACCGGGCACCTCAACCTTCCCGCGATCACCCGCGGGGTGCCCGCGACCCTGTCCCGCGCCGCGATCACCGGCCTGCTGCGCGAGCACCTCGGCTACGAGGGCGTGATCGTCACCGACGCGCTGGACATGCAGGGCGCGAGCGGCGCGATCGGCATCCCGGAGGCATCGGTGCGGTCCCTGATCGCCGGCGCGGACCTGCTGTGCCTCGGCCCGAACGAGCACGCCGAGACGCTCCGCGCGACCCTGGACGCGATCGAGGAGGCGGTGCGGACCGGGCGGCTGCCCGCCGCCCGGCTGCACGACGCGGCGGAGCGGACGCGGCGGCTGCGCACGTGGCTCGCCGGCAGCAGTCCCGCCGCGGTGGACCGCGCCGCGGGGCTGGAGGGGGCCCGCCGGGCCGTCCGGGTGACCGGCGCGCTGCCCGGCTGGAACGGGGCGCCGCTGGTCGTCGAGGCGGAGGCGACCGGCAACATCGCGGTCGGCCCGACGCCCTGGGGCCTGCACCCCTGGGCGCCCGACGCCGTCCGGGCCGCGGGGGCGCCCGGAGAGGCGGAAGGCGTCCTGGAACGTGCCAGGGGGCGCGGGCTGGTGGTCGTGCTGCGGGACGCCCACCGGCACGCGGCTCAGCGGGCGCTCGCCACCGCGCTGCTGACCGCCCGCCCGGACACCGTGGTCGTGGAGATGGGCCTGCCGGTCTGGCGTCCCGGCGCCGCCGTCTACCTGGCCACCTACGGCGCCGCCGCCGCCAACGCCCAGGCCGCCGCGGAATTCTTGGGGCTGGTCTCCGCCGCCTGATCGCGGCCCGCGAGCCGTGGCGTGCCCGCCGGTCGAACAGCCCGGTACCGGCGGGCGCGTCACGCCATGTCCCGGCCGTGTGATCGCTGGTAAGCCAGACCAGTCCGATCGGCAAGGGATAATACCTACATGCGATTGTCCGCCAGGGTCGATTACGCGCTGCGCGCCGCCGCGGAGCTGGCGGTGGCCGGGAGTCACCCGGTGACCGCCGTCCAGCTCGCCGAAGCCCAGCAGATCCCGCCCAAGTTCCTGGAGAACATCCTCGGCCAGCTGCGCCGCTCCGGACTCGTCCGCAGCCAGCGCGGTCCGGAGGGCGGCTACTGGCTGGCGCGCCCCGCCGAGCAGATCGCCCTCGCCGACATCATCCGCGCCATCGACGGGCCGCTGCTCGGCGTGCGGGGCGAGCGGCCCGAGCACGTCGGCTACGAGGGTCCCGCCCGGTCGCTGCAGGAGGTGTGGATCGCGCTGCGCGCCAGCGAGCGGGCCATCCTCGAGCGGGTGTCCCTCGCGCACATCGCCGCGGGCGAGCTGCCCGAGGACGTCCGCAAGCTCACCGAGGACCCGTCCGCCTGGGAGAGCCCCTCCCTGATCTAGCGGCGGGGTCGGGACCGTGCCGGAAGGCGACGTCGTCTGGCTGACCGCCCGGCGCCTGCACGAGGCGCTCGCCGGACGGCCGCTGACGCATGCCCAGTTCCGGGTGCCTCGCTTCGCCACGGCCGACCTGCGAGGACGGACGGTCCTGGAGGTGGTGCCGCGCGGCAAGCACCTGCTCATCCGCGTCGAGGGCGGGCTGACCATCCACACGCACCTGCTCATGGAGGGCCGCTGGCAGATCCGGCCCGCGGGGCCGCCGCCGCGCGACCACCGGGTGCGGCTGGTGCTGGCGAACGCCGAGAACCAGGCGGTCGGCCAGTCGCTCGGGCTGGTCGAGCTGCTGCGCACCGCCGAGGAGGACGCGGCCGTCGGGCATCTCGGCCCCGACCTCCTCGACCCGGGCTGGGACGGCGCTCTCGCCGCGCAGGCCGTCGCGCGCCTGGAGGAGCAGCCGGACCGCGCGATCGGCGAGGCGCTGCTCGACCAGACCCGGCTCGCCGGGATCGGCAACGTCTACAAGGCCGAGATCCTGTTCCTGCGCGGCGTGAACCCCTGGACGCCCGTGGCCGGCGTCCCCGATCTGCCCGGCCTGGTGGAGCTCGCTCACCGGCTGCTCGACGCGAACAAGGCGCGGCACGGCCACGTGACCACGGGGAACCTGGGTCGCGGTCAGGAGCACTGGGTGTACGGACGCGCCGGACGTCCCTGCCGCCGCTGCGGCACCCGCGTCGAGCGCGCGCCGCAGTCCTCGGCGCGGCCCGCCGCGGCAGGCCCCCGGACCGCCCGGACACCGTCCGACGCCGGCGACCGGACGACGTTCTGGTGCCCCCGCTGCCAGCCGGCCCGCTAGGCCGCCCGCTCGGCGCGGCGGGCGACGGCGCCGAGGATCTCCAGCCGGACGAACCCGGCTCCACCCGCGCGGATGAGCAGCCAGTACGGCGCGAAGACCCGGCGTGCGAACGCGTCCGTGCCGCGCACCCGCGTCTCGAACGCCAGGAGCGAGCCCGGGCCGTCGGGCACCACGCGCAGCGACATCGCGACCTTCGCCCAGCCGGGCTCCTCGAAGCGGGCGAACGCGCCGGACTCGCCCGGCTCCACGGGCGCCGTCTCCGGGCGGACCCGCCAGAACTTGGCGATCTTGCCCTTGACCAGCTCGGTGCCCTCGTCCCGGACCAGGGTCGGGGTCGGGAACGTCTCGATGAGGGGGCCGCTGAGCCGGGTCCGCCCGGCGGAGCGGAGCGCCATGAGGCGGCGCGACACGGGCAGGTCCTCGGCGGTCAGGCCCATCAGGGCGTCCCACACGGCCGCGGGCTCGGCCCGGACGCGGCGGGTGTAGCGGGAACGGAAGTCGGCCTCGGGCAGCACCCGGTCGAGCAGCAGCGGGGGCCGGGCGGACGCGGGCGGGACGGGCGGGATCGGGCGCTTCACGGGCTCTCCTTCGTGCCGAGCGCGGCGACCGCCGTGCCCGCCAGCCGGTCGGCGAGGCCGGGCGGCACTTCGCCGCCCGCCAGGAACAGGTAGGTGTAGATCGGGCCGAGCAGCAGCGCGTGCACGAACGCGGCGTCGTCGCCCGCCTCCTCGCCGCGCGCGCGGGCCCGGTCGAGGATCTCGGCGACGAGCGCGCGCTCGGCGTCGATGACCCCGGCCTGGAACCGCGCGGCGAGCGCCGGGTCGGCGGACAGGTCGGCCGTGAGACCCGGCAGGACGAGCCGCGCGTACGGGCCGGACAGCAGGCCGATGATGCGCTCGGCGAGCGCGGCCAGGTCGGCGCGCAGCGACCCGGAGTCGGCGGGCGCGACGGGATGCGGGCCGTGCACCACGACGGCGAAGACCATCTCGGCCTTGGACCGCCAGCGGCGGTAGATCCCCGCCTTGCCGACCCCGGCCCGCGCGGCGACGCCGTCGATGCTCAGCGCCTGGTAGCCGGCCTCCGCCAGCAGCGCGCGGACCGCGTCCGCGACGGCCTCGTCCACATGCCCGGACCGCGGGCGCCCTCGGTTCATGCTCCGAGCATAAACGAAACGGATCGATCCGTAAATGAATTCAGGACGGTCGGCGCCCGTGCCGCGCCTCGAGGTCGCGGACGGGTCGCCGCCGGAAGCGGGTCGCCGGATCCTGCGCCCGCAGAAGCATCCTCCGATTGCGAACGTTCCAAGTCAATTCTCGGGTTTCCTTATCGATCTCCCAGGTCTACCTTGGGGCGAATGACCCTCGACGACCTCCGCGTGTTCGTGGCCGTCTGCGCCGCCGGCAACCTGAGCGCGGTCGCACGCGACCTGTCGTGCAGCCAGTCCGCGGTAAGCCAGCACGTCAAGCGGCTCGAGCGGGAGACCGGGCTGGTGCTGCTGGAGCGGCGCCCGCGCGGCGTGCTGCCCACCCGCGCCGGCCGGATCCTGCACCAAGCCGCCACCGAGGGCATCGCCGGGCTGGACGCCGCCCTGCGGCACCTGGACGACCTGCGCCGCGGCGTCGGCGGGACGGTCCGGATCGCGACGGGCGCCACGACCGTCCGGCACTTCATGGCCGCCGGGGTGGCCGCGTTCCGGGCCCGCCATCCCGAGGCGGCGCTGCAGTTCGAGACCGCCGGGTCCAGCCGCCGCTGCCTGGAGGCCGTGCGCGCGCACACGGCCGACCTGGCGTGGGTGACGGTCGGGCCGCCGCTGGAGGGCGTCGAGCAGCACGCGTCCTGCGAGCTGCCCTGGGTGCTGGCCGTGCACACCGGCGACCCGCTGGCGGACCGCGCGTCGATCGCGCTCGACGACCTGGCGGCCATCCGGCACATCGAACTGCCCGCGCACTCCACCTCCCGCGTCCACCTGGAGATGCACCTCGAACGGCACGGGGTGCGGCTGACGTCGACCACCAGCGTCGCCGACTGGGACACCGCGCTGCTGCTCGCCGAGCTGGGCCTCGGCCACGCGATCCTGCCGGCGCTGCCCGGCTGGGGCGGCGGCCGGGGCGAGGTGCGGCTGATCCCGATCCCGGAGCTGCCTCCGCTCACGGCCGGATGGGCGGCCCGGCGCTGGGACGCGCTGAGCCCGCTGGCCGTCGAGTTCGCCGACACCGTCCTGGAGCACCTGCGCCGCTGACGCGCCCGAGCCGGAGGGGCGCCGCTCGGAACGCGGGAAGGCCCGGCCCCACAAGAGGGGCCGGGCCTTCCCGTTCGGATCCGTTGCGCACCGAGGATCGCGGCGGCGCGGGGATCCGGGATCTCTATGGTCCTCAGGTCTGCGCCTGGAACATCCAGTGCTGCTTCTCCAGCTCCGCCGCGATGCCGATGAGCAGGTCCTGGGTCACCGGGTCGGGCTCGTCGGTCGCCGCGATGCGCTCGCGGAACCGCGCGATGATCTGCGCCAGCACGTCGGTGATCGCGGCGACGACCTTGTCGTCGGCCAGGTAGCCGGCCTCCAGCTGCGGGATCTCGGTGCGGTCGGCCACCGTGCGGGCACGGCCGTCGGGGTTCACCCCGATCGCGACGGCGCGCTCGGCGACGTCGTCCTGCCCGGTGCGGGCGAGGTCCACGACCTCGTCCAGGTGTTCGTGCACGACCTTGAAGTTGCGCCCGGTGAGGTTCCAGTGCGCCTGCTTGGCCACGAGCGAAAGATCGATGAGGTCCACGAGGGCGCCCTGCAGGGCCTGCCCGGTGACCTTCAGTGCCTCGTCGGAGAGCGGGCTCTTGACGGCCGCCATGATTCGGGCTCCTTCCGCGTCGTTACGGTTGTCCGCTACAACGGGAAAGGATCCCCGCATATGCCGAGCTCATGCGTGAGGCCGCGCACACCCGCGGCCCCGGTCAGGGCATGAGCCCGGCGCCGCGGTGCGCACCGCGGCCGGTGCCGGTGACACCGCGGAACCGGTGCCGGTGACACCGCGGCCCGGGCGCGGCGGCTAGGCGGCGACCATGTCGCCGCGGAACTCGCCCGTGATCTCCTCGGGGGTCTCCGGAATGCGCTCGGCGGGGATCCGCTCGTGCTCGGGCGCGCCCGCCATGACCGGCTCGTGCTGCAGCTCGGCGAGGGCCAGCGAGTCGGCCACCTCCCTGAGCACGTGCGACAGCGGAACGCCCAGCGCCTTGCAGATCGAGGAGAGCAGCTCGGAGGATGCCTCCTTCTGCCCGCGTTCGACCTCGGACAGGTAGCCGAGGGAAACCCGCGCGGCCGCGGACACCTCACGGAGGGTGCGTCCCTGGCGCAGCCGCAGCTGCCGCAGTACGTCACCGAGCAGCTGGCGAAGCAGGACCATCGTCTCGCTCCCTCCCTCAGTTCGGACCATCTGCCGGTTCCACCGTACCCGGCTTGACGGTGGCCATGGCAGACCGTTGATTTCGTGTTCGCTCGGAACGTAACGCTGTAATCAGTCCCGAACTTCCCGATCTTCCCGAGCGTCCCCGGTCGCGACCTCGGCGTCAAGCCCCAGCAGGACGCGTCTCAGCAGCTCAAGCGCGTGCACGACGGTCATCCTGCGGAGCACCGCGCGGATCTCCGCGCCGGTGCCGGGCACGGGGAGTTTCGGCCTGACCACGGTGCGCGTATCCCCGGGTCCGGTCACGCCGATATAGACCGTTCCCACCGGGCGGCCGTCCTGCGGCTCGGGGCCCGCGACGCCCGTCACCGCGAGCCCGTAGGTCGCGCCGAGCCGGTCCCGGACGCCCGCGGCCATCGCCGCCGCCACGTCCGGGTGGACGGCGCCCTGCTCGGCGAGCAGCGCCTCCGGGACGCCGAGCAGCCGGTGCTTCAGCTCCGTCGCGTACGCGACCACCCCGCCCGCGTACGTCGCCGACGAGCCGGGCATCGCGGTCAGCTCCGCGCCGACGAGCCCGCCGGTCAGCGATTCGGCGACCGCGACGGTCGCGGAGCGCTCGGCGAGCAGCCGGTGGACGACGCGGTCGAGCGTGTCGCCCTCCACCCCGTAGACGACCGGGCCGAGCAGCTCGCGGACGCGCGCCTCCACGCCGGCGAGCCGGGCCTCGGCGTCCGCGCCGGCCACGGTCATGCGGATCTTGACCTCGGCCGGGTCGGGCAGGTAGGCGAGCTTCACCCCGTCCATGGCCTCGACCTCGGCGAGCCGGGTCGCGACGACCGACTCCCAGATCCCGGCGGTGCGCAGCGTCCGGCGGGCGACCGCGGGCAGGCCGGCGATCGCGGCCAGCTCGGGCAGCACCACCTCGTCCATGATCGTGCGCATCTCGAACGGGACGCCGGGCAGCGCGTAGACGATGCCGCCGTCCAGCTCGACGCGCAGGCCGGGCGCGGTGCCGGCGGAGTTGCGCAGCAGGCCGGCGCCCTTGGGGACCTCGGCCATGCGGAACGCCATCGGCTGCAGCTCCCGCCCGGCCGCCTCCGCGCGCTCGTGCAGCCGCAGCTCCAGCGCAGGGTCGCGGACGAGCACGACGCCCGCGGCCTCGGCGAGCGCGTCGCGGGTCACGTCGTCGTAGGTGGGGCCGAGCCCGCCGGTGGTGATCACCGCGTCGGCGCGCTCCAGCGCGGACCGGACCGCCGCGACGATGACGTCCATCTCGTCGCCGACGACGACGCTGCGGGTCACGTCGACGCCGTGCTCGGCGAGCCGCGTGCCGAGCCAGGCCGCGTTCCCGTTGATGGTGTCGCCGAGGAGCAGCTCGTCCCCGACGGTGAGCAGTTCGACCCGCATCGCTTCCGCCTCCCGTCGCCGATCACCCGAATCTACCGGCGGGGTACGACGGCCGCGCGGGGCCGGGCGCGCCGCGGCGGACGAGGCGGGGCAGAAGGGGCGGTGACGGCGGCGGGGCCCGGCCGGTTGACCGCGATCGGCGGCCGAATCAGGACGAACACCTCTTTGCTCGACTAACGGCCACTTGCCCGATCAGTCGCCGCATATCTCATTTCGTTCGCCGGGAAAAACGCGAGCCGTGCATTGTGTCACACACCCGCGCGGCCCCGCACACTGCGCGCGAGTGGGAACGCGACCAGGGCGTGCATCGTCGCACCGCCCCGACCTGCGCCATTGCGAGCGCGGTCCACCATCGGCCAACCGCGCCGTCATTTTGTGAGTCAGAACTCATTTCCCATGTCGCGACCACTCCCCATTCACAGGGATAATTGTCGGTGCGGCCGCCATGAACGGGGCCGCGGGGCACGACCGGGGTGGGCGTGCTCCCGCGGCCCGTCATGGCGGCCGTGCTCATCCCCGCCTCCCGGCCGAGGGCGCGCCGCCTCCGGTCAGGGGCGCGCGAGCCGGCGCAGGACGGCTCCGCACCGGCGCGCGTACGCGTGCTGGAACAGCGGGCCGAGCGGCCCCGCGAGCCGCGCCGCCGCCGTCGCCGGGCGGCTGAACGAGGTGACGGTCAGCCACACCTCGTCCTCGTCGTCCAGATGCACGACGAACGACTCCTCCCCCGACTGCGGATGGCCCGGCAGCGTCCCGTAGGCCCACCCGACGCGGCGGTCCTCCTCGCGCGTCCACACGACCCGGCAGGGCGCGTCCAGCCGGAGCGGGCCGATGCCCATGCTCATCCGCACGCTCACGCCGGGTTCGGCCCGCGGCGCCGACGCCCGTACGCGCGCGGGCAGCGCGCGGTGCATCCAGAACTCCATCAGCGCGTCCGAGGCGTTGCGCATCACGACCGGCCCCGCTCCGACGCGCGTGCGCTCCCGCAGATGCCGGTACCCCGCCGGACGCTCGGCGTCCCACGTCGCGCCGACATCGGGATAGGTGAAGTCCTGCCCGCTCATCGGTGTGCGGCCCCCAAACTGACGAATCGGCGTCAAGTATCGCCGCTTCTTCTGGTCACCCGTGCGGCGCCGCTCTAACGTCGCCTCATGATCGCCGTCATCGCCGCCCTGAACGCCTACCCCGTCAAGAGCGCCGCGGGCGTGCCGCTCGCCGAGGCGGAGATGACACCGGACGGTCTCCGCCACGACCGGGCGTTCATGCTCGTCCGCCCCGACGGGCGGCACCTGTCGCAGCGCGAGGTGCCCGGCCTCGCGCTGATCCGCCCCGCCTACGACGGTGCGAAGCTGTCGGTCTCCTCCCCGCTCGCGGACGCGCCGCTGATCTGCGAAGCGGCCGACGGGCCGGCCCGCGACGTCACCGTGCACCGGCGCCCCTGCCTGGGGATCGACCAGGGCGACGACGCGGCCGGCTGGTTCTCCGACGCCCTCGGGGTAGCCTGCCGCCTCGTCCGCTTCACCGGGACGCGCCCCACGCAGCGCGGCGGCGGGACGCTGACCTACGCCGACGGCTACCCGGTCTCGGTGCTGTCGCAGGAGTCGCTCGACGACCTGAACCGCCGGATGGACGCGCCGCTCCCGATGAACCGGTTCCGCCCCAACATCGTCCTGCGCGGCCTCGGCCGCTACGGCGAGGACGGGGTGACCCGGCTGCGCGGCGCCGCCGCCGAGATCGAGCTGGTCAAGCCGTGCGGCCGCTGCGTGATCGTCAACACCGACCAGGAGACGGCCCGCCGCTCCCCCGCGACCCTGCGCGCGCTCGCCGGCTACCGCACGGAGCGCGTCTTCGGGGACCGAGAGATCGTGTTCGGCCGCCTCGGCGTCCCGCGCGCGCTCGGCACGCTCCGCGTCGGCGACGAGCTGGCCGCGTCCTGAACGGCGGCGGCGGTCAGCCGCGCGGCGCGCGCCGCAGCCGCCACGCCTGCACGACGTAGTCGGCGCCGGTGACCACGGTGACGACCAGCGCGGCGCCCATCGTGGCCCAGCGCAGGTAGTCCAGCGGGCCGGGCAGGATGTAGAAGCCGATCGCGAACACCTGCAGCATCGTCTTCAGCTTGCCGCCCTTGCTGGCCGGGATCACCCCGTACCGGATGACGACCAGCCGCAGCAGCGTGATGCCGACCTCGCGGACCATGATGACGGCCGTCACCCACCACCACAGCTCGCCCAGCACCGACAGGCTGACCAGCGCCGCCCCGGTCAGCGCCTTGTCGGCGATCGGGTCGGCGATCTTGCCGAAGTCGGTGACCAGCCCGCGCGCGCGGGCCAGGTCGCCGTCGATCTTGTCGGTGACGGACGCGGCCGCGAACACCGCGAACGCGCCGATCCGCCAGCCGGTGCCGTCCAGGAACAGCAGCCACACGAACAGCGGGACCAGCGCGATCCGCAGCAGCGTCAGCGCGTTGGCGATGTTGTAGACGCTCGCAGGCGGCGGATCGGGCGAGCCCGCCACCGGTTCGGGCGTGCCCGCGATCACGACACGTCCGCGACGAGGTCGACGCCCTCGCTGCCGGTGACCCGGGCGGCGACGATCTCGCCGAGCGCCAGCCCCTCGCCGCGGACCAGCACCGTCCCGTCCACCTCGGGCGCCTGGTGCGCGGCGCGGCCCTCGAACCCGTCGTCCACCTTCTCCTCCAGCAGCACGTGGATCTGCGTCCCGATGCGGTCCTCGGCGCGCTGCGCGGTCAGCTCCTCGGCGAGGCCCGACAGCTCCTCGACGCGGCGGGCGATCTCGCCGGCGTCGACCTTGCCGCCGAGGTCCGCCGCCTCGGTGCCGTCCTCGTCGGAGTAGCCGAACACCCCGACGGCGTCGAGCCGCGCGGCGGACAGGAACTCCGCCAGCTCCTCGAAGTCGTCCTCGGTCTCGCCGGGGAACCCGACGATGAAGTTCGACCGCACGCCGGCCTCCGGGGCCAGCGCGCGGATCTGGTCGAGCAGCTCCAGGAACCGGACGCGGTCGCCGAACCGCCGCATCGAGCGCAGCACCGGCCCGCTGGCGTGCTGGAACGACAGGTCGAAGTAGGGGGCGACGCCGGGCGTGCCGCAGATCGCCTCGATCAGCCCCGGCCGGGTCTCGGCGGGCTGCAGGTAGCTGACCCGGACGCGCTCGATGCCGTCCACCCCGGCGAGGCCGGGCAGCAGCTTCTCCAGCGCGCGCAGGTCGCCGAGGTCCTTGCCGTAGGAGGTGGAGTTCTCGCTGACCAGCACCAGCTCGCGGACGCCGTGCCCGGCGAGCCAGCGGGCCTCCTCCAGCACCTCCGCCGGGGGGCGCGAGACGTACGCGCCGCGGAACGCCGGGATCGCGCAGAACGTGCAGCGCCGGTCGCAGCCGGACGCCAGCTTGAGCGGCGCGACCGGGCCGCCGCCGAGGCGCCGCCGCAGCACCCGGGGGCCGGACGCGGGCGCCACCCCGTCGGGCAGGTCGCCGGGGCCGCCGTGCCCCGGGATCGCGACGCCGTCCGCGGACGCGGACCGCTCGACCGGGCTGATCGGCAGCAGCGTGCGGCGGTCGCGCGGGTTGTGCGCCTCGCGCGCGCGGCCCTCCATCACGTCGTCGAGCCGCTCGCCGATCGTCAGGTAGTCGTCGAAGCCGATCACCGCGTCGGCCTCCGGCAGCGCCTCCGCGAGCTCCTTGCCGTACCGCTCGGCCATGCACCCGGCCGCGACGACCTTGGCGCCGGAGTCGTGCGCCGCGAGCAGCGTGTCGACGGAGTCCTTCTTGGCCGCCTCGATGAAGCCGCAGGTGTTGACGACCACGACGTCGGCGCCGTCCGCGCCGTCGGCCAGGTCCCAGCCGGCGTCCTCCATGCGCGCGGCGAGCTCCTCGGAGTCCACCTCGTTGCGGGCGCATCCGAGCGTGATGAGCGAGACCTTGCGGCGAGTCGACATGCCCCTAAGGTAATGGGCGCCGGAACCGCGGCGGACCGCCGCCCCGCCCCCGCGGCGCCTCAATGACCGAGCGGTCATGTGCCGCCGGGACCGGCCGCTCAGGCCGCGGCGGGGTCGTTGCGGTCGAAGCTGAGCCGCTGGACCCCCTTGCCCTTCCCGGGCGTGCCGATGTCCTTGCCGTTCACGGTGAGCCGGACGCCGCCGCCGATGCCGATCACCATGCTGATCTTCTTCTTGGCGGTCCACTTCTTCTGGTCGCCGCTGCGCAGCACGCCGGAGTACAGCGCCTCGCCCTTGTCGCCGCGGACGTTGACCCAGACCGTCCGCTTGGCGACGACCGCGACCTCGACCTTGGTGCGCGGCGCCGCCGCCACCGGGTCGGTGCTCTTGGGCGGCGCGGTCGGGCTCGGCTTCGGGGTGCGCGGCGCGGGCGTGCCCGCGACCTGCCGCGCGGTGTGCTGCTCCCGCCCGCCGTCGTGCCGGATCGCCTGGAACACGCCGCCGATGACCACGACGGCGAGGGCGAGCGCCATCGCCGCGCTCCAGTTCGCCGAGCGGCGCTCGCGGAACGGGATCGGGCGCTCCGGCTCGAACGCCGCCGTCGCCGACACCGGCTGCGGCGCGCCGCCGTGCGCGGCGTCGAACTCGCTGACCAGCGGCTCCGGGTCGATGCCGATGACCCGCGCGATGCTGCGGATGTGGCCGCGCGCGTAGAAGTTGCCGCCGCAGGCGGAGAAGTCGTCGGACTCCATGCCGCGGATCACCGTCTCGCGGATCCGCGTCTGGAGACTGACCTGTGTCACCGAGAGACCCGCCTGCCGACGCTCCTTGGCCAAGGTCTCACCGATGCTCACGCCGGGCCTCCTTCGAGCGCGTTCGCGGCTGGTCCCACACTGGTGCGACACCAGTCTAGAAACGGGAATGCCCGCTCGGCGAGCGCCAACACGTTCGAAACAGGGCAAGATTTCGCATCATTCCGCCATGCCCTTCCCGGTGTCCGGTGGCCATATGACGGTGACCGCCCGGACATTCCGTTGTTCCCTCACGGTAAGGGCCGCGGAGTAACGCCCGGTCAGCCGCCGCCGCGCAGTTCCGCGAGGACGCCCGGCAGGTCGTCGGGCTTGGCCAGCACGTCGCGCGCCTTGGAACCCTCGCTCGGCCCGACGATGTCGCGGCTCTCCATCAGGTCCATCAGCCGGCCCGCCTTGGCGAACCCGACGCGCAGCTTGCGCTGCAGCATCGAGGTCGACCCGAACTGCGTCGACACCACCAGCTCGATCGCCTGGACGAGCAGGTCCATGTCGTCGCCGATCTCCTCGTCGATCTCCTTCTTCGGCGCGGCGGACTCGGCGACGTCCTCCCGGTACTTGGCCTCCATCTGCCCCTTGCAGTGGTCGACGACCCCGTGGATCTCCTTCTCCGACACGTAGGCGTTCTGGATGCGCATCGGCTTGCTCGCGCCCATCGGCAGGAACAGCGCGTCGCCCTGCCCGACCAGCTTCTCCGCGCCCGGCTGGTCGAGGATGACGCGGCTGTCGGACAGCGAGGAGGTCGCGAACGCCAGCCGGGACGGCACGTTGGCCTTGATGAGGCCGGTGACGACGTCGACGGACGGGCGCTGCGTCGCGAGCACCAGGTGGATGCCGGCGGCGCGGGCGAGCTGGGTGATGCGCACGACCGAGTCCTCGACGTCGCGCGGCGCGACCATCATCAGGTCGGCGAGCTCGTCGACGATCACCAGCATGTAGGGGTAGGGGGTGTAGACGCGCTCGCTGCCGGGCGGCGCGGTGAGCTTGCCCGCCTTCACCGCCTTGTTGAAGTCGTCGATGTGCCGGAACCCGGACGCGGCGAGGTCGTCGTACCGGCGGTCCATTTCGCCGACGACCCATTCGAGGGCTTCCGCCGCTTTCTTGGGATTCGTGATGATCGGGGTGATCAGGTGGGGAATGCCCTGGTACATGGTCAGCTCGACCCGTTTCGGGTCGACGAGGATCATCCGCACCTCGTCCGGCGTCGCCCGCATCAGCACCGAGGTGATGAGTCCGTTGATGCACGTCGACTTGCCCGCGCCCGTCGCGCCCGCGATCAGGATGTGCGGCATCTTCGCCAGGTTCGCCACCACCGTGCGGCCCTCGACGTCCTTGCCGAGCCCCACCACCATCGGATGGTGCTCGTTCGTCGCCGCCGGGGAGCGCAGCACGTCGCCGAGGCTGACGATGTCCTTGTCGGTGTTCGGGATCTCCACGCCGATCGCCGACTTGCCGGGGATCGGGGAGATGATCCGCACGTCCGCGCTCTTCACCGCGTACGCGATGTTCTTGGTCAGCGCGGTGACCTTCTCCACCTTCACCGCCGGGCCGAGCTCGATCTCGTACCGGGTGATCGTCGGCCCCCGGGTGAACCCGGTGACCTGCGCGTCGATGTCGAACTGCTCCAGCACGCCGGTGAGCGCGTTCACCACCGTGTCGTTGGCCTTCGTGCGCGGCTTGGCCACGCTGCCCGGCCGCAGCGCCGTCGGGTCCGGCAGCACGTAGATCTCGCCGGACGACGACAGCGGCAGCTGCTCGGAGCTGCGCGGCGCCGGCGTCGGGTCGGGCACCTCGCCGTGGCCGGGCTCCTCCGCCGGCTCGGGCTCCGGCGCGGGCGGCGGGTCGGCGGGCGGCGGCTCGTCGTCGACGGGCGGCGCGGGCGGCGGGACGTCCCCGCCGAACGGGTCCGGCTCGAACAGCTCGTCGGCGAGGTCGCGGCTCGGCCGTTCGGCGCGCTTCGGCTCGTCCTCCAGCAGCGGCGTGTCGTACGGCTTGGAGTGCTCCCCGACCTCCAGCTCGTCCTCGTCCTCGTCCGCCTTCTTCTTGCGGCGGCGCTTCTTCGGCGCCGCGAGCTCGTCGTCCTCCGCCTCGAAGGGGCGCTCCGGACGGCCCTGCAGCGTCGCGACGGCCCACAGGTCGGCGACCCGCTCGGGCACCTTCGCGATCGGGGTCGCGGTGATGACCAGCAGCCCGAACCCCGCCAGCAGGAGCAGCAGCGGCACCGCCACCCAGCCGCTGAGCGCGGCGTCCAGCGGCGCCGACACCAGCCAGCCGACGACGCCGCCCGCGTCGCGCACCCCCGGCATGTCCTTCGCCGGGGACGGGATGCCCGCGGCGATGTGCAGGATGCCGAGCACCCCGACGGTGAGCGCGGTCAGGCCGATGACGACGCGCCCGGTCTCCTCGTTCTGCTCGGGGTGGCGCAGCGTCCGCCACGCCAGCAGCGCCAGCACCACCGGCAGCGCCATCGCGACGATGCCGATGCCGCCGCGCACCACCTTCTCCAGCGCGATCGTGACGACCCCGTCCGGCCGGAACCAGGTCACCGACGCCAGCACGATCGACGAGCCGAGCAGCGCGAGCCCGAGCCCGTCGCGCCGGTGCTCGGGGTCGAGGTTGCGGGCGCCGTTGCCGTAGGCGCGGAAGACCGAGCCGACGGTGACGGCGGCGAGCAGGTACAGCTTGAACAGCAGCTTGAAGAACCCGAGGACGGCCTGCGAGATCGGATCCGGCTTCTGCGGGGGACGGCCCCGGCCGGAGCCCCGGCCCTTGGCGGCGCCGGCCTTCGCTCCGCTCCGCGCTCCGCCCCTCGCCGCACCGCCCTTGGCAGTGCCGCCCTTGGCGGTGCCGCTCGTTCGCTTCCGGGGGGCCGACCCTGCGGGTTTGCGAGCCGCGCTGCCCCCGGTACGCGAGGAGGTGGTCTTCGCTCCCCCGGACGCACGTGTGGCCATGGTTATGAGAGTAACCAAGGACCCTGGGGGTTCCAGGGACGGCGAACGGGCGTGTTGCCCAAACCGGGACGACCGTGCCGCATGCGCGGGCACGGCCGCCCCGGCCCGGCTACACCTCGACGACCACCGGGATGATCATGGGGCGGCGGCGGTAGTTGTCGCTCACCCACTTGCCGACCGTGCGCCGGATCAGCTGGTTGATCTGGTGCAGGTCGTTGACGGCGTCGCCGGCCGCGCCGGCGAGCACGCCCTCGATCCGCTCGATGATCTCGTTGAAGTCCTCGTTGACGATGCCGGCGCCGCGGGCGTGCACCTCGGGCCCGGCCACCAGCTTGCCGGAGGTCGAGTCGATCCCGACGACGATGGAGACGAAGCCCTCCTCGCCGAGGATCCGCCGGTCCTTCAGCGAGGTCTCGGTGACCTCCCCGACCGACAGGCCGTCCACGTACACGTACCCGGCCGGGACGGCGCCGACGATCTTGGCGTGGCCGTCCACCAGGTCGACGACCACGCCGTCCTCGGCGATGACGATGTTGTCGTCGGGCACGCCGGTGAGCGCGGCGAGCTTGGCGTGCGCCCGCAGGTGCCGCCACTCGCCGTGGATCGGCATGAAGTTGCCCGGCTTGGTCACGTTCAGCACGTACAGCAGCTCGCCCGCCGACGCGTGCCCCGACACGTGCACCAGCGCGTTGCCCTTGTGCACGATCCGCGCACCCCACCGGGTGAGGCCATTGATGACCCGGTTGACCGCGTTCTCGTTGCCCGGGATCAGCGAGGACGCCAGCATCACGGTGTCGCGGTCGGTGATGCGGATCGAGTGGTCGCGGTTGGCCATCCGCGACAGCGCCGACATCGGCTCGCCCTGCGAGCCGGTGCACACCAGCACCAGCCGGTCGCCGGGGATGTCGTCCAGCTCCTTCTGGTCGACCATCACGTCCTCGGGGACGTTCAGGTAGCCCAGCTCGCGCGCGACGCCCATGTTGCGGACCATCGAGCGGCCGACGAAGCACACCTTGCGGCCGTTGGCGACTGCGGCGTCCAGGACCTGCTGGACGCGGTGGATGTGCGAGGCGAAGCAGGCGACGATCAGCCGCTCCTGCGCCGTGCGGAACACCTCGTCGACGACCGGGCCGATGTTGCGCTCGCTGGTGACGAAGCCGGGAACCTCGGCGTTGGTGGAGTCCGACAGCAGCAGGTCGATGCCCTCGGCACCGAGCCGGGCGAACCCGGGCAGGTCGGTGAGCCGGCCGTCCAGCGGCAGCTGGTCCATCTTGAAGTCGCCGGTGTGCAGGACGAGCCCGGCGGAGGTGCGGACGGCGAGCGCGAGGGCGTCCGGGATCGAGTGGTTGACGGCGAAGAACTCGCAGTCGAACGGTCCGAACGTGCGCCGGTCGCCCTCGGCCACCACGTCGGTGACCGGTTTGATGCGGTGCTCGGTGAGCTTGGCCTCCAGCAGGGCCAGGGTGAGCTTCGAGCCGACCAGCGGGATGTCGCGGCGCTCGCGCAGCAGGTACGGGACGGCGCCGATGTGGTCCTCGTGCCCGTGCGTGAGGACGACTGCCTCGATGTCGTCGAGGCGGTCCCTGATGTACTCGAAATCCGGCAGGATCAGGTCGACGCCGGGCTGCTCGGTCTCGGGGAAGAGCACGCCGCAGTCGACGACGAGCAGGCGTCCGCCGTACTCGTAGACCGTCATGTTGCGGCCGATCTCCCCGAGCCCGCCGAGCGCGACGATGCGCAGCCCGCCTTCGGGCGGGGCGGGCGGGTCCGAGAGCTCCGGGTGAGGATGGCTCACCGGGCGACCTCCGGAATGGTTGCCTCCGGCACTTTCACTCCCCCTATCGTGAGGTCTTCGCGCAGGTGCGCCGCGAACTCGGCCGTGGCCTCCACCAGCGGGGCGCGCAGCGGGCCGCCCCCGGGAAGGCCCAGCAGGTTCAGCGCTGCCTTCACGGCGATGGCGCCCTGCGTACGGGTCATGATCGCGGTGACCACGGGCAGCAGGCGCCGGTGGATCTCCAGCGCCCGCCCATGCTCACCGGCGCGGTATGCGTCGATCATCTCATGGAGCTCGGTGCCCACGACATGGCCGACCACACTGACGAACCCGGCGGCGCCGACCGACAGCCACGGCAGGTTCAGCACGTCGTCGCCGGAGTACCAGACGAGGTCGGTCTCCGCCATCACCCGGGACGCGCCGAACAGGTCGCCCTTGGCGTCCTTGACGGCGATGATCCGCGGGTGCTCGGCGAGCTTCGTCAGCGTGTCGTTCTGGATCGGCACCCCGGCGCGCCCCGGGATGTCGTAGAGCATGTTCGGCAGGCCCGTCGCGTCGGCCACCGCCGTGAAGTGGCGGATCAGGCCCTCCTGCGGGGGCTTGTTGTAGTACGGGGTGACCACGAGCAGACCGTGCGCGCCGGCGGCCTCGGCCTGCCGCGCGAGTTTCAGGGTGTGCTCGGTGTGGTTGGTTCCGGCACCGGCGACGATCACGGCGCGGTCGCCGACCGCCTCGATGACCGCGCGCAGAAGCGTGCTCTTCTCGTCGTCGCTCGTCGTCGGCGACTCGCCCGTCGTCCCGTTGACGACCAGGCCGTCGTGGCGCCGCTCGTCGACCAGGTGGGTCGCGAGGCGTGCGGCGCCGTCGTAGTCGACTCCGCCGTCCGGCAGGAACGGCGTGACCATCGCGGTCAGCATCCGCCCGAACGGGGCGTCGGTCGTTGTGCTGGGTGCCATGCATCGAACGGTACCGTTCCGGCCGCCGGCTTGGAGCCGCAGGTCGAGGGGTTTCGCGGCCGGGACGGGACGGGCCCGCGCGAGGGCCTTGCCAGGGGCCTTCGCGGGGGCTCCCGGGAGGGCCCGCGGAGGTCCTCGGGGCGGGCATGGAAGAAGCCGCCGCCACACGCTCGGGGGTACGCGTGGCGGCGGCTCCCACACCCGACATCGTGGCACGCAAATGCCTCGTTACGGGGTCAGTCCGGCCACTTCCCGGACTCGGTTGGATAACGTGACCCTCCGGTCAGTTCGCGCAGCCGGCCGCGCAGTTCCTCGACGTCCGGCGTGCGCACGAGATCATTGCCCCGGACGGCCCACCAGTGGCCCGATCCGCCCCGCCCGATCCGCCAGCCGGTGAACTCGGCTGACAGCTCGCTGAGCCGGTCGGCGTCGTGCCACGCGGTCTGCTGAATGCGCATCGGCCTCGTCCTCGCTTTCGCTTGCCCTCCACCGGTAAGGCCCGGACTTCCGCACCGATGCGTACCCCGCCGGTGCGCGCCTATACGCCCCTTCTCACCTGGGCATACGAGGAAATCGGTACGTAGTCGGCCGGGTTTCTCAGCGGCCAACTTTTTCTGTCGCCGGAGGCAGCCAGGTGGCGCGATAACGGGCCCATTCGGCCGGTTCGGTGGTCCAGTCCGCGTACACGCCGACGCCGTACGGGCGCTTCGGCGGCCGTTTGAGCTCGTCGATTCCGCGCCTTACACCACGGAGCGCGACGGTGAGATTCTCAGCCCAGTCCATCATGGGCCGGTAAGTGGGCACGCCCATGAAAACCGTCACCTGATCGCCGATGAGTTCGAGGGTGTGCCGGGTGTGCCGGGCGAAGTGCAGGCCCGCGAGCGACTTCGTCGGCAGCGACACGTCATAGGTCATGATCGCCACCTGGTCGACGCGCCGGGCGACCTTCCGCAGAAAGGCGTCGGTGGGGCGCGGCGGATAGTGCCAGGGTCCCGTGCGCGGGAGCAGCGCCTTGTAGACGGGCTGCGCCGCGTCCACGAGCGTCGGCTGCTCCAGCGCCACCGACAGCAGGCGGCCGCGGGAGCGGGTGAGCTCGCGGGTCTTCTGCAGCAGCGCGAGGAACGCGCGGTCGTCGGGGTAGATCGGCTCGAAGTCGTAGTGGATCCCGTCGAAACCGAGGTCGAGGAAGGTCGCCGCGGTGTTCACGACCCGCACCCGCACGACGGTGTCGTCCAGGTCGATGACGCCCTTGCCGTCCACCTTCCGGATCTGGCCCAGGTACGCCTGGGTCCGCACGCCCGGCGCGTACTTGTGGACGGCGGCGTTGAGCCGCTTCGCGTACCGGTACTTCGCCGCCGGGACCGTCCCGTCCGACTCGACGGGACCGGCGTGGAAGAACACGTCGGTGATGCGGTTCTGCTTGAGCAGCGCCGCGAGGGCCCGGTACTCGGCATCGCTGTGCGGCTCCCCCACCCACTGGTGCCGCGCCCACAGCGCGTTCGTCTCGGTGCCGCGCGCCTTCGGCCCGGGCTGCCACCACGTCCACGCGCCGGCGAAGGTGAGCGCCACCAGCCCGAGCACGTACGCCGCCGTCCAGCCCGCCCACCGGAGCACGCGCCGGATCCCGCCAGACCGCCTCATCCCCGCCATCCGGCAATGATCGCGTATCAGCACGGCACATCGGACGCGATCGAACGCGGCCCCGTCCGCGTCCGGCAAGCCCGCGGGCACGCGACGGCCATGAGTCGATCATGATTGCGCCCGGACCGCGCGCCGCGTGCGGCAAGCGTTGACACCGGGGGAACCCTGTGGTGACGAGGCGGCTCAGCGGTGCCGGGCCCCTGGTCTCGAGGAGTCTCGAAGGGGAGCCGCCCCGATCCTGTTCCGAAATACCGGGATGGAGGTCGAACCGACATGCGAGCACGACCGGACCAGGCCGAACCGAGACCCCTGCTGCCGACGAAGTCGGCCCGGGGGGTGCGAGGGGCCGTCCCCCCTCGGGAAGCACTGCTCAGCACGCGCGCGCTACTGATCGTCCTCGTGGCGATCGGCGCCGCGGCCCTGACCGCGATGGCCCCGGAGGCCGCGATCCCGATCGGGGTCGGCGTCGGGGTCGTCACCCTGCTGGCCCAGATCGTCAAGGACTGAACCGCGAGGAACCAGGGAGGTCCTCGGCAGTGCCCCTCGGCGCCCGCGCCCGGCGCCGGGGGACGCTCCCGCCGGAGGATCGCTGGTCGGAAGACCCGAGGTCAGAAGACCGGGATGATGTCCTCTGCCTCGATTCCCGTGACGTCGACGCCGGAGATGTCCAGTTCGGGGATGGCGGGGAACTCGATCCCCCAGCGCTCCACGATCGCGCGGACGCGGGCCATCGCCACCCGCCAGTTCTCGGCCTGCTCCTCGAAGGACAGGACGCCGAGACCCGCCTCGCGGGCGTGCTGCATCAGCACGCGGTGGTTGGCCAGGAAGTAGGGCGGCAGATCCCAGAAGCCCTCCGGCGGCTCCCAGAGGATCATCGACAGGAACACGAAGCCGGCCCGCAGCTGCTTGGTGATCTGGCCCTTGACGTCCTCGGTGAGGCCGGGCCACTCGTTCTCCAGGATCGTCATGCAGATCTGCAGGTGCCGCGACTCGTCCCGGCCGATCCGCTTGAACATCTCGCCGAACAGCGGATGATCGGTGCCGGACGCCATGCCGCGGAACAGCGTGGACGCGGCCATCTCCCCCATCATGAAGCTGGTGAACAGCACCGCGAGCGAGTACTTGCGGACGGCGGTGTTGTAGCCCTGCCAGTAGCGGCCGCCGTTGTGGTAGAGCCAGCCGATGTTGTTGTGCGCGGCCTTCTCCAGGTCGGTGCGCGGCTCCCAGTCGAGCGGGCCGCCCGGCCAGAGCCGCGCGATCGTCCGCTGGCAGCACTCCTCGTGGTTCATCTCGTCGCGCGTGATCGAGAAGAAGCACTTGCGGACGGGGTCCTCCTCGTGCTGCTCGAACGCGTGGATGGTCGCGCGGGCGAACACCGCGGGCCCGGAGGCGTCGAAGTTGGCCAGCACCGCGAACCAGTACATGAGCCCGAGACGCTGCTCCGGCGTGAACCCGTCCGGGTCCAGCTCGTCCCAGGGCAGGTCGGCGGGGTTCCACACGACCCGCTTGGACTTCTCGTAGATGGCGGCGAGCCGGTCGGTCTCGACCCGCCACTCCATCGGGTAGATGTTCGGCTGCGGGATCTCCGGAGCGGGCCAGAACCCGCCCTCAGGAACGGTCGGCTTGTCGGCCATGGAAGGCTCCTCGCTGGTCACCGTTTTGCGACGCCCTACCGTCCATTGTGCGCATCCCGGCCGCGGCCATGCCCGTGCCGGTCGCGGCCGGGACGGCGGCGGTGACCGGGGCGCGGCGGACCCGCGTCCGCTGGGTCAGGGCCACGCAGACGAGGACGCCGGCCGCGGCCAGCACGGTCACCGCGTCGACCCGGTCACCGAGCAGGAGCCACGACCAGGCGAGCGTCATCACCGGCTGGGCGAGCTGGACCTGGCTCGCGCGGGCGATCCCGGCCCGCGCGAGGCCCTCGTACCAGGCGAAGAAGCCGAGGTAGGCGGAGAAGGCGGTCACGTAGCCGAAGCCGAGGACGGTGTGGCCGGTCCAGTGCGGGTGCGTCGTGGCGAGCAGCCACCCGGTCACCGGGACGGTGATCGGCGCGGACAGCACCAGCGCCCAGGAGATCACCCGCCAGCCCGGCATGTCGCGGGCGAGCCGGCCGCCCTCGGCGTAGCCCGCGGCGGCGGCCAGCAGCGCGCCGAACAGCAGCAGGTCGGCGGCGCTGAGCCGGCCCGCGCCGCGGATCAGCGCGAAACCGGTGACGCAGGCGGCGCCGGCGGCGCTCGCCAGCCAGAAGGCGCGGGACGGCCGCTCGCCCGCGCGCAGCACGCCGAGGACGGCGGTCGCGGCCGGCAGCAGCCCGACGACGACCGCCGAGTGGGCGGACGAGGCGCCCCGGTCGAGCGCGAGCGTGGACAGCATCGGGAACCCGAAGACCACGCCGGCGGCGGCGACGGCGAGCGCGGCCCATTGGCGGCCGCGCGGCCACCGGGCGCGGACCGATAGCAGTGCGATGGCGGCGAGGACGCTCGCGGCGGCGGACCGGCCGATGCCGATCAGGTACGGGTCGAGCCCTTCGAGGCCGAACTCCGTGCTGGGGAGGGTGAAGGAGTAGATCAGCACGCCCAGCGCGGCGAGCCAGATGCCGATCCCCGCCCTCGTGCCCGCTATCGCGGCGGGGACAGTAGCGCTATCTTTGGTCCTCATGAACAACGATAGCAGTGTGGCGGCGCTCGCCGGCGCGCTGCGCACCGAGGTCGCCCGGCTGAGCCCGGGCGAGCGGCTGCCGTCGAGCCGGACGCTGGTCGAGCGGCACCGCGTCAGCCCCGTCACGGTGTCGCGCGCCATCGGGCTGCTCGCCGCCGAGGGCCTCGTCGTGACGCGTCCGGGCGCGGGCGCGTTCGCCGCGCGCCGGCCGTCCGCCGCGTCCGGGCCCGCCGACTTCGGCTGGCAGGCGGTGACGCTCGCGGCCCGCTCGGTGGACGCGGCGGGCGTGTCCTGGCTGCTCACCCCGCCACCGGAGGGGGCCGTCGCGCTCAGCGGCGGCTACCCGCACCCGAGCCTGCAGCCGGTGCGGGCGATGGCGACCGCCGCGGCGCGGGCCGCCCGCCGCCCCGACGCCTGGGAGATGCCCGGCATCGGCGGCGTCCCCGAACTGCGCGCCTGGTTCGCCCGCTCGGTCGGCGGGGGCGTGTCCCCCGCCGACGTGACGATCACCAACGGCGGGCAGCAGTCGCTCACGACCGTGCTGCGGGCGCTGCTGCCGCCCGGCGCGCCCGTCCTGGTCGAGTCGCCGACCTACCTCGGCGTGCTGGCCGTCGCGCGGGCGAGCGGGCTGCGGCCCGTCCCGGTGCCGGTGGACGAGGACGGCGTCCGCCCCGACCTGCTCGCGGAGGCGTTCGCGCTGAGCGGCGCGCGGGCGTTCTACTGCCAGCCGGCGTTCCACAACCCGACGGGGACGGTGCTGAGCGCGGAGCGGCGCGGGCGCGTCCTCGACGTCGCGCGGGCCGCGGGCGCCTTCGTCGTCGAGGACGACTACGCGCGGTACCTCGGCATCGAGCCGCCCCCGCCGCCGCTGATCGCGCAGGACCCCGACGGCCGCGTCGTGCACATCGCCTCGCTCACCAAGGCCACCGCGCCGAGCCTGCGGATCGCCGCGGTGGTCGCGCGCGGCCCGGTCGCCGAGCGGATCCGCGCGACGCAGCTCGTCGAGGAGTTCTTCCCGGCCCGGCCGCTTCAGGAGACGCTGCTCGAACTCGTCAGCTCGCCCGGCTGGCCGCGGCACCTGCGCGCGATCCGGGCGGCGCTGCCGGCCCGCCGCGACGCGCTGCGCGACGCGCTCGCCCGCCACCTGCCGGAGCTGCGCGCGAACCGTCCGGCGGGCGGCCTGCACCTGTGGGCCCGGTTGCCGGACGGCCTCGACGACGTCGCGGTCGCCGAGGCCGCCCTGCGCGCCGGCGTGCTGGTCAGCGCGGGCCGGCCGTTCTTCCCCGCCGAGCCGCCGGGCCCCTGGCTGCGGCTGAGCTACGGCAGCGCCGCGTCGGAGGCGGAGCTGGCGGAGGGCGTCCGGCGCCTCGCCACCGTCCTGCGCTGACGCCCGGCCGGCACCGGGGCGCGCCCGCGTTCAGGACGCGGTGCAGAAGCAGAACTCGTTGCCCTCCGGGTCGCGCCAGACCCGGAACGGTGCCTGCGGGTCCCCCATCGGCTCGCCGGCGGGGGCGGCGCCGAGGCCCTCGGCGCGCTCGCCGGCGGCGTGGATGTCGGGGACCTCCAGGTCGAAGTGGTAGCGGTTCTTGATCTTCTTGCGCTCGGGGACGCGCTGGAACGACAGCGTCGGCCCGCCCGCGCCCAGCGGCTCGAGGTCGAGCCAGCCGTCGTCGGCGGCGGTGGCCTTCAGGTCGAGCAGGGCGCCCCAGAACGCGGCCATGGCGTCCAGGTCGGCGCAGTCGATCACGATGTTGCCGATCTTCGGGCTGGTCATCGGGTTCCCTCCAGGGGGCGGTCGTGGCGGACCGGCCGCGCGGCGGCGCGCCGGCAGTGGACGGGTTCGGGACGGCGGACGGGACGCACCGGCCGCAGGGCGCGGAGCCGCGCGCGCCGGCGGGCGGCCCGCTCGCTCGCCCGGACTCCGGCGGCGAGCCGGGCCTCGACGATGTCGGCCTGCAGCCGCGCGTACTCCCGCTCGGCCCAGGCGTGCCGGGCCGCGAGGCCCGCCAGGTACGGCAGCGCGTTCATCGCGCCTCCCTTCGTTGACACCACTGAAACCGTAACGGTGGTGTCGGAATGATGCAACCGGCTAAAGCATTTCACTGGTGTTCACGGTTGGTAGGCTGCTCAGCGGACGGGTGGAGGGACCGATGGCCGACGCGCACGCCGACGACGACCCCGCGCAGCCGCCGCAGGACCCGGCGCAGCTGCTGCAGGACTTCGTCAACACGCTGGACATCGACTCCGGCACCGAGGGCATCGCCTCGCCCGCGGACCTCGCCGGCT
Organism: Actinomadura violacea; assembly: GCF_017573465.1. GTDB lineage: Bacteria > Actinomycetota > Actinomycetes > Streptosporangiales > Streptosporangiaceae > Spirillospora > Spirillospora violacea. The sequence goes on from NZ_JAGEPF010000011.1 coordinate 296,216, forward strand.
GGCTGGCCGGACGCGGGCTCGTCCCGCCCGGGACGGCCGCCGACCCCGCCGACCTGAGCACCGCGATCACCCTGCGCGAGGGCCTGCGCGAGGCCATGGCCGCCCACCACGGGCCGCAGGAGGCCGACTTCCCCGGCGAACTGGACGACGCGCTCTCCGCGCTGCCCCTGCGGATCGGCCTCACCGGGCCGCGGCCCGCACTCGTCCCGCTCGACCCGCCGCCGACCGCCGCCGCCGGGCTCGCCCGCATCGCCGCCGCGATCATGGACACGGCCGCCGCCGGCACCTGGCCGCGCCTCAAGGTCTGCCAGGAGGGCACCTGCCGCTGGGCGTTCCTCGACACGTCCAAGAACCGGTCGCGGTCCTGGTGCTCGATGCGCACCTGCGGCAACCGCACCAAGACCCGCGCCTACCGGGCCCGCAACCGCCCCTGAGGCGGCCCCGGGCTCTAGGGTGTGCGTGATCGTCCGGAAGGGCGATCGTCCGGAAGGGGGCGCTCATGACCGGCGGCAGCGGAGCCGACGCGGGGGTGCGGGAGGCGCGGCGCGCGGACGCGGCCGCCGTCGCCGACATCCAGGTGCGCGCCTGGCGGCACGGCTACCGCGACCTGCTCCCGCCCGGCGTCCTGGACCGGGTGACCGGCCCGGACGCGCTGGAGGCGTGGCGGGAGCGCTGGGCGGACGCGGCGGCGGACCCGCCGAGCCCGCGGCACCGGCTGCTCGTCGCCGTCGCGTCCGACCTCGTCGTCGGGTTCGCGGCGCACGCCCCCGCCGAGGACCCCGACCTCGACCCCGCGGCCACCGCCGAGCTGATCGCCCTGCTGGTCGACCCGCTGCACGCGCGCGCCGGGCACGGCAGCCGGCTGCTCGCCGCCACCGCCGACCTGCTCCGCGAGGACGGCTTCACCACCCTGACCACCTGGGCGTTCGAGAAGGACGAGGTCACCCGCGCGTTCCTCGGCGGCGCCGGCTGGGCGCCCGACGGGACGTCCCGCACCCTCGACATGGGCGAGCCCGTCCGGCAGATCAGGCTCCACACCGACATCGCCGTCCGGTGATCGCCCTCCCGGTGGTCGCCGTCCGGTCATCGCCGTTCGGCAGGGGTCGGTGAGGGGCACGCGCCGTCCGGCCATATCGTGGACGCCGTGCCCGAGCCCACCTCTCTGACGTCGCCCCATGCCCCGGCGGCCCCGAACGCCGCCCACCGCCGCTGGCTCGGCATGGTCGTCATCAGCCTGGGCGTCTCGCTGGTCGTCGTGGACGCCACCATCGTCGGGGTGCTGCTGCCCCGGATCGTGTCCGACCTGGACGTGACGACGGCGGGCGCGGAGTGGGTCACCTCGGTGTACGCGCTGGTGTTCGCGGCGCTGCTGATCCCGTTCGGCCGGGCCGGCGACCTGTTCGGCCGGCGCCGCATGTTCGTGCTCGGGGTCGTGGTGTTCGCGCTGGCCAGCGTGGGCGCGGCGCTCGCGGGCGGCGTGGGCGCGCTGGTCGCGGCGCGCGCGGTGCAGGGCGTCGGCGCGTCCATGATCCTGCCGGCGACGCTGTCCACGGTGAACGCGGTGTTCACCGGACGGGACCGCGCCGTCGCGTTCGGCATCTGGGGCTCGATGATCAGCGGGATGGCCGCGCTCGGCCCGCTCATCGGCGGCGCCGTCGCGACCGGCGGCGGCTGGCGCTGGGCCTTCGGGATCAACCTGCCGCTCGGCGCCGCGCTCATCGCGGGCGCCTACCGGCTGATGCCGGAGACGCGATCGCCCGGCGCGGGCTCCCGGAGCCCGCTGCGGGAGATCGACTGGCCGGGCGCGGCGCTGTCCGCGCTCGGGCTCGCCGCCCTGGTGTGCGGCCTCATCGAGGGCCAGACGTACGGCTGGTGGACCGCGACCCGGCGGTTCTCCGCGGCCGGGTTCGACTGGCCGGGCACCGCGCTGTCGCCCGTCCCGGTCGTGATCGCGATCGGGATCGTGCTGATCGCGGCGCTGGTCGTGGTCGAGCGGGCCCGGGCGGCGGCGGGCCGTCCCGTCATGCTGGACCTCGAGCTGTTCCGGATCCCGAACTTCCGGCACGGCAACCTCGCCTCGTCCCTGATCAACGTCGGGGAGCTCGGGCTGCTGTTCATCCTGCCGCTGTTCCTGCTCGGCGTGCACGGCACGAACCCGCTGCAGATCAGCGTCGCGATCCTGCCGCTGGCCATCGGGGCGTTCCTCACCGGCGGATACGCGGGCAAGCTCGCCAACAAGCGCGGCGCGCACCGGGTCGTGCAGATCGGCATGGTGCTGGAGGTCGCCGCCGTCCTCGCGCTCGGCGTCACCGTCTCGGCGACCACCGGCGGGTTCGGGCTCGCGCCCTGGATGCTGCTGTACGGCCTCGGCCTCGGCCTCACGTCGGCGCAGCTCACGAACGTCTCACTCGCGGACGTCCCGCCGGCGCAGGCCGGGCAGGCGTCCGGCACGCAGTCCACCGCGCGGCAGGTCGGCGCGGCCCTCGGCATCGCGCTGATCGGGACGGTGTTCGCCACCAGCCTCGGGCACGCGATGAGCGACCGGCTCGCCGGGACATCCCTGTCGCCGGACCGGCAGGCGGCCGTGACCCGGCAGCTGCGCGAGAGCGCTGGGACGTACGGACGTGATCTTCACGACAGCCCCGGCACGGCCGTCGAGGCGCGCGCCGCGGACGCCAGCCTCGCCGCCGCCACCAGGAACGCCGCGCTCACGACCGCCGCGATCCTCGCGGCCGGGCTCGCCCTCTCGCTGCGCCTGCGCCCGAGCACTGATCGACATCGGGAAGAATCGAAGCGCCAGGGCGGCTGACACCCCCTGTACCCCTGTCGTCCCACGAGAACGAGCGGTAACTGTGGCCACGCTGAACCAATGGGTCGCCGGATCCCGGCCCCGCACCCTTCCCGCGTCCCTCGTTCCCGTCGTCGTCGGCACCGGCGTCGCCATCGGAGTGGACACCGCCATCTGGTGGCGGGCGCTGCTCGCGGCGTTCGTGGCGCTGATCCTGCAGATCGGCGTGAACTTCTCCAACGACTACAGCGACGGCATCCGCGGCACCGACGAGGACCGCGTCGGGCCGCTGCGCCTCGTCGGCTCCAAGGTCGCGCCGCCCAAGCAGGTCCTCGCCGCCGCGCTCGGCTGCTTCCTCGCCGCCGCCGTGGCCGGGCTGGTGCTCGCCGCCGTCACCACCTGGTGGCTGCTGCTGGTCGGCGCGGTCGCGATCCTCGCCGCCTGGTTCTACACCGGCGGCAAGACCCCGTACGGCTACCGGGCCCTCGGCGAGGTGTCGGTCTTCGTGTTCTTCGGCCTCGTCGCCGTCGTCGGGACCGTGTACGTCCAGGTCGAGAAGCTGCCCTGGGAGGGCTGGGCGGCCGCGGTGCCGGTCGGCCTGCTCGCCTGCGCGATGCTGGTCGCCAACAACCTGCGCGACATCCCCACCGACCGCGAGTCCGGCAAGCGGACCCTCGCCGTCGTCCTCGGCGACCGCCGGACCCGGATCCTGTACGCGGCGTGCGCCGCGCTGCCGTTCATGTTCGTGCTCGTGCTGGCGGCGCCGCACCCGTGGGCGCTGATCGCGCTCCTCGCGGCCCCGCTGTCGATCCCGCCGACGCAGAAGGTGCTCGGCGGCGCGTCCGGCCCCGCCCTGATCCCGGTGCTGGGCGAGACCGGCCGCCTCCAGATCGCCTACGGGCTGCTGCTCGCCATCGGCCTGGCGCTCTGATCCCGGCGCCGGGCACCGCCGTGCTCGGCGAGCAGGAACGCGCCGGTCAGCGCGATGACGAGCCCCGTCAGCACGCCGCCCAGCGCGACCAGGCCGCTCCCCGGCGCCGTGTCGGCGCCCAGTTCCCTGGACGCCGCCAGCGTCACGACCAGGCCGTACAGCGACCACGCGAACATCGCGCCCGCGCCCGCCCAGGCGGCGGCCAGCGGCACGACGAACCGGGCCGGGCGGCGCGCCCGGCCCGCCAGGGCGAGGAGCCCGGCGGCGCCGGCGAGCGCGAGCAGGGCCCACACCCCGTCGAGGACCTGCTGCGGCGCCGTCCTGGCGACCGCCTGGTCATGCGGGAGGCCGGCCGTGCCGCCGAACGCCCAGAAGAGGTGCACGGCCGCGCAGACGGCGGCGGGGACGGCCGCCCCGCGCGCCAGCAGCACCTGCAGCGGCCGGGTCGGGCCCGCCTGGACGTCCGCGGTGCGGAGGGCGAACACCTCCGGCCACCGCTCCCGCGCATACAGGACGAACGCCGTGAGCAGCCCGATCCCCTGGAGCGTGAACCCCGTGTAGACGACGCCGTACACCCAGCCCTGCAACCCGTTCCCGGACCCGGTCGCCGGCTCCGCGGACACCAGGGCCTGGACGAGCGTCCCCAGCGGCACGGCCAGCGCGATCGGCACGAGCAGGCCCGTCGCGACCCAGATCGGCAGTAGCACGAGCCACGCCGGGACCCGCCGCCCCCACGCGAACGTGAACGCGCACGCGACGAGCACCGCCGCCGCGTCCATGCCCATCGTGATCGCGTTGCCGACGTACAGGACGGAGTTCTCCGCCTCCGCGGCGTCGTTCCACCCGACCGTGCTGCCGGAGAGCCACGCGATCTTGATGCCGAGGTAGGGCGCGCAGGCCGCCGCGGTCGCCGCGCAGACCGCGAGCCGCAGCGCCCCCGGCCCCCGCGCGGCCGCCCCGCGCCCGGCGAGGGACTGAACGTGAACTGTCATGCCACGAGCATCGCCACCGCGGCCCGGACGCACCTCCCGCCGCGTGGGGAACCGCCGCGGCCGGCCTCACCCGCGCGGGTGAGGCGGGCCCGCGGTGTCGCTCAGGCCGTGAGGTTCCAGTCGATCTCCGGCTGCCCGGCGTCGACCAGCGCCTTGTTCACCGCGCTGAACGGGCGCGTCCCGAAGAACTTCTTCGCGCTCAGCGGGCTCGGGTGCGCCGACTCGATCACGGTGTGCTGCGGGCCGGTGATCAGCCGCGCCTTCTTGCGCGCGTAGGCGCCCCACAGCACGAACACGACGCGGTCGGTCTTGTCGTTCAGCGCGCGGATCGCGGCGTCGGTGAAGTCCTCCCAGCCCTGGCCGGCGTGCGAGCCGGCGTCGCCGCCGCGCACGGTCAGCACCGCGTTCAGCAGCAGGACCCCCTGGTCGGCCCAGTGGGTGAGATCACCGGACACGGCGGGCGGGATCTCCAGGTCGGACGCCATCTCCTTGTAGATGTTGCGCAGCGACGGGGGCAGCCGCACGCCGTCGCGGACGCTGAAGCTGAGCCCGTGCGCCTGGCCCGGGCCGTGGTAGGGGTCCTGGCCGAGGATCAGCACGCGGGCCCGGTCGAACGGGCAGTGCCGGAAGGCGTTGAACAGGTCCTCGCGCGGCGGGTACACGGTCTGCCCGTCGTACTCCCCCGCCACGTAGGCGCCGAGCGCGGCGGTGGCGGCCGGGTCGAGCAGCGGGTCGAGCCGCTGCCGCCAGTCGCCGGGGAGCAGTTCCATCAGGTCGAGGGACATCGTCCGTGCCTCCGGGGAAGGTGATCTCCAATTGAGGGGAACAGTAGCGGGCGGTACTGACACGCCGAGGGGTGAATGCGGGGGGCGGACCGGGTCCGTCCCTAGGATGATGCGATATGCCCGACTCCCCCCGAGCGCGCCGTTGCGGTGCCGTCGGGCGTGTACGCGCGTCCGCGCTGCTCGTCCCCCTCGTCTCGCTGGTCCTGCTCGGCCTCGCCGCCGGGTGCGGCGGGTCGTCCGGGCCGGTGACGCTGACGGTGCTGGCGTCCTCCTCGCTCACCGAGGTGTTCGGCGAGATGGGCGCCGCCTACCGCCAGTCGCACCCGGGCGTGCGGCTGGAACCGGAGTTCGGCGGCTCGGCGGAGATGGCCGACAAGCTCTCCGAGCACGACCCCGGCGACGTGCTGGCGACCGCGGACACCGTCAGCCTGAACCAGGCGGACCCGTACCTGGACGGCCACCGCCGGGCCATCGCCGCGACCGGCCTCACGATCGCCGTCGGCCCCGGCAACCCCAGGCGGATCCAGGGCCTGGAGGACCTGGAGCGGCGCGGCCTGCGCGTCGTGGCGGGCGCCCCCAGCGTGCCGATCGGCCGCTACACCCGCCAGGCGTTCGCGAAGGCCGGAGTCCCCCTCCGAACGACCGCCGAGGAGATCAGCTCGCGGGCCGTCCTGGACCGGATCCGCGTCGGGGACGCCGACGCGGGCGTGGTCTACATCACCGACCTGCGGTCCGCCGGCATCGCGGTCACCAGCGTCCCGATCCCGGCCAACGAGAACGTGACGGCGACCTATTCCGCCGCGGCGGTGAAGGACGGCGCGCACCGCGACGAAGCGGACGAGTTCGTGTCGTGGCTGGTGACGCCGGAGGCGCAGCGGTTGTTCAACAAGTACGGGTTCACCACTCCCGTGGGGCCGCAGTGACCCGCGCCACACGGGCGCGGTGTGCGTTCGCCCACCGCTGATACAGCACGGGAACGTCTCGTACCGGAATCCCGTTTACCTCCCCGGGACCCTGAACCGGGGCTCCGTTGAAGCCGATCGCCCGTGCCACCCGCGGGCGATGCGTACCGGGAGATGCCAGACGTGCCGTCCAAGCGACCCGCGCCGACGCCGAGCGAGGCGGCGGCGCAGCGTGCAGGTTCCGCGGAGCGCGACCGGCGTGAGTCGGTGCCGCCCCGCAACGACCCCGAGCGGCCCTGGCGCGCCGAGGGCGTGCCCGAGCGGCCGAAGAAGGCCGGCGGCGGCTTCGGCGGCTGGCGCCCGCGCCGCAACACGTCCCTGTTCTGGCTGCTGCTGCTCGTGGTGTTCGGGCTGAGCTACGTCTCGATGCACTACACGGGGCAGCAGGACAAGGTGAGCGTCCCGTACACCGCCTTCACCCAGCAGGTGCAGGCCGGGAACGTCAAGGACGTCTACACCAAGGGCTACCAGATCCAGGGCAAGCTGAAGAGCGCGCAGCAGGTCCCCGGGCAGAAGGACGCGAAGAAGACCTACACCGCGTTCGAGACGCTGCGCCCCGCGTTCGCCGACGACAAGATCTACACCGAGATGGTGAACAAGGGCGTCGCGGTCGAGGCGAAGCCCGTCAACGAGGACCGCGGCCTGCTGGCCAACCTCGCCCTCTCGCTGCTGCCCACGCTGCTGTTCGTCGGCCTGTGGATCGGCGTCATGGTCTGGCTGCAGCGCCGGATGACCGGCGGCGGTGGCGGCGGGATCATGGGCGGCTTCGGCCGCTCGCCCAAGCCCGTCGCGCCCGACGAGAAGCGCGCCACGTTCTCCGACGTCGCGGGCATCGACGAGGTCGAGGCCGAGCTCAGCGAGGTCGTCGACTTCCTCAAGGACCCCGGCAAGTACCGCAAGATGGGCGCCCGCGTCCCGCGCGGCGTGCTGCTCACCGGCGCGCCCGGCACCGGCAAGACGCTGCTGGCCCGCGCCGTCGCCGGCGAGGCCGACGTGCCGTTCTACTCCGCCGCCGCGTCGGAGTTCATCGAGATGGTCGTCGGCGTCGGCGCCGCCCGCGTCCGCGAGCTGTTCACCGAGGCGCGCAAGACCGCCCCGTCGATCATCTTCATCGACGAGATCGACACCATCGGCCGGACCCGCGGCAGCGGCGCCAGCCTCGGCGGGCACGACGAGCGCGAGCAGACGCTGAACCAGATCCTCACCGAGATGGACGGGTTCTCCGGCTCCGAGGGCGTCGTCGTGATCGCCGCGACGAACCGTCCCGATATCCTGGACGCCGCGCTGATGCGCCCCGGCCGGTTCGACCGGCAGGTCGCCGTCTCGCCGCCCGACCTGGACGGCCGGGTCGCGATCCTCGGCGTGCACACCCGCGAGGTCCCGCTCGCCGCCGACGCCGACATCACCGCGATCGCGCGGATGACCCCCGGCATGACGGGCGCCGAGCTGGCCAACCTCGTCAACGAGGCCGCGCTGCTCGCCGTCAAGCGGGACAAGGGCGCGGTCGACATGGACGACTTCCAGAGCGCGCTGGAGAAGGTGCAGCTCGGCACCCGCCGCGCGCTGGTCATGCCGTACGAGGAGCGGCGCCGCACGTCCTACCACGAGTCGGGGCACGGCCTGCTCGGCATGCTGCAGCCGGGCGCCGACCCGGTCCGCAAGATCACCATCGTGCCGCACGGCCGCGCGCTCGGCGTCACCGTGTCCACGCCCGACAGCGACCGCTACGCCTACGACGAGCGATACCTGCGCGGCCGGATCATCGGCGCGCTCGGCGGGATGGCCGCCGAGGAGCTGGTCTTCGGCGTGATCACCACCGGCTCGGAGAGCGACCTGGAGCAGGTCACCAAGATCGCCCGCGGGATGGTGGGCCGCTGGGGCATGTCCCCGAAGGTCGGCCCGCTGTCGATCCTGCCGTCCGACGGCATGGAGCCGATGGGCCAGTACGCCGCGCAGGGCACCCTCGACGCGGTGGACCTGGAGGCCCGCCGGATCGTCGACGAGTGCTACGCCGAGGCCCTCGACACCCTGCGCGCGCACCGCGACCAGCTCGACTCGCTCGCCGCCGCGCTGCTGGAGGCCGAGACCCTCGACGAGGAGGCCGCCTACTCCGCCGCCCGCATCACCCGCAGCATCACCGAGGTCGACCTCTCCAAGACCCCGTCCCGCGGCTGACCGCCGGATACCGGCCGAGATCACGGGTCGACCGGGACCGCAACGTCGCCCGGACGATCCTCTTCGCCGAGCCCGACACCGCCAGGGGCGAGTACCGGGAGTCGGTGAGCTGGGAGTTCGGCGAGACCGTCAAGCTTCCCGACCCGTTCGGACTGGAGATCACCACCGACGAGTGGGAGCCCTGGCAGCGCTCCTGGGCGGCATGGTCCTGGCGGCGCGGTGGTCCAGGCGGCGCGGTGGTCTAGCCGACGCGGGGCAGGCCGATGGGGTTGGGGAAGGGCATCTCGCCCGCGTCGGCCACGGCCTTCGCCGCGGGGACGAGGCGGTCGTAGAGGGCCTTCGGGTCGTCCAGGACGCGGTAGGGCGGTGCGGCGAGCGCGTCGGTGCGCTCCTCGATGCGGGCTTTGAGGGCACGTCCCGCGTCGGTCGCGGTGCCGCCGTCCACGAGGCCGCGGGCGGCGAGGGCGTCCGCGGCCTCGTCCCACCGCTCCCGCGTCCAGCCCCGGCTCCGCAGCATCTGCCCGGAGGTGACCGCGCCGACGGCGGCGGCGAGGACGTTCGAGGTCAGGCCGTCGAGGCCCTCGCTCGTCAGGACGGCCACGTGACCGTCGCCGCGGTGCTCGCGCAGCGCCGTCGCGGCCTGCCACAGCGCCTCGACGGGGTCGTCCGGGACGTCCAGGTCGCGGTTGGCGCCGAACAGCGGACGGCCCGCCGCGTCCGCCGCCTCGACCGCCCGCCGCAGCAGCGGCGCCACCTCGGCGGCGATCCCCTCGATGCCCGGCACGATCCTGCGGAGGGCCCGCGCCGCCGCCACGCCCCGCACCGCGAGGATGCTCTCCGGTGAGGCGAAGCGCCACGCGTCCGGGACGGCCCGCCGCACCCGCGACGGATGGAACCCGAAGAACGTCGCCTCGACCACGCCCGCGGGCACCGCGCCGAGCGGGGCGCCGCGGCTGCCGAAGTAGCCCATCCAGAAGCCCTTCAGCCCGGCGTCCTTGTTCGCCGCCAGGCATTCCGGCGAGAAGTACGTCACCGCGTGCAGCGGCTCCAGGACCGTCCACAGGTCGCGCGCGATCGAGTCGTCCACCCGACGAACGTTAAGGGCACGCTTTCGCGGTCGACAACCCGGTCACATCCGGGGCGGGTGATCCGTCAGTGATATGAACATGGCGGACGAGGGGGCACGATGGACGAGCGCGACTTTCTGGCGGACCGGTTCGAGGAGCACCGCACGCATCTGAAGGCGGTCGCCTACCGGATGCTGGGGTCGCTGACGGAGGCGGACGACGCCGTCCAGGAGGCGTGGCTGCGGCTGAGCCGGTCGGGCGGCGACGGGGTCGCCAACCTCGGCGGATGGCTGACGACCGTGGTCGGGCGGGTGTGCCTGGACATGCTGCGGTCCCGGACGTCGCGCCGCGAGGACTCCCTGGACGAGCGGCTGCCCGACCCGGTGATCGCGCCGGAGTCCGGCGCCGACCCCGAGCACGAGGCGCTGCTCGCCGACTCGGTCGGGCTCGCGCTGCTGGTCGTGCTGGAGTCGCTGACGCCCGCCGAGCGGCTCGCGTTCGTCCTGCACGACACGTTCGCGGTGCCGTTCGAGGACATCGCGCCGATCGTCGGCCGGTCCACGGACGCGGCGCGGCAGCTCGCCAGCCGGGCCCGCCGCCGGGTGCGGGGCGCGGCGCCCGTCCCCGAGCGCGACCGGGGCCGCCAGCGCGCCGTCGTGGACGCGTTCCACGCCGCGGCGCGCGCCGGTGACTTCGAGGCGCTCATCGCGGTCCTCGACCCGGATGTGGAGCTGCGCGCCGACCTCGGCGCCGGAGGCTGGCAGCATCTGCGCGGCGCCCGCCTCGTCGCCGACCAGGCGGTCACATTCAGCCGCCTGACGGCGTTCACCTCGCGTCCCGCGCTGGTCAACGGGACCGCCGGGGTCGTCTCGATGGACGGCGACCGGCCCCAGTCGGTGCTGTCGTTCACGGTCGCCGACGGCCGGATCGTCGCGATCGACATCCTCGCCGACCCGGCCCGGGTGGAGCGGCTCGACCTGTCGGTGCTCGGCTGACGCGACTCTCCCGGCCCGTCGTGGGTAGGACGGGCCGTGGAGGGAGCGCCATGGAGATCCCCAAGCGGCCCGCGCCGCCGGCGGGGCTGCGCCGGACCCTGTTCCGGCTGCCCGTCCACCTGTACCGCAGGGGCCTCGGCCCGCTGTTCGGGGACCGGTTCCTGCTGCTGGAGCACGTGGGCCGCGTGTCCGGGGCGACGCGGCAGGCGGTCGTGGAGGTCGTGGAGCACGCCGGGGACGACTACGTCGTGTGCTCCGGCTTCGGTCCGCGGTCCGACTGGTACCGCAACCTGCTGAAGACGCCGCGGGCGACCGTCCAGGTGGGGCGGACCCGGTTCGCGGTGACGGCGCGGCGGCTGGACGCCGACGAGGGCGGTGAGCTGATGGTCCGTTACGCGCCGCGCCACCCGAAGGCCGCGGCACGGCTCCTCCGCTACATGGGCTTCATCGTCGACGGCACCAAGGACGACTACCGCCGCGTCGGCCGCGAACTCCCCTTCATGCGCCTCACCAGGGTCCGCTAGAGGGTGGTGGGGAGCGCCTCCACGGTGAGGGCCGACATCGACTTGAGGGCCTTCAGGACGGTGGGGTGCGGCACCGCGTGGACCGTCGGCAGGACCGGGACCGACGGGTATGCGAGACGGTCCTCGGAGGCGGAGAACTCGACGTGGACCTCGTCGTTGTTGCCGCGCGGGTCGAGCAGGACCCAGCGGTCGTCCACCAGCGCGGCGCTGAGCCCGTGGACGAAGCCGTCCACCAGCTGGTAGCACAGGCCCGCCTGGATCCCGCCGGCCCGCAGCAGCGCCACGTAGGCGTTGGACTTGGCGTAGCAGAGGCCGGTGCGCCGTTCGAGGACGTCGGACGCCCGCCAGGTGACGCGGTCGTCGCCGGCGTCCATCGAGTGGGTCACCCGGTCGCGGACGTGGTCGAACGCGGCCCGCGCGTACGCCACGTCGTCGCCGGTGCGCAGGTCCGAGGCGGTCTGCTGGACGAGCGGATGCTCGATGTCGATCGCCTCGGACGCGCCCAGGTAGTCCCAGGGCTCGGCGGCGAACTCCATCACAGGCCGAGCAGCGACTCGATGCCGACGGTGAGCCGGTCGGGGCCGTCCACGACCTTGCGGACGGCCAGCAGCACGCCCGGCATGAACGACTCGCGGTTCATCGAGTCGTGCCGGATCGTGAACAGCTCGCCGTGTCCGCCGAGCACGACCTCCTGGTGCGCGACGGCACCGGACAGCCGCACCGCGTGCACGTGGACGCCGTCCACGTCGGCGCCGCGGGCGCCGTCGAACTCCTCGGTGGTGGCGTCCGGCGGCGGCGCGACCCCCGCCTCCGCGCGGGCGGCGGCGACCAGCTCGGCGGTGCGGTACGCGGTGCCCGACGGGGCGTCCACCTTGTTCGGGTGGTGCAGCTCCACGATCTCCACGGACTCGAAGAACGGCGCGGCCTTCTGCGCGAAGTGCATCATCAGCACGGCGCCGATGCCGAAGTTCGGCGCGATCAGGACGTTCGGCCCCTTGCCGCCGGTCAGCCACGACCGGACCGTGTCGAGCCGGGACGGGTCGAACCCGGTGGTGCCGACGACGGCGTGCAGGCCGTGCTCGACGCACCACTTGAGGTTGTCCATGACGACGGCCGGGCGGGTGAAGTCGACGACCACCTCGGCGGCGGTCAGCGGCTCCCGCTCGTCGTCCTGGTCGACGGCGGCGACGAGCTCCATGTCGTCCGCGCCCTGCACGGCCCGGCACACCTCGGCGCCCATCCGGCCGCGCGAGCCCAGCACCCCAACCTTGATCACGTGTTCCTCCCGATGACGCGTCCGACGAGCCTACCGGCCCCGGGTGATCAGTCGTCGTCGGCCACGAACAGGTTGAGCAGCCAGCTCACCACCCCGATGATGATCGCGCCCCAGAACGCGGGCCAGAACCACTCGACGTGGAACGGCAGGTCCAGCTTCCCGGCCACCCAGCTGGTCAGCATGAGCAGCCCCGCGTTCACCACCAGGGCGATCAGGCCCAGCGTGACGATGTAGAACACGCAGCCGAGCACCTTGATCACCGGCTTCAGCACCGCGTTGATGATGCCGAAGATGACCGCCACGACCAGCAGCGTGAGCGCCTTCTCGCCGGTGCTGCCGCCGTGCACGTCGATGCCGTCGACCACGGCGGACGCCACCCACAGCGCGATCGCCGAGATCACCACCCGGATGAGGATCTTCACCCCGCGCCGATACCCGGTCGGCCGGTGCGCTAACTCCGGAAGTCGCGGTCGCCGACGGGGCCGATGACGGTGAGGGCGCTCGGGGCCGACAGGATCTCGCCGGCGACGTCGCGGACGTCGTCGAGGGTGACGGCCTCGATGCGGGCGAGGACGTCGTCGACCGGCAGCAGCGACTCGTACACCAGCTCGCTCTTGCCGATGCGGCTCATCCGGGAGCCGGTGTCCTCGAGGCCGAGGACCATCGCGCCGCGCAGCTGGCCCTTGCCGCGCTCCAGCTCCTCCTCGGTGAGGCTCCGCTCGGCGGCCCAGCCCACCTCGTCGCGGCAGATCGACAGGACCTCGTCGACCTTGCCGGGCTGGCAGCCCGCGTAGACGCCGAAGATGCCGGAGTCGGCGTACTGGGCGGTGTAGCTGTACACCGAGTAGGCCAGGCCGCGCTTCTCGCGGATCTCCTGGAAGAGCCGGGACGACATGCCTCCGCCGAGCGCGGCGTTCAGCACGCCGAGCGCGAAGCGGCGGTCGTCGGTGCGGCACACGCCCGGGACGCCGAGGACGATGTGCGCCTGCTCGGTGTCCTTGTCGATCACGACGGTGCGCGGGTCGACCGGGGCGGCGGGGCCGCCGACGCGCGGCGGAGCGGGCTCGGCGTCGCCGGTGAGGTGGCCGGCGAACGCCTCCGACACCAGCCGGACGACCTCGTCGTGGTCGATGTTCCCGGCGACGGACACCACCAGGTTGGACGCGGTGTAGTGCTCCCGGTAGTAGCCGTGGATGCGGTCGCGGGACAGCGCGTTGATCGAGTCCTCGGTGCCGAGGATCGGGCGGCCGAGCGGGGTGTCGCCGTACAGCGCGGTCGCGAACTCGTCATGGATGAGGTCGCCGGGGTCGTCGTCGCGCATGTGGATCTCTTCGAGGATCACGCCGCGCTCGGCCTCGACGTCCTCGGGCCGGTTCACCGAGTCGGCGACCATGTCGGACACGACGTCCACCGCGAGCGGGAGGTCGGAGTCCAGCACCCGGGCGTAGTAGCAGGTGTACTCCTTGGCGGTGAACGCGTTGAGGTCGCCGCCGACCGCGTCGACCGCCGCGGAGATCTCCAGCGCCGACCGGCGCCGCGTGCCCTTGAACAGCACGTGCTCCAGGTAGTGGCTGGCGCCGGCGTCGGCGGGCGCCTCGTCGCGGGACCCGACGGCCGACCAGACGCCGAACGCCGCGGACCGCACCGCCGGCGTCGACTCGGTGATGATCCGCAGCCCGCCGGGCAGCACGGTGCGGCGGACCGCACCGGCCTCGTCGGTGTGGATCGTGGTGGTGGTGCCGGGCTCCTGCGCCCGCGCCAGCAGGGTCACGGTGTCGCTCGCATTCGATGGTGGTCCAGGGACGGACGGGGGGCGGAAAGCGGCCGACCGGCCTGCCCGGGGCGGGCAGGCCGGTCGGTCATCACGTGCTCGGTCAGGAGTTGCGCTGGCCGGAGTCGTCGCCGCGGCGGGTGCGGCGGCGGCGCGGGGCGCGCTTGTCGCCGTCCTCGCGGCGCTCCCGGCGCTCGCCGGAGTCGCCGTCGGCCTCCGCGGCGGCCGGCTCGTCGCCGTCCTCGGGACGCTCGGCGGCCTCCCGCTCGATCACCTCGACCGGCACCAGCGACAGCTTGCCGCGCTGGTCGATCTCGGTGACCTCGACCTGGATCTTCTCGCCGACGCCCATCACGTCCTCGACGTTCTCGATCCGGGCGCCGCCGTGCAGCTTGCGGATCTGCGAGACGTGCAGCAGGCCGTCCTTGCCGGGCAGCAGCGACACGAACGCGCCGAACGTCGTGGTCTTGACGACGGTGCCGAGGAACCGCTCGCCGACCTCCGGCATGTGCGGGTTCGCGATCGCGTTGATCGCGGTCCGCGCGGCCTCGGCGGACGGCCCGTCGGTGGCGCCGACGTAGATGGTGCCGTCGTCCTCGATCGTGATGTCGGCGCCGGTGTCGTCCTGGATCGAGTTGATCATCTTGCCCTTCGGGCCGATGACCTCGCCGATCTTGTCGACCGGGACCTTGATGGTGATGATCCGCGGCGCGTTCGGGCTCATCTCGGCGGGCGCCTCGATGGCCTCCTGCATGACGTCCAGGATCGCCAGCCGGGCGCCCTTGGCCTGCTTCAGCGCGGCGGCCAGCACCGAGGCGGGGATGCCGTCGAGCTTGGTGTCCAGCTGCAGCGCGGTGATCAGGTCGCGGGTGCCGGCGACCTTGAAGTCCATGTCGCCGAACGCGTCCTCGGCGCCGAGGATGTCGGTGAGGGTGACGTACTCGCCGCCCTCGCTGATCAGGCCCATCGCGATGCCCGCCACCATCTGCTTCAGCGGGACGCCCGCGTCCAGCAGCGACATGGTGGACGCGCAGACCGAGCCCATCGAGGTGGAGCCGTTGGACCCGAGCGCCTCCGACACCTGCCGGATCGCGTACGGGAACTCCTCGCGGGTCGGCAGCACCGGCAGCAGCGCGCGCTCGGCGAGCGCGCCGTGCCCGATCTCGCGGCGCTTCGGCGAGCCCACCCGGCCGGTCTCACCGGTGGAGTACGGCGGGAAGTTGTAGTTGTGCATGTAGCGCTTGGTGCGCTCGGGGTTCAGCGTGTCGATCATCTGCTCCATGCGGAGCATGTTCAGCGTCGTCACGCCGAGGATCTGCGTCTCGCCGCGCTCGAACAGCGCCGACCCGTGCACCCGCGGGAGCACGTGCGCCTCGGCGGTGAGCTGGCGGATGTCCTTCAGGCCGCGGCCGTCCATGCGCAGCCCGTCGCGGATGACCCGCTCGCGGACGAGCTTCTTGGTCACGGCGCGGTAGGCGGCGGAGATCTCCTTCTCGCGGCCCTCGAAGCGCTCGGCGAGCTTCTCGACCGCGCCGGCCTTGATCTCGTCGAGCCGGGACTCGCGCTCCTGCTTGCCGGCGATGGTCAGCGCCTGCGCGAGGTCGTCGCTGACGGCCTCGGTGACGGCGGCGAGCACGTCGTCCTGGTAGTCCAGGAAGATCGGGTACTCGGCGGTCTCCTTCGCGGCGACGGCCGCGAGCTCGCTCTGCGCCTGGCACAGCACCTTGATGAACGGCTTGGCCGCGTCCAGGCCCTGCGCGACGGTCTCCTCGGTCGGGGCGGTCGCGCCCTCGCCGACGAGCTTGAGGGTGTCGCGGGTGGACTCCGCCTCGACCATCATGATCGCGACGTCGCCGTCCTCCAGCACCCGGCCGGCGACGACCATGTCGAAGGTCGCGCGCTCCAGCTCGGGGTGCGTCGGGAAGCCGACCCACTGGCCCTCGATCAGCGCGACGCGGACGCCGCCGATCGGGCCGGAGAACGGCAGCCCGGCGAGCTGGGTGGACATCGACGCGGCGTTGATCGCCACGACGTCGTACAGGTGGTCGGGGTGCAGCGCCATGATCGTCTCGACGATCTGGATCTCGTTGCGCAGCCCCTTGCGGAACGACGGCCGCAGCGGCCGGTCGATCAGCCGGCAGGTCAGGATCGCGTCCTCGGACGGCCGGCCCTCGCGGCGGAAGAACGAGCCGGGGATGCGCCCGGCGGCGTACATCCGCTCCTCGACGTCCACGGTCAGCGGGAAGAAGTCCAGGTTCTCCTTGGGCTTTTTCGACGCGGTGGTCGCCGACAGCACCATCGTCTCGTCGTCGAGGTAGGCGACGGCGGAGCCGGCGGCCTGGCGGGCCAGCCGGCCCGTCTCGAAGCGGATGGTGCGGGTGCCGAACGTGCCGTTGTCGATCACGGCCTCGGTGCTCTGCGCACCGTCGATGCGCACGGCTTCTGTCACGGGAAACCTCCTCAGGGTTTCTTCATCGGTCCTCGCGGCCGTTTCCCGTGGCTTTCACGCTGCCGGTCTTCGATCGAAGCACCCGGATCGTCACGCCCGCCGATGCGGCGGAACGGATCCGGAAGCCACTACCGAGGACCGGCCCGCACCAGCGGTGTCCGCGAGGCTCTTCTTCGGTTCTACCGCCGGACGGGACGTCGCGGCCCCGCCCGGCTCACAGAAAGAGAGGGAGCGGCCCGGCGGGCCACTCCCTCAGCGTGCTAGCGGCGCAGACCGAGTCGCTCGATCAGCTGCCGGTAGCGGTTGATGTCCTTGTTGCTCAGGTACTTCAGGAGCCGGCGACGACGGCCGACCAGCAGCAGCAGGCCACGGCGGCTGTGGTGGTCGTGCTTGTGCTCCTTGAGGTGCTCGGTCAGATCGTTGATGCGGCGCGTCAGCAGTGCGACCTGGACCTCCGGGGATCCGGTGTCACCCTCAGTGGTCGCGTACTCGGCGATGATCTGGTTCTTCGTGGCGGTGTCGAGCGACACGTGGCTCCTTCGATGAGATCGTCACCCGCAGATCCGGCCCCGTGGGGCTCCCGGGTCCGCATGGTGCGTTTTGAGAGGTGGCGAGCCGCATGAGGGTGCAGCCAGCCGCGCCGGGACCCACCCGGCGACTCTTCACCGTACCATGTCGGCCCCATGACGGAACCGGTCCGAGACCCCGCCCGACGAGGCCAGGGAGGCTCAGGAGGTGATCTCGCGGGCGCGCGCGACGTCGCGCCGCATCTCCTCGATGAGGGCGTCGATCGAGTCGAACTTCAGGGTGTCGCGGATGCGGGCGGTGAAGTCGACGCCCATGTGCTCGCCGTACAGGTCGAGGTCGTCGCGGTCCAGGGCGTAGGCCTCGACGGTCCGCTCCCCCGCGCCCTCGAACGTCGGGTTGGTGCCGATGGAGATCGCGGCGGGCCAGCGGAAGCCGGGGTAGCGGTCGGTGTCGGCGACGAGCCAGCCGCCGTACACCCCGTCCGCGGGGACCGCGGTGTGCGGCAGCGTCTCCAGGTTCGCGGTGGGGAAGCCGAGCGCCCGGCCGCGCTGGTGGCCGCGGACGACCACGCCCTCGACGCGGTGCGGGCGGCCGAGCGCGCCCGCGGCGCCCGCGACGTCGCCGGCCTCCAGCCGCTCCCGGATGTAGGTGGAGGAGATCGTGTCGCCGTTGGCGACCAGCGGCATGCCCTCGGCGGTGAAGTCGTACTTCTCGCCGAGCTCCTTCAGCAGCGCGACGTCGCCCTTGGCCTTGTGCCCGAACCGGAAGTCCTCGCCGACGATCACGTGGGCCGCGTGGAGCCGGTCCACCAGGACCTGCTGGACGAACTCGTCCGGCGGCGTCTTCGACAGGTCCAGCGTGAACGGCACGACCACGACCGCGTCGGTGCCGAGGCCCTCCAGCAGCTCGATGCGCCGCTGGGTGGTGGCGAGCAGCGGCGGGTGGGTGCCGGGCCGGACGACCTCGTCGGGATGCGGGTCGAAGGTGATCGTCACCGAGCGCAGGCCGCGGCGGCGCGCCTCCTCGGCGGCGGCGCCGACGATCCGCTGATGACCGAGGTGCACCCCGTCGAACACCCCGATGGTGACCACCGAACGGCCCCAGTCGGCGGGAACCTCGTCGAGGCCATGCCAGCGCCGCACCATGCTCTCCCTGCGTAGGACGTCCCTGCGGGTTCTGTCTGTCGTCATAAGGGTGCCATGCGCCGTCCGGTGCCGTTACCGAGGGGGCGCGCTTCGGACCGCCCGGCGGTCACCCGGCCCGGTAGACGACGAACGAGACGGCGATGTACTGCAGGACGTACGCGGCGAGCGTGCAGGCGTGGAACACCTCGTGGAAGCCGAACCAGCGCGGGGACGGGTTGGGCCTTTGCAGCCCGTAGACGATGCCGCCGACGCTGTAGCAGATGCCTCCGAGCGCGACCATCACGCAGGCGACGACGCCCGCGCCGTCGAGGAACTGCGGCAGGAAGAAGACCGCGACCCAGCCCAGCACGATGTAGAGGGTGACGTAGAGCGCGCGCGGGGCACCGATCCAGGTGGTGCGGAACACCACACCGGCGATGGCCCCCGTCCATACGGTGGCGAGAACCGCGATGCGCAGGCCGCCGTCGAGGGCCAGCACGGCGAACGGGGTGTACGTCCCGGCGATGATCAGGTAGATGTTCGCGTGGTCGAAGCGGCGCAGCACCTCGATCAGCCGGTGCGAGCCGGCCTGCCGGTGGTAGGTACCGGAGATCCCGAACAGCAGCCCGGACGTGGCGACGTAGACGGCCGAGGAGAGCCGGGCGAGCGTGGTGGGGCCGAGCGCGACGAGCACCAGCCCGGCGAGCATGACGGCGGGGAACGCGCCGAGGTGCAGCCAGCCGCGCATCCGCGGCTTGGTCGGGGACGCGGCCTCGGCGCCCGGTCCGGGCTCGCCGGCGGGGTCGGTCACGGGATCGGTCACCGCGGTCATCGACAGCCTCCTCAGCAACTAACCTACGGTTTCGTAGGTTACGCGACCGTAGGTTCGCGCGCATCGCCGCCGCGGGTGACGCTCGCCACGGCGGAGCGGCGGACCCCGGCGTCCATAATCGATGCCCGCCCGGTCAGCCGACGAACACCGCGAGCGGCTTGGCGACCTTCCCCTGCTCCTCGACCAGGGCCAGCAGCGACCCGTCCGGCGCGAACACGCCCACCGGGCCCGGGCCGAGACCCGCCGCCGCCAGGCGCCCGCCGTGCGCGACCTTGCGCGCGTCGTCCTCCGACACGTCCCGGCGCGGGAACACCGCCCCGACCGCCTCCGCCATCGGCAGGATCTCCAGCTCCTCGCCGAGCTGCTCGAGCGTCCGCGCCATCGCCAGGTCGTACGGGCCGACCCGCGTGCGGCGCAGCGCCGTCAGGTGCCCGCCGCAGCCGAGCGACGCGCCCAGGTCCCGGGCCAGCGCCCGGATATAGGTCCCCGACGAGCAGGACACCGACGCGTCCACGTCGATCACCTCGCCGTGCCGCCGGACGTCCAGGACCCGGAACTCGTGCACCGTCACCGGACGCGCGGCGAGCTCGACCTCCTCGCCCTTGCGGGCCATCTTGTACGCCCGCTGCCCGTTCACCTTGATCGCGCTGACCTGCGGCGGCACCTGCTCGATCGGCCCGGTCAGCGCCGCGATCCCCGCCTGCAGCGCCTCGTCGGCCACGGACGCGGCGGACGCGGTCGCCGTGATCTCGCCCTCCGCGTCGTCGGTGTTGGTCGACTCGCCCAGCCGGATCGTCGCGTCGTAGCCCTTCCGCGTCAGCGCGAGATGGCCGAGCAGCCGCGTCGCCTTCCCGACGCCGAGGACCAGCACGCCCGTCGCCATCGGATCCAGCGTCCCGGCGTGCCCGACGCGCCGCGTCTTCGCCAGCCGCCGCATCTTCCCCACCACATCGTGCGAGGTCCACTCCGCCGGCTTGTCCACGATGACGAGTCCCGAGTTCTCCACGCGCGCTCTCTACTCCTCGTCGGGGCCCGGCTCGCGCAGCGCGGCGCGCAGCCGGTCGATGATCCAGGCGGGCTCCCCGCCCATGGTGAACGCGGCGGCGGTGCGGTGCCCGCCCCCGCCCAGCTCCACGCACGCCCGGCCGACGTCCACCGCGCCCTTCGCGCGCGTCGACACGTACCACTCGCCGCGGTCGTTCTCCTTCAGCACGACCGCGACCTCGGCCTCGTCGGTGCGCCTGAGCTGGTCGATGACGCCTTCGAGCTGGTCGTAGGGGACGTCGCGGGCCTCGCGGTCGGACCGGGCGATCGTCGTCCAGACCAGGCCGTGGCCGCCCGCCGCGTCCCGCTCCAGCCGGGCCCGCGCCAGCGCCCCCGCCAGGACCTGCAGGTATCCGAACGGCGCCCGGTCCCACAGCTCCCGGCTGACCGCCTCCGGCCGGACCCCGGCCGTCAGCAGCCGTCCGGCCAGGTCGTGCACCTCGGGCGTCGTGCACGGGTACTTGAACGAGCCGGTGTCGCTGGCGAGCCCCGCGTACAGGCCCTGCGCGATGTCGCCGTCCAGCGGCACGCCGAGCCGCCGGATCAGCTCCTCGACCAGCACCGCCGTCGCCGCCGCGTCCGGATCGACCAGCCGGACGCCGCCGAACCCGACGTTGGAGGCGTGGTGGTCGACCACGATCAGCGCCTCCGCCCTGCCCGCCGCCTCGGCGAGCGTCCCGAGCCGCGCCTGCCCCGCCGCGTCCAGCGAGATCATCAGCGCCGGAGCGGCCGGCATCCGCGCGGGCTCGACCAGGAACTCCTGGCCGGGCAGGAACCGCAGGATCGCCGGGACCGCGAACGGCTCGCCGAACGAGGCCAGGCACCGCTTGCCCATCGCGTGCAGCGCCTGCGCGAGCGCGAGCATCGAGCCGAGCGCGTCCCCGTCCGGGGCGATGTGGCAGGCGAGGCACACCTCGTCGGCCGCCTCGATCAGCTCGACGGCCCGGTCCCAGTCCATGGCGCCGGCCGCGTCGGGCAGGCCCGCCCGCGCCGGCGAACCGGCGCCCTCGGTCCCGTTCGGACGTGCCCCGTCCGAAGCCCCGGCGCCGTTCAATCCAACGCCCTTCGCACCAGCCCAACTCGCGGACGCACCATTCGGCACACCGTTCGAAGCGGTCCGCCCCAAGGCGTCTCCACCCGGGCAGGCGCCGTTGGGGCCGGCACTGTTCGCGGCCGGTCCGGAAGGGCCGTCCCCAGCAGTGCCGGTCCCCTTCAGGCCGGCCCCGTTCGCCGGCGCACCGTTCAGGACGATCCCGCCAGGGCCGCTCCCGCTCAGGACGGTGCCGTTCGAGGACGGTCCAGCGGGGCCCGTGCCGTTAGGGGCGGACGTGCTCGCGCCGACACCGTTCGACCCGGTCGCGGCCGGAGCAGGGGCCTTCAAGGGCAGGGGCGTCGCGGGGATGCGGGGCACGGTGTCGTGGCCGCTCGCCCGGTGCCCGCCCCCGCCGTCCTGCGGGGAGTCGCCGGCCCGGGCGGCGCCCGGTTCGTCCGCGCGCCCCTCGGGCCCGCTCACGACGACGGGCGTCCGGACCGGCCGTCCTCACCGTCCTCCGCCGCGTCCAGGTCGTCCAGGTCCTCGCCGTCCGCCTCGTCGTCGAGGTCCGCGGGAGCGGGCTCGCGGTAGGGGTTGGCCTCCCCCGCCGGGGCCGCGCCCTGCGCCGCCCGCGCCACCTCCGCGTCCTTCGCGCGGGCCTTGGCGAGCAGGTCGTCGATGTGCGCCGCGTTCTCCATCAGGGAGTCCATGACGAACGTGATGCTGGGCGTGTGCCGCACCCCGGTCTTCCTGCCGACCTCCGACCGGATGACGCCCTTGGCGCTCTCCAGGGCCGCCGCCGTCTCGGCGCGCTCGCCGTCCGACCCGTACACCGTGTAGTACACGGTCGCGTCGCGCAGGTCGTTGGTGATGCGGGTGTCCGTCACGGTCACGAAGCCGAGCCGCGGATCCTTGATCCGCCTCTCCAGCATCTCGGCCACGATCTGCTGGATGCGGTCGGCGAGCTTGCGCGCCCGAGCTGCGTCCACCATGATCGCACTCCCTTTCTATGGTCGCGGGGTCCCGCGGGGGCGAACCCCCGCGGGCCCCGGTGTGCCGGCCCGTCGTCCGGCGCCCCGCCGGGGCGGCGCGCCGGGCTCCGGCCGGTCATTCCTCGTCGTTGAACAGCCGCTGCCGCGCGGACAGCAGCTCGATCTCCGGCCGCCCGAACACCAGGCGCTCGCACTGGTCGAGCACCTGGGTGCAGTTGGCCGCGGTGCCCGAGACCACGGCGATCCCGATCTCCGCCCTGCGGTGCAGGTCGTTGTCGCCGGTCTCGGACACGGCCACCCCCGGGAAGTGCTTGCGCACCTCGGCGATGATGGGCCGGACCACCGACCGCTTCTGCTTCAGCGACCGCACGTCCCCCAGCAGCAGGTCGAGCGTCAGCGCACCCACGTACACCTGGTCGATCACCTCGGGATCCACAAGTAGGAACGACGGCGATCAGCCGCCGTGTTCCCAGGCGTCCGGCGGGCGCCCGGGAATGACAGACGCCAGGCTAGAAGAACCGCCTGGCGTCGTGTCACATTTTTTCACCGGTCCGTCCCGGACGGCCGCCCGCGCGGACCGGGCCCGCAGGCCTGGTCCGCGCGGACGTTCGTGCCGGACGATCGGATGCCGCGAGTGCGGGCCTCAGACGCGAGGCTTCTCCCGCATCTCGAAGCACTCGATGACATCGCCGAGCTTGATGTCGTTGTAGCCGACCCCGATGCCGCACTCGAAGCCCTCGCGGACCTCGGTCGCGTCGTCCTTGAAGCGGCGCAGCGACGACACCGTGAGGTTGTCGGCGACCACGACGCCGTCGCGGACGAGGCGGGCCTTGGCGTTGCGCTGGATGATCCCCGAGGTGACCATCGAACCGCCGACGTTGCCGATCCGCGGCACCTTGAAGATCTCCCGGATTTCGGCGGTGCCCAGCTGGGCCTCCTCGAACTCCGGCTTGAGCATGCCCTTGAGGGCCGCCTCGATCTCGTCGATCGCCTGGTAGATGACCGAGTAGTAGCGGATGTCGACGCCTTCGCGGTCGGCCAGCTCCTGCGCGTTGCGCTCGGGCCGCACGTTGAAGCCGATGATGACCGCGCCCTCCTCGGACGCCAGCGACAGGTTGACGTCGTCCTGCGTGATCGCGCCGACACCGCGGCGGATGATCCGCAGGCTGACCTCGTCGCCCACGTCGATCTTGAGGAGCGAGTCCTCCAGCGCCTCGACCGAACCGGACACGTCGCCCTTGAGGATGAGCAGCAGTTCCTGCCGCTTGCCCTCCTGGAAGTCCTTGAACAGTTCCTCGAGGGAGCTGCTCTTGCGGCTGCGCAGGAGTTCGGCGTTGCGCTTGCGCGCCACCCGCTTGTCGGCGATCTGCCGGGCGACCCGGTCGTCCTCGACGACCAGGAAGTTGTCGCCGGCGCCGGGCACGGCCGCGAGGCCGAGCACCATCACCGGACGGGACGGGCCCGCCTCCTCGACGTTGTTGCCGTTCTCGTCGAGCATCGCCCGGACGCGGCCGCTGGCCACGCCGCAGACGATCGAGTCGCCGACCCGCAGCGTGCCGCGCTGCACCAGCACGGTCGCCACGGCGCCCCGGCCCTTGTCCAGGTGGGCCTCGATGGCCGAGCCCTGGGCGGGCATGTCGGGGTTGGCCTTCAGCTCCAGCTCGGCGTCGGCGGTCAGGATGACCGCCTCGAGCAGCCCGTCGATGTTGGTGCCCTGCTTGGCGGACACGTCGACGAACTGGGTCTGACCGCCGAACTCCTCGGCGACCAGGCCGTACTCGGTGAGCTGCGCCCGGACCCGGTTCGGGTCCGCGCCCTCGACGTCGATCTTGTTGACCGCGACGACGATCGGCACCCCGGCCGCCGTGGCGTGGTCGATCGCCTCGGTGGTCTGCGGCTTCACGCCGTCGTCCGCGGCGACCACCAGCACCACCAGGTCGGTGGTGTCGGCACCGCGGGCACGCATGGCGGTGAACGCCTCGTGGCCCGGGGTGTCGATGAAGGTGATCTTGCGGTCCTCGCCGTCGACCACGGTCTCGACCTGGTAGGCGCCGATGTGCTGGGTGATGCCGCCGGCCTCGCCCGCCTGCACGTTGGCGTGCCGGATGGCGTCCAGCAGCTTGGTCTTACCGTGGTCGACGTGACCCATGACGGTCACCACCGGCGGACGGGACTCGAGGTGCTCGTCGCCGCCCTCGTCCTCGCCGTACTCGATGTCGAACGACTCGAGCAGCGCGCGGTCCTCTTCCTCGGGGCTGACGACATGGACCTCGAAGTCCAGCTCCAGACCCAGGGCCTGCAGGTCGTCGGGGTCGACCGACTGCGTCGCGGTGAGCATCTTGCCGAGGTGCATCATGATCGCGACGAGCGACGCCGGGTTGGCGCCGATCTTCTCGGCGAAGTCGGTCAGCGACGCGCCCTGCGGAAGGCTGATGGCCTTGCCGTTGCCGCGCGGAGCCGAGACGCCGCCGACGGCGGGCGCCTGCATGTTCTCGAACTCTTGACGACGCGCCCGCTTCGACTTGCGGCCGCGCGCGGGACGTCCGCCGGGACGGCCGAACGCGCCCTGCGTGCCGCCGCGTCCGCGGCCGCCGCCACCGGGACGGGGGCCGAAGCCGCCGCCACCGCCGGGACGTCCGCCGGCGCCCGCACGGGGACCGCCGAAGCCGCCGCCGCCACCGGGGCGACCGCCGCCACCGGGACCGCGGCCGCCGCCGCCCGGACGGCCACCGCCGCCG
>NZ_JAGEPF010000012.1 GCF_017573465.1 Actinomadura violacea
CGGTGCTTGCCTGCCGGTCCCTGTCCGCCCGTGCCTGTCCGCCGGTGCTTGCCTGCCGGTCCCTGTCCGCCCGTGCCTGTCCGCCGGTGCTTGCCTGCCGGTCCCTGTCCGCCCGTGCCTGTCCGCCGGTGCTTGCCTGCCGGTCCCTGTCCGCCCGTGCCTGTCCGCCCGTGCCTGTCCGCCCGTGCCTGCTGGCCCGAATGGTGCGGACACGGGAAAGTCCCGGTAAGGATCACCTACCGGGACTCTCCGAGCCTGCTTAGCCGTTCAGCATTCCAGCCGCCCGACCGGCCACGTGACCGTCGCCGAGATCCGCCTTCCGCCCGGCAGCCTGCCCCCGGCTGTAGGCCGAGTTGTCATGGATCGCCCGCGACCGCAGGGAGCCCCGGTGGGGGAACTCCTTGTTATAGGCGTCCTTGATCCGGATATCGTCCTTGCGGAGCACCAGGGCATTGCCCGGGGACTCGTCGATGATCATCTGCCGCTTGCTCCGGATCTTCTCGGCCACGCCCTCGCCGTAGCCCCGGAAGAAGTCCCAGACCCAACTGTCGGTGGTGTCGCCGATCCGGTCCTCGCTCCAGGTCGGGTGCTGCTTCTGGAGCTTGGCGAAGTACTCCTCGCCCGCCGCGTTCGCCGCACCGTACATCTGGATCTCGACGACCTTGAGGATCATGTCCAGGTTGTTGAGGAGGCTCACGGTCCCGACCATGACCAGGTCCCCGTCGATCGCGATCGTCTCCGCCCCCATCGCCTTCGCGATCGGGTTGAACGCCTGGAGCAGAACGGTCCCGTGGTCATCCTGGAGCTTCAGGCGGAGCATCTCGACGTCCTCGGGACGCTTGCCCGCCTCCTCGCGGGCGGTCGACTGGTCGATGCCCAGGCGGATCATCAGCTCAGCCGCCTTCGCGGCGGCGGCCTCCGCCTCCGCTCGCGGGGTGTTGGGGTGCTCCGCCTTCGCGAGCAGGTTCCGGATGACCTTCTTGTAGTCCCGTTCCCGTTCCGCCATGTCCCTAGCCTTCTGTTTGTGTGCCGTGTTGTGCTGACATGAATCACTGTAGAGTGAACTCATGACAATGTCAACACATTGCTCAAAGTTCCCTAAATGGCCAGTTCAGAGACCGGATCCGGCAGCCTCACAAGGGGCCGGTAAGGGCCCGGAACACACCGGGCAGGGCCGCACACCGGGCAGGGCCGCACACCGGGCAGGGCCGCACACCGGGCAGGGCCGCACACCGGGCAGGGCCGCACAGGGAAGGTCCGGACCGGACAGGGCCGCACCGGACAGGGCCCGGATCCGGGAGCTGGCCGGCACGACGGCACACCGAACGCGCCATCGCCGGATGAGCCCCCCAACCGAGTAGAGAGCGATCTCACGTGCCCGTCGTGATCCCCGGCGTGACGCCGTCTCAGGAACTACGCGAACAACTCCGCGGCAAGCGCGTCCTGCTGTCCTTCAGCCGCGGCAAGGACTCGATCGCCGCCTGGCTGGCGCTACGCGACGCTGGCGTGGAGGTCATCCCGTATCACCTGTACCTCGTGCCCGGCCTGGCGTTCGTCCGCGAGTCGCTGGAGTACTTCGCCGAGCACTTCGGGTTGGATCGGCCGATCTTGGACCTGCCGCACCCGACGCTCTACCGGTGGCTCAACGAGCTGATCTACCAGCCGCCCGAGCGGTGCGCAGTGATCGAGGCTGCGCAGCTCCCCAACCCGTCCTACCAGGACATCAACGACTACGCCCGCCAGTACTACGACCTCCCCGAGGACACCTGGGTGTGCGACGGCGTCCGCGCGACCGACTCGCCGAACAGGCGGATGGCGATCAAGTCCTACGGGCCGATCAACGAGAAGATGCGCACGCAGAAGGTCGTGTGGGACTGGCGGGTCACCGACGTCCGCGCGGCCATCGACCGGCACGGAGTCCGCCTTCCGCCCGACTACCTGTGGTTCGGCCGGTCATTCGACGGGCTGGACCTGCGGTTCATCGCCAAGCTCCGCACCTACGCGCCCGAAGACTACGAGCGCGTCCTCCAGTGGTTCCCTCTCGCACCCTTGGACTCCATCCGTGCCCCTGTCTGACGCCGCCAAAGCGCTCCTCGCTGCCCGCACCGGCAAGGGCAGCGCGAAGCCCGAACCCAAGCCCGAACCCAAGCCCGAACCCAAGCCCGAAGACCTCGACGCCAAGGAACGCGAACGGCGCGAGGGCTTCCGAGCCCGCGCCAAACGCGAAGCCGAACGGTTCGAGCTGGCCACCGACTCCGAGTACTGGGTGGCGCTGTGCTTCCGCGAGCCTCACCACCCGCGCGCGTTCTGCGACGCCGTCGGCGTCGAGGCCGACGACAACGGCTTCGTCTCCGGCGACGCGCTGCGCGCCGCGCTCGGCGACCTGCCGCCCCGCTCCACCCGTGACCGAGCCAAGGCTCTGCTGGCCGCCCGCAAGCTCGACGACGACGCGTCTACCCGGATGAGCAGGAGCCCGCGCCCTGATCCCCTTGCGGGCGTGGCTTACAGCGGGGACTTGGCCCACGACGCGAAAGCCGAGTTCGATGCTCTGCTGACCGCGCTCACCGCCCCGCCCGACCCGCGCCCGGCATACCTGCTCGATTCACCGCACTGGATCGCGGTGTATTGGCCAAGCCGCGACGCCAAGGAGGAGTTCCTCGCCGACACCGGCTGGGACGTCCTGGGCGACAAGTACCTCGACGGCCACCAGGCCGCGAGCACCATCCGCATCGAGATGAAGGAGTAGATCATGCGTGAGCGTCTTCGCAGCGCCGCGGGCCGGCTGCGCCGCTTCGGCCGGGGCCGGTCCGGCGGTGAGGCCCGTCAGGCGGCGTCCCGCAGCGGGGGCCGCACCTCCGGTTCGTGACGGCCGTCCCTCAGCCGCTCGACGGCAGTGGGCCCGCTGCCGTCGAGCCCCCCGGCTGGCTCGCCACCGAGGCCCGCACGGTCTGGGCACAGCTCGCGCCCGTGACCGCAGCGGGCACCCTCACACCCGCCACCGCCACCTCCTTCGGCCTGCTGTGCACAGCGGTGGCGGCCTACGCCGAATCCGACCAGCTCGTCCAAGAGGCCGGGATGCTGATCGCCGAAGGCCAAGCCCTGGTGCCCAACCCGGCGCTGGCGATCCGCGCCCAGGCGGACGGAACCTTCGCCCGATGGGCACGCGAGTTCGGACTGACCCCCGCCTCCCAGCCGCCGCCCCCGACAGGCCCTCGCAGCCTGCGGCACCTGCGTGAGACCTGACCGGAGGCGGGGGTGGTGCCATGCCGCCCCGGCTCGATGACGACACCCGCGCGGCGATCATCGCCGACATCCGCGCCGGGACCAAGTCCCGCAACGCGATCGCCCGTGACCATGGCGTCGCACCGTCGATGGTCACCAAACTCGCGCGCGAGAGCGGCAACGCCGAGGCGTTCGACCGCAAGCCCACAGCCCAGGCCGTCAAGGCTGCTGCGGTCGACGCCAAGGCCCTGCGCGCCCGACTGATCGCCGACCTGTACAACGACGCCCAGAGATTCCGCGAACGCTCCTGGGCGGAGTACACCCAGATCGTCACCGGCCCGACCGGGGTCGAGCTGGTGACGACGAAGCTCCCGCCGCTACGCGACCAGCAGGCCGGCTACACCGCCCTGGCGATCTGCCTGGACAAGGCGCTCAAGCTGGAGTCGATCAACACCGGTGACGGCGCCGAACAGGGCAAGACGATGATCGGCGACCTACGCGCCGCGCTCGGCCTGGCCTACGACGCGATCGAAGCCCAGGAATCTCAAGCAGCCCAGGACACCGACCGGCACTCAACGCCGACCGAGTAGCGCGTTCCCGCAGGTGACACAGAAGCGATCCGCGGGAAGGCAAGAGCCGAGCCAATCGCCGGTTAAGCGCGGCCGGACGATAGCTCCTTCACCGCCGGTCACGCCTCAGCAGTTCAATGATCCACTGGAGAATGAGCGCCAACACAGCACGTGCGTCATGCCGCCGACTCTGGTCGGGCAGCCATACGGCTGGCACCACCACTCCTACGAGGACTGCGATCTCGGCGAGAGTGATAAGGGAGAGCACCCATCGGGGACATACCGCAGCCAGGGTGACCGTGAGAGTGAGCGCGCCACCGGCAGCCGCCAACTTGAGAGCCAACGTCAACGTTCCTTTTCAGCGATCGGAAACCGACGCGATGCAATTAGGACGTTGGCGTGGCCTGCGATGCAGCATCGCAGATGTGAGGGCCCGGCGTAGGTTGTTCGGAAGAACCGGGATCGCTGGCGAACATTGGTCCGGGCACTCTTGCGGCCAAACCGCAAGGTAGGTGCCGCGTCTCCGCAGGCGATGCGAGCCAGCCTGCGGAGACGCGGAAGCAGTCATGAGGGGGCGAGCGGGCCTGGGGTAAAGGCATCAGCGCCGCCCCTCCGGTCCACGCTGGGACCCGAGCAGCTCAACGATGCAGTTGAGCAAGAGCCGCAGAACCTTGCGGGCATCCCGCCGCCGGCTTGGGTCGCGCATCAAGACGGCCGGGAACAGCACACCTCCCACCACCGCCAGGATCACGGTCGCCGCAGCCGCGGCGATCACCCAGGCGAGGGATGGTCTGGTCGAGACGACCATGGCCCAACTGGCGCAGGTCGTCACGGCCAGGCCGCGCCTCATGAACGAATGTGGTTAGCCACGAACCAGGCCCCTTCTGTTTGACGCCTCGCACGAGGCGTTACGACGTTGCCAAGCCTCCGCGGCGCGGTGCTTGGTTGTGGGATGGCGTCGCTTGCGCCTGTGTCCGGGCGGCCCTACGCAGGCAACTCGCGGTACCGGGATCCCGGCGCACTCGGCCAGTCTCGCAAACGCCCACTGCGACACGGCGCACAAGACGCGACGGGCAGCCGACATGTCGCCGCCATGACTGTCCAGCGGGACGGAGGTGGCAATGCACGCGGCTGTCGACCTCGAGCGCGTCACGCGCGTCATGTCCCGCAAGCAGATCCGCTCGATCGTTGAGTCCGAGCGAGTGAAGATCTCGTTGTGGGAGGGTGCGGTCAGTTCCGGCAAGACGATCGCGAGTCTCGTTGCTTTCCTCATCGCCGTGTCCCAGGCTCCGGAGAACGGCCTGATCTTCCTCGTCGGCCGCACCCTGCAGACGGTGGAGCGGAACATCGTCGAGGTGCTGATGCAGCCTCTCGGGCCGTTCGGGCCGCTCGCGAAGTACGTCGAGCACACCCGCGGCTCGAACGTCGCCACGATCTTCGGGCGGACCGTGCACCTGGTCGGCGCGAGCGATGTCCGCGCCGAGGGTCGCATCCGCGGCGCTACCGCGTCCCTGATCTACATCGACGAAGCCACCTTGATTCCCGAGGGCTTCTGGACGATGTGCCTGTCGCGTATCCGCGTGCCGGGTGCCCGCTTGATCGCGACGACGAACCCGGATGGGCCCTCGCACTGGCTGCGCAAGAAGTTCCTGCTACGCGAGGACCGGCTGAACTTACGGTCCTGGCACTTCGTGCTGGACGACAACCCGTTCCTTGAGGAGTCCTTCAAACGGGACCTGCGCAACGAGTACGTCGGGCTCTGGTATCGCCGCTTCATTCAGGGAGAGTGGTGCCTCGCCGAGGGCAGCGTCTACGACATGTGGGACGAGGACCGCCACACTGTCGCGTTGCTCCCCGAGATCGTCATGTGGGCCGCGCTCGGCATCGACTACGGCACGAGCAATCCTTTCGCGGCCGAGATGGTCGGCGTCGGCGCGGACGGCCGGCTGTACCTCACCCACGAGTGGCGGTACGAGGCCCGCGTCACGCGCCGCCAGCTCACCGACGTCGAGTACTCCAAGCGGCTCCGCGACTGGACCGCGAACCTGCCCGTCCCCGGCATCACGGCCCGTGGTATCCAGCCTCGGTTCTGGGTCGTCGACCCCTCGGCCGCGAGCTTCATCCAGCAGCTCTACCGCGACCGCGTCCGCCCCACGCTCGCCGACAACGCGGTGCTCGACGGCATCCGGCTGATCTCCTCGCTGCTGGCCACCGACCGGCTCCGCGTCCACGAATCCTGCTCGGGCTGGATCGAGGAAATCCCCGGCTACACCTGGGATCCCGACCAGGCGGAGAAGGGCATCGACGAGCCGGTCAAGACCGACGACCACTCCTTGGACGGCGGACGCTATGGCATCAAGACGACCGAGCACCTCTGGCGGCGGCACCTAGTGGTGGCTTGACCTGCTCGGGGTGGGCTATAACGTCGTCTTGCTGTCCACATGCGCGATCCGGCGGATAGTGGCGGTGTCCATCCCCTTCACGTTTCGGAGGTCTGCACCGCTTAGATCCGCACCATTCAGGTTGACTCCTGTAAGGTCCGCCCTATTCAAGTCGGCGTCCATCAGGGCCGCATCGCTCAAGTTCGCGTGACCTAGATCCGCGCCACCTAGATGCGCATCCCGCAGATACGCCCCTGTAAAATCAGTATGCGGTGCGCCGTTCAGTGTCGCTCCGGCGAGATTTGCACCTCGAAGCTTTGCGAACTCCAGATCTGCTTGCGTAAGGTCTGTGTTTTCGAGTGTCGCATCGCTGAGGTCTGCGCCACCTAAGCTTGTGCCGCCAGCGAAGTGTGCATCGCTCAGGTCTGCACCATTTAGGCGCGCGTGGCTCAAATCCACATTGGCGAGGTCAGACTCTTTCAGATTGGCACTAGCCAGGTCTCCCGCACCTAGCTTCGCCCCACGAACGCGAATGCCGTGAAGATCCAGCGGGGTGGCCTGTCGGCTGCGAGGATGGCGAATCAGAATACTGAGGGCCGTCTGCACGTCCGTGTCCGGCTCGGTGGGGGACTTGGTTCGCGTCATAGGATCATGCTCGCGAACATAGGCTGCTAAGACGTCCATGATCGTGGAGTAGTCGCGGGATGAATCGGCTGCAATACGTTCCAGTGCATATAGGCCGCCGATTCGGACATCACGATCTTTGGATCCCAGTTGCTCCACGGCTTTGGTGTATCGATCAGTGATCTGACCTTCCTGGGTAGCTCGCAGCGTGAGGTACGTCGTCGTCAAGCCCGCGATGGTGAACAAGACGCCGAGCGTGATCACGAACGTGTTCATGGCTTGATGCTTGGCCTGGCGGCGTTGTTCGAGCAGGTCCAGCCGATCTTTGGTGGATAGCTCAGATATCTCAGCGGCGGTTGGCCTCGACACCTTGGCTCCTCGTCGGAAGCGAAGAAGACGGTGCCGAGTCGGCTCTTGTTCGGAGCCGCTGCGGTCCTCCGGCGTTCTGGAGGAGCCCCCGCCGTTGTCCGATCCACTGCTCCCGCTCGAATTCGAGCCGCCTGACGCTGTCATGTCCTAATGATGCGAGAGCCAGCTAGCTCGCGCACAGAACTTTGACGATTACAAGTCGGAGTCTTCGCTGGCAGAACGCTACGACCTCAGTGAGGGGGCACTCGCATGACGATCGATGTTTGGCCGCCCCCCGAGCTCGCCGACATCCACGACCGCATGGCGATCTGGGCTGCCTGGTGGAGCGGTGAACCTGACGACCTCGAAGCGGTTTACGCCGGCACCGGCATTGCGTCGGTCCGGCCGCCGAACTGGCTGCGCCGGCGCCCGCTCAATCGGCCGAGCCAGTACAAGGGCGGGATCGTCGGTGCGCTCGCCCGAATGTTCTGGGGTCGACCCGTCTCCGAGGGGGAGCTTCGGGCGAAGCTGCATCTGCCGATCGCTTCCGACATCTCGGTGGTCTCGGCGAACCTGCTGTTCGCCGATCCGCTGACGCTCAAGACGCCGGACAAGGCGACCACCGAGCGGCTTCAGCAGTTCCAGGACGACGGGATGCAAGCCACCCTGCGGGAGGCGGCCGAGACCGCGTCCGCGCTCGGCGGCGTGTACCTGCGCACCTCGTGGGACAAGGCGATCTCCGACCGGCCGTGGCTCAGCGTCGTGCAGCCGGACTGCGCGATCCCGCGGTTCCGGTACGGGCGGCTCCGCGAGGTCACGTTCTGGACGGTGATCGAGGACGACGGCCAACAGCGCGTCGTCCGGCACCTGGAGACCCACCAGCCCGGCGTGATCCGCCACCAGGTGTACGTCGGCACCCCGACGACGCTGGGACGCCTCGCCCCGCTCGGCGACTTCGAGGACACCGAGCCGTTCGCCTCGCTCGTTCAGGACGGCGACGCAATCCCCACCGGGATCGACCTGCTGACGGCCGGTTACGTCCCGAACATCCGCCCGAACCGGATCTGGCGAACTTACCCGCCCGGCGTCAACCTCGGCCGTTCCGACTACCAGGGCGTTGAGGCCCTCATGGACTCCCTCGACGAGGTCTGGAGTAGCTGGATGCGCGACATCCGGCTCGGGAAGGCCCGCATCTTCGCCGACCGGGCGATGCTCGAATCCGAAGGCCGCGGGCAAGGCGCGTACCTCGACCTGGACCGTGAGGCGTTCACGCCCGTCGACATCAACCCCATGTCCGGGCAGTCGATGATCAACGAGGTGCAGTTCTCGATCCGCGTCCAGGAGCACGAAGACTCCGCGCGAGCGCTGACCGAGGCGATCGTCCGGTCCGCCGGCTACAGCGCCCAGTCTTTCGGGCTGGTCGGCGACGTCGCGCTGACGGCCACCGAGGTCACGGCCCGCAAAGAGCAGTCGTTCCAGACCAAGGCCCACAAGATCACCTACGTGCGGCCGACGCTGGGGGACCTGTACCACGCGATGCTCGCCCTCGATGAGGCGGTCTGGAACAGGCGCGGCATCCGCCCCCAGGTCCCCGACATCGAGTGGCCACCTGGCATCACGCCCGACCCGGCCGACACCGCGCAGACCGTGTCGCTGCTGGTGTCGGCGCGCGCGGTGAGCCTCCAGACCCGCGTAGAGATGGTGCATCCGGACTGGGATGAGCCCCGCGTCGCCGAAGAGGTCAAACGCATCCAGGCCGAGAGTCCGTCCCCGCTCGACCAGGTCCCCGCGCCCGGCCCCTCCCCTCAGGAGCACGACGCCCGGCCCGCCGCGCAGGGCCTGGCGGAGCAGGACGCCGAGCGGCCCCTGCGTGAAGGCGACCGCGCCCCGGCGCACACCTGACGTTCCCCTTGCTCGTGGTCCGCCTGGTGCGGGCCCGCCACCTCATCACCCAGAGACCGGCCCGACTGGCGCGGGCCGGCGTCTCGCATGCCCTGGAGGCATTTCGCATGAACGACAAGGACCAGTCGGCGCTGAACCTGCCCGACGTGTCCACCCTCCCCGTCCACGACCACACGGGCCTGCGCGCCCTCGCCGTGCTGCCCTCGGGCCGCATCGTGTGGCCGGTCCAGGGCGGTGCCCCCGACGACTCCGAGAAGACCGGCGACAGCGGCCACGACGACCAAGGCGACGGCCGCGACGACGACCATGACGACGACGGCGGAGACGGCCGGGACGACGGCGGGGACGACGACACCGAAGAGGACGACGCCGACGACGACGGAGACGGAGACGGCAAGGAGAAGGCGCGGCGCCGCCGCGACCGCTACGGCCGCCGCGGCTCCGACGACAAGACCGCCCGCACGATCGCCGCACTACGCGAGGACTTCAAGGGCGAGCGGTCCAAGCGGCAGGCCGCGGAGAAGAACACCGCCGCGCTGCAGAAGCAGATCGACGACATGCAGGCCGCGCAGACCAAGCAGGCCGACGCGCTCGCCAAGGCCCTCGGTCTGAAGAAGGACGACGAGCCGCCCACCCCCGAGCAGCTCGCCAAGGACTTCGACAAGCAGCTCAAGGCGGCGCAGGCCGACACCGACACCGAGCGGCAGCGCGCCGACACCGCCGAGGCCAACTGGCGCGAGGCCGCGATCCAGCTCGCGGTGTACCTGGCCGCCGACGACCACGACGCCAACGCCAAGGCGCTGCTGGACAGCGCCCGGTTCCTGAAGAAGGTCGCCGGGTTGGACCCGTCCGACTCCGCCTTCGAGGACCAGATCGCCGAGGCGATCAAGAACGCTGTGGACGGCAACGAGCGGCTCCGCAAGCCCAAGCCCCGCGCCGCCGAGCGCTCCGGCGGCGAGATGAACACCGGCCCCAAGCCGAACCGCAAGCGCCCCGCCTCGATGTCCGAGGCCATCACCAACGCCTACGCCAAGTAGCCCGCCCCTACCTCGCCGCGTAACCCCCTGGCGGTGCCTGGCGTGGACCGAAGGAGAACCTGAATGCCCGTAACTCTCGCCCAGGCGCAGATCAACGCGGCCGACGACGTCGACTACGCCGTGATCGACAACTTCCGGCGCTACAGCTGGCTGCTCGATCAGATGGTGTGGGACGACACGGTCACGCCCGGCACCGGCGGCGGCTCCAGCCTCACCTACGCCTACACCCGGCTGATCGAGGCCGCGCCCGCGCAGTTCCGGCGGCTGAACACCGAGTACACGCCGGGGCAGGCCAGGCGCGCCCGGTTCTCGGTGGACCTCAAGCCCCTCGGCGGCGCCGTGACGATCGACCGGGTCATCGCCCGGCTCGGCAACCCGGCCACGACCGAGGTCAACTTCCAGATGCAGCAGATGCTCGCCAGCACGCGGGGCCGGTTCCAGCAGGCCCTCATCCTCGGTGACCCGGCCACCGAGGAAGACGAGGACGGCTTCGAGGGCCTGGACCGCGCGCTGACGGGCACCGCCACCGAGTACTTCCCCGGCGGCGACGCTATGTACACCGACTGGACCACCGCGGCGGTCGACACCGCCGACAAGGCCCTCACCCGGCTGGACGAGCTGGACGACTTCCTGTCCCGCCTGGTGCCCTCCACGGTCGGCAGCGTCGACATCGGCGCGCCCGGCGCGCTCCCGCCCGGTGTCCGCGCGATCCTGGGCAACACCCGCTCGATCACGCGGCTGCGGTCCATGGCGCGCCGCGCCGGCCAGTACACCGCCACCAAGGACGACCTCGGCCGCGACATCGAGATGTACGGGCAGTGGACTCTGGTCGACGTCGGCGACCGGTTCGACGGCGCGTCCCCGATCATCCCGATCGAGTCCCGCGACCCCGACGGCGCCGGTGGCGGCGCGGCGGTGTCGGGCCTGACCGACATCTACGCCGTCTGCTTCGGCATGGACTCCTTCCACGGCGCCTCGATGGCGGGCGTGCCGCTGGTGGAGACCTGGCTGCCCGACTACACCACCAGCGGCGCCGTGAAGTCCGGCGAGGTGGAGTTCGGGCCCGTGGCGCCGGTGCTGAAGAACACCAAGGCGGCGGGCGTTCTGCGGAACGTGAAGGTCTGACCGATGCGCTACGAGGTGCACACCCCGCTCAAGGGGTACAGCGGCACGGTCGCCGACGTGGTGTTCACCGGCGGCCGCGCCGTTGTCGATGGCAGCCAGCGCGCGGCGCTGGCCTACTTCCACCGCCACGGCTACGGAATCCTCCCGGTCGAGGCCGAACCGCTCGACTCCGGCGGCAGCGTCGCGGACGCGGCCGAGCCGGACCAGACCGCGCCCGATGAGGACGGCGACGAGAGCGACGGCGCCGGCCTCCCCGGCGAACCGGAGCCGCCCACGGCGACCGAGCAGGAGGCCGAGCGGCTGCCCAAGCCCGCCAAGAACGCTCCGGTCGCCGCATGGACCGCCTACACCGCGCAGCTCCTCGGCGTCACCGCCGACGACCTGGGCGGCAAGACCAAGGTCGAGCTGCAGGAGCTCGTCGCCGAGCACGAGAAGAAGGGCACCGACCAGTGACGGTCCACGGCCGATACACCGGAGTCCTCGCCGACTCCCCGGTCTTCGACACCCCCTACAACGCCCTGCCCGGCGTCGACCGCGACAGCTTCGTGCGGACCAACATCCCGGTCTGGGCGGCCACTGCCGACCTGGACGCCGCGGCGTCCGGCGCTGCGATCGGCGTCCGGATCTGGCTGGCGCGCGGCGACGTCGTCACGAA
This sequence comes from Actinomadura violacea, assembly GCF_017573465.1. Classification (GTDB taxonomy): domain Bacteria; phylum Actinomycetota; class Actinomycetes; order Streptosporangiales; family Streptosporangiaceae; genus Spirillospora; species Spirillospora violacea. The sequence goes on from NZ_JAGEPF010000012.1 coordinate 11,864, forward strand.
CCTGGCGTTCACCTCGGGCGCGACCGCCGCCGCCAACCTCTCCCACTGGTGGCACGCCCTCTACGACCCGGACGGCCTACTGCTCGCGCAGACCGCCGACCAGGCCGCGGCGGGATGGGCGGCTGCCACGACCAAGCGGCTGCCGCTGAGCAAGCCGGTGAAGGCCGCGCGTGCGGGCTGGTACATCGCGGCGACCATGACCGCCGCCGCCACCGTGCAGACCCTCGCGGGCGCCGCGCCGCTCGCTGCGACAGCGGGCGTGCACACCGGCTCCAAGCCCGCCGGGGTCACCTTCGGCGCGGGCCTGACCGCCGCCGCACCCGCGGTCACCGGCGCGCAGGCCGCCGCCGCGAAGGTTCCGCTCGTCGTCGTCTCCTGACGGCGCGGCTGATACGTGCCGAGCCGGACCCGGAAGCGCCCAACCGGGGATCTCTGCTCACCGCATCCGCGGTCCGGCTCGGCACCTCGTTCCTCCCCTCTGCGGCCACGCCTGAAGGAGTCGCTCATGGCCCGTACCGCCCTCGTCCCGGAAGTGTTCGCCGCGACCGGCACCGACCCGAAGCTGGTCGCCCCGTCCGTCGACGGGGTCAGCTTCCGCAACACCGGCCGCTGCGTGCTGATGGTGGTGAACGGCTCCGCCGCGGCGGTGAACGTCACGCCGCGCATCGGCAGGCAGGTCAAGGGCCAGTCGGTCACCTCCCCGCCCATCGCACAGCCCGCCGGGACCACCCGGTTCTACGGCCCGTTCGACGCCGACTACGAGCAGCCCGGCGGCAAGGACGCCATGTTCGTCGACCTGTCCACGGTCGCCGACGTCCAGGTCGCGCTGCTGGAGATGCCGTGAGGCTGACCGACCGCGTCGAGCAGGTCGTCACCGCGGCGATCGAGGCGAACCGCGCGCTGGTCGGCGCCGAGGTCGACCATCAGGTCCAGATCGTCCACCAGCAGACGGGCGCGCACGCCACGCCGCTGCTGTGGATCTCCCTGTCGGTGCAATCCCTCGCGCTCGGCGAGTGGCTGTTCCACGACCCGATCATCACCGCCGACCTGTACCCCGACGCCGAGCAGCTCACCGCCGTGATCGTCAAGGCCCTCCGCAATCTCGCCGGCGCCCGCGCGCAGCAGGCCACCGTCCCGCCCGCGCCGATGCGGCAGCCCGGCGGCGGGCGCCTGCCGAATCGGCTGCCCCTGCCGATCCTGTGAGGCCGTGATGGTCGTGTACGCGACGACGGAAGACCTCGCCGACTTCCTGGTCACGATCCCGGTGTGGCCTGGCGCTGAGCGGCACCTCCGGCAGGCGTCCGAAGACATCGACGACCTGCTGATCGGCGCGGTGTACGACGTCGACACCAACCAGATGCCCACAGATCCCCGGATCCGCGAGGCGGTCAAGCGTGCCACTTGTGCGCAGGCCCACTTCATCCAAACGGGTGGGGATGAAACCGGCGCCAAGAGCGGTTTCTCGTCAGTCAGCGTCGGAGGCGTCAGCTACTCCCGTAGCTCTCAGGTGACCATTGGAAGCGGGAGAGCGTCGCAGGAGTTCAGTCCACGCACGCTCCGGATCCTGCATGTCGAAGGACTACTTCCCGTCCGACCGCGCACAAGGTCCGGCGGCAGCGGGGCGCCGTGACCTCGCTGGGTACCGGGTCACTCTTCCGGTGGTGAGTCCTGATTTCCATCCTCAGACGGCGCATCAGGATCCTCCGCTTCACGCTGGGAGTAGTCCAGCTCACGCCTACGGCGCTCGAGCATCTCGCCGACGTCCATCTCCCGGAGAAGGCGGGCAGCAATCTCCGCGAGGTCCGGGTTTTGCAGGTTACGTCGGATGATCTCCGAGTTCCACACCGCTGGATCAGGTGGGCGCAGTTCCACGCGCGGCCAGAACCCCCTGCCTGGCCTGTAGCTAAGCCTTTCGAGAAGCTGTCCCTCAAGCGGGCTGGCTGCCTCGGTGTCTTCGTCGGCCTCCCTGCTCATTTCCTCGGCCTGTGTGATCGTCGCCGTGCTGACCTTGGCGTCCATGTACTCGTTCGCGAGGCTGAGGAACGTTCGGACGTTGACCAGGTGGAACGCCTGCCCCGTCTTGGTGCGCATCTCCGCAACGAGTTCCGGACGCGGGCACTGCCGCTCGGTGAACCAGTCCTTCTTCTCGTCGTTGCTGACTAGTAGGACCGGACGTTGGCTTGCGGTGGTCTTCTCGATCACCTGGGCCCATACCAGGTAGTCGCCGATGGCGCGGTCCGCTGGCTTATCTGCGTCCATGTAGCCGGGTGGAACAAGGTAGGCGTACCTGCGGGAGGCTTCGTCCCGGGCTGCGTCCATGTCGTCCAACGGCTCACCGATTTTGCCAGCGAGAAGCTCTTCGATCTCGACGAGAATCGGGTCTTCGTCCTGGCAGTCCTTCGCTTTCAGACCGAAGGTGAAGGCCGCCTCCGTGCCGGTGCGGACATCTTCCTGAGCCGTCTTCACGATCTTTCGCAGGTCGGCCACCTGGTCGCGTGAGAGCCCGCGGCGGGCACCGAAGTCCGCGATCTCCTTGACCACCTGGTCGAAGGACCTCTTCAGCGACCTGTTCAGGTCGGCTGTGGCCTTTGCGCATTCGTCGATGACATCGAGTCGGTTCTCTAGGAACTCCTGCGCCACCCGGTGGGGAACCCACAGGCGGCCCTCCAACAGTTCCAGCGTCCTTAGGAACTCCCGGCGCCCCGTGGCATTCAGACGGTACGCGGCAAAGAGCGCGTTGGTGTCGAGGACGACCAGGCCCTCTTTGATGTGCATGCGCAGCCGGTCCTGGCTCGGTTCCCTGTATTCGGGGAACAGGTCGCGCAGCTTTCGGGGGGCTGGGGCGGGCTGCTCGCCGTCGTGCTGATCTGCCACGTGCAGCAGCGTAGAGCGCTGTAGTCGGCTCCCGCGCGCCGTTTTCAGGGCACATGCGGTCAGCCGCGATGCTGAAAGGAGGCGACGTGCTGCCCATCGTGACGGACCTGGTCACCATCGTCCGCGCCCTCCTGATCACCGGATACGGCAACGCAGTCACCTACGACTGGGGCCCCGATGTGTCCCGGGCAACCGTAGAGGCGTGCGTCGAACCGAACGGCTCGGGCGAGGCGACCGGCGGCCGCGACACCGTCACCGTTCACATCCGCGTCTTCTTGCACCCCGGAACCGACGTGAAGGCGACCGACCGCATCGAGTGGAACGGCAACACCTACGAGGTCGACGGGGAGCCGCAGCGCTGGCCTGCCCCGACCGGCGGCGGCGAACACCATGTCGAACTGACCGCCACCTACACCGCTGGAGGTTGACGGTGCCGGGCTGGGAGTTCAACGAGGCCGCGATCGCCGACTTGGTCAACGCCGAGGGCGTCCAGGCCGCCGTGGACACCGTCGCGGCTGCCGCCGAGGCCGCCGCGGTGAAAGCGTGCCCGATGAACGTTGGGCGGCTCGTCGCGACCATCAGCATCGAGCGGGACGGCGCCGGCCGGTGGGTGCAGTACGGCAACGACACCGACGCCCGCTACGCCCCCTACATCGAGTGGGGCACCCGCCCGCACATCATCACGCCGAGCACCAAAGCGGCCCTGTACTGGCTGGGCGCCCACCACCCGGTCGCCCGCGTCCACCACCCCGGCACCCCGGCGTTCCGCGTCATCACCGGCGCCGCCCTCCAAGCAGCGATAGGAGCTTGATCCCTGATGATGCAGTTGCGCGTCGCGTTCTGGTGCACGATCGACGGCACCCGCTATCTCCCCGGCGACGAGGTCACCCTCGACGACGACGCCCACGCCACTCAGCTCATCCGCGACGGGCTGTGCCGCCCGTGGGACAACGACGACGCCCCCGCCATCACGGCTGAGGGCGCTGCGGCCGATCCCGGACCGGCTGCGGTCCCCGTCCCGGACCGCACCGCCTCCAAGGCCGAATGGTCCCGTTACGCCGTCGCGCAGGGCATGGGTGAGGACGAGGCCCGTGACATGTCGAAGGCCGACCTGGTCGCCCGTTACGCCCCGGCTTCGTCATAGCTCCCCCTCCGTCAGTTGCTTTGGTCCCCGCGGAGAGCGTGCAGGATGGCGGCTTCCTGAGCGGCGTCGCGGAGGAGAGGCGGGCCTTGGGTGAGTGGGTAGAGCGCGCAGCGGGCGGCGGCGAGCGGCTCTGGCCACAGCGCGCCTTTCAGCGCGTTGACGAACCATGCGCGCATGTGGGCGGCCGTCCGCTGGTCGTCGCTCATCTTGTGTTGGGCAGAAGGGTCGTTGAGCGATCCGCCCGCCTGACGTGAGCGGATCAGCCAGGAGCGGATGTGCGTGCCGAGTTCGGATTCCGGGGAGATGGTGACCGGTTCGCCTCGCTCGGCTGCGGCGACCGCTTCGGCGAGTCCGGGGGTGGTGTGGAGGTTCAGGACGGTGGCCAGGCGCATCGTCTCGCGCGCGGCGACGGTGCGGAGCAGGCGCGGCGGGGCCGCTTCGAGGGCGGCCCTCATGCCGGAATCTGTAGGGCCGTGGGGGAGCGATGGCGGGGCACCGTTGAACCAGGGCTCGATCTCGGCGGACAGGACCTGCCCGGTCAGCGTGTCCGGGTGCGGGACCGCGCCGGTGATCAGGCCCGCCAGCAAGAAGGCTGGGATGTAGGCGCGGGAGATGTAGGTATCGTCCTCGTCCTCGTCCTCGGGGGGCACCGGATCGAGACCTGCCGCGCGCATCTTGCCGACAAGGCGGTCGGGCTCGCTGCCCCACCGCACCTGAGGCCAGGTGGGTTCAAAGCCGGTGACCAGCGTGCCGTCCACGGCGTAGCGGAAGCCGTGATCGGCGTACTCGTGCCGTTGTACCGAGACGACCTCGGTGCCTCGCGACAGCGCCGTCAGCGGCTCGATGAGCGAGGCTTTAAAGCCGTCGGGCTCGATCAGTAATGCCCACGTGCCGAGGTTCAGCACGAATGCGAAAACGGGGTAGCCGGCCTCGTAGGAGTAGTAGGCGTCTTGTGCTTCCTGCAGGGTGCGGGGACGCAGCGTGTCGGGGACAGCACCCAGGCGCTTCAGCGCTTCGGTCTCCTCGACCTGCTTGATGAAGGTCAGGCAGAAGATCTCACCGAGGCTTTCGATCCATGCGACGTCGCCGTGCGTCACTTCGAGCATGGCTCCTCCACGTAAGCCGATGACATGGTCCGGCGATCATGTCAATGCCCAGTGACAACTACGGCGCCATCGGCGCTGGCAGCCTTCCGATCCCTTCGCCGTGACGATGTAGTCGAAAGGGCTCGTCTGTCCGTAGTAGAGACGAGCGGAATTTCCGTGAAGAACGCGGTCACGATCTGTCCGTTCGGCGTCGGCTGGTCCCCAGCAGCGGCCTGCGCATGGTGAGCCGCGCAGGCTCCAGGTAGAGGAGTGCGCCGGTGAACGACCAACAGCCGACTCGCCGAGACCAGCGAGTCGTCGAGACCATCGCCGCCGTCCTGTCGGCCGGGCTATCCGCGGCAGCGGCCACGGCCACGCTGCGGAAGGCACTCGCCCCGCTTCGCCTGGCGGGCGCCGCCGTCCGCGCCGCGATCGACCTTGGCCGCCGCCTCCCCGCGATCGCTTCCCACCGCACGCTCCGAAGCCGCTTGCGTGCGGGCTCGCAACGCCGCAGCGACGCGATGCGGGCTGGACCGGCAGGCAGCGCCCGTCTCACCGCCTACTGGTATCGCGCCCGGTATCTGGTGAACGCGGCCCGCCGATTCCATGCCGCCGTCAAGGCGCGCGCCAGGAGAGAGTCCGAGGCCGATGCGATCCGCAAGGCGATGCGCGCGGAGCGCCGGTACCTGAGCCAGCACCTGGCCGCCCAACGCAACCGTGTCGCCGCCCGGCGCGAGGTAGAGCGGATGGTCGCGATCCACGGTGACAGGCTCGGCTGGTTCGCGGTCCGCGACGGCGCCACGACCAGCGACTGCTCCCACGCCCATGGGCGGGACTTCCTGGTGTCGTGGCCCCCCAGCATCGGCTTCCCCGGCGCTGTGCATCCGCGCTGCCGATGCCGTCCGGTAGCCCCGTGGGGCGCCCCGTTGCTCTCGTAGGTACGCGCCGCTCTGGCGGTTCTCCGAGACGGCGAAGCGGCCGCGAGGCGTTCGGGGCGCCGGCCTCGCTGCGCAGAGAGGGAGGCACGAAGTGGTCGTCTGGCCGGACGCGGAACTCGTCGTCATCGACTACTTCACCGAGGTCCTGGACAGCGTGTGGGCGTGCAACCAGCTCCCGCCCGCCGAGGAGTTCAACGCCCGGCTTCCGATCATCGACGTGACCCGTGTCGCCGGTCTGCGTGTCGCCGACACCTGGTCGGACGGCTACCTGGCCGACGAACCGGTCATCGACCTCGACATCTGGGCGGCCACTCCCGAGTCCGGCGCGACCACCGCGGCCCGGTCGGTCGCCGCGCTCGTCGCGATGCGCGGCTACCGGGCGCACGGCGCCGCCGTTGGGCGCGTCAAGGGCATCACCGGCCCCCGGCCGCGCCCGGACGTGTCGCAGACCATCACCCGGCTCGGCGTCACCGCGACGGTGCCGCTGCGCCTGATCTGAGCTGCCGGATCGGACCGGCCTGATCCGAGCTGGCCTAACCCGCGAACCCTGGCCGACCCGCGAGCACCACCCCCGCCACCACCGGCGGGTTTTCGCATGCCCGCAACCTGGAGGAGCGGATGGGCAACACCGAGAACGTCAGCGCCGGATCCAAGGGCTACGCCTACTTCGCCGACATCGGCACCACCGCGCCCCTGGACATCGTGTCGCCGTGGCCGGCCGGTTGGGGCGACGCCGGAATCATCACCGACGAGGGCCTCACCGAGGCGCTCGCGCAGGAGCAGGTCACCCACATGGGGTGGGGCATCCCCGGCCCGATCCGGCGCGAGCCGAAGGACCGCACCACCACCTTCAAGCTCACGCTCACCGAGACCACCGCGATGGCCTTGAGCCTGTACTACTCGGTGCCGATCAAGGACATGGACACCGTCGGCGACGGCGACGACATCGGGGTCGCGTTCGACGACCCGGAGACCGCATCAACGGTCTCGATCGCGCTGGGCATGGACGTGATCGACTCGCAGACGGGCAGGTTGTTCCGCTACATCGTGCCGCGCGCCGAGGTCAGTGACCGCGACAACATCCAGGACAACGCGGACAACCTGCACCAGTACGGGCTGACGTTCACCGCGATGGTGCCAGTCACGGGCGGGTCTCCGGTGCGCCGGATGATCTCCAAGGTCCCGATTCCCACCTGACCGGCGGCCCTTCAAGACCAGTGGCCGGGACGTCCTTTCGCGGGTGGCGTCCCGGCCACTGCACCACCTACCCACGACCCGCGTCCCCCTTCCTCCGCCGCCGCGCCAGCGCGGTGCGCCCCCTTCTACCCGCGAGGAGACACCCCCGATGGCCAAGGCGCGCAAGTCCTACAACCTCGCCGAGCGGCGCCGTCAGCGCGCCGAGGCGTTCGGCGGCATGACCTATCCGATCGACGGCGAGGACGGCCAGGTCGTCGAGATCCCGTACATGGCGTTCTGGTCCGACCAGCTCACGCACGCCGTCTGGGACGGCGACTACCCCGGCGACACCGAAGTGCTACGGATGGCGATCCGCGAGACCTGGCCGGAGGAAGCCGATGAGCGGCTCGCCGCGTTCGAGGACCTCGGGCTCCAGACTGGCGACGTCATGGAGATCATCGGTGAGGTCCTGAAGGTCAAGCCCACCGACGACGAGGAGACCAGCACCGCCGACGCCGACGAGGACGGTCGGGACGAGGGCACCGAGCCGGGCCCGGGCAGCGTACCGGCGAAGGCCGGGAGCCTGGGAAAGTCGCGGAACTCCTCCACGCGATAGACGACCACGGGCCGCTCCTGGCGGCCGACTTCGCCCACTACTTCCCCGGCCGGGACCCGCTCGTGGAATGGCGCCGGGGGCGGATCCCGCTGATCGAGCTGTACGGGCTGTGGGAGTGGCTGCCGTCCACCTCGGCGACCAAGACGGCGATGGCCGGTGTGGTCGATGACCGGCGCTGGGGAGACACCGAGTGGCTGCTCGCCGCGCAGGTCACGCACCTTCGGACGCTGCTGCAGGTCGCCTGGGCCGGGTTCCGGCTCCCCGGCGACACACCGACGTTCGAGCCCGTCCGTGCACCTCGGACCGCCGCTGACGTCGCAGCAGACCGTAAGAAGGCGCGCGAGAAGGCCGAAGCCGACCGCCTCCAGGCGGCGCGCATGGCCTACCTCCGCACGCTCCGCCCGCCGCCACGGTAGACAAGGAGCCAAAACCCGGAGATCACGAATACCCCTGGCGCTTCGACGTAGGATGTCGACATGGCGATGGAATCCGCGCAGCCCTCACCGGTATATGTAGACGCCGAAGAACGAATCATCTACACCCGACGGATACTCGCCTTCGCGCAAGAATTATTTACTCGGTTCGACGCATTCTACGATTCCGTGGATCAGTTGCTGGCTGAACATAACCTGGCGGGCGATACGCCATTCGAATCCAGGATCTTCAGCAAGCCGCGCCCTGAAGCTATCTTGATGGCCATCCATAGGCGGATTCCTTGCGGGTCCGTCGACTCGGCTGGACTTCTGGCGGACGTTGCGGACCGATTGGCCGGTCTTGGCGTGGACGTCGCTGGTCCGGCACCGACGGGCGGCGGGTTCGGAGATGAAGATTCATGGGCACTCGTGCTGTCGCCCAGCCGAACGATGCCCTTGACCTGGCCAAATTATCGATCCCAGGTGCGTGTGGATGGCCTCATGCTGAGTTGCCGAGTGCACACCTGGCATGCCGACAGCGTGGAGTACGGGCTCGAACTGGCGGGTCTGGCTGATCGCGCGGATCGCCAAGCGATCCCCGACGAACGCGAAGCGTTCACGAACTTGAGTATCAGTGTCCCGTTCGATGAGGATACTGCTGCCGATGTTGCCGACCTCGTCCACCTCATCCTTGGACGCGACGTCACCGTTCCGATCCCCAAGGTGCCGCAGCATCAACTGGTCGCCGGTGTCGGTGACGCAATCGACTCGATCTCAACGGCGGTTTCGGCGCTTTCTTCGGCTGTCTCCGCAGCCGCCGCGTGGCAGGCGATCCGCAGAAGCGACAACCGCCACCAGGCCGCTCCTCCCGAGTCGAGTTCCCCACCGGATGGTGAGGATGGGCGCCCTGCTGACTGACTCCCCGCGAGGGTCCGGGCTGCCGCATACACCACAAGCTGAGCATTGGCGTTAAGGCGCTGACCGAAGCTTCGACGCGCGTTGCTCGGCACTATCCCACCGGAAAACGGAAGGGGATGGTGCGGCATGGCCGATCACGACGGCGGCCGGGTACGGATGCAGATCCTCCCGCAGGTCAACCCGACCGAGTTCGGCCGCCAGATCAAGGACCGCCTCGACTCCAAGGTCGCCGAGGTCGGCGCGCAGCTCGGCCGCAAGCTCGGCAAGGCGATCTCCCAGGGCGCCAAGGCCGGATTCGTCGTCGGCGACGTCGTCCAGGCCGTCCGCGACGCCCAGCAGCGCGTCACCGACGAGGCCGGCAAGGTCGGTCGCGCCGCCGGCCGGGAGCTGGCGCGCAACCTCAAGGCCGAACTCGAGGCGCGGCTCCAGACGCTCCGGATCCCGGAGGCGACCGTCCGGGTGCGGCTGGAACTCGATGAAGCCTCCTTCGAGGAGGTGCGGGCGCGGCTCGCGAGCCTGGGCCCGGTCACCGTCCACGTCAACGTCGACCTTGACACCGCTGCGGCGCTCGCGCGGCTGGCGGCGCTGCGCGCCGAGGCGGACCGGCTGTTCGGCCGCGGCATCCAGATCAACGCGGGCGTCAACACCGGCGCCGCGTCCGCCGCGATCTCCGGCCTCGGCATGCAGCTCGCGGCGCTCGCCGCGATCCCGGTCGGCACGGCGCTGGCGGCCGGTCTCGGGGCGGTCGCCTCCGCGGCGCTCGCCGCCGGCGCGGGCACCGCCGGGTTCGCTGCCATCGCGATCCCCGCCGTCAAGCGGGTCGGGGAGGCGCTCCAGGCGCAGAAGGCCGCACAGGACGCCGTCAACACCTCCACCTCGACCGGCCTGAACACCGCCGACCAGGCGCGGCTGCGCGCCCTGCAGATGGTCGGCGCCGAGCAGCAGCTCACCAACGCCAAGGCGCAGGCCAAGCAGGCGGAGGAGGCGCTCACCCAGGCGCGGATGGACGCCCGCCGCGCCATGGAAGACCTCAACAACCAGGTGAAAGACGGGGCCCTAGCCGAGCGGCGCGCGGCCCTGTCGCTTCAGGAGGCACGCCAGAACCTCAGCAAGACCCTCGCCGACCCCAAGGCGACCGAGCTTCAGCGCGAGCAGGCGCGGCTCGCAGTGGACGAGGCGCTCCAGCAGCTCGACGAACAGCGGCTGGCGACCAAGCGGCTGCGGCAGGACAAGGCCGCCGCGGACCGCGCCGGGATCAACGGCAGCCAGCAGGTCAAGACCGCGCAGCAGCAACTCACCCAAGCGCTCCAGCAGGTCGCCGCGGCGCAGCGGCAGATCACCGCGCAGCGAATCCAGGACCGCATGGCGCAGCATCAGGCCGCCGCCGCGACCAACGCCACCTCGGCGGCGCAGACCAAGCTCGCCAAGGTCATGGGGCAGCTGTCGCCGGCCGAGCGGACCCTGATGAAGGACTGGGAAGCCTTCACGAAGGTCTACAAGGACTGGGTCCGCGAGCTGGAGCCGGACGTCCTGCCGGTCCTGTCGCGCGGCATCGGGCTGGTCAGCGACAACCTCGACCGCGCCAAGCCGCTGGTGACCGGTGCCGCCCAGGGGTTCACGCTGCTGGAGAAGAAGGCCGAGCAGGCGCTCGACGGCCCCTTCTATAAGGAGTTCTTCCGCAGCCTCGGGATCGAGGCGCCCGTCGCGATCACCCGGTTCGGAATGATCTTCGGGCACACCATCACCGGCATGGCCGCCGTCCTGATGGCGTTCGAGCCCGAGATCCAAGCCGTCCTCGACCACCTCGACCACGGCGCCCAGAAGTTCGAGGACTGGGGCAAGTCCCTGAACGGCAGCAACGGGTTCACCGAGTTCATCAACTTCGCCAAGACCAACGCCCGCATCGTCGAGGGCGACATCGAGGCGATCGGGAAGGCGCTGCTGGAGGTCGGGAAGGACGTCGCCCCGGTCACGACCTTGTACCTGGCCGGGATCAAGCCCCTCGCCGAGGGCGTCGCGTCGATCGCGCGAGACGCGCCGGAGCTGTTCCAACTCGGCGCGGCACTCCTGATCGCCGCGAAAGCGTCACGGATGCTCGGAATCACCTCCCTGGCCTCGGGCCTGCTGGGCAGCGGGGCCGCGGCCGGCACGGCGGCCGGCGGGATGGGGCGGCTCGGCGCAGCGCTGCGGATCCTGGGCGGCGCGATGATGGGCGTGCGCGGCGAAGCCGTCACCACCCGGATCGCGCTGCTCGGCCTCACCCGGCTCGGTGCCATCATCGGGACCGTCGCCGCCGTCGGGTACGGAGCCAACGCGTTGCAGAACAAGCTGATGGGCACCACGCAGTCCACGGACGCCCTGGTCAAATCGCTGACGACGCTCGCGCAGACGGGCAAGTACACCGGTGCGTGGGCGCAGCAGTTCAAGGGGTCGATGCTGACCGGCCGCAACTCCATCGAGGAGTTCCAGCGGGCCGCGCAGGAGATCGCCGACCCGAGCTTCAAGCAGAAGTTCCTCGACCACCCGTTCGCGCAGCTCACTCACTGGCTCAGTCTCGGGACCTACGACACGGCACTGTCGAAGTACAAGGACGACTTCAAGCAGCTCGACACGGCGCTGAAGACCATGGCGCAGGGCGGGCAAGTCGACGCGGCCGCGTCGGCGTTCGCGAAGATGTCCGCGCAGCTCCAGCAGAGCGGCATCGGCCTCGGCAAGATCAAGGAGCTGTTCCCGCAGTACACGGCGCTGGCCGGGTCGGCGGGGTTCCAGACCCAGTCGCTCACTGACAAGCTGCGCGCGCAGAACCAGCAGCTCGCCGACAACGCGCACGCCTTCATGTCCAGCGAGCAGGAAGCGATCGACTACCGCAACGCCCTGAACTCCGGGAAGGAGGCGCTGGACCGCAATGGGAGGGCGTTCTACGGCAACAGCGCGGCCGCCTTGGACAACCGGCAGCAGATCATCAACACCGCGCAGGTAATCCAGCGGTTCGCCGATGACCTGGTGGCGACGAACCAGGTGTCGGCGAAGAACGTCGCGGTCCTGCGCAAGCAGCGCGACGGCCTGGTGGAGATGGCCACCCACTTCGGGCTGTCCCGCAAGGAGGCCGCCCGGTACGTCGACCAGTTGGTGAGCATCCCGAGGACGACCGGCACCGATGTGACGGTGAACGCCAAGGGCAAGCTGTCGATGAAGGGCCTGGAAGGGCTCGTCAATGACCCGGTCCTCGGCGGGATCCTCAAGGGGCTCGTCGGGAACGCCGGTGGTGGTCTAATCACCGGTTCTGGGGACCCACGCGGGGATGGGCTGCTGACCCGGATCTCGCCGGGCGAGATGGTGATCAACGCCGCCGCGACCGCCCGGCACCTGCCGACCCTGGCGGCGTGGAACGACGAGGGAAACAAGGGCACCGTCTACAGGGGGAAGGGCTACGCGGGCGGCGGGATCCCCAAGCCGACCGCGTGGACGCTGCCCGCCGGCCGCGAGTCCTGGACGCCAGGTTCGACGGCTGAGGGCTATGCGGGCGGCGGCATCCCCCTGACCGCCTCGCCGTACCGGCGCAGCTACCACTACAACGACGACGCTGACGAGGCGCTCGCCAAGGCACGCAAGGCCAACCAGGCGATGCTGGCCGGGGCAATCACCTACGCGAGTGGGCAGACCGCGATCGCGGCGACGCTCATCCAGCAGGCCCTGCTCGGCGGCGGCTCGGGCGTCAAGGCGGTGCAGTTCGCCGTCGCGCAGCTCGGCGAGCCGTACCGGTGGGGGGCGACCGGCCCCGACACCTGGGACTGCTCCGGCCTCACCCAGGCTGCATGGCGGGCGGCCGGGGTCTCGATCCCGCGCGTCACCTACGACCAGATCGTCTCGGGAACACCGACCACCAAGGAGGCCGCAACCGCCGGTGACCTGTACTTCCCGGACAGGGGCCACGTCATGATGGTCACCGGCCGAGGAGGCTCACAGGCGCTGATCCACGCCCCCCACACCGGCGACGTGGTGCGGTTCGCGTCCTGGAGGTCCGGCGGCGTGTACCGCCACATCGGCTCCGGGGCGCCGACCGGGGACGGCGGCGGGACCCCGAAGGCATACGCCAGAGCGCAGTTCGGTGAGTTCGAATGGGGCGGCAACCAGTGGTCGCCGCTGGACCGGCTGTGGACGCGGGAGTCCGGCTGGAGATGGAACGCGACCAACCCCACGAGCGGCGCGTATGGCATCCCGCAGGCGTTGCCGCCGAGCAAGATGGCATCGGCCGGACGGGACTGGAAGACCAACTGGGCGACACAGATCAACTGGGGCTTGGGCTACATCGCGGGCCGGTACGGATCGCCTTCGGGAGCGTGGAACCACTCGCAGAAGACCGGCTGGTATGCCAAGGGCACAACCGGCGCCGCGCCTGGCCTGGCCTGGGTCGGAGAGGAGGGCCCCGAACTCGTCCGATTCAGCGGCGGGGAGACGGTCTATCCGCATGAGGAGTCGATGCGGATCGGCGCGCAGATCGCGAACGGGTACGCCTCCGGGACGGCCACCAGCCGACTCAAGCCCGTCCGGTCGGACCTGAAGCACATCACCTCCGACCTGGCCGGAAGCGTCAGCAAGATCAAGTCGGTGCTCGCGGATCTGGCGAACGACATCAAGAAGGCGTTCAAGGGGATCCGCTCGTCGGTCGATGACCGGCTGGTGTCGTATCTCGGCAAGGCGAGCAAGGCTCTGCAGGGCTACGCCAAGCAGCGCGACAAGCTGGCTTCGACGATCAAGACCGCCAAGCAGTTCGCCACCGACACCGGCAAGAACGCGGCCGAGTTCGCCGGGCTCACCGGCCTGCCGACCGGCCTGCAGGCGGACTCGACGGGCCTGTACGCCACCGGGGATGTGTTCAACACGCAAGGCCTCATCTCCGGCTTGCAGACCCGCGTATCGCAGCTGAACGCCTACAACTCCAACCTGGACAAGCTGGCCAAGCTCGGGGTGTCGAAGGATCTGATTTCCCAGATCATCGCGGCGGGCCCTGACCGGGGCGCCGCTTACGCCCAGGCACTGGCCTCCGCGACACCCGCGCAGGTCAAGCAGCTCAACTCGGCGCAGGCGGCGATCGGGAAGGCGTCCACGGCGGTCGGCCAGTCCGCGGCGGACGCGATGTACGACGCGGGCACTCAGGCAGGGCAAGGGTTTCTCGCCGGCCTGACCGCGCAGCAGAAGGCGATCGAGAAGGCCATGGCCGCGCTCGCCAGGTCGATCCAGAAGAAGATCAAGAAGGAGCTGCGGATCCACTCGCCGTCGCAGGTCATGGCTGACCTCGGTGAGCAGGTCGGCGCGGGCCTGGCGGTCGGCATCGACTCCTCGGTGGTGGAGGTGAAGACGGCTGCCGAGCGGATGAGCGCCCTGGTCGTCTCGACGGCCGTCCCTTCGGCACCGGTATCGGCCGCGCCGGGGGCGGGCGGTGGCCGAGGCAGCATCGCCATCGAGCACCTCCACATCCACGAGGTCACTGACAAGGCGACCAAGCAGGCCGTCACCGACGCGCTCCACGACGTGTACGTCCTGCACCGGGCCTTGCTCTGACCTCGCCTGGCGAGGATCCGGTGCTGCTCTACACGAAGAGCGACAGGGGAAAAGCGTCAGAATGGATAGTCCGCATTTGGGTCACGGGGCCGACCTATCTGACTGGCAACCGATGAGGTGTAACCGGAGGACGCAGAGATTCCATCGAGCTGGCTAATGATCTCTTCCTGAGCGCAGAGCATGCCAACCTGGAACAGCAGCTCTGGGGTTACATCTTCCTCAGGGAGATCAGCAACGTGCTCCCTGAGGTGCGTCGAGATCTTCTTCAACGTTTCCAGGGCCGAGCCGTTCCGGAGACTACGAGTGTCCATGTCGACATCCTCGGCCAGTCAGCCCGGCAGCGGAAGTGCCGTCACACATTTGGTCTGCCTAGGCGGCGCACCGAACCTAACTCCCACAACGTTCCGCTGTGCGTTAAACCAAGGAGGCCGAGCCGAGTGCCGATCCTCACACAGCAGATCAGCGATATCGGTTCGCGTGGCCCCCGTCCGGAACTGACGACCGTGACTTGGACTAGCCCCCTCGGCGAGGTCACAGTCCTGTCGGACTGGCCGTCGGGGTACCTGGTGCAGCCGGGCGCTCGTGGGCTCGACATGCCGACATTCAAGGCGTATGAGGATGAGTCGCCGGGCATTCACGGGAACCGGCGCCGGGACACTAAGGCCAACGCCCGCGAGATCATGATCCCGATCGCGATCTACGCTGACGACAGCCGTCCCGCGTTCCTGGAGCGCAAGCGCCGGCTTCTGCGGGACCTGTCGCCGCTGGACGGTGATGGCCGGGGCACCTTGACCCTCACCGAGGCCGATGGGGCGTCCCGGTCGATCGCCGCGATCTACGCCTCCGGAGCCGAGGGTGCCGAAGACGCCGACTCGGCTGGGCGCCGCTGGATCACCTACGGCCTCACCTGGACGTGCGAGTCGCCGTTCTGGCTCGGCAGCGAGTTCTCACGCACCTTCCGCGGTGTCGGCGACGACACCCCGTTCTTCCCATCCGGTGTCCCGTGGGTCGTCAGCGACTCCCAGGTCCTCGGGACCGGCGTGAAGATCACCAACCCCGGTGACGTCCCGGCCTTCCCGGTCTGGACGATCTCCGGGCCGATCAGCGCCGCCACGTTCACTCACCCGACCGGCGGGTCCTGGACCCTCACCCGGAACCTGTCCGCGGCCGACGTCGCGGTCATCGACTGCCGCGAACGCATCGAGACCGCGATCTTGAACGGCACCGAGAACCTCTGGCCGAACATCGACGAGGCTGCCGTGCTGTGGCCGCTGCTACGCGGCACCAACGCCGTCGACCTGGTGGTGGCGGGCTCCACCAGCGCCACCACGGTGAAGGTCCGGCTCCAGCCGCGCTACCTGTCGGCCTGACCCGCGCCAGCACGCATCAGACCGCACGACCACCGGAAGGAGGTGGTGCGGCCGGTGTTCGCCCTGAAGATCCGCCGCGCCGGTGACCTCGCGCCGCTGGGAGCCCTCAGCGACTACGTCACCATGCAGGCCATCCCGCGGCACAACGCCGTCGGCGCCTGGACCCTGTCGATCTCCGCCGACAGCGACAAGGCCGTCCACCTGCTGGAGGGCAACGGGCTGATCATCCGGTTCAACGGCGCCCGGATCATGTCCGGCGACATCCAATCGGTCGACTCCACCCAGACCAGCGACGACGGCGACGCCGGGACGCTGAAGGTGTCGGGCGTCGACGACAACCAGCTCCTCAAGCAGGCCACGGTGTGGCCCAACCCCGGCCAGGACGACGCGCACCAGACCGACGGGACCTACAAGGTCTCCGGGCCCGCCGAGACGGTGATGCGCCAGCTCGTCAACGTCAACATCGGCCCCGCCGCCCGGCCCGCTCGCCGCGTCGCCGGGCTGGTCCTGGCCGACGACCTGGGCCGCGGCCCGACCGTCACTAAGCAGATCAATCAGTTCGCCAACCTCCTGGACGTCCTGGCTGACATCGGTAACTCCGCCGGCCTCGGGTTCCGGATCGTGCAGGTCGGGGCGCAGCGCCGCTTCGAGGTCTACCAGCCGCGCGCGTCCGGGCTCACGTGGAGCTTCGGTCGGGGGAACCTGTCGGAGGTCTCCTACACCAAGACGCCGCCGACCTGCACCTGCGCGATCGTGGTCGCCGGCGGCACCAGCTCCCCGCGGGTGGTGAAGGAATACAGCCGCGCGGACCCGCTCGTGCCGGGCCTGCGCATCGAGCAGTTCGTCGACAAAACCGACGTCGACACCGGGTCAGTGGACCTGGCCGCGCAGATGGACCAGGCCGCCGAAGAAGCCCTCACCGCCGGGGCGCGACAAGCGTCCCTCGCGCTGTCCCCGATCGACATCGACGGCTACCGGTACGGCATCGACTACGGCGTCGGCGACCAGGGGGCGGTGATGGTCCGCAGCGAGCTGATCACCGACACGGTCCGCGAGGTCACCCTCAACTCCGACACCTCGACCGGCGACACCGTCCGGCCCGTGATCGGCACCGCCGACGCCGCCGACTCCCAGAAGCCCAACAACGCGCTCATGAAGCTGCTGGCCGCGATCAACCGCAAGCTCCGCCTCATCGAAACGCGAGTGCCCAAGTGAGTGTGCCGACGTGACCGAGTTCTCCTACCCCTACGGCTCCAGCAAGATCAACACCGAGGACGAGTTCTCGCGCATGATGATGTGGGCCGCGCCGGACGGAGTGTGCGCGTCCTGGGGCAGCCCAGCGCTGCGGCCCGTCGCCAACGGCTCGGGCACCGTCACCGTTCCGCCGGGTGAGGCGTTCGTCCGAGGCCAGAAGTACCTCAACGACGCCGACAAGCTCCTCACCGTCCCGCCGAACAACACCAGCGCGACCCGCCTGGACTACGTCGTCCTGCGCAACGACCCGGCCAACGACCGGATCACCGCCGAGTACAAGCCCGGCGGGACCAGCCTGCCGCCGCTCGTGCAGAGCTGGACCGACGTGTGGGAGATCCCGATCGGCGCGGGCAAGGTCAAGGCCGGCGCCGCCGGCGTCCAGCCCGAGGACATGGTCGACGCCCGCTGGTTCACCGGCTGGCCCGTCGCCCCTTCCCTGCCCGGCTACCGGCCCACGCCCTACAGGGACCGGATGATCTGCGAGAACGGCGTCATCCTCACCGGCACCGGGTCGAGCTGGAAGGTCTACGACCCGTTCGAGGACACCGGCTGGGTGAACCTGGCGCCCAACGGCAGCGACGCCCCCGCCTGGTCGCCTTCCGGGGTGTCGCGGATCCGCCGACGTGATCGGCGCGTGGAGTTCCGGCTGTCGGTGAAGCGATGGGCCGACAACGGCCTCGGCGTCGCCGACGACGACGGCTCCTGCGTGTTCAACCTCGCCGCGCAGTACCGGCCGCCGCTGGAGGTGCTCGGCTTCGGCTACGGCAAGGTCGCCCGACAGTCCCCCCTCGCGATCAACGTCGAGACAGGCGGCGACGTCCGCGTCCGGCCCCTGGTCAACGACCTCCCCGCCTCACGCACCGTGCAGGCGGTCCTTTCCTGGTTCCTCGACTGACGGGGGAGACGTGGCAGACAGACACTGGTTCGGGCAGACCCCGAGCGACTGGGCGTTCAAGGTCGGTGACGGGAACACCGTCGTCCTCGACCCGGACAAGCCGCTGACGTTCTGGTCCCAGCCCGTCGGCGGCCAGCAGTACGACGACCTCTTGGACGAGGACGGCAACAAGATCACCGAAGGTCGGTCCGCTAGCGGACTCGGCGATCTGCCCCCCGGAGCCATCCCCCGGCTGCAAGGCCCTCCCGGCGTCTGGCTCATGTGGGTCGATGGCGGCGCCGGTGTGCGCTTCGCGATGCTCGCCATAGACCTCGGCGACACCCTGGCGCTGGTCCCCGACGCCGTTGCGGCGGTCACCACGATCCAGGCAGCGCTGGCCGCGCTCGCCCAGGTCGCCCGGACCGGACTCTACGGCGACCTCGCGGGCGCGCCCGTGCTGGCGCGGGTCGCCACCACCGGCCGCTACCCCGACCTCAGCGAACTGCCCGCCCCCGGCCTGCAGATCGTCATCAAGGACGGCGACGGCTGGCCGACTCGCGCCAGCACCGCCCCCGACTCCACCCGGCCCGCCATGTGGATCGGGACGTCCCCGGCACCGCCGAACGGTGGCGCCTACGCCCTCGACACCGACCTGTGGGTGGCCGTCGCGTGATCGTCATCTACGTCCTCAAAGACGGGGTCTGGAAGGCGGCGGGTCGCGCGCCGGTCCCCCCGCCTCCGCCGCCCAACTCCAGGCCCTACGGCTCCGGCCCTTATGGCGTCGGTCCCTACGGCCGCTAGCACCCCCAGGAGACGCCCATGTCGAGCCTGACCGTCACTCTGTCCGGGAAGCTGCTGGACCTCATTACCGGCAACGGCGCCTTCACGCCGCAACTGCCGCTGCGCCTGGCGCTCATGACCGAACTCGGCGACGACACCACGCCCGGCATCGAGGTCGCCGGCGGCGCCTACGGCCGCCAGGTCGTCGCCTTCGGACCCCAGGTGAACAAGGTGTCTCGCAACTGCGCCGCGTTCGGGTTCACGGCGATGCCGGAGGTCAGCGTGGTCGGCGGTGAGCTCTACGACGACAGCGGCCTGCGGATGCTCTACGGACCGCTTTCCAAGATCATCAACTGTAACGACGGCGACGACATCCCCTTCGACGTCGGCGCCCTCGCCCTGACGATCGCCTGATGGGCCTCGTCGCCCGCTGGTACGGGCACGACCTGGCCGATGGGACCGCCCTCGACGCCACCACCGCGGGGCCCGGCGACACCCCCTTCGACACCGCGACCGCCGGAGCCGCGCACGTGGACGTCTCCGGGCTCCATCCTCCCCGGATACGCCTGGACCAGCAGCCCTCCAGCCCGGCGCAACTGGTGTGGTCGGCTGCCACGCTCGGGGCCTTGCAGAGCTACGCGGTCCGCGCCTACCTGCAGATGAGCGCTTGGCCTTCGGCGGGCGCACCGCTGGCCCAGGCATACGGGAGCGGCAACACCGCATTGCGGTGGCGGATCGACATCACCGTCGCGGGCCTGCTGAGGCTTCGCGACGCCAGCAACAACGTCATCGCGACCGCCACCACCGCGCTCCCGGCTGGCGAGGAGTTGAGGCCCGAGATCGTCATCGACGGCACCGACGCGCTGGTGACGGTGCACGCCGGAGACGACGAGAGCGAGCCGTTGGTGTCGCTGTCCGGCTCGGTCGGCAACGGCGCCGACGCGATCCGCTTCGGATCCCCGAACGCGGCGCCGACGTGGCCCGCGCTCTACTTCGCCGCGCCGGCCGTCGCCGACACTGCCGCCCCGATCGGCGCGCGCAGCCACGCCGCCTCCGGAACCTGGACGACCGACGCCGCCCTCACCGCCGCTCCCCGCGTCCGCCACCACGCCACCGCGATGTGGGAGGCCGACACCGGATGGGACGCGACGCCACACGCCCACTACGCGTCCGCGGACTGGGCCATCGAGGCGGCCCTGGCCATCGACACCGGTATCTCGCCGCTCTATGTACAGGCAGGCGGGGAGTGGCGGCCCGCCGACGTCCGGGAGATGACCGGCGGGGCTTGGCGCCTGTCCTAGCCCAATCGGAGCAGGTGAGATGGCAGAAGGGCCTCTTATCCTCGCTGGCGTCAAGTCGGCGAGGATAAGAGGCCCCGTGGCCTGGCGGGTTAGTGGTGCTTGGGCGGGCGCCCTCGCTTCTTTTTCGAGCTCTCGGGCTCTTCCGCGTAGCCGTCGTCGTCTGCGTCGTCTTCGATGTGCGTCGCGGCCCTGGGCGCGCGCCCTCGCGGCCGCTGTTCCCCGTCGTCATGCGCTTGCGGCCTGGGCCGCGGACGCCCGCGCCTCATCTCGCCCACCTGCTGCGCAGCCTCGTGTTCCGGCTCGTCATCGGACATAGATCCCCCCGTTTCCGTCACGGCTGTCCGTCGGTATACATAGCCGTGCTCTCGTGCGGCAAACGATCAAGGTGCAGCCCAGCCGACCACCAGGTTCATGCGACGCGGGGGTGAGCCCTGGGCTCGTCGGAGGGCGTCTTCGCCGCCCAAGCGAGCGAGGACCTCCGCTTGGGCGGTGGCATGCGGCTGCCCGAGTGGGTTCCTATCTCTTCGCCTTGGGGGTGGCCAGTCTGTTCCCGCTCCAGTGCCGGCTGACGCTGATGATCTTTGTCTGCGAGAGGCCGGCAGTCTTGGCGGCCTCTTCGATGTCGCTGGGCTCGATGTAGCCGCCCTGGCCGCTCTTGGGGGTGAGAAGCCAGATGTCACCGCCCTCGTCGAGGGAGCCGATGGCATCGACCAACTCATCGGCGAGGTCGCCGTCTCCGGCGCGGAACCACCGCAGCACCACATCGGCGACGTCGTCGTAGTCATCGTCGACCAGGTCCTGCCCGGTGATCGACTCGATCCCCGCGCGGAGGTCGTGATCGACGTCATCGTCGTGGCCGATCTCTCGAACGACTTGGCCGTGTTCGAACCCGAGCCGGGTCGCCGGGTTGGTCTGCGCTGTTGTCATGGCGGTGTCCTTTGCTGAAGGTACCTGTGACGGTGTCGTCGAACCGAACCCTCCATACCCAAGTGAAGTCGACTGACTACCCATCGTGACGACTCGTTGACCCTCCTTCCGGAGGATCTTTGAGGCCCGGCTGAGATGCCTAGCTGGCCCCGGATTGCAGACGCCGCTGTGCACCGCTGATTCCGCTGCCTGCGCACCGCTGGAAGATCCGCGACCAACAACCACGAGGCGCTTCGTGATCCTCGCCGCCAAGTCGTCATCTGCTGGCGACGCATCGTCCGCTGATTCTGTTAGGACCCCTTAGAGGAGACCCGTGGCCGTACCGTTCGACATCACCCTGCCCGTCCCCGGTGGCAGTACCGACGCCTGGGGCTCCGCGATCAACGGCACGCTGGGCGCCATCAAGGCCCGTATCAACGACGAGGCCGTCTCCCGCGGCGTCCCGCTGGATGCTTTCGCGGGGGCCACTGACGACGACAAGCTGACCCAGGCGCTGTCGTATGTGGGGCAGCAGACCTACAAGCCCGCCATCGTGCTCGGGCAGCGGTCCATGGAGTTCAAGCGCACCCGTCAGGTCTTCAACGGGCTCGCGTTCACCGGCGCGCTCACCGGTAACGAGTTCCGTTACAACCAGCGCATCAGGGTCAGCGTGCCCGGATCCGGCTGGCTGGACCTCCCTCCAGGCCAGCCCAAGGGGATCTATATCGGCAACCTGAGTTTTGAAGGCGACTCAGGAACCAGCTTTTTCGTGGATCGCGACAACACGGGGCCGGTGCTGTGGGCGTCGCATTTCGAGAACCTCGCCTTCAACCTGTTCAAACACGTGATGTGGGGCGCCCATACGGCAGTCACGTTCTCGGGGTTCTGGGACGTCAACAACAGCTACGACACGCCTTTCAAGTTGTGGGGCAGCGACAACACGTACTGGACTGATGGGATGCTCATTGACTCTCCGAACATGGGGAGCGGCAACCGGTATCAGGTGTGGCTGCCGAACATGAGCAAAACCGTCGTCGGGCCCATCTTCATCACGGCGAAATCCAACATCTGCGGACTTCGCATCGACGGCGGTCGCGGCGTGGTGTTGGACGGTATCCGGTTCGACGCCCAAGCTCAGGCGGGTAATCCCACGTGGGGCAGCCAGTTGCTCATCACCGGTGGAAAGCTCGTCCGGGTCCGCGACTGCTGGTTCTACGGCGGAATGTCGCAGCCGGACTCCACCGGCCACACCAACCCGGCCTACGACAAGGGCATCCTCACGATCACCGGCGGGAGCAACATCGTCGTGGACGGCGCGATGTTCAGCGACGGCGACGGCTCCCAGCCGAACAAGACCGCAGCCGGTGTCCCCCACATCTACATCGGCGGCGGCTCCAAAATCCGTGTCCGTGACATTCAGGCGAGCGATACCCCCATCGTCAAACGGGCCTCCTCTGTCTCCGCCGGAACCATCGCCACCGACTCCGACGTGACGGTGGCGGTCGGATGAACTTACGGGAGGCTCCTTGACGCAGGAGCCGATGCTCGGAGAGGTCGTCCGACGGCTGGACCGCATGGAAGAGATGCTCCGCGAACTCGTGTCGGTTCAGGTTTACACCCGCGACCAGCGCGAGACCGACCGACGCATCGAAGCAACGGAAAAGAGGATCCAGCTCCTCGAACGCCGCATGGAAGACATGGCCGAAGAAAAGGACGTGCAAGCTCTGGAACGCCGCGTCGAGGACGCAGCGAAACAGAGCGGGACCAACATCCGGCAAGCCATCTTCTCGGGCCTGATCCCCGGCGTGCTGTTCCTGATCACGATCCTCATCCAAATTTCACAGGCGAGAGGCGGGAACTGATGCTCAGCCGCGTCGTCGCCCACACCCGCATCACCGGCGTCCGCGCCGCGACCGACAAGGAGGTCTGACCGATGGGCGTGTTCTCAGGAACACCCGCCGTCTTCGGCGTCGACTACGCGTGGGGCCGCCCCGGCGCGACCGCGTTGAAACGCGCCGGGGCGAAGTTCGCGTGCCGCTACCTCTCGCACGACACCACCGGCAAGAACCTCGACCGCGCCGAGGCCGACGAACTGTCGGCGGCGGGCCTGTGGCTGGTGGTGGTGTGGGAGACCACCGCGAACCGAGCGCTGGACGGCAAGGCCGCTGGGAAGGCGGACGCGAGGGCCGCCGCAGCCCAGGCCAAGGCGTGCGGCATGCCGGACGACCGGCCGATCTACTTCGCGGTCGACTGGGACGCCTCGTCCTCCCAGCAGGACGCGATCAACGCCTACCTGGACGGCGCCGCGTCCGTCCTCGGCCGCGACCGCGTCGGCCTGTACGCCGGATACGGGCCGATCGCGCGGGCGTTCGACGCCGGGAAGATCGCCTACGGGTGGCAGACCTACGCCTGGTCCGGCGGCCGCTGGGACGCCCGCGCCCAGCTCCAGCAGTACTCCAACGACCACACGATCAACGGCGTCGGCCTCGACTACGACCGCGCCGTCAAGGACGACTACGGGCAGTGGCGCGTCGGCGTCTCGCCCACCGAGGAGGACCAGGACCCCATGCCCGAATACGTGTCCGTCGGCGTCACCAAGCCCCAGAAGCTCGCGCCCGGCAAGTGGACGAACGTGAGCTGGCAGCACGACTACGCCGACACCAAGCACCAGCACGCCGACAGCGGCGGCCCGAGCATCCTGTGGGGCTCGGCCCGCTACGCGCTGACCGCCGCCGTCACGGTCACCGGAGTGCCGGCGGGCACGCTGATCCAGGCCCGCGTGGTCGAGATCGACGCCAAGGACGACAGCAGGTTCGAGGCCGGACCGCTCCAGGACTACGTCTCGACCGGCAACGAGACCAACATCGTGTACTCGCTCGGCGCCGACACGGTCCGCGCCGACCACCGCGTCCGCCTCCAGGTGACCCAGCACGGCACCGCCGCAGCGACGGTCGCTTCCGGAAGCGCGAAGGTCTTCTTCTGGCGCTGACCCCGCGCCCTCCTCATCTCCCCAGTCGGCCCCCGGCATCAGCCAGGGGCCTTCGTCATGCCCGGAGGACTCTTGCCCGTCACCTTCCGCCCCGGTCGGCGCCCGCCCATCCGCACCCGGGCCCGCGTCAAGCTGCGTCCCCACCTGCGTACCGCCATGCCGCCGCCCGCCTCGGTCAACTGGTTCGAGCACGTCGCGGCCTGGCCGATGTACATGAACGACCGCATCGGCGACTGCGCCATCGTCATGGAGGCCCATGCCCTCCAGGCGACCTCCACCTACGGGTCCGGCTCGACCATCAGCGTCTCCGACGACGACGTACTGCCCGTGTACGAGCGCGTCAGCGGCTACAACCCCGACGACCCGAGCAGCGACGTCGGCTGCATCCTGCAGGCCGTCTACGCCGACTGGCGGCGCACGGGCATCGCCGGGCACAAGGCGGCCGCGTTCGCTGAGGTCGAGCCGTCCGACCTCGACGAGATCAAGTCCGCCGTCTACCTGCTGGGGACGGTCGGGCTCGGCATCGTCGTCACCGCCCAGATGATGACCGACTTCGACTCGGGCAAGGACTGGACGCGCGCCGGCGGCCGCAGCCTCGGCGGCCACGCCGTGGTGATCGTCGGCTACGACGACACCGGCGTCTGGATCGTCACCTGGGGCAAGGTCATCAAGATGACGTGGTCGGTGTTCCGCCGCGTCGTCGACGAAGCGTGGGTCGCGATCCTCCCCGAGTGGCTGGACGCCAACGGCCTCGACCCCCTCGGCGTGGACCTGTACGGGCTCGGTGAGGAGCTGCACGCCCTCACCGGTGATCCCAATCCCTTTCCAGCGCCCGATCCCACGCCCGTTGCTCCTGGCCCGGCTCCTGCTCCGGGTCCGGACGTGGATCCGAGCGATGTGGAGCTGGCGGCCGCGCTGAAGAAGTGGCTGGCCACCACGGGCCTGTGAGCCCCTCCACCACCCCGTCTCCATCGCCCGCCCGCGTGCGAGCGCTCAGCCGACCGTGAGCCACCACCCGGCCGGGCGGTGGCGATCAGCCGCGAACGGGCCCGTCAGCTCGATCGCGGGCCATACCCGATCGCGCGCAGGCCCACGGCGCCCATCCCTCTCGGCGTCCGGTGCCGCCGCCGCCGTGTGCACGCCCTCAACGAAACGGAATCAGCCCATGCTCCAGTCCATGATCCGCACGCTCGTCCCGCTCGTCGTCGGCTTCCTCGTCGGCCAGGCAGCCAGGATCGGCCTCGACCTGCCCGCGGGTGCGGTGACCGAGATCGTCACCGTCGCGGTCGCGTTCGCCTACTACACCGTCGTCCGGTTCGCCGAGACGCACTGGCCCGCCGTGGGCCGCTGGCTGCTGGCGGCCGGGCTCACCAGCCACTCCCCGGTCTACGTTCCCGCCGTCACCGCCCAGCGGCTCACCCGGCCGCGCGCGTAAAACTTCATGGCGAGAAGATGCCCCGTTCACCCGGCCGTCCAGCCGGGTGAACGGGGCATCTTCTCTGTTTATGTGTTTACCAATTCCGACTTATCACCACAAAACCAAGCAAATCACCGCCCTACGGTAACGGTCGAGAGGTTTTTTAACGTTCAGACTTGCATTCGAGCGCCGCTGGATTGACACTCCGAGGCAACGTGATGCATACTGCCTTCCCCTTTTTGCTTAACCTGCCTTAGCCATGCCATCATCCCGTCATCACGGCCGTGTTATCGAGACGAGTCGACCCATAGGAGAGGTCCGCTCAAGGCAGCAATAGGGGGTTCGGTGGTCACGGACTTGTTGATCGCCATCGTCGTGCTGTGCGGCGTAATCATCGCCTTGGTGGCAGGATTCTCAGCGAAGTTGAGCGGCGCGCAAGCAAACAACATCCTCACGCAGGCAGGTGTCGCTTTTGCCGGATCCGTGGGGGTTCTACTGGCCCTGCTGAACGCCGCGAAAGTGATCTAACGCGTTACCGAAGAAGTCTGTGATGAACCGGCCGGAGAGCGAGGCTGGTGGCCAATATGCGTGGCCACCAGCCGACCACCTCGACTAGTTCGCATCCTTCCGGCTCGCGCGCTTGGCCGCGATCTGCCGTTCCCGCTCGTAGGAGGCGCAGTTCGCTTCAGCGGCGGCCTCCTCCTCGGTGACCGGGTCTCGGCGATGCCGGTGGCCGCACCCGTAAGCGCAGTCCCAGTACAGGCGCCCTTCGTCGTCGGTCTTCCAGGTAACGAACTTGTGGTGCCCACCCCGGCAGGCTTCTTTCCTCTCGGCTTCGTAGATCGCTTCGAGCGTCTTCATGCTCGGCGGCTTCCACCGGCGTGCCATCAGCGCTCCTCAATGTGGAAGCCCTGACACCGAGCCGGGCACTTCCCGGCCGGGTACTCGCACGGGGCGATCGCCAGCACCTGGGACGGCAGGGCGGGCATGGAGGGGTCGATCGGCTCGGGCTTGCCGAGGCCGGCCTTGAACAGCGTCCGGTACAGCCGCTTGTAGTCCGCGCGGTGCGCGGCGCGTTCGTGCCGGTTCCAGACGCCGTACTGGGGGTTCAGGCGCAGCGACCGGTCGATCAGCAGGTGGAGTTGGCGCTTGAGAACCAGCGGCGCGCACCGCTCGCAGGCCGCCCAGCCGTCCTCGTCGATCTGGGTGATGGTGTCGCCTTGCGGGCTCTGGAAGACCTCGACGGTGCCTCGGTTGGGTGGGAACGCCACCACCGCGGCGAGGTAGCAGCAGAAGTCGCAGACCTGCCCGTTGTGCTTGTCCTGGTAGTGCTGGTGTCGCTGGCGGACGTGTTCGGCGTACTCGGTGAGGATCTGGTCGAGGTCGTCGACGTCCTCGGAATGCAGGGTCATCGTTCTCGTTTCGTTCGGAGGGGGCATCCGTCGCGGCCTCGCGCGGATGCCCGGCGGAGGGGACGCGGCGGGAGCGGTGCGGCTCCCGCCGCGTGCGCGGGATCAGGAGTTGCGTCGGGCCGGGCACTCACCCGTGAGGCGGGTCAGGTGCACCAGCAGCCCGTGGGTGTCGCCGATGCGGCGCGCGTAGTCGATCTGCTTGCGGACCTCGGCGCGTTCCTGCTCGGTGATGGCGTGGTTGAACAGGCAGTAGCACCGCGTCGGTACGCAGGTGCGTTCCTCGGCAGTCCCGTCGTCGGGGGGCAGCTCGGTCACGGGTGGCTGTCTTCGCTGGCGAGGATGAGTGCGGGGTCGTGGCAGGCCGCCTCAAGGACGAGCTGCCGGGCCCGGTCGGCGAATTCGGTGATCTCCTGGTCGGGCCTGTCGATGTCGGCGATCACCCAGGTGATGAGGCCGAGGATTACGAACCGTCCGGTCTCGGCGGTCTCGGCGACGGTGTCGCGGATGTGGGCCTCGGACAGGCCCGCGACGCGGGCCACCTCCTCGACCTTGGTGCTCAGCGCCTTGGCGGCGCCGTCGCGGTCGTCCCAGTGCTCGGCTGCGCGGCCGATCCGGTCGTCTGTGTGGTGGTGACACACGATGGTGAAGGGCATGAGGTGCCTTCTCTGTGAGGTGTGGGCGCGCCGAGGCCAGGCCGGTCGTGGACCGGCCCCGGCGCGGTGAGGATTCAGGAGGTGGGCTTTGCCGAGTGGCCGCACGACTTGATCTCGGCGAGTCGCCTGCGGACGCGGTCTTCCAGCTCCTCGATGGACTGCTCGGGCCGGACGGCCTCAATCACGGTGATCGTGCAGATCCCCTCGAAGATGACGTAGCCCGTCGCGGCCGCGATGCTGGCGGCGCGCAGCAGAAGAACCCAGGTGAAGCGGTCGCCGGGCAAGAATCCGTCGGCGACCTCTTCCACCCAGTCGCACAAGCTCTGGGCGGCTTCTTCCCTGTCCTGCCAGTGACGGCGGGAGCGGCTGAGATCGCCGGACTGGTGTTCGTGCGTGACCAGGATGAACGGCATGGCCGCCCCCTTTCTGGTGGCCTGTAGGAGCGCGGCCTAAGCCGCGTTCCCGCCGGGCGCCTTCGCGGGGGCGGGGCGGATGCCGTACTCGCGGGCGAACACGGTGGTGTGCCCGTGCTCGCGGGCCTCGCGGAGGCCACGCTCGTAAGCGGCCCTGGTCGGCGGCCAGTCGGTGGCGTCGGCCTTCTTCTTGAACATCTCGACCAGCGCGGCCTTGGCGTCCTCGGCGGCGGGGTGGCCGTCGGACAGGACGCGCGGGGTGCGGCTGCCGGTGCGCCCGGTGCAGATCACCTGCCAGCTCTGTGCCTTCGGTGTGTCCTCCTCGCGGGGCTGGTCCACGGCGCGGCGCCTGATGGGCATGGTCGGTCCCTCTCTACTGGACCTGCGGGAAGAGGGCGGGCCACCCCGCCCAACTTCCGTCGGTTTGCTGTGCTGACATGTACCAAAGTAGTTCCCATTTCCCACATTTGTCAACACAGTGCCCTAGGTTAAAAGACTGTGATCACTGTGTTGACAGGCCAGTCCGGAAGGCTCTAGGGTTTCTCATGTCAGCACAGCAAACCGAAGGAGCATCATGGACAGGACCGCCCTGGTTCTGACCTCGTGGGGGCAGCTCAGCCAGATCGAGATCCCCAGCCCCGCGGCAGACCCGCACGGGAAGACCATCCGAGCGGCGATCGGCTGCACGTACTTCGAGGTCGTCCGACTCACTGACGCCTTGGACATGTGGGTCGACGAGGAAGGCGCCTACAGCAAGGTCGTCAACGGCTACGCCACGAGCCTGGCGCAGCGCTACGGCCACCTCCGCCAGCCCTTCTGGGGCACGGCGTTGTTCGCCACCAGCGACCACGAGGGCAACACCCTGGGCCTGCTACCCGACCAGGCGACCGCCCTGCGGTCCCAGATCATCAGCCTGCCGGTTTTCCCGCCGGTCTCTGCGACCACCTGACCGGCCGGGGTCCGGGGACCCGCAGCTCCGGACCCCGCCACCAGGGCCCGCCATAGGGCCCTACGGGGCCTCCCGGCACCAGCCGGGAGGCCCCGCCTCACCTCCCATGACTGCACACAAGGCCGCGCGCCGATGCGCCCGGCCCGAAAAGAGCTGCCCCATGTCCTCCACCGTCCCGAACGCGCATCCTCCCTCGACCGCCGACAGCGTCCCCCGCTGGAAGGGCCGCCCGGTCCCATGGGTCGCGCAGTGGACCGGCGAAGTCCCCCGCAAGCCCCGCCCCGAGGTCCGCTACGAGCCCGCGCCCGGCGGCGGCACGCGGCTGGCCTACTGGGACGCCACCGAAGCCGACTGGTGGGCGCCGACCGACAACCACGAGGCCATGCTCTGGCGACGCACCGGCACCGGCCGCCAGGGCGAACCGCAGTACGCGATGCTCAACACCATTCGGCAGCGCCAGGCGATGACCGAGCTGCTGTGCCAGGTGTGCGGGCAGTCTGCGGACACGGCGGGCGGAACGGCGTGGCTCATGCACAGCATCGAATGGCAGATCCTCACCGGCGGACGCGGCGGCAGCGACCCCTTCTGGGCGCAGGCGGTCACCGGCCCGGACGGCATGACGCCGGCGACGACGAACCCCCCGACGTGCGCGTCATGCTGGCGGACGGCGTCCCGGATGTGCCCGAGCATCCGCAAGCACGGCGCCGTGGCGCTCGTCGTGGGCGCCGCCCGCCCCGTAGCCGTGACCGGCGACGTGTTCCCGGCGGGAGCGGGTATCCCCGAACCGCGCCGGGTGAACTTCGGCGACGAGGACGCGAACCGGACGATCGCGCGGCTACTGGTCGTGGAACTGGACGATGTCCAGGTGCTTCCCAACCTCAGCGCGCTGCCCGTTGAGCCGCGAACGAGTACGTCGTGAGTCTGCGGTGACGCTGAGTCCGTCGGAGCGTCCAGCTTCGGCGGACTCAGCTACAATCAAGCCGCCGGGCCGGGAGCGGTTTGTTGTGCTGACACTCGACAAGCAGTCCACGCCTTTCGGTGCGGAGTTCCCGGCCCGGCTCACTTCTCCCCGCTCGGGGCCCGATCGGACATCACTTCGCTGACTTCGGCCGCTTGGGTCCGCCGCCCGCTCCTTGGCCCGGACGGCTTTCCTTCCAGGCCAGCCACTCGGCTTTGCGCTCTGGTAGCCATCCGGAGATCGGCCTCGGGCCGCTGATCACGACATCGGGTTCGGGCGGCGGCAAGGTGTCGGCGTACCGGGCCTTCAGGTGCGAGGCGGCGGTACGCGCAATCCCCAGCCACCTGCCGACCTCGTCGATGCCCACATAGGTGACCGTGTCGGCCTGGTAGTCGGCGGGCTCGGCCTTCTGCTTGGTCTTGCGGCGCTCATCCCACGCCAACCACGCTGCCTTGCGGTCCGCGCGCCAGCCCGCCCACCGGCTGATCTGGGCATCGGGCTGCGGGCAAGGATTGTCGCCGTCGGCGTAGCGACGCCGCCACTGCGACACTGTGGCGTGCGGAACACCGAGCCAACGGCCAACGGCCTCGGCGCCAACCAGGACCGCTCGGTCGGCGGTCGTAGCGGCAGCATCGCCGGCCTCATTGGACACGGCGTCAGACGCGTGACGATCGGTCGACATCTGGGAACGGTCTCCTGCTGGCGGGTGCTGGTGCGATCGCGCCCCAAACTACCGGCTCGGCGCGATGCCGCACGGGCGGATCGAGGGGCCGCGCGTACCGGACAGCCACCACCCGGTCAGGTGACACGTGCGAGATCGAGGTCGACCGCGAGGCAGCGATGGTCACTGGCCTCGTTCCCGCTCGTAGCGATCGGTACCGGGGAGATCGGGCGGCCTCATGCTTGAGCCCGATTCTCGCCGGTTGCGTCATGGGAGGAACAGGACGCCGCCGTACTCGTAAGCCTCCGGGGTCAGCTTGGATGCGCCCTCCCACTCGGCCAGGTCGGCAGGGATGGGAGGCAGCTTCGGCTCGAACGGGTCGGGCCTCCACTCCTGCACATTCACCAAGCCCGGCTCGACCACCTCCAGACCGTCGAGCATCGCGTCCACCTGCTGAGGTGTGCGGTTCTGCCACGGGATGCCGGCCGCGTTGAAGGTGTCGGCCATCTGGCGGCCGCGGTGCGCGTTCTCGTCCACGGCTTGGGAGAAGGCGAGGTAGTTGATGCGCGGCCCGGCCATGAGCAGAGCGTCGATGAGGAAACGGGGATGCCCGTCGTCGTCGCGGAGGTGGTGGCCGACCGAGAACATCAGGATGGCGTAGGGCTCGTTGAAGTCGATGAGCCGCCGGGTCTGCGGGTCGTTCAGGACCGCGTTCGGGTCGCGCATGTCGGCGGTGATGATGGCGGTGGTGGTGGCGTCGTCGGCCAGCAGCGCCCGACCGTGCGCGAGGACAAGGGGGTCGGTGTCGACGTACACCACTCGCGCGTTCGGGTCGATGTTCTGCGCGACCTGGTGGACGTTGTTGTCGGTGGGTAGTCCGCAGCCCAGGTCGATGAACTGCCGCACGCCGTGCTCGGCCGCCAGGTGGCGGACGGCCCGGCCCAGGAACCGGCGGTTGGCCCGGGAGGAGTCCAGGTTGGCGGGGAAGCGCTGGAGGATCTCCACGACCATGTCCCGGTCGACCTGGTAGTTGTCTTTGCCGCCGAGCATCCAGCCGTAGCCGCGCGCCGATGAGGGGAGGTCGGTGGTGAAGGTCTGGACGGCGGTGGGGTCGGTCACGGAAGGCTCCTCACGAGGGTTGCCGAACGCAGTCGCTGACGGGGGATGGGACACCGGGGGCGTGGAGCCCTGTCCCGGCCGCGAGGCGTTCCTCTACGGCCGGGACAGGGATTCAGGTGCTCCTCCAGCCGGCCGCGGTCGGCTCGCTTGGTCCGGCGTGACCCCTCGGGGGATAGGTACCGCCGGACGCGGAGCCGGCCGGCGCCGAGCTGGAGGAGCGGTCTTCGGGGACGGCGCCGAGGACGTAGCGGCGCACGAGGAGCTGCTCTCGCTCGGCGTGCCATCGGTCCAGTTCGGCGCAGTCGTGGGCGCACAGTCGTTCGTGCAGCGTCGCCAAGCACGGCGCGGTGATGACGGCGTCCCCGCGCCAGGCGCGGTATCCGCCGGAGAAGACGCGGGCGATCTTCCAGGCCGGGTGGGTGCTGATGGCGTGGTCGATCACGCCGGTCGCCCACACCAGCAACCGCGGTGCCGCGCTCGCGGAGATGGCCGGTGTCATCGGCGGCCACCGTTCTTCCGCTTCCGAGCGGTGAGGATTTCGTTATGGTCGGCAGCCGTCCATGGCGACGGTTCTGCCGCCTGCTCGCCTATGAACTGCCTTGCCATTCGGTCGTCCTCGCTGGGTTCGCTGCCTTTGGGGTGTCGGTTTTTCAAAGCGAACACCTGTACTGACCCGGCGTCAGGAGGAAACTGGGGGACGTGGCAGGACGTAGGAGGATGTTGCCCAGGTCGCGGAGGGTGTCTCGTCGATGAGCGGACCAGAATCTGTTCCGGCGCCCGAGGCCATTCGCCGATTGCGGCAGCGGATGTGCTGGTCACGGCTGACGATGGCGGAAGAACTCCGCGGCGTCGCCGACCCGAAGGCGTTGGCCCGCCTTGGTTCGGCGGCGTCCATGGTCCGCCGGATCGGCGCTCATGAGCGAGGCGAAGACCCGCCGCGCGAACTGTACGCCGAGCTGTACCGGCGGCTGCTGGCCAAGTACGCCGACGCAACCGGCGAACAACAACCGCCCGGCCCGGCCGCGCACCTGCCGAGCTTCGTGCGCCCTCGGCCCGCCGGCGCGGTCGCCGCGCAACCGGAGCCTGGTGGGCGGCTGGTGCTTGAGGATCCGGCGCAGATCGTGATGCGTGCGCGTTCGCTGGTCGCCTCCAACGTCGACGCTGGGGCGCTGGAGGAGATCCGTGCAGCGATCGCGCAGATCGTCGGGCGGTACGAGCAGGAAGGGCCGCACCCGCTCATCGGCGACATGCAGACCTTGCGGCGCACGCTGCACGAGTTGCTGCGCGGACAGCAGCCTCCTGAGCAGCGGCGCGAGCTGTTCGTCCTGGCCGGTCAGGCCGCGGGCCTGAACGCCTACGCGGCGGTGAACCTCGGGCGGCCTGCGGTCGCTGAGGCGTACTGCGTCGAGGCCGAGGAACTGGCCGACCACGCCGGAGACATCGGCTTGCGGATGTGGGCGGCCGGTACCCGGTCGCTGGCCCTGTACTACCAGGAGCGGTACGCCGACGCCGACGCGGCCGCCGCAGCGGGCGCCGCGCTGGATCCCGACAGCCCGCAGGCGATCCGGCTGCTGGTCAACGGGCGCGCCCGAGCGCTGGCGCGGATGCGGCATGCCGATGCGCGCAGGCAGGCCGAGCAAGCCATCGGCAGGGCCATGGACCTGTCGGACCGGTTCGCCGACCAGCTTCCCTCCGGCGTCTCCTCGTGCATCGACCATGCGCCCTACAGCCCAGCGCGGACGGTAGCGAACGTGATCACCGCCTATGTGTCGCTGCGCGATACCGGCCGGGTTCTGCAGTACGCCGGGCTCATCGACGAGCTGGTGGAGCACTCCACTTCGCAGTGGACACGCGCCCTGGTCCGCCTGGACGTCGCGACCGCGCTCCTGCATCCCCGCTCCAGGGACGTCGAGCAGGCCATGACGCTCGGCGGTCAGGCGCTCGCGATGACCACGAGCGCGCCGATCCGGTCGGTGTGGCAGCGCGCTCGGGAGCTGAGAGACCGCGTCGAGCGCTGGTCGCTCAAGCCCGAAGCCGCTGACTATGCTGCTCAACTGCGCCGGTGGGCTACCTCGCCGCTGGCCCGCACGGTGACCGGCAGCCGAGGGGACAGATGAGGGCGGTTCCGCTGGACGACCCTCGCGCTTTCCCTCCGGCACCGCCCGCTGACCTGGACGACGCCGAAGCGATCGCGGCCAACGATTGGGAGGCGTTCCGGCAGGTCGCGCAGATGCGCGACCACTGGAGCCGCCCCGGCTGGTATCCGGGCCGCCGCGCCTACTACTGGATGTTGACGTTCCCGGACGAGCCGGAACTGCTGGCGATGGCGCACCGATGCCAGAGCGCGATCGCCCCCCTCGGTTTGGACCTGATTCCCGATGACGGCCTGCACATCACCCTGACGCGCATCGCCGAGGCCGGCACTCCGCGGGCTCGCCTGGACGCCTTGGCCGAACATGCGGCTGAGCAGATACCGACCGCGTTCGAGCTGTCGTTCGGCCCGTTGGCCGGGTCACCGGGCGCCGTCCGGTTCAGCGTCGTACCGTGGCGCCCCCTGGTGGAGCTGCACGCGGTTCTCGCGCACGCGAACCTACGAGCAGGGGTCGACGTGGGAACGCCGACCGCACGGTTCCGCCCGCACCTGGGCATCGCCTACTCCAACCGTGTCCGGCCCGCTGCGCCGATTATCGAGACGGTCGCCATCCTGCGGGAGGCCGAACCCGTGCTTACTCAAGTTGTGTCGGTGGAGCTGGTGGAGCTTCGCCGTGAGGCGAGCACCTACAAGTGGGATGTGCTTCATCGTGTGCCGCTTCGCCAGGCCGCTACGCCCGATC
This sequence comes from Actinomadura violacea, assembly GCF_017573465.1. GTDB lineage: Bacteria > Actinomycetota > Actinomycetes > Streptosporangiales > Streptosporangiaceae > Spirillospora > Spirillospora violacea. The sequence continues at coordinate 46,480 of NZ_JAGEPF010000012.1, forward strand.
GTTAGACCAGGCGCAGCGGCGACAGCATGGAGGCGTTCCGGCGGGGTGTCGCGCGGCCCGCTTTGGAGCGATGGCTACACCACGAGCACATCTCCAGCCTGAGATCGGTTCAGAGTTCCCGCTCAGGTCTCGATCTGCTGAACACCGGCGGTGGCGGCTAAGGCTTCATACCTACCCCGCCGACCGCGTCCATGGCTTGTGGCGCACCTGGTTCGCCAAGGTCGGGGCGCCACAACGGGAGGGGGACGATACCTGGCTCTACCACCTGCAGGCCGTCGAAGAACTGTGCGATCTGCTGAGGGCTGCGAAGGCGGTAGGGCACGGCGCCGGTGTCGTCGTAACTCTGCTGCGCGCGGTTGAACGCCTCGTTGGTGTTGACGCCGTCGTTGAGGGCGAGGTAGCTCCCCGAGGGAAGGGCATCCAGCAAACCTGACACGATGGCTCGTGCCTCATCGTGCTCGGTGACGTGGCCTAGCACTCCCATGAACAGCAGCCCAACGGGCTGCGCGAAGTCCAGCAGCCCGGCCGCCTCTGCCAGGATCCGCTGAGGATCACGCATGTCGGCGTTGATGTAGTGGGTGGCGCCTTCTGGGGCACCGACGAGTAGCGCGTTAGCGTGGGCTAGCACCAACGGGTCGTTGTCGACGTAGACGATCCGGCAGTCCGCTGCGAGCCTCTGAGCGACTTGGTGCGTGTTGTCTTCGGTTGGTAGGCCAGTGCCGACGTCGAGGAACTGTCGGACGCCGGCCTCGCTGACCAGGTACTGGATGGCCCTGCCGAGGAATGCGCGTTCAGACTTCGCCAAGTCGAAGATTCCGGGGAACAGTTCGGCATACTGGTTCCCGGCTTCCTGATCAACGGCGAAGTTGTCCTTGCCTCCGAGCCAGTAGTTCCAGATCCGCGCCGAATGAGGGACGCTGGTGTCGATTCCGTGACTCAGATCTTTGTTCGCGTGCGCTAGGAACTCTTCGGCGTCGCTCGCCATCGCACCCCTCCGGTGTGAGCTGTGTCGGATGTCTCACCATGAGAACAGATGCCCGGAGTGAATGCACGACTTGGGGATCACCTGGCTGGAGGCGGTCACAAGAGTTCGTTCAGGAAGTGGAGACTGTCTCCCGTGGGAAGGGCGGCTACCAGGAGGGATGAGAAGAGTTTGCTGAAGTAGGTGACATCTCGGTTCCGGTGGAGATAGAGCGCATGTTCTCGTTGTTCCAGGTAGATCATGTCGTCGATGTGACGCTCAGGGAACCTCATCACCGTGACAGGGCCGTCCGCGAACGCTTCGTTGGCCTCGTCGGCCGGCAGGATCTGAAGTGTGATGTTGCTATGCGCAGCCAGGCTGAGCAGGTGCCTGATCTGGGCTCGTAGTACCGGTCGGCTACCTGCTACCTCCCAGAGCGCCCGTTCATGGATGATCATCCAGAGCTTGGGTGAGCCTGGATGGTAGAGGATGTCTTGGCGGCAGAGTCGAAGCTCGATTCTGCGTTGCAGGTCTCGTTCGCCGATCCCTGGGAGATCGCGAGTGATAGCTAAGCGGGCGTACTCACTGGTCTGGAGGAGGCTCGGGATTCGCAGCGGGGCATAAGTTCTGATCTCGGCTAGTTGCGGCTCGGCCATTACGTAGAGTAGGAACCAGTCCGGAATCACATCCCGGTACGGCCGCCATGGCGCGTTGCTGCTGCGCTCCATGAGTTCGGCGACGAACTGGGCGTCCACCTCTCGGATGCCCCTGCGGTCCCCGCCGTTGCCAGCACTCTGCGCTGTCCCTTGAGTGGAGCTGAGGCAGGAATCCCAGTCCATGGGGCTAACGAGCAGGTCGGCGCCCTGCCGGTGTTCGGCGCTGACAGGGGCTGCCGCGACAGGCTGAGGTTGTCGCGACTGCCCAAGTACCCTCGGCGCCGCCATCTCCACTTCCCGGTACCGATCGCAAACTTGAGCAAGCGAGAACATCGCCCCGGTGGGGCGGCCTTTCAACTCGGCGTGCGCGTAGAGCGTCGCCCACAACGACTCCACGAGCTCCCATCGAGGGATCCGCTTCCACGACCGGCTAAAGACTCCGTGGGCTGTCGAATGAGGGACTCGGCAGACGCGGACGCCCTGCACTGTCTCCTGGCGCTTCTGGAGGGCATCCGAAAGATCCTCAATTGTCTGGTAAGACGGACTTGCGGCCTGCTGCCTATTGTGCGCCAGCAGAGAGATCACCGCATCGAAAGCGCTCCGACGGCCTTCGTCGTTCATGATCGTCTTTCTGTCCACGGTTAGAGGCGAGTTCTTACGGCAAGGTCATCATGCCACCGCCGTCACGGGCGTCCCGGTCACACGACACATTCCGTGGGTTGCATCGCAAGGAGTCCCAAGCAGCCCTTGCCGGAGCATCGCGTCAGGTAGCAGCGCGATCCGGGATCATCCCGGATGAACCCTGGATGTACTGGGTCGTAGCTTCCGGCATCCGAGTTCATCCAGGCTCGCCGGTTCCTTCCACTTCCACTGCGGCCCATGGGCAAGGTTGGTCTCGATCGACTTCGCCCCATGGAATCCGGAGATGTCTCCCTACAAGAAGACGACGCTTTCGCCGGGGTTGCCTCTCAATAGCAGCCAACGCCACGAAGCATTGACTGCCGAAGAGAACGATATGGCGTTGGCTCTGATCACGGTCTGGGCTATTCGCACAGGCCGTCCGATGCCGGCGATCCCAATGAGCGAGCTACCCGAGGAGGAAATCGAATCGTTTTGGGTCGATGACCTACTGGAAGACGCATCTGCTTGCCTTCCTTGTGATCGTCGGCCCGCACGGCAGGCTTCTCGCTTGGGGAAACAGCACGCGCCGGTTCCGCCGGTAAGGCGTCAAGCCTTACACTCCCGTCCACTCCAGACCCACAAGGCCGAATAACCCATGCACACGACCCTCATCGCCCTGGACATCCCAAACTTCGGCGACCAGCGCCGCAAGCACGACGTCCAGCGCCTCCTCCGTCAGAACATGTACGAACTACTGACCGAGGCATTCACCATGACTGGACTGCCCTGGGAGGACTCCCATCGCGAAGACAGGGGGGACGGCGCACTGATCATCACGCCTCCGCAAGTGTGCCCCTTCGACGCGCTCGATCCCCTAGCGCACCACCTAGCAGCGCGTCTGCGCCGCGCTAACCGGCTCACCAACGAAATCACGCGCCTTCGGCTGCGGATGGCCGTCCACACTGGCGAGGTTCAGTACGACAACCATGGTGTGCTCGGCTATGCCGTCACGCACCTGTTCCGACTCCTGGATGCGGCCGCGTTCAAACGCGCCATGGCCGCCACCCCAGGAGCCGACCTTGGGCTGATGGTCTCCGCCTCCCTCTACCACGCGGCGATGGACGATGGTGCGATCGACCCAGACGCCTACAGCCCGATCACCATCAACAATAAGGAGGTGCGCCGGGTCAAGGCGCACCTGTGGCTGCCGCCGACGCCCCCCACCGGTCACCCGAACACTCGCCAGCCCTGACACCGTTGTCCACCGTCATGCCCGTAACGTCGGCGCTCGCCTGCTTCTTCTGGTGCGCTAGGTGAGGGGATGGTGAGTGCGCGCCGACACGGGCGCTGGGCCCTCAGCGACCGCGACGACGGTGAGCCTGAGCGTGGTGATGGCGCCGGCTGTGCGGCCCCTTGGTGCTGGCGAAGTCCACGGTGACAACAGGTATGCGCTCGGACGGACGGCGCTGCCGGTGGGTGCTCCGTTGCGCGGAGCGTCCTGGCGGACCGCGCGTATGGGACGGGACATGAACAGGGGCCCCGGTGTTGGCCGGGGCCCCTGGGGGAATGAGCGGCGCGTCAGCGACGCCGCTCGGCAAACTGCTGTTGGATCTGCTTGCGGGCCTCGCGCTGGTCACGGCGCTTGAGCGTGCGTTTGGACCAGCGCGGGGTGTGGACAGGGCAGCAGTACCAGCGGTGCGTGCTGCGGCTGCCGAGCATGGGGGCAGAGTTGCCGGACATGGCTGTCTCCATACGGGCGGGAGGAGGGGCCTGCCCTGCCGGGCAGGCCCCTGGGTGTTAGCCGACGGCGACCTGGGCGGCGGTCTTGTGGTGTTCGGCTCGGACCTGCTTGTAGAGGGCCAAGGCCAGGTCCGCCGACTCGCGCAGTTCGCGGTGGTCCTCCAGCAGTTCAGCGATGAACTTGCTTTCACGGGCCAGGGGCCCGAGACGCTGGAGGGTCAGGTTGATGTCTCCGGCCGGGCCCGTGCGCGCGATTTCCCGCATCCAGGACTCGCAGCCCCGCAGGCGGTTGACCGTCTTACGCAGCCCCTCCAGGGCCATGGCCGTCCGCTCCTCGGGCGTGAGGTTGAACTTCATCTAAGTTCCTTCGGTCTGCTGTGCTGACATGAACAACATTAGCCAGAAATGCCGTTCATGTCAACACAGTGATCAAGGTGATTGATGGCCGAGCTGCAGGGCCCGACCGGCAGGGCCGGGCCGGGGCAGGGCCGCGCCGGGCCGAGGCAGGGCCGGGGCGCTGAGCGGAGCGTCAGATAACCGGCGCGTCAGCTCGACGGCCCGCGTCTGGAGCGTGGCGGCATATGTAACAGAGGTGCTCGGCGGGGCACACATCGCACGGGTCCGGCGTCACGTGCCGGGGCTCGGCGTCGGTCTCGAATCCCGAGTGATGCGCACCAGCACTGACCGCACCGCGCGGTCAGGGTCGTTGTCGAAGTGCCACACCTGAGTTCATCCTCGGCATCCTCGGCATCCTCGGCCACGACGACGTCCCCGTGGTCGTGGCCGAGGCCCCTCCGGCACCGAGACCGAGACCCGCTCCTCCGTCGACGTCGAACTGGACTGCGCCACAAAGGTCATCGCGATGCTCAGCGAGCTCGGGGCCGCGGTGGTCGCCGAGGTCATGACCGCCGCAGACGTGCGGGAGATGATCCAACGCCTCATGGACCTGGTCACCGGAGACCAGGATGAGGAGAAGGGAATCGCCGCATGACCCCCCTACTGGAACTGGACGGCACCAGCCGCCCCGCGCTCGCCTCCGTCCGCTGGACCACCACCCCCCAGGACGAGGCCGGCTGCTGGTGGCACGCCTACACCGACGGCACCCGCCTCCCGCCATCCACGGTGCGGAAGGCGACGACGGCGAGCTGATCGGCCCCGACGACCAGATCACCCAGATCCAGGAGGACTTCCCCGAGTGGTTCTCCACCCGGCGCCGCCGCACCGCCGACACCGGCGGCGGCAACGGAGGCGGGAACGGCGGGGGCGGCGGCCGCGCCTTCCAAGGACGTCGGCGGCGCCGACAAGAAGCCCGCCAAGGACGACAAGCCGAAGACCTGGAAGGAGACCCTCGCCGAGCGCATGGGCAACAGCTGAACCCGGCCCGCCTCGTGCCGCTGCCGCGCGGAATGCGACAGCGGCACGCCCCCCGTCGATCAGGCGGACTTGTCCCCGACGAGCTGGTTCAGCGCGACCGCGGCCTTCAGCGCCGCCATGATCCCGGCCCCCGCGCCGAAGACGCCCCCGATCACGGCCGCGGCGGCGAAGCCGACCCCCGACACCTGGACGGCCGCGACGGCCGCCGAGATGCCTGCGCCGAGCCCGACGACGCCGCCGGTCACCAGCATCAGGACCGTGATCAGCAGGGTCCGGGTCGTGTACGGGGGCTTCGGGGCCCCGTTGTTCTGTGCGTCTACTCTGGGCATGCGGTATCCCCTCTCCATCGGGCGAAGCACCGCACTGGGCCCGGCCCCGGCTGCATCCGGGAGCCGGGCCCGCCATGTCCGTCATGACGGGCGGTGCATGTCCACCATCATCAGGACGGACGCCCCCGAAGGCGAGTACAGTGGGAGCGCGGGGCAACCCGCCAGAAGCGAGCCAAAGTTACGAGACATGGCTAGGAGTTCTCTGGCGGGTTATGGCGTTAAGTCTGTGACGCTTGGTTCCGGGGGAATTCATGACCAAGATCCACTTGAACTTCGCCTACGTACTGGCCACGGCGAAGGAACGCGAGCGTTTGGCGCGCCGCTACGACCGCCTCAACCGCACCGAGCAGTACCTGGAGAAGGCCGCGACGAGCTTGCACAAGGTCGGGAACAGGCGGCTGACAGGGGTGCGTGTACGGCGGCACTTCGTCCACCGCCCCGACCCGCCCACCGTCGAGGTCTCGGACCGTGCCCTCCCGCCCCCCGATCAGCGCCCGCCCGCGACACGCCTGCTTAAGAGCGGCCTCGCGCTCCGCTTCTACCTGATCGCGCTCTGTGCCGCCCAGATGCGGACGAGGCGCGGCCAACCCGGAAACGAACTTCCACTGTTGCCGGAAGCGGGCGGCGTCGGCTGGGTCGACCTGGTGGCCGTTCCGGCCGAGCCCGAGATGTCGGGTCGGTACGCCGCCAGCAGGGCCAGCAAGAAGCAGCGCCAGATCCAATCGGCCCTCAAGACGCTGTCCAGCCCCGGCGTCCAGCTCGTCCACCTGCCCAACAGGAACAAGCGGTACAAGACGTACGAGGGCTTCCGCCTTCTCGACGAAGGCGGAGTCCGAGCACTCGGAGACCCCGTCCCCTACGTCATCCCGCCAAAAGACGCCAAGACCTTCGCCCTGCCCACCGGCCTGTTCAGCAACGGCTGGATCCACCTCCTGGAAGACGCCGAGCTCGCCTTCTTGATGATGCTCGCCGAGGCAACCGCACCGGACCGCCAGGGCGAATGGGTCAAGATCACCAGCGAGGAACGCCTCCTGCACTACGGAATCGGCCGGGATGCCTACGCGGCCCACAAGACCCTCAGCGCTTTCGGCCTAGTGAAGGTCCACGCCGACGAGGGACGCCACGGCGACGGCAAGGTCATGGACTACAACAAGGGGGCGCAGCCCCAGCTCCACGCCCTCAAGCTGGAGCCGGACGGCTTCGAAGAACCCGCGTTCGACGTCATGAAGGACTACCTCGAACCGTTCAAGAACCGCCCTGCCAGCTGATCGCCAACCGGCATCAGCCCGGCTGTCGTTGAAACGACGCGGCTCCCGGTAGGGACCGCTGGCACGTCCGCGAGGGCGCGGAAGACGCCCACGAGGGCAGACGGGCCGAGAGGCCACCGAGCAGCCCGTGAGGGCACGTCAACCATCCAGCGGGCCAGCCAGGAGGTCTCTCGTGTCCCGCATTGCCGCACCCCAGCGCCCAACGTAGGCCATCGACGACGACCCCCCGGCACCCGCACGCTCCTCCTCGCCACCTGCTCCGACGGCACCCTCGTCTACGCCTGGACCGGCGCCGCAGCCGCCGACATCGGCGGCTGGATTTCCGATCGAGTACTCGTCGGATGTCTGGCAGCGGGTCATGCTGGAGTCGGCGGTCCAGCGGTACGACTCCCCGATCCCGATGCGGTCGAAGACCAAGAGCGTGGAGCACATGGGCGTGGCTGTCGTAGTCGTCGTCCTCGGAAGAAGACGAAAACGCGGCCCCCGGAGCGAGCGGTAGTGGCTGCCCCCGCTTCTCGGCCGCTCGCATCGCCGCGGCCGCGCGCGCCCGGCGCTGCTGGGCTGGGGTTTGCGGGCGCTGGAGAGACAGGTATCCGCAGTCTTGTCCGCATGGCCACCAGGAGAACCCGGCGTACCCGTAGAGCGCTCCCTGCTCGTGCCAGCGGGTGAAGGCGTGCCGGCCGGCGGTGCACTCGGGGTGCGGAGCCGCTGTCGCCGGCTGGTCGTTGAGGACGGCGGCGAGGAGGGCTGCGGCGAGTGCTCGTCGCTCGTGGATCGTCTTCATCCGCCGCAGGGTGCTCGTCAAGGCTTCCTGGTGCTCGGTGGCCGTCGCAGCCATCCTGGGGATCCGGTGATGTCGGCCATGCGGCGTGCGAGCACGGCTTGGTGCAGCCTCAGCAGGGTCGTCGGTTCGAGGGTGTTGGGCAGTTCTGGGGTGTGCATTGGGCGCTCCTGAGGATGGCGCGGGCCTTAGGCGGCCCGCGCCATCAGGGACGACGGGTGCTCGTGCTATCGGGGCGAGTTGCTGGCGGTGCCGCTCTCGGCGGGCGCCGCCTTGGTGGCCTTCGTGGTGGCTCGCCTGCGCCTGCGGTTCACGGTCCGGAGGTGGAACACCGTGCGACCGATCTCCACCTCGTCGGTCGCGCCGTTGCTGAGGACGGCCTCGGCCATGTCCAGGCCCGGCTCGCCCATCGAGGCCAGGATCATGATCAAGGCGATGCGCGCTCGGCCCCTGGAGCGGTATTCGGCGATCGGGTTGCCGTTGCGGAGTAGCTCGTAGGTGCGGGGAGCGGGCTTGCGCTTGCCCGGCGGACGGGGGAGGCCGTTGCGGTTCAGGAACGCCGTGATGTCCTCCCAGCGCCAGCGTTCCACCGTCGCAATCACCTGGGCAGGCTCGGGGTAGTCGGGGTGGCGTCGTCGCCAGTTGGACACCACCGCTCGGGAGACGCCGAGCCGCTGGGTGATGTCGGTGGCGCGCACCAGGTCTTCCGCAGGGTCTTCCACGATCGTTCTCCGTTCGGTGAGCGCGGGCGGGCGGGGCCGCCGGTCCGGCGGCCCCTCGGCTCTTGTGCGAGCCTGGCCAGCAGGTCAGGCGACGGACCGCGCGGCGGCCATGTGGTAGCAGCGGCGGCCGTACCTGCCTGCCTTGCAGGTGCAGGAGGTCGCGGTGGTGGCGTAGATGTACGCGCCGTCCTTGGAGACGGTGCGGTACTCGCCGGGCGCGACCTGGATGATGCCGCCGTCGCTGATCAGCTCGTCGGCGTCGTCGAGCTGCTGGGCGCTGAATCGAAGGCGGGGGTTGAAGACCAGCGTCTTCATCGTGCAGAGCACGCAGCTCCGGTGCCGGTGCCGGGGGCGGGCCCGTAGCGGGCGGACGCAGCGGGGGCAGTAGCCCCGCATGGCGATCTCCATCTCAGATCCAATCGATTTGCTGTGCTGACATGAGAAAGGCTAGCCACCTCTGACACTTCCGTCAACACAGTGATTGAAGTTGCCGTAGTGCCAGCTCAGCCCGTCCGCATTGCCCGATAAGGGACATGTCCCGACCGCCCCGCCCAGGGCCGCACAGGACAGCACGGGACCGCACGGGAACTTCCATGCTCACTGTGTTGACAGTGGATGCCGCCCGCCCTAGGCTTCACATGTCAGCACAGCAAACCGACTAGAAGTGTGAGGGTGGGCGAACGGGCCGGAAGACAGGCCCGGAACATGCCAGCACCCTCCAGGCGAGGAGGCCGCCGTGCACGCCACGGTGGACAGCGCCGCGTTCGCCGACGCGGTAACCCGCACCGTCCAAGTCCTAGACAAGAAACCCGCGCACCCGGTCCTCAGTGGCCTACTTCTCCAGGTCCGCCGCGGCCACCTGCACATCATCGGCGCCGGCTACGGCGAGGCGAGCCACACGAAGGTGCGCGCGTTCGGCCACCGGGCCGGCCGCGCAGTGGCGCCCGGCAACCAGCTAGCCGCGATCGCCCGGCATCTCGGAGCCGACACCGTCACCCTGTCGCTCCGCAACGGCAGGCTCGCGATCGTCAGCGGTGCGACGACCTGGAAGCTGATGACCATGCCGGTCGAGGATTACCCCACCTGGCCCGACGAGGTCATCGCCGAGCACGGAAACCACGCCGACCACGCCAAACGGCAGCCACCGGGCAAGTGGGAGCACCGCATGGTTCGGGCCGAACGCACCATTCGCCACATCACCGCAGGGTTCCGCCCATCCCGGACACGCACTCTGTACGAGCCCGAGCCATTCGCGGTCGGCGACTGGGTCACCGTCACCACCGACGACGACCGGACGTTGACCGGCCAGATGGCCGCCGAGAACGTGGTGATCTTGCTGCATGAAGACGGGACGACCACATGCCATACGGTCCTGTCCATCTTCAAGCCCAAGTACGCGCGGTACCACATCCGCCACCAGCTTGACGAGGAAGCCATGGCTCGCCGCGACAGCGACGAACCGATCTGGAAGGTGTGGGACGTACGACGTGCCGCCGGTCCCCCGGATCAGGCGCCTGTCGCTACTTCTGAATTGGGTCGGGACGAGGCCACATCCGCACCGGATGGGGCACCACCGGACGCCGCTCCACCGGAGGAATCTCCGGCACCCGCACCGTCCCCCTCCGCGCCCGTCGCCTTCGAGTTGCCCGACCCGTTCGAGTGGCGCTGGCCCGACTTCGACCCCGCTGACCTGGCGGTGTCCGAATGAAGGCCGCAGATGGCAGCCCGAAACGAGAGGCCGCGTGATGGTCGAGTACACCCGCCGAGTCCGCACGGTCCGGCGCGTCGAATACGCGATCCCTTCGGGCTCCGCCTGGGCGGAGCTGCACAAGGTCCTCACCGCGATCCGCAACGAGCTCGGCGAGGAGGCCGCCCGCTGGGACGACGCCGCCCGCATCGAAGTCAGGGACGACGAGGTTGTCCTCTTCTTCGAGCGGGAAATGCCCTTGTGACCGCCCGCCGCCGCGTCACCTGCCTGCGCCGCCCGCGGGAAGCAATGCCGCCGGGCTTCTGCGGTCGTAGCATGGCCCGCCGTGGATATCTCAGCCGAACCGTTGGACCTGCCCTCGGCGCCCTTTCCTCCGCCGCCTGCGGGCGAGGTCGTCTCTGTGCCTGACGTGGTGGGCCAGCCTTGTCCGATGTGCGGGGAGCTGGTTAAGGGCGCGTCGCTGGTCGGTGAGGAGTTGCAGGCCCTGAGCCCGTGCGGGTGCGCGATCTAATTCTGAACCACTCGGGGAGCGCCCGGCGTCATGCCGGGGCTCCCCCTAGCTCTGCACAGCGTTCAGAGCGCGTACACGGTCCGGCGCGGGCTCAACGTCCATGCTGGCCTAGCGGTTGGCGACGGAGTTGCGTCACTCGGCCGGGCCTCGGACCAGTGGCGGGGCCTGTCGGCGCGGGGGTAGGCGCGATCGATCTGAGGATCGCTGGGGGAATCGCCAGTTCATCCGAGGCCAACCGATACGGTTTGTCTCCGTATCGCTGCGACAGCAGCTTCCACAGCAGCAGCGGGTGTTCGTGCCCGACTGTGACTGGTTCCTCCTTCCGCCAGCCGCGATGGTTGAGCTGTACGAACAGCGACTGTCGGCGGGGTTCGTCGATCGCGTCTACTGCTGCCGCTCGCATGATGAGCGCCTGTATCGATACCCCCCAAGCAGCCTTTTTGTGAGCGAGGCTGGTCAACGTCAACCGCCCTGCGAACTCCTCTACCGCACGCTGGTAGGGCAGGAGGAACGCCCCGGCGAACTGGTGCGCCTCCCGCTCAGGATCGGCGCATCGTGGCCGGAACGTGTGCAGAACCAGGTGGCCGAGTTCATGAGCGAGGGTGAATCGGTCCCGGTCCCCTGAACCAGTGAAGTAGCCGATGAGCGCGGCCTCGCCCGGCCCTCCCCAGTACGAAACACCGAAGTGCTTGCCTGAGGTGATCGGCGTTTCCCCTCCAGGTCCAGTGAGGCTGATGGGTGCGACCGCGACCCCTGCGCGCTCGAGCGCCCGCGTTAGGTGGGGAACCGGCTTGTCGGGAGCCAGGCGCAGCGCCTCCCGGGTCGCCATGGCGAGAGTTTCGATCTGTTCCTGGTCAAGCTCGTCCTCGGTGGCAAAGGGCAACGGTGGCGCCGGGTAGGTGTCCTGCACCAGTTGTTCGGTAACCCGGTAGCTCTCCCCGTATAGCGCATGTATCCGCTTGGTCATCTTCTTGCTGGCGGAAGCGGTCTTACGGAACCGCAGCGAGTCCAATGGCACCGTCGATGGGCTGACATCGAAGAACTTCACCGGTGTGCCGGTAGCGTCGGCGATCAGTTCGAGCATGCCGGGGCCGGGGTCGCCGTCGTTGTTCTCCAGCTTGGAGATCCATGCCTGGCTCACACCTGACAACCTCGACAGCTCGATTTGTGTCAGCCCGAACAGTTCTCGCAGGGTCCGTAGCCGTTCACCCGCCGAGGCCGTCAGCACTCTCGACACCGTTCTCTTCTGCGGGAAGCTGGAGTTCCAGCTCGTCATCGGCCGGCTCGAATGCCAGCGTGGCCAGATCGTCGGCCTGCCTGGGCAGCATGAAGTCCAGGTCGACCTTCTCGGTCTTGCCGAACTTCCAGGTGCCGATCGTTCGCACGACACGGAAAGCGGGGGCCCCGGTGCTCGCACTGATGCGCCACAGCACTAGCAGCCGGTCGTTGGGCGGCCCGAACAGCGGCACCTGCGAGTCCAGCCGGGGGTTGGAGTAGTACGCGCGGCGGCTGAGGTTGGTGCCGGGCGGCGGGACCTGCTCGTCCGATAGCCCGTGCAGGATACGGATGCGGTAGTTCCCGTCAGTGAGCCAGAGCTCGCCGTTGCGCGCGTGGTTGCCGTACAGAGCCCAGTCGCCGAGCGCGCCGGGGCCGATCCTGCTCATCTCGTAGTGAGCGAAGCCCCGGATGCAGTGCGTGCCCAGCCACTTGTACTGAGGAACGTCCAGCATCGGTAGGCGGTTACGCCGCAGCGTTTCCGCGGTCGTGAACACGTCGTGGAGGGGCTCACAGAGCGGCATCATCGCCTGACGCACCCGGTCAGCCTCAGCCTCAAGGTTCCTCATGTCAGTAATAATATCACCCATGATCTTTATGTTCGAGGAGGCGCACCGGGCCACCAGGTGAGGGGCCGCGACGCCAGGACGCATGCTGGCCCGAGCACGCACTGACCCCGGCCACCCGCTCCGCGTGCAGCACACCAGCCGCATGCTCAGCTCAGGTAGTGCCCGCGCCGACCTCGGCACGCGACTGATCCGAGGCGACGCCGTACAGCAGGCGGATCAGGTCCTGCGTCGGGATCCTGATCCTGCGGCCCAGACGCAGCACGCGAGTGCTGTCCCAGGCGTCGCGGCGGATCAGGTCGTAGACGGTCCAGGAACCGATGCCCAGGACGGACGCGGCCGTGGGCACGTCGGTGGTGGGGCCGAGCGCCGCGATGCGCTCGCGACTCCATGTCGCGTTGTTCAAGTCGTTCGTCCTGCCATGTCGAGGCCGATGGGGAGCCGGAGCGCTGCCCGATCCACGTGGGGTCCGGTGCGGTCCGGTGCGTCCAGATTGTTCGACTTGTGTTGAGTGCTGTCAACGCGAAGGCTTACTGTGTCGGTGTGACACGGAATGATTGGCCGAGTGCCCTCGCCACCTCCATCGCCGAACAGGTCCGCCGCTACCGCAAGGACCGCGGCCTCAGCGCCCAGCAACTCGCCGATGCCTGCACCGCACTGGGCATGGAGACCTCACGCTCGGCGATCGCCAACTTCGAGTCCGGCCGCCGCCCGACCATCAGCGTCGCGGAGCTTCTGATCTTCGCCCACGCCCTACGCGTGCCGCCGCTCCTGCTCGTCGTGCCGGTCGGCGCCGATCAGTCCGTCCAACTTGCGCCCGGCGTCGCCACGTCGGCGTGGGACGCCGCCCAGTGGTTCGCCGGCCTCGGCCGCGACGCCGGCGACAACCCGATCCGCCTCTTCCAGCGCCACGACCGCTTCGTCAGCGAGTACGAGTTCGCCGCCCGCAGGTCCGCCGGAGCCCGGTCCATGCTGCAGGACGCTGACGGGGACCGCCGCGAGGCGCACGCTGCGACCGCCCACGCCGCCGACCAGGCCGCGCGGCTCGCTGAAGAAGTCATCGACGAGATCCGCGACGACATCCGGGCGCTCGGCCTCACCCCGCCCGCGCTCCCAGCCGAGCTGGCACACCTGCCCTAACCGCCCCCCGTGTAGCCGCTACCAGGCGCCTACGACGAAATCTGTCACCCTCGCCCGCGATGATCTGCGCAGACCTCTCGGGAACCCCTCGCCCCACGGAGAACATCTGTGAAGCCCTTCAAAAGGTGCTGGTGCCGCGACGCCGCGGGCAAGCTGCTCGGTAAGAAGTGCCCTGATCTGGCCAAGCGTGGGCACGGCAAGTGGTACGGCCGCTACGAGGCCCCTGCCGGTGCAGATGGGAAACGCCGACAGCCCACGATCGGCCCTTACGACACCGAAAAGGAATGCAAGCGCGCACTGGGGGAGGCCGTTGGAGCGGCAGGTAGCGGTGACATCGCCGAAGACCGCAAGATCACGGTGGGTGAGTACCTGGAGCGTCGGCATGGGTGGCGAGTCTCCGAATCGACAAGTGCGGGGGAGGGGCTCAAGAAGTCGACCCTCAATACGGACCGGGAACTCATAGATCTCTACCTCAAGCCAGGGCTCGGTCACCTCAAACTGGCCGACCTGCGTGACGGCCATATCCGCGACTTGTACGCCGCCATGCGGCAGATCAACCGGCTGCCGGAAGGGGAGAAGCCGAACGAGTTGCTACGCAGGCTCCTGCTGGTTCGCGCCGCTAGGACGGGCGGCAAGGCGTACTCAACCAAGCCGCTTTCTGAGGCGCGGATCAAGCGGGTGCACATCTGCCTGAACGCGGCGCTCAACGACGCGGTCAGGGTCTCCAAGATCCTGCGGTCTAACCCCGCCGTGTCGATCTTCAAGACCAAGGGAGGAAGCGGCGGCCGCAAGGTCCGCGCGAAGCCGCTGCTGTGGACCGATGAACGTGTCGCGCACTGGGAGAAGACCGGCGAGGTCCCCGCCAAGGTGATGGTGTGGACCCCCATGCAGGCCGGATGGTTCCTTGACTTCGCCGAATCCAGCCGCCTCTACCCCCTGCTGCACCTGGCAACCTACTGGGGCTTGCGCCGCGGAGAACTCATCGGTCAGGCATGGGCGGATGCCGATCTGTCCAAGAGCACGCTCCACGTTCGCCGGGCCCAGCAGGATGACGAGCTGGACGACGTGAAGTCCGACGCCTCTGACCGCACCATCACCCTCGACCGCGGCACCGTCGACGTCCTGACCAACTGGCGCCAGATGCAGCAAGCGGAGCGAGAGGCGTGGAAGGAAGGCTGGGCGGAGTCCGGGCGGATGTTTACTCAGGAGGACGGCCGCGAGATGACGCCTAAGTCGCTCACCGACCACTTCGCTCGCCTGGTCCGCCGCTACTCCGCCATCCGCCGGCACCACGCCGAAGGCTGGAGCATCGAGATGATCGTCAAGCGTTCGCGGGTCTCGCCGCACGAAGTGGAAGTCGCGCTCGCCGGTCCTCCGCTGCCGCCCGTGCGTTTTCACGACCTTCGTCACGGTGCAGCCACGATGCTGCACGCGGCAGGTGTGTCGATGAAGGTGGTGTCCGACATCCTTGGGCACTCATCCGAGTCCTTCACCTCCGATGTGTACGCCGTGGTGGCGCAGGAGTTGGCGCACGACGCGGCTGTGCGGATCGCCGACTTCATCCCACGTCGGAACAGGCAGAAGGGGCCGGTCGTCGAGCCGGTGCACATCGCTTGCGACCAGGCGATGCTTGCACGGCTGCGCACGCTTCAACGGCCCGGTGAGGACCTCTCGGCGGTGGCTGCCCGGGTGATTCGTGGCCTCCTAGGAGGGGCTGAAACGGCGGCGTGAGGGTGCTGCGAGTGAGCAGAACACGCTCCGCGCGGTTCGTGCGAGCATTGTGCGAGCAGTACCCCAGAGGGCCCGGCAACTGAGAACGCCCCCGACCTCCGTCGGGGGCGTTTCCGCTGGCCAGCGCGTTGTGCTTTCGGCGCCCCCGGCAGGATTCGAACCTGCGACACCCGCTTTAGGAGAGCGGTGCTCTATCCCCTGAGCTACGGAGGCATGTCGTCGCTCGCCGGAAGAGCGTAGCGGACGGCACCTACAAGGGTAGGGGAAGGGGTGTGCTGGGCGCTCCCCGTTATGGGGGCCGCCGGGGGCGGGAGAGCATCGGAATGTGGCGGGAGATGGCTTACGGGTGCTCTAGGCCGGGTGGGGTAGGTGTGGGTACGCTTCGGTGCCGTGACGGGTCGGCATCGGGGGCAGCCGAAGGAGCGGGAGGCCGCGGGGGCGGGTGCGTCCCGGCGGAGGCGCGGAGCGATGGTGGCGGGCGCGTTCCTGCTGCCGGTCGCGCTGGCGACCGTGGTGGCGTTCTCGCTGCGCGACGAGCCGGCGGACGGCGCGCCGTCGCCGACGCCGAGGGCCGTGCGGGCGTCGCCTTCGGCGGAGCCGACGTTCGGGAAGTACATCCCGCCCGCGAAGAAGCCCCAGGCGGAGACCAAGGCGCCGCAGCGTTCCGCCACGCCCACGGCGGAGCCGACGCGGAGGGCGACCCGGAAGCCCGTGCGGCCGCCGGACGCCCGGCCGACGTGCCCGTGGACGGGCGTGCCGTACCTTGACCGTTGGTGCCACCGGCGTCCTCACATGGGTCGCTGAGGCGGTTACGCCGAGTTCAACGGTGAACCTGTAGTAGCGTTCTGCCGCTGTTCGTATTCGGGCATCAGGAGGAAAACCACCGTGCCGAACCCCCGGTCGGCTGCGTTGGCCGCGGCCGTCCTGGTGATGGCGACGCTCGTGCCGCAGGGAGCCGGCAGGGCGGCCGACGGCGGGGACGACGTCAAGTCGCTGCGCGAGGCCGCCGCGAAGGCCCGCGACGAACTCGAGACGGCCACCAAGGACATGCAGAGCCGCCAGAAGGACCTGGCGTCCTCGCAGAGCAAGCTGAAGGCGACGCTGAAGGATCTGGCGGGCGCCGAGGCGCAGCTCAACCAGATCCGGCAGCCGCTGGCACGGCTCGCGAACAACTCGTATCAGCAGCAGGGCGCCGCCGGGTCGATGGCGGTGTTCGGCGGCGGGAACCCCGAGCAGGCGCTGCGGTCCACCGCGGACGTGAGCATGCTCGCGCAGGCGCAGCAGGAACTGGTGGACCGTGCCGACGCGCTGCAGAAGCGCAGGCAGCAGCTGGCGTCCACCGCGCAGGACCTGCAGTCGCGCAGTGCGATCGCGCAGACGCGGGTGCAGCAGGACATCGACGGCCTCAAGCAGCGGTCGGCCCAGCTGACCGACCAGCTGAACGCGATGCTCAAGAAGCTGCCCGCGAGCAAGCGGCTGGAGCTCGGCTGCGACAAGAGCCTCGCCGCCGACGCCAAGAAGTTCCCCAACGGGCTGATCCCGCAGAAGTACCTGTGCCCGCTGCCGCAGAAGGGGCGGGAGCTGCGCGCGGACGCGGCCCTGGCCTTCTACAAGCTGAACGCCGCGTACAAGCGCCACTTCGGCCGCGACATGTGCCTGACGGACTCCTACCGGAGCCTGGCCGAGCAGCAGTCGGTGTACGTGCGGCGGCCCGGGTTCGCGGCCGTCCCCGGGACCAGCAACCACGGCAAGGGCCAGGCCATCGACGTCTGCGGCGGGGTCCAGAACCAGGGCTCGGCGCAGTTCAACTGGTTGAAGGCCAACTCCAAGACGTACGGGTGGTTCCACCCGGCGTGGGCCTACAGCAACCCGTTCGAGCCCTGGCACTGGGAGTACGGCACCGAGAGCCAGTACTGAGGCGTCAGGGCGTCTTCACGAGCGGGACGATCTCGGAGGTGCAGAACCGGCAGCGCCGCGCCTTGATGGGGATCTCGGCGAGGCACTCGGGGCACTCGCGCTCGGTGGCGTCCTTCCCGCGGTCCATCCGCTCGATCAGCTTGGTGGTCGGCAGCACGACCAGGAAGTAGACGATCGCCGAGGTGATGAAGAAGGCGATCGCCGAGGTGACGAAGACGCCGTAGGGGAACGTCGTGCCGTCGACCGTCAGGGAGAGCCGGGTGTAGTCGGGCTTGCCGCCGATCAGCGCGATCAGCGGGGTGATGAACGAGTTCGCGAAGTCCTTGACGAGCGAGGCGAACGCCGCTCCGACGACGAACGCGACGGCGAGATCGACGAGGTTTCCGCGGAAGAGGAACTTCTTGAATCCGCTCATGTGTGCTCCCGGGGGTCGGTGGATCGCGTCCCGTCGGACGCTCTCCTGACGGCGATCGGCTTGGGGGCGCGCGGGGAGAGGCGCGTCCGATCTGCGCCTGGTTTGCCCTGATTTGAGGGTGTTCTCACCCCCGCGTGCGCCATGTCACTCATGTTCGGCCCGGCCGGAGCCGGGCTGAACGGCTACGGATGGTAATGAAAGTTCACCCCTTGTGCCAAGTTGATCCTGCCCGGCGCCGGGCCGGTCAGGTGCCGGTGATGGTGATCGAGAGGGCGGTGCCCGCGCCGGCGAGCGCCTGGGCCTGCACCCGGTCGGTCGCGAGGACCACGAGCGCGCCCTGCTGACCGCCGTCGTCGCGGGGCCGGGGCACGGTCACCACGCGGACGCCGGAGACGACCACGCGGGCATCGCCGCCCCACTGGCCCGCCTTGCCGGGGCCGTCGTCGGCGCCGTCGGAGGGCGGGCCGGCCAGCACGTCGACCCGGTCGCCGGAGCGCAGGAGCCGGACGGTGCCGGCGTCGGCGACGCGGACGGGCGCGGCGACCGTCCCGGGCCCGTAGCCGCGCAGCAGCCCGGCGCCGACCAGCCGCGCGTCGGTGATCGGCTCGCCGCGCCGCACGGGCCCCGCGAGGACCCGCCCCGCCGCGCCGGAGCGCATCGCGCCCGCCGGGACGGCCGGGGGCGGCAGGTCGAGGGCGCGCAGGTCGGAGCCGCCGAGCGTGGCGCCCGCGGGCAGGTCGCGCGCCGCGGCCAGGACGCGCACGGACGGCGCCGGGCCGGGCCGCAGCGCGGTGAGGGCCAGGCCCGCGGCGGCCGCGGCGGACAGTGCCGCCAGCGGCCGCCGGAGCCGGGCCGCGCGTGCCCTCACGGCAACTCCACCGGGAGGTCCATGCCGTCCAGGACCGACGGGCAGGGGCAGCCGCGTTCGGCGGGCAGCGCCTTGACCACGTCGGCGACGAGGCCGCGCAGCCGCCCGATGTTCTGGCCGAACACCCGCAGCACCTCGTCCATCGTGACGCCCTCACCCTCCTCGATGCCGGCGTCGAGGTCGGTGACCAGGCAGAGCGGGGTGTAGCAGAGCGCCAGCTCGCGGGCGAGGACGGCCTCGGGGTGGCCGGTCATCCCGACGAGCGTCCAGCCCTGGCCGGCGAACCAGCGGGACTCGGCCCGGGTGGAGAACCGCGGGCCCTCGATGACGACGAGGGTGCCGCCGTCGACGGGCGCCCATCCGGCGGCGTTCGCGGCGTCGACCGCGGCACGGCGGCCGGTGGGGCAGTACGGGTCGGAGAAGGAGACGTGGATCGCGGCGCCGTCGTCGTAGTAGGTCTGCGGGCGCCCGGAGGTCCGGTCGACGAGCTGGTCGGGGACGGCGAGCGTGCCGGGCCCGAGGTCGGGCGTCAGCGAGCCGACCGCGCTCGGCGCGAGGACCTGCCGGACGCCCAGCGACCGCAGCGCCCACAGGTTCGCCCGGTACGGGATCTTGTGCGGCGGGAAGCGGTGGTCGCGGCCGTGCCGGGGGACGAACGCGACGCGCCGCCCCGCGAGCTCGCCGATGGCGACGGCGTCGCTCGGCGGCCCGTACGGGGTGTCGACGCGCACCTCCTCGACGTCGTCGAGGAACGAGTAGAAACCGGAACCGCCGATGACGGCGATCTCGGCCGTGGGCTGCGACTTGGTGGACATGCCGCCGACACTAACCAGGCCGCCGGAGCACGGGCAGACCCGACGCGAAATGTGGATAACTTCATGATCAGCGGACGCGGGAGAGGGGCCCGGCGCCTCGCCGAACCCCTCCGGAGCCGCATGGACCAGGGCGTGTCAGCCGACCCGGTCGAGGATCTTGGACCCGTTCGGCTCCGCCTCGCGCGCGGCGAGCCGTCCGGGCGCCCAGATCCGCCGGCCGAGGTCGTGCGCCAGGGCGGGCAGCAGCAGCGACCGCACGACCAGCGTGTCGAACAGGACGCCGAACGCGACCACGAAGCCCATCTCCACCATGGACACCAGCGGCAGCGTCGCCATCGCGCCGAACGTCGCCGCCAGCACCACCCCGGCGGAGGTGATGACCCCGCCGGTGACGGTGAGGCCGCGCCGGATGCCGCGCCGCGTGCCGAGGGCCTGGGACTCTTCCCGTACGCGGTGCATGAGGAAGATGTTGTAGTCGACCCCGAGCGCCACCAGGAAGGTGAACGCCTGCAGGGGGAACCCCGTGTCGGCGCCCTCGAAGCCGAAGCCGTGCTTGAAGATGAGCGCGCACGCGCCCAGCGAGGCGAGGAACGACAGGACGACGGTGCCCATCATCAGCAGCGGTGCGACGAGCGCGCGCAGCAGCAGGACGAGGATGACGAAGACCACGCCCAGCACGATCGGGAAGATGACCTTGTTGTCGCGTGCGGAGGCCCGCTTGGTGTCCAGGGACGTGGCGGTGGTGCCGCCGACCTTGGCGTCCGCGGACGGGACGGCGTGCACGGCGTCCCGGAGCCGGTCGATGGTCCGCTCGGCCGCCTTGCTGTCGGCGGGGTCGCGCAGGGTCGCCTCGTACATGACCAGACCGTGCGCGCGGGCAGGCGGGCCGACCTGGGCGACGCCCTGTGTGCGCGCGGCCGCGGCGGCGACTTCGGACGACGCCGAAGCCTTGCTGATGACGACGGCCGGGGAGCCGGATCCAGCTGGGTAGTGCCGCGCCACGGCCTCCTGCCCGGCGATCGAGTCGGGACGTCCGGTGAACTGTCCGGCGTTGGAGAGCCCGTCCGCCTTAAGCGAGCCGAGGCCAGAGGTAAGGCCGACTAGGACGATCCCCGTGATGATCCAGAGCGCTCGCGAGCGCCTCCCCACGAGGCCTGCCACGCGCGACCAGATGCCGTGCTCGGCCTCGTACGCCTCCGGCTCCAGGTACTTGGCGTCGTAGCGCGGGACGAGCGGCCAGAACACCCAGCGGCCGAAGATGACGAGCAGTGCGGGCAGCAGCGTGACCATGGCCGCCAGCGCGGTGAGGACGCCCGCCGCGGCGACGGGCCCGAGCCCGGCGGTGGAGTTCAGGTCGGCGAGCAGCAGGCACAGCAGGCCAACGGCGACGGTGGCGGCGGAGGCGATGACGGCCGGCGCGGCGCGGCGCAGGGCGAACGCCATGGCCTCGTGCCGGTCATCGTGCCGGTGCAGCTCCTCGCGATAGCGGGCGACGAGCAGGAGGGCATAGTCGGTGGCCACGCCGAACACCAGCACGGTCATGATGCCGGAGCTCATCCCGTTGACGGTCAGGTCGGCGTACTTGGCCAGCAGATAGACGACGGACTGGGCGAGCCCTAGGGCGAACACGGCGCTGAGCACCGGGATGAACCACAGCATGGGGCTGCGGTAGATGATCAGGAGCAGGACGATCACGACGATGCCGGCGGCCAGGAGCAGGAAGCCGTCGAGGCTGCGGAACACGCCGAACTGGTCGGAGCCGGCGCCCGCGGGCCCGGTGACGTGCGCGGACAGCCCGGGCGGGCCGCGCCGGACGAGGTCGCGGGCGTGGTCGACGAAGTCCGTCACGTCGTCGCTCTTGACCGGGACGAGGGCCTCCAGCGCCCTGCCGTCCCGGGACGGGATCGGCCCCTGCGCCTTCTCGGCGCCGGGGAGGCGCTGGAGGGCGGGCAGGTCGGCGGCGGCCTTGGCGCGGTCCGCGGCGGTGATGCCGCCGGAACGCTCGTAGACGATGACGGCGAGCATCGTCTCGTCCTTCTCGAAGGCGTCGTGCTGCTTGACGACCTGCGTGGACTCGGCGCCGGCGGGCAGCCAGGACGCCGCGTCGTTGTCCTCGACGTCGGTCAGCCGGCCGGCGAGCGAGCCGAGGGCGGCCAGCAGGACGATCCAGACGGCGAGGACGGCCCATTTGCCGCGGCGTCCGGCGATCAGCCCGGCGAGGCGGCGGGCGGGCGTTCTGGGGGGAGCCTGGCTCTGTGCGCGCATGGTCGTCTCCTGAGGTGTCCGTCGATCTCGCGATATGACGCGATCACTTGCTCACAACCAGAGTGTCTCGCGAAGCGAGAGAAAGCAAGTTATATCGCGAAATCTCGGGGTCGCCTCAGGGTTCCCCTAGGGGTGGCCTCAGGGGCGCCCAGGAACACGACGAAGGCCGGAGGAACCCGGTTGGGTTCCTCCGGCCTTCGGAAGCGCTGTGGAGGGGCGTGCCCCTTGTGTCAGGCCACCTTCTCGGACGAAGACGACTTCGACGAGGACGTGGACGACGAGGAGGACGACGACGAGTCGCCCGACGACGACGTCGACGAGGACGAGTCGGACTTGCCGGAGTCACTGCCCGACGACGAGCCGTTCGACCCGTTGGACGAGCTCCCCACGGTGGAGGACGACTTGCCGGAGCCGCGGCTGTCGGTGCGGTAGAAGCCCGACCCCTTGAAGATGATCCCCGCGGCGGAGAAGACCTTGCGGAGCTTCCCCTCGCAGGCCGGGCATTCGGTCAGCGCGTCGTCGCTGAACTTCTGCACGACCTCCAGAGGCTCGCCGCACTCGGTGCAAACGTACTGATACGTCGGCACGGTTCCTCCTCGCTGACTCAGCCCGGGCGCCGTCCCGGACTGGCACTCACTCTAGATGACTGCTAATGGTACCCATGCATGGAACAGGATTCACCGCGGGTCTGTTCCCGGGCGCCCGAGGGCCCCTGCCGGCGGCCGCTCACGCGCCCGTCTCGCCGAACCAGCCGGCCAGCTTCCCGCGGCGGCTGATGGCGCGCAGCCTGCGTTCCGTGGTCTCCCGCACGGTGTCGGTGGTCACGACCAGCAGGGTGTCGCCGCTCTGCAGGGGCGTGGTGGGCTCCGGTACGAAGCTCGACCCGTCCCGTACGACGAGGGTAATGGACGCTCCGGCGGGCAGCCGCAGCTCGAAGATCTCCACCCCGCTCAACCGGGAGTCGGGTGGGATGCGGACTTCGAGCAGGTCCGCATGGAGCTCCTCCAGGGGCGCGGCCTCGACGTCCAGTTCGCGCGTCTCCTCGTCGCTCTTGAGGCGGCACCAGCGCGCCACCAGCGGCAGCGTGGGGCCCTGCAAGAGCGTGAACACCACGACGATGTTGAAGACGATGGAGAAGAGCCGGTCGGCGCCGGGGACGTCCTTCACCATCGGGATGGTGGCCAGGACGATGGGGACGGCGCCGCGCAGCCCCGCCCATGAGGCGAAGACCTTCTCGCCCCAGGACAGCTTGAAGCCGATCGACGACAGTACGACCGACACGGGACGCGCCACCAGCAACAGGACGAACCCGATGATGAGCGCCGGGACGATCTGGCCGGGCAGCGCGCTGGGGGAGGCCAGCAGGCCCAGCATCACGAACAGGCCGATCTGGGCGAGCCAACCGATGCCTTCGGCGAAGCCCCTCGTCGCCGGACGGTGCGGCAGTCGCGCATTGCCGAGCACCAGCGCGCTCACATAGACGGCCAGGAAGCCGCTCGCATGCAGCAGTGTGGCGGCGCCGTAGGAGCCGATGGACAGCGACATCACGGCGATGGGGTAAAGGCCGGATGCTGGGAGGGCGATGCGGCGCAGCGCCTGTGCGCCGAGCCACCCGATCGCGAATCCGAGCACGCCGCCGGCGATCAGCTCGTACACCATCACGCCGACGAGCTCGGCGAGGTTGGGGACGCCGCCGTGCGTGGCGCTGAGCGTGACCACGATGATCACGACGGGTGCGTCATTGAAGCCCGATTCGGCTTCGAGCAGCCCGGTCAGCCGGGACGGCAGCGGCAGCCTGCGCAGCACCGAGAACACGGCCGCGGCGTCGGTGGGGGCCAGTACGGCGGCCAGCAGGAACGCCGGGCGCCAGTCCATGCCGATCAGCCACATGGCGGCGAGCGCCACCACGACGATGCTGATCAGGGTGCCGATGGTGGACACGCTGAGGGCGGCCGGCACGGACGGCCGCACGTGCCGCCAGCTGGTGGTGAGACCACCCTCGGCGAGGATCAGGACGAGCGCGCCGAGGCCGAGCGTCTCGGCCAGTTCGGCGTTGTCGAAGTCGATGTGGAGGGGACCGGACTCGCCGATGAGAAGGCCGAGGCCCATGTACGCCAGAAGGGTCGGCAGGCCGGCCTTGTGCGACAGCCGGACCGCGACGATGGCGCTGAGTACGAGCACGGCCCCGAGGAGTAGCCAGATGTCGAGATGCACATCCCACCCTTCGGGGTCGTCAAAGTTGAACTTTTAGCAATACTACAGAATCATGTGTCAAATGCATACTTGCGGTTGATGAATAGGATGCCTAGAACGTCCGTTATCTCCGTCTGACCTGCGGATCCACGCCGTTGACCACGTTCTGCACCGCGTGCCCCTGGACGGCCCGGGTGACGTTCTCGAGCAGCATCGTCACGATGTTCCGCTGCGACTGCGTCGTCCCGCCCGCCGCATGCGGCGACAGCAGGACGTTCTCGTGCGCGCGCAGGGGGCTGTCCGCCGCAGGCGGCTCCTCGTCGAAGACGTCCAGGGCCGCGCCGGCGAGCCGTCCCGACTCCAATGCGGCGAGGACGGCGTCGTCTGGCGCGATGCCTCCGCGCGCCACGTTCACCAGCAGCGCCTTGTCGGGGAGCAGTGCGAGGCGTTCGGGACCGATCAGACCGCGCGTCTCGTCGGTGAGCGGTAGGGCGAGCACGAGGATGTCGGACGTGGCGAGCAGATCGTCCAGCTCCAGGTAGGGGACGGGCGCCGAGTCACGCCGGTGCCTCGTCCAGTAGGAGACCTCGCAGCCGAGAGCCTGGAACAGGCGTGCCGCCTCCGCGCCTATGGCCCCGTAACCGACGACCCCTACGCGCTGCGCATGGACTTCCCGCGTGCCCCGCGCCAGAAGCTCCGCCTGCGGCCACTCGCCCGCGCGCACATGGCGATCACCCCAGACGAGGTGGCGGCACAGTGCGAACGCGGCGCCGACCGCCCATTCGGCCACTCCGCGCGCGTTCGCACCGGCGGTGTTGGCCAGCGGTACACCGGCCTTGGCCAGCGCCCCGCCGTCGATGCTGTCGGTCCCCACGGCGGGCATCTGCACGAACGCCAGGTGCGGCGCGGCGGTGACGGCCTCGGCGTCCAGCTTCAGCAGGCCGCTGAAGTCGCCGATGACCAGTTCGGCGTCCGGGAGCGCCGCGAGGAGCCCGGCGCGGTCCCTGGTCTGCGGGAACACCATCTCCACCGTGTCGCCGAACGAGCCGAACAGGCCCCGCACGAGGTCCTCCCCGAGCGGGGGAAGGGAAAGGATCCGCCACGGCGCCGTCATCTCGAACCTCCCGGTGGGCCTCGCGTCCGACCGCGGTCCCCGAAGCCGCGATCTTGCCGTTCCTCAGCCTATGCGCCCGTCCGGTACTGGCCATAGAGCCAGGTAGTGCTAACTGCAGGGCTACATCTAGAGGACCACCGAAGGCGCGGTTACCGCCCGCCCGAGCTGTTCACCGGGGCCCTCAGCCGAACCGCACCAGCCCCTCGGATGGCGTCACCGCCGCGCGCACACGCTGGTCATGCGGCTCGGACGGAAGCTCGTCCACGAGTTCGGCGTCGTACACCAGCCCGACCGTCAGGATCGCCGGGCCGACACGCGCCAGCGCCCGGTCGTACGAGCCGCCCCCGCGGCCCAGCCGCATGCCCGCGCGGTCGACCGCCACCGCCGGCGTCAGGACCACGTCCGCGCTGGCCACGGCCCCCGGGCCGCGCGGCGGCTCGGTCGGCTCCAGGCACCCGCGCGGGCCGGGCGCCAGCGAGTCGGGCCCCTCGTAGGACGCCCAGTCGAGGTCGCCGTCCGGCAGCAGCCGGGGCAGCAGCACGTACGCGCCGCGCTTCCACAGCGCGAACAGCAGGCTTCTGGTGTCCGGTTCGGTGCCGATGGAGGCATAGGCGGCGATCGTCCCCGCCATCTCGACCTCGGGCGCGGACAGCAGCGCGTCGCGCAGCGACCGGCCCGCCGCGGCGCGCTCCTCCGGAGTCATGATCGCACGCCGCTCCAGCAGCCCTGCGCGGATGTCGGTCTTCGCAACGATGTCGTGCACGCTTGTGTCCTCGCGGATGGCTAGGGTCTTTTCATGGTCGACATTGCACCCGTACTCAAGGCCGTCGTTCCGGCGGCCGGCCTCGGTACCCGATTCTTGCCCGCCACGAAGGCGACGCCAAAGGAAATGCTGCCCGTCGTCGACAAACCGGCGATCCAGTACGTCGTCGAGGAGGCCGTGGACGCCGGCCTCAGCGACGTCCTGATGATCACCGGGCGCAGCAAGCGGTCCATCGAGGACCACTTCGACCGCGCCTACGAGCTGGAGGAGGCGCTCGACGCCAAGGGCGACAGCGAGCGCCTCGCGGCCATCCGCGAGTCCGCCGACCTGGCGACCATGCACTACGTCCGGCAGGGCGAGCCGCGCGGGCTCGGCCACGCGGTGCACTGCGCCCGCCAGCACGTCGGCCACGAGCCGTTCGCGGTGCTGCTCGGCGACGACATGATCGACGCCCGCGACAAGCTGCTGCAGCGGATGATCGAGGTGCGCGGCCAGTACGGCGGCAGCGTCGTCGCGCTCATGGAGGTCGAGCCCGACCAGGTCTCCGCCTACGGCTGCGCGGCCATCGAGGCGACCGGCGAGGACGACGTCGTGCGCATCTCCGACCTGGTCGAGAAGCCCGCCGCCGAGGAGGCGCCGAGCAACTGGATCATCATCGGCCGCTACGTCTGCGACCCCGCGGTGTTCGACGTGCTGGAGAAGACCCCGCCCGGCCGCGGCGGCGAGATCCAGCTGACCGACGCGCTGCGCACCCTCGCCGACATGCCCGCCGAGAACGGCGGCGGCGTGTACGGCGTGAAGTTCCGCGGCCGCCGCTACGACACCGGCAACAAGCTGGAGTACCTGCGCACGGTCGTGCAGTTCGCGGCCGAACGCCCCGATCTGGCGCCCGAGTTCATCCCGTGGCTGCGCGAGTTCGTCCGGGCCCATGACGCCGCGGACGGCGTGGGCGGCTCCGGCGACGCGTGACGACCCGTCACACTGGGGCCGTGGGCATGAGAACGGTCGATGAGCACCTGACGGAGATCCTCGGCGGCGTCGCGGCGCTGCCGCCGCTCGACCTCGCGCTGCTGGAGGCGCAGGGGACGGTGCTCGCCGAGCCCGTCACCGCGCCGGTCCCGCTGCCGCCCTTCGACAACTCCGCGATGGACGGCTACGCCGTCGTCGCGGCGGACGTCGCGGGGGCCACCGAGGCCGAACCGGTCACGCTTCCCGTGGTCGGCGACATCGTCGCGGGCGACCCGGGCGTCTCCGCCATCCGGACGGGGCTGACCGCCCGCATCATGACGGGCGCCCCGCTGCCCGCCGGCGCCGACGCGGTCATCCCGGTGGAGTGGACGGACGGCGGCGCCGCGACCGTGCGCATCAGCCGCCCCGCACCTGCCGGGAACTACATCCGCCGGTCCGGCGAGGACGTTCTCGCGGGCCAGACCGTAGTGGAGGCGGGGACGCGGCTAGGCGCGACGCAGATCGGCATGGTCGCCGCCGTAGGGCGCTCCCATGTGGCCGTCAGGCCGAAACCGCGCGTCGTCGTGGTCTCCACAGGGGACGAGCTACAGGAGCCGGGTAGGCAGCTCGCTCCCGGGCAGATCTGGGAGTCCAACAGCTACATGCTCACCGCCGCAGTGGTGGAGGCGGGGGGAGTCGGCTACCGGCAGGCGACCGTCCATGACGAGCCCGCCAAGGTCATGGAGATGCTGGAGGACCAGCTCGTCCGCGCGGACGCCATCATCACCTCGGGCGGCGTGTCCATGGGCACCAGGGACGTGGTGAAGGAGGTGCTGTCCGGCACCGGCACGGTGCGTTTCCACAAGGTGCGCATGCGCCCGGGTAAGCCGCAGGGGTTCGGCCTGCTGGAGGGCACGCCCATCTTCACGCTCCCGGGGAATCCCGTAAGCGCGTACGTCTCGTTCCAGGTCTTCGTGCGTCCCGCCCTGCGCGTCATGCAGGGGCTGCCGCCCGAACCGCCGGCCACCGTCGGCGCCGTCCTGGCCGAGGACATCAAGTCTCCTGCCGGGCTGCGGCACTTCGTGCGCGGGCGGCTGTCGTTCAACCGCAGCCACTACACCGTCACCCCGGCCGAGACGCAGGGATCGCACCAGCTCGGATCGCTCGCCATGGCGAACGCGCTGATCGCACTGCCGGAGGACGCCGAGGCGCTGCCCGCCGGCTCGCACGTGGAAGTGATGAGGTTGCCATGAGTGCCATGGGCACCGAGTTCTCGCATCTGGATGACCAGGGTGCGGCCCGGATGGTCGACGTGTCCGCCAAGGACGTGTCGGCCCGGACCGCGACCGCGACCGGGTTCGTCCGGCTCTCCGCCGAATGCGTCGGGCTGCTGCGCGCCGGCGACATGCCGAAGGGCGACGCGCTGTCGGTCGCCCGCATCGCCGGGATCATGGGGGCCAAGCGGGTCCCCGACCTGGTCCCGCTCTGCCACCCGATCGCGCTGCACGGCGTCACCGTCGAGCTGGAGATCCTGGACGAGGGCGTGGCGATCAGGGCCGTGACGCGCACCGCCGACCGCACCGGCGTGGAGATGGAGGCGCTCACCTCCGTGTCCGTCGCCGCGCTCGCGCTGGTCGACATGGTCAAGGCGGTCGACCCGGCCGCCGTGATCACCGACGTGCGGGTCGAGGAGAAGACCGGCGGCAAGACCGGCGTGTGGCGCCGGTGATCCGGGCGATGGCGGTCACCGTGTCCAACCGCGCGGCCGCCGGGGTCTATGCGGACAAGTCGGGCCCGGTGCTGGTCGAGCTGCTGGAGGACCTCGGCTGCCAGGTCGACGGCCCGGTGGTGGTGCCGGACGGGGAGCCGGTCGCCGAGGTGCTGCGGGACGCGGTCGGCCAGGGCTACGACGTCGTCGTGACGTCCGGCGGCACCGGCCTCACCCCGACCGACCGGACGCCGGAGATGACCCGGACGGTCATCGAGCGCGAGGTGCCGGGGATCGCCGAGGCGATCCGGCTGGAGGGCCGCGACAAGGTGCCCGCGGCGATCCTGTCGCGCGGCCTCGCGGGCCTCGCCGGGCGGACGCTGATCGTCAACCTGCCCGGCTCGACCGGCGGCGTCCGCGACGGCATGGCCGTGCTCGGCCGCGTCCTGGCGCACGCCGTCGACCAGATCGGCGGCGGCGACCACCCGCGGCCCGCAGCGGGTTAGACCTGGACGACCCGGACGCCCGCCTCGGTGAAGGAAGCGACGTCGGCGTCCCGGACGGCGCCGTCGGTGACCAGCACGTCGATCCGGCTCGTGTCGCAGATCCGGGCGAACGCGCGGCGGCCGACCTTCGAGCCGTCCGCGACCACGACCACCTGGTCGGCGCGCTCGGCCATCAGCCGGTTGACGTCCGCCTCGCCCTCGTTGTGGCAGGTCGCGCCGTGCTCGACGGCCACCCCGTTGACGCCGAGGATCGCCACGTCCAGCGTCACGTGGTCGAAGATCCCGGTGGCGAGCGGCCCGGTCAGCTCATAGGACTGCGGGCGCGGCACGCCGCCCGTCAGCACGATCTTCACGTGCGGCCGGACGGCCAGCTCGGTGCCGATGTTCAGCGCGTTCGTCACGATGGTGATCGCCGGGGAGCCGCCCTCGGCGTGCAGGTCGGCGCGCGTCGCCAGCACCCGCGCGACCTCGGAGGTCGTGGTGCCGCCGTTCAGCCCGATGATCGCCCCGGGCCGGGCCATCTCGGCGGTCGCGGCGGCGATCCGCTGCTTCTCCGTCGCGTGGCGCGCGGTCTTGTAGCGCAGCGGCAGGTCGTAGCTGACGCTCTGCGCGACCGCGCCGCCGCGCGTGCGGGTGAGCATCTGCTGCTGGGCGAGCTGGTCGAAGTCGCGGCGGATCGTCGCGGCCGACACCGCCATCCGGTCCGCCGCCTCCTCGACGCTCAGCCGGCCGGCGTCCGCGAGCATTCCGAGCAGCGCGTTCCAGCGTTCGTGGCGTGTCACCCCGGCCCCTTTCCGGTACGCGGACGGCCCTGCGGGACGGCTCCGCCCTGGATTCTAGCGATGCACCACTATGGTCTTTTCTGCTCAGACTTGGTATTGAACAAGCAGGAACACGCAGACGGCTGCAGAGGGAGCGGAGCATGGCGGAGCGCGGCGGCGGGCACACCGAGGCCGAGATCGCGTCCCAGCCCGACCGCTGGCGGCGCGCCGCCGCGACGGCCGCGGACCTCGCGCCGGTGCTGCCCCGCCGCGGCGAGCGGGTCGCGGTGATCGGCTGCGGGACGTCCTGGTTCGTCGCGCAGGCGTACGCGGCGCTCCGCGAGGCCGCCGGGCACGGCGAGACCGACGCGTTCGCCGCGTCCGAGTTCCCGGCGGGCCGCCGCTACGACCGGCTGCTGGCGCTGTCGCGTTCCGGAACGACCACCGAGGTCCTGGACGTGCTGGCGCGCGTGCGCGGCACGACCCCGACCGTCGCGATCACCGCCGACCCCGCGACGCCGGTGATGAACGCCGCCGACGAGATCATCGTCCTCGACTACGCCGACGAGCGCTCGGTCGTGCAGACCCGCTACGCCACGACCCAGCTCGTCCTGCTCCGCGCCCACCTCGGCGAGGACGTCGCCGCGGTGATCGCCGACGCCGAGCGGGCCGTCGCCGAGCCGCTGCCCGCCGCGGCCGTCGCCGCGGACCAGTTCACCTTCCTCGGCCGCGGCTGGACGATCGGCCTCGCGCACGAGGCCGCGCTCAAGATGCGCGAGGCCGCCGGCGCGTGGACCGAGTCCTACCCCGCCATGGAGTACCGGCACGGCCCGATCGCGGTCACCGGCCCCGGCCGCGTCGCCTGGATGTTCGGCGAGCCGCCCGCGGGCCTCGCCGGCCAGGTCGCGCAGGCCGGCGGCACGATGATCACGACCCCGCTGGACCCGCTCGCCGACCTGATCAGGGCCCAGCGGCTCGCCGTCGAGATCGCCCGCGCACGCGGGGACGATCCCGACCGGCCGCGCAACCTCACCCGCTCGGTCATCCTGGACGTCCGGTGACCAACCTGGCGAACGCCCGCATCGTCCTGCCCGGCGGCGTCACGTCCGGGACCCTGCACGTCGACGGCGGCCGGCTCGCCCCGTCGTCCACCGGCGAGACCGTCGACCTCGAAGGCCGGTTCGTCGTCCCCGGCTTCGTGGACATGCACGTCCACGGCGGCGCGGGCGCGTCCTACCAGACCGGACGTCCCGAAGAGGCGGAACGGGCCGCCCGCTTCCACCTGGCCCACGGGACCACCACGACCATCGCCAGCCTCGTCACCGGCACGCCCGGCGAGCTCGCCGACGCCGTCGCGGCCCTCGCCGACCTCGCCACCGACGGCCTCATCGCCGGCGTCCACCTCGAAGGCCCCTACCTCGCCCGGGACCGCTGCGGCGCCCACGACCCCGGCCTCCTGCGCGCCCCCGACCGCGCCGAGTTCGCCCGCCTCGCCCGGCTCGGCGGCGGCCGGCTCCGCATGATCACCCTCGCGCCCGAGCTGCCCGGCGCGCTCGACCTCGTCCGCGACGCCGCCGACGCCGGCGTGATCGCGGCCGTCGGGCACACCGACGCGCCCGGCGAGACGGCCCGCGCCGCGTTCGACGCCGGCGCCACCGTCGCGACCCACCTGTTCAACGCCATGCGGCCGCTGCACCACCGCGAGGGCGGCCCGGTCGCCGCCGCCCTCAGCGACCCCCGCGTCACCGCCGAGCTGATCAACGACGGCGTGCACGTCGAGGGCGCCGTCGGCCGGCTGGCGTTGCGCGCCGCCCCCGGCCGCGTCGCGCTGATCACCGACGCGATGGCCGCCGCAGGCATGGGCGACGGCGACTACCGGCTCGGCGTCATGGACGTCCAGGTCCGCGACGGCCGCGCCACCCTCGCCGGAGGGACGTCCATCGCCGGGAGCACGATCACGATGGCCGACGCGTTCCGCCGCGCCGTCACCGTCCTCGGACTGCCGATCGAAGAGGCCGCTGTGGCGGCGTCCCTCGTCCCGGCGCGCGCGCTGGGCGTCGACTCGCGCGTCGGCTCCCTCGAAACCGGCAAGGACGCCGACCTTGTCGTTCTGAACAACGACATGTCGGTCCACCGCGTGATGAAGGCCGGCCGCTGGGTGTGACCCGGGCCGTACCGCGCACTATTTTCCCGGCCACAATGGATGGCGTTCGCAGGTCCTACCAGGGAATCATGGAACCGTGGAACGATTGCGGGGATGGCCGGTCACCCTCACCGAGGGTCCCGTCGGGCTGCGACCGCTGCGGCACCGCGACGCCGCCACCTGGCGCGAGCTGCGGGTACGCAACGCCGACTGGCTGCGCCCCTGGGAGCCCACCAACCCCGAGACGCCGCTGTTCCGCAGCGGGCTCGGACCCTACGTCAGCATGGTCCACACGATGCGCCGCGAAGCCCGCCAGGGCCTCGCGCTGCCCTGGGTCGTCACCCACGAGGACCGCTTCGCCGGCCAGCTCACCATCGGCGCGATCGTCTGGGGCTCGGCCCGCTCCGCCCAGATCGGCTACTGGGTCGACAAGCAGGTCGCCGGCCGCGGCGTCATTCCCACCGCGGTCGCCCTCGCCGTCGACCACTGTTTCTTCACCGTCGGCCTGCACCGCCTCGAAGCCAATATCCGCCCGGAGAACGCCGCCAGCCGCCGCGTCGTCGAAAAGCTCGGATTCCGGGAAGAAGGAATTCGCCGCCGCCATCTGCACATCGACGGCGCCTGGCGCGACCACCTCTGCTACGCCCTGACCGTCGAGGACGTCCCCGGTGGCCTGCGAGCCCGCTGGCTGGCCGAACGCAAACAGGCATTTCCCCGGCGCACTTGAGTCCAGGGTGACTTTCGCCGCGTAAGAATCCTGCGATCGAGAAGACTCGGCAAACGGAGAGTAACGGCGGCATCGATCTCGCGACACACCGCCCCTTATGCTCGTCAACCTCTGACACCGGCTCGTACCGTGCGGGGCGTGACCCTGCTCCCATTGCACGCCCGCGCGCCGAAAGTCGGCCCGCTGATTCGGCGTGCCCTGGGACGGCCCGAGGCGGTGACCGCGTGAGCAGCGCCGTCCTCTATCTCGCCATCGTCGCGGTCTGGGCCGTCGTCCTGGTCCCCATGTGGCTGCGCCGCGACACCGAGAACACCGGCATCACCCGGCTCCTCCACAAGCGCGCCGACGACCTCGACGACGAGACCGAGACCACGGACGCCCCGGAGGCCCCGGAGGAGCCCCAGGACGCCGAGGAGCCGCACGAGGCCGACGAGCCCCAGGAGGCCGAGGCCCCGCGCACCCGCCGTCCGGCGACCCGCGCCGCCGTCATCGCCCGGCGCCGCCGCCGCACGTCCGGCCTGGCGGCCCTGCTCGTCACCGCCGTCGCCCTGGTCGCGTCCGGGCTGCTGCCCTGGTGGGTCACGCTGCCCCCGACGCTGCTGCTGGGCGGCCATCTCACCCTGCTGCGCACCGCCGTCGGCATGGACGCCGCCCGCCGCCGCACCGCCGCCGAGGCCCGCGCCGCCGCCCGCGCGCGCGCCCTGGAGGCCCGCCGCGCCGAGGAGGCCGCCGAGCCCGCCGAGGTCATCGAGCTGGTCACCCCGGAGGAGGTCTTCGACCAGTACGCCGACGACCGCCGCGCCGTCGGCGAATGACCCCCGGCGTGCGCGAGCACCCCTCGAAGTGCGCTAACCTTACAGAGTCCTTGGGGCTGTAGCGCAGTCCGGTAGCGCACCTCGTTCGCATCGAGGGGGTCAGGGGTTCAAATCCCCTCAGCTCCACCCAGGATTCGCAGGGCAGAGGCCGATTCAGGAGAGATCCTAGATCGGCCTCTAGTCATTTGCAGGTACGTCGCCACCGGCCGTTGGTATGGCGACAGCGCGGCTGTGCGTGTGGCCCGTAGAGCGTCGGGATCCCTCTCCTGAGTGCTGATGTGAGCGTTGCGGTGGCGTCCGTCATGGTGGTCGGCGGTCGGGTGGGTGCGTGGTTTTTGATACGTCGACGATATGTGCCGGCTTTTAGCATCGGGAGCCGAGGCGCGGCCGAGTCGCCGGCCTGATGCGGCAGTGAGCGGGGGCGGACGATGGCGCAGGTGGAGACGGCGGAGGCCGAACAGGACGATGCCGGTCACCGGGAGACCGGTTCGGGTACCTGGCGCGATGG
This sequence comes from Actinomadura violacea, assembly GCF_017573465.1. Taxonomy (GTDB): domain Bacteria; phylum Actinomycetota; class Actinomycetes; order Streptosporangiales; family Streptosporangiaceae; genus Spirillospora; species Spirillospora violacea. Next base: position 80,329 of record NZ_JAGEPF010000012.1, read on the forward strand.
TGTCCGGCGGGTGATCGGCCGGCCGGAGCCCTGGAGGCGCGGCCTGGTGCTCGCGGCGCTGGCCGTGTTGCTGGGCCTGGTCATGCTGCTGCACGCGGCGATACCGAACCGGATCGGGAATCTCGGCAGCCTGGTGGAGACCTTTCTGCCGTGGTTCGGCTTGTTCGTCCCGGTGCTGCTGGTCGGGGCGCTGTGGCGGCGTTCCGCTTCGGCGGTGGTCGCGCTGGTGCTGCCGGTCGTGGTGTGGCTGGGCCTCTTCGGCGGGCTGCTCACGGACAAGTCCCATTCGGGGGCGGACTTGACCGTGGTCAGCCACAACGTCGGCGCCGACAATCCCGACCCGGCGGGCACTGCGAGGGACCTCGTCGCCTCCAAGGCGGACGTGCTGGCGCTGGAGGAGCTGACCCAGCGGGACAAGGGCACGTACGAGAAGGAGCTGGCGAAGGCGTATCCCTTCCACGCGGTGCAGGGCACCGTCGGAGTGTGGAGCAAGCTGCCGCTGTCGGACACCCGGCCGGTCGACATCGAGACGGACTACGGGCCGCTGGCGAAGACCAAGCCGGCCGCCGTCAAGCTGTCCTACTCCCGGGCGCTGCGCACCACGGTGGCCACGAAGCGGGGTCCGCTGGCGGTGTACGTGGCCCACCTGGGGTCCGCACGGGTGAATCCGAGGGGCGGCTTCGCGACGACCTCGCGGGACAGGAACGCGCAGGCGCTCGGCAGGGCCGTCGCCGCCGAGCCGGACAAGCGGGTGGTGGTGCTCGGCGACCTGAACGGCACCACGGACGACCGCGTGTTCGACGGCCTCACCTCCCGGCTGCGCTCGGCCCAGGTCGCGGCCGGGGACGGCTTCGGCTTCAGCTGGCCGGCGGAGTTCCCGATGGTGCGGATCGACCAGATCCTGGTCCGCGGCGTGAAGCCGAAGAGCTCATGGGTGCTGCCGGCCACCGGCAGCGACCACCGTCCGGTGGGGGCTGGAATCGGCTGGTAAGTCCATAGGGCGGCCGGATGTCCGTGCCTTTCGGCAGGATGGCCGGATGGCCGGAGAATCGTCCTTCGTGGAGCGGGCGCCGGTGCCTGCGCTCGCGGCGGTGGCGTCCTTGGTGTGGATCCAGCGGGTCGGGGAGCGGCCGGTCGCGCAGCGGCTCGTGCCGCACGGAGGCGCCGAGCTGCGCTGCGTGCTCGGTGAGGCGCCGCGGCTGGTCGGGCCCCTTACCTCGGCCATCTACCAGGACATTCCGGCTGGGGGCACGGTCGTCGGGGTGCGGCTGAGGCCGGGGGTGCTCGGCGGGCTCGCCGGGATGCCGGCCGACGAACTGGTCGACCAGGACGTCGCGGGCACCGAGCTGTGGCGCGGTCTGGGCCGTCTGACGGATCTGCTCGGGGACGCCGCCACGCCCGAGGTCGCGCTCGGGCATCTCCAGTCGTTCGCCGCGCGGTCCGCCGGGGTGCGCGACCCGCTGGTGGGCGAGGTCGTCCGGCACCTCATGCCGTGGCGCGGCGGGAAGCCCGCGGCCCTGCCCGCGCTGCTGTCCATTTCCGAACGCCAGTTGCGGCGCCGGTGCCGGGCGTCGGTCGGCGTCGGCGTGAAGGAATTGCAGCGCATTCTGCGCCTGCAGGGCTTCATAGCCCGTGTTCAGGCGTCGGTCGACGAGGACGCCTTGGACGTCGACCTCGCACGGTGGGCGGTCGAGACAGGCTACACCGACCAGGCGCACCTCGGCCGCGAGTGCCGCCGGCTCGTCGGCGTGACTCCGGGCGTGCTTCTCGCGCAGACGGGTTCGGCGTGCGCGTGCGGGCATGATCACGCCGCGTCCTATCTGCCGATGCTCCGGCCGGGGGATGGCCGTTTCGTACAAGAGCGGCGGCCGATGCCCGCCTAGCGTCTGGTCCGGGAAAGCGCCCCGCTCGTGCGGGCTTCGGATGAATGAGGAGCGATGAGATGGCCAAGGTCATCATGCAGGCCGTGGTTTCGGCGGACGGTTACATCGCCTATCCCGACGACACGGTCGGGCCGTTGTTCGACTGGTACGGCAACGGCGATGTGACCGTCCGCGCCAATGACGAGTGGCAGTTCAAGGTCGGCCGCGCCTCCGCGGACTACGTCCAGCCGTTCTGGGACGCCGTCAAGGTCACGGTGATCGGACGCCACCTGTTCGACACCACGGACGGCTGGTCGGGCGTGCCCGCCGCGGGCGAGCGGCTCGTCGTCGTCACGCACCGGCCGCTGCCGGACGAGTGGCTCGCCAGGTTCCCGGACGCGCCGTTCCACACGGCCGGCTCGGTCGAGGAGGGCGTCGCGCTCGCCAAGGAGCTCGCGGGGGACGGTCTGGTCTGTGTGTGCGCGGGCGACGTCGGCGGCCAGGCGTTCTCGGCGGGGCTCGTCGACGAGGTGGCGATGGACGTCGCTCCGGTGGTCCTGGGGGAGGGGGTGCGGTTCTTCGGCGACCACGTCGGCACCGTCCTGCTCGGAGACCCCGACGCGGTGGTCCAGGGCGATCGCGTGCTGCACCTCCACTACACCGTCCAGCGCTGACATTGAGGAACGAATGATTCTCGTAACCGGCGGCCTGGGTTCCATCGGGTCGCATACCGCGCGGGCGCTGCTGGACCTGGGCGAATCCGTCGTGCTCACCGCGCACAGGTCCACCCGGCTGCCCGAGTTCCTCGACGGCGAGCCGCACGGCCGGGTCGTCGTCGAGCGGCTCGACACCACGGACGAGGCCGCGTTCCTGGACATCGGGAAGCGGCATGAGATCACCGGCATCGTGCATCTCGCGGCGGGCCGGTTCGACCTGCCCGATCCGGTCGAGTACCTGCGTGCCGAGTCCCTCGCCCTGTTCAACGCGCTCAAGGCGGCGGGGGAGTGGGGCGTGCGGCGGTTCTCCGTCGCCAGTTCCATCGGCGTGTACGTGGGAGTGGACGAGGTTCCGTGGCGGGAGGACGCCCCGCTGCCGGCGGTGGCGCCGCACCAGATCCATGCGTTCAAGAAGACGGCCGAGCTGTTCACCGCGCTGGCGGGCGACAGTGCCGGGTTCGAGACGGTGAGCCTGCGGATCGGCACGATCTGGGGGCCGCTCGGCCTGCCCGACTCGCCGTTCTTCGCGCTTCCGCGGCTGCTCAGCGCGGCGGTCCTGGGCGAGGACCCCGATCTGACGCCGCCCCGTCCGGCCGCGTACGCCGAAGACGCCACGGACCTCTGCTACGTGAAGGACTGCGGCCGGGCCATCGCGCTGCTCATGCTCACCGAGCGGCTGAACCACCGGGTCTACAACGTCTCGAGCGGACGGCTGGTGCACTACAGCGAGGTGGTCGATGCGATCAACGCCGCTGTTCCCGGCGCGGACATCGAGCTCCCGGAGGGACGCGACCCCGGCAAGCCCGCGAGCGGCTACCTCGACATCACGCGGCTGCGGGAGGACACCGGGTTCCGGCCCGAATACGACGTCGAGCGGGCCGTGCCCGACTATGTCGGCTGGCTGAGGGAGCATGAGCGCTGAGGGGCCGACGTGACGTTCTAAGCTCACCAGGGTGAAGCTGGACGAAGCGGTACATATGTGGGATCCGGAGCCGGGCTGGCTGAACACCGCCAGCTACGGTATCCCGCCGGAGCCGGCCTTCGAGGAGCTGCAGGGCGCGCTGGCCGAGTGGCGGCGCGGCGCCAACGGCTGGGACAAGTGGGACCGGTCCACCGGCCGGGCGCGCGAGGCGTTCGCGCGGCTGACCGGCGTCGCGTCCGAGGACGTGGCCGTGGGCACCTCCGCCGCGCAGGTGCTGGCGCCGGTCGCGGCCTCGCTGCCGCCCGGCTCGCGCGTCGTCGTCCCCGACGTCGAGCAGACCTCGAACCTGTTCCCCTGGCTCGTGCAGGACCTCGACGTGCGGACGGTGCCGCCCGCCGACCTGCCCGGCGCGATCGACGAGCGCACCGACGCGGTCGCCTTCAGCCTCGTCCAGTCCGCGACGGGCGAGGTCGCCGACGCCGGCGCGGTCGTCGCGGCGGCGCGGGCGCACGGCGCGCTCGTCGTCGCCGACGCCACCCAGGCGGTCGGCTGGCTCCCGGTCGACGCGGCGCCCTTCGACGTCCTGGCCGTCTCGGCGTACAAGTGGCTGATGTGCCCGCGCGGCACCGCCTTCTGCTACGTGAGCCCGGCCGTGCGCGACCGGATCCGGCCGATCGCCGCCAACTGGTACGCCGGTGAAGGCGACGCCTCCTACGGCCCGCCGCTGCGGCTGGCCAAGGACGCCCGCCGGTTCGACATCGCCGCTCCCTGGTTCTCCTACGTCGCGGCCGCTCCGACGCTGGAGCTGCTCCTGGAGATCGGCATAGGGCCGATCCACGACCATGACGTGGGGATGGCGAATCGGTTCCGGGCGGGCCTCGGCATGCCGCCCGGCGACAGCGCGATCGTCAGCGTCGCCCGTCCGGGGGCCGCTGAGCGGCTCGCGGAGGCCGGTATCCGGGCGTCGGTGCGGAAGGGCGCGGCGCGCCTGGCCTTCCACCTCTACACGACGGAGGCCGACGTCGACACCGCCATCGCGGCGCTCGGCTGATCACGGCCCCGTGCCGCCGGGTTCGGCTGACAGACTCTTCGTCCATGGCGAACAGCGGACTGTGGGTCGGCGTCCTCACCGCGCTGACCGCACTCGGGGCCAGTTACGTCACCTCCCGGGCGACGCTGCGCGCGGCGCTGGCCCAGGCCCGGACGACCGCGCGGGCGCAGGCGCTCCGCGAGCAGAGCGACCGGCGCCGGTCGGCCTACCGGGAGATGATGACCTGCGTGCACGCGTTCAACGCGGTCACGTGGCAGATCGACGACGTCGACGCGGCGCCGGACCGTGCGGCCAGGGACCGGCTCCTGATGCAGATGTACGAGCGCATCGGCCCGGCCATCGGGGACATGAACAGGGCCATGCACGAGGTCCGGCTCGACGGCCCCGCCGAGGTCTCCGATGCGGCCGATCGCGTCCGCGATCTCGCACGGCGCGTGCAGGCCCTGCTCAAGGCGCTCATCGGTGACGACGGCCCTGAACGGCGTGAGGCGTACGACGCCGCCTACCGGGATTTCCGGGAGTCCTACGTCACGTTCATCGGCCTGGCCCGAGGTGCGCTGGAGGTCAAGGAAGAGAACGGATGACCGGCCATGTTCGCGCGGTCGCGGACGCTCATTTTGGAGCGCTGGCCAGTTCCTTCGTGTTGGGGCGGGACGGGTGGGTGCGGCCGAGCGGGCCGGCGGCCATCGCGCGGACGAGCGTCCCGGTGACCTGCGTGACGAACGCGCGCCCGGCGTCGGTGACGCCGTGCCCGCAGGCGCGGCCGCGCATCGAGCACACCCACCGCATGGTGCCGGTGGCGAACACGCCCGCTCCGCTATGGGTCGTGTAATAGGACGCGTTCGCGACCGCCGGGCTGTTCCCGCAGGTGATAGGGGAACGCGCGACGATCTCCAGGGTGGACGGCGTCGGGCCGGCCCGGTTCAGCGCGTCGGCCTCGGGGCCGACCATGCCGGGGAAATGCGTCCCGGCGCGGACGCCGGTGCCGTGGAACAGCCAGAAATCGGGTTCGTAGACGGTGAACGCGCCTTCGGCCGGAAAGCACATGTACTGGATGCCGATGATGTCGCTCTCCGGGCGCGGCATCGGCGGCAGCCGCCAGTCCTGCGTCGTCTCCGCCGGATTCGTCTTGGACATCGGATCGGCCGTGGAGTCCTTGTAGCAGATCACCAGCCGGTCGGCGCCGAGGGACGTGGAGCCGAACCGGATGTGGCGGTTGACGGCGTTGGCGCCCAGAAAGGCGATGTTGACGCCGTGGTCGCGGGCCTGCGTCGCACGCTGTCGCATCGTGGACGACCAGTACTCGTCATGCCCCAGGCTGAGCAGGCCGCGCGCGCCGCTAAGCACGCCGGGGTCGGCGTGCAGGTCGTTGTCGGTCGCGTAGGCCAGCGGTACGCCCTGCTTCTCTGCGAGCGCGATCGCGGGCTGCTCGTAGGTCATGAACTTGCCCGCGCCGGTGTCGTCGTAGGGGCGGTCGAAGCTGACCGCGTGGGCGCGGTCGGTGTCGCCGCCGGACGGGCCTTTGTACAGGTCGTAGCCGCCCCACATGTTGTACGCCTGCCACGTGGTGGTCGCGTTCAGCACGACGACGCGTCCGGCGGTGTTCGGCGAGCGGACGGTCACCGGCACGTACCGCTGCGCGCCCGACGCGGCGGTCAGCCTGACCAGGTAGCTGCCCGCGGGCCAGCCGGACGTGGGCACGGTCAGCGACGGCCGCCACGGCGCCGACACGGTGTGGGTCGTCGCGTCGATCCGGGGCGCGCCCTGCCGGACGCCCGCGACCTGCCCGGACCGCCAGACTCGCCGCGCCTCGGCGCCGCCGTACCAGCCCATCCGGAACGCCTCGGCGGTGAATCCGGGCGTCGTGGTCGAGACGAACAGCCGGAACGACTGTCCTGGGAGCACGCTCACATGGTCGGCGTATCCCTCGATCTCGTGCGCGGCTCCCTTGTGGCGGATCTGCCAGTCCGCCGTGCCGGGCTTGGCGTTCTCGGCCGTCTCCGCGACCGCCGCCTTCCCTGACCGTCCGCTACCCGAGTGGTGGGACGTCGAGCATCCGCCTACCAGGACGACCATCGAGAGCAACACCAGCGCGACCGGTACCCCAAGCGCGCGCGGGAACCGACCTCGGCGCGCGGGACGCCCCTTCTCCGCTTCGGACACGCCGCAGCCACCCCTCCCTGCTTTCCCTGTGGGTGTCCCGCCGACCGCCACGCACCAATGATCGATCTCCCCGCCGAACGGGCTTGTAATCGCCGATGACATCCTGGTCGCCGGATTCCGAACACGGCCAGGGAGGTGCACGGCATGTGCGACGCCCTCGACGACCCGGTGGGCACGTCGCTGCGCGGCCACCACGCGCACCTCGCGCGCCGGCGGGGCGGGGCCGCCACCTACCTGCCGGACGTCGCGACGTTCTCGGCGGTGTCCGGCGATCCGGACGCGGCGGAGTGGGACGACCTCGCCCGGCTGCTGGGACGCGGCGAGCTCGCCGACATGTTCAGCGCCCCGGCGGCGCCGCCGCGGGACTGGGAGCCCGTCTTCGTCCTCGACGGATTCCAGATGGTGTGGACCGGCGGGGGCGGCGACCCCGACACCGGCGTGGTGGAGTTGGACGCGGGCAGCGTCCCCGAAATGCTCGACCTCGTCGCCCGCGCCCGGCCCGGACCGTTCTGGCCGCGCACCCGCGAACTGGGCGCCTACATCGGCATCCGCGAGAGCGGCGTGCTGGTGGCGATGGCGGGCGAACGGCTGCGGCCGCCGGGCTGGACGGAGATCAGCGCCGTCTGCACCGCGCCCGAGGCCCGTGGACGCGGCCACGCCGCCCGCCTGGTGCGCGCGCTCGCGGCCCGCATCGAGGCCCGGAACGAGCGCCCGTTCCTGCACGTCGCCGCGGAGAACACCGGGGCCATCGGGCTCTACGAGCGGCTCGGCTTCGAGGTCCGGCAGGACGTGACCTTCCGCGGGTTCCACACCCCCTGACGTTCCGCAGCGCCGCGACGCCTATACGGGGCGCATCCGGATAGATATCGGCTCATGGCCGTCCCGGAAAAGCCGCCCGCGCCCGAGCCCGGCGCCTCCTCCTCCGAGGGGCGGGGACGCGCGGCCCTGATGCTGGGCGCGCTCGGCGTGGTCTACGGGGACATCGGCACCAGCCCGCTGTACTCCCTGCAGACGGTCTTCTCGATCGACCACGGCGCCGTCCACCCCACCCACCAGGACGTCCACGGCGTGATCTCGCTGGTGTTCTGGACGATCACGGTGATCGTGTCGGTGAAGTACGTGACGTTCATCCTGCGGGCCGACAACGACGGCGAGGGCGGCGTGATGGCGCTGGCCGCGCTGGTGCGGCGGGTCCTCGGCGACGTGCGGGGACGCGCCGCCGTCGCGATGGCGCTCGGGGTGCTCGGGGCCTCGCTGTTCTACGGCGACAGCGTGATCACCCCGGCGATCTCGGTGCTGTCGGCCGTGGAGGGCCTGAAGGTGAGCGCGCCGGGCCTGTCGCACGTGGTGGTGCCGGTCGCGGCGACGATCCTGGCGCTGCTGTTCCTGGTGCAGCGCTGGGGCACGCACCGCGTCGGGAGCCTGTTCGGGCCGGTCATGCTGGTGTGGTTCGCGTCGCTGGCCGTCGCCGGCCTCGTGGAGGTGGTCGAGCGGCCGGCCATCGTGCGGGCGCTGTCGCCGACCTACGCCATCGCCTTCGCGGCGGACCGCCCCTACACCGCGTTCATCGCGATGGGCGCGATCGTCCTGGTGATCACCGGCGCGGAGGCGCTGTACGCCGACATGGGCCACTTCGGGAAGGGCCCGATCCGCCGGGTCTGGTTCGCGGTCGTGTTCCCCGCGCTGACGCTGAACTACCTCGGCCAGGGCGCGCTGATCCTCGACGATCCGCGCAACGTCAAGAGCCCGTTCTTCCTGCTCTTCCCGCACTGGGCGCGGCTGCCGATGGTGGTGCTGGCCACCGCCGCGACCGTGATCGCCTCGCAGGCGGTGATCTCCGGCGCGTTCTCGGTGTCGCGGCAGGCGATCCGGCTCGGCTACCTGCCGCGGATGCGGGTCCGGCACACCTCGCCGCGCGAGATCGGCCAGGTGTACCTGCCGGCGATCAACGGGATCCTGTTCGTCGGCGTGCTGGTGCTGATGGCCGGCTTCCGCTCCTCCGAGCGGCTCGCGACCGCCTACGGCATGGCCGTCACCGGCACCTTCCTGATCACCACCGCGCTCTTCCTGGTGATCGCGCGCGTCGCCTGGCGGTGGGCGCCGTGGAAGCTCGTCCTCGCCGGGATCGTCATCGGCGGCGCCGAGATCACCTACTTCTCGGCGAACCTCACCAAGATCATGCGCGGCGGCTGGCTGCCGCTGCTGATCGCGATCACGGTGTTCACGGTGATGACGACCTGGGAGCGCGGGCGCGAGATCGTCACGGCGCACCGGACGGCCAAGGAGGGGGCGCTGCCGGAGTTCATCGAGAAGCTGCACCGGGACGGCGTGATGCGGGTGCCGGGCACCGCGGTGTTCCCCCATCCGACCAAGACGACGACGCCGATCGCGCTGCGCGCCAACTACGAGCACAACCACGTCGTCCACGAGCACGTGGTGATCGTCTCGATGGTGTCGGAGAACGTCCCGTACGTCCCGGCCGCGGAGCGGCTGAGCATCGACGACCTCGGGTACCGCGACGACGGCATCCTCCACGTCACCGTCCGGCACGGCTTCCAGGACCACCAGGACCTCCCCGCGGAGCTGCACCGGGCGGCCCGGCTGCCCGACGTCGAACTGCGCTTCGACCCCGACCACGCGTCCTACTTCCTGTCCCGCGGGGTGCTGCGGCTGACCCGCGCGCCCGGCATGCGCCGGTGGCGCAAGCGGCTGTTCCTGATGCTGGCCCGCAACGCCGAGAACCCCGCCGAGTACTTCGCGCTGCCGGAGACGCGGACCGTCCACATGGGCTCGCAGATCGACGTCTGACCCGCTCGGCCGTCCGGCAGCGGCCTCCGCGCCGCTCGCCGGGCCCCGCTGAGGGGGTATGGCGGTACCCCGACGAACGGAACCTGTCACCTTCCGGGGGGAGCGGGTTTGCTGGGTGTCGTCACCGACAGTGTTCGGTCGCCGTGCGAAAGGGCAGGTCATCGTGCGGAACGGCCGATCCGTCGCCAGCACGCCGATCTCGAAGGAACCTCGATGAACCCCGCTTACGACTTCTCCGGCCAGGTCGCCCTGGTCACCGGCGCCTCGTCCGGCATGGGCCTGGCCACCGCCCGTGCGTTCGCCCGGTCCGGCGCCGCCGTGGTGCTCGCCGACATCAACGAGACCGCGCTGCGCGAGGCCGCCGGCGAACTGGAGTCGGCCGGGCACCGGACCCTGGCCGTCGTCTGCGACGTCAGCGACGAGGACCAGGTCGCCGCGCTCGTCGACCAGGCCGTCGCCGCCTTCGGGCGGCTGGACATGGCCTTCAACAACGCCGGCGTCCAGATCTCGCCGAGCGACGCCGCCGACGAGGACGCCGGCGTGTTCGACAAGGTCAACGCCGTCAACCTGCGCGGCGTGTGGGCCTGCATGAAGCACGAGCTGCGGCAGATGCGCGGCCAGGGCGGCGGCGCGATCGTCAACTGCTCCTCGCTGGGCGGCCTGGTCGGCCTCCCCGGACGCGCGTCCTACCACGCGTCCAAGCACGGCGTCATCGGCCTGACCGGCAGCGCCGCCCTGGAGTACGCGCCGCGCGGCGTCCGCATCAACGCGGTGTGCCCCGGCACCATCGACACCCCGATGGTCGCCGACATGGTCGCCAAGGGGGAGCTGGACCGCGCCGAGGCCGCGGCCGGCCAGCCCATCGGCCGGCTCGGGCACGCCGACGAGATCGCGCAGGCGGTGCTGTGGCTGTGCAGCCCCGGCGCGAGCTTCGTCGTCGGCGTCGCGCTGCCCGTCGACGGCGGCTACACCGCGCAGTGACCGCGGACGAGCACGAGAAGGCAAGGATGGGCGGGCCGACCGGCGGACGGTTCGCGCGCAGGGCCGCGGGGGCGTGATCGCGCAGGAGGCCGTCGGCCATGCGCTGGTCGTCGACGGGGGCCAGACCGTCTGACGATCCGGGTCCCGGTTTCGTGGCGGTGCCGGTCCGCCGGGGTTTACCTTGTCCGCACATGTCCTGGCATGCGAGGCGGGGGGTCGGATGTACCCACGATGGGTCGGGCGCTACGAGCTGCTGGCCGAGCTCGGCGCGGGCGGGATGGGCACCGTCCACCTGGGACGCGCGCCGGACGGGCGGATCGTCGCGCTGAAGACGATGAACGGGGTCGCCATCGGCGGCGACAGCGGGCGCGGCCGGTTCGAGCGGGAGGCGGCGGCGCTGCGGCGGGTCGACGACCCGCACGTCGCCGCGTTCGTCGATGCCGACCTGGCCGGGCCGGAGCCGTACCTGGTCACCGAGTACGTGCAGGGCAGGCCGCTGGACGCGGTGCTGGCGGAGGGGCCGCTCGCGCCGGACGACCTCGGACGTCTCGGGCTCGGCCTCGCGCGGGCCCTCGACGCCGTGCACGGGGCGGGCCTGATCCACCGGGACGTGAAACCGGCCAACATCATGATGGCGGGCGGCGGACCGGTCCTCATCGACCTCGGCATCGCCCACCACCTCGACCAGACCCGGATGACGACCCGGCCGATCGGCACGCTGCGCTACATGGCGCCGGAGCTGCTGGCCGAGCAGCGGCCGGGCGGGGCCGCGGACGTGTTCGGCTGGGGCGCGGTGATGGCGCACGCGGCGACCGGCCGGCCCTGCTTCCCGGCGGACGCGATCCCGGCGCTGGTCAACCAGATCCTCACGATGGAGCCCGATCTCTCCGACGTCCCCGCCTGGCTGCGGGACGTCGTCGGACGGGCGCTCGCCAAGGACCCGGCGGACCGGCCGTCCGTCCGGTCGCTGCGGGAGGCGGTGACCCGCCGGCCGCAGGTCGAGCTGCTCCAGGCCGCCTACGCCGGCGCGCGGGCGGCGCACGACCACGCCCGCGCAGAGGGCATCGCGTTCGGCCTGCACGCCGTCGCCGCCGCGGCCGACGACCGGGTGCTGGTGGCGAAGAGCCTGCTCGACCAGGCGGACGCCGCCCGGTATTCGGGCGCCATGGACCGCGCGGAGACGCTGTTCGAGCAGGCCCGCGCCGCGTCCGCCGCCGCGGGGTCACGCCGCGACGAGGGCTGGGCGTGGGACGGCCTCGGAGTCTGCCGCCGCCACCGCAAGGACGACGACCTGGCGGGGAAGGCGTTCGAGGAGGCGCTCGCCATCGGTGAGGAGGTCGGGGACACCGCGCTGCGCGGCTGGAACCTGTGCAACCTCGCCGACCTCGACCTGCGTCGAGGGAACTTCGCCAACGCGACGGCCTGCTATGACGCCGCGCTCACGGTGGCCGTGGACCATCCGGCCATCGAGCTCGACGCCCTGAAGGGCCTGGCGCGGTGCGCGCGTGAACAGGGCGACCTCGAGCTCGCGGCGTCGCTCCTCGAAGACACGGCCCACCGCGCCGAGGAGGTCGAGGACCTGCGGACGGCGGGCTGGGCCTGGTACGACGCGGCCGAGGACGTGCGCGGGAAGCCCGACCACGAGCGGGCGAAGAGCGACCTGGAGAACGCCCTGCGGATCGCGGGCCGGCTCGGCGACCGGCTCATGGAGGGCTGGACGCTGTGCAAGCTCGGCAGCCGCCTCCGCGACATCGGCGCCACCCGGGAGGCCGCCACCGCGTACGAGCGGGCGCGCGACGTCGCCGACGCGCTGCGCGACAAGAAGATGAGGGAGTACGCCACCGTGCGGCTGGACGCCCTGTCCCTTTCCTGACGGGATGGGTCATACGATCGGCGGCGTGGCGAACGGCGGCGGCGACGGCAACGGCGGCGAGCAGGCGTTCCTGGACCACCGCGACCGGCTGATGGGCGTGGCCTACCGGGTCCTCGGCCGGGTCGCCGACGCCGAGGACGTGGTGCAGGAGGCGTGGCTGCGCTGGTCGAAGGCCGATCCCGGCACGGTCGCCGACCCCGAGGGCTTCCTGGTCACGGTCACGACGCGGCTCGCGATCGACCGGCTCCGCCGGGCGCGGGCGCGGCGCGAGGCGTACGTGGGCGAGTGGCTGCCCGAGCCGGTGCTGACCGTCCCGGACGCCGCCGGCCCCGTGCTGCGCGCCGAGTCGGTGTCGCTGGGCCTGCTCGTCGTCCTGGAGAGCCTGTCGCCGCTGGAGCGGGCGGTGTTCGTGCTGCGGGAGGTCTTCGAGTACTCGCACGCCGAGGTCGCCGCGGTCCTGGACCGCAGCGAGCCGGCGGTGCGGCAGCTCGCGGCGCGGGCGCGCGGGCACGTGCGGGAGCGGCGGTCCCGCTTCGAGGTGGACCCGGTCGTCTGGCGGGAGGTGACCGACCGGTTCGTCGGCGCCTGCCTGAGCGGCGGCGTCGAGGAGCTGATGGGGGTGCTCGCGCCCGGCGTCCGGCTGGTCGCCGACAGCGGCGGCAACGCGGTGGCGCCGCGCCGCGCGATCACCGGCCCGGAGCAGGTGGCGCGGTTCGTGCTGAGCATCATGCGGCTGCGGCGGTCCTTCACCGACTCCGCCGGCGTCGATCCGGACGCGCGGATCGAGTACCGCGTCGTCAACGCCAACGGCGGGCCCGCCCTCCAGGTCACCGCGGACGGCCGCCCGTTCGTCCACTTCCAGGTGCAGGTCGAGGACGGGCTCGTCGCGGTGTGCCATCTCGTCGTCAATCCCGAGAAGTTCCGGGGCGTGATGTCACAGGACGGGCCCGCGCTGCGTCCTTGACGGCATGACGTCCAACACCGGCACGATCACGATCATCGGCGGCGGCCTGGCCGGGCTGACCGCCGCCGTCGCCTGCGTCGAGACCGGCGCCGCCGTCGTCCTGCACGAGGCGCACCGCGACCTCGGCGGGCGCGGGCGCGCGACGCCCCCGCCGCACGTCGCCCACGACGGCGCGCACGTCTTCTACGCCGACGGCCCGCACTACCGGTGGCTGGCGAAGCGCGGCTTCGTCAAGGGCCTGGGCTGGCCGTCGCCCGCGGGGGCCGCGGGGCTGCGGTTCCGCGCCGGCGGGCGGCTGCGCCGGACGCCGCCGCCGCCGATGCTGCGCGCGCAGGCCCGCTTCCGGCTGGACGCCCCGGTCGACGAGGACTTCCGCACCTGGGCGTCCCGCCGCTGGGGCGAGGCGACCGCGCGGCACATCGCCAACGCGATCAGCGTGGTCACCTACGACGCCGACACCGGGCGGCTGTCCGCCGCGTTCGTCTGGGAGCTGTTCCAGCGGGTGCTCGGGCCGCGCCCGCCCGCCGTCCGGTGGGTGCGCGGCGGCTGGCAGACGGTGCTGGACCGCATGGCCGCCCGCGCCGCGGCCCTCGGCGTCCGGATCGAGACCGGCTCCCGGGTCGACGCGCTGCCCGCCGGCGGACCGGTCATCGTGGCGACCGACCTGGCGTCCGCCGGCCGGCTGCTGGGGGAGGAGCTGTCCTGGACGAGCGGGCACTGCGCCCTGCTCGACGTCGCCGTCCGGTCGGGGCGGGGCGACCGCACGCTGGTCTTCGATCTCGACGAGGGCGGTTTCCACGAGAGCTACACCATGCAGGACGACTCGATCGCGCCGCCGGGCGAGTCGCTGTTCCAGTTGCAGATGCCCGTCCGGGACGGCGAACCGCACCGGCAGGCCCACCAGCGCCTTCGCGTCTTCGCCGACCTGGTCCTGCCGGACTGGCGGGAGCGCGTCACGTTCCAGCGCCACGCCGTCGCCAAGGGGCGCAGCGGCGCGCTCGACCTGCCGGGCGAGACGTGGCGGGACCGGCCCGCCGTCGACCGCGGCGACGGCGTCTACCTCGCCGGGGACATGGTCGCCGCGCCGGGGATGCGCGGGGAGGTCTCCATCAACAGCGCGCTCGCCGCGGCCCGACTCGCGACCGCCGCGGCGCTCCGCTCCTCGGTCGCGGGCTGAACGCGGCCGTCGCCGGTCAGCCGTCGTTCCGCGCCGCCAGCTTGGTGAGCAGTTCATGGAGCCGCTCTTGCTCGGCGGGTGTCAGCCTGGCCAGGATGTCGGCGTTCAGAGCGGTCGCGTGCTCGGCGGCCTCCCGCAGTGCGCGCCGCCCGGCCGGCGTGAGGCGGACGCGCCGGCGGCGGCGGTCGGCGGGGTCCACGGTGCGGGCGACCAGGCCGCGCTTCTCCAGCCGGTGGAGCAGCGCGGCGAGCGTCGCCTGGTCGGTCGCGGTCGCCTCGCCGACGGCGGTCTGCTCGGCGTCGGGACGCGCGGCGATGACGCGCATCACGGCGTACTGCGGGCGGGTGAGGCCGGGCAGGCCGTCCTGCCAGCGCGCGCCGTGCTCCTGCATGATCAGGCGCATGAGGTAGAAGGCCGGCCAGTCCGGCTCCGTCTCGGTGGGCATATCGTGCGCAGCCTCTCCCGGGGAGTATGGTTCGTGTACGAATCATATGTCTACGAAGTAATGGGGGCGGCGATGACCGCCGATGAGGCGCCGGGGGAACCGGCCGGAATGGTGCAGGTCGCGCGTGCGCACCGCGAGCACGAGCGCTTCCATTCGCTGGCCAAGCTGGAGGAGGCGGCCGTCCTGCGGCGCGACTCCAACGTCCTGAAGATGCTTGCCGACCACTGGTCGGACGCCGGCGCGATGCGGGCCGGGCCGGCGGACCCGCGCCACGGCGCCGTCGGCTGTCCCGACCTCAACGGCCCGGCGATCGTCACCGCGACGGGCGTGCTGTTCATGGAGGGGGCGTCCGAGCCGGCCGAGCTGACCGCCATGAAGGCGAGGCTGGGCGAGGCCGGAGCCCGCTACCGCCGCCTCTCCCAGTGGCTGGCGCAGGAGATGGACGCCGAGTGGCCCCGGCTGGCCGTCCTGACCACACCCCGGCACATCGCGGCGGCGCGCGCACGGTTCATGGCCCTGACCCGCACCACCGCCGCGGGTGACGCCTACGGCCTGGCCGCCCACCTGCTGGCGACCGCCGCCTCGGCACTGCGCGAACAGGATCTGACGCCCGCGGGCGTCCGCGCCGGCCCGGCCACGGCCGCCGCGATGCTGCGGAACGCCTCCTGGCTGGTCGACACGGCCGCCGGGGTCATCGCGGAAGCCGCCGCGCGGCTCGGCGCGTCCGACCCGGACTGGACGGCCTTCATCACCGCCATGGCGCAGGAGACCGCCTGACCGGCGGCCGGGGCGGGACGGTCAGTGCGGCGCCTGTGCGTTGCGGGTGAGCGTCTGCAGGAGCGCGACCTGGCGCTCTTGCAGGACCGTGACGGCGCGGGCGCCCAGCCAGAAGGCGAGCAGTGCGCCGGTTGCGGCGGCGATCGGCACGGCGACCCAGCCGAGCCCGGCGAGGAGCGCGAGCAGCGTCGGCAGCGCGGTCAGCGGGACGGCGAGAAGGGCGATGTGGACCTTGACCGACCAGCCGGGCGTCGGGTTGCCGGCCGCATCGAGCGGCTGCGGTGCGATGAGCGAGGCCAGCGGCAGCAGCCCGGCGGCCCCGCCGAGCAGCGCCGTGACCAGCGACACCGCCCACGGCCAGAAGCGGTCCTCGCCGCTGACGGCCGTGAGGACGAGCGTGGACGCGGCGGCGTAGGGGCCGACCGCCAGCAGCCAGCCGAGCTGGCGGCCGCGCACGTCCGCCCGCGCCGAGCCCGGCGTCATGATCGTCGGCCAGATGCCGGGGCCGTCGTTGCCGTACACGTTGCAGGCGCAGGCGCCCGCGATGACGACCGTCATCGCGCCGGCGAAGGGCAGCAGCAGCCCGGTGCCGGCGGTGATGCGCGGGACGACGCCCGCGCCGGTGCCGACGACCAGCGCGATCACCAGGCAGGTGAGCCGGATCGGGTCCCGCGCCCACATCCGCAGCTCCTTCGCGGCGACCGCGCCGATGGGTGTGGAGCCGAGCGGGCTCCGGCGGCCGGCGCGGACGTCCCGGCCGCGCCGCGCGGGCCGGCGGCCCTGCATGCGGCGGCCGAGGACGCGCGGCCAGACCGCCGCGGCGAGCGCACCTAGGGCCGCGATGCCCGCCAGCGGCAGCAGCGTCCCGGCCAGGTCGCCGCGTCCGGCCGCCGCGACGGCGTCCGGGCCCCACCCAGTGGGCAGGGCGCGGAGCAGTGCGGTCAGCCATGGCGCCGACCGGTTCTGGAGCGCGGAGATCAGCGCCGGCAGCAGGGTCCCGGCCATCGCGATCAGGCTGATGAGGACGGCGGTGAGCACGGTGCCCGCGTCGTGGCCGCGCCGTGCCCCCGGCCCGAGCAGGCCCGCCGCCACGGTCGCCAGGACGCTCGTCACCGCCACGGTCAGCAGGACCGCGGCGATCGCGGCCGCCGTCGCCGCGAGGCCGAGCCGCGCGCCCCGCGCGATCATCGCGGCGGACGCGACGGCCAGGAGCACGTTGGCCGGGTCGGCGAGCCCGACGACCAGCAGCGAGCGCGCCAGCCGCCGGCGCGGGACCGGCAGCAGCCCGAACATCTCCGGGTGCAGGAACGGCTCGCCCGTCATGGCGCTCTGCGCGAGCCGCCCGCCGATCCACAGCAGCGACACCAGCGCGAGGACGTCGGTGGCGGTGCCGTCGTGGGCGTACCCGGCCGCGCCGAGCAGCAGCGTGCCCACCGCGGACGCCAGCACGAGCAGGCCGGTCACGGCGAGCAGTGCGGGGTGCGTGCCGGCGAGCTGGTGCCGCGCGATGCTCCGCCGCAGGTCGATCAGGATCCGAACCACGACAGCCCCCTCGCCGGCGGCCGGGCGCCGACGAGCTCGGCGAACGCCTCCTCCAGCGTGTGCCCCGAGCGGACCTGGTCCAGCGTCCCGGCCCGCAGCAGCGCGCCGTGGTCGAGCACCGCGACGTGGTCGCAGAGCCGCTCGACGAGCGGCATCGCGTGGCTGCTCATCACCACCGTGCCGCCGCCCGCGATGAACCCGTCGAGGATGGCGCGCACGACCGCGGCCGACACCGGGTCGACCGCCTCGAACGGCTCGTCCAGCACCAGCAGCCGCGGGCCGTGCAGCAGCGCGGCCGCCAGGCCGATCTTCTTGCGCATCCCGGTCGAGTAGTCGCCGATGAGCGTGCGTCCGGCGGCGGCCAGGTCGAGCACGTCCAGCAGCTCCTCGACCCGCGACCGCACCACCGGCGCGGGCAGGCCGCGCAGCCGTCCGAGGTAGGTGAGCAGTTCGGGGCCGGTCAGCCGCTGCGGCAGCGCCAGCCCGTCGGGCAGCACTCCGAGCAGTGCCTTCGCGCGGTCGGCGTCCTGCGCGGGCCACACCGGCGCGCCCGCCACCCACGCGTTGCCCGCGTCCGGGCGGAGCAGGCCGACGGCCATGGACAGCAGCGTCGTCTTGCCGGCGCCGTTCGGGCCGACCAGCCCGACGAACGCGCCGGGCGCGACGGTCAGGTCCACGTCCCGGACGGCGTCGTTGCCGCCGAAGCTCTTGCGCAGCCCGCGGATCAGCAGCGCCGGCGGGTCGCCCTCGGGCCCGTCGAGGCGGGCCGTGTCCGGTTCTTCTGCCCTGGTCATCGCGCCAGTCCTTGCTCGAACAGACGGAGGAGGCCGGTGGCGTAGGACTGCACGTCCAGGTCCGGGTCGGTGCGCAGCAGCTCGGTCACCGCGTCGATCGAGGCGCGCAGCGCGACGGCGGCGTGCCTGGTGTCGAACTCCGTGAGCTCGCCGGTCCGCTGCCCTTCGGCGAGCATCCGGGCCAGTGCCGTGACGGCGTCCTCGCGCTCGGGACCGTACGGCGCCGGTTCGCCGGCCCGCGGGGGCGAGCCGCGCAGCACCTCGACCAGGGCGCGCAGCTCGCGGCGGTGGCCGTCGATGAAGTCCAGGTTCGACCGCACGTAGGCGCGCAGCGCCTCCAGGCCGGGACGCGCCGCGGCGACCCGCGGGCCCATGTACTCGCCGGCCTTCGCCAGGACCGACACGACCACCTCCGACAGGAGCTCGTCCTTGCCGGCGAAGTGGTAGGAGATCACGCCCTTGCTGATCCCTACGCGCTGCGCGATCGCCGCCAGCGACGCCGCCGCGTAGCCCTCGTCCGCGAGCACGCCGATCGCGCCGTCCACGATCTGGCGCCGCCGCGCGAGTTCGGTGAACGTCCTCGAAGAATCTGACCGCATGGCCAAACATTAGCACGCGTGGTCAATAGCCTGGCTGGGCGACCTGTGCGCTCCGGTGCGGGTGCGATAAACGTGGTGCATGAGGCTGCGCGATGAGACCGAACGGGTTCTGCGGGCGTGGAACGCCCACGAGGTGGCCCGCGGCGGGTCCCCGATCATCGACTTCGACTGCCGCCCGGGCGGCCCGGAGCCCGAACCGGCGCCCGACCGGCTGACCGTCCTGCGGCGGCTGGCGGAGCTGCGGGCCGGAGCCGACGGGCCGGTGGCGGACCGGCTGGACGCCGACCTCGCCTACCTCGGCGCACTGCTCGGCGAGCGCCCGCCACTCGGCGACTACGTCCGCCGGACGCAGGGCTGCGGCACGGCCGGATGGCCCGCCGAGTACGTGGCGGAGCGCCGCGACCGGGCCCGCGCGGCGCTGTCCGCCCTCGGCATCGGGTGGGGGCCGCGCGCCAGCGCCGAACTCCGGCGGGTGGAAGGGCCCCTGGACGTCGGCGACGCCCCGGACGCCATCCGCGAGGCCGCCGCCGAGCTGGAGCCGGCCGTCCGGGAGGCGACCGGCAGCACCGCGCACTACACGCTGACGATCGAGACCGCCGAGGTGGACGCGTACTGGGCCTACTGGCTGGACGGCGCGGGCCACGACGTCCGGCTGCGCCTCAACCTGCCCAACGTGGAGTTCACCCGGGCGGGCGCCCGGCAGTTCGCGCTGCACGAGGTGCTCGGCCACGGGCTGCAGAGCGCGAGCTTCACCGCGCGGGCCGCCGCGGAGGACGTCCCGTGGGTCCGGCTGCTCAGCGTCCACGCACCGCATCAGGTGCTGCTCGAAGGGCTCGCGCAGGCGTGGCCGCTGTTCCTCCTGCCCGAGGACGAGGTGCTGACCGCGCGGGTGCGGCTCGGCCACTACGTGCAGCTCGTCCTCGCCCAGGTGCATCGCGCGATCAACGACGGGACGCCCGCGGCGGAGTGCGCCGGCCATCTGCGCGCCGCCGTCCCGTGGTTCACCGACAAGGCCGTTTCCGGCTACCTGGCCGACCGGGGGCTGAGCCCGGAGCACCGCTCCTACATGTGGGCGTATCCGGCCGGAATGGACTGGTTCGCCTGCCTGGCGGAGACCGGCGGCGAGGCGGCGCGGGAGGTGCTGCGGGCCGCGTACCGGGCGCCGCTCACCCCGTCCGGCCTCGCCGCGCTCTGGCCGGAGGGCCCGGCCGTCGGCGGGCCCGGCGCGCCCGCCGCACTGCGGCTATGACGCCCCGTCCGGCGGCTCGCAGGGGACGGACGAGGCGCGCTGGAACCGGACGGCCCAGTCGCGGAGCCGGTCGACCAGCTCCGGCGGATGCAGGACGCGGAAGTCGGCGTCGAGCATGCCGAGCGCCATCATCGGCCAGTCCAGCGAGTCGGACGTGAACCGCACGCGGCACCGCCCGCCCTCGGCCTCCTCGACGACCGCCCAGCGGCCGGCCCGTTCGCGGACGGCCGCGGCCGGCGCGTCCATCAGCACTTCGACGCGGTGCTCGCGGGGCGCGGTGTCCAGCCGGGCGCGGACGAACTCGGCGGCGTCGGCCACGGGAAGCTCGCGCGGGCGGAACCGGGCGCCGGTGCCCTCCGGCCCGGAGATCCGGTCGACGCGGAGGTTGCGCCAGTCGGCGCGGTCGAGGTCGAAGGCGACGAGGTACCAGCGGCGGCCCAGCGACACCAGCCGGTGCGGTTCGACGTGCCGGTCGGTGCGGGTGCCGCCGGCGGCGGTGTAGGCGAACCGGATCCGCTCGGCGTCGCGGCAGGCGAGCGCGATGGAGGTGAGGACGTCCGGGGCGACGTCGGTGCGGGGCGGGCCGTCCCAGGCGCCGGTGACGGTCATGGCGCGCAGCGCCTCGACGCGGCGGCGCAGCCGGCCCGGCATCACCTGGACGATCTTGGCCAGGACGCGCAGGGACGGTTCGGCGATCCCGTCCACCGGGCCCTGCGCGGCGGCGTGCAGGCCGACGGCCAGTGCGACGGCCTCGTCGTCGTCGATCACCAGCGGCGGCAGGGCGGCGCCCGCGGCGAGCTGGTAGCCGCCGTCGACGCCGCGGCGGGCCTCGACCGGGTAGCCCAGCTCGCGCAGCCGGTCGACGTCGCGGCGCAGCGTGCGCTGCGAGACGTCGAGGCGTTCGGCCAGCTCTGCGCCCGGCCAGTAGCGGTGGCTCTGCAGCAGCGAGAGGAGCCGCAGGGTGCGGGTGCTGGTGTTCGCCATGTTCCCGAGTCTCCCGCAATTGCGGTCAGGAAGTGGCCGCTATCCCTCGTAGCGTGGTCCTTGTCCGGCGGGAACGACGACTCCAGGAGGTACGGATATGAGCGAGAACACGATCGCGAACGGGACCGGCGCGGACGCCGCGGGGCTGGCAGGGGAGCGCGCCGACCTGCTCGCGCTGCTGGCCAAGGGCCGGCACTTCCTGCGGTTCACCACCCGGGACCTCACCGACGAGCAGGCCGGGCGGCGGACCACCGCCAGCGAGCTGTGCCTGGGCGGCCTGATCAAGCACGTCACGTCGTGCGAGAAGGGCTGGACGGAGTTCATCGTGGACGGCCCGTCCGCCATGCCCGACTTCAGCGCGATGACCGAGGAGGACTTCCAGCGCCGCGCCGACGAGTTCCAGATGCAGCCCGGCGACACGCTCGCCGGAGTCCTGGCCGACTACGAGGAGGTCGCGCGCCGGACCGACGAGCTGGTCGCCTCGCTGCCCGACCTCGGCGCCACCCAGCCACTGCCGAAGGCGCCGTGGTTCGAGGGCGACGCCCGCTGGTCGGCCCGCATGGTGCTGATGCACATCGCCGGCGAGACGTTCCAGCACGCCGGGCACGCCGACATCATCCGCGAGGCCCTCGACGGCGCCAAGAGCATGGGCTGACGCGAGAGCAGGGGCCGAACGGCGGCCGGCGTCGGAGGCCGCCGTCAGCAGGCGGGCGCGGGCTCGGGCGCCGCGGACGGCAGCAGGCGGGGCGCCACGGCCGCGGCCAGCGTCGCCGCCGCGGCCGCCGCCGTGACGATCAGCCACGCGCCCGGCCCGAGCGGCGTGCAGCCGAAGAACTGGCTGATGCCGGGCGTCTCGACCACCGCGAACAGCGCGGCGGCGGAGACCGCGCAGGTCGCCATGACCAGCGGGCTGCGCCAGCGGGAGATCAGGGTCTGGCCGAGCTGCGCGCCGACGAGCGCCGCCAGCGCCATCGTCGAGGCCCGGCGGCGGCCCGCGGGCACGAGCCGGGTCAGCCGCCCGAGCTGCCAGGACACCAGGGCCGCCGCGGCGGTCGCGGTCCCGCGGACGGCGAGCGCCCGCCGCATGTCCCGGCCGGTGAAGCCGTGCACCGGCTCCCCGCCGATCTCCCCGGCCGAGTCGGGGCCCGAGCCCGCCGGGGTGATCGCGACGGCGAGCGCCGGGAGCATGTCGGTGAGCATGTTCACCACGAGCAGCTGCCGGGTGCTGAGCGGCGCGTCGCCGCTGAGCGCCGTGCCGAGCACCGTGAAGGACACCTCGCCGGCGTTGCCGCCGACGAGGATCGCGGCGGCGTCGCGGACGCTGTGCCACAGCGCGCGGCCCTCGCGCAGCGCGTCCAGGATGAGCGCGGTGTCGGGCGCGGTGAGGACCAGGTCGGCGGCGGTGCGGGCGGCGCCGGAGCCGCGGCCGACGACCGCGATGCCGACGTCGGCGCGGCGGATCGCGGCGGCGTCGTTGGCGCCGTCGCCGGTCATCGCGACGACCCGTCCGGCGCGCCGCAGATCCTTGATGATCCGGACCTTCTGGGCCGGGGAGACGCGGGCGAACACCGCGGCCCGCTGGACGGCGGCGATCCGCTCGGCGGCCGGCATCGCGTCCAGCTCCGCGCCGGTGACGACCCGGTCCGCGGCGGGGATGCCGAGCTGGCCGGCGACGGCCGCGGCGGTGTCCGGGTGGTCGCCGGTGATCATGGTGGTGCGGACCCCGGCGGCGCAGAGCCGCTGCACGGCCTCCTCGGCGGTCGGGCGCGGGGTGTCGGCGATGCCGATGAAGCCGAGCAGCGCGAGGTCCTCGACGTGCTCGGCGACCTGCCCGCGCACCGGCCCGGGGTCCGGCACGGACCGCTCGGCGATGGCGAGGACGCGCAGCCCCTGGCCGGCGAGCCGCCGCACCGTCGCGGCGGCGGCGCGGCGCCGGGACGCGTTGAGCGGCTCGTCGTGGTGGGCGGAGGTGTGCACGCGCGTGCACTTGGCGAGCAGCACCTCGGGCGCGCCCTTGACGGCGATGACCGTCCGGTATCCGTCGTTGCCGAGGGACGCCGCGAAGCCGCGGGTGGTCTCGAACGGCAGCTCCTCGTCCAGCGACCACCGGCCGTCGGGTGGCAGGTCGCCGGCGCGGTCCAGGACGGCCCGGTCGGTGGCGTGCGGGACCTGCCGGCTCCCCGGCGGCGGGCAGGCGCGCGCCGCGACCCGCAGGACGCGCGCCTCGCCGGCGCCGGCGAGCGACTGCGGGCGGGTCGGGCCCGTCGCACGGACGAGCCGGAGCCGTCCCTCGGTGAGCGTGCCGGTCTTGTCGAAGCACAGGGTGTCGACCCGGCCGAGCGCCTCCAGCGCGCGGGTCGAGCGGACCAGCACGCCCAGCCTGGACAGCCGCCGCGCCGCCGCGAGCTGCGAGACGGTCGCGACCAGCGGCAGCCCCTCCGGGACGGCGGCGACCGCGACCGCGACGCCGGAGCCGAGCGCGCGCCGCAGCGGCAGGCCGCGCAGCATGCCGAGCACGGTGACGGCCGCGCCGCCGAGCAGGGTGGCGGGCAGCGCCTGGTGGGTGAGCTCGGCGAGCCGCGCCTGCATGCTGGACGACGGGTCGGAGGTGCCGGCGAGCGCGGCGGCGCGGCCGGCCTCGGTGGCCTCGGCGGTGGCGACGACCAGCGCGATCGCGGTCCCGGCGACGACCGTCGTGCCCTCGTAGAGCATGCAGTGCCGGTCGGCGGGGTCGGCGCCGGGCGACGGCTCGACGTCCTTGTCGACGGGCACGGACTCGCCGGTGAGCGTGGCCTCGTCGACCTCGAGGGACTCGGCCCACAGCAGCCGCGCGTCCGCCGGGACGAGGTCCTCCGAACGGAGCTGGATCACGTCGCCGAGGTGCAGCCGGCCCGCGGTGATCTGCTCGGTGGGGGCGGTCCGCAGGTGCGCGAACGGTTCGGCGGCGGACGCGTCGGGCTCGACGGCCCCGGCGCACAGCCGGCGGGCGCGGACCTGCTGGCCGCGCATCAGCTCGCCGAGCGCCTTCTCCGCCCGCATCCGCTGCGCGCCGCCGATCAGCGCGTTGCCCGCCATGACGCTGCTGACCAGCAGCGCGTCCACGCTGGAGCCGACCACAGCGGACGCGGCGGCGCCGAGCGCGAGCACCGGGGTCAGCGGGTCGTCGAGCTCCTGGCGGACCGCGGCGGCGAGCCGCAGGACCGCCTTGCCGGGCCGGACCGCGGTCCGCTGCACCAGCGGCCCGCCCGTGCGCGGCTCCCGGTCCTCGCCCGGCCGCGCGGTGCGGGCCAGCCGCCGGACGGCCTCCTCGGCGGTGAGGGCGTGCCAGGCGTCCCGGACGACCGGCGGCGGCAGCGGCCGGTGCTCCAGCCGCCGCGCGCTCAGCCCGTTGGCCAGCATCGCCATCAGGGACGCGGCGTGCACGGGCGGCAGGTCCTGCCAGGACGCGGCGGCCCGGCGCAGCGGCCCGCTGGTGCGCCGCCGGGGCCGCCGCCCCGCGATCAGCAGCGCGCCCAGCGCGGACGCGCTCAGCGACAGCTCCGCGGCGCGGTCGCTGGCGCGCCGCGCGGGCCGGACGGCGGTCAGCAGCCGCCACGCGCCGGCGAGGCCCGGGCCGGTCACCACGTCCGCGCGCCAGTCGCCGAGCCCGCGGCCGCGCAGCACGCCGACGCCGACGTCGGCGGCGTCCAGCGCCTCGTCCTGCCCGCTGGAGATCACGAAGACCGTGTGCCCGTCGCGCTGCAGCGACCGCACGGACTCCGCCAGCCCGCCGACGTCCACGGGCGAGTCGTCGCCCCAGGCGACCAGTTCCTGGATGCTCGCGTGCTCGGTCAGGACGACCACGTCGGCGGCCTCGTGCGCCGCCGACAGCAGCGCCTCCGCCAGCGGGTCGAGGGAGGACCCGACCCGGACCCGGCCGCAGCGCCGGTCCCGGTCGTCGAGCAGGTCGAGGGTGACGCCCCGCGGGTCGGCGGGGCCGTCGGACGGGGCGTCGGCCGCACGCGCCAGCCGCCACGCGCCGCCGCGGCCGGCGGGCCACGGCCCGGGGCCGGCGAGGTCGCCGGCGGCGCAGCCGGACAGGACCGTGCCGGCGGCGCGCCAGACGTCCGCGTCGTCCATGCCGCCGGTGAGGGCGACGGCCGACAGCAGCCGCAGTTCCCCGTCGCACAGCACGCCGGAGTCGATGACGACGGCGTCGACCCGGTCCAGCCGGCGCAGCGCGAGGGGATCGAGCACGACCGTGCCGCCGGCCGCGAGGTCGTGCCCGAGCACCGCGGCGAACGCCTCCCGGCCGAGCCGCGCCGCCTTCGGCACGGTCGCCAGCAGCAGGTCGGCCGCGGCGGACACGTCGCGCGTGCCCGCCAGGACCCCGGCCCCGCCGAGCAGGTGCCCGAGCGCGGTGCGATTCCCGGCCTTCTCCACCGGCCCGTCGGGCAGCGGGCACGGCCGCTCGGCGCGGGCGGCGCTCTCCTGCGGCTGCCTCCCGGGGACCGCCAGGTCCGGTTCGCGGCGCCGGAACGTCTCGCGGCGCGCGCCGATCTCGTAGAGCTGGAACGCGCGGTGCGCGGCGTCGGCCGCGAGCGGGGCGATGCCCTGCCCGGCGCCCTGCACGAGGGCGTTCGCGGTGCCGAGGAGGGCGTCGGCGCGGAGCCGTCCGAGGTGGTGCTCAAGCCTGGTCCGCAAGTGCGGCAGGGCGTCCGCCACCGACACCGCCGCCCGCACGGGGCTGGGCATCGGCGCGAGGTTCAGGAGCCGGCCGGCGACGGCGCCGACCGCGCCGGCGCAGTCGGCGACGAGCGCGGAAGTGGCGCCCGCCCAGGCGGCGTCGTCGTCGGGCGGCATCGCGTGCCGGCTGTGGTCGAACTGGTTCGCGTCGTGCGCGTCTTCGACGTCCTCGATGGCGGAGACCAGGTCGGCGGGGTCCACCGAGCCTTCTGCGTAGGACACCATGACGCGTCCGGTGACGGCGTTGACCTCCGCCCAGTCCACGCCTTCCAGCTTGCGCAGCGCCTCGGTGAGCGCCTGCACGTAGAGCCGGTGGTGCCGCCCGCTGCCCGCCAGGCCGTTCGCCTGGATGTGGGCCCGGCCGCCGTGCGCCCAGACGCGCCGTCTCCGCCCACCGGAGGCCAGCGACGCGAAGGCGTTCGTGACGTGGGAGGTGTGGCGCACGCCCGTCCGGACGCCCGCCGCGGTGGTCCGCGTGCCCAGCTCCACGCCCTTGGCGGCCAGGCTCGACGCGGCGTCGGCCGCCGCGACCGGCACGTTCAGGACCGCCTTGGCCAGGGACGCCCCCGGAAACGCCACTGCCGCCCCTTCCCGCCCGCGGAGATCGACCTTGCCACCGACGAACGCCGGGTACCCGCGACCACGGTCCGCAAACAAGCGGTGACCGGTTCGGAGCGCTCAGCGCGGCCCGGAAACGGCGCCCGCGGGGGACGCCTGATCGAGCGCCGCGTTCTCGACGCGGAGCCGCACGGCCAGCATCCCGAGGTTCGCGACGGTGAACACCGACGCCGTCAGCCACGCGGTGTGGACGAGCGGCAGCGCGACGCCCTCCGCGATCACCGCGACGTAGTTCGGGTGGCGCAGGAAGCGGTACGGGCCGCGGTCGACGAGCGGCAGCCCCGGCACGGTGACCACCCGCGTGTTCCACCGCTCCCGCAGCGACCCGATGCACCACCAGCGCAGCCCCTGCGCGAGGACGGCCGCGGTCAGCATCGGCCAGCCCAGCGCCGGGATGAACGGCCGGTGCAGCAGCCACGCCTCCAGCGGCGCGCCCGCCAGCAGGAGCACCTGGACGGCGACGAACCCCGGGTAGTGCCGCCGCCCGTACTCGACGCCGCCGCGCCGCCGCGCCCACGCGAGATGACGCCGCGACAGGGCCACCTCGGCGAGCCGCTCCCCGGCGACGAGCAGGATCAGCAGCGTGTAGGCGATCAGGGGGTCACCACCGCAGCAGCGCCATCTCGGCGGAGAAGCCCGGGCCGAGGGCCATCAGCAGGCCGGGCGAGCCCGGCGGGCGGGGCCGCCGCGCGATCGTCTCCTCCAGCACGTTGAGCACCGACACCGACGACAGGTTCCCGGCGTTGCGCAGCGACTCCCAGGTGAGGTCCAGCTCCCCGTCGCCGAGCCCGAACGCCTCGGCGATCGTCTCGATCACCTTCGGGCCGCCCGGATGGCACACCCACGAGGCGATCTCCCTGGCGGACAGGCCGTGCTCGCGGAGGAACGCGGTGACGTCCCGGGCCAGCGTGGCCTCCACGTGGTCGACGAGGTCGGCGGCCAGCACGATGCGGAACCCGTGCTCGCCGACGTTCCAGCCCATCAGCCGCTCGGTCCCCGGGTAGAGGCGGCTGCCGGTCGCGACGACGCGCGGGCCCCGGCCCGGGCCGTCCGGCCGCCGCACGGGGACCGTCCGCCGGTCGCCCGCCGCGACCACGGCCGCCGCCCCGTCGCCGAAGAGGCCGCTGCCCACCAGGTTCGCGATCGACGCGTCGTCGCGCTGGACGGTCAGCGAGCACAGCTCGACGCAGACCAGCACCGCGACCTGCTCGGGCCAGGCCAGCAGGTAGTCGTGGACGCGGGACAGCCCGGCCGCGCCGGCCGCGCAGCCCAGCCCGAAGACCGGCAGCCGCCGGACGTTCTCGCGCAGCCCCACCCGCTGCGCCAGCGCGGCGTCCAGCGACGGGGTCGCCACCCCGGTCGAGGAGCAGAACACCAGGTGGTCGACGTCGGCGGGGTCGAGGCCGGCGCCGTCCAGCGCCTGCCGGACGGCGCGTTCCGCCAGGTCGAGCGCGGTGGCGATGTAGGTGTCGTTCGCGGCGGTGAAGCCGTCGAGGCGGAGGTAGTCCTCGATCGGCAGTGCGAGGTGGCGGCCGCTCACCTGCGTCGCCGAGTGCAGCCGCTCCAGCAGCCTCTCGTCGGTCCGCACCGACCCGGCGACCGCCTCGGTGATCTGCCGCTGCTCGTAGCGATGTTCCGGAAGAACGGTCCGTACCGCCATCACGCGCATGAGACCTCCAGCCCTCCCGCCCCCCATGCCCACCACGACGAAGCTGATGCCGACCGGGCGGTACGGGGACCGGCCGTCCGTCGGCGAACTCACAGGGTGGGGAGGATGCCTCCGTCGACCGGGACGGTGATGCCGGTGAGGTAGGAGGCTCGTGGAGAGGCCAGGAAGGCGATCAGTTCCGCGGCCTCCTCCGGCCGGCCGGGGCGGCCGAGCGGGGCGGCGAGGCGCTGGTGGAACTCGTTGCGGATGGTGTCCAGATCGCGGCCGGTGCGTTCGGCCGCCTGCCGCAGGCTTGCTTCCACGGCGTCGGTCTCGATGACTCCGGGCATGACCGCGATGACCCGCACACCGTGTGGACCGCAGGCGAGTGCGAGGCTCTTGCTGTAGGCGTTGAGTGCGGCCTTCGCGGCCGCGTAGGGAGCGCCGTTGGGCTGGGGATAGCGGGCGGCGTTCGATGACACGTGGATGACGGCCCCATGGCCCTGTGCGGTCATGCGGGGAACGAGGACGCGGTCGAGGCGGACGGCGGACAGCAGGTT
This sequence comes from Actinomadura violacea, assembly GCF_017573465.1. Taxonomy (GTDB): domain Bacteria; phylum Actinomycetota; class Actinomycetes; order Streptosporangiales; family Streptosporangiaceae; genus Spirillospora; species Spirillospora violacea. The sequence continues at coordinate 108,787 of NZ_JAGEPF010000012.1, forward strand.
GGCTTGGAGGTTGGCCAGCCAGTCCTCTTCGGTCGCGGCGAGGACGCCGTCGGGTACCTGGGTGTTGCGTCCGGCGTTGTCGACGAGCACATCGATACCGCCCAGAAGACCCAGCGCCGCGGTCGCCGCTTGCTCGACCCCGCCGGGAGTGTCCAGGTCGGCGGTCACCAAGTGCACTCCTGCGGGGACTTCGACCTTGTTGCGGGCGACGGCGACCACGCGCGCGCCGGCAGCGGCCAGACGGCGCACCGTGGCGGCGCCGATGCCGCGGGTGCCTCCGGTGACGACGGCGCGGGCCCCCTGCAGGCCCAGATCCGCACTCGGATCGGGGAGCGGCAGGGGCGGAGGGGGGACGGACATGGTGCTCCTTGGAGAAGGACGGCGACGCGGGAACCGAAGGCGTAATCATTTAAGAGGCTAAATCGTTTAGGAGACTACATGATTTAGCGGAGTACAGTGAAGGGGTGACCCCGGCTACCTCCTCGTCGAGCGCGGCGCTGCTCGACGAACACCGCGACAGTCCCGGCCTCATGCTCGCCCTGCTGGGGCACGAGGCCATGCGTCGCCTGAGAGACGCGCACACCGCCAACGGCCTCACACCACGGCAGTTCCACATCCTCGGGCTGCTCCACGATCGCGGTCCGCTGGCGCAGACCGACCTGGCCGCGGAGACCGACACCGCTGCCAGCGTGCTCGTCACCCAGCTCAATCCCCTGGACGCCGACGGGCTCATCACGCGGACACGGGACCCGCGAGACCGGCGCCGCCACCTGGTCGTGCTGACGGAGGCGGGACGGCAGCGGCTGCAAGCGGCGGCGGCCGCGCAGCAGGAGGTGGAAGACGACCTCTTCCGCTCGCTGACCGATGCTCAGCGCTCACGGTTGACGCGACTTCTCGTCCTGGTGCGCGACGATCTGACCGACGCCGACGAGCACTGTGCCACTCCGACCTCGCTCGACAGGAAGATGTCGTAACGCAGCCATATCCGCTGTTCAGTGGGTAGACCTGCAGGTAAGGGATGTAACGACCCGAGGGTCGGAGGTGACATGTTCGCGAGCGAGGACATCCGCGAGTGGCGCGGGGAGGACGTGGTCGACGCCTCCGGGAGCCGGATCGGCGAGCTGGAGGCGGTCTACGTCGACACCGCCACCGACCAGCCGTCCTTCGCCACCGTCAAGGTGGGGCTGCCGACCCGGCAGCGGCTGGTGTTCGCGCCGCTCGCCGGGGCCGTCGTGGGGCCGGGGCACGTGCGGCTCGCGCACGACAAGAAGCGGGTGAAGAACGCCCCGTCGATCGGCACCGACGGCGAGCTGCCGGCGACCGAGGAGCAGGCGGTCTTCGAGTACTACGAGATGCCCTACCAGGCGGGGCCGGCCGAGCGGCGGCTGGGCCGCCGCTGACCGGGCGCCGCGCGCCGCGTTCCGCACCGGGGGCCGCACGGGCCGGGGAGGGAGAGCGCCATGGCCGTGTTCCTGTTCATTCTCATCGTCGCGATCGCGCTCGGGATCGTCGGAGTCGTCGTGAAGGGCCTGTTCTACCTGCTGATCATCGGCGTGGTGGTGTTCCTGATCGATCTGGTGCTGAGCGGTGTCCGGATGGGGCGGCGCCGGGGGTCGCGCCTCACCCGCTGACCGTGCCGGTCACCTGGGCCGGTCACCCGGATCGGTGCTCCGTGGTCTGCTCCGCGTCCTGCTGCTCCCCGCCGTTCCGCCCGGCCGGGCGGAACCGCTGCCACAGCCAGCGGCCCGCCTCCACGAGCACCGAGACGCCGATCGCGATCCCGAGACCGAGGAGCAGGCCCTTGAACGGGTCGTTCTGGAACGCCGCGCCGCCGAGGTAGCCGATCATCGTGGAGTAGGTGGCCCACAGGCCGGTGGCGAGCGCGTCGAACAGCGAGAACGAGTGCAGCGGATAGTCGACGGCGCCCATGACGAGGGTCGCGGCCGTCCGCCCGCCGGGGATGTAGCGCGCGATGAGCAGGACGAGCCCGCCGCGCTTGTCGAGGATCCGCCCGGCCTCGTCGTAGGCCTTGCGGCGGCGGCTGCCGGGGCGCAGCCAGACCCGCTCCAGCCAGCCGCCCGCGTACCGGCCGATGAAGTAGGAGACGTGGTCGCCGCAGAACGCGCCGGCCCACGCGGTCACGATCACCAATGGCAGCCACGGCTTGCCGTGGTGGGCGAAGACGCCCGCGGTCACCACCAGCGACTCGCTGGGGAAGATCGGGATGAACGCGTCGAACATCGACAGCCCGAACAGGGCCACGTAGATCCACGGCGACGACATCAGGCCGCGCAGGTACTCCAGGATGGCGTCGCTCACGACCGGGACCCGTTCCCGGTGCCGCGGATCTGATGCACTGCGCCCCGGACCGCCATGATCCGATTGTGGAAGCCCGCGGGTCAAGCCGGGGTCAGGCGAGCCCGTGCCGGAGGGCGAAGATCACCGCGGCGGCGCGGTCGCGCAGCCCGAGCTTGGCGAACACGCTGCCGACATGGGTCTTGACGGTGCCCTCGGCGATGCTGAGGCGCAGCGCGATCTCGGGGTTGGTGGCGCCCTCGCCGATCAGCGCGAGCACCTCCCGCTCGCGCGGCGACAGGCCGTCCAGCGCGGCGGGCGGCGGCGTGCGGCCGAGCCGGGACCGGTAGACGGCGAGGACCTGCGGCGCGATCGCCGGGTCCAGCCAGCCGCGGCCCGCCGCGACCGCCCTCGTCGCCTGGATGATCTCCTCGCAGGGCGCGTCCTTCAGCACGAACCCGGCGGCGCCCGCGGCGAGCGCGGCGGCGACGACCTGCGGGTCGTCGAACATGGTCAGCACCAGCACGGGCGGCGCGCCCGGGACCTCGCGCAGCCGCCGGGTGGCCTCGGCGCCGTCCGTCCGCCGCATCCGGACGTCCATCAGCACGACGTCGGCGCGGACGCGGGCGAGCGCGGCCGGCACTTCGTCGCCGTCGGCGCATTCCCCGGCGACCTCCAGGCCCGGTTCGCCTTCGAAGATCCGGGCGAGCCCGGCGCGGACGAGGGGCTGGTCGTCCACCAGCAGCAGCCGGGTCACCGGGCGCCGCCGGCCGGGATCGCGGCCTCGACGCGCCAGCCGGTGCCGTCCGGGCCGGCGTGCAGGGTGCCGCCGAGGGCGGTGACGCGCTCGCGCATCCCGACCAGGCCGAGCCCGCCGCCCGCCGGGCGTCCCGCGCCGGGCGGGGCGCCGCGGTCGGCGACGGTGGCGAGGGCGAGCGGGCCGTCCACGCTGACGGCGACGGTGGCGGGGGAGCCGGGCGCGTGCCGGGCGGCGTTCGCCAGCGCCTCCTGCACGACCCGGTACAGCGCCAGCCCGACCGCCGGGTCGACGGACGCGAGGTCGCCGCGGGTGTCGAGGTCGATCCGCAGCCCGCCGGCCCGCAGCTCGGCGACGAGGGCGCCGATGTCGTCGGCGGTGGGCGGCGCGGGCGCGATCGGCGGCCCCGCGGGCGCCGGGTCGCGCAGCAGGACGAGGCCCTGGTGGACGTCGCGGACGCCGCGCCGCCCGACCCGTTCGGCCTCCTCCAGCGCGGCGATCACGGCGGTGCCGTCGCCGCGCGCGCCGGCGCGCCGGGCGGCGCCGATGTTCAGCAGCACGACGCCGAGCCCGTGCCCCACCAGGTCGTGGACCTCGCGGGCGATCTTGCGGCGCTCCTCCGCGACGGCCTCCCGGGCGAGCCGCAGCCGCGCCTCGTACAGCGCGGTGTGCAGCCGGAACGCGAGGCCGAGCAGCAGGAAGCCCGTGCCCCACATGAGCCAGGCGGGCCACAGCGGCAGGCCGCCGGCGGCGAAGTGGCGGGCGGGCGCGACGGCCAGCGCGGCCGGGACGCACCACGCCAGGTCGCGGGTCCGGGCGAGGATCGCCAGGTGCGCCCAGGCGGGGGCGGTCGCGACGGCGAGGGCGCCGTCGGCGTAGGAGCCCTCGGCGAACGGGAACGGCCGGAACCCGCCGGGATCGCCCGCGGACGGCGCCGCGGCGAGCAGCACCAGCACGCCCAGGACCGTCCACGGCACGAGCGCGGGCGGAACCCGCCACGGGCGCGCCGCATGGCAGGCCCACAACGCGATGTAGGCGGCGACCAGAGCCGTCCGGGCGGCCGGGGACGGCGACAGCGCCACCGCGAGGACCGCCCATGCGACGCCCACGCAGCCGAAGAAGCGGAGCACGGGCCACGGCGGCGGGTTGCGGAGGAAGAACGCCCTGACCCGTCGCATGCCGCCGATCCTAAAGAGCGCGGGGCGGCCCGTCATCGGCCCGTGGTCGCAGTGCCGCCACGACCGCGGTCATAGCCGGACCGGCGACCGCGGGGCGATGCGGCGGGGCGCGTTCCCCGGCGACGCTGACGGCCATGAGGATGCGATCGCTCTCCCGGATGGCGCGGCTGTCGGCGGTTCCGCTCGGCGCGGCGCGCCGGCTCGCCTGGGCCGGCGGCCTGCGCGCGTTCGGCAGGCTGACCGACGAGTCCGCGCTCGACCTGCACGAACGCACCGCCGACCAGCTCGTCGAGGTGCTCGGCGGGCTGCGCGGCGGCGTGCTGAAGTTCGGCCAGGTGCTGTCGGTGTACGAGGCGGTGATGCCGCCGAAGGTGTCGGCGGTCTACCGGGGCCGGCTGGCGGCGCTGCAGGAGGCCGTCCGGCCGGAGCCCGCCGAGACGGTCGAACGGGTCATGGGCGGCGACGTCGGCGCGGACTGGCGCGACCTGTTCGCCTCGTTCGACACCGGTGTGGCGGCGGCCGCGTCCCTGGGCCAGGTGCACCGGGCGCGCTGGGCGGCCGGCGGACGCGACGTAGCCGTGAAGATCCAGTACCCGGACGCGCGCGACGAGCTGCTCGGCGACCGCGACGCCGTCGTCCTCGCGATGCGGATGTTCACCTCGCTGATGGCCCCGCAACTGGACGGCAAGGCCCTCGCCACAGAGCTGATGGACCGGCTCGCGGAGGAGCTCGACTACGCCCGCGAGGCCGAGGCGCAGCGCGCGTTCCGCGCCGCCTACCGGGACGATCCGGACTTCCTCGTCCCGGACGTCCTGCTGCACCGGGGCCGGGTGATCGTCTCCGAATGGATCGGCGGGACGCCCCTCGCCCGCGTCATCGAGGCCGGCGGCCGGCCGGAACGCGACCGCGCCGGCCTGCTGCTGACCCGGCTGATGTTCGCCGCGATCGCCCGCTGCGGGATGATGCACGCCGACCCGCACCCCGGCAACTTCCGGCTCCTCGACGACGGCCGGCTCGGCGTCCTCGACTTCGGCGCCGTCTACCGGCACGAACCCGGCACGCCGACGCCGCTGGACCGGTGGATGGACGTCCACCTCGCCGCCCTCGACGACGGCACCGGCACCGGAATGGCGGACGCCCTGCGCCGCGCGGGCTTCCTGCGACCCGGCGTCCGAGCCGACGAGGCGAGGCTCCGCGAACTGTTCCTGCGGTCGGGCGCACCCGCGTTCACCGAGACGTTCCGGTTCGACGGCGCCTACCTGCGCGACGCGCTGGAGGGCATCACCGCGTCGATGCCGGTCGGGCTGAGCATGGCGTTCCCGCCCGGCGCCGTGCACGCCCAGCGCGCCCTCGGCGTCGGGATCGGCGTCCTCTGCCAGCTCGAAGCCGAGGTCCCGTTCCAGGCCGAGGCCCTGCGGTGGCTGGCGGAGGACCGGCCCGGGCCCGGCGGCCCGGACCGGCCCGCCGTCACGCCTCCAGGCGCTTGGTGATCCGGTCCTTGCCGCTCATCCAGTTCGCCTTCAGCGCCTCGACGGCCCCCGGCACGTCGCCCGCGACCAGCCGCTCGGCGATCCGCTCGTGCTCCTGCGCGGACCGTTCGAGCACCTCGCGGTCGCCGACCACGACCCGCTCGTACCGGTGCATCGTCAGCTTCAGCGAGGTGATGAGGTCCATCAGCCGCTCGTTCGGGCAGCCCGACAGCATCAGGTCGTGCCAGGCGTCGTCGTAGCGCTCTATGACCTCGTACTCCGCCTCCGGCACCGAGAACGCCCGCGCCTCCTCCAGTAAGCGGGGCGCCACGGACCGCAGATGGTCGGGATCGGTCAGCTCCAGCGCCAGCGACTCCAGCGCCGCGACGATCGTGGTCAGGTCGTGGAACTCGCCGGGGCTCATCGGCGCGAACCGGAACCCCTTGCCCCGCTCGCTGACGATGATCCCCTCGCGCTCCAGCCCGATCAGCGCCTCGCGCAGCGGGGTGCGGCTCACCCCCAGCTCGGCGGCGAGCGCCATCTCGTTGATCGGCTGGTCGGGCGCGAACTCGCCGCGGCCGAGCCGCTCGAGGATCTCGTCCTTGATCTGCTCGCGCAGCGGGCGCCGTTCGATCGGCATCCTCGCGTCATCCTCTCCAGACGGCCGGCGGCCGCATCGTCGTCACGCCGTACCGGCGCCGTCGACCGGGATCACCGCGCCGCTCACGAACGCGGCCGCGTCGCTGGCCAGGAACGCCGCCGTCCGCGCGATGTCGGCCGGCTGCCCGATCCGGCCGAGCGGCCGGTCGGCCGCTTCGGCGTAGAACGCCTCGGCCGGCTCCCCGAGCTGGCGGGCCTCCTCGGCGAGCATGCCGGTGGCCGTGTCGCCCGGGCACACGCAGTTGACCCTGATCCCGCTCGCGCCGTGGTCGATCGCCATCGCCCGGGTCATGTTCACCACCGCGCCCTTGGACGCGCAGTACGACACCGCCCGCGCGCCGCCCTGGATGCCCCAGCCCGAGCCGGTGTTGATGATACTGCCGCCTCCCGCCGCCTCCATCAGCGGAACGGCGAACCTGCTCATCAGCATCACCGACCGGACGTTGACCGCCATCACCAGGTCCCAGTCGTCGTCGGTGATCTCCGTGACGGTGGAGCGGCGGATGATCCCGGCGTTGTTGAACAGCACGTCGAGGCCGCCGAACCGGTCCTTGGCGGTCGCGACGGCGCGGGCGCAGTCGTCCGCGCGGGACACGTCGGTGCGGACGAACGCGGCGCGCCCGCCCGCCTTCTCGATGCCCGCCGCGACCTCGGCGCCGGCCTCGTCGACGTCGGCGACGACGACCGCGGCGCCGAGCTCGGCCATCAGCTCGGCGGTGGCCCGGCCGATGCCGGACGCGGCGCCGGTCAGCACGGCGCGCTTGCCCTCCAGAGTGATCAACCGCTTCTCCTTCCGTGAGGTCAGTGGACGGGGTACATGGCGACGCGGCCGTGCCCGGTCAGCACCGGGACGTGCCCGCGCAGTTCATCGTCGAGGTCCTCGTCGCCGGTGTCGACGAGCAGCGGCCGCCCGCCGAGCCCGGCGAGCTTGGCCTCGGTCGCGACGACGGCGAGCCGGTCGCGGCCGACGGCGCGCACCACGTCCGGGGAGATCTGCTGGTTGCCGCGGCCGAGCAGGAAACCCTGCCCGCCGATCGGCGTCACCGCCAGCCACGCGGGCGAGGACCGCACCAGCTTCTCCAGCGCGGCGGACGCGACGTCCACCGCGACGGGCCGCCCGTCGCGCAGCACGTTGACGCCCATGACGGGCACGTCGGCGCCGAGCGCGGCGGCGACCGCCCGCATGGTGCCGCCCGGCCCGAGCACCAGCAGCCCGGACGGCCCGGCCCGGCCGGCGAGTTCCGCGGCGATGCCCGCGACCGACGACGGGGACGTGACCGAACCGCCCATCTTGCGCTGCTGCACCCGGACGGGCACGTCCGGCACCGCCATGTGGCCGTAGAGCCGGGCCGAGACCCGGCCCTCGCGGACGGCGTCCTCGTCGAGGTCCATGACCTCGGCGGGCCGCGTGCCCGCCCCGGCGGCGAACAGCGCGGCGACCTCGCCGGCGGCGCGCGGATGGACGGCGAACACGGCCGAGTGCATCTTCACCCCGGTCGGCACGCCGAGCACCGGCACCGTGTCGCCGACCGCGTCGAGCACGTCGCGGGCGGTGCCGTCGCCGCCCGCGAAGAGCAGCAGGTCGACCTGGGGCGCGAGCGCGGCGGCGGCCGCGCGCGTGTCGGCGCCGGTGGTGGGGTCGCCGGGCAGGCAGACGACGACGGGTACGAGGCCCGCCGCCCGCACCGCGTCGGCGCCCATGGCGCCGTCCGCGGTCCGCACCTCCACGGCCGGGCCGAGCCGCGACCGCAGCTCGGCCAGCGCCAGCGCGGCCCGCTCGCCGGCACGCGGGACCGCGCCCAGCGCGCGCGCCCGCGCCTGCACGTCCGCGCCGTCGCTGCCCTTCAGGCCGGCCCGGCCGCCGAGCCCGGCGACCGGGTTGACCACCAGCCCGAACCTCATCCGCCGAGGACCTTGCGGCGGTAGGCGCGCCAGGTCACCGACCACGTGGCGGGGTCGTCCAGGACGTCCTCGCGCGCGCGGTGCACGGTCGAGCGGTGCGGCGCGGTCCGCACCGTCTCCGGCTCCTCGCGGGCCTCGCGCGCCACCTCGGCGAGGATCGCGGCGTACTCGTCCAGGTCCGCCTTGGAGTAGGACTCGGTCGGCTCCAGCGTCATCGGCTCCGGGACGACGAACGGGTGGTGGCTCGTCCAGTAGTGGGTGCCGAAGTCGGCGGCGCGGAGCCCGATGTCCTCGCTGTGCACGCCGGTCTCCTCGGCGAGCCGCTCCCAGCTGTAGCGGACCTGCTCGATCCGCCGCCGGCCCGCCGCGTACGGCGCGGACACGCCGGGGATCTCCAGCACCTTCGCCATCAGGTAGTTGTTGTTCAGCACCGCGACCTCGGCGGCCTCGCGCAGCCCGTCGGCGCCGAGCGACATGATCCACGCGTAGGCGCGGACGAGGTTCGGCACGACCCCGTGGAACGGGCGGGTCTTCCCGACCGACTGGGGGCGGTCGTCGTCGAGGTAGTAGCGCTCGCCGTCGAACTCCACGGTCGGCGCGGGCAGGAACGGCGCCAGCTCGGCGGTGACGCCGCACGCCCCGGCGCCGGGCCCGCCGCACGCGTGCGGGGTGGAGAACGTCTTGTGCAGGTTGAAGTGGCACAGGTCGAAGCCCGCGTCGCGGGCCCGGGTGATGCCGAGGATCCCGTTGGCGTTGGCCTGGTCGTAGGCGCACAGCCCGCCCGCCTCGTGGACGATCCGGACGAACTCCTCGATCCGCGGGTTGAAGATCCCGGTGTCCTCGGGGTTGGTGATCAGCAGCGCCGCCGTGCGCGGCCCGGCGGCGGCCTTGAGCGCCTCGATGTCGGGGTACCCGTCCGCGTCCGGGTACAGCGTGATGACCTTGAACCCGGCGGTCTTCGCGCAGGCGGCGTTGGACGGGTGCGAGAAGATCGTCGTGATGACCTCGTCCCGCTCGGGCTCGCCGCGCGCCGCGAAGTACGCGCGGATCATCGACACGTTCGCGTAGATCGCGGCGGACCCGGCGCCCGGCTGGAGCGAGAACCGGTCCATCCCGGAGATCTCCTTGAGCAGCCCCTCCAGCCGGTGGACGATCTCCAGGACGCCCTGCACGGTCCGCTCGTCCTGCAGCGGGTGCAGGTCGGCGACGCGCGGGTCCCGGGCGAACCGGTCGTTGACCTTCGGGCTGTACTTCATCGTGCAGGTGCCCTGCCCGACGTCGATGTTCAGGTCGGCGCCGAGGTTCTCCTGCGACAGCCGCAGGTAGTGCCGCAGGACGTGCAGCTGCGAGATCTCCGGCAGCGCGGGCGGCTCGGCGCGGCGCAGCCCGTCCGGGAGGGTGTCGTCGAGCGGCACCTCGGGCTCGGGAACCAGGACGCCGCGCTCGCCGGGGGACCCCAGCTCGAACAGCAGCGGCTCGTCCCAGCTGGCCTGGTGGAACCGGCGCAGCGGCGGCTTGGGCCCGATCACGGCGTCGGCAGTGGAGACGGGGGAGCGGTCGGTCTTCACTTGACGATCTCCTCGAGGGTGTCGGCGAGGCGGTCGATCTCGTCCTTGGTGTGCACCTCGGTGACGCAGTACAGGGCGTCGGTGCCGGACAGGACGGCGCCGCCGAAGATCCCGTGCTCCAGCAGCGCGTCGTTGACCTCGGCGGACGTGCGGGAGCCGGTGAAGCGCAGGGTGAGGTCGGCGAAGTGCGGGGCGGCGGCGTACGGCGCCTGGACGCCGGGCACGGCGGCGAGCCGGTCCAGCGCGTACCGGGTGTTCGCCATGATCGTCTCGCCGATCTCGCGCATGCCCTGCGGGCCCATCAGCGCGAGGTAGACGCCGGCGGTGATGCCGTTGAGGGCGGCGGCGGTGCCGACCCACTCCTTGCCCTCCTCGCGCAGCGCGAACGAGGTGCGGTCGTAGGCGACGTCGCCGAAGCCGTACTCGCCCTCGACGCCGGTCGGCGCGAGCCCGAACAGCCGGGACGGGAACTCGGCGACGAACCGCTCCTCGTCGCGGGTGGCGATGAACCCGCCGCTCAGCCCGCCGTAGGCCATGTGCACGCCGAGCGGCTGGATCTCGCCGCACGCGATGTCGGCGCCGTAGGCGGCGGGCGGCGCGACGACGCCGAGCGAGATCGGGTTGCAGCCGGCGACGAACAGGGCGCCCGCGCCGTGCGCGAGGCCGGCCAGGGACGTCAGCGCCGGGTCGATGATGCCGGACGCCGAAGGCGCCTCCGCGTAGACGGCGGCGACGTCGCCCGCGGCGAGCTCGGCCCGCACGGCGGCGAGGTCGACCAGCCCGGTGGACGCGTCGACCGGCACGACGACCACGTCGTGCACCGGCCGCACATAGTCGTCGATCTTGGAGAGCTTGTCCGCGGCGACGGCGGTGACCAGCAGCAGCCGCCGCGCGCCGGTGATCCGCCCGGCCATCCGCAGCGCGGTCGCGGACGCCTGGTAGCCGTCGTAGACCGGGACGTTCACCACGTCCATCTCCAGCAGCTCGCCCATCAGCGACTGGTACTCCCACAGCGCCTGGAAGCGGCCGTGGTCCTCGTAGGGCTCGCCCGCGTAGGCGGTGAGGAACTCGCTGCGGTTGATCACCTCGTCGACGACCGCCGGGACGTGGTGCCGGTAGCAGCCCGCGCCGAGGAAGCTGAGCGCCTCGCCCGTGCCGGTGTTGCCGGCCAGCAGCCCGCCGACGTGCCGGACGAGCGCGGCCTCCGAGCGCAGCGGCGGCGGCATGTCGAGCGGGCGGCCGAGCCGGATCGACTCGGGCACGTCCGCGTAGAACTCCGCGACGTCGGCGGCGCCGACGGCGGCCAGCATCTCCGCCTTCACCGCGGGCACGGAGTTCGGGATGTACGGGTGAACGCCCACGCGCTCCCTCACTTTCGTCGCTTTCTCGCCGGACCTCTTGACGAGAACACATGATGCAGTGTGCTGTATACAGCATTATCCCTGCATCCCCTGGGAGGCAAGATGGCGACGGGCATCCAGCGGCGGACGGTGTTGACCGCCGGTGTCGTCTCGACGCTGTTCGCGGCCGCCGGCTGCGCGACCGGCGGCGCCCGCAAGGCCGGGCCCGCACTGCACTCCGCAGCGACCGGCCAGATCAAGGGAACCGTCAGCGTCTGGTCCTGGGACGTGGCGGCCAAGGCCCTCAAGCGGCTCGCGCCCGCGTTCGAGCAGCGGCACCCCGGCGTCCGCATCGAGGTCGTCGACATCGGCTACGACAACGCCTACGACAAGATCACCGTCGGGCTGAAGTCCGGCAAGGGCCTGCCCGACGTCCTCACCATCGAGGGCGGCCGGCTGCCCGGCTACATCGGCGTCTTCCCCGGCGGCCTCTACGACATCACCGCGCTCGCCGGGCGCTACCGGACGAGCTTCGCGCAGGCCGCCTGGAAGTACGTCACCGACGGCAAGGGCAAGGTCTTCGCGCTGCCCTGGGACAGCGGCCCCTGCGCCCTCTTCTACCGCACCGACATCCTCAAGGACGCCGGCGTCGACCCCGCCTCCATCCGCACGTGGGACGACTACATCGGCGCCGGCGAGCGGATCAAGGCCAAGACCGGCAAGAAGCTCCTCATCATGGACCCCGAGGAGGACAGCATGTTCCCGATGCTGCTCCAGCAGCAGGGGCAGCACTACGTCAAGAACGGCCTCATCGCCGTCAACGACCAGCAGGGCGTCCGCGCCGCGACGCTGCTGAAGACCCTCGCCGACAAGGGGCTCGTCCAGTTCGAGAAGGGCTGGGACGGGCTCGTCGCCGCGACCAAGGCCGGCAAGGCCGCCACCACCCCGTACGCGGTGTGGTGGTCGGGCACCCTCACCGACGAGATGAAGGAGCTGAAGGGCAAGTTCGGCGTCGTGCCGCTGCCGGCGTTCGATCCGGGCGGCGTGCGGACCTCCAACAACGGCGGCTCCGCGCTCGCCGTCACCGGCCAGACCAAGAACGCCGCCGCGGCGTGGGCGTTCGTCGAGTTCATGCTGGCGGACACGGCGAATCAGGCGTCCATGCTGAAGGCCGAGGGACTGTTTCCCGCCTACCTCCCCGCGCTCAAGGACCCCTACGTCACCGCGCCGCAGGACTACTACGGCGGCCAGCCCGTCTTCAAGACGTTCGCCGACCTGGCGAGCAGTGTCCCGCCCGTCGAGGACACCAAGGACATGCCGAAGGCCCGCGACATCGTCAACGGCACGGTCTCCGGGATCGTCCTGCACGGAAAGGACCCCAAGAAGGAGCTGGACTCGGCCGCCAAGCAGATCGCCGCCGCCACCGGCCGGCGGATCGCCGGCTGACATGGCGCAGCAGACGACGGCCCGGAAACCGGCCGCGGCCGCCCGCGCGAAGGCGGCCCCCGCCCGCGCGCGGCGGCGCACGTCCCGGACCACGCCGTGGATGTTCGCCGGCCCGGCGGCGGCGCTGTTCGGGGTGTTCTTCGCCTACCCGCTGCTCGCCGGCCTCTACCAGAGCTTCACCGCCGACCGCGACGGCGTCACCACCTGGGTCGGGCTCGCCCAGTACCGCCGGATGATGCACGACCCGGTCTTCTGGACGTCGTTGCGCAACATCGCGCTGATCCTCCTCGTCCAGGTCCCGCTGATGATCGCGCTGGCGCTCGTCATGGCGTACGGGCTGAACCAGTCGTGGCTGCGGTTCCGCGCGACGTACCGGATCGCGTGCTTCCTGCCCGCGGTGACGATGCTGGTCGCGTACTCGGTGGTGTTCCGCGTCCTGCTGAAGACCGACGACGGCCTGGTCGACCAGGCGCTCACCGCCGTCGGGCTGCCGAGCATCGACTGGCTGAACAGCCCCGGCTGGGCGCGGATCGCGCTGATCGGCTCGATCACCTGGCGGTGGACGGGCTACAACGCGGTGATCCTGCTCGCCGGGCTGCAGGGCATCGGCCGCGAGCAGTACGAGGCCGCCGCGATCGACGGCGCCGGGCCCGCGACCACGTTCCTGCGGGTCGTGCTGCCGCAGCTCCGGCCGGTCATCCTGTTCTGCCTGGTCACCTCGACGATCGGCACGCTGCAGCTGTTCGACGAGAACTACGTGCTCACCAAGGGCGGGCCGGGCAACGCCACCATGTCCCCGGTCCTCTACCTGTACAAGGTCGGCTTCGAGCAGCTCGACTTCGGCTACGCGGCGGCCATCGCCTGGGTCGTCGTCCTGATCATCGGGCTGATCTCGTACGCGCAGTTCCGCTTCCTCGGGAAGGACGCGACGCGATGACCACCCTGCCCGCGCGGGCGGCCACGCCGCCGCGCACACCGGCCCGGCCGACCGCGCCGCGCCGCGTCCGCCTTCTCGGCCGCGGCGCCGCGGTGCTCGTGCTGACCGTCGGCGCGCTGGTCAGCGCCGTCCCGTTCTACTGGATGGTGGTCGCCTCCACCCGCGACAACGCCGAGCTGTTCGCGTCGCCGCCGCCGTTCCTGCCGGGCGGGCGGCTGCTGCACAACCTCGTCGCGCTGCAGCACTCGATCGGCTTCGGCCGGGTGCTGCTGAACAGCGTCGGCGTCTCCGTCGTGTACACGGTGCTCAGCTCGCTGATCTCCGCCATGTGCGGGTACGGGCTCGCCAAGTTCCGGTTCCGGGGGCGCGGGCTGCTGCTCGGCCTGGTGCTGGCGACGATGATGATCCCGTTCCAGGTGCTGCTCGTCCCGCTGTTCCAGATGATGGCGAGCCTCGGCTGGGTCGACACCTACCAGGCGGTGATCCTGCCGTTCCTCGCCAACTCGTTCGGCATCTTCCTGATGCGCCAGGCGTTCCTCGGCTTCCCGGACGAGCTGATCGAGTCGGCCCGCATGGACGGCGCCGGCGACCTGCGGATCTTCTACCGGATCGTGCTGCCGGTGGTGCGGCCGCAGCTCGGCGCGCTGGTCATCTTCTCGTTCATGACGCAGTGGAACGCGTTCCTGTGGCCGCTGCTGATGCTGAACACCGAGGACAAGTACACCGCCCCTGTCGCGCTGTACACGCTCATCGGGCAGAGCCACGTCGACTACGCCGGGCTGATCCTCGGCTCGTTCCTCGCGACGCTTCCCGTGATGCTCCTGTTCTTCCTGTTCCAGAAACAGTTCGTGTCGGGTCTGCTGGGAGGGGCCGTCAAGGGATGACTGGACTTACGCGGGTGCCGGGGCTGCTGTACGGGGGCGACTACAACCCGGAGCAGTGGCCCGAGGAGGTGTGGGCGGAGGACGCCCGGCTGATGCGGGACGCCGGGGTCAACCTGGTGACGGTCGGCGTGTTCTCCTGGGCGCGGCTGCAGCCGGGGCCGGACGAGTGGGACTTCGGCTGGTTCGACCGGGTCCTCGGCCTGCTCGCCGAGCACGGCGTCGCCGCCGACATCGCGACCGCCACCGCGTCCCCGCCGGCGTGGCTGGTGCGGGCGCACCCGGAGGTCCTGCCGGTCACGGCGGACGGGGTCCGGCTGGAATTCGGGTCCCGGCAGCACTACTGCCCGTCGTCCCCGGTGTACCGGGACGCGGCGGCGCGCCTGGCGCGGACCATCGCCGCCCGCTACCGGGACCATCCGGCGCTCGCGATGTGGCACATCCACAACGAGTACGGCGACCACGTCACCGAATGCTTCTGCGAGACGTCCGCCGCCGACTTCCGGCGCTGGCTGCGCGACCGCTACGGCGACCTCGCCGCGCTGAACGCGGCCTGGGCGACCGACTTCTGGTCGCAGCGGTACGGGACGTTCGACGAGATCGAACCGCCGCGCACCGCGCCCGGCCCGGTGAACCCGACGCAGATGCTGGACTGGCGGCGGTTCTGCTCGGACGCCCTGCTCGGCTGCTACCTGGGCGAGAAGGCGCAGCTCGACGAGGTCGCGCCGGGCGTGCCGGTGACGACGAACTTCATGTCGATGTTCAAGCCGCTCGACTACTGGACGTGGGCCGCGCACGAGGACGTCGTGTCCGACGACGCCTACCCCGACCCGGCGGACCCGGCCGCGCACGTCGGCGCGGCGATGAACTACGACCTGATGCGCTCGCTGAAGGGCGGCCGTCCGTGGCTGCTGATGGAGCAGGCGCCGTCGGCGGTGAGCTGGCGTCCGGTGAACGCGCCGAAGCCGCCCGCGCTGGCGCGGCTGTGGTCGCTGCAGACGGTGGCGCACGGCGCGGACGGCGTCCTGCACTTCCAGTGGCGGGCGTCGCGGGCCGGCGCGGAGAAGTTCCACAGCGCGCTGCTGCCGCATCGGGGGACCGAGGGGCGGCAGTGGGCCTCGACCGTGGCGTTCGGCCGGGACCTCACCCGGCTCGCCGAGGTCGCGGGCACCCGGATCACCGCCGACGTCGCGATCGTCCTGGACTGGAACTCGTGGTGGGCGCTGGAGCTGGACGACCGCCCGTCCGCCCGGCTCCGCCTCCGCGACCTCGTCCGGACCTGGTACGGGGCCTTGGCGGACCGCAACGTCGCCGTCGACTTCGTTCCGCCGTACGCCGACCTGTCGGGGTACCGGCTCGTCCTCGCTCCGAACCTGTACCTGATGGCGGACGCGACGGCCGCGCGGCTCACCGCGTACGTCGAGGCCGGCGGACGGCTCGTGTGCGGCTTCTTCAGCGGCATCGTCGACGAGCACGACCACATCCACCTCGGCGGCTATCCGGCGCCGCTGCGCGACGTGCTCGGCGTCGTCGTCGACGAGTTCTGGCCCGTGCCCGACGGCGCGTCCGTGCCGGTGTCGCTCGGCGGGCGTGAGGTCACCGCGACGATGTGGAGCGAGTGGCTGGAGCCGCTGACCGCCGAGGTCGCCGGCCCCTACACGTCCGGCGAGCTTGCCGGACGACCCGCGGTCACCCGCAACGCCCACGGCGAGGGCCGCGCCTGGTACGTCGGCTGCCACCTCGGCGACGAGATCGGGTCCGTGCTCGACGAGGCCGCCGCCGACGCCGGGGTCCGCCCGGTGCTCGACGCCGCGCCGGGCGTCGAGGCCACCCGCCGCGACGGGCCCGAGCACTCCTACTACTTCCTGCTCAACCAGGCCGGCCGGGCCTGCGAGACGCCCGCGCCGGACGGCGTCGACCTGCTGACCGGCGACCCCGTCCGCCGGACCCTGCACCTCCCCCCGCACGGAGCGGCGGTCGTCAAGACCGCGCGCGCCTGAATCCACCCCCCTCGAAGAGGTCGTCATGCGTCGATCGCTGCATGTCCTGGCCGGGCTGACGCTCGGCTCCGCACTCGTCCTGCCCGTGAACGCGGCCGCCGCGGCCCCGCCGGCGCGCCCGCCGGGGCCCGCCGGCTACGCCGACGTGCTCGACCTGCACGGCGTCCCGGCGAAGGCCCTGCCGCCCGAGGTCAGCGACATCAACGTGTTCGCCGACCAAGGCGCCTGGCACGCCTACGCCCTGCCCAAGTCCGGGGACACCTCCGCGTACGGCGGCTTCACCGGGCCGCTGTACATCGCGCAGGAGTACCCGTGGTGGCTGAGCAAGGTGTTCAGCCGCATCACGCTCAGCGAGAACGGCAAGCAGATCGACCTCGCGTCCGCGAAGAACCCGCGCTTCACGTCGCTGCCCGGCGTGCTGCGCCAGACCTACGACCTGCCGGGGCTGCGGCTCACGCTGGAGCTGCGGTTCGCGTCCGACCGCACCGCGCTGGTCCGCGCCCATGTGGAGAACACCGGACGGTCTGCCCGGACGCTGCACGTCGGCTGGACGGGCGAGCTGCTGCGCCCCGACGCGGAGCCGATGCGGAGCGCGCCGTCCCTGCACGCCACCGCCGACGGCGTCGCGGTCGGGTTCGCGAAGGTCCGGAAGACGTGGGACTACCTGACCGGCGGTGACGAGCGGTTCGAGGTCCGGCACGACGGGCCCGTCCGGACGACCGTCACCGGGGACGCCTACCGCACCGACCTGGCCCGCCCGCTGACCGTCGCGCCGCACCGCTCGTCCGCGCTGGCCTGGACGGAGAGCTACACCTTCACCGCCGCCGAGCGAAGCCGCGAGAACACCGCCGCGCTGCTGCGCGATGCCGACCGGGTGGACGCGCGGACGGACGCGCGCTGGCGCGGCTACGTCGCCGCCGTGACGCGCGGCGTCCCGGCCGACCGCCGCCGGCTCGCCGTGAAGTCGCTCGAGACGCTGGTCACGAACTGGCGCGGCCCGGCGGGGATGCTCAAGCACGGCGGGATGACCCCGTCCATCACCTACAAGTGGTTCACCGGCGGGTTCTGGGCGTGGGACACCTGGAAGCAGGCCGTCGGCACCGCCCGCTTCGCGCCCGGCCTCGCGGAGTCGCAGATCAGGTCGATGTTCGACTACCAGGTCGAGCCCGGTTCCAAGTCCCGCCCGCAGGACGCCGGGATGATCCCCGACTGCGTCTTCTACAACGACCCCTCGCAGGGCGGCGGGAACTGGAACGAGCGCAACAGCAAGCCGCCGCTCGCCGCTTGGGCCGTGTGGGAGGTCTACCAGCGCAACGGGGACGCGGCGTTCCTGCGCGAGATGTACCCGAAGCTCGTCGCCTACCACGACTGGTGGTACCGCAACCGGGACCACGACCACGACGGGCTCGCGGAGTACGGCGCGACCGTCGACCCCGCGAACGCGACGCCGGAGGACGCCCGGCAGGCCGCCGCGTGGGAGAGCGGCATGGACAACGCGCCGCGCTTCGACGCCGCGCTCGGCACGTCCGTCGTCGAGAACCGCGGCGCGGGCGGGCGCCTCGTCGGCTACTCGCTGAACCAGGAGTCGGTCGACCTCAACTCCTACCTCGCCGCCGAGGACGGCTACCTCGCCGCGATCGCCCGGCGGCTCGGCCACCGTGCCGACGCCGAGCGCTGGACGGCCCGGCAGCGCACCGTCGCCGCCGCGGTCCGCAAGGCGATGTACGACCCGGCGACCGGCTTCTTCTACGACACCGACCTCGCGTCGGGCAGGCGCCTCACCGAGCGGGGCCGGGGCATCGAGGGCGCGATCCCGCTGTGGGCCGGCGTCGCGGACGGCGGCGAGGCGGCGGCGGTCCGCGGCAAGCTGACCGACCCGGGGGAGTTCGCGACGAAGGTCCCGTTCGCGACGGTGGCGAAGAGCTCCCCGTACTTCGCGCCCGAGGAGTACTGGCGCGGTCCGGTCTGGCTCGACCAGGCGTACTTCGCGCTGGCCGGCCTCCAGCGGTACGGCTACCGGCGGGACGCGGCGGCCCTCGCGGACCGGCTGCGCGGCTCGGCGGCGGGCCTGCTCGGCGACGCCCCGATCGCGGAGAACTACGACCCGGTGACGGGCGCGGCGCTGAACTCCACCAACTTCAGCTGGTCGGCCGCGCTGCTGCTGGAACTCGGCTGACCCGCCGCCGCCCGGTCCCGCCCGCCGCCGGCGGGGCCGGGCGGCGATGTGCGGGCACGGGTGGTTTGTCCGGTGGATTTTGCCCATCCTGGGAGCCGAGCGCGCATTAGTGCGCTTTCCGCCCGGGAAATTCCCCAGCGATCATCGCGCGACGCGGTGCCGGGGAAAGGGCGGAAATGCGGATAGAAGGCGTAGAACGGTCACGGGTCGGGAGGGCGGTGCCGGCGGTCGGCGGCGCCGTCGGGCTGGCGCTGATGGCGGCGGTCCCGACCGCATTGGCCGGCACCGCATTGGCCGATACGGGGTCGGGTGCGGCGCGCGAGGTCACCTACCAGGCGCAGTTGCGGCCCCTGAACCACCAGACCGGATCGGGCCGGCTGACGCTCCGCCTGCGCGGAAGCACCGCGACGATCACCGAGCGGTACTCGGGGCTGGCGGCGCGGTTCGGCGGCAAGCCGTACCCGCACCTGCAGCACATCCACGGCGGTGCCCGCGGCATGTGCCCGCCGATGTCGGCCGACAAGAACGGCGACGGCGTCGTCAGCACCGCGGAGGGCATGCCGTTCTACGGCCCGATCCAGACGACCCTGTCGGTGACCGGCGACGTCACCCCGCGGGGCGGCACGAACCTCGCGATCGCGCCGAAGGGGCCGAGCCTGCGCTACGAGCGGACGATCACGCTCAGCCCCGCCGCCGTCGCCTCGCTGCACAAGGGCATCGCGGTCGTCGTCGTCCACGGCGACGACCCGAGGCTGCTCGGCCGCAAGGCGCGGACGGAGAAGAGCGAGCTGGTGCCGTCGCTGCCGCTCGCCGTGACGTCGCCCGCGCTGTGCGGCGTGCTCAAGGCGATGCCGGCGGGCGGCGCCGCGACCGGCACCGGCTCCACCGCGGCCACCGGCCGTGCCGCCGCCATCGGCCCCGCGGCCGGCGCCTGGCTCTTCGGCGCGGGCGCCGTGCTGGCGGGCACCTGCGCGCTGGCGCGCGTCCTGCTCGTCCGGCGGCGGGATCGGGCGGCGTGCCGGCCCGCATGAGGACGGCCCCGCCGCGCGGCGACCGCCGGGCCCTCGCACTGGGCCTGGCGGCGGTCGCGTGCGCCGCCGCCGGCGTGACCGCGGCGTTCAACGGGCACCGCGACCCCGCGCCGCAGGCGCCGGCCGCTCCGCCCGCCTGGGCGCCGCCGCGCACCCCCGTCACCGTGGACGGCCTCGCGCTGCCCGCCGCGCCGCCGACCCGGCTCACGATCCCGGCGCTCGGCGTCCGCGCCCGCGTCGCCCGCGCCGGGCTCCGCCCGGACGGCACGCTCCAGCCGCCCCGCCCGCCGGACGAGGACCGCCCCGCCTGGTACATCGGCTCCGTCACGCCGGGGGAGACGGGCACCGCCGTCATCGAGGGGCACCTCGACTCCCGCGCGGGCCCGTCGGTGTTCTTCCGGCTGGGCCGGCTGCGCCCCGGACGGCGCGTCCGGGTGCGGCGCGCCGACCGGACGACCGCGGTGTTCACCGTCGACGCCGTCCGCCGGTTCCCGAAGGACGCGTTCCCGACGTGGGCGGTGTACGCCGACACGCCGGGCCCGTCCCTGCGCCTCATCACCTGCGGCGGCCGGTTCGACGCCGCCGCCCGCCACTACCGCGACAACACCGTCGCGTTCGCGCACCTCACCGCCGTCACCCGCTGACCCCTCGTCGGGGCGGGTCAGTGCTTGCGGCCGGGGAGGTTCTCGTACATGTCCGTCAGCTTCTGCCGGAAGCCGCGCTCGGCGATGCCGAACTTCTGCGGGTCCTTGAAGCCCGCCTTGACGGTCTTCTTGGCCTGGTCGCTCATGATGTGCGGCGGGATCGGCGGGATCTCGTTGTCCACCACGAACTCCAGCACCACCGGGCGGTCGCTGGACAGCGCCTGCTTCCAGACGTCGGTGACCTTTTTCGGCTCGTCGCAGTAGATGCCCTTCAGCCCCGCCAGCTCGGCGTACTTGGCGTACGGGAAGTCGGGGATCGTCTGCGAGCCCGGGTACTTCGGGTCGCCGCCCATCGCGCGCTGCTCCCAGGTGACCTGGTTGAGGTCCTGGTTGTTGAACACGCAGAAGATCAGCGGCGGGGAGCCCGCCAGCCGGTCGGCGTACCGCTTGACGGTGAGCATCTCGTTCATGCCGTTCATCTGGAACGCGCCGTCGCCGACGAAGCAGATCACCGGGCGGTCGGGGTAGGCGAACCGGGCCGCGATCGCGTACGGGACGCCGGGCCCCATCGTCGCGAGCGTCCCGGACAGCGAGGCCTTCATGCCGTCACGGAGCTTGATGTGCCGCGCCCACCAGTTGGTCGCCGAGCCGGAGTCGGCGGTGAGGATGCACCCGTCGGGCAGCAGCGGCGACAGCTCGTGCGCCACCGCCTGCGGGTTGATCTTGCCGCCGAAGGACTGCCCGGCGCGCTTCTCCATCACCGTGTTCCAGGCGCGAACGTTCTCCTCGATCTTGTCCCGCCAGGACCGGTCCTTCTTGCGCTTGAGGAGCGGGATCAGCTCCTTGAGCGTCTCCTTCGCGTCGCCGACGACGTGCGCGTCCATCGGGTAGCGGATGCCGATCATGCGGCCGTCGATGTCGATCTCGACGCCCTTGCAGCTGCCCTCGTCCGGCAGCCACTCGGCGTACGGGAAGCTGGAGCCGATCATGAACAGCACGTCGCAGTTCATGATCATCTCATCGCTGGCCTTGGAGCCGAGCAGCCCGATCGGGCCGGTGACGAACGGCAGGTCGTCCGGGACGACCTCGCGGCCGAGCAGCGCCTTGGCGATGCCCGCGCCGAGCAGCTCGGCGACCTCGATGACCTCCGCCTCGGCGTTGGCCGCGCCCTGCCCGATCAGCATCGCGACCTTCTTGCCCTCGTTGAGGATGTCCGCGGCCTTGCGCAGCTCGTCCGGGTTCGGGAGCATGCGCGGCTGGCTCCACCCGACGCTGGAGAAGACCGAGCCGTGCTCCTTCGGCGGCGACGGGACGGCCTGGCTCTCCTGGACGTCCTCCGGGATGATGATCGTCGCGACGCCGCGGGTGGTGAGCGCGGTCTTGAACGCGCGGTCGATGATGTGCCGCATCTGCCCCGGGTCCATGCAGATCTGCACGAACTCCGACACGTCGGCGAACAGGTTCTCCAGCGCGACTTCCTGCTGGTAGTGGGTGCCCTGGGAGAGCCGCTTCTGCTGCCCGATGATGGCGACGACCGGCTGATGGTCCAGCTTGGCGTCGTAGAGGCCGTTCAGCAGGTGGATCGCGCCGGGCCCGGACGTGGCGGTGCACACCCCGACCTCGCCGGTGAACTTGGAGTGGGCGCACGCCATGAACGCGGCCATCTCCTCGTGCCGGGTCTGGATGAACTCCGGATGCCCCTTGGCCCGGTCGAACGCGCCGAGCATCCCGTTGATGCCGTCGCCCGGATACCCGTAGACGCGGTCGATGCCCCACTCGCGCAGCCGCTCGAGCACGTAGTCGGCTACCTGCTGCCCCATGATCACTCCAGTCCGTGGATGGCGCGTGTTCGTCCTTCGCCACGTCCCCGAGGAAAGGCGAGGCAAACGGAGACCGCCGTTGCGGGCGCCCGGATCGTTTCGCCGCCGTTCCCAGCGGTAGTTAGTGGCCGACGAGAGGGGGAGCGGCCGATGAGCACGGGAAGCGGGATCCCGGTCGAGGACGTCGCCGTCCACGCGTTCACGGTGCCGACCGACGGCCCGGACGGCGCGGAGGAGGACGGCACGCTGCGCTGGGAGTCGACGACCATGGTGCTGGTCGAGGCGAGGGCGGGCGGCCGGACCGGGATCGGCTACACCTACGGCAGCCTCGCCGTGGCGACGCTCATCGAGTCCAAGCTCGCCTCCATCGTCAAGGGCGCGGACGCGCTCGCACCGGCCGCCGCCTGGCACGCGATGTTCGCCGCGATCCGCAACGCGGGCCGCCCCGGAGTCGGGTCCATGGCGGTGTCGGCGGTCGACATCGCGCTGTGGGACCTGAAGGCGCGGCTGCTCGACCGGCCGCTGTTCCAGGTGCTGCCGAGCTTCCACGACCGCGTTCCGGTGTACGGCAGCGGCGGCTTCACCAACTATCCGCTCGACCGGCTCGCCGGGCAGCTCGCCGGCTGGGTCGAGCAGGGGATCCCGCGGGTCAAGCTGAAGATCTCCCGGTCGCCGGACGACGACCCGCGCCGGCTGACCGCCGTCCGCGAGGCGATCGGCCCGGGCCCGGACCTGTTCGTCGACTCCAACGGGGCGCTGATCCGCAAGGAGGCGCTGTACTGGGCGCGGCGGCTCGCCGACGAGTGGGACGTCCGGTGGTTCGAGGAGCCGGTCAGCTCCGACGACACCGAAGGGCTGCGGCTCCTCCGCGAGCACGGCCCCGGACGGCTCGAAGTCGCGGCCGGGGAGTACGGGTTCGTGCTCAAGGACTTCGCCGACCTGCTCGACGGGCCGTCCGTGGACTGCCTGCAGGCCGACGTCACCCGCTGCGGCGGCATCACCGGGCTGCTGCAGGTCGCGGGCCTGTCGGCGGCCCGGCAGACCGGGCTGTCCGCGCACTGCGCCCCGGCCGTGTCGGCGCACGCGTTCTGCGCCGTCGAACGGCTGCGGCACCTGGAGTACTTCCACGACCACGTCCGCTTCGAGCACCTGATCTTCGACGGCACGCTCAACCCCGAAGGCGGCGCGCTGCGGCCCGCCGCCGACCGTCCCGGCCTCGGCCTCGACGTCAAGTGGGCGGACGCCGGCGAGTACCGCGTCCACGGCCCGAGCTGAACCGGCCGGCGGCACGACCATGACAATCCAGCGACGGAAGGGCAGGACGACGCAGATGGCACGCACAGGGTCCGCGACCATGCAGGTTCCGGCGAAGACGGTCCCGTCCGTGCCCGGACCGCCCCGCGGCACCCGGGTCATCGCGGTCGGGAAGCTGGCCAAGGCGCTGGCCAAGGCCGTCGAGGGCGAGGTCCGCTTCGACGACGGGGCACGCGCTCTCTACGCCAACGACGCCTCGAACTACCGGCAGGTCCCGATCGGCGTCGTCGTCCCGAAGACGCTGGACGACGTGGTGGCCGTGCACCGGATCTGCAAGGAGTACGGCGCGCCGATCCTCAACCGCGGCGGCGGGACGAGCCTGTCCGGCGAGACCGTCAACTACGCGGTCGTCATCGACCACTCCAAGTACCTCACCGGCATCGGCGGGCTCGACGCGGAGAACGGCCGCGTCACCTGCGAACCCGGCGTCATCAACGAGGAGCTGAACCGGCACACCGGCGAGAGGGCCGGGCTGGTGTTCGGGCCGGACCCGTCCTCGCACTCGCGGTGCGTGATCGGCGGCAACATCGGCAACAACTCCTGCGGCATCCACTCGGTCCAGTCGCAGCTGTACGGGCCGGGGCCGCGCACGTCCGACAACGTCCACGCGCTGGAGGTCGTCACCTACGGCGGCGACCGGTTCTGGGTCGGCGTGAACGAGGAGGACCGGCTCGACGAGATCATCGCCGCGGGCGGCCGGAAGGGCGAGATCTACGCGGCGCTGCGCGACCTGCGCGACCGCTACGCCGACGCGATCCGCGCGGGCTTCAGGCCGGTGGAGGAGGTGCCGCGGCGCGTCTCCGGGTTCAACCTGGACGAGCTGCTCCCCGAGCGCGGCTTCAACGTCGCGCGCGCCCTGGTCGGCACCGAGAGCACCTGCGCGACCGCGCTGCGGGCGGTGCTGCTCCTCACCCCGGCGCTGCTGGAGCGCACCCTCGTCGTCGTCGAGTACGACGACCTCGCGGCCGCCGCCGAGCACACCGGCGAGATGATCGAGAAGTTCCGCCCCATCGGGCTGGAGGCGCTCGACCGCAAGCTGATCAACGACCAGCGGATGCAAGGCAAGAACCTGTCCGACATCGAGGAACTGCCGCGCCCGGACGGCGGCGCGTGGCTGCTCGTCCAGCTCGGCGCCGACACCGAGGAGGAGTCGGTCGGGCAGGCGGAGCGGCTCGTCGAGTGGCTCGTCGGCGAGAAGGGCTACGAGCGCGACCGCATCCTGCTGGAGAAGAGCAGGCAGGAGGGCGGCGCCAGCCAGGAGCTGTGGACGATCCGCGAGGCCGGCCTCGGCTCCACCGCGTTCCCGCCCGGCAAGGACCACTGGCCCGGCTGGGAGGACTCGGCCGTCCCGCCGCCGAAGACCGGCGAGTACGTGCGGGCGCTCCGCCAGGTCATGGACAGGCACGGCATCGACGGGGCCATGTACGGGCACTTCGCGCAGGGCTGCATCCACTCCCGGATGAGCTTCGACCTGCGCACCGCCGAGGGCCTCGCCAGCTACCGCGCGTTCATGGAGGAGGCGGCGGACCTCGTCACCTCCTACGGCGGGTCGGTGTCCGGCGAGCACGGCGACGGCCAGCAGCGCGGCGAGCTGCTGGTCAAGCAGTACGGCCCGGAGCTCATCCAGGCGATGCGCGAGTTCAAGCTCATCTGGGACCCGGACGGCATGATGAACCCCGGCAAGGTCGTCGACCCCTACCGGCTGGACGAGAACCTCAAGCTCGGCACCGGCTACAACCCGCCGCGCCCGGAGGTGAAGTTCGCCTACGAGGAGGACGGCGGCGACTTCGCGCACGCGGCGCTGCGCTGCGTCGGCATCGGCAAGTGCCGCGTCCCGCAGGCGACGAACACGATGTGCCCGAGCTACCAGGTGACCCGCGAGGAGAAGCACAGCACCCGCGGCCGGGCCCGGCTGCTGTTCGAGATGCTGCAGGGCGAGGCGATCACCGACGGGTGGCAGTCCAAGGAGGTCGCCGAGTCGCTGGACCTGTGCCTGGCCTGCAAGGGCTGCACCAACGACTGCCCGGTGAACGTGGACGTCCCGACGTACAAGTCGGAGTTCCTGTACCACCACTACAAGTCGGCGAAGCGGTGGCGGCCCCGCTACGCGTACGCGTTCGGGTTCATCGACCAGGCGGCGCGGCTCGCGTCCCGGATGCCGGAGATCGTGAACTTCGCGACCCATACGCCGGGCCTCGCGCGGCTGGCGAAGCTGGCCGGCGGCATCGACCGGCGGCGCCCGCTGCCGCGGTTCGCGCCGATGACGCTCCAGCGGTGGTTCGCCGAGCGCGGCGGCACCGCCAACCCGCACGGGCGGCCGGTCGTGCTGTTCCCCGACACCTTTAACAACCATCTGCACACCGATGTCGGTGTGGCGTGCGTGGAGGCGATCGAGGCGGCGGGCTGGCAGGTGATCATGCCGGAGGGGCACGTGTGCTGCGGCCGTCCCCTCTACGACTACGGGTTCCTCGACACGGCCGAGCGCTACCTGCACAACGTGCTGGACGTGCTGCGCCCGCACGTCCGCGCGGGGACGCCCGTCGTCGGCATGGAGCCGAGCTGCCTCGCCGTCTTCAAGGACGAGCTGACCAAGCTGCTCCCGCACGACGACGACGCCAAGCGGCTGGCGAAGAACGCGCACCACTTCGCCGAGTTCTTCTACCAGTACGACATCGCGCCGCCGAAGCTGAGCGGCGGCGGCAAGGCGCTGCTGTGGGGGCACTGCCACCACCGCGCGACCGGCGGCATGGACGGCGAGAAGAAGATCCTGGAGCAGATGGGCCTGGACACCGAGAGCCTCAAGGGCGGCTGCTGCGGCCTCGCCGGGTCCTGGGGGTTCGAGGACGGCAAGTACGAGATCTCGATGGACTGCGGCGAGCAGGCGCTGCTGCCCGCCGTCCGCGACGCCGACGACGCCACCGCGATCGTGGCGAACGGCTTCTCCTGCAAGACGCAGATCGAGGACGCGAAGACCGGCCGCGAGGCGCTGCACATCGCCCAGCTCATGAAACTGGCCCGCGAGCAGGACGGACGGCCCGTCACCGGGAAGCCGGAGAACGCCGCGCACGACCGGAGGCCGGCGCCGCCGCCCGGCAGGCGCGCCGCTCGCGTCGGCCTCGCGCTCGGCGCCGGAGCGGGCGCCGCCGCGCTCGGCGCGGCCGGGACGTACGCCGCGTACCGGGCGCTGCGCCCGCGCCGGACGACACCGCTGGACCAGGCCCGAGCCACGGTCGGGCGCCTGCTCCCCGTGCGGATCGCCGTCCGCCGCTGAGCGGGGCGCGGGCGGTCAGGACGGGCGGATCAGGCCGCGGCGGGTCGCGGCTGCCACGGCGGCGGTGCGGGAGTCGACCTCGAGCTTGGCGTAGATGTGCACCAGGTGCGTCTTCACGGTCGTCTCGCTGAGGAACAGCCGCTTGCTGATCTGCCGGTTCGACAGGCCCTCCGCGACCAGCCCGAGCACCTCCAGCTCGCGGCCGGTCAGCGTCGCCGACGGCGCCCGCATCCGGCCGAGCAGCCGGGACGCGACCGACGGCGCGAGCGTGCTGTCCCCGGCGGCGGCCGATCGGATCGCGGCGTGCAGCTTCTCCGGCGGCGCGTCCTTGAGCAGGTAGCCGGTCGCGCCCGCCTCGATCGCGGCGAGGATGTCGGAGTCGGAGTCGAACGTCGTCAGCACCAGCACGTGCGGCGGGCGCGGCCCCGCGCCGGTGATCCGCCGCGTCGCCTCGGCGCCGTGGATGCCGCCGCCGAGCTGCAGGTCCATGAGGACGACGTCGGGCCGCAGCCGGGCC
This sequence comes from Actinomadura violacea, assembly GCF_017573465.1. Classification (GTDB taxonomy): domain Bacteria; phylum Actinomycetota; class Actinomycetes; order Streptosporangiales; family Streptosporangiaceae; genus Spirillospora; species Spirillospora violacea. The sequence goes on from NZ_JAGEPF010000012.1 coordinate 135,993, forward strand.
GCCTCGGCGACCCCCTCCTCGCCCGTCGCGGCCTCGCCGACCAGCGCGAAGTCGGTCTGGTCGAGCAGCATGGCGCGGATGCCGGAGCGGACGACCGGGTGGTCGTCGACGAGCAGGATGCGGATCGGCGCGCTCATCGGTCCTCCGGTCCGGCGGGCAGCGGCAGGCTCGCCACCACCGCGGTGCCCTCGCCCGGCGACGACTCGACGGTCAGCGTCCCGCCCAGCGCGCGCGCCCGGTCCCGCATGGCGCGCAGGCCGTAGCCGGTGCCCTCGCCGCCGTCGTCCGGCGCGCGGGAGGCGGACGGGTCGAACCCGCGGCCGTCGTCGAACACGTCCAGCACCACCACGTCGTCGAGATAGGTCAGCGTCACGCCGACGTTTCCGGCGGCGGCGTGCCGGCCCGCGTTGCCGAGCGCGCCCTGCGCGATCCGCAGCAGCGCCACCTCGTACTCGGTGGGCAGCTCGGCGGGCGTCCCGGACACCTCGAACCGCATCGCGGCCCCCGACCGCGCGCCCGCCGACTCGGTGACGCGGCGCAGCGCGTCCGGCAGCGACGACCGCTGAAGGGCGGGCGGGGCGAGCGCGCGCACGAAGCCGCGGGCCTCCTCCAGGTTCTCGGCGGCGGCCTTCTCCGCCTCGTCCAGCCGGCCGCGGGCCGCGCCGGGCGCCTGGTCGAGGTCGCGGCGCGCCGCCCGCAGCAGCAGGATGATGCTCGACATGCCCTGCGCGAGCGTGTCGTGGATCTCCCGGGCGAGCCGCTCGCGCTCGGCGAGCCGGGCGGCGCCGGACTCCGCGCGGACGAGCCGCTCCCGGGTGCGCACCAGCTCCTCGATCAGCAGCCGGCGCCGCTCGCTCTCCCGGTAGAGCGCCCCGTACGCCAGCGCCATCATCGTCGCGACGGCCGCGCCGATGCAGGGGCCGAGCACCTCGGCGAGCGTCGGCCCGCCGCCGTGCCAGGCGGACGCCGCGACCGCCGCGCCCGTCAGCACCGCCACCCCAGGCAGGGCCGCGGGCAGCGGCAGCAGGTGCAGGTAGGCGAAGAACAGCGGGAACGCCAGCCACACGAAGTCCGGGGCGGCCAGCGCCAGCGCGATCCACCCGGCGCTGATCAGCCCGAGCCACACGCGCGCGAGCGCCGGGCGGGCGCGGTGCGCGCGCAGGCGCGGGACGACCGCGGCCGCGTACAGCGTGCCGAGCAGCACGCCGCCCGCCGCGGCGCCGGCCCGGCCGTCGTACGCCACGCGGACCAGGGCGATCGCGAGCAGCACCAGGAAGGTGCCGTGCACGGCCCAGCCGAGCAGCCGCACCGCCGGCGAGAACGGATCGTCCCTCATTTCTCACCCAGCGTAGGCGACGGGCCGGGCCGCGGAATCGATCGAAGGATGGATCCGGGGCCGTCCGGAGGAAGGCGGTCCGGCGGTGCGGCCGCACGATGCGCCCGGGGGCGCGCGCGGCGGAGGCTGGAAGCGTCCGGATCACCGAGGGAACGGGAGGCGCACGGTGTTCGTGGCGCTCAGGGATCTGCGCTTCGCCAAGGGGCGGTTCGCGCTCATGGGGTCGGTCGTGCTGCTCATCACGCTGCTGGTGACGATGCTGTCCGGCCTCACCGCGGGCCTGGCGAGGGACGGCGGGTCCGCGGTCGAGGGGCTGCCCGCCGACCGCGTCGCGTTCGGCACCGGCGCGTCCGCCGACGGCAAGCCGTCGTTCTCCGACAGCCGGATCGACCGGCGGACGCTCCAGGGCTGGCAGGACGTCCCCGGCGTGACGGCGGAGCCGCTCGGCATCGCCATGGGCCGCCTCTCGTACGGTTCCGGCGGTGAGCGCGGCGCGCCCGCCGCCTTCTTCGGCGTGGCCCCCGGCGGGAAGGCCGGCGGCGGCGCCCCGGCCGCCGGGCGGGTCGTCCTGTCGAAGGAGCTGGCGGCCAAGACCGGGCTCTCGGCGGGCGCGAAGATCCAGGTCGCCGGGCACGCCCTCACGGTCGCGGGGGTGCGGGGCGACGCGTCCTACAGCCACACCCCGGTCGCGTGGCTGGCGCTCGCCGACTGGCGGGCGGTGAACCCGCAGGGCGGCGGCGAGGCCGCGACGGTCCTGCTGCTGCGCACGCACGGGGACCCGGGCCTGCGGGCCGCCGACGCGCGGCTCGGCACCACCACCGTCGCGCTCGGCGACGCCAGGACCGCGATCCCGTCGTTCTCCGCCGAGAACGGGTCGCTGCAGCTGATGCGCGGCTTCCTGTTCGCCATATCGGCACTGGTCATCGGCGCCTTCTTCACCGTCTGGACGATCCAGCGGCGCGGCGACGTCGCCGTGCTGAAGGCGCTCGGCGCGAGCACCGGCTACCTGCTGCGCGACGCGCTCGCGCAGGCCGTGCTGGTGCTGCTGGCCGGTGCCGGGATCGGCGGCGCGATCGGCGGGCTGGCCGGCGCGGCCGTCGCGGGGAGCGTCCCGTTCGTCGTCTCGGCCGGCACCACCGTCGTCCCGGTCGCCGTGATGATCGTGCTCGGCGCCGCCGGGGCGGCCCTCGCCATCCGCAAGATCACCTCCGTCGACCCGCTGACCGCGCTGGGAGCCGCCCGATGAGCCTCGCCCTGACCGACGTCGTGCTGACCTACCCCGACGGGGACCGCACGCTGACCGCCCTCGACCACGTGACGATGGACGTCGCGGAGGGCGAGTTCGCCGCGGTCGCGGGGCCGTCCGGGTCCGGTAAGTCGAGCCTGCTCGCGGTCGCCGCGCTGCTGATCGCCCCGGCGTCCGGCACCGTCGAGGTCGCGGGACGCGACGCCGCCGCCCTCGGCCCGGCCGAGCGGACCCGGCTGCGGCGCGACCACATCGGCGTGGTGTTCCAGCAGCCCAACCTGCTGCCGTCGCTGACCGCGCTCGACCAGCTCACCGTGATGGCGCACATGGCGGGGCGGTCGGCCCGCGCCGCCGCCGACCGGGGCCGCGAGCTGCTCGACGCGGTCGGGCTGGCCGGGCAGGAGCACAAGCGGCCGCACCAGCTGTCCGGCGGCGAGCGGCAGCGCGTCAACATCGCCCGCGCGCTGATGAACGACCCGCGCGTCCTGCTGGTCGACGAGCCGACCAGCGCGCTCGATCACGAGCGCGGCGCCTCCGTCGTCGCCCTGCTCGCCGCGCTCACCCGCGAGCGCGGCGTGGCGACCGTCATGGTCACCCACGACCTCGCCCAGCTGGACGCGGTGGACCGCGTCTGGACGATGCTGGACGGCCGGCTCTCGGCAAGCCCCGGGCAGGTCAGCGGGGCGGCCACGGGGGGCCGCCCTGCGTCGACGCCCACACCCACACGTAGATGAGGAAACCGGTCGCGATCAGTCCCAGCAGCAGCGGCCAGTTCGCCCCCGCCGCCCTGTGTCCACGCCTGGCGCGCACGTTCACCACCCGTTCCGTCCGGAAGTGCGTCAATGGCCATGTCTCCGGACGGCCGCGTCCTATGTCCCACGATCGGCAAACTCGGCGTGAACCTCCAGGTCAGGCGGTATCGCGGCGCGCGGGCAGCGCCAGGGACAGCGCGGCGGCTGCCACCAGCGCCACCGCCATGACCAGGAACGCGCGGCCGCACGCGCCCGCGAGCCCGCGGCCGGCCGTGGCGGCGGTGAGGGCGGCGAGGCCGAGCGCGCCGCCCGCCTGCTTCGCGGTGTTCATCAGCCCGGACGCCGCGCCCGCGTCGGAGGCGGCGACGCCCGAGGTCACGGTCGTCGTCAGCGGCGTGTTGAGCAGCCCGCCGCCGATCGAGGCGAGCACGGCGGGGCCGAGCACGCCGCCCGCGTAGCCGCTCGCGGCGGTCGCGGTGCTCTGCCACAGGAACCCGGCCGCGGCGGTCAGCGCCCCCGCGATGATCAGCGTCCGGTCGTCCAGCCTGCGCATGAGCCGGGGCGTGACGCGGAGCCCGACGGCCATCGTGAGCAGGGTGTGCGGCAGGAACCCGAGCCCGGTCTCCAGCGCCGAGAAGTGCAGGACGTCCTGCATGTAGAGGGTGAGGAAGTACCACATCGGCACCTGGAAGCACGCACCGGTGAGCAGCATGACCGCGTTCCCGGCGGCGACGGCGCGCAGCCTGAGCAGCCGCGGCGGGAGCAGCGGGACGGCCGCCGACCGCGTCTCGACCAGCGCGAACACCGCGAGCAGCACGGCGGACGCCGCCAGCGCGCCGGCGGTCACCGGGTCGTCCCAGCCGCGCGGTGCGGCCTGCATCAGCCCGTAGGCGAGCAGCGCCAGTCCGGCGGTCGCGGACGCGGCGCCGGGCACGTCCAGCCGCCCGGCCCGCCGCTCACCGGCCGGCAGCCGTCGCGCCGCCGCGATCGCGACGGCGCCGATCGGCACGTTGACCAGCAGGATCGAGCGCCAGGACAGCAGTTCGGCGAGGGCGGCGCCGACGAGGTTGCCGGCCGCGCCGCCCGCGAGGCTCACCGCCGTCCAGATCGCGAGGGCGCGGGTGCGGTGCGGCCCTTCGGGGAACCGCGCGGTGAGGACCGCCAAGGTCGCGGGGGCGAGCACCGCCGCGCCGAGCCCCTGCCCGGCGCGTGCGGCGACCAGCAGGCCCGGCCCGGTGGCGAGCCCGCCGACCAGGCTCGCCACCGTGAACAGCGCGAGGCCGGCGGTGCAGATCCGGCCGGCGCCGCGCAGGTCGGCGAGCCGTCCGCCGGTCAGCAGGAACCCGGCGAACGCCAGCGTGTAGGCGCCCGCGACCCACGGCAGGTCCGCGTCGCCGAAGCCGAGGGCGGACTGGATCGCGGGAAGCGCGACGTTCACCACGGACACGTCCAGCACGACCATGAACTGGGCGGCGCAGGCGAGCGCGAGGACAAGCCCGGCCGGCGCCGCCCGCGCCCCGACGGCGGCCGGGCCGGTCGCTTCCCGTGACGTCACGCATCCTCCCGAGCAAATCAATGTGTCCGACTTGGTTTGCTCGGGGCCACGCTACGCTCGCTAGACTTCAGCGGTCAAACCAATGCAGTCACATCGAAAAGCCGATCGAGAAGCAGGGAGCGGTCATGGACCGGCGCACCCGCGGCCCCGGCGTCCGGCACGAGCAGCGGCGGCAGGAGATCGCCGACGCGGTCCTCGCGGTCGTCGCCGACGGCGGCGTCCAGGCGGTGTCACTGGCGGAGGTCGCGGCCCGCGCCGGCGTCTCGGCGGGCCGCGTCCAGCACTACTTCCCGGCGAAACGGCAGCTCATCGAGGCCGCGTTCGAGCGCGGCAACGAGCTCAGCAGCGCCCGGATCAGGGCGCGGGCCGGCGCCGACCTCGACGCCGCGCCGCCCCGCACCGTGCTCACCGCCGTGCTGACCGAGCTGATCGCCCACGACGCCGAGACGGAGGCGCACCTGCGGGTCCGGCAGTCGTTCACCGCGCTCGCCCTCACCGACGAGGCCATCGCCGACCGCATGCGCACCGACTACGCCCGCTTCCACGGGCAGATCGCCGACCTGCTGCGCCGCGACCAGCGCGACGGCGCGCTCCCCGCGGACCTCGACCCCGCCGAGACGGCCCCGGCGCTCGTCGCGCTCGCCGAAGGACTCGCCTACTACGTCCTGATCGGCGTCACGTCCCCGCCGGCGGCCCGGGCGCGCGTCACCGACGCCATAGCCGCCCTCTACGGCTGAAAGGGCGGGTCAGCGGCCGGCGGGCTCCTCGTGGCCGGTGTCGACGCGCCGCCCCCGCTGCGGCTCCCAGCCGTGCGCCTCCAGCGCGCGCAGGAACGCCTCCACCATCACCGGGTCGAAGTGCGTGCCCGCGCAGCGCCGCAGCTCCCGCTGGGCGTCGGCGACCGGCATCGGCTGCTTGTAGGGGCGCGCGGAGGTCATCACGTCGAACGCGTCCGCCACGCCGATCACCCGCGCGAACTCGGGGATCTCGTCGCCGACCAGGCCCATCGGGTAGCCGCCGCCGTCCATCTTCTCGTGGTGGTGCATGATCCCGGCGAGCGCCTCGTCCAGGAACCCGATCTCCCGGACGATCTCCAGCCCGTGCATCGGATGCAGCTTGACCGCGGCGAACTCCTCGTCGGTGAGGCGGTCCTCGCTGCGCAGGATCCTCGTCGGCACGCCGATCTTCCCGATGTCGTGCAGCATGCCCGCGTACCGGATCGCCTCGACCCGCTCCGGCCGCATCCCGATCTGCCGCGCGATCATCACCGCGCCGCGCGACACCCGCTCGGAGTGCCCGCGGGTCGCCGGGTCCTTGGTCTCGACGGCCTGGCACAGCGCGGCGAGCGTCGCGTCGTAGGCGCGGCGCTGCCCGAACGTCTGCTCCAGCGCCCACCGCGCGGCGAACAGCGGCAGCAGCACCAGTACCGCGACCAGCGGGCCGAGGTCGGCCCACAGCCCGGCGATCAGCAGCCCGTACATCCCGTACCCGACGCAGACTCCCGCGAGCTGGCCGCTGTCGCGCGCCATCTCGCCGAGCTCGCACTCGCCGCTGAGCAGCAGCGCCCCCGAGGTCAGGACCAGGTTGACCAGCACGAACGTCAGCAGCGCGCCGACGAACGGGCCGAGCGCCTCCCACACCCAGCCGGCCTGCCCCGGCTCGAACCGGGCCCCGCCGAGCGCGCCGAACACGACCCCGGCCGTGTAGCCGCCGACCGCGAACTGGGCGCCGTTGAACAGCCGCTTGACCAGGGCGACCTTGCGCTGCCCGGTGGCGACCGCGCTCAGCCCGACCAGCGCGGCGCCGGCCGGGCCGAGCAGCACCACCGACGCCAGGCTCACCGCGAAGCCGAGCGACATCCGGGCCCGCTCGACGTTCAGCCGGGCGGGCAGCGAGTCGCAGAGGACGAACAGCGCCAGCAGCGCCACCAGCACGTGCGGGTCGACGTCCCCGGGGGACGACGCGCCGATCAGGACCGCCGCCAGGGCGATGACGACGCAGACGTAGAGCCAGGCGGCGCGGGGCAGTCCAGGCATGCCGTCTCCCGGGGAGTCGACTCACGATCACTCACGGTGTCCGAGTGATCACTGAAAGCATACGCCACCTTGACCCCGCCATGGGACGGTCGTCGGCGGTCCAGGCCGGCGTGCATCCGGCCGGACTCTGGACGAACCGGGTGAACGCCCCTATTCTCGCCTGCACTAGATGCAAAAGCACCTAGTGCAGAGTTGAGGAGTGGGCGTGAAGCTCGAGTTGCCCCTGCTGGGGCTGCTGGCCATGCGCCGCATGAGCGGCTACGAGATCAAGAAGTGGCTGGACAGCGAGGGCCAGTTCCTCGGCCTGGACCGCCACCCCAGCCAGATCTACCGCGAGCTCAACCGGATGCAGGTCGACGGGCTGATCGAGTTCGACGTGGAGAACGCGCGCGGCGGCGGCCCGGACGCGAAGGTCTACCGGCTCACCGCGGCGGGCGGCGGGCGGCTGCGGCGCTGGGCCGGGTCCGCCTACGACCCGCCGAAGCGGTTCCAGGCCCCGGAGTTCACCTGCCGGCTGCTGTTCACCTCGATGCTCGACGCCCCGCGGGCGCTCGCGCTGGTCAAGCAGGAGCTGGAGTTCCGGGTGCGGCAGGTCGCGCGCAACCGGGGGCGCGACCGGGGCATCCCCGGCGGCCTGGAGCCCGGGGTGGACGCCGCCCGCCTCCGGTTCGTCGGCGAGGAACTGCACCGGCACGGCATGGCGGCGGTCGACGGCTGGATCGACTGGCTCCGCCGGATGGAGGCCGCGATGGAGGCGGACGGCTGGCAGGACGCGTCGTGAAGGCGATCATGGTGCTGTTCGACAGCCTCAACCGGCGGTTCCTGCCGTCCTACGGCTGCGACTGGGTGCACGCGCCGAACTTCGCCCGGCTGGCCGGCCGGACGGTGTCGTTCGACAACTGCTACGCCGGGAGCCTGCCGTGCATGCCGGCGCGCCGCGAGATGCACACCGGCCGCTACAACTTCCTGCACCGCTCGTGGGGCCCGCTGGAGCCGTTCGACGACTCGGTCCCGGAGATGCTGAAGGACGCCGGCGTCCACACCCACCTGGTCACCGACCACCAGCACTACTGGGAGGACGGCGGCGCCACCTACCACAACCGGTTCAGCACCTACGAGTTCTTCCGGGGCCAGGAGGGCGACGCATGGAAGGGCCACGTCGCGGACCCTGAGATCCCGGACGGCCCCCGGATGATGCGGCACGGACTGTGGCGCCAGGACTGGATCAACCGCACCTACCTGCAGGACCAGGCCGACCACCCGCAGACCCGCACGTTCGACGCCGGGCTGGAGTTCCTCGCCACGAACGCCGGCCAGGACGACTGGTTCCTGCAGATCGAGTGCTTCGACCCGCACGAGCCCTTCTTCTCCTACGCGGACCACAAGAAGCACTACGACCCTGACTACACCGGCCCCCATTTCGACTGGCCGGACTACAAGCGGGTGGACGAGGGCCCCGAGGTCGTCCAGCACGCGCGGGACGAGTACGCGGCGCTGCTGACGATGTGCGACGCGTCCCTGGGGCGGGTGCTCGACTTCATGGACGAGCACTCGATGTGGGACGACACTCTCCTGATGGTCTGCACCGACCACGGCTTCCTGCTCGGCGAGCACGGCTGGTGGGGCAAGAACATCCAGCCCTGGTACGACGAGACCGCCCACACGCCCCTGTTCGTGTGGGATCCGCGTTCGGCGGACGCGGCGGGGGAGCGGCGCGGCGCCCTCGTCCAGACCATCGACTTCGGCCCCACGCTTCTGGACTTCTTCGGCGTGGACGCCACGCCCCGCATGCAGGGCCGCTCCCTCGCGCCCGCCGTGGCGCGGGACGAACCGCTCCGCGAGGCGGGGCTGTTCGGCTCGTTCGGCGGGCACGTCAACGTCACCGACGGCCGGTACGTCTACATGCGGGCCTGCGCGTCCCCCGCCAACACGCCGATCTACGAGCACACCCTCATGCCGACGCACATGAACGCCCGCTTCGGCCCGGCCGAGCTGGCCGATGCGGAGCTGCTCGGCCCGCTGCCCTTCACGCAGGGCGCGCCGGTGCTGCGCGTCCCGGGCTCGGCATGGGGGAGCCCGTACGCGTTCGGGACGCTGCTGTTCGACCTGGAGACCGACCCCGACCAGCAGACCCCGATCGTGGACGACGAGCAGGAACTCCGGATGATCGGGCTCCTCCTCGACCTGATGCGCGCCACCGACGCCCCCGCCTCCCAGTACGAACGGCTCGGCCTGCCCCTGGACGGCCCCGCCGACGAGTCCCATCTCCAGGTGCGGCGCCAGCTCCCCCAGGCGGAGGCGGCACGGCGCCCCGTCCCCGAGGCGGCGGACTTCCGTGCCGGATGGCCGTCGGTGAATTCGCCGCTGCGGAGGCTCCTGGACGACCCGGCGACGCGTCCCGTCCTGGAACGCCACATCGGCGTCCTGCCGGAGCGGCTGACCCGGCCGCTCGGCGACACCCCGCTGGTGCGGCTCGCCACCGTCAACCCCGCGTTCGGCTCCGGCCTCCTCCAGGCGATCGACGACGACCTCGCCGCCCTCTGATCCTCGCTCTCACCCCCGAAGCGCTCGCCGCCGAGCGAGCCCGAGCACCAGGAGGATTCCGCATGCCCACCGACGGCAGAAGGGTCCCGGTCACCTCGTCCGATCCGGTCTCCGGCCAGGCGGCCGGCACCGGGGAGGTCCCCGGCCGCTGGCGGAGGCTGGCCGCGATCACCGGCACGCTCTGGGCCGACAGCAACGAGGGTTCCGTCCTCACCACGCTCGCCCCCGTCATCATCAACGCGCTGGCGCTCCCGCCGAGCGCGCTCGGCGTGCTGACGTCGGTGAGCAAGGCGGTCGGCATCCTGTTCGGTCCGCTGTGGACGTGGATCGCGCACCGCACCGGCCGCAAGGGCGTGCTCATCGTGTCGACGTCGTTCGTCGCGGCCGGCTCGGCGGTGACGGGGCTCGCGCAGAACTTCGTCCAGCTGCTGCTGCTCTGGTCGCTCGTGGCGGTGTTCGCCGCCGCGTCCCTGCCCATCGTCACCGAGATCACCGCGGACCTGTTCGACGAGCGGGCGCGGGGGCGGGCGAGCGGCTACACCTTCGGCGCGCTGGCGATCGTGGCGGCGGTGCTCGGTCCCCTCATCGGGCAGCTGTCCCGGTTCGAGGGCGGCTGGCGGATCGGGTTCTACGCCTCCGGCGCCCTCGGGCTCCTCGCCGTGCTGTTCGTCGCGCTCGGCTTCCAGGACCCGGGCGTGGGCGCGAGCGAGCCCGCGCTGCGCGGGCGGACGGCGGAGCGGCGCGAGGCCGACGCGAGGCTCACCCTGGCCAAGCTGCGGAGCCTGGCGGCGATCCCCACGTTCGTCCTCATGCTCGGGCAGCGGCTCATCTCCGGGCACCTGCTGGTCACCACCTATGGCGTGCTGTTCCTGGTCAAGACGTACGGCTTCAGCACCGCGACCGCGTCCGTCGTGGTGCTGCCGCTCGGGATCGGCTACCTCGTGGGGACGATCGCGGGCGGGCTGGTGACCGATGGCCTGCACGCCCGGATGCCGGGCAAGGGGCGCGTCATCGTCCTGCAGGCCGCCCAGTTCGGATTCGCCGTGACGGCCCTCGTCGGCATGCAGGCCGACTGGCATTCCATCGGGGTGTTCGCCGCCTTCTGGGCGGTGATGGGGCTCATGCAGGGGATCAACCCGGGCGTGAACCGGCCCATCGTCATGGCCGTCGTCCCGCCGGAACTGCGCGGCGCCGCGTTCGCGCTGATGCTCTCGGTGTTCGAGGCCCTCGCGTTCATCGGCTTCAACCTCGGCGCCGGCCTGCTGATCGACGTGGTGGGGCTGAAGAACGTGATGCTATGGATTCCCGGGATCCTCATGCTGGTGAACGGCGTCTACTGCGGGGCCCTGTACCGCACCTATCCACGCGACATGGCCCGCCTGGACGCGATGCTCGGCGAACGGGAGGCGGGGAAGACCATATGAGCTGCTGCCAGCCGCAACGGGCGCGGTCCGGCGATATGGCCGCGCCGGAGGAAGCCGCGGCGGCGCCGCAACGGGTGGTGCACGACGAGGTCGCCCTGCCCGGCGGCGAGTTCCTCATGGGCGACGCGTTCGGTGAGGGCTACCCGCCGGACGGCGAGGGCCCCGTGCACGCCGTGGTGCTCGACCCGTTCCGCATCGACGCCACCACCGTCACCAATGACATGTTCGCCGCGTTCGCCGCCGCCACCGGGTACCGGACGGAGGCCGAGCGGTTCGGGACGTCCGCGGTCTTCCATCTCGCCGTCGCGGCCGACCGGCGCGACGTCCTGGGCCGGGCGCCGTCCGCGCCGTGGTGGCTGGAGGTGCGGGGCGCCGACTGGGCGCATCCCGGCGGTCCCCGCTCCGGCCTCGACGGCCTCGGTGACCACCCGGTCGTGCACGTCTCCCACAACGACGCGCTCGCCTACTGCCGCTGGGCCGGGCGGCGGCTGCCGACCGAGGCCGAGTTCGAGTACGCCTCGCGCGGCGGGCGGACCGGCCTGCGCTACCCGTGGGGAGACGAGCTGACGCCCGGCGGCGAGCACCGCGCGAACATCTGGAACGGGACGTTCCCGGCCCGCAACACCCTCGCCGACGGGTACCTCACGACCTGCCCCGTCCGCGGCTTCCCGCCCAACGGCCTCGGCCTCTACGAGACCAGCGGGAACGTGTGGGAGTGGTGCGCCGACTGGTTCTCGCCCGGCTACTACCGCACGTCGCCCAAGGAGAACCCGCGGGGCCCGGAGCGCGGGACGGCCCGGGTGACGCGCGGCGGCTCGTACCTGTGCCACGAGTCGTACTGCAACCGGTACCGGGTGGCGGCCCGCACGTCCAACACGCCCGACTCGTCCACCGGAAACTGCGGTTTCCGGACGGTCGCGCTCTGACTCGATCGTTTCTGGGGCGTTCGCGCGCGATCGGGGTAATGCCCGGATGCGGCCCCGCTCACCGGGGCATGTAGAACTACGTTGCCGGTAGTAGGTCGATCGGGGTGAGGCCCGGCTTCGCCCCGTTGGAGGCGGATGTCGTGAGCGGGGCGGGCGGCCGCGGGCGCGGGAACGTTCTTCGGCGTGCGGTGCGGTGGGGCGGCAGGACGGCCGTGCGGACGCTGTCCGCCCTGCTGGAGCCGCTCGCGCTGCTGCTGTTGAGGCCGGCGAACCGGCGGCGGGCGCGGCGCGCCCCCGCGGCGACGGCCCGCAAGGTCGTCTTCCTGGTGCAGCACGCCTACGGCGCGGGCGGCACGGTCCGCACCGTGCTGAACTGCGCGGGGCAGCTCGCGCGGCAGCGCGAGGTCGAGGTCGTCGGGCTGATCCGGGAGCTGCGCCGCCCGGGCTTCCCGATCCCGGACGGCGTCCGGGTGTCCGCGCTGGACGACCGGGTCGAGCCGCCCGGCGGGCTGCGCGGCCTCGTCCGCCGGGTGCTGTCGCGGCTGCCGAGCCTGCTGGTGCCGATCGGCGAGCCGTCCTACCGGCGCTGCTCCCTGTGGACGGACCTGCTGCTCATCCGGTTCCTGCGGTCGCTGCGCACCGGCCTGCTGATCACGACCAGGCCGAGCCTGAACCTCGCGGCGGCGGTGTTCGCGCCACCGGAGGTCCGCACGATCGGGCAGGAGCACATGAACCTCGGCAGCCACCGGCCCGCCGTGCACGACCGCGTCCTGCGCCGGTACGGGCGGCTCGACGCGGTCGTCACGCTGACCGCCGCCGACCTGGCCGGCTACCGGCGCGAGCTGCCGGGCGCGCGGCGCCTCGTCTGCATCCCGAACGCGCTGCCCGAGCTGAACGGCGGGCCCGCCGACCCGGCCGCGCGGACCGTGCTCGCCGCCGGGCGGCTCGTCCGGCAGAAGGGCTTCGACCTGCTGCTGGACGCCTGGGAGCAGGTGGCGGCGGAGCATCCGGGCTGGACGCTGCGGATCTACGGCGGCGGGCCGTGGCGGCAGCGGCTGCAACGCCGGATCGACCGGCGGGGCCTGGGATCCAGTGCGTCCCTGATGGGCCGGACGGACGACATCGGCACCGCGATGTCCGAGGCGTCGGTCTTCGTGCTCAGCTCCCGCTACGAGGGGCAGCCGCTGGTGCTGATGGAGGCGATGAGCAAGGGCCTCGGCGTGGTGTCGTTCGACTGCCCGACCGGGCCGCGGGAAATGCTCACCGACGGCGTCGACGGCCTGCTCGTCAAGGGCGGCGACGTGGCGGCGCTCGCGGCGGCGATCGGCCGGATGATCGACGACCGGGCGTTGCGCGTCCGGCTGGGGGAGCGGGCGGTGGGCGCGATGGCCCGCTACACGCCGGAGGCGGTCGGCGCGGAATGGGACGCGCTGCTCGACGACCTGGTGCGGCCCGCGCCGACGCCGCGTCCGGCCCGCCGCCGCGTTCCGGAGAAGGAGGCCGGGCTCCTCTGAGGTCGAGTTCTTCTGAGGTCCGGCCGGGCTCAGGACGGCTGGTCGCGGGGGTCGCCGCCGAGCAGCCGGAGCAGGACGTCCTCGTCCTCGGGGGACAGCTCGCTGACGAAGTGCGCGAGGACGTCCGCGCGCTGGTCGACGCCGCCGAGGAGCCGCCTCATCTGCACCGCCCTGCGGCCCGCCTCGTCGCGCAGGAACGAGTACGCGTAGCCGCGGCCCGCGCGCTCGCGGCCGGCCGCGCCCTTGTCGTACAGCCGCGCGAGCACGGTCATCACCGTGGTGTAGGCGAGCGGCCGGGCCAGCCGTTCCCCGACCTCGCGGGGGGTGAGCGGCGCGCCGGCGTCCTTCAGGACGGCCAGGACCTCGGCCTCCAGGCCGCCCTTCGCGCGCCGGTCGCCTGCGGGGCTGGACATGGGTGTTCCCTTCGTTGCGCATTGCGACGGTATGGCACGCTCCACCCAACCTACCCGGGGAGCAGGGCCAGCCGCTCGAAGCCGGGCGTCCACCAGCGGGTCCGGTCGGGCGCGATCGCGAACGCCTCGACGCCGGGACGGGCGGCCGCCCACTCGCGCGCCGCGCCGCCCATCACGAACGCGGCGGTGGCGAGCGCGTCGACCTCGGCGATGCGCCGCCCGACGAGGGTGAGGGAGGCCAGCTCGGCGGCGGGCCGCCCGGTGCGCGGGTCGACGATGTGGCCGCCGCGCTCGGCGGTGCCGGAGGTCGCGATGGCGAGGTCCGTGCCGGACACCACGGCGGCCAGCGCGGCGGGGTCCGCGGGGTCGGCGAGGCCGATCCGCCACGGCTCGCCGGGCGCGGCCTCGCCGCGCAGCTGGATGTCGCCGCCGCCGTTCACGCAGTGGTCGCGGGCCCCGGCCTCGTGCAGGATCGCGGACGCCCGCTCGACCGCCCAGCCCTTCACCAGGCCGCTCGGGTCGAGCCGGCCGGCCGCCGTCGCGCTGAACGCCCCGCCGGTCTCGCGCTCCAGCTCCGCGCATCGCCGCAGGACGCCGGCCACGTCCGGGTCGCAGCCGGCCGTGTCGATCTCGCCGCGCGCGAGGCGCGAGATCTGGCTGTCCTCGCGGTAGGGGGAGAAGACGCGGTCGACGCGGTGCAGCCACGCGACGGCCTCCGCGAGCGCCACGGTGATCTCCGGCGTGCGGGGGGAGCGGACGTCGAACGAGAAAACCGTCCCCATGACGTGCTCGACGTGGTGGACCGAGGGCTCAGGCACGGGCGGCGTCCAATGCGCTCTGCAGCGACCGGATGTAGCCCTCGCTGGTGTAGGTGGCGCCGGACACCGAGTCGATGTGCGCGTTGCCCGCCGCGAGCGCCTCCTTGGTCAGCTGCGGCACCGAGAACCCGGCGATCTCGCGGTCGCGGCCGTTCTCCGACGGCGTCTGCAGGACGCGGACGGCCGTCAGCCTCCCGCCGGTCGCGGTGATCTCGACCTGCACCGGGCCGTACTTGGTGTCGATGACGTCGCCCTTGAACGTGCCGCTGGTCTTGGCGGACGAGCCCCCCGAAGCCCCGGACGTTCCAGATGTTCCAGGCGTTCCGGAGGACCCCGCCGAGGAGCCGCCGGCGGTGCCGGGCGCGCTGCTCCGCGGCGCGGACGAGGACGAGGAGACCCCCGTCACGTCGCTGTGGTGCGGCTTCAGGCCGAGGAGCAGGACGACGCCGGCGGCGGTTGTCCCGGTGGCGATCAACGCTCTGCGCATGGGACGGCCCTCTCAGAACTCGAACGACTCGTTGCGGATGTGCCGGCGGCGCACGCCCGCCTGCTTCAGCGCCGTGAGCGCGGCCCCGGTCATCCCGGGCGGCCCGCACAGGTACACGTCGCGGTGCCGGACGTCGGGCACCAGGCCGCGCAGCGCCCGGCCGGTCAGCGGCAGCGAGTACCCGGCCGGCTCGTCCACGAAGTACAGGACGCGGGAGCCGCGCGCGGCGGCGATCGCGTCGAGCTCGCCGCGCAGCGCCAGGTCCTCGGGCCTGCGGGCCAGGTAGACGAGGACGACGTCGCCGGGGAGCGTCTCGAACAGGGTCCGCAGCGGGGTGATGCCGACACCGCCCGCGAGCAGCAGTGCGCGGTCGTGGTGCGGGCGCGCGCCCGTGAACCCTCCGTAGGGGCCCTCGGCCCACACCCGCGTACCTGGGCGCAGCCCGGCGAGGGCGCGGCTGTGGTCGCCGGCCTCCTTCACGGTGATCCGGAGCCGCCCTCCGCGGACGGTCTCCGACAGCGAGTAGGGGTTCGCCGCCCACCACAGGCCGCGGGTGAGGAACCGCCACCGGAAGAACTGGCCCGGCTGGACGCGCAGCTCCTCCAGGTGCCGTCCCGTCATGTAGATCGAGACGACGCCGGGGGCCTCGGTCCGGACGGCGGCGACCCGCAGGTCGTGCCGCAGGCCCCGGACGAGCGGCATCACGAACCGGAACCAGGCCAGCACCAGCGCGACGCCGATGTACAGCGTGTACCAGGCGGCCCTGGCCAGGGGGCTCGAGACGAACTGGGCGCCGTTGGCGAGCTGGTGCCCGAACGCGAGGAAGATCGCCAGGTAGGTGGCGAAGTGCAGGTAGTGCCAGATCTCGTAGCGCAGCTTCCGGCGGGCGACCCGCGCCGAGGTGATCCCGACGCCGATCAGCAGCAGGAACCCGAGGGTGCCCTTCAGCATCTCCGGGTAGTCGAAGACGATCGAGGTGGTCTGGTGGACGACGTCGGTGTGCGACGTCACCGCGTACCCCCAGATGATCAGGAGCACGTGCGCGCAGATCAGGGAGATCGTGTAGCGCCCGCCCATCGCGTGCCAGCGGGCCAGCCGGTCGGTGCCGACGCCCCGCTCCAGCGCGGGGACGCGCGCCATCAGCGCGAGCAGCACGGCGCAGCCGTAGCCCGCCAGCAGCCCGGTGACGCGGCCCGCCTCGGTCAGCCAGCCGTCCAGGCCGACGATCGACCGGGTGCCGTGCCACCAGAGCAGCAGCACGGCCACCGCGCCCGCGTAGACCAGCACCTGTGGCCACGAGGACGGGACGCGCCACGCCGCGCGCGGCGCGGGGGGCGCGGGCGGCGCGGGGCGCCGCCTGATGTCATGCCTGGTCGTGGTCATGCGGGCCACCCTGCCAACCGAGTCTCTGAGTTCCTTCTCATCCGCGGGGAAAAGGACCCGTTGAGAGGCTTCTCTGAGGAAACGCAGAGGTTGAGGAGGGAGGCTGGGGCTGGCATGAGCACTCCCGAACCCGCCGGCGCCGGACTGCGCCGCGCCGACGGCACGCCCGTCCGCGTCCTGGTCGTCGACGACGAGCCCGACCTCGCCGAGGTGCTGTCGCGCGTGCTGGCGTCCGAGGGCTGGTCGGTGCGCAGCGCCGGGGACGGCGCGGGCGCCCTCGCCGCCGCCCGCGAGTTCCAGCCGGACGCCGTCGTCCTGGACGTGATGCTGCCCGACATCGGCGGCCTGGAGGTGCTGCGGCGGCTGCGCGCCGGCGCCCCCGACGTCTGCGTGCTGTTCCTCACCGCCCGGGACGCCGTCGAGGACCGCATCGCCGGGATCACCGCGGGCGGCGACGACTACGTCACCAAGCCGTTCAGCCTGGAGGAGGTCCTCGCCCGGCTGCGCGGGCTGCTGCGCCGCGCCGGGATGACCCGGCAGGCCGGCACGGCGGGGCTGCTGACCGTCGGGGGCCTGGCGATGGACGAGGAGGCCCGCGAGGTCACCCGGGACGGGGAGATCGTCGAGCTGACCCCGACCGAGTTCGAGCTGCTGCGGTTCCTGATGCGCAACCCGCGCCGGGTGCTGTCCAAGGCGCAGATCCTCGACCGCGTCTGGGACTACGACTTCGGCGGGCAGGCGCACGTCGTCGAGCTGTACATCAGCTACCTGCGCAAGAAGATCGACGCGGGCCGGCCGCCGATGATCCACACCGTCCGGGGCGTCGGGTACGTGCTGAAGGCCCCGGAGGCCGCGTGAAGGTCCCGCACGTCCGGACGCTGCGGGCGCGGCTGACCGCGGGCCTGGTCGTCCTGCTGGCGCTCAGCTGCCTCGCGGTCGGCGTCGCCACCACCACCGCCCTCGACCGGTTCCTCGTGAGCCGGATCGACGAGCAGCTCACCGCGACCGGCGGGCACTTCGCGGCCAGCCTCGAGCACGAGCACCACCCCGACAAGGACAACCGCGCGGACTCGCGCGGCCAGGCGTCCGGGACGTTCGGTGCCCGGCTGTTCGAGGGGCACGTGTCCCGGGCCGCGGTCGTGCGCGGGCAGTCCGCCGTGCCGGTGCCGCTGACCGCCGGCGACGACCGCGCCCTCGCCGGCCTGGCGCCCGACGGCCACGGGCACGACCTGGACCTGGCGGCGCTCGGCGGCTACCGGGTCGTCGCCATCCGCGGCGACGACGGCGACGTGCTGGTCACCGGGCTGCCGCTGCGGCCCGTCGCCGACACCGTCCACCGGCTGGAGCGCATCGAGGCCGTCGTCTTCGCCGCCGTGCTGATCGCCGCCGGGATCGCCGCGGCGGCGTGGGTGCGGCTCGCGCTGCGGCCGCTGCGCCGCGTCGCCGCGACCGCGTCCCGCGTCACCGAGCTGCCGCTGGCCAGCGGCGAGGTCGCGATGCCCGAGCGCGTCCCCGACACCGACCCGCGCACCGAGGTCGGGCAGGTCGGCGCCGCGCTCAACCGGATGCTCGGGCACGTCGAGGGCGCGCTGGCCCGCCGGCACGCGAGCGAGGAGCGGCTGCGCCGGTTCGCCGCCGACGCCAGCCACGAGCTGCGCACCCCGGTCGCCGCCATCCGCGGCCACGCCGAGCTGGCGCTGCGCACCCGCGACGGCGTCCCGCCGGACGTCCGGCACGCGCTCGGGCGGATCGAGGCCGAGTCCGTCCGGATGACCGAGCTGGTCGACGACCTGCTGCTCCTCGCCCGGCTGGACGCGGGCCGCCCGCTGGAGTCCGAGCCGGTCGACCTGACCCGGCTCGTCCTGGACGCCACGAGCGACGCCCGCGCCGCCGGACCGGACCACCGCTGGGAGATGGTCCTGCCGGAGGAGCCCGTCACGATCACCGGGGACGCCCGCCGGCTGCACCAGCTCCTGGCCAACCTGCTCGCCAACGCCCGCGCCCACACCCCGCCCGGCACCCACGTCACGGTCCGGCTCGCCCAGCCGGAACCGCCGGGCGCCGTCCTGGAGGTCGAGGACGACGGGCCGGGCGTCCCGGCGGACGTCCGCGACGAGGTGTTCCACCGGTTCGTCCGCGCCGACCACGGCCGGTCCCGCGCGGCGGGCGGCACCGGGCTCGGCCTCGCGATCGTGCAGGCCGTCGCCGCCGCGCACGGCGGCACGGCGGAGCTGGCGGGCCGGTCGAGGTTCCGGATCACCCTGCCGGGCGCCTGATCACGTCCCCGCCGCGCCCGCCGCGCAGATGTCGCCGTCGGCGTGGATCTCGCCCTCGAGCTTGGGGATGCCGGCCTTCTCCTTCGCCTTCACCGAGGTGAAGGAGGTGCCGAGGACGAGGTTCACCACCCCCGGCCCGGCCTTGGGGTACAGCGCCTTCTGCACGCCCGGGATCACCGCGGCGAGCGCGGCGGCCTGCGCCTGCGAGCCCTGCGCGTAGTAGACGCCGGTCGCCTGCCGGGCCTTCATGGTGCCCGTCCCGACGATCACGAAGCCCTGCGCCTTGAGCTGCTTGGCGACCTTCGCCGCCGTGCTCGCGCGCCCGGTCGCGTTGTAGAGCCGCACCTGCACCGGCCCGGCCGTCTTCTTCGCGGCCGCCTCCACGGACTGGTCCTGGCGGACCGCGGTGAAGAACCGGCCCGCGTCCGGCTGCAGCAGCGCCACCCGGTTCGGGTCCGGCGCGTACGCGGCGACGGGCGCGGTGACGAAGTCGAGCTTGCCGGCGGTCAGCCCGTGCATGCTCCGCGCGATCTTCACCATCGTGCCGATGTCCAGGCCCTTGTCGGTGGTCAGCGACTTCGTGCCGGCCTCCGCCAGGTCGTACACCTTCTTCGGGTCGGTCAGCGTGCCGGCGCTCAGCACCTTGTTCGCCAGCGACCCCATGAACTGCTGCTGCCGCTTGATCCGCTGCAGGTCGGACTCGTCGCCGAGGCCGTGCCGGTCGCGGACGAAGGCCAGCGCCGCCTCACCCTCGATGGTGTGCCTGCCCTTCTTCAGGTGCAGCTTGGAGTCCTTGTCGTTCACGTCCTGCGGCAGGCACACCTCCACGCCGCCGACCGCCTCCGTCACGCTCTTGAAGCTGGTGAAGTCGACCTGCATGAAGTGGTCGATCTTGATGTGGGTGAGGTCCTCGATCGTCTTGACCGTGCAGGACGCGCCGCCGTTGGTGAACGAACTGTTGATCATCCCGACCGTCACCGCGGGCGAGGTGGTGCCGTCGGGCCGGCGGCACGCCGGGATCGGCACCATCAGGTCGCGCGGGAAGCTGATGCCCATCGCCTGCTTACCGCCCGGCGACAGGTGCAGCAGGATCATCGTGTCCGAGCGCGGCGGGTCGTTCTTCATGCCGTGCCCGTACTTGGCGTTGGCGCCCGCGCGGCTGTCGGTGCCGAGCATCAGGATGTTCAGCGCGTTGTTCAGCTTCGGCGGCCGGTTCCCGCCGATCAGCTTGTCGGTGTCCTCGTGGTCGATGTTGTGCTGCAGTTGCCAGTAGAAGCCGTAGCCGGTGCCGCCGGCCGCGACGATCAGCACCGCGGTCACGATCCCGACCCACTTCAGCACCCGCCGGCGGCGGCGCCGCGGCGGCGCCGGATCGGGTTCGGGATCCACCTCGTCCGCATAGTCGATGTATGTCGGCTTGCTGCTCATCGCTCCAGCGACCCCGTCTGAATCGTGAGCACCGGTCAGCGGCCACCGCGCTCAGTCGAACCTTGCTCGAAACACGTGACTCAGACGACAGTATCCTCTACCCTCCTCGCCCTAGGAACGATGGTCACGAGGTCGGCTGGAACAACTCCACCGCGTTACCGGACGGGTCGTCGAGCAGGATCTGCCGGCCGCCCACGCCCGTGACGAGGGTGTTGCGGAACGCGGCGCCCGCCGCGCGCAGCCGCTCCACCTCGGCGTCGATGTCGTCCACGACGAGCACCACGCGGTTCCAGCCGCCGGGCTCGGGGACGCGGCCGTCCGGCATGGCCTGCCCGCCGCCGCCCCGCCCGGACGGCGCCGACAGCGCCATTCGCAGCGCGCCCCGCGCGATCATCGCGAAGGTCGGCGCCGGGTGCATCACGACGTCGAAGCCGAGTTGGCCGGTGTAGAAGGCGATCGCCGCATCGACGTCGCGGACGATGTAGCGGACGAGCACGGTCTCTGCCATGCTCCTCTGCTCCCCGCGCCCGGGCGCCTCATTCCGGCGCGACCCGATCTTGGGAGAACCGGGCGGGACTCCGGGGGAAGGCGTCCTAGTCGTCGAGGAGGCCGTCGCGGCGCGCCTCGCGGTACAGCGCGATCCGGTTGGAGGCGTCGCGCCCCGCCCTGGCGTACTTCTCCCGGGCGCGCGCGAGGTACTGCTTCACCGTGTGCTCGCTGATGCCCATCTTGCGGGCGACGGCGGCGCGGGTGAGGCCGCCCAGCCAGAGCCGCATCGTCCGCAGCTCCTGCTCGGAGAACTGGGGGCGGCAGGGCGACGGCCCGCGCGGCGCGTCGGCGGGCGCGTCAGCGGGCGCGTCAGTGGGTGCGTCGGTGGCCGCGGCGAGGATCGCCTCGACCAGCCGGCGCCGGCACTCCCCGGACTCCTTGCGGACGAACGCGCGGGCCCCCGCCAGCTCCGCCCGCCGGGCGAGGTCGGCCTCGGCGCACTGGGAGAACACGACGATCCGGTGCCCGGCCGCGGCCAGCTCGGCGATCCGCGCGAACGCCGGCTCCCCGCCCGTCCGCGGGTCGATGACCAGCACGTCGGCGGCGAGGCGCGGATCGAGGCCGTCGATGCTGGTCGCGGTGTCCACGATCTCGACGGGACGCGGGTCGCCGTCGATCCAGGCGCGGACGCCGGACAGCACCACATCGTGGTCGTCGACGACGGCGACGGTGACTCGGCGGGTGGGAGCCATCGGGGAGCGGGTCAGACCTTTGTTCGGGGCGGGGAGCGTTCTGCGGGCAGGGGCGTGCGCGGACGGACGGTGCGGAGCGGGGAGCGGCAACCCCTCGATCTTACTGAGCGAGACCGTCCCGTCATAGAGAGTTCTGAATGGCCCACCGGTGACGGCCGCCACCCCGGCCGCGCGGGGGCCATGACCGCCGAACGACCGTCATGACAGACGACCCGACTCTGCGCAAACTGAGCCGTACTGCCGAAGCAGCCGTACCGACGCAGGGGGGAACCACATGAACGGGGTCGGTCTGAAGGTCCTCGGTCCGCTGGAGGCGGCCGTGGACGGCCGGCGGGCGGAGCTGCCGAAGGGCGGCCAGCGGGTGCTGCTCGCCGCGCTGGCGCTGAACGCCGGGCAGGTCGTCCCGCTCGACCAGCTGCTGGAGCACCTGTGGGGCGACCGGCTGCCCGACCGGCCGCGCGGCGCGCTGTACTCCTGCGTGTCGCGGCTGCGGCAGTGGCTCGACCGGCACTCGCCCGGCTCCGCCGCGCTGCTCACCACCTCCTCCGGCGGGTACGTGCTGGACCTCGGGCCCGGGCGCCTTGACCTGCTGAGCTTCCGCGCGCTGATGCGCGAGGCCGCCGCGGCGGGGGAGCGCCGCGACCTCGCCACCCAGTCCGCGCGGCTGCGGGAGGCGCTGGCGCTGTGGCGCGGGCCGGTGCTGGCGAACGTCCGGTCCGACGCCCTGCAGCAGACGGAGGTGCCGCGGCTGACCGAGGAGTACCTGCGGGCGGTGGAGTGGCGGTGCGAGGTCGGGCTGGCGCTCGGCGAGCACGACGGGATGGTCGGGGAACTGCGCGCGCTGACCGACCGGTACCCGTTCCGGGAGCGGTTCTGGTGGCAGCTGATGCTGGCGCTGTCGCGGTCGGGCCGCCGCGTCGAGGCGCTCGCCGCCTACCGGAAGGTCAGCACGCAGCTGCGCGCCGAGTTCGGTGTCGACCCCGATCTCGAACTCCGCCGCCTGCAGATGGCGATCCTGCGCGACGACCATTCCGTCCTGTCATTGTGACCGTCCGGAACCGTCCCCCGACATCGTCTTGGCGAGCAGCTCATAGGAGCGCAGCCGTTCGTCGAGGTCGTGGACGAGCGTCAGCACCATGAGTTCGTCGGCCCCGGTGCCTTCGAGCAATTCACCGAGGCGCTCCCGGACGGTTTCGGGGTCACCGATCACATGGTGGGCCATGCGGTCGCGGAGAATCGCGTCCTCCTCGGCCGTCCAATGGCGCTTCGCCGCGTCCTCGGGGGTGACGTTCGGCGCGTTCCGGATGCCTTTCAAGGACTGCTCGACGATGACCTTGGACGGCCCGGCGAGCCATTCGGCGCGCTCGGCGGAATCGGCGACGATGACGGAGGAGGCGAGCAGCGTCCGCGGTTCCGGGAACGCCGCGGACGGCCGGAACGCGTCGCGGTAGGCGCGCAGCGCGGGCTCGGCGTTCTGCGGCCGGATGTGGTGCGCGAACGCGAACGGCAGCCCGAGTTCGCCCGCGAAACGGCCGTTGTCGACGCTGGATCCGAGCAGCCACACGTCCGGCGCGCCGTCCGCCGCCGGGACCGCGACGACGGGGTCGCCGGGGCGCGGCGTCAGCAGCCCGACCAGCTCGCGGACCTGCTCCCGGTACGCCTCCGAACCCGGCGGGCTGCTGACCCGGCGCAGCGCCTTCGCCGTGGTCATGTCGGTGCCGGGGGAGCGGCCGACGCCGAGGTCGATGCGGCCCGGGTTCAGCGCCTCCAGCGTCCCGAACTGCTCGGCGACGACCAGCGGCGGATGGTTCGGCAGCATCACCCCGCCCGACCCGACCCGGATCCGGGACGTCGCCGCGGCGAGCTGCGCGACGAGCACCGGCGGCGCGCAGCTGGCGATGAACGGCGCGTTGTGGTGCTCGGCGACCCAGTACCGGTGGTACCCCATCGCCTCCGCCTCCGGCGCCGTCCGCAGCGACTCGCGCAGCGCCCGCGCCGGCGACGAGCCCTGCCACACGGGCGCCGTGTCGAGAATGGACAGGATCGTCATCGCCGGCTCCTTCGGTCGGTTCCGCTGCCCTGCCGATATTCGCGCCGGGAACCGGAGAGCTCAATAGCGCGGCGCCCCGCTGAAAGGCAACTGCAAGGTAACTGAAATGACCGTCCTCCTAATGTGGTAGGCGCAACGGGGAGGCCCATCCGGGGCCGCCTCGGTTCGCAAGGAGGGTGTGTTTCATGCAGCACAAGGTCGCGGCTTACGAGCCGCCCTCGCTGATGGAGGTCGGTGGCTTCGCCGAGCTGACCCTCGGCCGGCCGAGCTGGGGCTTCGAGAACGACTGGTCGTGCGTCATGCTCTGCTGAGTCACCGCGCGGCCCGTCGGCTCGGAACGGCCGTGCCGGCGCCGGTTCAGCCCGGCGCCGGCACGGCCGGCGAAAAAGGGAAAGGGAAATGGTGGAGTTCCGCGTCCTTCCGGACACCGCCGCGGCCGCCGCGCTGGACCTCCCGGCCGCCGCACGGTTCGAGCACGCCGCCCGGTTCGAGCACGCCTCGGGCCGCCCGTGGATCGTCGGCAGCTGGGACCGGGAGAGCGTCGTGTCCGCCGCGTGCGGGCGCGACCGCCTCGTGCTGTTCGGCCCCGCCGACACGACCCCCGGCGAGCTGGAGCGCGTCCTCGCCCGCGTCCGCTCCGTCCGCGACCTGGACGCCCTGTGCGGGCGGCTCGCCGGAAGCTTCCACCTCGTCGCCTCCATCGGCGGGCACGTCCGGGTGCAGGGCAGCCTGTCCGCCGCGCGGCAGGTCTTCCACACCTCGCTCGGCGGGGTGACCGTCGCCGCGGACTCGCCGGCGTCCCTGCCCGGCGACCACCGGGTGGACGAGGAGCTCCTCGCGGCCCGGCTCGTCGCGCCCTGGCCGCCGTGGCCGATCAGCGAGACGCCGCTGTGGACGGGCGTCGAGACGGTCCCCGCCGGCTGCTACCTGGAGATCGGCGCCGCCGGGCGGGGCCGCCCGGTCCGCTGGTGGACGCCGCCGGAACCGCACCTGCCGCTGGCCGACGGGGCGCGCCGCGTCCGCCGGGCGCTGCACGACGCGGTCGCCGTGCGGGCCCGCGACGTCAAGACGGTCAGCGCGGACCTGTCCGGCGGGATGGACTCCACCAGCCTGTGCTTCCTCGCCGCGGACGAGGCGGACCGGCTCGTCACGACCCGCTGGGAGGCCGCCGACCGCGCCGACGAGGACCGGCACTGGGCGCGGCTCGCCGCCGAGGACCTGCCGGCCGCCGAGCACCTGGTGCTGTCCCGCGCCACCGCCCCGACCTGGTTCGACGGGATCGCCGACCCCGGCCCCGAGCCCGACCTGGAGGGGCCGTTCGCGTGGATCCGGACCCGGGCCCGGCTCACCCACCTGGCGCGCCGCGTCGCCGCCGCCGGCTCGGCGACCCACCTGACCGGCCACGGCGGCGACGAGCTGTTCCTCGGCAACCCGCTCAACCTGCACACGCTCGCGCGGACGCGCGGCGGCGGCGCCGTCCGGCACCTGCGCGCCTACCGGGCGATGTACCGGTGGCGGCTGCTGCCCGCGGCGCGGGCGCTGCTGAACCGCGACTCGTTCGGCGGGTGGCTCGCCGCGTCCGCCGGGACGCTCACCGACCCGGTCCGCGACGTCGGCGGCGCGCCCGCGTTCGGCTGGGGCATCGCCTACCGGCTGCCGCCGTGGGCGACCGGCGACGCCGCCGCGGCGGCGCGGAGCCTGTTGCGGCGGGTCGGCGCGTCCGGCGTGGAGCCGCTGGCGCCGCTGCGCGGGCAGCACGCCCTGCTGCAGGACGCCCGGCTCTGCGGCGACACGATCCGCCGCGTCGACCGGCTCACCTCGCGGGAGGGCGTGGCCTGGCACGCGCCGTTCGTCGACGACCGGGTCATCGAGGCCGCGCTCGCCGTCCGGCTGCGCGACATCACGATGCCCGACCGCTACAAGCCCGCCCTGTCCGCCGCGATGGCCGGCATCGTCCCCGCCCGGATCCTCGGCCGGGCGACGAAGTCGGAGTACAGCGCGGAGGCCTACGACAGCCTGCGCCGGCACCGCGCCGAGCTGCTCGAGCTGTGCGGCGACGGCATGCGCCTCGCGCGGCTCGGGCTCGTCGACGCCGCCGCGCTGCGCGCCGTGCTGGCGGCGCCGCCGCCCTCGTCCCTGACCCTGATGCCGCTGATCAGCACGTTCGCCTGCGAGACGTGGCTGCGCGCCGTCGAGCGCGGCCGCGTCCCGAACCCCTCGACCGGAGGTCCGAGATGCCCGTGACTCCCGGGGCGTCGCTGTCGCCCCACGTGACCATGACCGAGACCGAGCACGGCACGGTGCTGCTGGACGAGCGCACCGGCCGCTACTGGGCGCTGAACGCGACCGGCACCACCGTGATCCGGCTGCTGCTGGACGGCGGGACCGTCGACGACGCCGTCCGCGAGCTGCGGGAACGGCACCCGGACGCGGCGGAGCGGGTCACCGCCGACGTCGCCGCGTTCGTCGCGACGCTCCGCGACGCCGAGGTGATGGCCCCGTGACGATCCCGGTCGCGCTGGAGCCGTCGGTCCGGCTGACGCCGCGGCGGCGGGCCGGCGCCCGCGCCGCGGTGGGCGCCGCCCGGCTGATCGCGAAGCTGCCGCCGCGCCGGCTGCGCCGCGTCCTGTCCGCGCTGCGGCGGGGCGCGCGGCCCGCGTCGGGCGAGGAGGCGCTCGCGGCGCGGCAGGCGGTGGTGACGGTGAGCGTGCAGTGCGCCGGCCAGGGCTGCCTGCAGCGGTCCATCGCGACCGTGCTGCTGTGCCGTGCCGGCGGGACGTGGCCGGACTGGTGCACCGGCGTGCGCACGGAGCCGTTCCGCGCGCACGCGTGGGTGGAGGCCGACGGCGAGCCGGTCGGCGAGCGCGCCGAGGTGCTGGCGTTCGCCAAGACGATGGTGGTCGCGGCCTCCGGCAGCGCGCAGGCGGACCGATGACGGGCCTGCTCCTGCTCGGCTGCCGGGCGCTGATCCTTACGGTGTTCGCCGCCGCGTTCGTCGGGAAGGCGCGCAGCGCGTCCCGGTTCCGCGGGTTCGCCGGCTCGATCCGGCAGCTCGCGATCCTGCCGGAGCGGGCCGCGGCGCCGGCGGGCGCGCTGGTCGTCGCGGGCGAGGGTACGGCGGTCGTGCTGCTGGCGCTGCCGCCCGCGGCCCGCGCCGGGTTCGCGCTCGCGTCCGCGCTGCTCGCCCTGTTCATCGGCATCGTGGTGCGCGCGGTGCGCGGCGGCGTGTTCGCCGAGTGCCGCTGCTTCGGCTCGAAGGGCTCGGTGATGGGGCAGGCGATGATCGTCCGGAACCTGCTGCTGCTCGCCGCCGCGCTCCCCGGCGCCGTCGCGGGCGCGCCCGTCCCCGCCGGACGGCCCGTCGCGGCGATGGCCGCGGTCGTCGCCGGGGCGCTCGGCGCGTGGGTCTTCACCCACTGGTACGACCGGATCGTCGCGGCGCTGATGAAGCGGCTGCTCGCCCCCGCGGGGAACGCCGGATGACCGGCGTGCCCGGCCCCGCGGGCCGCCGCCGGTACGCGGTCGAGGCCGCGGGCGTCAGCAAGTGGTTCGGGCCGGTCCAGGCGCTCGACGGGGTGACGGTCGCCGCGCCGCCCGGCTCGGTGCTCGGGCTGCTCGGCCACAACGGCGCCGGCAAGACCACGCTGGTCAACGTGCTCGCCACGCTGTGCCGGCCCAGCGCCGGCACCGCCCGCGTCGCCGGGTACGACGTCGTCCGGCAGTCGCGCGAGGTGCGCCGCCGCATCGCGCTGACCGGGCAGTTCGCGGCCGTCGACGAGCAGATCTCCGGGCGCGACAACCTGGTCCTGGTCGCCCGGCTGCGCGGGATCGGGCGGCGCGCCGCGGTCCGCCGCGCCGCCGAGCTGCTGGAGGCGTTCGACCTGACCGGCGCCGCCGACCGCCCCGTCCGCGGCTACTCCGGCGGGATGCGCCGCCGCCTCGACCTCGCCGCCAGCCTGACGGGCCGTCCCGAGGTGCTGTTCCTCGACGAGCCCACCACCGGCCTGGACCCCGCCGCCCGCCTCGCCACCTGGACCGCCGTCGAGGACCTCGTCCGGAACGGGACGACCGTCGTGCTCACCACCCAGTACCTCGACGAGGCGGACCGGCTCGCCGACGCCATCACCGTGCTCGCCGGCGGCCGGGTCGTCGCCGCCGGCGCGCCCGCCGACCTGAAGGCCCGCGTCGGCGGCCGCACCGCCACTGCGCGGCTGTCCGGCCCGGACGCCGTGCGCGCCGCCGCCCGCGCGCTGCGCACCGAGGGGCTCGGCCCCGAGTACGACCCGCGCCGCGACGTCCTCGCCGTCCCGCTGACCGGCCCCCGCGACCTCGCCGTCGTCGCCCGGACGCTGGACGCCGAGGTCGCGGGCGACTACGAGCTGGCCGTGACCGCGCCGACCCTCGACGATGTGTACCTGTCCCTCACCGGGCCCGCCCGCCCGGACGCGCCGCCCGCGAAGGACCGGTCATGACGGTCGACGCGCCCGCCGAGACCGAGACGGGCATCCGCACGGCGCCCCCGCAGGACGCCGGGATCGGCACGCAGCTGCGCGTCCTCACCGGACGGTCGCTGCGCGCGCTCGTCCTCGACCCGCGGCTCGTCGTCGCGAGCATGCTCGGGCCGCTGCTGATGCTCGGCATGTTCAGCCAGCTGTTCGGCAGCGTCGCGCGGGCGCCCGGCTTCCCGGCGGGCGTCCGCTACGTCGACTTCCTCGTTCCCGCGATCATGGTGACGTCGGCGATGCAGGCGGCGCTGAACACCGCGGTCGGCCTCACCCAGGAGATGCGCAACGGGATCATCGCCCGGTTCCGGTCGATGCCGATCTGGCCTGGGTCGGTGCTGCTCGCCCGCAGCGCCGCCGACACCGTCCGCTGCGCGCTCCAGCAGCTGCTGCTGATCGTCCTCGCCGCGGCGCTGCTCGGGTTCCGGCCGGCGGGCGGGCCGCTCGGCGCGCTCGGCGCCGCGGCGCTCGCGCTCGCCGTCGGCTGCTGCCTCGGCTGGATCTTCATCGCCATCGCCTGCTGGATCCGCAACCCCGAGCTCGTGCAGTCCGTCGCGGGGCTGGCGACGTTCCCGCTGGTCTTCGCGTCCAACGCGTTCGTCCCGGCGAGCGCGCTGCCCGGCTGGCTGCGCGCCGTCGTCGGCGTCAACCCCGCCACCTACGGGATCCGGGCGGCGCGGGCCATCGCGCTCGGCGGCCCCGCGCTCGCCGACGCCGCCACCGCCCTGGCGGTCAGCGCCGCGGTCGGCGCCGCGGCCGCCGCGCTCGCGATCGAGGGCTTCCGGCGCGGCACCTGACGGCGCCGCGGCGCGGTACCGGAAGGCGCCGCGGCGCGGTACCCGACGGCGCCGCGGCGCATAGAGTGCCTTGCGTGGGGGAGAAGACCGGCGTCCCGGCGAAGGGGCGCGGATGAACGACGATCGGCACCGGCGGTCCGCGGCGTCGGCCTCACCACCGGCACCGCCCCTGCTCAGGGCTGCCGCGGCCTGGTCCTGGCGGCTGATCGCGATCGGCGCGGTCGGCTACGGCATCGTCTGGATCATCGGCACCCTGAAGATCGTCTTCCTGCCGTGCGCCATCGCGCTGTTCCTGTGCGCGCTGCTGCGCCCCCTCACCGGCCGGCTGGAGCGGGCGGGGCTGCCGTCGCTGGCCGCCACCTGGATCACCATGCTGATCGCGCTGGCGGTGCTCGGCGGGATCGGCACGTTCGTCGGGATCCAGGCGAACGAGGAGTTCCCCAAGCTCGCCACCGAGGTGCAGGCCACCGCCCGGTCCCTGCAGCACTGGCTGGAGACCGGCCCGCTGCACGTCAAGCACTCCCAGATCCAGAACTCCATCGACCAGGGCATCAACTACCTGGAGAAGCGGCGCGGCAAGCTCGCCAACACCGCGGTGCAGGCGGGCGCGGTCACCATCGAGGTGCTCGCCGCGATCGTGCTGCTGCTGTTCATCACGTTCTTCCTGCTCAAGGACGGCGGGCGGATCTGGGACTGGACGATCGGCGGGACGGGCCGCTACCGCACCCGCATCGACCGGGCCGGCCGCGCCGCCTGGGAGACGCTGTCGCAGTACGTGCACGGCACCGTGATGGTCGCCGCGATCCACGCCGTCGTGCTCGCGATCGTGCTGGCCGTCCTCGGCGTCCCGCTGGTCGCGCCGCTCGCCGTGGTGATCTTCCTGGGCAGCTTCATCCCGATCGTCGGGATCCTGGTCGGCGGCGCGCTCGCGGTCGCCGTCGCGTTCGCCGCCAAGGGCGGCGTCATCGCGCTGATCTTCCTCGGCGTGCTGATCGTCGAGCACCAGGCCGAGAGCCACCTGCTGCAGCCGCTGCTGGTCGGACGGCTCGTCCGGCTGCACCCGCTCGCCATCATCCTGGCGATCAGCATCGGCGGGATCGTCGGCGGGATCCCCGGCGCGGCCGTCGCGGTGCCGATCGCCGCGGTCGTGTACCGGGCGTGGCCCGCGCTGCGCGACCCGCCCGAGGAACTGCCGCCCGAGGTCGCCGCCGCCACCGAGCCGTCCGACGACGAGGAAGAACCGTCCGGCGGCGAGGAACCGTCCGGCGGTGAGCGGCGCGAGTCCGGGGACGGCGGCGCGGGCGATGCGGACGGCGGCGAGTCCGGCGGTGGCGGGAAGGCCGGCGGCTGACCCGTCCGTTCCGAATGGCGCGGCGGCCGCCGGGTAGTGCCGGTGCATGGCTTTCCCAGCGGCCAGGCGGGCCGTCATCCTGCCGGGCCTCGCCGTGGTCGCCGCCGCGACGGACGTGGTCAGCTATCTCGGCCTCGGGCACGTTTTCACGGCGAACATGACGGGGAACACCGCGCTGCTCGGAATCGGCATCGCGACCGGGAAGTCCGGCGCGGCCCTGCGGTCTCTCTGCGCGCTCGGCGGTTTCGTCCTGGGCGCCTTCGCCGGCGGCCTTTTCCCGTCAGGCCGGCGGCTTCTCGCGTTCTGCCTGGCGGCCGAACTGGTGCCCCTGGCTGCCTGGTTCGCTTGGTGGGAAACGGTCGGCGGGCCGGCGCTCGGCGCCCCGCGGTTCGGCTACATCGCGCTGGCGGGGGTGGCGATGGGGCTGCAGGCCGCGGGGGTCACGCGGCTGGGCGTGTCCGGCGTGACGACCGTCTTCATCACCGGCACCATGATGTCGTTCATCGTCGGCCTGAGCACCCGCCTGCACGGCGACCGGCTGCCGAACCAGAGCCGCATCGGCCATTTCCTGCAGGCGCTCGTCGTCGCCTTCTTCCTGGTCGGGGCGATCGCCGCGGGATTCACGTTCAAGTACCACGGGGCGGCGGCGGTGCTCATTCCGCTGATCGTGCTCGCGGTCGTCGTTCCTGCGGCGTACGTCCTCCCGCCGGTGGACGATCCCGAAGACGGCTGAAGAAGCGATGAGTTCCGGCGTTGCCGGAGGTCATTCCCGCCATGGAATGGAAATTGGAAGTCGTGCCGGTGCCCGTCTCCGACGTGGACCGGGCCAAGGCGTTCTACGGGGAGCAGGTCGGTTTCGCGGTCGACCTCGACCGGGAGGTGCCGGGCGGGATGCGGATCGTCCAGCTGACGCCGCCCGGGTCCGGCTGCTCGATCCACCTGGTCACCGGCGGTGACGCGGGGAGCCTCAGCGGGCTGACGCTGGTCGTGTCCGACGTCGTCGCGGCGCAGGCCGAGCTGGCCGGACGCGGCGTCCCCGTCGGCGACGTCGTGCACTTCGAGAACGGCGCGCAGGTCAAGGGGCCGGGCACGGAGCCGTGGAGCACGATGGCCTTCTTCGCCGACCCGGACGGGAACGCCTGGGTGGTGCAGGAGCGTCCGCGGGGGGCCGGTGGACAGGAGGGGGTGTAAGCGAGCGATTATTAGCTGAGCGGCACACCGACCCGACCTGCGCCGCAGGCGCGGAACACCCTGGGAGGATCCATGGCGATCGCCATCGGCGAGGAGCATCGCGAACTGGCGCGGACGGCGCGCGCGTTCCTGCGCGACCACGACGCGCGCGCCGCGAACCGGGCGCTGCTGGAGGCCGGCGAGGAGACGCTCCCAGCGTTCTGGAAGGAGTTCGCCGGCCTCGGCCTGCTCGGCCTGCACCTGCCCGAGGAGCACGGCGGCGGCGGGTACGGCCTGCCCGAGCTCGTCGTCGTCGCGGAGGAGCTGGGCCGGGCCGCCGCGCCCGGCCCGCTCGTCCCGACGATGGCGGCGTCCGCGCTGGTCGCCGCGCGCGGGAGCGACGAGCAGCGGGCGCGGCTGCTGCCGGGCCTGGCGTCCGGCGAGGTCCCGGCCGCGCTCGGCCTGGACGGCTCCCTGACCGTCCGGGACGGCGCCGTGTCCGGCGAGGCGGTGGTGGCCGGCGGCGGGCTCGCCGGGCTGCTGGTCCTCACCGCCGGCGACGACATGGTGATCGTCGCGGCGGACGCGGCGGGCGTGGCCGTCGAGGTGCCGGAGAACCTCGACCCGTCCCGGCGCAGCGCCCGGGTCCGCCTCGACGGGGCGCCCGCCGAGGTGATCGCGGGCGCCGCCGGGCACGCGGCCGCGATCGCCCGCACGCTCTACTCCGCCGAGGCGGTCGGCGGCGCCCTCGAATGCGTCGAGTCGGCCACCGAGTACGCGAAGGTCCGGCAGCAGTTCGGCCGCACGATCGGCACGTTCCAGGCCGTCAAGCACCACTGCGCGAACATGCTGGTCGCCGCCGAGCTCGGCACCGCCGCCGTGTGGGACGCGGCGCGCGCCGCATCCGGCCCGGCCGACCAGTTCGAGCTGGCCGCCGCGGTCGCCGCCGCGCTCGCGGTCCCGGCGTTCCTCGACAACTCGGGGCTGAACATCCAGGTGCACGGCGGGATCGGCTTCACCTGGGAGCACGACGCGCACCTGCTGATGCGCCGCGCCGCCGCGATCGAGGCGGCCGTCGACCCGGAGGCCGCCGCCCGCGACGTCACCCGGCTGCTCGCCGCCGGGGTCGTCCGCGCCACCAGCCTCGACCTGCCGCCGGAGGCCGAGGCCGAGCGCGCCGGGGTCCGCGACCTGGCCCGCGAGATCGCCGCCCTGCCCAAGCAGGAGCAGCGCGTCCGCCTCATCGAGACCGGCTACGTCCAGCCGCACTGGCCGAAGCCGTGGGGCCTGGAGGCCCCGGCCGGGCTCCAGCTCGTCATCGACGAGGAGTTCAAGGCCGCCGGCGTGAAGCGCCCGCAGTACGGCATCACCAGCTGGAACATCCTCACCATCATCCAGCACGGCTCCCAGGAGCAGATCGACCGCTGGGTGCGGCCCGCGCTGCTCGGCGACGAGATCTGGTGCCAGCTGTTCAGCGAGCCCGAGGCCGGCTCGGACGCGGCGTCGGTGAAGACCCGCGCCGTGAAGACCGAGGGCGGCTGGATCGTCAACGGGCAGAAGGTGTGGACGAGCGGCGCGCACTACTGCCGCTGGGGCTTCGCGACCGTCCGCACCGACCCCGACGCGCCCAAGCACGCCGGCGTCACCATGATGGTGATCGACATGGAGCACCCGGGCGTGGAGGTCCGCCCGCTCCGCCAGATCACCGGCGACTCCGACTTCAACGAGGTGTTCTTCTCCGACGTCTTCGTCCCCGACTCCGACGTCGTCGGCACCCCGAACCAGGGCTGGACGGTCGCCCGCGCCACGCTCGGCAACGAGCGGGTCAGCATCGGCGGCGGCGTCGGCGCCACCGCGCAGCTGCCCGACCTGGTGAAGCTGTGCACCGAGCACCCGGACCGGGTGCCGGCCGGCGCCGAGCGCGTCGGCGCGCACGAGGCGGAGGCGCAGGCGCTGCGGCTGCTGAACCTGCGCAGCGCCGAGCGCGCCGTCGCGGGCGGCGAGCCCGGCCCCGAGGGCAACATCACCAAGCTGGTGCTCGCCGAGCACGGCCACGCCGCGGCGGCGCTGCTGTCGGCCTACGCGGGTCCCGAGCTGGTGTTCGCCGAGGGCCTCGGCATGATCGCGGGCCGGATGCGGCTCGGCTCGCGCGGCATGTCGATCGCGGGCGGCACCTCCGAGATCACCCGCAACCAGATCGCCGAGCGCATCCTGCGCCTGCCCCGCGACCCGCTGATCAAGTGACCGCCCGGGGTTCCGGGGCCGGGCCCCGGAACCCCGCCGCGCGGCTAGCCGGCGGACTCGCCGATGGCGGGCATCGGCGGGCCGCCGGGGTCCCAGGCGTCCAGGAAGGACGCCTGGAGGCTCTCGTCGACGAGTTCGACGGCCGCGCCGATCGAGTCGACGCGGTGGTAGCCGAACGCGCGGCCGTAGGGGCAGCCCGAGAACGTCTCGGCGAAGCCGCCCTCGGTGAGCCTGGCCGCCCCCGCCGCCAGGTCGGACGTCCAGAACCCGAGGTGGTGGAAGCCCGGCCGGGACGTGTCGCCCCACGGCCCGCCCGGCGCGGCCTCGATGAGCTCGATGAACGGGGCCCCGCCGGCGGAGAAGACGATCTGGTAGTCCCATTCGCCGATCCGCCCGCCGGCGGGGTCGCGCCAGGCGACGCCCGCGGCGGCGGTGAGGTCGCGCATCGCCGCGGCGAGGTCGGGGACGGCGAAGCAGACGTGGTAGAAGCCGGTCATCGCGGGCGGCGGCGGTTCCCGGCGTCCAGCGACGGGTTCCCGACGAGGTGCTTGATGCCCGCCATGTCGGTGCCCGGCGGGACGACCTCGTCGATCGCGTCCAGGACGGCCGGGTCGAGGCGGACGTCGGCGGCGGCGAGCAGGTCGTCCAGCTGGGCCATCGTCTTCGGGCCGATGATGGTCGAGGTGATCGCCGGGTGCTCGCCGACGAACGCCAGCGCCATGTGGGTGAGGGACAGCCCCGCCTCGTCGGCGATCTTGGTGAGGCGCTCGACGGCGTCGTAGCGCAGCGGCGCGCTCGGGTCGGCGTCGACCGTGCGGCCCTTCCAGTTGGAGTCCTCCGCGGGCGCGAAGCGCGAGCCGGCGGGGGCCGCCGCGTCGCGCCGGTACTTGCCGGTCAGCCAGCCGCCGGCGAGCGGGCTCCACGGGATGACGCCCATGCCGTGCCGCTGCGCGGTGGGCAGCACGGCCACCTCGGTCGACCGGGCGAAGATCGAGTACTGCGGCTGCTCGCAGACGAACCGGACGCCGCCGCGGCGCGCGGCCGCCCACTGCGCCTCGACGATCTGGTCGGCGGGGAACGTCGACGAGCCGACATAGCGGACCTTGCCCTGCCGGACGAGGTCGGTGAGGGCGTCGAGGGTCTCCTCCAGATCGGTGTCCCAGTCGGGACGGTGCATCTGGTAGAGGTCGATGTGGTCGGTGCCGAGGCGGCGCAGGCTCGCCTCGACGGCGCGCACGATGTAGCGGCGCGAGCCGCCGCGGGCGTTGCGCTCGTCGCCGAGCGGGAAGAAGAACTTGCTGGCGAGGACGACGTCGTCGCGGCGGCCCTTGAGGGCGCGGCCGACGATCTCCTCGCTCTCCCCGGCGGAGTACATGTCGGCGGTGTCGACGAAGTTGACGCCGGCGTCGAGCGCGCGGTGGACGATGCGCGCGGAGTCCTCGTGGTCGGGGTTGCCGACCCTGCCGAACATCATGGCGCCGAGGCACTGGGTGCTGACTTCGACGCCGGTACGGCCGAGCTTCCGGTACTGCACTGCGGGCTCCTCGTGGTGGTGGACGGGAGGAAATCTAGAAGGTGGAGCGCGCTCCAGGTCAAGCCGGGGATTTCTATCGTGTTCCGATAGACCGCCTTTGACGTGCGTTTGGGCGTTCTGCCCGGAGGTAGGGGGAGGTTCCGCGACGAGGGGAGGCGGAGCCGATGACCGCTGTGGCCGGCAGGCGGCACCGACCGGTGGAGTTCGTCGACCGGGGCGGCCTCGCGAGGGACCTGGGCGAGGTGGTCGAGGGCGAGGTGCGCTTCGACCCGGGCTCGACCGCCCTGTACGCCAATGACGCCTCGGTCTACCGGCAGGTTCCGGTCGGCGTGGTGATCCCGCGGCACGCGGGGGACGTGGCGGCGGCGCTCGACGTGTGCCGCCGCTACCAGGTGCCGGTGTTCGGCCGCGGCTGCGGGACGGGCCTCGCGGGCCAGAGCGTCAACGCGGCGGTGGTCTTCGACTTCTCCAAGTACATGCACCGGATCGTCGAGCTGGACCCGGAGGGCCGGACGGCGCGCGTCCAGCCGGGCGTCATCTGCGACCAGCTGCGGGAGGCCGCGGCGCGGCACGGGCTGACGTTCCCGGTGGACCCGGCGACGCACGACCGCTGCACGCTCGGCGGGATGATCGGCAACAACTCGTGCGGGACGCACTCGGTGATGGGCGGCAAGACCGTCGACAACGTCCTGGAACTGGACGTGATCACCTACGACGGGACGCGGATGACCGTCGGCGCCGGCGACGTCCGCCCGGAGGGCCGGCAGGGCGAGATCTACGCCGCGCTGCGCGGGATCGCCGAGCGGTACGGGCCGCTGATCCGCGCGCGATACCCCGACATCCCGCGCCGCGTGTCGGGCTACAACCTCGACAGCCTGCTCCCGGAGAACGGGTTCGACGTCGCGAAGGCGCTGGTCGGCACCGAGTCGACGTGCGTGCTGGTGCTGGAGGCGCGGGTGCGGCTGCTGCCGGACCCGCCGCACCACGCGCTGCTGGTGATCGGGTACCCGGACGCGGCGGCCGCGGCCGAGCACGTCCCGGAGCTGCTGGACACCGCCGGGCTGATCGGCCTGGAGTGCTTCGACGCCGGGGTGATCGACAACCTGGAGGCGCACGGAGCGCACATTCCGGGCATCGACGACCTGCCGGAGGGCGGCGCGTGGCTGCTCGCCGAGTACGGGGCGGAGTCGCAGGACGAGGCGAACGAGCTGTGCGAGTCGGTGAAGGCGCGCCCGCACGGCGGCCATCCGAAGGTGTTCGAGGACCCGGCCGGGCAGGAGGAGATCTGGGAGGTCCGCCGCAGCACGATCGAGTTCACCAGGCTGCCCGGGCGGCACTCGGGGCTGGCGGGGTGGGAGGACGCGGCGGTCGCGCCGGAGAAGCTCGCCGGGTACATCCGGGACTACTGCGCGCTCGTCGAACGGCACGGCTACCACACCGTCCTGTTCGGTCATTTCGGGCAAGGCTGCATGCACAACCGGCTCGACCTGGACCTCCAGACCCCGGACGGCGTCGAGAACTTCAGGAGGTTCCTGGACGAGGCCGGCGACCTCGTCGTCCGGTACGGCGGGTCGCTGTCGGGCGAGCACGGCGACGGGCAGCTGCGCGCGAACCAGCTGGCGAAGATGTTCGGCCCCGAGCTGGTCGAGGCGTTCACCGAGTTCAAGGAGGTGTTCGACCCCGACCACCGGATGAACCCGGGCAAGGTCGTCTCGGCGTACCGGCCGGACCAGAACCTGCGGCTCGGCACCGACTACCGGCCGCGGCAGGTCAAGACGTACTTCGGCTACCCGCAGGACGCGCACGGGTTCGCCGACGCCGCGAACCGCTGCTTCGGCATCGGCAAGTGCCGCCACCTCGGCGGCGGCACGATGTGCCCGAGCTTCATGGTCACCCGCGAGGAGAAGCACTCGACGCGGGGCCGCGCCCGGCTGCTGTTCGAGATGATGAGCGGCTCGCTGCGCGGGAAGGGCTGGCGCGACCCGCACGTCAAGGAGGCGCTCGACCTCTGCCTGTCCTGCAAGGGCTGCAAGGGCGACTGCCCGGTGTCGGTTGACATGGCCACCTACAAGGCCGAGTTCCTCGCGCACTACTACAAGCGGCGGCTGCGGCCCCGCCAGGCGTACGCGCTCGGCCTGATCCCGGTCTGGGCGCGGCTCGGCTCGAAGGCCCCCGGCCTGGTGAACGGGCTCCTCGGGTTCCCGCCGACCGGGCTGCCGCTGAAGCTCGCGGCGGGCGTCGACCGCCGCAGGAAGGCGCCGAGGCTGGCCGCGCGCACCTTCGAGGACTGGTTCGCCGAGCACCGCGGCCCGGACGGCCGCCCGGTCATGCTGTGGCCCGACACGTTCACGAACTTCTTCGACCCGGACGTCGCGATCGCCGCCGTCGAGGTGCTGGAGGACGCCGGATACCAGGTCAGGCTGCCCGAGGGGCGACTGTGCTGCGGCCGTCCCCTCTACGACTACGGGATGCTCCCGACCGCGCGCCGGTGGCTGCGCCGCAGCGTGGACGCGCTCGCCGGGCCGGTCTCCGACGGGATCCCGCTTGTCGGGCTCGAACCGAGTTGCCTGGCGGTGTTCCGCGACGAGCTGCCGAACATGTTCCCCGACGACGCCGACGCCGGACGGATCGCCGGCGCCGCGTTCACGCTCGCCGAACTGCTGGCCCGCGACGGCTACGAGCCGCCCCGCATCGACCGGGACGCGCTCGTCCAGGTCCACTGCCACCAGGGCGCCGTCCTCACCCACGACTCCGAGCGGGACCTGATGGAGCGCGCCGGGCTGGACCTCGACGTCCCCGACTCCGGCTGCTGCGGCATGGCGGGAAGCTTCGGCTACGAGGCCGGCGACCGGTACCGGGTGTCGAAGGCCGCGGGCGAGCGGGTGCTGCTGCCCGCCGTCCGGGACGCGCCCGAGCGCACGCTGATCGTCGCGGACGGATTCAGCTGCCGCGAGCAGATCGCGCAGGGCACCGGGCGCACGGCGCTGCACCTCGCCCAGGTCCTCCGCCTCGCCGCCGCGGACCGCCCCCGCCCGTGACCGTCAGCCGGCGACGGGGCGGGCCTGCTCGTCGAGCCAGTCGTACCAGTCGCCGAGGCCGTCGCCGCGGGTGGCGGAGACCGGCAGCATCCGCAGGCCGGGGCAGAGCCGGCGGGCGGCGTCCCGGCAGGCGTCGACGTCGAAGTCGACGTACGGCAGCAGATCGATCTTGTTGAGCAGCAGGACGTCGGCGCCGCGGAACATGTGCGGGTACTTCAGCGGCTTGTCGGCGCCCTCGGTCACCGACATCAGCACGACGCGGGCGCGCTCGCCGAGGTCGAACAGGGCCGGGCAGACGAGGTTGCCGACGTTCTCGACGAACACCGTCGCGCCGTCCGGCGGGGCCAGCTCGGCGAGCGCGCCGGACACCATCGCGGCGTCGAGGTGGCAGCCGGAGCCGGTGTTGACCTGCACGGTGCTCGCGCCCGCGGCGGCGAGGCGGCGCGCGTCGAGGACGGTCTCCTGGTCCCCCTCGATCACCGCGACCGGGCCCGACGGGCTGAGGTCGGCGACGGTGCGCTCCAGCAGGGTCGTCTTGCCGGAGCCGGGCGAGCTCATCACGTTCAGCGCGAGGATCCCGCGCTCGGCGAGCCAGGCCCGGTTCCGCGCGGCGAGGTCGTCGTTGTGCGACAGCACCCTGTGGTCGAGCACGATGACCCGCTCGTGCGGATGCGGATGCGGGTGGGCGTGGGCGGCGCCGCCGCCGACGGCGGTCAGGCGGGCCGCGTCGCCGGCGTCGCAGCCGCAGGTCTCACACATGGTCGGCGACCTCCACCGCTTTGATCGTCAGTTCGGCGCCGCCGGTGACGGTCACCTCGGCGCTGCCGCAGGGGCACAGTGCGAGCGGGTCGCGGGCCGGGAACACCGAGCCGCAGGCCCGGCACTCGCCGGTGCCGTCGGGCTCGGTGATGTCGAGCCGCGCGCCCTCCACGCAGGTGCCCTCGCCCGCCAGCTCGAAGCAGAACCGCACCGCGTCCGGCATGACTCCGGAAAGTTTTCCGATCTCCAGCCGGACCACCGTCACTCGCATATCGGACAACTGCGCTGATATCGCATCTATGACGCTCTCCGTCACGGCCAATTCGTGCACGCTTTCCCATCCGTCCCGCTCGCTTCGCGGCAAGGGTTGCGCTGCCCGGATCTTCCCCCGTCAAACGCCGCCTTTACGCAACCATGGAATTGCCGGAGCGGGTTTTCCGGCCGTGTTTGCGGGCGAATCCCGCCGGGCAGGTCGAATTGGTCAATGATCTTTGGGGGGAGGGCCATGGCCACCGTCGGCGAGCGGGGCGTGACGCCCGCATGAACGCGCGCGACGCCCGCATGAACGCGGTCCCGGAACTGGCGCTGGAACTGCTCGGCATCGAACCCGAGCCGTTCGCCGCGGCGCCCACGCTGAACCTGCGCATCGGACTGCGCCGCCCCGACGGCGGGCCCGTCCAGTGCGTCCTGCTCACCACCACCGTCACGATCGCGGCGGCGCGGCGCGGCTACGAGGACGCCGAGCGCGACCGGATCACCCGGCTGATCGGCCCCGCCGCGCTGGCCGACGAGCCGCCCGGCGGGCTGCTGTGGGCGCGGATCGGCGTCACCGTCCCGACGTTCCGCGGCGCGACCGAGGTGACCGTCGCGCTGCCCTGCGGGCACGACATGCAGGTCACGGCCGACCAGTACCTGCGCGCCCTCGCCGGCGGCGAGGTCCCGCTCGACCTGGCCTTCGACGGCACCGTCTTCTACCCGGGCGACGACGGAGTGCTGCGCACCGCGCAGATCCCGTGCCGGCACCGGGCGGCCGGCGAACTGCCCGTCCGGGTGTGGCGCAGCCTCGTCGACCGCTACTACGGCGCCGTGCGGTGGCTGCGCCTCGACGAGGACCGCTTCGACCGGCTCGCCGCCTACCGGGCCCGCCGCGCGCACACCTCGTTCGACGACACCGTCGACGAACTGCTGCACGCCGCGGAGTCCCTGCACGGCGACGCCGGCCGCGACGACACCGGCCGAATGGACGACCACGCGGGACTGGAATCACTGAACGAGGCCGCCATGCGCGATGCCGCGCTGAGCGCGGAAATGGCCATGCGCCCGGAGGAGAGCGACCCATGGACGCCGTGAGGGCGATCGCCGACACGGTCCTTTACGAGGGTCATCTGCTCTGGCCTTACCGCGCTTCCGCGGCACGGACCGGGAAACGCTGGACGATCGGCGGCGTCCAGCCGAAGGACGAGGCGGAACGGTCCGGCGGCCGCTGGACGGTGTCCGCGGAATTCCTTCTCGAGGACGGCCCGGAAACGACCGTCGAGTTCACGCTGCGGTTCCTGCACACGGTGCACCGGCAGGTGATGGACGGCGACGCCCCGGTGCAGGAACTCCAGGCCGGCGCCGTGACGTACCGGACGCGGCAGGAGGCCCGCGAACGCGAGATCACCGGCGGGCGGCTGCCGGTCGCGCGGCTGCTGCGCTCGCCCGTCCGGGTGCCCGTCGCGATCGCCGCGGGCCTCGACGAGGAGCCGGTCGAGGGCGCGGCGCGGATCGTCCGCACGTGGGACCGGGTGACCGGGACGGTCGTGCTGTCGGCGGAGCGGGCCGCGCCCGGCGCCGTCCGGCTGCGGGCCGTCGTCGTCAACACCGGCACCGCCGCCGACCGGGACGAGGCGGCCCGCACCGGGATGCTCTGCGCGCACCTCGTCGCGGACGCGTCCGGCGGGGCGTTCGTCTCGCCCGCCGCGCCTCCCGCGAGGCTCGCCGACGCGGCGGCGGCCTGCCACAGCGACGGCCTCTGGCCCGTCCTGGCGGGCCCCACGGGCGGGCACGGGACGGTGCTGGCCGCCCCGATCGTGCTCTACGACTGGCCCCAGGTGGCCCCGCAGACTCCGGCCGACCTGTTCGGCGGAGCCGGTCTCGACCGGCTGCTCGCCGAACTGTCCGCCGGCGACCCGCGCGGCGGAGACCGCGCCACCACGGGAACGGGAAGGAGTTGAGATGAGGAAGCAGAACATGGGCATGCGCAAGGGCGGCATGCGGGCGATGGCGGCCCGCATGATGGTCGGGATGCTGGTGGCCGCGATGGCCGCCATCATGATCAAGCAGATGCCGGCGCTGATGCGCCGCACCCGGTCCGAGCAGAAGTGACCGGGATGACCACGACGAACGACGAGGCCGGCGCGGTCGCCGAGGTTTTCCGGCGGCGCGCCGCGCCCGGTGCCGCGCTGGCGGGGGCGGCGGACGCCGTCGCCGCCGCGTGCCACGCGATGGCGGCCCGCTTCCACCGCGGCGGGCGGCTGTTCACCTTCGGCAACGGCGGCGCGGCGACCGACGCGCAGCACGTCGCGGTGGAGTTCGTCCACCCGGTGATCGTGGGCAAGCGGGCGATGCCGGCGCTGTCGCTCACCGGCGACGTCGCCACCCTCACCGGGATCGGCGCGGCGACCGGGTTCGACGAGGTGTTCGCGCACCAGCTGCGCTGCTTCGGCGGCCCGGACGACATGGCGCTCGGCATCTCGCCGGACGGCCGCTGCGGCAGCGTCCTGCGCGGGCTGCAGGAGGCCCGCGGCCTCGGCATGCTGACCGTCGCGCTGACCGGCGGGGACGGGGGAGCGGTGGCGGCGAGCCCGGCGGTCGACCACGTGGTGACGGTCCCGTCCGGCGACCCGCGCGTGGTGAAGGAGGTGCACGTCACCGCCTACCACGTGCTGTGGGAGCTGGTGCACGTGTTCCTGGAGCAGCCGGGCGTGCTCGGCCGGGAGGTGGTCGCGTGACGCACTG
The DNA here is from genome assembly GCF_017573465.1 of Actinomadura violacea. GTDB lineage: Bacteria > Actinomycetota > Actinomycetes > Streptosporangiales > Streptosporangiaceae > Spirillospora > Spirillospora violacea. The sequence continues at coordinate 177,817 of NZ_JAGEPF010000012.1, forward strand.
CGAGGGCGACCACTGCGTCACCTGCTCGGACGAGGCCGTCCCGGTGAAGGTGCTGCGCCTGCACGGCGCCGACCTCGCGGACGTCGACGCCGGCGGCGGGCGCGTCGAGCAGGTGAGCGTGGCGCTCGTGGACGCCGCCGTCGGCGACACGGTGCTCGTCCACGCCAAGGAGGCGATCGGGGTCGTGACGTGACCGGCATGCAGCAGCTCTACCCGTTCCTCGCGCCGGGCGGCACGGACCTGTCGGCGGTGCTGGCGGACGTGCGCCGCTCGACGGCGGAGAAGGCGAACGAGATCGTCCGGCTGCGCGAGATCGTCCTGGAGGAGTACGGCGCCGAGCTGGCGGCGTGCGCCGCGCGGATGGCGGAGTCGTTCCGCGCCGGCGGGCGGCTGTTCGCGTTCGGCAACGGCGGCAGCTCCACCGACGCGCAGGACGTCGCGGCGCTGTTCCTCAACCCGGGCGGCGGCGCGCGCCCGCTGCCCGCGCTGGCGCTGACCACCGATGTCGCGGTGGTGACGGCGCTGTCGAACGACATCGGGTTCGAGGTGGTGTTCGCGCGGCAGCTCGCCGCGTTCGGGCGCCCCGGCGACATCGCGGTCGCGCTGTCCACCAGCGGGAACTCCGACAACCTGATCGCGGCGCTGCGGGAGGCGGCGGGGCGGGGCATGGTGACGGTCGGCCTGGCCGGCTACACCGGCGGCCAGATGGCCGAGACGCCCGGCATGAGCCACCTGTTCGTCGTGCCGTCGTCGTCGGTGCACCGCATCCAGGAGGCGCAGACGACGATCTACCACGCGCTGTGGGAGCTGACCCAGCGGGAGCTGGTGGGAGAGGCGGCCTGAGATGTGCCTGGCGATACCGGGCGAGATCGTGGAGTTCGTGCCGGACCGGCCCGGGCTGGCGAAGGTCGAGGTCAGCGGGGTGCGGCGGGCCGTCAACATCGGCCTGCTGGAGGGGGAGGGCCTCGCCGCCGGCGACTGGGTGCTGATCCATGTCGGATTCGCGCTCTCCAGGATCGACGAGGCGGAGGCGAAGGCCACGCTGACGATGCTGGAGGGCATCGGCGCGGCCTACGACGAGGAGATCGACGCGCTGCGGGAATCGAGGATCGACTGATGCGCTTCGTGGACGAGTACCGGGACGCGGAGAAGGCGCACCATCTCGCCGCGTCCATCGCGGCACTGTGCGAGCCCGGCCGGCAGTACAAGTTCATGGAGGTGTGCGGGGGCCACACCCACACCATCTACAAGCACGGCATCGAGGACTACCTGCCGGAGGCGGTCTCGCTGGTGCACGGCCCGGGCTGCCCGGTGTGCGTGATGCCGATGGGGCGGGTGGACGACGCGATCCACATCGCGTCCCAGCCCAACGTGATCATGACGTCGTTCGGCGACATGATGCGGGTGCCGGGCGGGAACGGCTCGTTCTTCGACGCCAAGGCCGCCGGCGCCGACATCCGCATGGTGTACTCGCCGCTGGACGCCCTGAAGATCGCCGAGCGGAACCCCGAACGCCGCGTCGTGTTCATGGGCATCGGATTCGAGACCACCGCGCCGTCCACCGCGATGACGGTGCTGCGCGCGAAGGCCGCCGGGATCACCAACTTCTCGGTGTTCTGCAACCACGTCACGATCCTCCCGGCCATCAAGGCGATCCTCGACTCGCCCGACCTGCGCCTCGACGGCTTCCTCGGCCCCGGCCACGTCTCCACCGTCATCGGCTGCCGCCCGTACGAGTTCATCACCCGCGACTACCGCAAGCCGCTGGTCGTCGCCGGGTTCGAGCCGCTGGACATCCTCCAGTCCGTCCACATGCTGCTGGCGCAGCTCGCCGAAGGCCGCTCCGAAGTGGAGAACCAGTACGGCCGCGTCGTCCCCTGGGACGGCAACACGCGCGCGCTCCAGGTCATCAACGAGACGATGGAGCCGCGCCCCTACTTCGAATGGCGCGGCCTCGGCTTCATCTCCCACTCCGCACTGCGGATGAAGGACGCCTACGCCGACTTCGACGCCGAGCGCATCTTCGACATCCCCGGCGGACGCGTCGCCGACCCGAAGGCATGCCAGTGCGGCGAGGTCCTGAAAGGCGTCCTCAAACCGTGGGAATGCAAGGTCTTCGGCACCGCCTGCACGCCCGAAACGCCGATCGGCACCTGCATGGTCTCGTCCGAGGGCGCCTGCGCCGCCTACTACAACTTCGGCCGCTTCACCCGCGAGCGCGTCAAGGAGGCCACCCGGTGACGATCCGCGAAGAGCAGGTCCTCGAACGCATCGAGCGCGCCCGGGGCCGCCGCGCCCGCCTCCGCGACGACACGATCGTCCTCGCCCACGGGTCCGGCGGGAAGGCCACCCGCACCCTGATCGACGCCGTCTTCCGCGAGGCGTTCGCCAACCCCGTCCTCGACCGGATGGACGACTCGGCCCGCTTCTCGGTCAACGGCGCCGACCTCGCCTTCACCACCGACTCCTACGTCGTGTCGCCGCTGTTCTTCCCCGGCGGCGACATCGGCGACCTCGCCGTCAACGGCACCGTCAACGACCTCGCCGTCGCCGGCGCGACGCCGCTGCACCTCTCCGCCGGGTTCATCCTCGAAGAGGGCTTCCCCGTCGAGAGCCTCCGCCACATCACCGAGTCGATGCGCGCCGCCGCCGAGGCCGCCGGCGTCGACATCGTCACCGGCGACACCAAGGTCGTCGAGCGCGGCAAGGCCGACGGCTGCTACATCAGCACCGCCGGCGTCGGCGTCGTCACCGACCCGCCCTCCGGCGCCGTCCGGCCCGGCGACGCCGTCCTGGTCACCGGCCCGATCGGCGAGCACGGCGTCACCATCATGCTGGCCCGCGGCGAGCTCGACCTCGAAGCCGACCTCGCGTCCGACACCGCCCCGCTCGGCTGCCTGCTCGCCGAGCTCCGCGACGCCTGCCCGGGCGCCGTCCGCCGGATGCGCGACGCCACCCGCGGCGGCGTCGCCACCGTCCTCAACGAGATCGCCTCCGACGCCGGCCTCGCCATCGCCGTGGACGAGGGCGCCGTGCCCGTCCGCCCCGCCGTCCGGGGCGCCTGCGAACTGCTCGGCATCGACCCGATGTACGTCGCCTGCGAGGGCCGCGCCGTCGTCGTCGTGGCCCCCGAGTCCGAGGCCGCCGCCCTCGCCGCGCTCCGCGCCCACCCGCTCGGCGCCGGCGCCGCCGTCATCGCCCACGTCAAGGACGACCCGTCCGGCCTGGTCCTGCTCAAGACCGCCTTCGGCGGCACCCGCATAGTCGACCTCCTGGTAGGCGATCCCCTTCCCCGAATCTGCTGAGCCCGATGCGGGTTCGATTCCCGCCCCCGCCACTGATGAAGGCGCGCCCGAATGGTCGGGCGCGCCTTTCCTTTTACCGGTCGCGGAGGGTCTTCTCGATGGCGGACAGCTGGTCGGCCAAGTGGAGGAGGGCGCCCACGGACGGGTCGTCCTCGTTGCCGGCGAGGGTCCGCGCGCGGAGGTAGGCGGACTTGACGTCCGCCCAGCGAGCTTCGTTTTCCGGCGTGAGGACGTTGCGCAGTTCCGCCAGCTTCAGCAGGTTCGCCTCGGTGTCGGACGTGAGGGTCTGCGCCTCGGCGCGGTAATGGTCGTCGATGAGCGTTTCGAGTTCCCCGGCGTTCATCACCGGGAGAATGCGCTCGGCGAGCTTGTTCATGTCGCGGTAGGAGCCCTGGAGGCGGAACGGCGGCTCGGTGCGGGACGCGTCGTCCTGCGCGGCCGAGGCGATGTAGGCGCGGTTCACCGTCAGGACGACCTGCTGCACGTGCCGGAGCTTCGCCATGACCGACAGGATCTGGTCGAGCTCGGCCTGCGAGTACGGGTGCGCGAGCCGGTCCGGGCGGACGTTCGGGTCGCCGGCCGCCAGCCGGACGAGCAGCTCGACGTCGCCGCGGTCGCGGCCGGCGAGCGGCGCGAGCACCGGGTTGGAGGTCAGCGCGTTCTCCACGTAGCTGAGCGCGAACAGCTCGTCCTTGCCGGACAGGACGTCGCCGAGGTTCCAGACGTCGGCGCGGTTGGCGAGCATGTCCGGGATCCGGAAGCGGTGCCCGGACTCGGTGTAGGGGTTGCCGGCCATGCAGACGGCGAACCGCTTGCCGCGCAGGTCGTGGGTGCGGGCGGCGCCCTCGATGCGGCGCTGCGCGTCGCAGAGCGGGATGAACTTCTGCAGGAGCTCCGGCGAGGTGTGCTGGATGTCGTCGAGGTAGAGCAGGACGTTGTTGCCCATCTTCAGCGCGAAGTTGATCTTCTCGACCTCGCGGGCGGCGGTGGCGTTCGGCGCCTTCGCCGGGTCGAGGGACGTGACGTCGTGGCCGAGGGCCGGGCCGTCGACCTTGACGAGGGCGAGGCCGAGCCGGTCGGCGACGTACTCCATCAGTGTCGTCTTGCCGTAGCCGGGCGGGGAGATGAGCAGGAGCAGGCCCATCTGGTCGGTGCGCTTGCCGTCCCCGGCGGCGCCGAGCTGCTTGGCGAGGTTGTCGCCGATGAGGGGCAGGTACACCTCGTCGACGAGCCGGTTGCGGACGAACGCGCTCATCGTGCGGGGCTTGAGGTCGGCGAGGCCGAGGCGCCGGGACTCGGCGGCGACGAGGTCGTTGCGCTGCTTCTGGTAGGCGCGGAACGCGGGGACGCGCTCGGTGCGGAACCGCTGTGTGCGCGCGAGGAGCTCGTCCAGGCGGAGAGGCAGGCTGCGGCCCGCGATGCGCGGGTGGGCGCCGAGCAGGTCGTCGACGGTGGAGGTCAGCGCGGCGGGGGAGTCGTAGTGCGCGGACGCGCACAGCACGGTCGCGACGGCCTCGGGAAGGTCGGCGGAGTCGGCGTCGGGGGTGGCGGCGAGGTGCGAGCCGAGCCACGCCTCGGCGAGCTGGTGGCGGGCGGCGAGGTCGCCGCCGAGCGCCCGCAGGTCCTCCTCCAGGCCGGGCAGGTGCGGGCCGAACGACTTCAGCAGGTCGCGGGTGCCGGTGCTGGTGACGAACCCGTCCGGCGCGGTCGTCAGCTCCTCGATCAGGTACTCGGCGGCGAGCGGGCCGTCCGGCGCGGGCAGGCCGGTGCGCGCCGCGAACTCCTCGACGGCCCCGGTCAGCTCGGCGGCGAGGTCGCCCAGCGCGGGCGCGCGCCCGAACGAGCGGCGGGCCCGGACGAGGGACCGGGCGCGGGTCGCCCACGTGGTGCGGGCGGGCGCGTCGGGACCGTGCGTCCAGAACAGCTGCGCGGCGGCACGCGCGGGCGACGGGTAGCGCAGCAGGCCCGCGTCGGCGTAGAGGCGCAGGAGGACGTCGAGGATGCGGGCCGCGTCGTGGTCGTGGACGCCGCGCTCGTAGCCCTCGTCGTAGCGGTCGGCCGCCGCCTCCCGCACCACCTGCAGGAGGTCCACGCCCTGCAGCTCCGCCGCGGACCCGGCGGCGAGGACCGACGTCGCGAGGTACTCGGCCCGGTACGTCTCCGGTGTCTCCGAGACGAGGGTCTGGCTCCACAGGTCGCGGGTCGCAGCGAACGCCGCGTCCCGCACCGGCGCCCGGTAGTCGGTCCCGGTGACGGTGAACGCGATCCCGCCGTCGTGCGGGACGAGCGTCAGCTCGATCGGGCGGGTGTTCACCGCGAAGCGGTGCCGGCCGAGGCGGATCGTCGCGCCGTCGTCGCCGTACAGGTCGAGCCGGTCGCGCAGCGCCCGCGCCGCCTCCTGCCGGGCCGCCTTCACCCGGCCTTCCAGCTCCTCGGCGCGCACGTCGTCGCCGAGCTCCCGCAGCTCCCCGGAGATCGCGCGGAGCCGCGCCACCATCGCGTCGGTCGCGAAGTAGGCGTTCACCTCGTCCGGCGAGCCGAGGGCCGCGGCGCGGCGCCGCACCCCGGTGAGGATCCGGTCCGCGGACCCGGTGAGCCGTTCGGCGCGGCGCGTCCGCTCGTCCAGCAGCGTCTGCTTGCGCGAGGAGAACGCCTCGTACAGCTCGGTGCGCTTGGTCTCCAGCCCGGCCGCGAACTCCTCCAGCTCGGCGAACCGCGCCTGCAGCGTCTCCAGCCGCAGCAGCAGGCGGCCGAGCTGCTCGTCGCAGCGCTCCGGCGTGGACGCGCCCGCGAGCGCGCCCGCGACCGCCTGGTCCAGCAGCGCCAGCTCGGCGGCGAACGCGGCGCGCCCCTCGTGTTCGAGCAGGTCGCGGCGCCGGTTGTCCAGCACGGCGCGGGCCCGGTTGAGCCCGCCGAGCACCTCGCCGACGCGCTCCAGGATCGCGGTGCGGGCCGTGGCGTCGGTGATGTCGAGGTCCCCGACGACCTCGGTGACGACCTCCAGGCCCTCGTTCTGCGCGTCGAGGAGCTCGGCGAGCGGCGCCGCGTCGGCGGCCGTCGCGATCGCGCCGGCCGCCTCGGCGATGCGCGCCACCTCGGCGTGGTAGCCGGTGAACGCGTCCTCGCCCTGCAGGAACCGGACGGACCGCTCGCCCAGGCCGCGCAGCTCCGTCTCCACCGTCTCCGACAGCTCGTCGATGCGGGCGGGGTCGGCGTACCGCAGGTCCCGGAGCGTCTCCAGCCGCCCGAGCGCCCGCCGCATCTCGGCGAGCCGGCCGATCCAGCCGTCGGCGGACGCGGGCTCGTCGGCGTTCACCCGCCGGACCAGCGCCGCGACGTCCTCGCCCGCCTCGTCCACGGCCGACACGGCCTGCTCGGTGAGCGCGCGGACCTTCTCGTACTCGTCCAGCACCTGCCCGGCCGTCGCGCGGACGTCCGCGAGCGGCGCCGCGAGGTCGCCCAGCTCCTCGTCCGCCAGCCAGTGGAACAGGTCGGACGCCCGCGTGCACGCCGCGATCAGCGCCTCGAACACCCGCGCGGACGGCGACATCTCGTCCACCATCCGGGTGACCGACAGGACCTCGGAGATCCCCCGGACGAGGTCGGCGTTCCCGACCCGCTCCAGCGGCCCGGTCCCGACCGGCTGCGCGGCGGCGTGCTCGTCGGACACGAACGGCGTCGCCCACACCTGCATCGGATGCGCCCGGACCGGCTCGGCCGACCGCGCCCGCAGCACGACCAGCGCCCCGTCCTCGAACAGCGAGTACCCGTGGCAGGTGATCGGCGTCGCGACCCGCTTGCGGATCACGTTGTACGGCAGCAGCAGCGACCGCCCGTCCGCCCGCTCGTGGAACACGTACAGCACGTCCTCGCCGTTCGGCGACCGGACGACCCGCTCGTACTCCAGCCCCGTCACGTCGGTGTCGAACGTCTTCACCACGCCGGTGTCCAGGCAGTAGCCGCCAGGGAACACGATCCCGTGGTCGTCGGGCAGCCGCCGGCACGCCTGCTCGATCCCGTCGAGCCGCACGACCTCCTTCGTCCGCACGTTGAACACCAGGTGCCGCAATGCCGGCTCGTTGTACGGCCGGATCCGCAGCAGGATCAGCGCGCCGACCCGCGCGTACCGCACGTCGGCGTCCGCGAGCGCCTGCAGCGGCTCGTCGACCGGCTCGGAGTGGATCCCCTTGCCGGTGGACGTGTCGTTCTCGACCTTGACCGTCAGCGTCCCGCCGACGGTGTCGACGAACACCTCGCCCTCGACCGAGATGTGCGGGTGCAGGCCGCGGACGTGGTGGTCGCGGGTCGTCTCGATCCACTCGACGTCGTGCGCCGGCGGGAACGAGTGGTCGCGCTCGCCCTGGTTGTCCTCGTAGGCGACGGTGCCGTCCGGGGCCGTCCGCCAGCGCAGGACGCGCAGGTCCGACAGCTGCGGCCCCGTCTGGAACACCGCGAGCAGCCGCCCCTCCACCAGCCGCAGCTGCAGCAGCCGCGCCTGCCGGTAGTACCGGAACATGTCGGCGAAGTCGCGGCGGAAGCGCGGGTCGTCCAGCAGCCCCGGCAGCGCCTCCGGACCCGCCGGCCCGAACGTCCCGCCGCCCGCGTCCTCGCCGTCGCCGCCGGGCTCGAAGCGGTGCAGCGAGAACACGTCCTCGGCGGACACCGCCCCGGCCGCGCCCGGCGGCGGGTTGCAGCCGAGCAGCATGAACCCGCTGATCGCGACGACGTCGCGGGGCACGCCCGGGCGCTCGGTACGGACCTGCTCGGTGCCCGCCAGCCGCAGCTCGGCGCCGCCGAACACCTCCAGCCGGCGCGCGTTCAGCGCCTCCGCCCGCCGCGCCGCCTCCGCGGCCCGCTCCGCGAGCCGCGCCCGCAGCACCTCGTACGTCCCCTGGTCGAGCCCGCTCACGCGTCCACTTCCGTCCTGGTCGGGGTCCGGTCACGGCGCGCCGCCCCTTGGGGGGTCGCTGCGGGGCGGCGCGCCGCGGGTCGATACGGCCGGACCGGCCTACTTCGCCGGGGCCAGCGGCGTGCCGTTCGCCCCGGCGGGCGCGGCGTCCACCGGCACCACGGCCGAGACCGGCGCGTCCGCGACGCCCAGCCGCTCGGCCGCCTCCAGCAGGTCGGAGATCGCGGGCGCGTTCGGGCCGCCGGTCGAGGCGAGCCGGGTCAGCAGCGCCGCGATCGTCAGGCCCCCGACCCCGCCGCCGCCCGCCGACTCCAGCACCCGCGTCAGGTCACCGGAGAACGAGCCCGTCCCGTCCAGCCACGATCCGCCCAGCGTCCGCGCGACCTGCGAGTTCTCCACGAACCCGTCCACGCCCTTGCCAAGCGCGATCGACCCGACGAGCTTGTCGAAGAACACGCTGTCGCCGCCGACGATGTCGATGTCGGCCTTCTCCAGGCCCGCCGCGAGCACCGTCGCCTGAGCCTCCGCGACCTCCCGCTGCACCTGGATCCCGGCCAGCCGGATGTCCTTCTCCGCCGCCAGCCGCAGCCGGTACTCCTCGTGCCGGCGCGTCGCGTCGTCGAGCGCCGCCATCGCCGCGGCCTTGTCGGTCAGGCCGACCGCCTCCGCCTGCAGCGCGCCCCGGATCCGCGTCGCCTCCGCGAGCGCCTTCTGCTCGGCGACCGTCGCCTCCGCGCGGCCGACCTTCTCGATCGCCGCCGCGTCCTTCTCCCGGACCTCGACCTCCGCGAGGCCCTCCGCCGCGGCCTCCGCGCGGATCCCCTCGGCCAGCCGGACCTTGGCCTGCGCGTCCAGCTCGGACGCCTGCTTGCGGGCCTCGGCCATCGTCAGCTGCTCGCGGGCGCGGTGCTGCGCCGCGGCCTCCGCCGCCTCGGCCGCCTTGATGTCCTTGACGAGGCTCTCCTGCGCCTCCGCCTCGGCCTGGATGATGACCGCCTGGCGGGTCCGCTCGGCCTCCTCGACGACCCGCACCCGCTTGATGGCCTCCTCCTGCTCGGCGACGGTCCGCTCCACCGCGATCCGCTCGCGGATCACGTCCGCGATCTCCCGCTTCTCCGCCTCGACCTCCTTGTTGGCGGCGATGCGGGTCAGCTCCGTCTCGCGCTCGCGGGCGATGACCTCCAGCATCCGGTCCTTCTCGATCCGCTCGTTCTCGATCGCGATGACCCGCTCCTTGTTCTTCGCGGCCACCGCCACCTCGCGGTTGCGGTTCTCCTGCTGCACGCCGAGCTGCTCGTCGGTGCGGATGTCCGCCGTGCGCGCGCGCAGCCGCTCCTCGGCCTGGACCCGCTCGGTCTCCGCCTTCTCCCGCGCCCGGACGGTCTCGATCTCGCGCTGCTGCTTCAGCTCCGCGTCCGCCTGGCGGCGCTCCAGCTCCAGGATCGCCTCGCGCGCCTCCACGTTCTGGCGGGTGATCTCCTTCTCCTCGTTGCGGGTGTACTCGTTGGTGCGGACGTGCTCGATCGCGGTCAGCTCGGTGATCTTCCGGATGCCCTGCGCGTCGAGGATGTTGGACTTGTCCAGCGACAGCAGCGGCGTCTGCTCCAGGTAGTCGATCGCCGCGTCCTCGAGGCTGTAGCCGTTCAGGTCGGTGCCGATGAGCTCGATGATGTGGTCGCGGAACTCGTGCCGGCGGGTGTACAGGTCGGTGAAGTCCAGGTGCTTGCCGACGGTCTTCAGCGCCTCGGAGAACTTCGCCGCGAACAGCGCCTGCAGCGTGTCCTGGTGGCTGGCGCGGTCGGTGCCGATCGCCTGCGCCACCTTGATGACGTCCTCGACGGTCTTGTTCACCCGGACGAAGAACGTGATGCGGATGTCGGCGCGGATGTTGTCCTTGCAGATCAGCCCGTCCCGGCCGGACCGCTCGATCTCGATCGTCTTCACCGAGATGTCCATCGGCTCGGCCTTGTGCAGGACCGGCAGGACCACCGCGCCGGTGAAGGTGACGTCGACCTTCTTCAGCTTGGAGATGATCAGCGCGCTGCCCTGGTCGACCTTGCGGAACAGCCGGGTCATCATCAGCGTGAGGCCGAGCGCGATGAGCAGCGCGAGCGCGATCAGCACGCCCGCTCCGATCGTGATGGCGTCCATCGGGATCCCTGTCTACTGGGGGATTGCGGAATGCGGGGTCAAGGGGTCTGGCCGTAGGGCATGACCCAGAAGAACTGGCCGTCCGGGTCGAAGTCGAAGATCAGCGCGGTGCTGCCGGCGGTGAGTGCGGGCTCGACGGCCGTCCCGCCTGGTGCGCCGTCCGGTGCGCCCTCCGGTGCGAGGTCCAGCGCGTGCCGGCGGACCTGCACGATCGCGGACGACCCGTCGTCGGCGGTGACCTCGGCCTGGCCGAAGTCCACGCCGACCCGTCCGGTGCGGATGACGCAGGTGCGGCCGACGAAGTCGCGCAGCGACGCGGGGGGCTCCTCGCGGAACACCCGGCGCAGCGGGACGATCGCGAGCCGCGTCCCGAGCCACGCCGCCGCGAGCGCCCCGGCGAGGACCGCGGCGGCGAGCGGCGTGGCCGGCGTGCCGCCGCCCGCCAGCACCGACCCGGCCAGGCTCGCGAACCAGGCCAGCGCGATCAGCAGCGACAGCGTGATGGTGGCGGGGACGCCGCCCAGCCCGATCGCGGCCAGCGGCCCGCCCGGCCCGTGCTCGTGCCCGTCCGACCCGTCGGACGCGTCGTGCCCGTGCCCGCCGTGCCCGTGCGCGGCGCCGTGCCCGTGCGCGGCGCCGTGCACGTCCGCGCCGCCGTGTCCATGGAAGTGGCCGTGGCCGTGGAAGTGGCCTCCCCCGCCGGCACCGGCCCCCGTATGGCCATCGGTGCCGGCGTGGAAGTGCCCCAGGCCGCCGAGCAGGACGAGCGCCCAGTACGCGGCGACCACCACCAGAGAGAAGCTGAAAAGCGCGGTCGGGAAGCCGAGCACGGTGTCGATGAATTCGCTCATGGGTGTGCACGCTCCCGCCTCGAGGCGTCATTCACCGTCCGGGCCGCCCGTCGCGGTCACCGGTTCACATGGAAATGCGTTTCCGGGTCCGGCGTTTCGCCGAACCGGCCGGTCATGTATCCGGGAACGACTCCGCCCAGGTCGCAGCGGTCAGACCGGAACGGAGCCGGGGACTGCGCGGGGTGGGGCGGGGGATGCGGCGCGGGGGTCGCCGCCGCGCCGTGAGAAAGGTCCGGGGAGTCATCTGGAATACCTCCTGGTCGGAGACAAATCCTGTCTCGCCGACCAGACTTCCCGGCACACCGGTGGTTACTTTACCGTAGATTTCCTCGCCGTGGAAGCCTTTGATAATGCACCGGCCGGACCGCCGTCCCGCCCCTTCTGGCGCCCGCTCGGATGGGCGCTGCTCATCCCGCTGCTGTTCACGCTCGGCGGCTGGCTGGCCCAATACCCGCACGGCCTGATCGTGGCCGGCGTCGCCGTCGCGCTCGCCGCCCTCGCGGTGGCGGCGACGCTCGCGGGCGGGATCTGGCACCGGCCCGGCGCCGCCGTCCTGCTCTCCTGCGCGGGCATCGCGCTGACGTTCTTCGCGGGGCCCGGCCTGTACGAGCTCTACATGACCAAGGCCGGGAAGCCCGTGCAGGCCGTCGTCACGAAGGTCGAGGACCGGCAGGCCCGGCGCGGGGCCGACATGTTCTGCACCGTGGTCGAGACGGGCGGCGGGCGGACCGTCCACCACGTCTCGGAGCAGCAGAACTGCTCCGGCGACTTCGAACCGCTCCAGACCGTCACGTTGCGCACGGACCCGGCGGGCCTGCTGAAGCCGCGCCTCCCCGACGGCCCCGGCGGCAAGGGTGACACCGCTCTGGCCTTGGAGATAGCCGCCGGGCTCTTCCTCGTCACCGGAGCCGCCATGTTCTATGCGGGGAGACGGCGTCGCTGACAGTGGCCGGTCATGCGCGTTCAGTGAACTCTAAGGTTCGTCTGAGGTCCGGTTCAGGTGGCGGCCCTAGCTTCACGCGCCATGACCTCGCAGCCCCACCGGCCCGTGTTCGTCCTCGGCTGCCCGCGCTCGGGCACGACGCTGCTGCAGCAGATGCTGCACTCGCACCGGCGCCTGGCGGTGCCGTCCGAGACCAGGTTCGTGCACGTCGCGTACGCGCGCCGGCTCGGCTTCGGCGACCTGCGGGCGGAACCGAACCGGCGGGCGCTCGCCGCATGGATCACCGCGGGCGACGGGACGAAGTTCGACGTCCTAGGGCTGGACGCGGACGCGGTCGTCGATGACATCGTGGACGGCCCGCCGACGCTGGGCTCGGCGCTCGCCGCCGTGTTCCGCCGCTACGCGCGCGAGCACGGCAAGGCGCGGTGGGGCGACAAGCGGCCGAGCTACTTCCGCAAGGTCCCGATGCTGCTGCGGCTGTTCCCGGACGCGCAGTTCGTCCACCTGGTCCGGGACGGCCGCGACGCGGTCAGCTCCCTCGCCCGGATGCCCTGGTACGGCGGCGACGTCCACTCCGCCGCGCTGACGTGGCGGGAGGCCGTCGACACCGGGAGCCGGCTCGCGCGGCGGCTCGGCCCGGGCCACTACTACGAGATGCGCTACGAGGACCTCGTCGCCGATCCCGAGCGGTCGCTCTTCGCGCTGTGCGGGTTCCTGGAGGAGGAGTACGACGAGGCGATGGCCGAGCCCCACCACCACGCGCGCCGGACGGTCCCGGCCGAGCGCAGGTGGCATCTGCGGACGCACGAGGCCGTCAACGACCGCAACGTCGGCGCGTGGGCGGCGCGGATGGAGCCCTGGGAGGCGGACCTGGTCGAGCACGTCCTCGCGGGCCGGCTGCGGCGGCACGGGTACGCGCTGACGGGGCGGGACCGTCCGGCGGCGGCGCACCTCGCCCGGTTCCACCGGACGGCGGCGCACCGCTGGCGGCGGCAGCGCTCCGGCGCCGTCCGCGAGCGGAGGGCCCGCCGCGGTGAGCCGAACCCGGTCGCCTCGCTCCTGACCGGCCCGGCGGACACCGCCGGCATCCGCCTGCCCGCGCCCGAGCACTGACCGCCCCGCGCCCACCGCCACGCGGCGGACGCGGGGGCGGGCCGGGGTGCATCGCCGGGCCGGGATGCATCGCCGGGCCGGGATGCATCGCCGCGCCCCGCGCCGCCGGGCGGCGGGACGGGGTGCCGGGAACGTTCCGGGGTTGTCCGATCGCTGCCAGGCGGGGGGATCGGACGGCAAGATCGTTCCCGAGTCGCCCGATCACTAGCCGGTTGGGCGGTTGTCCGAAATTCTCATGGAACGTGCCCGTCGCCGTCCGCGCGCCCGCGCCGGGGCGGGGGCGCGTGCTTGGGGAACGGTGCAGGTCGCGTGCCGCGAGGCGGCCGGTGGGGGAGAAGCGGCCAGGTGGGGCGGCCGTGACGGCGCCGCCGGGAGCCGCCGCGGCGATGGGCCCCTTACGGAACTTGTTACCGGCTGGTAGTCGGTTTCCGTTTTACCGGGCCGCTGACTTAATTTACGGAAAAGTGACATGCCCGTGTCCGATCGTTCACAACGCAGGGCGAGACATGCCGCACATATGCATGTACCGTGCCATGTGCTCAGCTTCAGATGGCCATCGGGGTTTGGTCCACAAGATCCTCCGACAAAAAGGGCAGTGCGGTGAGCGGATCGCAGACAATTTCCCACGACGAGCTCCAGATGTGGCTTCTTGACCGGATCGCCTTCTATCTCGACAGGCCGGCGGAAAACATCGACCCGGCGGTCGAGCTGGCCCGCTACGGCATCGACTCGGTGTACGCCATCAGCATCATCAGCGACATCGAGGACCACCTGCAGGTGGAGGTGGACGTGGCCGAGGCGCGGCGCCGCGAGACGGTCGCCGACCTCACCGCCTACCTCGTCGGCCTCGTCCGGTGATGGCCGGCCCGCCGGCCGCGGGCGCCGCGCTGGTGGTGCTCGGCGACAGCGTGGCCGAGGGCCGCGACGACCCCGGCCCGGCGGGCGGCTGGCTCGGCTGGGCCGGCCGGCTCGCCCGGCATCTCGGCATCGCCGCAGGTGAAGTGTGCAACGTCGCCGATCCGGGCGCCACCATCGAGGACGTGGCGCGCAGCCAGCTGCCGGCGGTCCGGGGCGCCCGGCCCCGGCTCGCGGTGCTCGGCTGCGGGATGAACGACGCGCTGAACGGGTTCGAGCGGGCCGCGGCCGGCGCCCGGCTGGACGAGGTGTTCGGCTGGGCGCGGGACGCCGGCGCGCCGCTGCTGGCGATCCCGGTGCCCCGCCCGCCGCTGCTGGAGCGGTCCCCGATCTCGCAGTTCCGCAAGAAACGGGTGCTGCAGCGGATCGCCCTCTTCAACGCTGAGCTGGAACGTGCCGCAGCCGAGTTCGAAATGGCGTTCCCGGCCCGTGAAACGGTGACGAAAATTGCCGACCCCGCGATTTGGAGCGACGACGGAATCCACCTGAGCCCGGCCGGGCACGAATACGTCGCGGAGGTGATGTCGCGTCTTGCCGCGGGCCTGCCCGGCGCGCGGGCGATCTGAAACTCCAGACGGCCTCGGGGGCAGTCGAAGAGTCGGGATGACAATGAAGAGACCATTCGACCTCGCTCGCGTTCCGCGCTCGCTGGCGCTCGTGCCGCTCGCTCCGGTGCTGGCGGTCCAGGGCTGGCGGACGGTGCGCCGCACGCCCCGGCTGGACCCGGCGTCCGGCGCCGAGCACGGCCTCGTGCCCGCTCCCGGCGACGGCCGCGGCGCCGGCGCCGCGGCCGGCGGCCCCGATCCGGGCGCGGTGTTCCGGCTGGTGGTGGTCGGTGAGTCGACCGCCGTCGGGGTCGGTGCGGCCGAGCACGCGCGGGCGCTGCCCGGCTTCCTCGCCGAGGCGCTGGCGGCGCGGCTGCGGCGGGCCGTGGCCTGGTCGGTGACCGGGCGGAACGGCGCGACCGCGCGGGTGACCGCCCGGCTCGCCCGCGGCGCCGCGGCCGAGCACGGCCCGGCGGACCTGGTGGTGGCCACCGTCGGGATCAACGACCTGATCCGGCGCCGCTCCCTGCGCCACTGGGCGGCCGACGTCGCCGACCTCGTCGCCGTCCTGCGCGGCGGGTACGGGGACGCGGCGGTGCTGGTCGCGGGGATGCCGCCGGTGCACCGGTTCCCGGCGCTGCCGCGCCCGCTGCGCACGGTGCTCGGCGACCGCGCCCGCACCATGGACCGGATCACGCGGGAGGCGGCCCGCGCCGGCGGCGCCGTCCACGTCCCGATGGACGAGGCCATGGCGCGCGACCGCCGGCTGTTCGCCGCCGACGGCTTCCACCCGTCCGCCGACGGCTACCGGACCTGGGCGGACGACCTCGCCCGGGCCCTCGACACGGACGCCGACGCGGGCGCCGCCACGGACGCCGGCACGGCGAAGGGAGCGGTGCGGTGACGGTCTCCGGAGCGTTCCGGACGGCCGTGGAGGCCAAGGACCTCGACGCGATCACGCGGGCGCTGGACCCGGACATCGAGTTCCTCAGCCCGGTGATGGTGAAGCCGTACCGCGGCCGCGACGCGGTCACCGCGCTGCTGCGCGTCCTGCTGGAGGTCTTCGAGGACTTCCGCTACACCGACGAGCTCGTCGGCTCCGGCGGGGAGGCCGGGGCGGCGCAGGCGCTGGTGTTCCGCGCGGCGGTGCTGGGCAAGGCCGTGCAGGGCCTCGACCTGCTGAGCTTCGGCGAGACCGGGCTGGTGACCGGGCTGACGGTGATGGTCCGCCCGCTGCCCGCGGCGATGACGCTGGCCCGCGCGGTCGGCCGGCGGATGGAGGAGCAGACCACCTGATCCGGCGATGCCGGCCGAGGGGCGGGTGGTGCCGTCCCCCCTCGGCGGGCGCCGATCCCCGGCGGAGCCATGCCGGAGGGCGCGGGGGCCGACCCCCACGGGAGGTGGCGACCCGGCGGCGCCCGCGTGCCGGTGAGGGTGCGCGGACGCCGCGACGAGTGCAGCACAGGGAGTGGAAATGGACAGAATGGCCCCCGCACGCACCGGCCTGTCGCCGGCGCACGGCATCGCGGCCGACCTGGACGGCTTCCTCGGCGATCCCATGGACGACGAGGCCGGGCCGTTCTCCTACAAGGCGATCGTCGAGGCCGAGGAGCGCGACGAGCTGCCGCCCGGCGCGGTCGACGCCGTCCGGGCCTGGGGGTTCCCGAGGTACCTGGTGCCGGCCGGGCTGGGCGGGCGCCTGACGACGCTGGAGGAGCTGTTCTTCGTCACCCGCGGCATCTCGCGGCGCAGCGTCACGGTCGCGGTGATGTACGGGTCGGGGCTGCTCGCGGTGAACCCGGTGTGGCTGTGGGGCGACGACCGGCAGCGCGCGACCGTCGCGGACGGCGTGCTGAACGGCGACCTGGCCTGCTTCGGGGTGTCGGAGGCCGACCACGGCAGCGACGTGATGGCGAGCGAGTCCGAGGCGGTGAGCGAGGACGGCGGGCTGGTGCTGACCGGGACGAAGTGGCCGGTCGGCAACGCGACGCGCGGGCGGTTCGTCACGACGTACGCCAGGACCGGGGCGCGCGACTTCTCGCTGCTGCTGGTCGACAAGACCGCCCTGGACCCGGGCAGCTGGTCGACGCTGCCGGCCGTCCGGACGGTCGGGCTGCGCGGCCACGACCTCAGCGGCGTCGCGTTCGAGGGGGCGCGGCTGCCGGCGGACTGCGTGATCGGGCGGCGCGGGGCCGGGCTCGTCCAGACCCTGAAGACGCTGCAGATCACCCGGACGGCGATCGCGGCGCTGTCGGTCGGGACGATGGACGCGGTGGTGCGGATCGCGATGGAGTACGCGCACCAGCGCACCCTCTACGGCGCCGGCATCTACCGCATACCGGTGATCCGCGACCATCTGCTGAAGGCGCACCTGGACCTGCTGATCGCCGAGTGCGTCGCGATCCCGGTCGCGCGCAGCCTCACGGTCGCGCCGGGACGGCTGAGCCTGTGGTCGTCGATCGTGAAGTACTTCGTTCCCGTGCAGGGCGAGGAGGTCGTCGCCAGCATGGGAACGGTCCTGGCGGCGCGCGGCTACCTGCGCGAGGGCGTCGCGCACGGCGTGTTCCAGAAGCTCCAGCGCGACCACGCGATCGCGAGCATCTTCGAGGGCACCACGCACGTCAACCTCGCGAACGTCGCGGGCCAGCTGCCCTTCCTGTGCCGTCCGCCGGAGGAGACGGGCGGCGAGGACGCGCTGCTGGCCGACCTGTTCTCCTGGACGCGGACGCCGCCGGTCTGGGAGCCGGACGGCCGCCGCCTCCAGCTCACCAACGAGGGCCGCGACGAGATCGGGCAGCGGTTCGGGCAGATCGCCGAGGAGCTGCTCGCGGCGGCGAACGCGCACGCCGCGCCGGGCGTCGCCGCCGAGCTGAAGGACCTGGTGTCGAGCATCGGCGCGCTGCGCGCGAAGGTCGACGAGGGCATCCGCGAGAACGAGGGCGACACGACGTCGGTCGCGGCGCTGATGCGGGCGCGCCGGTACTGCGAGCTGCACGCGATGGTGTCGTGCATGCTCACGTGGCTGCACAACCACCGCGAGTTCGGCGGCGCGTTCGCGGGCGGCCAGTGGCTCGTGCTGTGCCTGCAGCGGTTGCTGCAGCGCGCCCATCCGGACATCGTCCTGTCGGAGGAGTTCCTGCCGGCGTTCGAGGAGGCGATGTTCCGCGCCTCCGGCGAGGGCGGCTGGTTCACGCTGCTGTCGCTGGCCGAGGACGAGTGACGGCGCCATGGGCCAGGAGAAGCACACCGACTTCGTGTCGCTCGTCCGGGAGAACGTGCGGGAGCACGGCGACCGGCGGGCGTTCACCTTCGTCAGCGAGGACGCCGGGCCCGGGCACTCCTACAGGGAGGACGTGCTCGGTTTCGCCGAACTGGACCGGCGGGCCAGGGCGCTGGCCTGCCGGCTGGAGGAGCGCGGCCTGCGGGACCGGGCCGTCCTGCTGCTGTATCCCGAGGGCCTGGAGTTCCTCGCGGCGTTCCTCGGCTGCCTGTACGCGCGGGCCGTGGCCGTCCCGGCGCCGCTGCCCGCGCTGGACGCGGGCCGCTTCGACCGCACCCGCCGCATCATCGGCGACGCCGACATCGCCTGGATCCTCACCGACACCGGCCACCGCGAGGCACTCGAGACGTGGCTGAAGGAGGCCGGGCTCGCCGGGAGGGTGCAGTGCCTCGACACCGAGGCCGGCGAAGGCGACGACCCCGATGCGTGGACGATGCCGCGCTACGGCCCCGACACGCTCGCGTTCCTGCAGTACACGTCCGGTTCGACCAGCGACCCGAAGGGCGTGATGGTCACCCACGGCAACCTGCTCTGCAACGGCGAGGAGATCAAGCGCCGTATCGGCGGGTCGGCGGACACGGTCGGCGTCGGCTGGGTGCCGCATTACCACGACATGGGGCTCGTCGGTCAGTTCCTGGAGCCGCTGTACCTCGGCTGCCGGTACGTCTTCACCTCGCCGATCACCTTCATCAAACGTCCCGTGCTGTGGCTGGAGCTCATCACCCGGCACCGCGGGACGATCACCGTCGCGCCCAACTTCGGCTACGAGCTGGCGCTGCGCCGCGTCACCGACCGGCAGATGGAGGGCCTGGACCTGTCCTCGCTGCGGACGGTGAAGAACGGCGCGGAGCCCGTCCGTGCGGCGACGCTGGAGCGCTGGTGCGAGCGGTTCGCGCCCGCGGGGTTCAAGCCCGAGATGTGGATGCCGTGCTACGGCATGGCGGAGACGACGCTGCTCATCACCGGCGCGCCGTCCGGGCCCGGCCCGGTGATCCGCGACTTCGACGCCGCCGCCCTCGCCCGCGGGCGGGCCGTCCCGGCGGGGGAGGGGGCGGCGCGGCGGCTGGTGAGCAGCGGGCGCCCGGTCACCCTCGACGTCCGGATCGTCGACCCCGACGGCCTCGTGCCCTTACCGGACGGGCGGGCCGGGGAGATCTGGGTGCGGGGCGGCAGCGTCGCCGCGGGCTACTGGCGCAGCCCCGCCGAGACGCGCGTGACGTTCCAGGCGTACACGGCGGGCGGCGAGGGGCCGTTCCTGCGCACCGGCGACCTCGGGTTCGTGGACGGCGGCGAGCTGTTCGTCACCGGCCGCAGCAAGGACCTGATCATCGTCAACGGCCGCAACGTGCACGCCCACGACGTCGAGGAGACCGCGCAGGCGGCCCACCCGGCGGCGCTGGCCGGCGCCGCCTTCGTGCTGGACGGCGTGACGACCGAGGACGGCCGGGAGGAGGTCGTGCTCGTCCAGGAGATCAGCACGCGGGCCGCCGCCGGCGTCCCGCCGGACGAGCTGGCCGGGCGCATCAAGGCCGCCGTCGCGCGCGCGCACGAGCTGCCCGCGCTCAGCGTCGTCCTGACCGGGCGCGGCACGGTGCGGCGCACGACGAGCGGCAAGATGCAGCGCGGCCTGACCCGGCAGGCGCTCCTGGACGGCCTGGTCACGGTGCTCGGCGCGGACCTCGAGCCGGCCGCCGCGAAATTCATCCGGACCGAACCTAGTCAAAAGCATGACTAATCATGTCGTTGTCTGATAACGTCGGGCATCACCCTGAGTCAAGCAGGGAGAGAAGTCCGATGGCGTTGCGTCACGCGGTGCTGGCGGCGCTGCTCGACGGCGAGCACAGCGGCTACCAGCTGGCCAAGATCTTCGATGTGTCGGTCTCCAACTTCTGGCACGCCGTTCCGCAGCAGCTCTACACCGAGCTGACGCGGCTGGAGACCGCGGGCCTGATCAGCGGGCGGCAGGTCATCCAGCACGACCGCCCCAACAAGCGCGTCTACACCGCCACCCGGGCCGGCGTCGACGAGCTCGAGCGCTTCGCCGCCGTCCCCGCAAAGCCCGGGATCATCCGCGAGAACCTGCTGGTCATGGTGCAGGCCGTCGACCACATCTCGGCGGACGCGGTGATCGCGCAGCTGGAGGAGCGCGCCCGCACGTCCGCCGCGAAGATCGAGGTGTTCGAGCGCACGCTCGAGCACCTGCGCGGCGGCCTGGACGAGCGGACGTTCCTGCGCAGCGCGGCACCGATCGGCCCCTACCTGACGTGCCTGCGGGGCCGCCGGTTCGAGCAGGAGAACCACGAGTGGTTCACGAGCACCGCCCGGCTGCTGCGAGCCCGGGCGGGCGCACACGCCGAAGGGGGCGAGGCGCCGTGACCGGCGTCCGCCGCAGGCCGCCCGCGGCGGTCCTGTCCCTTCGCACGCCGGGCCGCCGCGCGGCCCCGGCATCCACCCCCAGCGACCTCCCCGGCCGGGTGTCAAGGCCGGGCCGGGACGGGCCGCCACGCCTTAGTCAAGGAGGCGTTCCACATGTCGGGCGAACACCACACCATCGAGCTGCCTAGCACCCTGGCCACCCCCCATCCGGCCGCGCACGGCGTCACCACGATCGACGGGCCCGCGCCCGTCCTGCTCGGCGAGGTCACGCTGCCCGCCGAGCGCGCGTCGGTGCCGCGCGCCCGCGCGTTCGGCCGCGCCGTGCTGGCCTCCGCCGGCGCCGCGCACGTCCGCGACGACGCCGAGGTCCTGGTCTCCGAGCTGGTCACGGCCGCCGTCCGGCAGGCCGGCGGATCCGGCTCGCCGCTCACGCTGCGGCTGCTGCGGACGGGGCCCCTGCTGCGGATCGAGGTGCACGACCGCGGCGCCGCGCTGCCGCACCCCGCGCCCGTCGACCTGATGGAGGAGACCGGCCGGGCCTGGTTCCTGGTCGCCGTCATGGCCGACCGGCACGGCACCGACCTCGCCGCCACCGGCAAGACGGTCTGGTGCGAGCTGCGCGCCTGGCCGGACGAGCGGCGCGCGCACTGACGCGGGCACCGCGCCGGCCCGGCCTTCCGTGCGGGCCCGTGCGCGATGCGCCCTTCGCGGCGCGGCGCCGTCCCGCCCCGCCGGTCACCTGAACCGGCGGGACCACGCGCGCGCGCCGGACGGACGCCCATACCGGCGGCGATGGGGATTGCCATGTCCGTGGAGTACTACCGGGCGGATGGGAGACGCGCCACGTCCGACGAGGCCCAGCGGCTTCTGCTGGACGTGCGGGCGCGGCTGCTCGCGCAGGACGTCATCCGCGTCGGCGGAGTCGTGGTGGTCGTCTCCACCTGGTTCACCGTGATCGACCTCGGGTTCGCGGCGAACGGACGGCCCCTGCTCTGGCAGACGATCGTGTCCGACCTGGCGATGCACGCCGACGTCGGGCGCTACAGCACGCGGGAGAGGGCGGCGCGCGGGCACGCCGAGGCGGTGGCGATGATCACCGGCCGGCTGCGCGGCCTGGTCGCCCGCGCCGCGCTGGACGAGGCGCGTCCATGACCGCCCCGTCCCGGCCCCGGCGGCGGGCGGCCCGCCCGCCCGCACCGAACCCGAGCACACCTAACCCGACAGGGCCACGACCAGGCCCGACCCCGACGAATGGGTGATCCGATGGACACCGAAGGCCGGCCGACGGCCCGGAGGCGGCGGCCGATCCGCATGCGCATCACCGCGCTGCTGCTCGTCCCGCTGGTCTCCCTCATCGCCCTGTGGGCGTTCGCCGCGAACATCACGCTGGGCGCCGCGTTCGACAAGTACGACTTCTCCACCACCTACAAGAAGATGGGGCTGCCGGGCATCTACCTGGTGAACCAGCTCCAGGCGGAACGTTCCCTGAGCGTCGCCGCGCTGGTCACCCAGCAGCCCCAGTACAAGCAGAAGCTCGGCGAGCAGCGGGTGCGCGTCGGCGCGGTCGAGGCCGCGTTCAAGAAGTCGGCGCTGTCGAAGGACGCGCAGGACGCCGCGAAACCGGAGACCAAGCAGCGGCTCGGCGTCGCCGTCCAGGCGCTGGCGAAGCTGCCGCAGCTGCGCGCCAAGGTCGACTCCGGGCGCGCCGAGCCGCTCGACGTCATCAACTCCTACAGCACCGTCCTCGACGACGTCATCGCCGTGTTCAACGGCCTGGTCGCGGTCAACGACGTCGGCATCCTCACCCAGGGCCGCGCGCTCATCGCCATCGGCAACGCGCGCGCGTCCATGCTGCGCGAGGACTCGCTGGTCACGACCGCGATGGCGCGCAAGGGCCGGCTCACCCCGGCCGAGCACGTCGCGTTCGTCCAGTGGGCGGCCGAGGGGCGGCAGGACTTCGAGGCCGGGCTCGCCGACCTCAACGCGAGCATCCGGGCGCCGCTGCAGGACCTCGCCCGGTCCGCCGGTTTCCAGCGGTACCGCGCGGCCGAGTCGGCGATCGTCAACGCGCGCGGCGACCGGCTGCCCGCCGAGGCGGGCGACTGGACGGCCACCACGCAGCTGCTCGGGCAGGCGTGGGACCAGAAGGTCACCCAGGCGAGCCTGGCGCTGGACGACATGGCCCAGCCGATCGGCCACCGGATCGTCATGCGGCTCGTCGTCGCGGGCGGGTTCGGGCTGCTCGCGGTCATCGCCTCGATCGCCTTGTCGCTCCTCGCCGCGCGCAGCCTGTCCCGCGAGCTGCGCGGGCTGCAGCGCGCCGCCCTCGACCTCGCCGACAACCGGCTGCCGCGGGTGGTGTCGCGGCTGCGGCGCGGCGAGGAGGTGGACGTGGACGCCGAGGCGCCGCCGCTGGTCATCGGCAAGAGCCGGGAGGTGTCCAAGGTCGGCGACGCCTTCACCCGCGTCCAGCACACCGCGATCGAGACCGCCGTCCGCGAGTCCTACCTGCGGCAGGGCATCAGCCGGGTGTTCCTGAACGTGGCGTGGCGCAGCCAGTCGCTGCTGCACCGGCAGCTGCGGATGCTGGACGAGATGGAGCGCGGCGCCTCCGACCCGAAGGCGCTGGAGGACCTGTTCCGGCTCGACCACCTCACCACCCGCATGCGCCGGCACGCCGAGGGCCTGGTCATCCTGTCCGGGACGGCGCCGGGCCGCGGCTGGAGCCGGCCCGTGCACGTCGAGGACGTGCTGCGCTCGGCCATCTCGGAGGTCGAGGACTACACCCGCGTCGAGGTCGTGGTGATGTCGGGGCGCGCCGCGGTGATCGGCGAGGCCGTCGCCGACATCGTGCACCTGCTCGCGGAGCTGATCGAGAACGCGACCGTGTTCTCGCCGGCGCCGACCGAGGTGCTGGTGCGCGGCGAGATGGGCGCCAACGGGTTCGCGGTCGACGTCGTGGACCGCGGCATCGGCCTCGACCAGTCCGAGCTCGACGCGCTGAACCTGCGGCTGTCGCAGCCCCCCGAGTTCGACCTCGCCGTCACCGACCGGCTCGGGCTGTTCGTCGTCGGGCGCCTCGCGCACCGGCACGGCATCCGGGTGGCGCTGCAGCCCTCGCTGTACGGGGGCGTCAGCGCGGTCGTGCTGATCCCGCGCGAGCTGATCGTCGACGCCGACGGGCCCGAGGACGAGGACGACGCCCCCGCCGCCCGCCCGGTCGCCGCGTCCGCCTCCGCGAACGGGAACGGTGCCGCGCTCGCGAACGGCGCGGCGAACGGCGGCGCGAACGGCGCGGCGCACGGGACGCTGCGTCCCTGGCAGGGGAGCGGGCCCGCGAACGGGACCGCGATGCTGAACGCGCCGACCCCGTACGACGTCGAGGCGCCGCCCGAACCGCGGGCACCGGACGTCCCGGAACCGTACGAGGGCCCGGTGGCGTTCAACGCGCCGGCCGGCGACGCGCCCGGGTTCGCGTCCCGGACCTCGTACGGCGACCCGCCCCAGTACGACGCGCCGGCCGCCTACGGCGCGCCGCCCGCACCGGACGCGACGCAGCCGTTCCAGGAGGCATGGCGCCTGGAGACGCCGGGCTTCGCAGCGCACCCCGCCGACACGCAGGCGTTCGAGGCGCCCGCGTCCTTCGGCGAGGTGCCGGCGGGCGGCGGGCGCGCGCCGCTGCCGCGCCGCGTCCGCGGCGGCAACCTGGCGCCGCAACTGCGCGACACCGACCCGCGGGCCACGCCGCAGACGGCGGCGCCCTACCCCGACGACGCGCTCGTCGCCTGGGAGGAGCGGTCGGCGGAGGCGTCCCGCGACCTGTTCGCCGCCCTCCAGTCGGGGTGGCTGCGGGGCCGGGACGAGGACGAGGGACCCGACAGCAGGGAGCAGGCATGAGCCGGCAGGGAACCACCAACGAGCTGAACTGGCTGCTCGACGATCTGGTCGACCGGGTCCCCCAGGTCCGCAAGGTCGTCGTGCTGTCGCGGGACGGGCTGGTGATGGGCATGTCCCGCGGCGTCGGCCGGGAGGACTCGGAGTACCTCGCGGCGCTCGCCGCCGGGTTCCACAGCCTCGCGATCGGCGCCCGGCCGCAGCTGGACTCCGGCGAGGTCCGGCAGACGATGATCGAGATGGACAAGGGGCTGTTCTTCGTCGTGCCGGCCGGCGCCAACAGCTGCCTGGCGCTGCTCAGCGAGGTCGGCGCGAACGCCGGACTGGTCGCCTACGAGATGACGATGCTGGTCAAACGGGTCGGCAAGCAGCTGTCCACCGGCCTGAGACAGCCGGGCCCGGGGCCCGGATCCGGGTGAGCCGCCATGACCCCCAGCGCACCCGGCGCGCCCCGGGGACCCGCCGGTCCCGGTCTTCCCGGGACCGGCGGACTCCCGGGACGGAGCGGGCCCGGCGGCACCGGCGGTTCCGGCTACCCGGTCCTTCCGGGCGCTTCCGGTCCGCCCGACTATCCAGGCATGCCGGGTGGCCCCGGTGCGCCGGGCGGCTCCGGGGTGCCCGGCGGCTCCGGCGCGCCGGGCGGCTCCGGCATGCCCGGCGGGCCCGAGGCCTCGGGGGCGTTCGCGGTCCCGGGGCGGGAGCGGTGGATCGACGACGCCGCCGGGCCGATCGTCCGCCCCTACGCGGTGACCCGCGGCCGGACCCGGCCGCGCGGCGAGCCGCTCGACATCGTCGCGATCCTCGTCGCGACCGGCCGGTCGGCCGCCGAGCCCGGCCGGCTGTCGCGGCACCAGCGGCGGCTGCTCGCGCTGTGCCGCCGCCCGCACGCCCTGGCCGACCTGGCCTCCGACCTGGACCTGCCGTTCGGCGTGATCCGGGTGCTGGCCGGCGACCTGGTCGACTCGGGCCTGGTGAGCGTGCAGCGCTGGGCCCCCGCCACCCCGTCCGTCCAGCCGCACAACGACCCGAACCTGCTCAGGAGGGTGCTCGATGAACTCCGCGCGCTCTGACCCCCCGTCCGGCGCCGTCCCGCCAGGCGAGCACGACGACCGCGACGACGGGCCCCGCGTCGCGTTGAAGATCCTGGTCGCCGGCGGGTTCGGGGTCGGCAAGACGACCCTGGTCGGCGCGGTCAGCGAGATCCGCCCGCTGCGCACCGAGGAGGCGCTCACCGACGCGGGCGCCGCGGTCGACGACCTCGACGGGGTCACCGCCAAGACCACCACGACCGTGGCGATGGACTTCGGCCGCATCACGCTGCGCGACGGCGTCGCGATCTACCTGTTCGGCACGCCCGGCCAGGAGCGGTTCTGGTTCATGTGGAACGAGCTGTCGCGCGGCGCGCTCGGCGCGGTGGTGCTGGCCGACACGCGGCGGCTGATGGCGAGCTTCGCCTCCATCGACTACTTCGAGCAGAAGGGCACGCCGTTCGTCGTGGCGGTCAACTGCTTCGACGAGGCCGACCGCTACGAGCCGCCGGAGATCCGGTCGGCGCTCGCCATCGACCCGCACGTCCCGGTGCTGCTGTGCGACGCGCGGCGGACCGGGTCGGCGAAGGAGGTGCTGGTCACGCTGGTGGAGCACGCGCTGCGGATCGCGGGCGCGGCGTCCGGCCGGGCCCCGTCCGAGCCGGGTCCGCGCCCGTGGCCCACGCCCGCCCGGGCGGAGAACTGACGCCTCCGCCCGCCGGAGGGCGCTAGGCGGGCCCGCCTCCGGGCGGGTCCGCCGGCGAACCCATCACGATCTCGTCGACGGCCACGTCGTGGCCCGCGGCGCAGCGGACCTGCGCGGTCACGGGCTCGTCGCAGCCCGCGTGCCGGAGCGCGACCTGCCGGCCCTCCTCGCCGGGCAGGTACGTCTCGCCCCACTCCATGAGGCTGACGAGGGTGGGCGCGAGGTCCCGCCCCATCTTGGTCAGGTGGTACTCGTAGCGGGTGCGCTGCCCGGGCTCCTGGTAGGGCTCGCGGACGAGCAGCCCCGCCTTCACCAGGTGGTGGAGGCGCGCGGTGACGGCCGACTCGGTCATCTCGAGGTTCTTCACGAAGTCGCCGAACCGGTTCGTCCCGAAGTAGGCCTCGCTGAGCACCAGCACCGCGGACGGCGGGCCGAGCGCGGCGAGCGTCCGCGCGACCGGGCAGTTCTGCATCGACCAGGTGTCGCGGTCGGCGAAGTGCCCCTCAAGCGTGATCGTCACATCGTCCACTATAAACCTGCTGACTTCGCTTGACCAAAGTCAGGCGGCGGGGTTAGCGTCCCTGACTATGGTGAAACAAAGTCAGGTGCGTCCCGGGCTGCTCCTCGCGGTGCTCTCCGTCGCCTCCTTCATGGCGGGCCTCGACCTGTTCATCGTCAACGTCGCGTTCGACGACATCGGCCGCGACTTCGCCGGGACGTCCCTGGCCGACCTGTCCTGGGTACTGAACGGCTACGCGATCGTGTTCGCGGCGCTGCTCGTCCCCCTCGGCAGGCTCGCCGACCGCTACGGCCGCAAGGCCGGCCTCGTCCTCGGCCTGACCGTGTTCACCCTCGCCTCCCAGGCCTGCGCCGCCGCGCCCTCGCTGTGGTGGCTCGTCGCCTTCCGCGTCGTCCAGGCCGCCGGCGCCGCCGCCCTCATCCCCACCAGCCTCGGCCTCCTGCTGTCGGTCTACCCGCCTGGACGCCGTGCCGGCGCCGTGCGGATCTGGTCCGCCGCGTCCGCGCTCGCCGCCGCCGCCGGGCCCGCCGTCGGCGGGGTGCTGGTCGACTCGTCCTGGCGCTGGGTGTTCGAGGTGAACGTGCCCATCGGGCTCCTCGCGACCGCCCTCGCGCTGCGGTTCGTGCCCGACAGCCGCGACGGCGCCGCCGCCCGCGTCCCCGACCTGCCCGGCACCGCCGTGCTGACCGGCGCGATCGCCCTGCTCGCGCTCGGCCTCGTGAAGATCAACGACTGGCCGCAGCAGCGGGTCGCGATCGCCGTCGGCCTCGCGCTGCTCGCCCTCGCCGGCTTCTGGATCCGGTCCCGGCGGCACCCCGCGCCCGTCATCGAGCCCGCGCTGCTGGCCGTCCGCACCTTCGCCTGGTCGAACGCCGCCGTCCTGCTGTTCACCGTCGCGTTCGCCGCGAACCTGCTGCTCGGCGTCCTGTGGATGCAGCAGGTCTGGCACTACTCGCCGGTCCGCACCGGGCTCGGCGTCGCGCCCGGCCCGCTGATGGTCCCCGCGATGGCGCTGATCGCCGGCCGGATGGCCGCGCGCCGCGTCCCCGTCGGCCTCATCACCGCCGTCGGCTGCATGCTCTGCGCGTTCGGCGTCGTCATGGTCGCGACCGGCCTCGGCGCCGCCCCCGCCTACGCCTCCGAACTGCTGCCGGGCTGGCTCGTCGGCGGCGTCGGCGTCGGCCTCGCGCTCCCCACCATCCTGTCCGCCGCCGCCGCGGACCTGCCCGACCACCGGTTCGCGACGGGCAGCGCCGTCGTCAACATGAGCCGGCAGATCGGCAGCGTCCTCGGCGTCAGCCTCGCCGTCGCCGTCCTCGGCACCCACCACGCCTACGTGGACGCCCACCGCGCCTACGTGCACGCCTGGCTGATGGTCGGCGCGTTCATGGTCATCGCCGCGATCGCCGCCCTCGGCATGACCCCGCGCCACCGCCGGCCCGTCGCCCCCGTCCCCGACAGCGAGAAGGAAGTGGTCGCCGGAGCCTGAGAACCCTGCTCGACGAGTACGACTTGACACAGAACGCGGGCGAGGACGGAACCTTGACCCGGGCAGGTCACGGCCCGGTCCGCCCACCGCCCGGCCACATGATGGGCATCCCGGTCCGGACGGGATGCCCGTCGTGTCGTCCACGGGTCCGGCCGCGCGCCCGCGGGGTACGATCCGCCGCAGCGGAGGAGGCCCTCGATGACCGAGATCACCGACGCGCACATGCGCGAGCAGATGGCCCTGACCAGGGAGTACACGGTCGTCCTGCTCAAGGCGGCGGAAGGGTACGGCGGCCCAGGCGCGGACGCGGTCGTCTGGGAGCACGGCCGGCGCAACTTCCGGCTGCGCGCCGAGGGGCTGCTGTCCATCGTCTGCCCGGTCGCCGACGACAGCGACCTGTGCGGCGTCGGCGTCTTCGACGCCTCCGTCGAACGGACCCGCGAGCTGATGGAGGACGACCCGGGCGTCCGCGCGGGCGTGTTCACCTACGAGGTCCACCCCGTCCGGAGCTTCCCCGGCGACATGCTCCCCGGCGCCCGGTGAATCTATCGTGAGACGATAGATCTTGCCCGTTCCGGTTACATACCGAACAGGAGCGGAGCGGCTGGAGGACCGATGAGCCTGCCACTGCACGAGAGCCGCGTCCTCGCGGTCATCGAGATGGGCCTCTGCAAGGAGGACCGCGATCTCGCCGCACGGTTCGCGATGTTCAACCGGCTGACGGAGACGGAGACCCCGCCCGGCCGCGAGCGCCTCGAACCGAGCCGCCGGACGTGCTGGATCATGACCGCCGTCCTGCTCGCCGGGATGGCCGCCATCGGCGCGCTCGCCGCCCTCGTCACCGGCTGACCCCGGGTCAGCCCGGCTGCGGGCCCTCCAGATGCCGCAGCTCGGCGCTCAACCGGTCCAGGATCGGCGCGAGGCTCTGCAGCTCCGCCAGATGCAGCCGCGTCAGCTCCGCCAGGACCCGGTCGGCCGCCCCGGTCAGCGACACCCGGATCACCCGGTTGTCGTCCTCGTCCCGGCCCCGCCGCACCAGGCCGGCCCGCTCCGCCCGGTCGATCAGCTCCACCGTGCTGTGGTGCCGCAGCAGCAGGTATCCGGCCAGCTCACCGACCGTCGGCGCGACCCGCGCGCCGTGCCCCTTGATCGCCAGCAGCAGCTGGTGCTGCGCCGGCGTCAGCCCCGCCTCCCGCACCCGCGTCTCGCTCCACCGCAGGTAGCGGCGCAGCCCCGTCCGGAACGCCAGCAGGGACGCGAAGTCCTCCTGGCTCAGCTCGTCCAACGCACCCCCGTCCATCCCGCGAGTTTATGACCTCGGCCCCGGCGGGCCCGCCGTTGTCCACAACTGCCCGCAACTCTGGTGAACCGGAGGCGCCGATGCCGCAATAGAGGGGTGATGGACGATGACGACCTGATCGCGGCCGTGGCGGCCGGCGACGACGCGGCGCTGCGGGAGCTGTTCTCCCGCCACGCCCCCTGGCTCGCCGCGCGCCTCGGCCGCATGCTCGCCGCCGACGCCGTCGAGGACGTCTTACAGGAGACGTTCCTCGGCGTCTGGAAAGGCGCGGGCGGCTACCGCCCGCCCGCCGGGCGCCCCGACGGCGCGGGCGCGGGCGGCTGGGTCTGGGGCATCGCGCGGCGGCAGGCGGCCCTGTGGGCGCGCCGCAACCGGCCGCCCGAACTGCTCCCGCCGCGCCCGCTTCCCGACCAGCACGAACGGGCCCTGACCCGGATGGAGCTGGACGCTGCCGTGGCCGGCCTCGACGCGCCCGACCGCGCCCTGTGGCGCCTGCTGTACGAGGAGGACCGAAGCGTGGCCGAGGTCGCCCGGACCATGGGCATCCCGGAGGGCACCGTCAAGAGCCGCGCCCACCGCACCCGCCGCCTCCTCCGAGCCGCCCTAGGAGGCCCGACATGACCCCCCAAAACCCCACCCTCCCGCGCCAGGCCACGCGGCCATGCCCGGAGCCGCCGCGCAAAGTCGCGGAGAAGCCATGCCCGGGGGGTGCCGTTGTGAAGGAGGCCGCCGCGCAGAGGGGCCGCCGCCATGACGGGAGAACCGCCGTGCGGGAGGCGCCGTCATGAGGAAGGTGTCGCCGTGGTGGGAGGGGACGGCGCGAAGGGGGCGTGAACGGGGGCGCCACTGGGGCGAGGGCGGTCGGCCGGGGACGGCATTGCACAGGGAGGGACGGCGTGAGGGAGGGCCACATGGTGAAAGGGAGAGCGGGATGAACGAAGGGCCCGATCTCGAGCGGGTGTGGCTCGGCGTCGCCGCGCAGGTCTGGCGGCGACGGCCCGGGCGCGTCGAGCGGGTGCTCGCCGTGCTGCTGCGGTCCGACGGCCTCGCGCGGGCGCTGGTGTCCACGCCGTCGCTGCTGCTGCCCTGGCTGCTGGCCACCGTCGCGGTGCTCACCGCCGGCGCGGCCGCCTCCGTCGCGACCGGCACCCCGCTGGTCCCGCTGCTGGCGCCGGTCGTCGCGGCCGCCGGCATCGCCTACGCCTACGGGCCCGGCGTCGACCCCGCCTACGAGCTGACCCGGTCGCTGCCGGTCGGCGACCGAATGGTGCTGCTCGTCCGCGTCCCGGCGGTGTTCGGCACGGACGCGCTGCTCGGCCTGGCCGCGTCGGCGGCGTCCCCGCACGCCGCCGCGCTCACCTTCGGCTGGCTGGTCCCGATGGCCGCGGTGTCGGCGCTCGCGCTGGCCGTGGCGACCATCACCCGGTCGGCGAACACCGGCGTCGCGGCCGGGCTCGGCGCCTGGTGCCTCACCGTGGTGTCGGCGCGCGCGGCGACCGGGCACGCCGCCGCGGCGGTCGCCCGGCCCGCCCTCCTCATCCCCTACGCGGTCCTGGCCGTGGCGTGCGCGGCCGTCGTCCTGATCGGCACCGGCACCCCGCGCACACCGGGGCTCGGCGCACCGAAGCGAGGTTGACAGTGAACGTGGAGACCAGCGGCCTGACCCGGTCGTTCCGGCGCAGGAAGGCCGTCGCCGGCGTCGATCTCGCACTCGGGGCCGGCGTGTACGGGCTGCTCGGCCCGAACGGCGCCGGGAAGACCTCGCTGCTGCGGGTGCTCGGCACGGTGATCCCGCCGTCGTCCGGCGAGCTGCGGCTGCTCGGCCGCGACCCCGCCGGGCACGCCGAGCGCCGCGAGATCCGGCGGCGCCTCGGCTACCTGCCGCAGGACCTCGGCTACTACGCCGGCTTCACCGTCGTGGAGTTCGTCGAGTACATCGCGCTGCTGAAGGAGATGCCGCGGCAGCGGGTGCCGCGCGCCGTCGCCGCGGCCGTGGAGGACGTCGGGCTCGGCGACCGCGCCCGGTCCAAGCTGCGCACTCTGTCCGGCGGGATGCTGCGGCGCGTCGGCATCGCGC
Source organism: Actinomadura violacea (assembly GCF_017573465.1). Classification (GTDB taxonomy): domain Bacteria; phylum Actinomycetota; class Actinomycetes; order Streptosporangiales; family Streptosporangiaceae; genus Spirillospora; species Spirillospora violacea. Next base: position 209,219 of record NZ_JAGEPF010000012.1, read on the forward strand.
AGGCCATCGTGAACGAGCCCGAACTCCTGCTGCTGGACGAGCCGACCGCCGGCCTCGACCCCGAGCAGCGCGTCCAGTTCCGCGGCCTGATGCGCCGGATGGGGGAGCGGGCGACCGTGATCGTCAGCACCCACCTCGTCGAGGACGTCGGCGCCGCCTGCGACCGGGTCGGGCTGATGTCCGACGGGCGGTTGGTCTTCACCGGAACGCCGGACGAGCTGAGCGCGCGCGGCGCCGGCACCGGGGTCGGTGACGCGCCGCTGGAGCGCGGCTACAGCGCCGTCCTCGCGGAGATCCGGACATGATCGGATTGCTGCGGCTGGAGCTGCGCCGCAACATCACGCCCTTCCTGCTGCCCACGCTGGCCATCCTGCTGTGGCTCTCCCCCTACGGACGCTCGCTCACCGGGACGGCCGTCTGGACGCGCCGCGGCGAGGCACTGCAGGAAACGCTGCTCGGGCTCGGGCCCGCCATGGCCGGAGCGGCGGCGTGGACGGCCTCCCGGGAGAACCGGGCCCGCACCCGGGAACTGCTGGCGACCACCGCGCGCGGCGGCTGGAGCCGCACCCTGCCCGGCTGGGCCGCGACGGCGCTGTGGGGGCTGGCCCTCCTCGCCGCCGCGACCGGCGTCCTCTACGGGCTGACCGCCCGCGCGGCCACCTGGGGAGGCCCGCCCTGGTGGCCGGTCGCCGCCACCTGCGCCGCGCTCCTGGCGTTCTGCAGCGCCGGGCACGCCATCGGCGCCCTGCTGCCCGGCCGGTTCGTCGCGCCCCTCACCGCGATCGGCACGTTCCTGCTGGTGGTCGTCGCGGGCGCGCTGAAGACCGCCGACGCGTCGCTCGGCCTGGTCAGCCCGGTGGGACAGGTCACCGACCCCTACCGCGCCCTGTACTACCGGGCGGGCCACGACCTGCCCGTCGTGGAGCTGATCTTCGCCGCCGGTGTGATCGCCCTGCCGCTCGGGCTGCTCGCCCTGCGCGGCGGTGCGGGCGGCCCGCTCGTCCGGCCGGCCGGGATCGTCCTGACCGCCGCCGGCACCGCCGTCGCCGGCACGGGGCTCTGGCTCGCCGGAACCGGCCACATCGTCGCCAACCAGGGGATCGCCACGATCCCCAGGCTGGAGAGCCGGGGCGACGGCCGTCCGATCGCCTACACCCCCGCGTGCGACCGCACGCCGATACAGGTGTGCGTCCACCCGGCGGTGAAGGCGCGCCTCGGCGCGGCGGTTGCGGCCTTACATCCGGTGACCGACCGCCTCGCAGGTCTGCCGGGCGTCCCGACCACGATCGACCAGAGGATGGTCGACGGCCCGAGCATCAGAGGGAGCGTCCTCTTACTCCCCGCTCCCTTCGAGGCCTACGACACGAGAGGGCGGATCAGGGGCCGCGTAGCGCGCGAGATGCGCGCCGACACCGCGGCCGGGTTGCTCCTCGGCGCGTGGGACGGCACGGGCTCCGCGCGCCAGGCCGCCGTCCTCGCCGTCCTCGTCGCGGCCGGCGACCCGCCGGACGGTGCCGACCTGCCCATCCGCGACACGCCCGGCCCCGCCGTCCTCGCCGCCGCCCGCCGCCTGGCCGCGCTGCCCCAGCCGGCCTGGCACCAGTGGTTCGCCGCCCACCTGTCCGCCCTGCGCGCCGACCGCCTCACCCTCAAGGACCTCCCATGACCCGTCCTCGGCCCCTTCGTGCAAGCCCCCGCAAGCCCGCACCCTCAGCGGCGACGGAAGCCGGCGGCTTCGGTTCTTATGCCTGGATGAGAGGGGGGATCGCCATGTGGGTGCCGTCATTGCGTCTCGTCCGGCTGCATCTGGCGTCCCGCCGGGCCGGGCTGGCGCTCGTCGCGATCGGTGCGGTCGCGCTGGTCATCGTGCTTCCGATCCCCAGGTCAGGCGGCATGCTCGGGGCGCTGGTCCCGCTGGTCGTCGCCATGGGCGCGGCCGCGGTCGTCGGCGCCGCCACCGCGAGCCCGATCGGCGAGGTCGAGCGAGTCACCGGCCGCCCCCTTCCCGCGCTCCGCGGCGCCGCGGTGCTCCTGATGTTCGGCACCGCCATCGCGCTCCTCGCGGCCGCCGCAGCGGGCCGCGCACCGGCGGGCGGATCGCTGCCCTTGCTCAGGGCCTGCACCGGGCTGACCGGGATCACACTGCTCACCGCGGTCGCCGCGGGCCCGCAACGCAGTTGGACGCTGCCGCTCGCCTACACCATCCTGTGCGGTCACGCCATCGAGCGGTCATGGAGGTCCCTGTGGTTCTGGCCGATCAGAGCCGGCCACGACGCGCCGGCCGCCACGGTCGCCATCGCCCTGCTGCTGGCCGGGCTCTTAGCCATTGCCGTTCGCGGCACTCGGGTCAGTGTGCGTTCGTAGCATCGGCCCATGACGGACTCCGAGTACTGCCTCGTGTGCGATCACAACTCCCGCATGGAGGCGCTGCCGCCACGCGAGGTCGTCGCGTTCGACGAGCACTGGCGGGTGGCGCACGCGTTCGGCACCGGGACGCCCGGCTGGCTCGTGCTCATGCCGCGCCGGCACGTCACGGCCGTCGCCGAGCTGAGCGACGCGGAAGCCGCGGCGCTCGGGGTCTGGCAGGTGCGGTTGTCACGCGCGCTCCATGCCGTCACCGGGTGCCGCAAGACCTACATCGCGCAGTTCGCCGAGGCCGCCGGGTTCGCGCACGTGCACTTCCACATCGTCCCTCGCGCGGACGACCTGCCCGCCGACCTGCGGGGCCCGCGGGTGTTCGCGCTGCTCGCGCGGGCGCCGGAGGACGACCTGAGCGAAGCGCGGCGGGACGAGCTGGCGCTGGCGATCCGCGACCGCCTGTGACCAGCGGGATTAATCCCGGCGCGGCACTGGTTATCGGTCTCGTTCCGACGGAAGAAGGAGGTCCGCGATGGCAAGGAACGACGTCCGGCCGGTGGTGAAGCTGCGGTCGACCGCGGGGAGCGGTCACACGTACGTGACCCGCAAGAACCGCCGGAACGACCCGGACCGCCTGGTGCTGCGCAAGTACGACCCGGTCCAGCGCGCCCACGTGCTCTACCGCGAGGAACGCTGACCCAATCCCGCCCCCACCGGCCCCGTCCGCTGGGGGCGGTGGTTCGAGTGGGTCAGGGCCGGGTGGTCTGGATGAGGATCCGGTGGAGCTGGGTTGAGCGGGCGGCGGTGATGGCGCCCTCGCGGGTGCGGGTGGCGATCTTGTGCTGGAGGTCGGTGACGTCGGGGTCGCCGCGGGGATGGGCGAGCATGCCCTGGATGAGGTTGGTGAGATCGACGCCCACGTCCGCGCGGACGTCGCCGGCCGCGACGCCCTGACCCACCGCGAAGCGCAGGCGGAGCAGGGCCTGGCGCAGGGGGACGGACGGTGCCGGTGCCGGGGCGGGCGTCGCGGGCCGGTCGCTGAGCGGGGCGGGACGCGTCGCCCGGACGGTGGGGGAGGCGGCCTGGAGGGGGAGCAGCTGGCCGCGGGTGCGGTCGGGGCCGGTGAGGGTGTCGCCGAGTCCGAGGACGAGGGTCGTGGCGGCGGCGATCGTCGCGACGACGCCCGCGAGCGCGAGCCAGGGGAACGGTGACCGGCGCCGTGGCGGGGCGGGCCGCCACTCGCCTCCCGCGGTCATGGTCCCTCCCGGTCCCCGCGGCGCCGTCCGCGCCATACCCCGGAGTACGCCGGGCGCCCCGGCGGCGGTTCGACGCGACACCGGGAAGCGCAGGCCGGCGCCCACCGCATGCCGGCGCCCATCGCAGGCGGGCGCCGCAGGCGGGTGCACACCGCAGGCTGGCGGCCGCCACATGCGGGCGCACGCCGCAGGCCGGCGCACACCGAAGGCGGGTGCACACCGAAGGCGGGTGCACACCGAAGGCGGGTGCACACCGAAGGCTGGCGGCCGCCACAGGCCGGCGCCCAACGCATGCCAGCGCCCACCACAGGTCGGCGCACGCCGCGGGCGGGCGCCCATCGCAGGCGGGCGCATACCGCGGGCGGGCGCCCGCATGCGGTGGGGAGTGCGTCCGGAGGGGGCTTGGGGGTTCAGGGGAGTGGCCGCGGATGGAGCCGGCCGCGGGGTGGCACCACGTCGTTGGGGTGCCGCCCGCGGCCGGCCGGTCTCAGCGGTTCCCGGCGGGGAGCGGCTGCTCGGCGCGCCAGGAGGTGAGGAGGGTGCGCAGCTTGTCGTGGTAGCGGGTGATGTTGGCGGTCTTGACGTCCTCGTAGCCGCGGATCATGTCGGGCAGGTCGGCGATCTCGACGGCGAGGTCGTGGTTGTCCTTGTCGAGGCCGGCGACCAGCTCGTCCACGACCGTGAGGTACTCGGTGACGAGGCGGCGCTCGGCGCGGCGCTGGGCGGTGGCGCCGAAGGGGTCGAACGGGGTGCCGCGCAGCCGCCGCAGCGCGCGCAGCGCGTGGAAGGCGGGGCGGGCCGTCCGGCCGAGCGCGATCTTGCGGTCGACGCCGACGGCGCGCAGCAGCGGCGGGTGCAGCATGTACCGGACGGTGGCGCCCGCGCCGAACTGCTCCTCGACCTGGCGGGTGAGCGCCGGGTCGAGGTGGAGGCGGGCGACCTCGTACTCGTCCTTGTAGGCCATCAGCTTGTGCAGGTGGCGGGCCACGGCGACGGCGAGCCGCTGCCCGGACGCGACGGCGTCGCGTTCGGCGGCGGCGACGCGCAGCACGGTGTCGAGGTACCGCTTGGCGAGCGCGAGGTCCTGGTAGGCGGCGAGGTCGGGGACGCGGATCCGCAGCACGCGGGCCAGTTCGTCGTCCGTCCCGGAGGCGTCGACGAGGTTCATCGCGGCGGGCGCGTTGACGGCCAGGGGCCGCTGGACGGCGGGCACGGCGGGCGGCGCGGCCCAGCCGGGCTCCAGGACGAGCCGCCGGCCGGCCCGGAACGCCTGGACGTTCGCCTCGACCTGGACGCCGTTGAGCGCGAGCGCGTCCTCGATCGCGCGCGCCGACAGCGGCAGCAGCCCCGCCTGGTAGGCGGCGCCGACGACGACGAAGTTCGCGGTGGTGGTGCTGCCGAACCAGCGTTCGGCCAGCTCCAGGGCGTCGAGCGCGATGAGCCGGGCCTCGTCGGTGCGGGCGGCGATCTGCCGGACGAGGGACGCGCTCGGCGGCAGCGACGCGGTCACGTCGGTGATCATCCGGCCGGTGGGGACCTCGCTGGTGGACACGACGGCGGCGGTGCGGCCGGGGGCGCAGCGGCGCAGGTTGGCCTCGGCGGTGCCGGCGAGCGCGTCGAACGCCAGGTAGGCGTCGGCGCCGCCGTCCCCGATCATGCCGGGGCGCTCGCGCGGGACGTCGCCGATCCGCAGGTGGGAGACGACCGCGCCGGCCTTCTGGCTGAGCCCGGTCTGGTCGAGGGCGCGGGCGTGCCGGCCGTCGAGCAGCGCGGCGGTGGCGAGGACCTGGTTGACGGTGACGACGCCGGTGCCGCCGATGCCGACGAGCAGGACGTCCGCCGCGTCCGGCCGGGAGGCGGGCTCGGCCAGCTCGCCGATCTTCGGCAGCGCGGGCCCGGACGGCCTCCGTTCGCCCGGGATCACGGTGACGAACGACGGGCAGTCGCCGTCGACGCAGGAGTAGTCCTTGTTGCAGGACGTCTGGTTGATCTGCGTCTTGCGGCCGAACTCGGTCTCGACGGGCTCGACGCTGAGGCAGTTGGACTTGGTGCCGCAGTCGCCGCAGCCCTCGCAGACCGACTCGTTGATCAGCACGCGGGTCTGCGGGTCGGGGGCGAGGCCGCGCTTGCGCTTGCGGCGGGTCTCGGCGGCGCACGCCTGGTCGTAGAGGAGCACGGTGACGCCGGGGATTTCGCGCAGCTCGCGCTGGACGGCGTCGAGGTCGTCGCGGTGCCGGATCCGGACGCCCGGCGCCCAGTCGGTGCCGCGCGGGTAGCGGGACGGGTCGTCCGCCACCACGACGATCTTCGCGACGCCTTCGGCGTGCAGCAGCCGGGTGACGGAGGCGGGGTCGGTGCCGCCGTCGGCGTCCTGCCCGCCGGTCATCGCGACGGCCGCGTTGTAGAGCAGCTTGAAGGTGATGTTGGTCCCGGCGGCGACGGCCTGCCGGACGGCGAGGCTGCCGGAGTGGAAGAAGGTGCCGTCGCCGAGGTTCTGGAACATGTGCCCGGTGCCGGTGAACGGCGCGGCGCCGACCCACATCGCGCCCTCGCCGCCCATCTGGGAGGTGCCGATGCTGCGGTCCTGGAAGACGGTCATGACGTGGCAGCCGATGCCGCTCGCGGCCATCGACCCGTCGGGGACGACCGTGGACCGGTTGTGCGGGCAGCCGGAGCAGAAGTAGGGGGTGCGGGCGGGCGCGAGCAGGTTGATCGAGGGCTTGCGGGGCCGCAGCGCGGGGTCGCGCAGGTCGACGTGGTCCTCGCCGACGCGGTCGGCGAGCAGGCGGGCGAGCGCCTTGACGATCCGGTCGGCGGTGAGGCCGCCGTCGGCGGGGACGAGGGGCGCGCCGTCGGGGCCGTTCTTGCCGAGGACGGCGGGCCGCTCCGGGGCGTCGTAGAGCAGGTCGCGGATCTGCGTCTCGACGAACGCGCGCTTCTCCTCGACGACGACGATCTCGCGGAGGCCGGCGGCGAACTCGCGGAGCCGCGCCGGGTCGAGCGGGTGGATCAGGGCGAGCTTGAGGAGCCGGACGCCGCGGCGGGCGAGCGCGTCGTCGTCGAGGCCGAGCCGGTCGAGGGCTTCGCGCAGTTCGAGGTAGGTGCGGCCGGACGCGACGAGCCCGACGGCGGCGTCGCCGGTCGCGCCTTCGATGACGTCCAGCCCGTTCGCGGACGCGTAGGCGGCCGCGGCGCGCAGCCGTCCGTGCAGGACCTCGGCTTCGAGGGAGGTGGTGTCCTTGAGGTCGACGCCGGGCCGCCGCGTCGGCTTCCACGGGCGTCCGCGCCACTGCAGCTCCGGCGTGACCGGTTCCGGTACGGGCGCGACGTCCACGACCTCCAGCGAGTCGGCGACGTCGGTGACGAGCTTGAACCCGGTCCACGCGCCGCTGAACCGCGACATCTCGAACCCGTGCCGGCCGAGCCGCAGCACGTCGGTGATCGAGCCGGGCGCGAGCACCGGCATGAACGCCTCGGCGAGCGCGCCCTCCGTCGCCGACGGCAGCGTCGAGGACTTGCAGGACGGGTCGTCGCCGACGACCGCGAGCACCCCGCCGCGCTCGGCCGTGCCGAGCCAGTTGGCGTGCTTGAACGCGTCGAGCGAGCGGTCGACGCCGGGCGCCTTGCCGTACCAGAGGCCGAAGACGCCCTGGAACCGCGGATCCGGCAGGTGGTCGACCAGCTGCGAGCCGTACACCGCGGTCGCGGCCAGCTCCTCGTTCACGCCCGGGATGAACCGGATGTCGTGGTCCTCCAGCAGCTTCGCCTCGCGCATGAGCTGCTGGTCGAGGCCGCCGAGCGGGGATCCGCGGTAGCCGGACACGAACCCGGCGGTGGTCCAGCCGCGGCGGGCGTCGGCGCGCCGCTGCTCCAGCAGCAGCCGGACCAGGGCCTGGACGCCGCCCAGTGCGACCCGGCCCCGCTCCAGTTCGAGCCGGTCGCGGAGCGCGGACGTCGAGGTACCGGTCATGGTGCTGCCCCTTTCCGGCGGCTGGACTGTTCAGCCACATTCAGCACTCTGAGCTGAGCGGAGTGCAAGATGCTGCGGGCATAATTGAGCGGATTGCTCAAGTCAGAACCGAGTTACCCGCCGGAGATGAGCGTTGTGACGCGTGCCACCCTCCTCGACATCCAGATCCTGCGCCGGCTGGTCGACCAGCCCCGCATCGGGATCACCGAGCTGGCCGCAAAGCTCGGCATCGCCCGCAACACCGCGCACGCCCGCGTCGAGCGGCTGGAGCGCGACGGCGTGATCGGGCACCGCGGCCGCGAGGTCGATCTCGGCGCGCTCGGCTTCGAGCTGACCGCGTTCGTGACCTTGGAGGTCGCGCAGGGCCGGCTGCGCGAGGCCGCGCAGGCGCTGGCGGCGATCCCGCGCGTCCTGGAGGTCCTCGGCATCACCGGGCAGGGCGACCTGCTCGTCCGCGCGGCCGCGCCGAACGGCCGGCAGCTGCACGAGGTGATCGACTCGATCCTCGCCTGCCCCGGCGTCCGCCGCAGCACGACCTCGATCGTCCTGACCGAGCAGGTCCCGTTCCGCCTCGGCCCGCTCCTCGAAGACGAGGAACGCCGCGCCCGCACCGCGCACTGACCTGGGGAGACCCCGGAATCGGACGCCCCGGGGCGCACTCGTGCGAGCGCGGCCCGGGGCGGTCCGAGCGTCAGTCCAGGGCGAGGCCGGGGACCATGCCGGTGCCGACGTAGTCGCGGAAGAGCAGGATCCGGCCGTCGCGGATCCGGAAGACCTGGATGCACGGCACTTCGAGCGGTTCGCCGGTCGCGACGACCCGGCCGACGGTCGTGAGCTCCAGGATCACCACCTCGGGGTCGGTGGTGCGGTGGACGTCGCGGACGCGCAGGTCGGAGATCTCCAGGGCGGACAGGTCCACCTTCGCCGAGAAGGCGCGGATCTCTTCGCGGCCCTCCAGGCGGGCGGGCATGCCCGGGCCGCCGAACGGCATCTCGATCACGCCGTCCGCGGCGAACAGGTCCGCGAACGCGTCCATGTCGCGGGCGAGCAGCACCTCTCGCCGCCGTTCCAGGACCTCCAGCGGCGTTGCCGGTTCACTCATGCCGACTCCTTTCGTTCAACGTGCGTTGTACGACTGGTTCAACGAACGTAGAACGAAATGGCCGTCCGGTCAACGCCCGTAGAATGCGCCGGTGAACACTCCAGCGGGCGGGTCCCGGGCCGAGCAGAAGCGCGCCACGCAGGCCCGCATCCTCGAGCACGCGCGCCGGATCTTCGCCGACGTCGGCTACGACCGGACCACCATCCGCGCCGTCGCCACCGCCGCGGGCGTCGACCCCGGCCTGGTCATGCACTACTACGGCAGTAAGGCGAACCTCTTCGCGCAGGCCATCGACACGGGCTCCGCGTCGCTGCCCGGCGGCACCCCGGACGAGGTCGCCGAGCAGCTGCTCGACCGCCTGCACGGATCGCTCGTCAAGGAACCGGTCCAGTCGCTGGCGCTGCTGCGGTCGATGCTGACCCACCCGGAGGCCGCCCGCGCGTTCCGGTCCACGGCGCGGCTCGACAAGGACCGGATCGGGCGGTCCATCCCCGACGAGGACGCCGACCTGCGCGCGGCGCTGGTCAACGCGATGCTGATCGGGATCGCCCTGGGCCGTCACCTCATCGCGCTCGACCACCTCGCCGACGCCGACCCCGACCGCATCGTCGAGATCCTCCGCCCGGCCGTCCGCGCCATCGTCGAGCCCTGACCTAGCCCATTTCCGCGGGTCGTAGCCTCGTCATTGACAATAGGTAGGTAAATGCCTGCATAATTGGGACCGTGAGCTTCGAAGCGATGGACCCGGTCTTCAAGGCGCTCGCCGACCCCACCCGGCGGCTCCTGCTCGACCGGCTGCGCGAGCAGAACGGCCGGACGCTGACCGAGCTGTGCGAGCGCCTCGACATGGCGCGCCAGTCCGCGACGCAGCATCTCGACGTCCTCCAGCGGGCCGGGCTCGTCACCGTCGTCCGGCGCGGCCGGGAACGGCTGCACTACCTCAACCCCGCGCCGATCCAGGAGATCGAGGACCGCTGGATCTCCGAGTTCGACCGGCCCCGGCTGCGGGCGATCGGCGCCATCAAGGACCAGGCAGAGGAGTACGCCATGACCAGCGAATCAACGACGGCCGGCGAATCGACGACCGTCCCGACCTACGTCTACGTCACCTACATCCGGGCGAGCGCGGAGCAGGTGTGGCGGGCCCTGACCGACGCGGACCTCACCGCCCGCTACTGGGGGCACGCCAACGTCTCGGACTGGCTGCCCGGCTCCCGGTGGGAGCACCGCCGCACCGACGGGTCGGGCGCCGTCGACGTCGTCGGACGCGTCGTCGAGACCGACCCGCCGACGCGCCTGGTCGTCACCTTCGAGGACACCCCCGACAAGGAATCGGAGCGGGAGGCGTCGGTCGTCACCTTCCTGGTGGAGCCGCACCAGGACATCGTCCGCCTCACCGTGACCCACGAGAACCTCCCGAACCTGGAGATGCTCAACGGCATCTCGCGGGGATGGCCGGCCGTCCTGGCGAACCTGAAGTCGCTGCTGGAGACCGGCGACGTCCTCCCGCAGGCGCCGTGGGAAATGTCCCCGGCGCACACCTGAGCAGAACGGACGAACACGATGGACACCAGCGCACTCCAGGACGCGCACCGCGCACTGCTGGACGCCGCCGCGACCGTGGCCGGCGCCGGCGGCGAACCCGTCCGGCCGCCCGGCGAATGGAACGCCGACCAGGTCCTCGCGCACGTCGCCCTCGTCAACGCGGCGACCATCGCCGCCGTCGCGGCCGTCGCCTCGGGAGTGAACACGACGTACGACAACCGCGCGGCCCACGATCCCTGGACGATCGAGCACACCATCGCCGTCGCCGGCGGCAACGCGGGACTCCGGGACCGCATCCGCCGCCAGGGGGAGGCCCTCTGCGCGCTCGCGCCGGCGCTGAGCGACGCCGAACTCGGCACCCGGGTGCCGGCGCGGCTCGTCTCGCACGACACGATCATGGTGGACGAGCCCGTCCCGCTGAGGGACCTGATCGCGGGCCTGGCGGGCAACGAGCTGCCCGGCCACACCGACCAGCTCCTGGCCCTGGTCCCGGCCACGTGACCCCTGAAGCCGGGTCATCGGTCGTCGCGGCTAGGCGGGCTCCGCCTGGGCGGCCAGCGTGTGCAGGGTCAGCAGCAGCTCGGACGCCTCGACCGCGTCGAGCTCCCCGAACGTGACCTCCGCGCCGCGGCGATCCGACGCCTCCGACCGGCCGATCCGCACGGAGCCGAGTGTCTGCTCCGGCCACTCGGCGGGGGACATCACCGGGAAGCCCGGACTCACGTCCAGGACGACCGTGCGTCCCGCGATGACGCAGGTCAGCCAGTGCTGCACGCCCGCGTCCTGCGGAACGCCGCGCGCCCAGCCCCGCCGCTCCAGGCCCAGTACCTTCCCGACGCCGACCACGGTGCCCGCGACCCGGTCGAGCCGGTCGCCCGCGGCCTCGTCCGGCGTGAACGCGTGGACCGGACGGCCGAGCTGGGCGAACGGCTGGAGGATCTCGTAGTCGGCGAACACCTCCGACCAGGCCGGCACGCTCTCGCCCAGGTGCAGCGGGTGCGCGATCCGTACCTCCCCGGACTCCGGGAGCGTCCACACCTCGTCGTCGACGCCCGCGAAACTGCGGTCCTCGGCGATCCGGAACGCGACAGGATCGGTCCCGTCCCCGTCGTGCAGCCAGACCAGGCGCCGGACGAGGTGCCACAGCAGCGGGTGCCCGACGAACAGGCGCCGGAAGTCGCCGGTCGTCCACCGCCGCTGCTCGGCCATGGCCCGCTCCAGCCGGCGGATCTGGTCGGCGGCGACCGTCCGGACGTCCTTCTTCAGGCCGGTGAACGCCCGGTACGCGGCGGGCGCCGCCTCCGGGTCGTCGTTGGCGCCGGGCTTGGGCAGCGTCTTGCGGAGCGTGCCGCGGCCGTCGAACACGACGGGTTTCAGCTGCTCGTCGAAGCCGACCGTGAACGTGCGCGGCCCGTAGCCGAGCGTCATGCCGCCGTCGGCGTCCAGGCCGAAGTCGGGGACGATCCGGTCGCCGAGCTGCTCCATCGTCAGGCCGCGGTCGGCGGCCACCTGGAGCAGCAGCTCGCCGGCTCGCTTCTTGAGCCGCTTGGGCCGGGCCTTGTCCGCGACGAGGTGCAGCTGCATGACCGCCACGTCGGTGCCGATCGCGGCGAGCACGTCGAGCGACTTCAGCGGCTGCTGGATCCCGCTCTGGCCGGGCCAGGAACGGGCCGTCCCGCCGAGCCGCCGCGCGATCTCGTCGTCGCCGGTCCAGCCGAGCTGCGCCAGCGCCCAGCCGATCCGCGTCGCCTCGCCGGACGCCAGCCACCGCGTGTAGAGGCTCCAGCCGAACTCGGCCAGCGACCCCGGGTCGAGCGCGTCGAGCACCGCCCGCAGGCCCTGGGGCGGCTCGCGCCGCGGGCTCGCCTTGCTCAGCGCCTCGACGAGGTGCCCGGCCGCCTCCGCGGGCAGCGCGTGCTCGCGGCCCCGCAGCATGACCTGCGGCATCGCGGCCGGGGCCGCCCACGCCGGACCCTTTCTCTTTGCGCCCTTCCGCAGCGCCGCGGGCACCAGGTCGTCCGGCGCGTCCGGCACACGGCTCGCCCGGAGCGCGTCAAGCGCCTCCCTGGCCTGCGCGCTCAGCTCCACCGTCGCGGCCAGGCCCGGATGCGCCACCAGGTGCGCGTTCAGCAGGCCCGCCGCCATCGACGACCGCCGGGCCGTGCCGGTGCCCAGTTCCGGCAGGATCCGCAGCGCCCGGACGGGGAACCGCTCGATCATCGCCTCCATGGCGGGCAGGACGTTCACCGCGTCGAGCCGGCCGCCCATGATGCGGAACGCGTCGTCGCCCGGGAGCCGCGCCAGCGCGTCGACGATGCCGCGCCGCTCCTTCGGCTCCGCGTCGCCGTCCAGCGACCGCGCCAGCACCGGCGCCGCGGCCTCGCCGAGCCCGTCGACGAGGGTGTACAGCACCTCGGGGTCCCGTTCGCCGACCTGCAGGACGGCCCAGTCGCCGAGCCGTTCGACCTGCTCGGCGGTGCTCAGCGAGCACCACAGCATCTTGGCGCCGGACGAGGTGTAGTACGACAGGCGCTTGGGCGGGTCCTGGCAGCACTCGTCGACCCAGTCCGTCCGGTCCGGCATCAGGAAGGCCGTGGTCAGCCGCCGGACCGGTCCCTGCCGGTGTCCGGCCAGCGCGCGCAGGGCCGCGGCATGGTCGTCCTCGCCCGCCGCGGCCAGGAGCGCCCGCATCCGCAGGCCCGCGCGGCCCGCCGCCCAATGCGCGTGGTCGAGGTCGCCCGTGCCGGCCACGACGTAGACGGGCTGCTCGTCGGTTCCGATCGCGCCGCCGTCGTCCCAGACCCAGACGCCCTCGATCTCGGCGAACGCGCAGGCGGCGAAGGCGAGCCCGTGCTCGACCGCCAGATGGTCGGCCCAGCCGGGATCGTCGGCGAAACGCGACCTCAGCCGCGCCATCGTCGCCACCCGCGCGACCACCGCGGCCCCCAGCGGGGTCGCCTCGCCCTTCAGGTAGGCGAGCCCCGCCTCGGCGAGTCCCGGCGCGGTGCCCCGGTGCTCCAGCACCTCGCGGACGAGGGGACGCACACTCTCCAGGCCGTCGCGGACCGCGGCGTGCGCCTCCCGATCCGGGACGGTTTCGGGCACCGGGACGATCCCGCCGCGCCGGGGGACCAGATCCTCCAGCCACGCATCGGGGACGGCCAGAACGTTCTCGTCGCGGGAGGCGGGGGGATCGATGATCATGCGGCCCCACGGTAGGGCAGGGGGGGTGACACCGGCGGCCCGGATGAGGCAGGCGGCTAATGCTCGCCGGGGCGCGTGAGGAATCCGGCGATCGCGCCGCGGTTGCGCTGGAGGCCCTCGATGCGGTCGTCGATGACCGCGAGCTCCCGGTCCAGGATGTCGCGGATGCCGGAGCACCAGTCGAACTCCGGCCCGTCGTCCTTGGTGCAGGGGAGCACCTGCCGGATCACCTCGGTGGACAGCCCCGCCTCCAGCAGGACGCGGATCTTGCGCACGGTGACCACGGAGCCGTCGCCGTACCGCCGGTAGCCGTTCGGGTCGCGCCCGGCGGCGAGCAGGCCCTGCTCCTCGTAGTAGCGCAGCAGCCGCGTGCTGACCCCCGTCCGCCGGGACAACTCCCCGATCAGCATGTCACCGTCCCAGCTTGACGTTCGCACCGGTGTGAAGGCTTAACGTCGTCGCGCGAACGATCATTCCGGACCGCTGGAGGCACCGATGACCACACTCGTCCACCGCAACGGGCGCGCGGCGACCACCGGGGACCTGGCGCCGCTCGCCTTCGCCGGCTACGCCCACTTCACCGCCATGCAGGTGCGCGGAGGCCGGATCCGGGGCCTCGACCTGCACCTGGACCGGTTGCGGTTCGCGTCGGAGGAGCTGTTCGGCCGGGCGCTGCCCGACGACCGGGTGCGGTCCTTCCTGCGGACGGCCCTGGACGCGAGCGCCGCGGACGTCTCGCTGACGGCCACCCTGTACGCGGCGCCGGGCGAGTTCGCCGCGGGCGAGGCCGCGGAGCCCGACGTGCTGGTCCGCACCGGGCCGCCCGCGTCCGGCCCGGCGGGGCCGCTGGCCCTGACCACGGTCGAGTACGAACGCGTGCTGCCCGCCGTGAAGCACGTCGGCGAGGTCGCCAAGACCTACTTCATGCGGCGGGCCGTCCAGGACGGGTTCGACGACGCCGCGTTCGTCGACCGCCGCGGCCGGTTCAGCGAGGCCACGATCTGGAACCTGGCCTTCTGGGACGGCGACGCCGTCGTGTGGCCCGACGCGCCGATGCTCGTCGGGACGACGATGGGCATCGTCCGCCGGCAACTGGACCGCCTCGGCGTCCCCCAGCGCGTCCAGGAGGTGACGCCCGCCGACGTGCCCGCGCTGGCCGGCGCCGTGGTCATGAACTCGTGGACGCCGGGCGTCGCCGTCCACCGGATCGGCCCGGCTCCCGTCCCCGAGGCGCCACGCTTCCTGGAACTGCTCCACCGGGCGTACGAAGCCGAACCCCTCACCGAGCCCTAACGCGCCGCAGCGGGCACGGTGGTGCCCGACGAATTTCGCTCCCTCGGCCGGTCTTTAGTACCAGGGTCGCGTTCGCGGCCGAGAACCGTACACCGAGGAGACCGATGATCGACCTGACCCCGGCCTGCGACCGGATGGCCGACGTGCTCGCCGGCGTCGCCGACGACCAGCTCGCGGACGGCACGCCCTGCACGGAGTACACCGTCCGCGACCTCATCGCCCACATCGACGAGGTGTCGCGCGGCTTCGCCGCCCTCGCCCGCGGGCAGCAGGCGCCCGCCGCCCCGGACGACGCGGGCTTCGACGGCGACGGGCGCGAACGCGTCGCCGAGCACGTCCGGGCGCTCGGTGAAGCCTGGACCGACCCGGCGGCCTGGGAGGGGACCGCGGAGACGGGCGGCCTGGAGCTGCCCGGCGAGCGGTGGGGCAAGATCGCGTTCACCGAGATCGTGGTGCACGGCTGGGACCTCGCCAGAGCGACCGGCAGGCCCTTCGACCTGCCGGACGAGACGCTCCGCGCCTGCCTCGACCACGTGGCCGAGTTCGTCCCGAAGGCCCCGCTCCCGAACCTCTGGGCGCCCGCGGTCGCCGTCCCCGACGACGCCCCGCTGCTGGACCGGATCGTCGGCATCACCGGCCGCACCCCGTAGGGGCCCGCCTGAGGGAGCCGCCCGGAAGACGGGCTAGTCTGCGGCACCATGACCGACCAGCAAGAACAGCACACCGTCGAAGCCGAGTTCGAGATCACCGACTTCGACGAGAACGTGTACGACGAGCCGTCCGACGGGCCCAAGATGACCCGGGTCACGATCCGCAAGCGGTACCAGGGCGTGATCGACGGGACGGGCGTCGCGGAGGTGCTGACCGCCCAGGGAGGCGCCGGCGGCGGCTACGTGGCGTCCGAGCGGATCGAGGGCACGATCGACGGGCGGCAGGGCACGTTCGTCATCCAGCATTTCGGGCTCGCCGACGGGGACGAGCAGAGCAGTGACGGCCGCATCGTGCCCGGCTCCGGAACCGGTGGCCTGGCCGGCATCTCCGGCCAGGCCATGGAACGCCGCTTCCAGGTCCTCACCCTCACCTACACCCTGTGAGACACCGCCCCTAGCCGCTGTGCGGGGGCGGTCAGTCGGTGAAGATGCCGCCGGTGGCGTTGACGAAGGTGCCGGTGATGGCGGCGGCGCCGTCGGAGGCGAGGAACGCGGCGGTGTCGGCGACCTGCGCGAGGGTGGGGGAGCGGCGCAGCAGGCGCATCTCGTCCAGGCGGGTCAGGAGGGCCTGGAAGGCGGCGTCGTCCATGGCCGGGCCGAACTGGGAGAGCTTCTCCGGGGAGAGGGTCTCGGGGAGGCCCGCCGTCCAGATGCCGACGACGCGGACGCCGGCGGGGCCGCACTCCTGCGCGAGGTTGCGGACGAGGGTGTCGAGCGCGGCGTCCGCCGGGCCGGTGCCGCCCATCATCGGGCTGCCCTTCGCGGAGCCGCTGTTCAGGGTGAGGACGACGCCGGAGCCTCGCTCGGACATGTGCCGGGCGGCGGTCCGGGCGGTGATGAAGTTCGCGGTGATCCCGGTCGTGATCGGGCGGACGAAGTCGTCCACGGGCATCTGCGTGAGCGGCATGCCCTGCACGTCGCCGCGGGTGACGAGGTTGAAGGAGACGTCGATGCCGCCGGCGTCGGCGACGCGCCGGGCGTGCTCCTCGACGGCCTTCTCGTCCAGCGCGTCGAGGACGGCGACCTCGGCGCGGCCGCCGGCGGACGCGATGTCGGCGGCGACGGCGTCGAGGGGCTCGCGGGTCCGGCCGGCGAGGAAGACGGTGGCGCCCAGGCGGGCGAAGGTCTTCGCGACGGTGCCGCCGATCGAGCCGCCGGCGCCGTAGATGATCGCGTTCTTGTCCTGGAGCATGGCCGTGGTCCGTTCTCGCGTTGTTGTGTGACGCCTATGGAGACGCAGCGGGCCGGAGAACTAATCGGTCAGCGTCAGCGGCAGCCCGAAGGCGGGGAACAGGTGCGGCTCGAACGAGGTGATCTCCGCGATCAGGCCGTCCTCGATCCGCAGGACGTCCAGGACCTGCGCCCGGTAGACGCGGGTGCCGGGCCGCTGCACGTAGCCGCCGAGGGCGAGCCGCCCGTTGGCGCGGGTCGGCAGGTGCCGCCATCGGCCGATGTACGCGGGTGAGGACGGGTCGAACGTCTGGGAGAGCATGCCGATGATCGCGTCGCGCCCGCCGAACCAGAGCGGGTTCGGCGGCATGGTGATGCGGACGTCCGCGCGCAGCATGGCGGTCATCGCGGCCATGTCGCCGTCGATCGCGGCCCGCGCGTAGCGGCCGGCGAGGTCGCGTTCGGCTTCGGACGGGTCGGTGCCGCGCGCCCATTCGTCACGCCGTTCCGGGAGACGATCCCGCAGGGCGGGCCGGGCCCGTTGCAGGGCGCTGGTCACCGAGGCCACGGTCAGGCCGAGGGCCTCGGCGGTGTCGGCGGCGGGCCAGCCCAGCACGTCCCGCATGATCAGGACGGCGCGCTGCCTCGGCGGCAGGTGCTGGACGGCGGCGAGGAAGACCAGCTCCAGCGTCTCCGCCGTCTCCGCCACCGCCTCGGGGTCGTCCGGGAACGGCTGCAGCCAGGGCAGGAACGGCGGCGCGGTCACGCCGTCGGAGGGCGGGACGGGCGACGGGGCGTACCGCTGCGGGCGGCGCTCGTTGCGGCGCAGGAAGTCCAGGCACGCGTTCGTGGCGATCGTGTAGAGCCAGGTGCGCAGGCTGGAGCGCCCTTCGAAACCGTCGCGGTTCCGCCACGCCTTGAGCAGGGTCTCCTGGACGAGGTCCTCGGAGTCGTCGTAGGAGCCGACCATCCGGTAGCAGTGGACCTGCAGTTCGCGCCGGTGCGGTTCGACGAGCCCGGCGAAGTCGATCTCCTGGAGCGGATCCGTCTCGGGTGGATTCGTCACGGGCTCCGGCGTGACGGATTGCGCCGCGACGCGCGCGATGCGGCGCAGCCGCCCGACCGACGACGACAGTTCCCGCACGTCGGCGTAGAACGGCTCGGGACGGCCCGGCTCCAGGCCCTTCACGCGCCGTTCGATGTCGGTGATCAGGTCGTGGACGGCGCCGCCGCCGGCCTGCCGCGTCCGGTACGCCTTCTGCCGGCACGCCGCCGAGCAGTACACCGACGCCCGGCCCGGGCGTCCGTCCGGGCGCGGCAGCGCCTTCCCGCACACCCGGCACGCGCTGTCCGCCATGCGACGAGAGCCTAGGCCACGTCGCCCGGGCGGTCAGGGCGTGCGGCGCAGGAGGAGGAGCGCGACGTCGTCCAACGCCGGCCGGCGGCCGATGAGCGCCGCCATCACCGCGGCGGCGACCTGCTCGGGCGGGCCCGCGTGGACGGCGCCGCACAGCCGCGCGATGCCGTTGTCGACGGTGTCGTCCCGCCGCTCGACCAGCCCGTCGGTGTAGAAGCCCAGCAGTGCGCCGGGCGGCAGGTCCAGCGAGGTGGTGGTGCGGGGCGCGGTTCCGTCCAGGCCGATCAGGAGGTCGTGCTTCATGTCGACGGGCTCCGCCGCGCGTCCCGGCAGGGCGATGACCGGCGGCAGGTGGCCCGCCGAGGACATCCGGACCCGGGCCAGGCCGGGCTCGCACACCGCGTACAGCACGGTGGCCGTGGCGTCGGGCTCGAAGTGCAGCATCTTCCGGTCGAGCTTGCCGAGCACCTCGCCCGGGTCGGTGGTCTCCAGCGCGTAGGAGCGCAGCGCGCTGCGCATCCGGCCCATCACGACGGCCGCGGCCAGCCCGTGCCCGGCCACGTCCCCCATGACGATGCCGATCTCGCCCGCGGGCAGGACGAAGACGTCGTACCAGTCGCCGCCGACGATCTCCGTGCCGGGACGGTAGCGGGCGGCCGTCTCGATGCCGGGGATCTCCGGGGGCCCGGACGGGATCAGGCTGCGTTGCAGCTCCAGGGCGCCGGCGCGGTCGGACCGGCTGATCAGCGACTGCACCGTGAGCGCGATGCGCGCGGCCGCGAGCCGCAGGAACTCGGTCTCCTCCGCGGTGAACCGGCGGGGCGCCAGCGTGCCGACGTGCATGACCCCGACCAGCCGTCCGCCGCCGAGGAGCGGGACGCCGAGCAGGGAGCGCAGCCCCCGCTGGACCAGCAGGGGGTTGAAGACGTTCGCGTGCGGGACGTCCGGGATGTAGACGGTCCGCCGTTCGGCGGCGACGCGCCCGGCGAACCCCTGGCCGACGGGGACGTGCACCCCCTGGATGACCTCTTCCTCGATGCCCTGGGCCACCGTGGCCTCCAGGAACCGCCCCTGGCGGTCCAGCAGCAGCACCACGGCGGTGTCCACGGCCAGGATCTCGCGGACGCGGCCGAGCAGGGCGTCCAGGTGCTCCTCGACGCCCAGGCCGGCGAACGCGTCGTCGGTGATCGCCTGGATGTTCTCGAGCCTGCGGGTGAGGCTCTCCAGGTCGTCCGCGGGTCTCTCCACCTCGGTCATTTTATGTGCGATATGTGGCTCCTTATCGCAATTGTCGCAGGCTAGGGGAGGTCATTGCCCTCTGATGGACCGGCGGTTGCGGTGGCGCCGCCGAGGCACTCGCGGACGCATTCGGCGATCTCCAGGTCCTCGCGGGCCGTGACCACCAGGACGCGGACGGCGGAACCGGGGGCGGTGACGTCGGCGTCGCCGTGGGCGTCCTCGTTGCGGCCGGGGTCGATGGAGACGCCGAGGAAGGCGAGATCCTCGGCGAGGCGGTGCCGGACGAACGGGTCGTGCTCGCCGACGCCGCCGGTGAACACGAGCGCGTCGAGGCCGCCGAGCGTGGCGGCCATCGCGGCGGCGCAGGCGCGCAGCCGGTGGTGGTAGACGTCGAGGGCGGCGAGCGCGACGGCGTCGCGGGCCTCGGCGAGTTCGCGGATCTCCCGCATGTCGCCCGTCCCGGTGAGCCCGCGCAGCCCGGACCGGTTCTCCAGCGCCTCGTTGACCTCGGACGCCTCGATGCCGTGCTTGATCAGCCACAGCGGGATGCCGGGGTCGACGCTGCCCGCGCGCGACGCCATCACGAGCCCTTCGAGGGGCGTGAAGCCCATCGTCGTGTCGACGGAGCGGCCGTCGGCGACGGCGGCGAGCGACGCGCCCGACCCGAGGTGGCAGATCACCGTCCGCGACGGCAGCGCGCCGAGGAGCTCGCGCGTCCGCCGGACGGCGTAGGAGTACGACAGGCCGTGGAAGCCGTAGCGACGCAGGCCGAACCGCTCGCGCCACTCGGCGGGCAGCGCGTAGGTCGCGGCGGCGTCCGGCAGGGTCGCGTGGAAGGCGGTGTCGAAGCACGCCACGGCCGGGACGCCCGGCAGCGCGCCGGTGACCTCCGACAGCGCGTGCAGCGACGCGGGCTGGTGCAGCGGCGCGAGGTCGGCGAGCGCCTCCAGGCGTTCGGTGACCTTCGCGTCGACGGCGACGGGCTCGGTGAAGTCCGTGCCGCCGTGCACGAACCGGACGCCGACCGCGTCCGGTTCCGGCATGTCCGCGACCATCGGCGCGACCTCGTGGCGGGCGCCGGCGTTCTCGGTGACGACGGTGCCGTCCGGGTCGACCATGCTCAGCTTGAGGCTGCTCGACCCCGGGTTCACGGTGAGGATGCGCATCGCGGGCCTTCCTGGTAGGGGTCTGCTTCAGTAAGGCCAGGTCCAGTCGCGGACCTCGGGCGCGTCCTCGCCGTGCTCGCGCGTGTGAGCGCGCAGGGCGAGGCGCTGGTCGGCCATGCGCTGGCGGATGTGGGCGACGCGGCCGCCGAGGGACGGGACGCGGTCGATGACGTCCATGACGAGGTGGAAGCGGTCCAGGTCGTTCAGCATCACCATGTCGAACGGCGTGGTCGTCGTGCCCTCCTCCTTGTAGCCGCGGACGTGCAGGTGGTCGTGGCCGTGGCGGCGGTAGGCGAGCCGGTGGATCAGGTACGGGTAGCCGTGGAACGCGAAGATGACCGGTCTGTCGGTGGTGAAGAGCGCGTCGTACTCCCGGTCGGGCAGCCCGTGCGGATGCTCGGTGTCGGGCTCCATCCGCATCAGGTCCACCACGTTCACCACCCGGACGCGCAGGTCGGGGAAGAGCTGGCGGAGGATGTCGACGGCCGCGAGCGTCTCCAGCGTCGGGATGTCGCCCGCGCACGCCATCACGACGTCGGGATCGGCGCCGCCGTCGGTGGAAGCCCACTCCCAGATGCCGATGCCGCGCGTGCAGTGCGCGACCGCCTGGTCCATCGGCAGCCAGTTCAGCGCCGGCTGCTTGCCCGCGACGATGACGTTGACGTAGTCGCGCGACCGCAGACAATGGTCGCCGACCGACAGCAGCGTGTTCGCGTCCGGCGGCAGGTACACCCGGACGATCTCCGGCTTCTTGTTCATGACCACGTCGAGGAAGCCCGGATCCTGGTGGGTGAAGCCGTTGTGATCCTGCCGCCACACATGCGACGACAGCAGGTAGTTCAGCGACGCGATCGGTCGCCGCCACGGGAGCCGCCGCGTCACCTTGAGCCACTTCGCGTGCTGGTTGAACATCGAGTCGACGATGTGGACGAACGCCTCGTAGCTGTTGAACAGGCCGTGCCGCCCGGTCAGCAGGTAGCCCTCCAGCCAGCCCTGGCACAGGTGCTCGCTGAGCACCTCCATGACCTGCCCGTGCGGCGACTGGTGCTCGTCGGTCGGCAGCCGCTCGCCCTCGAAGACCCGGTCGGTCGCCTCGAACACCTCGCCGAGCCGGTTGGACGCGGTCTCGTCCGCCCCCATGATCCGGAAGTTGGCGGGGTTGCCCTTCACCACGTCCCGCAGGAACGTGCCGAACACGCGAGTGGCCTCGGACGTCGTCGTCCCCGGCTTGCCGACCGGGACGGCGTAGTCGCGGAAGTCGGGCAGCTTCAGCGGGCGCAGCAGCAGCCCGCCGTTGGCGTGCGGGTTCGCGCTCATCCTGCGGTCGCCCACGGGCGCCTGGTCCGTGAGCGCGGGGAACGGGCGTCCCTCCTCGTCGAACAGCTCGTCCGGACGGTAGGAGCGCAGCCACTCTTCGAGCAGCGCGAGATGCTCGGGATCGTCGCGGACGCCGGTGAGCGGCACCTGGTGCGCGCGCCACGTGTTCTCGACCGGCAGCCCGTCGACCACCTTCGGCCCCGTCCAGCCCTTCGGCGACCGCAGGATGATCATCGGCCAGCGGTGCCGCTCGGTGTCTCCGCCGTCGCGGGCGGCCCGCTGGATGCCGCTGATCTCATCCAGCGCCCGCTCCAGCGCGACGGCCATCTTCCGGTGCATCGACTCGGGCTCGTCCCCGCTGACGATGATCGGCTGGTACCCGTAGCCGTCCATCAGCTGGACGAGCTCCTCCTCGGAGATTCGCGCCGGCACCGACGGGTTCGCGATCTTGTAGCCGTTGAGGTGCAGGATCGGCAGGACCGCCCCGTCGCGCACCGGGTCCAGGAACTTGTTCGAGTGCCACGACGCCGCGAGGGGCCCGGTCTCCGCCTCGCCGTCGCCGACGATGCACGCCACGACCAGGTCCGGGTTGTCGAACGCCGCACCGTACGCGTGCGCGAGCGAGTAGCCCAGCTCGCCGCCCTCATGGATCGACCCGGGCGTCTCCGGCGCGACGTGGCTCGGGATGCCGCCGGGGAACGAGAACTGCCGGAACAGCCGCTCCATGCCAGGCCCGTCCCGCGACACGTCCGGGTACACCTCGCTGTAGGTGCCCTCCAGCCACGCGTTCGCGACCGCCGCCGGCCCGCCGTGCCCCGGCCCCATGATGTAGATCATGTCGAGGTCGCGCGCCCTGATGACCCGGTTCAGATGCGCATAACAGAAGTTCAGGCCGGGCGAGGTGCCCCAGTGGCCGAGCAGCCGCGGCTTGATGTCGCGCCGCCGCAGCGGCTCCCGCAACAGGGGGTTGCTCAAGAGATAGATCTGCCCGACCGAAAGGTAATTCGCGGCTCTCCAGTACGCGTCGATCCGCCGGACCTCGTCGTCGGGCAGGGGGGTGGACGCGGTGACGGCCTCGGTCATGGCGCGGTCCCTTCATGGATCGGCATACGCCCGGAAAGGACCACGTCCCCTCGATGGGCCCCCTCAACCCCGCGCGCCGCACGGCGGCGGGGCCTTCAGCGGACGCGGGGGAGGGTGAAGGGGCAGGGGCCGTCGCCGCGCAGGCCGCCGCCCGGGCCGGCCTCGATGAGCTGCGCCTCGCCGAAGTCCTCGTCCTCCGCCGCCGCCCGGACGACGTGCCCGTAGCCGGGCAGGCGGCGCCCCCACGCGGCCGGGGCGCCGGCCTGCAGGTCGAGCCGGATCGGGGTGTCGCCCTGCGGCGCCTCGAACGGCCCGAGCCCCCCGGCGAGCCGCCAGCGGGGCGCGGCGAGCGCGTCGCGCGGCGGCGCGCCGCGCAGCAGCCGGACAAGGATCTGCAGCGCGACCTGCGGCTGGATCCCGCCGCCCGGGCAGCCGAGCACCGCGCGGAACGTGCCATCGGGACGCGTCGCGAGCACCGGGATGAGCGTGTGCGGCGGGCGGCGCCCTGGCCCGTACTCGGCGGGCGAACCGGGCGCCAGCGTGAACCCGGCGCCGCGGTTGTGGAGGTTGATCCCGGTTCCGGGTTCGACGAGGAGGGAGCCGAGACCGGTGCCGTTCGACTGCTGCAGCGCGATCGCCATGCCCCGGTCGTCCACGACGCAGACGCAGGCGGCGTCGCCGGGCGGGACCGTGGCGCGCCGCCGCCGGTGCCGGGCCGGGTCGATCGCGGCGCGCAGCGCGGCGAGGCGGTCCGGGCGCAGCGGCGCGGCGTCCGCGGCGTCCGCGGCCTCGCCCGAGGCGGCCAGCACCGACTCGGCGAGCAGGTGCGGCCAGCCGGGGTCGGCGGGGTCCGGCAGGTCGAACCCGGCGGCGAGCGCGAGGGCGGCGAGCAGCACGTGGCCCGGCGACGTCGGCGGGGCCGTCCACACGTCGTGCCCGAACGCGCGGACGCCGAGCGGCCGCACCCACGCGGCGCAGGGCTCGGCGAGGTCGGACGGCGCGAACAGGCCGCGTCCGAGGCGGAGCAGCCCGTCGCCGAATTCGCCCTGGTAGAACCCGTCGCGGCCGGCCGCGACGACGGCCCGCAGCGCGCGGGCGATGCCCGGCCGCTTCACCTGCTCGCCGGGACGGACCGGCCACGCGAGCCCGTCCCCGGCCGGGGCGTCCCGGCAGGCCGCGACGAGTCCCGGCGAGGCGGTGAAGCCCCGCTCGGCGTGCAGCACCGCCGACCTCAGCACCTCCGCGAGCGGCGTCCGGCCGTGCCGGGCGTGCAGCGCGAGCCAGCCGTCCACGCAGCCGGGGACGGTCACCGACCGGACGTCGTGCCGGACCGGCATCCGCCGGCGGCCCTCCGCGCGGAGCGCTCCCGCGTCGGCGCCCGACCCGGCGCGTCCGGCGGCGTCCAGCGCGGCGGGCGGGCCCGGGCCGTCCTGGACCAGCGCGAACAGGTCGCCGCCCAGGCCGCAGCGGTGCGGTGCGACCACCGCCAGCACCGCGTTCGCCGCCACCGCCGCGTCGGCCGCGGACCCGCCGGCCCGCAGGATCGCCAGGCCCGCCGAGGACGCTCTGTGGTCGGCCGTGCAGATCATCGCCCGGTCGGCCGTACCGGTGATCTGCTCCACGCTCTTGACGGTAGTTGCCGGAGCGGCGGGCCGAAAGGCCCAGATGGCGGGCGTTGTCAGCGGACCTGACCGGCCGCCCGGGGCGCAGTGAGGGCCGGGGAGGCCACGGCGGCGGGTGCGCGCCTACAGACCGCGCCGCCGTGGCCCCGTCCCCCCACCCGGCTGTGGCAGGCACCGGTTACAGGGGCGGCGGCCGTCGCGGCCGCCGCCCCGCCCCCCAGCGAACCGGCTGGGAACGCCTCCACAAGGTGCGATGAAGCCTGCCGCGTACCGGCGCGTAGGTTCACGCGTCCGGCGGACGCGTCGCCGAACGGTCGGTCTCCTGCGACGAGCGGCCGTCGTGGCCGCTCCCAGGCCCCGCGGACGAGGCCCGGACGGCCAGCGACGGGGCGAGCCGCACGGATTCGGCGGGCTCGCCGCCGAGCAGCCGCAGCAGCAGCCCGACCGCCCGGCGGCCCATCTCGGCCATCGGGGACCGGACGCTGGTCAGCGGCACCGGCAGCTCGGCGGCGAGCGGGGTGTCGTTGAACCCGGCGACGGCGATGTCGGCGCCGAGCCGCAGCCCGGCGTCGCGGGCGGCGCCGGCCGCGCCGATGGCGGCGAAGTCGTTCACCGCGAAGATCGCGGTGGGCCGGTGCGGCAGCAGCGCGGTCGCGGCGGCGCGGCCCCCGGCGGTGTCGAACCCCGAGTGCTCGACGAGCGGCTCGGGCGCGCCCGCGTCCCGGTAGGCGGCGAGGAACCCGGCGGTCCGGTCGGCGCCGGTGCTGGCGTGCGGGGGGCCGGCGACCACCGCGGCGCGCTCGTGGCCGAGGGCGAGGAAGTGCTCGGCGACCAGCCGGCCGCCGAGGACGTCGTCGCAGGTCGCCGACGGGAACCCGGGCGCGCGCCGGTTGACCAGCACGAACGGGGTGCCCCTGGCGGCGGTCTCGGTGAGCAGCCGGCCGTCCAGGTGCGCGTCGCCGAAGATCATCCCGTCGACCCGGCGGGCGAGCACCATCTCGGTGCGGGCGCGCTGCGTCGCGGGGTCGTCGCGGGTGTTGGTGACGAACGCCGACAGCCCGTGCCCGGCGGCCTCGTCCTCGATGCCCTCGTAGATCGTGGCGAGCACGAGGTCCGACAGCCGCGGCACGAGCACGCCGATCAGGTTGCTGCGGCTGGTGCGCAGGCTGGTCGCGTGCGGGTTCGGCCGGTAGCCGAGTTCGGCGGCGAGGCGCCGGATGCGCTCGGCGGTCTCGCCGGACGCGGCGCGCGCGCCGTCCTCGGCCCGCGCGTTCAGGACCCGGGACACGGTCGAGACGTGCACGCCGAGCCGGTCGGCGATCGCGCGGAGCGTCACGGGCCTGTCCATCGGGGGAGATCATCCTCCGGCTTGACGGCGGAACACAACGCGGGCCATGCTACCCAAACGTTTGGGCAACGGTTTCGGGAGGCGCGATGACCGGATACTTCGCCGGGCGGACGCTCGGCGGCCTGGCCCGCGACCTGCGGTCGGGCGCCGCGACGGCCGCCGGGCTGCTCGACCGCGCGCTGGGGTCGGTGGACCCGTCCCTCAACGCCTTCGCCACCGTGGACGCCGCGGGCGCGGCCGCCGCCGCCCGCACCGCCGACGAGGAGCTCGCCGCCGGCCGCGACCGCGGCCCGCTGCACGGCGTCCCGGTCGGGATCAAGGACATCGTCGACGTCGCCGGCCTGCCCACCGGGATGGGGTCCGCGCACTTCGCCGGGTACGTCGCCGGCACCGACGCGGCCTGCGTCGCCCGCCTCCGCGAGGCCGGCGCGGTGATCGTCGGCAAGACCACCACGCACGAGTTCGCCTACGGCGCGAGCGGCGACACCGCCGTGAACGGCCCGTCCCGCAACCCCCGCGACCCGTCCCGGATCTCCGGCGGGTCCAGCGGCGGCAGCGCGGTGGCGGTCGCCGCGGGCATGGTTCCGCTCGCGATCGGCACCGACACCGGCGGGTCCGTCCGGATCCCGGCCGCGCTCTGCGGCGTCGCCGGCTTCAAGCCCGCCTACGGCGCCGTCCCCACCGGCGGCGTCTTCCCGCTGTCGGTGTCGTTCGACCACGTCGGCGTGCTCGCCGCGACCGCCGCCGACTGCCGGACCGCCTACCGGGTCCTGACACGGCGGCCCTCCCATGCTCTGGCCGCGCGGGACGGCCTTCGCGTGGCCTGGGTCGGGGGCGGCGTGCCGGTCGCCGAGGAGGTGGCGGACGCCGTCCGGCGGCTCGTCCCGGACGCGCCCGCCGAACGCGTCGACCTGCGGGCGCTGCGCCGCGTCTTCGCCGCGATCCAGGACAGCGAGGCCTACGACGTGCACGCCGAACGCGTCGCGGTCTCCCCGGAGCTGTACCAGCGGGTCACGCTCGACCGGCTGCGCCACGCGGAGCGGGTGCCCGGCTGGCGGTACGTCCGCGCGTCCCGCGAACGGGCGCGGTTCGTGGAGGAGGCCGTGGCGCTGCTGCGCCGGTACGACGTGCTCGCGCTCCCGACCGTCCCGATCACCGCTCCGGAGATCGGGACGCGGGAGTGCGAGCTGGGCCCGGTGCAACCGGCGCTGCTCAGCATGACCTGCCCCTGGAACGTCCTCGGCCTGCCCGCGCTCAGCGTCCCCGCCGGAACCGTCCGCGGCCTGCCGGTGGGCCTGCAACTGATCGCCCTCGCGGGCGACGAGGACCTGCTATTCCAGCTGGCCGAAAGGACAACGCCTTGACCGACCACGAGATCTTCGAGATCGACAATTTCGTCCTGGACGGGGGCGCGACGCTGCGTCCGGCGCGGCTGGCGTACGCGACGTACGGCACGCTGAATGTGGAACGATCCAACGCGATTCTGTACCCCACCGCGTTCGCCAGCCGGCATACCGACAACGAATGGCTGATCGGCCCCGGCCGCGCCCTCGATCCCGAGCGGTACTTCATCATCGTGCCCGACATGTTCGGCAACGGGCTGTCGTCGTCGCCGTCCAACACCCCGCCGCCCTACCATCGCGCCCGCTTCCCGCACGTCACCATCCGCGACAACGTCCGCGCCCAGCACCGCCTGGTCACCGAGCGGTTCGGCATCCGGCGGCTGCGGCTCGTCCTCGGCTGGTCGATGGCCGGGGTCCAGACCTACCAGTGGGCCGTCTCCCATCCGGACATGGTCGAGGCCGCGATCCCGTTCAACGCCGCGGCCGGCGCCTCCCCGCACCTGCGGCTGTGGATCGGCGGCCTGCGCGCCGCCCTCACCGCCGACCCCGCGTTCGCGCAGGGCTGGTACGACACGCCGCCCGACCCCTGGCTCCGGACCTTCGGCCGCGTCTTCGCGCCCTGGGGCTTCTCCCAGCAGTGGCACCGCGAGGAGCGCTACCGCGACCTCGGCTTCGCGTCGCTGGACGACTTCGTCGCCGGGCTCTGGGAGACCAACTTCCTCGACTACGACCCCAACGACCTGCTCGCCCAGCTCTGGTCCGGCGAGCACGCCGACATCGGCGCGGGCCTGCCCGGCGGCGCCGCGGAGGCGCTCGCGTCGATCAAGGCCCGGCTCGTCTCGCTGCCCGGCGAGAAGGACCTGTACTTCCCGCCCGAGGACGAGCAGGAGGCCGTCCGGCACGTCCCGGACGGCGAGGTCCGCGTCATCCCCGGGCTCTGGGGCCACCAGGCCGGACGCGGCGTCAACCCCGCCGACACCGCCTTCATCGAGACCGCGATCCGCGACGTCCTGACCCGTTGACTTGCGGCGTGTCGGCCTTAAAGGACCCTTCTTAAGGCCGACACGCCGCAAGTCAACGACGGGGCGGCGCGATGTGGTCGGTGACGGTCTCGGTGACCAGGGACGCGGGGAGGGCGGTGCGGGCCGCCAGGCGGACGACCTGCCGCGCCGCCCCGGACGGCCGCGCCGCGAGCGGGCCGCAGGCGGCGCGGAGCGCGGCGAGCCGCTGCTCGGGCGTGGTGAGCGGGCCGCCCGCGCGGGCCGCCGCCGCGTCCACGACCGCGTCCATCAGCGGGACGGCAGCGCGCAGCGCGCTGAGCAGGGCGTCGCGGCCGTGTGCGGCCAGCACGCCCGCGGGGTCCTCACCGCCCGGCAGGTGCGCCAGATCGAGCGGGCCGGTCACCCGGTTCAGGACGTCCCACGCGCGGACGGCCGCCGAACGGCCCGCCGGGTCGTCGTCCAACGCGGTCAGAACGCCCGCGGCGGCGAGGTCGGCGGCGGCCGCGAGCGCGGCCAGATGGGCGGCGGTGAGCGACAGTCCGCAGGTCGCGACGGCCGCGAACTCGGACGGGCCCGCCACCTCGACGGCGATCGCGTCCAG
This sequence comes from Actinomadura violacea, assembly GCF_017573465.1. Taxonomy (GTDB): domain Bacteria; phylum Actinomycetota; class Actinomycetes; order Streptosporangiales; family Streptosporangiaceae; genus Spirillospora; species Spirillospora violacea. The sequence continues at coordinate 237,904 of NZ_JAGEPF010000012.1, forward strand.
CGGGCCCTCCACCAGGACGGGGCGCGCCCCGGCCGCCAGCCGGTCCCGGACCTCGTGCAGGCCGTAGAGCAGCTCGCCCTTGTGGAAGAACTCCGTGTCCGGGCCGTTGAGGTACTTCGGACCCTCGCCGCCGTCGCGGCGGCGGCCGATGAACCCGGCGATCACCCCGTCCGGCCTGCGGATCGGGAACATCGCGCGGTCGCGGAACATCACGTGCGGCCGTCCCGACGCCCCGTGCCGCGCCAGTCCCGCCGCGACGATCGCCTCGTCGGGGTGGCCGAGGGAGCGCAGGTGGTCGATGAGCGCGTGCGGGGAGTCCGGTGCGCAGCCGATCTGGCGGCGCCGCTGCACGGCGGCCGGGAAACCGCGCCCGTCCAGGTAGGCGGGCACCCAGCTTGCCTTCAGGCGGGCGCGGAAGAACCGGTGCGCGTCCGGCAGGACCCCGCCGGACGGGTCGCGCACCCGGTCGTGGACGCGGCGCGCCGTCCGCAGGATCCGGTCGCCCGCGTCGGCGCCCGCCCAGAACGCGTTCACGGGGAAGACCGGCGGCTCCGGCTCCAGGCCGAGCCACGCCTGCACGAGGTACGCGACGGAATCGGCCTCGACCGGCGCGAGGCCCTGCTCGTCCACGAGCCGCCGGACGACCCCGTCGGGCGGCGCGGGCGGCCCGGCGGGGACGGGAGGCGGCGGCAGGCCCGCCGTCTGCGCGATGTCGAACACGGCGTACGGCCGGCCCGTCCGCGACAGCACGCGGATGCCCGTCTCGCCCCGCCTGACCTGGCGTCCGGCCGCCCGCCAGTCCTCGTACGAGCGGACGTCCGCCGCCGCGCGCCACTGGGCGCCGATCAGCAGCGTGTTGATGTAGCCGTGGCGGCGCCCGTGCAGGACGGCCCGGTCGAGCCACCACGTCCACGGACGCGTCCCGTCGCGCAGCAGCGACGTCTCATGGGCGGCCATGTCGCGCAGCAGCGCGGCCAGGCGGCGCCGATCGTCCTCCCGGGGGGTGGCGGTCACGGGTCCCTCGCCTTCGGTGGTACGACACAGGCGGGGAAGCCGCCTGAGTCATACCCGCAATGCCCCGCGTACAGGCGTCCCGCGTACAGGCGTCACAGGTACAGGCCGAAGAACTCCTCCGGGTGGTCCAGCAGCGGCGGCAGGTCCTCGGCGGTGAGGGTGAGCAGCTCCTTCTTCGCCGGCGGCTTCGGCGGCGCGGCGCCCGGTGCGGCCCCGGCGCCGATCGCGGCGGACGCGATCCGGTCGGCCTGGTTGGCGACGGCGACGTCCAGCAGGTTGCGCATCAGCCGGCCGTTGCCGAACGACGGGCCGCGCGGCGCGGTCCGCAGCATCGAGCGCAGCGTCTCCTCGGTGCCCGCCGCGAGCCGGAACCCGTCGGCCTCCGCGAGCTGCCCGAACACCGTGATCAGCTCGTCGTCGCTGTAGTCGGGGAAGTGGATCTGCTTGGGGAAGCGCGAGTCCAGGCCGGGGTTGGCGGCCAGGAACTCGGCCATCTCCTGCTGGTAGCCGGCGACGATCACCACGAGGTCGTCGCGGTGGTCCTCCATCAGCTTGACCAGCTCGGCGATGGCCTCGTGCCCGTAGTCGCCCTTCAGCGGCGACTGGGTGAGCGTGTACGCCTCGTCGATGAACAGCACGCCGCCGATCGCGCGCTCGACGAGCCGCCGGGTGCGCGGCGCGGTCTGCCCGATGTACTCGCCGACCAGGTGCGCGCGGGACGCCTCGACCAGGTGCCCGGACGACAGCACGCCGAGCTTCTTGTAGATCCGGCCGAGCAGCCGCGCCACCATCGTCTTGCCGGTGCCGGGGTTGCCGGTGAACACCATGTGCCGCGTCGGCGGGGTGATCCGCAGGCCCGACTCGCTGCGCAGCCGCGCCGCGTGCGTGCCCGCGACCAGCAGCGCGATCTCGTGCTTGACGGTGTCGAGGCCGGTGAGGTCGCGCAGCTCGTGCAGCGGGTTCCCGGCGGACTGCGCGGTGTCGAGCGCGGCCGGGACGTCGCCCTTGCGCACGACGATCTCCGCCCCGCCCTCCGTGCGCTCCCGGACCGCCGCGACGACCTGGTCGGCGAGGTAGGGCGCCAGCCGCGCGTTGCGCAGCGACTGCATCGGCGGCGTCGCGGCCAGCAGCACGCCCGCCGCCTCGACGGCCTGCCGGGTGGCGCGCGCGCCGAGCCGCTCCAGCGCCCGGCGGAACAGCTCGGCGTGGCTCTGCGCGTCGAACGGCCTGGTCCGCGCGATGCGGAACCGTCCGGGCAGGACCGGGTTGACGTCGCGGATCCGCTCGTCGCCGCCCGCGTCGCACAGCACGACGAGGTTCAGTTCGGGGTGGATCGCCAGCAGCCGGTGCAGCTCGTCGGCGATGGCCTCGCCGTTGCCGGGGTCGGCGACGATGCCGTCCAGCCCGTCGATGATCAGCAGCCGGTCGCCGGCGCAGTCGCGGGTGTCGGCGTGCAGCTTGGCGACCGCGTCCGACAGCCGCTGCCCGGCGTACAGGTTGTCGGTGACCCACAGCGGGTCGCGGCCGAGCGCGAGCGCCTTGCCGAGCTCCTGCGCCGCGTCCCGCTTGCCGGTGCCGTCCGGGCCCGCGATCAGCAGCCGGACGGGCTCCTTGCCGCGCGACAGGTCCTCCAGCGCGGCGGTCAGCTCGGGCTGCCCGATCAGCGCGGTGGCGAGCTCGGCGCGCTTGGCGGCGGCCGTCGCGGCGGTCCCGCCGTCCTCGGTCCCGGCGGCCTCGGGCGCCTTGAGGGACTCGGTGAGCGGGTTGACGACGCGGCGGCGCGGCGCGTACAGCCGGCGCAGGTCGGTCTGGAACTGGCCGACCGGGATCCACTCGGCCTTGGGGAACCACGGGTCGCCGGGCAGGCCCTGCACGATCGCGACGAACCGCATCGCCATGTCGAGCCAGGCGCGGCACGCGTCGGCGGCGCCCGCGACCAGCGCCTTGACGAGCCAGGCGCGGGTGCGCTGCTGCCAGGCGTCGGCCTTGAAGCCGCGGCGCTCGGCGGGGAAGCGCTGCTGCAGGTCGTGGTAGCGGTCCTCGCCGAGGGCGGCGGCCAGCTCCGCCGGGATGTGCTCCATGCTGCCCTGCAGGAGCAGCTGGATCAGGTGCGACTCGACGGACTCGTCGCGCGGCGCGGCCTCCGCGAGGATCGCGTGGGCGGCGAGCAGCCCCTCGCACACCCAGTCGAGGTAGCCGACGGGGCCGAGCAGCTCGGGGACGGCGGCGACGATGTCGTCGGCGGCGTGCGCGTGCCAGTGCTCGCGCAGCTCCATCTTGGGCAGGTTCATGTCGCACTCGGGCGGGTCGGAGTAGAGCCGCAGCAGCGCCTTGCGGCGCCCCTCCAGCGGCTCGATGCCCTCCAGCACGCCGAGGCACTCGCGGGCCAGCTCGATCGCGAGCTCCCGGTCGGGCGCCTCGATCAGCCAGTCGACCGGGGGGCGCCACCGGCCGCCCGGCGCGTCCCAGCGGGTCATCCGGGTGCTCAGCGTGCCGGGGTTGGCCAGGTGCCGGTGCAGCAGCCGCTCGGGCAGCTGCGACCACGACCCCGCCTTGATCGCGCCGCCGCCGGGCAGGAACGCCAGGATGCCGAAGATCTCCGCGGTGACCAGCGAGGCGGGCAGCGTCAGCAGCTTGTGCTCGTCGGTGGTGAGGTCGGCGGCGCGGGGGTCGTTCGCGAGCGCGTCGATGCGCGCGGAGACCTCCTCGAACAGCCCGTCGGGGACGCGCCAGGGGCCGTGCGCGTAGACGTCGAGCACCGGCTCGTCGGTGAGCAGTAGCTCCAGATGCTCCGGCAGCCGCAACGCGTTCCTCCAAGAGAGATCAAAGCAGGGGTACAGCCTACGTTTACGGAAGGGGTGCTGGATTAGCGGTCGGCCGGATCACCCGTATCGGGTCGGCCACGTTCGGTCACCGGCCGGACGCGGTGCGGCGCCACCCCGCCGGGCTTGCGAGGATTGCCGGAGATGAGGGGGTGGGAGCGTGCCGGAACGCGTCGCGGAACTCGCCGCGCGGCTGCTCGCGATCGACTGGACGTACGAGGGTGACGAGCTTCACAGCCGCTCCCGCATCGCCCTCATGCGCGAGCACCTGCACCGCGGCGAACGCTGGGCGCGGCACCTGGGAGTCCGGGGCTCCGGGCCGTTCCTGACGCTGCCGGACCTGATCGACCCGGACGTCCGCGCGGACCCGGACGTCGTCCGCCGCGTCCTCGACGCGGTTCCGCACATCGTCATGGCGCCGACGTCCCGGGCCTGCGCCGCCGCCCTGCACTTCGCCGCCCTCCAGGACGCGGGCGTGCCGCTGCCCGCACTGCCCGGCCCGTACGAGCCGCTGGTGCTGCTGTTCGAGCGCGGCGGCGGGTTCGGGATCGACTGCTCCGGCGTGTTCATCGAGCTCGGGGCCGCCGCGATCCCGCGCCGCCGCCCCGAAGGCAAGATCAGGAACGCCTCCCTCGCGCCGATGGACCACGCCGCGCTCGACGACCTCGACATGCGGGACGACCCCCGCTGATCCGGCCCGCCCGCGAGCCCGCGGGTCAGCGGCGGCGCAGCGACTCCACGGCCAGCCGCGCCGCCGTGCCGATCACCGCGTCCGCCTGCGGCAGCACCGCGATCGGCAGCAGCGACCGGGTGAACACCGCGACCGCGTACCGGCCGCCGTCCGGGTACTCCACGACGCCCACCTCGTTGCGGACCGTCAGCAGCGTCCCCGTCTTCCCGCTGACCAGCACGTCGTCGTAGGGGAAGCCGGACGACAACCGGTGCGGCCACACCTGCAGCCCGAACAGCCGGCGCATCGCCGCGCACCCGTCCGCCGGCGCCGCCTCGTCCCGCCAGATCGCGGCGAGCAGCCGGGTCATGTCGCGGGGCGTGCTGCGGCTCGTCCGGGCCGGGTCCAGGGCGCGCAGCCGGGCCGCCATGCCGGGCTCGTCGAGCCGCGCCCACACCTCCGGGAACCCGGACGCGCCCGCGTCGGCGAGCAGGTCGTCGAACAGCTGCCGGCCGCCGCCCGTCACCACGGTGTCGCGCAGCCCGAGCCGCGCGGCGGCGTCGTTGACCGCCGCCAGCCCGACCCGGTCCAGCAGGACGTCCGCCGCCGCGTTGTCGCTCACCGTGATCATCAGGCAGGCGAGGTCGCGCAGCGACATCCGCACGTCGTCCAGCAGCGCCGACACCCCGGTCGGCCCGGACGTGCGGTTCCCGGCGAGCAGCGTGACCTGCTCGGCCGGGTCGAGCAGCCCCGCGGCGGCGCGGCGGTGGAACGCGACCAGCAGCGGCACCTTGAACACCGACGCCAGCACCACCGGCTCGGCGGCGCGGACCGCGACCTCCCGTCCGGTGTCGATGTCGGCCGCGTGCAGGAACCCGGTGACGCCCGCGCCCCGGAACGCCGCCTCGATCCGCACCGCCGTGTCCCCGGCCACCGTGTCCCGTGCGCCGGTCATGCCAGGAACCCCGAGGACGGGCGGGCCACGACGCGGCGCGGCGGCGCGGCGTCCACCGGCGCCATCCCCGCCTCGCGGCGCAGCACCGCCGCCGCGACCGCGGTGAAGTCGGCGATGGCGCGCTCGTGCTCGGGGTCGCGGGTGCGCCGCCACGCGCACGACGTCCGCCACACCAGCGGCCCGCCGACCAGCGGCCGCCACGTCACCCCGGCCGAGTCGTCGGTGCGCGGGACGAGCGCCACCGCCGTCCCGGCGAGGACGAGCCCGAGCGCGAACTGCGGATGCCGCGCCTCGTGCACGGCGGGCGGCGCGTACCCGTGCCGGCGGCACGCGGCCAGCGTCTCGTCGTAGGCGCCCGGCGCCTCCTCGCGCGGGAAGACGACCAGGTCGCGGCCGGTCAGGTCGGCGAGGTGCACCTCCGGGGACGCGGCGAGCCCGGCGCCCTCGGGCAGCAGCACCCCGACCGGCTGCCCGAGCATCGGGCCGAGCCCGAGGCCGCGCGAGTCGCACGGGTGCCGGACGATCCCGGCGTCCAGCGCGCCCTCGGCGAGCGCGCGGACCTGCTCGGCGGTCCCCGTCTCGCGCAGGTCGAGCCGCAGGTCGGGGCGGCGGTCCCGGAACGCGGCGATCAGCGCGGCGACGATCGGGCCGCCGAGGTCGCTCGGCAGGCCGGCCCGCACGGTGCCGACCTCGCCGAGCCGGGCCCGTTCGGCGACGGAGTACACGCGGTCCACGCGGGCGAGGATGTCACGGGCCTCGTCCAGCAGCAGCCGCCCGGGCGCGGTCAGCTCCACCTTCCGGCTGGACCGGTCGAACAGCCGCACCCCGAGCTCGCGCTCCAGCCGCTGGATCCGCTGGCTGAGCGGCGGCTGGGCCATGCCGAGCCGCTCCGCCGCCCGCCCGAAGTGCAGTTCCTCGGCCACCGCGACGAAGCAGCCGAGATGACCGACTATGTTCACGACCAGGGACCATATCAAAATCCCTATCGCTGTCCCCCTGATATCAATCTTGGACATCCGGGCTCCGGCCTGGTGTTCTTGGGCGTCCAACGACCGAAAGGACATGACATGCGCCGATCCCGTGTGGCCGTCGTCGCCGCCGTGGCGGCCGTGGCCGTGCTCGTGGGGGCGGGGGCGGTGTGGTTCCTGCGGGACGGGGACGGACCCGAGGACACCGCGAAGCGCTACCTGGCGGCGTGGAGCCGCGGCGACACCGCCGCGATGCGCGCCCTGACCGCCGATCCGCCCGCCGACTTCACCGCCCGGTTCACCGCCATGCACGACGGCCTCGGCGTCACCGCCCAGCGCTACACCGTCGCCTCCGTCGGCGACCCGAAGGGCGACACCGCCGGCGGCTCCTACAACGCCGCGCTGACCCTCGCCGGCGACCGCGCCTTCGGGTACACGGGCGCGCTCCCGCTCACCAAGCGCGACGGGAAGTGGCTGGTCTCCTGGTCGCCCGAGCTCATGTACCCGGGGCTGAAGGAGGGCCAGCGGCTGAGCGCGGCGCGCGCCTGGCCCGCCCGCGCCGACATCACGGCCGCGGACGGCGGCAGCCTCGCCGGGTCGCCGTCCGGGTCCGTCCAGCAGCTCACCGGGCCGGTCGGACCCGCGTCCGCCGAGGCCGCCGGCAAGCTCGGCGCCCCGTACCGCAAGGGCGACCCCGTCGGCGCCGACGGCCTGCAGAAGCAGTACGAGAAGCGGCTCGCGGGCACGCCCGCCCTCGCCGTCCAGATCACGGACGCGAAGGGCAGGCCGGTGAAGACCGTGAAGCGGTTCGGCGGCGCGGACGGCAAGCCGCTGCGGACCACCATCGACACGAAGGTGCAGGCCGCGGCGGGCAAGGCGCTCGGCTCGGCGGCCAAGCCCGCGTCGCTGGTCGCGCTCCGCCCGTCCACCGGCGAGATCCTGGCCGTCGCGAACAAGCCCGGCGGCTACAACCGGGCGCTGATGGGCCGCTACCCGCCCGGCTCCACCTTCAAGGTCGTCACCGCCGCGGCGCTCGTCGCGGGCGGGATGTCGCCGTCCACCAAGGTGCCGTGCCCGGCCACCACGACGGTCGGCGGCCGCTCGTTCCACAACTACCAGCACGAGGACTTCGGGACGGTCGCGCTCCGCGAGGCGTTCGCGCACTCCTGCAACACGACGTTCGCGAAGCTCGCCGTGGACAAGCTGGGGGAGAAGCGGCTCGCCCAGGTCGCCTCGCAGTTCGGGTTCAACGCGCCGGTCGTCGCGGGGCTGCCCGCCGTCCGCGCCTCGTTCCCGGACAACAAGGACGACACCGCGTTCGCGGCGGCCTCGTTCGGGCAGGGCGAGGTGCTGACCAGCCCGCTGAACATGGCCGCGGTCGCCGGCGCGGCGGCGGACGGCGTGTGGCGCTCGCCGCGCCTGGTCGACGCGTCGCTGGTCTCGCAGGCCGTGGACGCGGGCGGCCGCAAGGCCGAGCCGCCGCACAAGCTGGAGCCGGCGGTGAAGTCGGCGCTGCACTCGCTGATGCCGGCGGTCGTGAGCGAGGGCACCGCGTCCGGGGTGAACTTCCCGTCCGGCACGGCCGGCAAGACCGGGACGGCCGAGTTCGGGTCGGGCGACAATCCGCCGACCCACGCCTGGTTCATCGGCTACCGCGGTGACCTGTCCTTCGCGGTGATCGTCGAAGGCGGCGGCACCGGCGCCGAGGCCGCCGCCCCGATCGCCGCCCACTTCCTCAACTCCCTCTGACCGAACCCCGTTCACTTGCGGCGTGTCGTCCTTAAAAGCGCTCGCTTAAGGCCGACACGCCGCAACTCAACGGTCAGCGGACGGCGCCTGCGAGGATGCCGGCGGTCTCGGCGATGGCCGGTTCGTCGGTTCCGGCGTCGGCGGCGGGGCGGTTCGTGGTGATCACGATGATCACCGGCGCGCCGGACGGGGGCCAGGCGATCGCGATGTCGTTGGCGGTGCCGTAGGTGCCGCCGGTGCCGGTCTTGTCGCCGACCTTCCAGTTCTTCGGCAGGCCCGCGCGGATGCGGTGGTCGCCGGTGATCGTCTGCTTCATCCAGCCGGTCAGGCGGTTCCCGTCCTGGCGGGTGAGCGTGCCGCCGACGGTGAGGGAGCGCAGATCGCCGGCCCAGGCGCGCGGCGTGGTGGTGTCACGCTCCTCGCCCGGCTTCCACAGGTTGAGGTCGGTCTCCCAGCGGTCGTGGCGGGTGACGCGATCGCCGAGGGAGCGCAGGAACGCGGTGTGCCCGGCCGGGCCGCCGATCTGCCTGAGCACCAGGTTGCCGGCCGTGTTGTCGCTTCGCGTTATGGCCGCCTTGCACAGGGCGGAAACGGTCATCCCGCGCTTCACGTTCTTTTCGGTGACCGGCGAGTTGTCCACCAGGTCGTCCTTCGTATAATGGATGACCCGGTTCATCAGGCCCGGGTCCGAACGGCGCGCCTTCTGCAGGACCGCGCCGCACGCCATCGCCTTGAAAGTGGACAGGAACGGGAACCGCTCGTCCGCCCGGTAGGCGACGAAACGTCCGGTCCCGGTGTTCAGTGCATAGGCGCCGATACGGTCGTCGTGGGTCTTTTCAAGCTTCTTCAGGCGTTCGGTGACGGACGCCTGGGAGTCGGCGGGACGGAGGGCCGGGGACGCGCCGAGCGGCGCGGAGGCGCTCCGCGGAGCGGCCTGCCTGCTGGGAGTCTCGCTGGATCCGCATGCCGTGAGGCCGGCGAGGGCGGTCGCGGCGGTGACCGTGACCGCGGTGGCCGTGCGGAAGCGTCGTCGGTATTCGCGCATGAGGAGAGAAGACCAGAGCCGGAACGGGCGTGTCCAATACTGATATCTGTGGCGAGACGATATCAATTCACATATTCATGCTGGTCGTCCCGGTGAATGCCGGAGTTCAGAGCCAGTCGCGGAATTTGAAGACGGCATAGAGCGCGACGCTGCACACCACGATGATCACCGAGCTGACGATGAACCCGGCATGCGAGGAGAACCCCGGATACGGCACGTTCTGCCCGTAGAAGCCGGTCACCGCCGTCGGCACCGCGATGATCGCCGCCCAGCTGGTGACCTTCTTCATCACCTCGTTCATCCGGTTGCCCTGCAGCGCGATCCGGGTGTCGAGCAGGTTCGCGACGAGGTCGCGCAGCCCGTCGGTCCACTCGCCGACGCGCAGCGTGTGGTCGTAGACGTCCTGCAGGTACGGCGCGAGCGCCGGGGCGACCAGCCGCAGGTCGCGGCGGAGCAGCGTGTTCACCACCTCGCGCATCGGCAGCGCGACCCGGCGCAGCGCCACCAGGTTCTTGCGCAGCCGGAAGCTGCGCCGCTGGATCTCGCGCACCGGGAACGCCTCGTCGAAGATCATCGACTCGACGTCGTCGGCCTCGTCGTCCAGCGCCTGCACCGCGTCGAGCTGCAGGTCGACGACCAGGTCGAGCAGCCCGTACAGCAGGTAGCCGGCGCCGGTCTCGCCGAGGTCGACGCCCGGGCTCTCGTCCCAGCGCCGGACGAGCGCGTCGATGTCGAAGCCGGGGCCCTGCCGCACCGTGACCAGCGCCCGCTCGGCGAGGAACGCCGACACCTCGTGCAGCTCCAGGTCCCCGTCCCGGATCCGCGGCACGTAGACGTTCAGGAACGCGTAGCCCTCATAGCGGTCGATCTTGGCGCGCTCGTGCCGGGACACCGCGTCCTCGACCGCGACCGGGTCCAGGCCCAGCTCGTCGCTGATCACCCGCAGGTCGGCGCGCTGCGGCGCGCACAGGTCGACCCAGACGACCGTGTCCTTCTGCTCGAGGTAGTCGCTGACCTCGGCGACGGGGAAGTCGTGCGCCTCGAGCCTCCCGGCGCGCCAGACGCGCGTGCGGGGCGGGGGGACCACGGCCTCGTCGGGCGGGAACGGCTCGGCACCGGCTTCGGAGGGATGCGCCATGCGCCCCCTTATACCCGAGTCGCCGGAAGATCACGGAGTGCGCGCGGGATCACAGCACCATCAGAGCACAGGCGCGCGCGGCGGGGCGGACGAGCCGCGCACCACCAGCCGGCCGGGCAGCACCCGGGGCGCCGGGCGGCCGCCGTCCAGCAGCTCCAGCAGCGCGGTCATGCCCTGCGCGCCCATCTCCTCGGCGGGCAGCCGGACCGTCGTCAGCTCCGGTTCCAGCGCGGTCGCCAGCAGCACGTCGTCGAACCCGGTGACCGACACCTCGCCCGGCACGTCCAGCCCCAGCGCGCGCGCCGCCTTGTAGGCGCCCGCCGCGATCAGGTCGTCGTCGCAGACCAGCGCGGTCGGCGGGTCGGGGCGGGCGAGCAGCCGCTGCGCCGCGTCCCGGGCCGAGGCGACGTCGATCGCGCACGCCGACCGCTCCAGCGTGCCGCCCCGCGCCGCGACCTCGGCGGCGAGCGCCTCCGCGCGGGCATGGAACGTCCACTGGTCGACGCCCGCCGCGACATGGCCGAAGCGGCGGTGCCCGAGCCCGGCCAGGTGCGCGGCGATCGCGCGCATCCCGGCGGCCACCCCGAAGTCGACGGTGGGGACGTCGCTGTCCGGGCCGCTGTCGAGCAGCACGGCGGGCGTCCCGTGGAAACGGTCCAGCGCCACCGCCGGCATCGACGACGCCAGCACCCCGTCGATCGCCTCGTGCGGCGCGGGGAACGGGCTCTCGGCCGGGCCGTCCGCGCCGTCCGGCCAGGTGGACACCACGACGCCGAACCCGTGCCGCGCCGCGACCCGCGCGGCGCCGGTGTAGACGGGCCCGAAGAACGGCGCGGTGAGGGTCGGCACCATCAGCAGGACGGTCCGGGTGGTGCCGAGCCGCAGGTTCCGCGCGGCCTGGTTCGGCCGGTAGCCGAGCCGCTCGGCGGCGGTCCGCACGCTGCGCGCGGTGGCGGGGGAGACGCGGCCGCTCCACTTCCCGCCCAGCACCAGCGAGACCGTGGACTGCGAGACACCGGCCTCCTGGGCGACGTCCTTACTGGTGGGACGGCCGGCCACCGGCACGTGGGCCTCCCTCGGAGACGTCGGTCACGGAAAACAGACTAGAGCCGGACGCCCGGGAAGTGGTACGTATGACCGACGGGGTAATACGTATGACTAGCGCGACGGGGGCACGGAATGCGGGGCTATGTCGTCTTCCTGAAGCGGCCGCACGCGGCACGGCTGCTCGGCGGGACGCTGTTCGGCCGGCTGCCCAACGGCATGGGCGCGCTCGCCGTCGTGCTGCACGTGCGCGCCGACGGCGGCGGCTACCCGCTCGCCGGCACCCTCGCCGCCGTCCTCGGCCTCGCGATGGCCGCCGGGCAGCCCGTCCTCGGCCGCGCCATGGACCGCTACGGCCAGCCGCGCGTCCTGGTGCCCGCCGCCTGCCTCTCCGCCGCCGGGTTCACGCTGCTCGCGGTGGTCGGTGCGAGCCCGCTGCCCGTCGCGGTCGCCGCCGTCGTCCTCGCCGGGTTCGCCACACCGCCGCTGGAGGCCGGGCTCCGGGCCCTGTGGCCCGCCGTCCTGGACGGCCCCGAGCAGGTCGACGCCGCCTACGCCCTCGACGCCGCCGCCCAGGAGATCCTCTTCTCCGTCGGGCCGCTGCTCGTCGTCGCCGCGGCCGCGATCAGCACCGAGACCGCGCTCGTCCTCACCGGCCTCGTCGGCATCGCCGGGACCCTCGTCGTCGCGCTGTCCGGGCCGTCGCGCCGCTGGACCGGCGAGCCCCGCGCCGCCGACTGGGCCGGGCCGCTCCGCTCGCCCGGCCTGCGCGTCCTGCTGATCTCCCTCGCCTGCGCCGGCATCGCCCTCGGCGTCTACGCCGTCGCCGTCGTCGCCTACGCCGAACGCCTCCACAGCGGCATCGCGTCCGGGCTGCTCCTCGCCTGCATGGCCGCAGGCGCCCTCGCCGGCGGCCTCGCCTACGGCGCCCGGCCCTGGACGGGCGAGGCGCACCGGCGGCTGCCGTGGCTGCTCGCCGCGCTCGCCGCCGGGTACGTCCCGCTCGTCCTCGCGCCCGGCCTGGCCGCGATGTCGGTGCTCGCGTTCGTCAGCGGTGTGTTCCTCGCACCCGTGCTGGCCTGCAGCTTCACCCTCGTCGACCGGCTCGCGCCGAGCGGCACCGTCACCGAGGCGTTCGCGTGGGTCGTCGCGGCGATCGGCGCGGGCGGCGCGCTCGGCTCCGCCGTAGCCGGGTTCGGCGAGAAGCTCGCCGGGGTGCCGGGCGCGTTCGCGGGCGCCGGCATCGGCGGCGTCCTCGCCCTCGCCCTGTGCCTGCTCGGCGGCCGGACGCTCCGCCCCGCACCCGTCCGCCCCGTCCCCGCCGAAGTCCTCTCCTGACGGGGCGCGCTCCTGACGGGCGTCAGATCCAGGACTTGAACCAGATCCGGGCGTGCCAGGCGTCGTAGGTCAGCGTCTGCGCCGCCAGGATCGGATAGAAGTACGCGAAGTTCGCCAGTACCACCAGCACGAACGCGCCCGCCGCGGCCGCGCCGACGAGCCGCCGCACCCCCGGCGGCACCGGAGACGGCACCGACGCCGGAACGGCCGCGACCCGCGCGCCGCTCGGCCCGTGCATCTCGTCCTGGAACGCCTCGTCCTGGAACGCCTTGTCCTGGAACGCCTTGTCCGGGAAGGTCTCGTCGTGCCCGTAGGCCGGGACCTCCTCCTCGGGCCGTCCGGACGCCGCCGCATGCGCGCCCACCAGCCCCGACGCCGGTCCTATCAGGTAGCCGAGCACCAGCACGACCGCCAGCACCATGAACGGGATCAGCGGCGTCGCGTAGAACAGGAACATCGTCCGGTCGCGGAACGCCGACGGGAACCAGGTCAGCCAGCCCGCCAGGAACCCCAGCACGATCGCCCCGGCCCGCCAGTCGCGCAGCAGCAGCCAGATGAACAGCACCACGATCAGCGCCGCGAGCGCCCCCCACCACAGCGAGGGCGTCCCGATCCCGAGGATCTCCCGCGAGCACCGCGACGCCCCGCACGACTTCGGCTCGGTGTAGAAGAACGCCACCGGACGGCGCAGGATCGGCCAGTCCCACGGCCACGACTGGTACGGGTGCTTGGCGTCCAGGTTGTTGTGGAAGTCCAGCATCTGCCGGTGGTAGTCCAGCAGGTGCGGCATCGCCTCGAACGGCCGCCACCACCAGTGACTCGAGGCGTGGCCGCGCCCCCACCCGCCCGGCTTGAAGATCCAGCCCGACCAGGTCGCCAGGTAGCTGACCAGCGCCACCACCACGAGCTGGACGAACGCGGGCCCCGCCTCCAGCAGCAGCGTCCCCGCCATCGGCTCCCGGACCCCGGCCGCGCGCCGCGCCCCGTAGTCCCAGCACACCACCATCAGGCCGAACGCGGCGACGTAGAACACGCCCGTCCACTTGGTCGCGCACGCCAGGCCGAGGCAGATCCCCGCCCCCCAGCGCCATCCGTGCGCCAGGAACGGCCCGTACACCGACGTCGCGCCCGCCTCGATCCGGTCGGCGAGGACGCGCCGGGAACGGTCCCGGTCGTTCACCAGGCACGCGAACCCGGCCAGGATCCAGAACATCACGAAGATGTCGAGGAGCGCGGCCCGGCTCGTCACGAACTCCAGCCCGTCCAGCGCCAGCAGCAGCCCCGCCGCGCAGCCGAGCAGCGTCGACCCGGTCATCTTGCGGGCGACCCGGCACAGGATCAGCACCGACAGGGTGCCGACGAGCGCGGGCACGAACCGCCACCCGAACGGCGTCGCGCCGAACGCCCACTCGCCCATCGCGATCATCCACTTGCCGAACGGCGGGTGGGCGACGAACGAGGGCCCCTGCCCCCAGATGTTCGCGTGCGGGTCGGCGATCAGCAGCTTGTCGGCGTTGTCGACGGTGTTGTGCTCCCAGCCGAACTTCAGCAGGGCCAGCGCGTCCTTGGCGTAGTAGGTCTCGTCGAAGACCACGGCCTTCGGCTGTCCGAGCCGGTAGAAGCGCAGGAAGCCCGCGAACAGCGTCACCAGCAGGGGGCCGAGCCAGCCCGCCAGGACACCGCCCGGGACCGCGGGGGCGAGCCACTCGCGGGGGGAGGGCGGCCGCCACCGGGACGCGTTCGCCGGAGCCAGATCCGTCGTCGCCATCTGGCAATCGTAGAGCCGACTCCCGGCCGCCCGGCCCGGTGGCGGCCCGGCCCCGGCGCCGCCCCGGCGCGGCCCCGGCGCGCGGCGCCCCTGGGAGGATGGGACCGTGATGGGGACTTTGCTGCTGGCCGCGGCCCCGATCGGGCGGCCCGAGGACGCGTCGGTTCGGCTGCGCGACGCGCTGGCGGACGCGCCGGTGATCGCGGCCGAGGACACCCGGCGGCTGCGCCGGCTGGCCGCCGACCTCGGCGTGGAGCTCGCCGCGCGCGTCGTGTCGTACTACGACCAGAACGAGAAGGCGCGCGCCGCCGAGCTGCTGGAGGAGCTGCTCGCCGGGCGGGACGTGCTGGTGATCACCGACGCGGGGATGCCGGGCGTGTCCGATCCCGGATACCGCCTCGTGCGGGCGGCGGTGGAGCGGGACGTGCCGGTGACGGTGCTGCCCGGGCCGTCCGCCGTCACGACCGCGCTGGTCGTGTCGGGCCTGCCGACGGACCGGTTCTGCTTCGAGGGGTTCCCGCCGCGCAAGAAGGGCGAGCAGGCGCGGCGGCTGGAGGCCCTCGCCGCCGAGCCCCGCACGATGGTGTTCTTCGAGTCGCCGCGCCGGCTGGCCGCCACCCTCGTGACGATGGCGGAGGCGTTCGGCGCGGACCGCCCGGCCGCCGTGTGCCGGGAGCTGACCAAGACCTATGAGGAGGTCCGCCGGGGCGGCCTCGCCGAGCTGGCCGGGTGGGCGGCCGAGCGGGAGGTCCGCGGCGAGATCACGCTGGTCGTCGGCGGCGCGCCGAAGCCTGCGGGGCTGACCGAGCCGGCCGACCTGGTCGCCGCCGTCGCCGCCCGGGAGGCGGCCGGAACCCCGCGCAACCAGGCGATCCGGGAGGTCGCCAAGGAGAACGGCCTACCACGCGGGAGCGTCTACAACGCTGTCGTCGCGGCCAGAAAAGAGTGACCCCCTCCCGAGCGGTCCAACGGGTGATTTCGGGGGAATAGAGCCTTCGGTGGCCCGCGCTGGACCACTTAGGGGACCTGCGGAGCCGCCATGAAGTGGGGACACCGCGGCTCAAAGCCCGGCGCGAGCCGAAGACGGCACGAGATGCCGCCGGTAGCGCGAGATGGCGTCACCGAGGGGGTGAGGGCCATGCAGGACGCATGGTCGAGCCGTGAGGCATGGGTCTACGAATGCCTGTGCTGCGAGACGACCTGGGACGAGGTGCTCGAGGTCCGTCATTTCGGCGATGGGCATGGCAACGAGGCGGTCATCTACGAGCGGGACGGCCAGCCGTGCACGACACCGTGGACGGACTGCCTGTGCCCCAAGTGCCAGAGCCGGAACGTCAAGGCGTGGGCCGCGGCGCGCAAGGCCGGGGAGCTTCCCCCGGTGCGCAGCGGGAGCGACGTGGCGATGGTGTTCCACCTGCGCCGCATCCACGCCTGGTGAGGGCGCGGCGGTAGCGGACGGGCCGGAGGCCGCCGTCAGCCGGCGGTGACCTCCGGGACCTTCCGCCCCACGGGCTCGGACGGGACCTCCAGCGACCCGCCCGGGCCCGGACGCCCGCGCAGCCGCCGCCACCAGCCGTCCAGCCGGTGCCGGACCTCCGGCGTGAACGCCATCCCGGCGGCGAGCGCCGCCAGCGGGACGGCCGGCAGCACGTACCGGTAGTCGAACTCCGCGGTCGCGGCGGGCGCGAGCAGCAGCCCGGTCGCCAGCGTCCACGGCAGCAGCGCCTCGCCGCCGAACCGCCGCCACAGCGCCACCATGCCGCCGAGGCCGAGCAGCAGCACGCCGCCGAGCATCGTCCCGCGCAGGTAGAACACGTCCTGGTAGCCGCGCATGACCCCGCCGAACGGCTCGATCACGCGGGTCCGGGCGTCGCCGTGCTCGTACGCCCTGGCCTCGCCGGACGCGGTCGAGTCGGCGTCCATCCGCCAGTCGGGCAGCGCGTTGCTCTTCTTGCCGAACTCGTACTGTGAGTAGGTCGCCTTGTCCGGGAAGACCGTCCGGTCCCAGCGGAAGACGCGGAAGAAGTCGTGCGCGACGACCTTCAGATAGGGGCCGGGCTGCCCCACGATGGCGCGCTTGGCGAAGTCGTTGCCGAGCTTGTTGTTCTCGGGGCTGAACCGCGTCCCGGGGAACCGGTTGAACGGCGAGGCCGCGTTCCAGATGCCGTCCTGGGAGTTCGGCAGCCGGTTCACCGGCTCGGTGCACAGCGGGTACTCGCTGACCGGCAGCCCGTGCATCTTGTGGCAGTCGGCGAACTTGTAGACCCGGGCGTACAGGAAGATCCCGTTGCTCTCGGTGATCGCGAACTTGCCGCTGTCCACCTTGTACCAGGTCATGTACGACAGCACCGGCAGCGCGCAGGCCGCCGCGGTGATCACCATCGTCCGCCAGCCCATGCGCCGGATCAGCATGAACACCAGCACGCCGAGCAGCACCGGCGCGCCGACCGACCGGGTCAGCCAGGAGAACCCGATGATCAGCCCGACCGCCAGCGCGATCTTCCAGGACGGCCGGTCGTGCCAGAGCAGCAGCGTCACCGCGCACATCACCAGGAAGGTGAACGTGGTGTCGGACAGGACGAGGTGCTCGAGCTGGATCTGGTAGGCGTCGAACAGCACCGGCACGGTGGCGAGCGCCGCGCCCCAGCCGGGCAGCCCGAACTTGCGGCGCAGCAGCGCGTAGATCATCACGCCCATGGACAGGCCCATGAGGTGCTGGACGGCCGCGACCAGCGCGAAGCTGTGGAACGGCTTCAGCGACCACAGCAGGAACGAGTAGCCGTCGGGGCGCAGCGGGTGCGGGTACAGCCCCATCGCGACGTGCAGGTAGTCGAAGCTGTCGTTGAAGAACATCGCCGGCTGGTAGCCGACCATCGCGACCACCCGCAGCAGCGCCGCTGTGGCAATGATCACAGTGAAGATCGGGTGGCGCCGGATCCGCGCCCACGTCCCATTGGCGCGCGCGCCGATCCAGAACGCGATCCGGCGGCCCAGCGGGCCTTGAGCGGCCGCATCGGGAGCGGCGGCGGTCGCCCCGCCGCCCTTCTCGCCGGATGTGCCGCCCTCTTGCGTCCCGTCGTCCGCGGTCTCCGCCGCGCCGCCGTTCCCGGCGGTTCCGGAGAGCGTCTCCGGGGAGTCCGCGGAACCCGTCTCGGGTTCGCGTCCGCCGGGCGTGTCGCGGGCCTCCCCGATGCCCGCCGCGGTGGCCCCCGCCGCCGCCGTGACCTCGGTGGTCTCCGCCGTGTCCGCGTCCGCCGCGGCCCCCCTCAGCTCGGCACCGCGCGGCGATTCGACAGCCACCTCGGCACCTCCCCTCCGCCGCTCTGAACTCGGACCCGTGGCACTGCGTCCTCCGCCGCGTGTCACAGTCGACCCACCCTTTCCGGGCCGCCATACCCGTATGCTTGACGTCCTAGCCTGCCGCCCGGTTCGCGGCGGAGAGGGTTTTTCGGTTGCAAGTAGGCAACACGATACGGGTGCTCTTATGGAGAGCGGCCACCATTACCCGTCCACGGCAGGCATCATGAACGACTACGGGCCGCCCGGCGAATACATATGAGATCAGTCAGCAGCAGCGCCGACGGTCACCAGGGGTAACGAAGGAGATCGCGTGGAACTCTCCGTAGTGATGCCATGCCTGAACGAGGCCGAGACGGTCGAGACCTGCGTCCGCAAGACGATCGGCTTCTTCAAGGACAGCGGTATCGACGGCGAGGTCGTCATCGCCGACAACGGCAGCACCGACGGCAGCCAGCAGCTCGCCCGCGACGCCGGGGCGCGCGTCGTCCCGGTGATCGACAAGGGCTACGGCAACGCCCTGATGGGCGGGATCCGCGCCGCGCGGGGCCGGTACGTCGCGATGGGCGACGCCGACGACTCCTACGACTTCACCACCCTCGGGCCGTTCCTGGACGAGCTGCGCGACGGCGCCGACCTCGTCATGGGCAACCGGTTCAAGGGCGGCATCGCGGCCGGCGCCATGCCGCCGCTGCACCGCTACCTCGGCAACCCGGTGCTCAGCTTCGTCGGCCGGCTGTTCTTCGGCAGCAAGATCGGCGACTTCCACTGCGGGCTGCGCGCCTTCGACCGCGACGCGATCCTGCGGCTCGGCCTGCAGACCGGCGGCATGGAGTTCGCCAGCGAGATGGTCGTCAAGGCGACCCTGCAGAAGTACGACATCCGCGAGGTCCCGACCACGCTGTCGCCCGACGGCCGGACCCGCGCCCCGCACCTGAACACCTGGCGGGACGGCTGGCGCCACCTGCGGTTCCTGATGTTGTACAGCCCGCGCTGGCTGTTCCTCATTCCCGGCCTGGTCTTCATGACCCTCGGCCTGCTCGCCGGCGTCGCGATCTCCGCGGGGCCGGTGCGGATCGGCGCGATCGCCTTCGACGTCGACACCCTCGTCGGCGCGTCCGCCGCGCTGGTGATCGGCTTCCAGGCGGTGCTGTTCGCACTGCTCACCAAGGTGTACGCGATGCAGGAGGGATTCCTGCCGCACGACCGCAGGGTGCAGCGGCTCATCGACTGGTGGAGCCTGGAACGCGGCCTGCTGACCGGCGGGCTGCTGGCGATCGCGGGCCTCGCCGGCCTGGTCGCCTCGCTGCTGCACTGGCGGGGGCACAGCTTCGGCGAGCTGGACCCGCGCGACTCGCTGCGCATCGTCGTGCCGGCCGCGACCGCGCTCGTGATGAGCTTCCAGGTGATCTTCGCCTCGCTGTTCGTCAGCATCCTCGGCATCCGCCGCCGCCAGCACCCGCCGCTCACCGACCCGGCCGAGGAGGCCGCCGGTGTGGTGGACGCCGCCGCGCACAAGGTCGCGGGCGAGCGGCAGGCCGTGCCCGCCGCCGCCGAGGCCGCCCCCGCCGCGGACGCCAAGGACGAGGCCGCCGAGGACGCCGCCGGGTCCGGCGACGAGCACTGACCGCCCCTCCCGAGCGCCGCGCCCCCCGTCGCGGGTCCATGACGGAGCGTGCCCGAAGCCGAGAAGTTGCTGAGGGTTTCCCGCTCCGGGAGATCGGCCCGTCCGGCGCTGTGACAGGCTGAGACGACCATGGATCTGCGTTCCCTGACCGCGTGCGGCCGGCCGACCGGGCGGCCGTGAGCACCGGAGCTCCGCCGCCGGTGCTGTCCCGTCCGCGTGCCTCGGTGCACGCGGGGCGGGGCGTTCCGCCGTCGGTGCGGCGCCGCCGCTGGGTGCTGCTGTTCGTGCTCGGCTGGGCGGTGCAGGTCGCGGTCCGGCTGTGGCTGGCGTCCGGGCAGACGATGCCCGTCGCGACGCCGGACGAGTCGGGGTACCTGTTCGCCGCGCGGGTCCTGACCGGCGGCCCTGACGCCGACATGTCCTACGGGACTGTGTACCGCGGCGGCTATCCGCTGCTGCTGGCGCCGGTGCTGTGGGTGGCGCACGACCCGGTGAGCGTCTACCGGGGCGCGCTGGTCGTCAACGCCCTGATCAGCGCGCTGATGATGCCGCTCGGCTACCTGCTGCTGCGGGCGCTGAACGTGCGCAGGCGCTGGTCGTACCTGTTCGCGCACGTCACGGCGCTGCTGCCGGGCGTGCTGTTCTTCTCCGAGTTCGTCCTGACGGACGCGGTCCTGCCGGTGGTCGTGGTGGGCTGGCTGCTGCTCCTGCACGCGTGGCTGCACGCCGGCCGTTCGCATGCGGGGAAAGCGCCCGGGGAGAAGACGTCGCGTGTCGCGCTCTACGGGGCGGGCTCGTCCCTGCTGGTGGCGTTCGCCTACACCTCGCACACGCGCGGGACGATCCTCCTAGGCGTTCACGCTGTGCTCCTGGTGGCCGCACTGGTGTTCCGGTGGCGGCCATGGCGGAGCGTGGCGTTGTCGACATTCGTGCTCGCCGCCGCTGTCGGCGCCGGGACGCTGCTGAACCACTCTCTGCTGCCGTCCATGTACCCGTCCGGCGACAACGACCTGAGCGGGAACCTCGTCCGCCGCGTCACCACGCAGGACGGCTGGGGCTGGATGCTCTCGCTCGGCACCGGCCAGATCTGGTACCAGGCCGTCGCGACCGGCGGGATCGCGGCGATCGGCCTGATCACGGTCGCGTTCATCGCCGTCCGGCGCGGCACGCCGCTGCGGCGGCGCGCGCTGGCGCTCGGCGTGCTGGCGATCGTGGCGGGCATCGCGTTCGCGACGTCCGCGGCGCTCCCCGACGAGTACCGCATCGGCAACTACGTCTACGGCCGCTACCTGGCGTGCATCACCCCCGTCCTGTTCATGGTCGGGGTCGCGGTGCTGCTGCGGGCGCCGTGGCGGGCGCTGGCGGCCGCGGCGGGCTCGGCCGCCGTCCTGACCGTCCTGGCGGCGTGCGTGGTCCAGTGGTACGCGGGCGTCCGGCTGGCCCGGTACACCTTCACCCCGTACGACTTCCCGGAGACCTCCTTCCTGACCTGGGACTGGAAGTCGTTCGAGCTGTGGCACGCCACCGCCGCCGGGATCGGCATGCTCGCCCTCGCGGTCGCGGCGGTGCTGCTGCGCCGCCACGGCCCGGCGCTGCTCGCCGGGTTCCTCGCCGTGGTGACGCTGGCGATGTCGGTCACCGCGACGGACCGGATCGCCCATCCGCTGGTCAAGGCGGAGATCGCGCACACCGACCTGCGGGGCATCCCGGGCCTGCGCGGCACCGGTTCGCTCGCCATCGACTGGAACGTCCCATGGACGATCCGCCTGTCGCAGTACTACTGGGCCTGGTGGAGCGACGGCGGCGTCTTCAACGCCCAGACGACCCCGGTGCCGCGGGACGCGGACATGGTCATCATGCTGTGGCCGAAGAACGTCCCGGCGGAGAAGTCGTGGCCGCACGGCGCGCCCGCGGGGTGGAAGGTCGTCGAGAGCCGCCGCACCGTCGAGGGCGACTGGGTCGCCTGGACCCGCTCCTAGCGGGCCCCTACCGGACGGCTAGAAGGGGACCTTGCCGGTCGCGGCGCCGGGCGGCGGGGTCCACAGCTGCAGGACGCCGTCCGACGAGCGCCACATCAGCCGCCATCCCTTCGCGGTGGACGGTTGCCAGCCCCCGGCTATCTGCGACTCCTGACCGCGCCAGTGGGTGTACAGCATCGGCCCTTCGAGGGCGTCCCGGGGCAGTTGCGGCACGTAGTGCGGGAAGTCGCGGACCTCGCCGTGCCAGATCGGCTTGCCCCACATGTCCCGCGTGTAGAACGTGAGGGTCTGCGCGAGGCGCCGGTCGGCGACGATCATCCGCAGGTCCTGGTGCCGGCCGAGGTAGCCGCGCAGCTGGTTCCACGCCTTGTCGCGCGGCAGCTCCGGGACGGCCGTCACGGCGGCGTACACGTACGCGCCGCCCAGCAGCACCACCACGACCGGGACGGCGAGGGTCCGCAGCCGCAGCCGCGCGACCAGGCCGTCCGGGATCATCCTGAACATCAGGATCAGCGATCCGAACCCGCCCGCGAGCAGCGCGGGCAGCACCCCGAACCAGTACCGCTGCAGCCAGGCCCGCAGCGAGATGCTGTGCGGGTCGAGCACCCCGGAGAAGATCGTCAGCGGGACGGCGAGGGTCAGGAACCACACCAGCACCAGCGCGAGCCGCCGGTCCCGGGTGACCGCGAACCCGACGACCGTCAGCGCCAGCGCCGCGATGAAGATCACCCCGAGCGGGTTCCAGTCGTGCATGGCGCGCAGGAACGAGCGGGCCGCGAGGCCGCGCGTCACGTAGTCGCGGGACTCGCCGCCGTGCTCGGCCGCCGAGATCAGCCCGGCCAGCGGGTTCCCCCACACGATCTGGTTGTGCACGAAGTTGAACCCCAGCACGACCGCCATCGGGATCCCGACGGTGACGTTGCGCCGCCACGGGATCCGCAGCAGCGCCAGATACGCCGGGATCGCCAGGAACAGGAACGCCAGGAACTCCCGGACGAGGAACGAGCAGCCGAGCAGGAACCCCGCCGCCAGCAGGAACCTCGTCTGGACCCGCCCCGTCCGCCGGCCCGCCACGACCAGCGCCGCCATCCCCAGCGCGAACAGCCCGGCGCCCGGCATGTCCGGCAGCATCACCCCGGTCGACCAGGTGATCTCGTGGCCGTACGGGTTCGTCATCGTGAAGAACGGGTGGACCAGCAGGACCCCCGCCGACAGCAGGCCCGCGACGTCGCCGAACAGCGACCGCACCACCAGGTACGTGCCGACGAAGAACGCGATCCCGCCGAGCGCGGCGATCACGAAGTAGGCGGCCTGGCCGGGGCCGAGGACGTCCTGCACGAGCCGCGCGGGCAGCACCAGCCCGATCCGCGTCACCTGGTGCGGGACCTCGTCGAACGGGAAGACGCCGAGCGGGATGTCGGGCCAGTCGCGGGCCGCGAGCCACACGTAGTACGGGTCGAAGTACAGCGGCGGCGTCATCAGCACCCACTGCGCGGCCACCGCGCAGGCCCCGACGAGCAGCGCCAGCCACCACACCCGGCGGGTGCGGCGGATCCTCGCGAGCAGCCGGCGGTGCGCCCCGTCCGCCCGTCCGGTGATCGTTCCCTGCGTGACGGCCGGCTGGTCGGCCGTGGTCTGCGGCATGGCTGGCTTCTGCCCCTGGATGGACTACAGGCTGGACTGCGCTGGGCGCCGGACCAGGCTACTCGCGTGCCGGACCCGCCGTAGTCGGGCGTGCCGGATCTGCAGCAACCTTCCAGCCGGCCCTGGTCCGGGAGTTATCCACAGGTGCCGATATTCGTGCGGTCCAGGGGAGCGGCGCGACTACCCTTGATTTCATGTCCTCGTCAAGCCGACACATCCTGACCGCGCCCGCCTGGCCGTACGCCAACGGGCCCCGTCACATCGGGCACGTCTCCGGTTTCGCGCTGCCCGCCGACATGTTCAGCCGCTACCAGCGGATGGCGGGCAACAAGGTCCTGATGGTCAGCGGCACCGACGAGCACGGCACGCCGATCCAGGTGCAGGCCGACAAGGAGGGCGTCACCGCCCGCGAGCTGGCCGACCGGTACAACAACGTCATCGCCGAGGACCTGCACGGCCTCGGCATGACCTACGACCTGTTCACCCGGACGACCACGCTGAACCACTACGCGATCGTCCAGGAGGTCTTCAAGGGCCTCTACGACAACGGCTACATCTTCCCGACCAGGACGATGGGCGCGATCTCGCCGTCCACCGGGCGGACGCTGCCGGACCGCTACATCGAGGGCACCTGCCCGATCTGCGGGTACGACGGCGCGCGCGGCGACCAGTGCGACAACTGCGGCAACCAGCTCGACCCGATCGACCTGATCAACCCGGTGTCGCGGATCAACGGCGAGAAGCCGAAGTTCGTGGAGACCGAGCACTTCATGCTCGACCTGCCCGCCTTCACCGAGGTGCTCGGCCGGTACCTGCGCGGCAAGCAGAACGGCGCGCTGGCGTGGCGGCCGAACGTGCTGAAGTTCGCGCTCAACCTGCTGGACGACATCCAGCCGCGGGCGATCAGCCGCGACCTCGACTGGGGCGTGCCGATCCCGCTGGACGGCTGGCGCGACAACCCGGCGAAGAAGCTCTACGTGTGGTTCGACGCGGTCGTCGGGTACTTCTCGGCGTCGGTGGAGTGGGCGCGGCGGTCGGGCGACCCGGAGGCGTGGCGCGCCTGGTGGCAGGACCCGGACGCCCTGTCGTACTACTTCATGGGCAAGGACAACATCGTCTTCCACGCCGAGATCTGGCCGGCGATGCTGCTCGGCTACGGCGGCCAGGGCGACAAGGGCGGCAAGCCCGGCTCGATGGGCGCGCTGAACACCCCGACCGAGGTCGTGTCGTCGGAGTTCCTGACGATGGAGGGCAAGAAGTTCTCCTCGTCCCGCAACGTCGTCATCTACGTGAAGGACTTCCTGGAGCGCTACGACGTCGACGCGCTGCGCTACTACGTCGCCGTCGCCGGCCCCGAGAACAACGACACCGACTTCACCTGGTCGGAGTTCGTCCGCCGCAACAACGACGAGCTGGTCGCCGCGTGGGGCAACCTCGTCAACCGCTCGGTGAACCTGGCCGCGAAGAACTTCGGCGCGATCCCCGAGCCCGGCGACCTCGACGACGCCGACCGCGCCCTGATGGAGCGCAGCCGGAACGGGTTCGCCGCCGTCGGCGCCGAGCTCGAGCGGTCGCGCTTCAAGAACGCGATCACCGAGGCGCTCGACGTCGTCCGGGACGCCAACCGGTACCTGTCCGACCAGGCGCCCTGGAAGCTGAAGGACGACCCGGCCCGCGTCCAGTCGATCCTGCACACCGCGCTGCAGGTCGTCGACGACGCCAAGACGCTGCTGACCCCGTTCCTGCCGAACTCCTCGCAGAAGGTGTACGAGCTGCTCGGCGGCGAGGGCGTGTGGAGCGGCATGCCGCGGCTGGAGACGGTCTCGGAGGAGGGCGGGCCCGACTATCGCGTCCTCACCGGCGACTACGACACCGCGGCGCGCTGGGAGTCCACGCCGATCAAGCCCGGCGTCCCGCTCGCCAAGCCGACCCCGCTGTTCAAGAAGCTCGACACGTCCGTGGTGGACGAGGAGCTCGCCCGGCTGGAGGCCGAGTGAGCCCGGCGGACGACCGGGGCGGCGAGGCCGCCCGGTCGTTCCCGCCGCTGCCCGAGCGCCTCCCGGTCGACGTGTTCGACAGCCACTGCCATCTCGACATCGTCGAGACGCCGGTCAGCGAGCAGCTGCACTCGGCCAGGGCCGCCGGCATCACCCGCATCGTCACGATCGGCTGCGACCTGCCGTCCTCCCGCTTCGCCGTCGACGCCGCCGCGGAGTTCGACGACGTCTACGCGGGCGTCGCGATCCACCCGAACGAGACCACGGGCATCAACGACGACGTCCTGCACGACATCGAGGCGATGGCCGCGCACCCGAAGGTCCGGGCGATCGGCGAGACGGGCCTGGACTACTACCGCGACTGGGCGCCCAAGGCCGACCAGCACACCGCGTTCCGCGGCCACATCGCGATAGCCAAGCGCACCGGCAAGGCCCTCGTGATCCACGACCGGGAGGCCCACGACGACGTCCTGGCCATCCTCCGCGAGGAGGGCGCGCCCGAGAAGGTGGTGTTCCACTGCTTCTCCGGCGACGCCGCCATGGCGAAGGTCTGCGCCGACCGCGGCTACGTGATGAGCTTCGCCGGCAACGTCACCTTCAAGAACGCCGAGTCGCTGCGCGAGGCGCTCCGCGTCGCACCCCTCGACCTGATCCTCGTCGAGACCGACGCGCCGTTCCTCACCCCGGTCCCGAACCGCGGCAAGCCGAACGCCTCGTACCTGATCCCGCACACCGTCCGCGCGATGGCCGAGATCAAGAACGTCGACCTCGCCGAACTCTGCACCGCGATCGCCGCCAACGGCGAACGCATCTTCGGCGGCTGGTAGCGGGGTGCGTGCTCCCTTCTCCCGGGCATAGGGCCAGGGGAGAAGGGAGCCGGTATGGACGCGGACGTCATCGTCGTCGGCGCGGGCCTGGCCGGGCTGGTCGCCGCGCACGAGCTGACCGCGCGCGGGCGCCGCGTGGCGCTGGTCGAGCAGGAGAACGCCGCGAACCTCGGCGGGCAGGCGTTCTGGTCGCTCGGCGGGCTGTTCCTGGTGGACAGCCCGGAGCAGCGCCGGCTCCGCGTCCGGGACTCCTTCGACCTGGCCTGGAACGACTGGCAGGGCAGCGCCGCCTTCGACCGGCTGGACGACGAGGACGCCTGGGCGGCGCGGTGGGCCCGCGCCTACGTCGAGTTCGCCGCCGGGGAGAAGCGGTCGTGGCTGGCGTCCCACGGCGTCACGTTCACCCCGGTGGTCGGCTGGGCGGAGCGCGGCGACCTGCGCGCCGGCGGCCACGGCAACTCGGTACCGCGCTTCCACATCGCCTGGGGGACGGGCACCGGCGTCGTCGCGCCGTTCGTCCGCAGCGCCCGCCGCGCCGCCGACGAGGGCCTGCTGACCTTCCACCACCGCCACCGTGTGGACGGCCTGACCCTGACCAACGGCGCCGTGACCGGCGTGAGCGGCACGATCCTGGCCGACGACGACGCACCCCGCGGCGTGGCGTCCAACCGCGAGGAGACCGGGGCGTTCGAGCTGTCGGCGCAGGCGGTGATCGTCACCAGCGGAGGGATCGGCGGGAACCACGAGATGGTCCGCCGCTACTGGCCCGAACGCCTCGGCACCGCTCCCACGAACATGATCACGGGCGTCCCCGCCTATGTGGACGGCCGGATGCTCGACATCAGCGCCGACGCCGGGGTCCGCCTCGTCAACCGCGACCGGATGTGGCACTACACCGAGGGTGTCCGCAACTGGGACCCGGTCTGGCCCGGCCACGCCATCCGGATCCTGCCGGGCCCGTCGCCGATGTGGTTCGACGCCCTGGGCCGGCGGCTCCCCGCCCCCTGCCTCCCCGGCTACGACACCCTCTCGACCCTCGAATACCTGCGCACCACCCCCGACATCGCCGCCTACGACCACTCCTGGTTCGTCCTCACCCAGAAGATCATCGAGAAGGAGTTCGCGCTGTCGGGGTCGGAGCAGAACCCCGACATCACCAGCGGCGACCGCAAGGCGGTGCTGCGCGAGCGCGTCCTGTCCAAGGGCGCACTCGCCCCGGTCGAGGCGTTCAAACGCCATGGCGCCGACTTCGTCGTCGCCCGAACCCTGGACGAGCTCGTCGCCAAGATGAACGCCCTCACCGACGAGCCCCTCTTGGACGCGCACTTCCTACGCGCCCAGATCGAAGCCCGCGACCTTCAACTCGCCAATCCGTTCAGCAAGGACGCTCAGGTCCAGGGCATCCGCAACGCCCGCCGCTACCTGGGTGACCGCCTCAGCCGCACCGCCACCCCGCACCGCATCCTGGACCCGTCCGCCGGCCCGCTCATAGGCGTGAAGCTGCACGTCCTCACCCGCAAGACCCTGGGCGGGATCCAGACCGACCTGGACTCCCGCGCCCTGGGCCTGGACGGCCGCCCCATAGACGGCCTGTACGCGGCCGGAGAGGTCGCGGGCTTCGGCGGCGGAGGCGTCCACGGCTACAACGCCCTGGAGGGCACGTTCCTAGGCGGCTGCCTCTTCTCAGCCCGAGCCGCCGGCCAAGCCGCCGCACAAACAACCGCCTGAGCCGGGACGGACGGAAGGGAGATCGTCCGTAAGCTGAGCAAGCAGCGACCCGAGCGTTGCGATCGCGTGCGAAGCCAAGTTCGAGCCTGCGAGAACTTGATCGCGCAGCGAGCCCCTGGGCGAGCCGGAGCGATGCAGCGATCGCCGCTTTGTTCGCCGAAGGGAGGCCCCCCGGGGCCGACCGCCAAGAACAAAGCAATAGGAACGGTGCGGACGGCCGGGCTCTGGCCGTCCGCACCGGCCCCCTGGCCTCTTCACGGGCTTCCGCGCCCTGGACACCCGCGTTCGGCGTGGGCTCCCTTCTCTTCGAGGTGGACTCTCGATTACTGACTGTAGTCAGATGATGACTCTGTAAATATGGCCGTTCGGGTTCGCTTCCCCTTACCCGAGGGGGCCGGGTGGCGGGTGTGGGCGTTGAGGTGGCGGGGGAAGGGCGTTGCGCTCTAGGGTCTGGCGGTTGAGCGGGTGATCCCCCCGAGCCCGCTCGGCCCCCTGGAGGAACGGTGCGTCGAGCCCCTGCGACTTCTGCTGTCCTGATCGCGTCGGTCCTGCTGGCGTCGGCGTGCGGAGGCGGCGGGTCGCCGAAGCCGCCTTCGACGGTGCGGGCGGCGGACGCGCCGAAGGTGTCGGCTCCGGCGCCGCGCAAGGTCGTCATCGTCGTGGACAAGAAGAAGACGACGACGATGACGACCGGGACGACCGTCCAGCAGGTGCTGGACCAGGCCGGGGTGAAGCTCGGCCGCTACGACCTGGTGAAGCCCGCGCGGGAGCAGCCGGCGGGGGACGCGATCAAGGTGCTGCGGCTGCTGTCGAAGCCGGTCACGAAGACGGTGCGGGTGTCGGCGCCGACGATCGAGAAGAAGAGCTCGTCGGTGCCGCCGTGGTCGCAGAAGGAGCTGCGCAAGGGCCGCTCCGGCATCAAGATCGTGCAGATGGCGTATGTCCGCCGCAAGGGCAAGAAGGTCAAGGCGGTCATCGCGCAGAAGGTGAAGCGCAAGCCGGTGGCGCGGATCGTGGCGGTCGGGCCGAAGTCGGCGGGCACGGGGTCGGCGGCGAAGCTGGACTGGGCGGGGCTGGCGAACTGCGAGTCGCACGGGAACCCGAAGGCGGTGAACCCGTCCGGTTACTACGGCCTGTACCAGTTCTC
This sequence comes from Actinomadura violacea, assembly GCF_017573465.1. Lineage (GTDB taxonomy): Bacteria > Actinomycetota > Actinomycetes > Streptosporangiales > Streptosporangiaceae > Spirillospora > Spirillospora violacea. The sequence continues at coordinate 266,661 of NZ_JAGEPF010000012.1, forward strand.
GATGTCGTCGTGGGCGTCGGTCGGCGGGTCGGGCAAGCCGTCGGACGCGAGCGCGGGGGAGCAGACGTACCGGGCGCAGCTGCTCTACAACCGGGTGAACGGGCGTTGGCAGGGGCAGTGGCCGGTATGCGGGAAGTTCCTGTTCTCCTGACCTGCCACACTTGTTCTCGTGGGGGAGAGACAGGGGCTGCTCGGGCCGGCGGACGTGCGGGAGCTGGCGGCGCGGCTGGGCATCAGGCCGACCAAGACGCTCGGGCAGAACTTCGTCATCGACGCCAACACCGTCCGGCGGATCGTGCGGGCCGCGGATCTGGGGCCGGACGAGGTGGTCATCGAGGTCGGGCCGGGGCTGGGGTCGCTGACGCTGGCGCTGCTGCCGCAGGCGCGGCGGGTGGTCGCGGTGGAGATCGATCCGGCGCTGGCGGCGGAGCTGCCCGCGACGGCGGCCGCGCGGGAGCCGGAGCTGGCGGGCCGGCTGGAGGTCGTCCGCGCCGACGCGATGAAGATCACATCGGTGCCGGGGCCGGCACCGACGGCGCTGGTGGCGAACCTGCCGTACAACGTCGCCGTGCCGGTCGTCCTGCATCTGCTGGACGTGCTGCCGTCGCTGCGGTCGGCGCTGGTCATGGTGCAGGCGGAGGTCGCCGACCGGATGACGGCCGGGCCGGGGAGCAAGGTCTACGGGGTGCCGTCGGTGAAGCTCGCCTGGTACGGGGAGGCGCGGCGCGCGGGCCCGGTGGGGCGCGCGGTGTTCTGGCCGGTGCCGAACGTCGATTCCGGGCTGGTCGCGTTCACGCGGGGCGACCCGCCGGCGACCGCCGCGTCCCGCGCGCAGGTGTTCGCCGTGGTCGACGCGGCGTTCGCGCAGCGCCGCAAGACGCTGCGGGCGGCGCTCGCGGGCTGGGCGGGGTCGGCGGCGGACGCGGAGCGGGCGCTGCGCGCGGCGGACGTGGATCCGCGGGCGCGGGGCGAAGCTCTGGACGTGGCCGCCTTCGCCCGGATTGCCGAGTATGGTCCTTCCATCGTGGGGGACGGCGTTCCCGGCGCCCCGGCGGCCGCTGACGGCCGCGCGGCGGCCCCCGGCGCCCCGGACGCGGGCGGCACGGAGTCGGGCGGCCGGGGTTCGGGCGGCACGGCTTCGGACGGCAGGGGTTCGGGCGGCACGGGCCGGCGCGGCGGGCGCCGGAGCGCGGGACAGTGAAGCACTGAAGAGTCGGAGGGCGATGGTGAAGGCGCGTTCGCGGACGGCGCGGGCGGGGGCCGGGCGGGCCCGGACGGCGCGCGCCAGGCGCCCCGGCGGGACGGCGCGGACGGCGCGGACGGCGCGGTTGCCGCTCGCGGCGACGGCGCTGGTGGCGGCGGGCGGGCTGGTCGCGTCGGCGGCGGCCGGCTGCAGCGACGGCGCGGGCGCGGCGCCGAAGATCACGACGACGGCGCGGGCGGGCATCGCCCCGACCCCGCCCGCGAAGGGCGCCTACTTCGGCGCGTGGGTGCCGCCGGAGGTGCGCGGGGCGGCGACCAAGACGCCGTCGTCGGGCAGCGCGTCGGGCAGCGCCTCGGGGAGCGCGTCGGGCACGCCGTCCGGCACCGCGACGGGCACCTCGCCGGGGAAGGACGCCGACAAGCCGGGCATGGCGCCCGTCGCCGCGTTCGAGCGGGACATGGGGCGCCAGCTCGACATCGTGCAGAGCTACCGGGGCTGGAAGTCCGACTTCCCGTCCGGGCTGGACACCTCCGTCCTCGACAGCAACCGCTACCTGCTGCTGACGTGGGCGGGCGCCGACACCAAGGAGATCGTCGAGGGCAAGTACGACGCGCTGATCCGCGCCCGTGCCAAGGCGATCAAGGCGACCGGCAAGCCGGTGTTCCTGCGCTGGTCCCGCGACATGGACCGGTCGTCGGTGAAGGACCGGGTGCACTCGCCCGCCGACTTCATCGCCGCGTGGAAGCGGCTGCGGCAGATCTTCACCGCGGAGAAGGTCGACAACGTCGCCTGGGTGTGGTGCCCGACCGCGCGCGGGTTCGGCGCGTCCAACGCGGGCGCCTTCTACCCCGGCGACGACCAGGTCGACTGGATCTGCGCGGACGCGCCGCCCGGCGCCGACTACGAGTACCGGGACATGTCGGAGAGCCTGAAGCTGTTCATGCAGTGGGCCCGGGGCCGGCACAAGCCCATCATGATCGCCGAGTTCGGGGTGCCGAAGTCCTACGGGCAGCGGCGCGCCGAGTGGCTGCGGGCCGCCACCAAGACGCTGGAGGACCCGCAGGTCAAGGCCGTCGTCTACTTCGACTCCGACGAGCAGGCCGAGGACGCCAGGGACAAGCGGCGGGCCTACTCGGTGACGGGCGACACGCACGCGGTCTCGGCGCTGCGGGAGCTGGCGACGACGCCCTACTTCAATCCCCGCAACCTCCCCGTGACGAGCGGGGGCTGATCTCTCCCGTAAGGTTCTGGAGTGAGCGCAGTGAGGGTACGCGTCCCCGCAAAGGTGAACCTCCAGCTCGGCGTCGGGCCGATCCGGGAGGACGGCTACCACGACCTCGTGAACGTGTTCCACGCCGTGTCGCTGTTCGACGAGCTGACCGCGGAGCCCGCCGACGGCCTGGAGCTGGCCGTCGAGGCGGCGCCGTACTCGCGGGTGGCGATCGGCCGGGTCCCGACCGACGCCCGCAACCTCGCGGCGCGGGCCGCGGTGATGGTCGCGTCGCGGCTCGGCGTGGAGCCCCGGGTGCGGCTGCGGATCCGCAAGGCGATCCCGGTCGCGGGCGGCATGGCGGGCGGCAGCGCCGACGCGGCCGCCGCGCTGGTGGCGTGCGCGCGGCTGTGGGACGACCGGGAGCGGCCGGTGCTGGCCCGCGACGACCTGATGGAGATGGGCGCCGAGCTCGGCAGCGATGTGCCGTTCTCGCTGCTCGGCGGCACCGCGATCGGCGTGGGGCGGGGCGAGCGGCTCACCCCGGCGCTGACCCGCGGGACGTTCCACTGGGTGTTCGCGACCGCGGACGGCGGCCTGTCCACGCCCGCCGTCTACGCCGAGTGCGACCGGCTGCGGGAGGCCGCGGGGGAGAGCGCGCCCCGGCCGTCCGTCGCGGAGGACCTGATGACGGCGCTCGCGACCGGGGACGCCAAGGCGCTCGGGACCGCGCTCGCCAACGACCTGCAGCCCGCCGCGCTGGAGCTGCGGCCGTCGCTGGCCCGCACCCTGAACGCGGGCCGCGACCTCGGCGCGATCGGCGCGCTGGTGTCGGGGTCCGGTCCGACCTGCGCGTTCCTCGCCGAGACCGACGAGGACGCCGCCGATCTCGCGGCGGCGCTGGACGGCGCGGGGGTGGCCGAGCAGATCGTCCGGGCGCAGGGCCCGGTGCCCGGTGCCACTGTGCTCTGAACCGATCACGGTGTGTGCTCTGCGCACACAAGCGAACTCCGCGCGCGCCGCGGGCGTCCTGATCAATGACGCCGATTCCGCGACGAGGTGGAGCGATGACGTACCTGACGGGGCTGCTGGGGCTGGCGGCCGTCGTGATGATGGCGACGCTCGCCGTCCTGGCCGTGCGCCGCGACCGCGCGATCCGCCGCGACGCCCCCGATGCGGTGATCTCTCCCCGCCGTCCGCCGCTACGCTGACGCCAGGCGGGCGCCGCGGCGCGCCGCACGTGCCCGCGCCGCGTTCCCCCGAGCTCAGGAACCCTCATGGTCGCCCTCTCGATGCTGGTCCTCCTGGCCCTCCTGCTGGTCGGCGGGGTGGTCCTGGTGGTGGTCGTCGTGGTCGCCGTCGTGAACTCGGGCAAGCGCTCGAATTCGACGGCGTACCGGCCGCCCGGCACGGAGTATCCGCCGCAGGCCCCGTACCCGCCGTACGGTCCGCCGGGTCCGTCGGGCCCTCCCGGCCCGCCCCGGGGCTGACCGCACGGGCAGGGCGCGCGGGGCAATAGGCTGGACGGCGTCGTGAATCTGATCAACGTAGAGAACGTCGGCAAGGCGTACGGGCCGAAGCCGCTGCTGGACGCGGTGTCCCTCGGGCTGGACGAAGGGGACCGGGTCGGGGTCGTCGGCCGCAACGGCGGCGGCAAGAGCACGCTGGTGCAGGTCCTGGCGCGCGAGGTGGAACCGGACGCGGGCCGCGTCACGCACGCGCGGGGCCTGCGCCTGGGGTACCTGACGCAGCGGGACGTGTTCCCGGAGGGCGCGACGGTCCGCTCGGTGGTCCTCGGGGACCGCGCCGAGCACGAGTGGGCGGGCGACACCCGGGCCCGCGACGTCCTCGCCGGGCTGCTCGCCGACGTCGACCTGGACGCGCCGCTGGCCGGGATGTCCGGCGGGGAGCGGCGCCGGATCGCGCTGGCGCGGCTGCTGGTCCCCGAGTCGGACCTGCTGATGCTGGACGAGCCGACCAACCACCTGGACATCGAGGCGATCGCGTGGCTGGCCCGGCACCTGAAGGGCCGCCGGGTCGCGCTGCTGATCGTCACGCACGACCGCTGGTTCCTCGACGAGGTGACCGACCGGACGTGGGAGGTCGTCGACGGGTCCGTCGAGCGCTACGAGGGCGGCTACTCCGCGTACGTGCTGGCGAAGGCGGAGCGGTCGCGGATCGCGGCGGCGACGGAGGCCAAGCGGCAGAACCTCCTGCGCAAGGAGCTGGCGTGGCTGCGACGCGGCCCGCAGGCCCGCACGTCCAAGCCGAAGTTCCGGGTGGACGCGGCGCAGGCGCTGATCGCCGACGAGCCGCCGCTGCGCGACTCGGTGGAGCTGACGAAGTTCGCGACGGCGCGGCTCGGCAAGACCGTGTACGACATCGAGGACGCCACCGTCGAGGTGGGCGGGCGCGACATCTTCGAGCGGATGACGTGGCGGCTCGGTCCCGGTGACCGGGTCGGGCTCGTCGGCGTCAACGGCAGCGGGAAGAGCACGCTGCTGCGGCTGCTGGACGGCTCGGTGGAGCAGGTGTCCGGGAAGGTCGTGCGGGGCAAGACCGTCCAGCTGGCGCACCTGTCGCAGAACCTGGAGGAGCTGGACCCGGAGCGGCGGGTGCTGGAGTCGGTGGAGGAGATCCGCCGCCGCATCACGGTCGGGAAGCGGGACTGGACGGCGAGCCAGCTGCTGGAGCGGCTCGGGTTCGCGGGCGACCGGCAGTGGACGCCGGTCGGCGACCTGTCGGGCGGGGAGCGGCGCCGGCTGCAGGTGCTGCGGCTGCTGATGGGCGAGCCGAACGTGCTGCTGCTGGACGAGCCGACGAACGACCTCGACATCGAGACGCTCACCGAGCTGGAGGACCTGCTCGACGGCTGGCCCGGCACCCTCGTCGTCGTCAGCCACGACCGGTACTTCCTGGAGCGCATCACCGACCATGTGGTGGCGCTGCTCGGCGACGGGCGGGTGTCGATGCTGCCGGGCGGCGTCGACGAGTACCTGGAGCGCCGCGCCGCGGGCACGGCCCGGACGCGGACGGCGCAGGCGCGCGCGCAGGAGGCGCCGGCCGCCGCGCCGCCGAAGCCGAAGAGCGGGCAGGACTGGAAGGCCCGCAAGGAGCTGGACCGGCTCGAACGCCGCCTGGAGAAGCTGGCCGGGCAGGAGGCGGAGCTGCACGAGAGGCTCGCCGCGCACGCCACCGACTTCGTCAAGCTCCAGGAGCTGGACGGGAAGCTGAAGGAGATCCAGGCGGAGGCGGCCCGGGTCGAGGAGGAGTGGCTGATGCTCGCCGAGGACATCGACTAGGGCCCTGGCGCCCGGCGGCCGGAATCGCCATGATCCGACAATGACGACTTGGATCGTGAAGTCCGACGAGGCGCCGGGGGACGGGCCGCGCCTCGCCGTGAAGGACGCCATCGACGTGGCGGGGCTGCCCACCACGGCGGGCAGCCGGGCTGTGGCCGACCGTGCGAAACCGGCGGCGGCCGACGCGCCCGTTGTCGCGTCGGCGCGCGCGCAGGGCGCCCGTATCGTCGGCAAGGCCAACCTGACCGAGTTCTGTCTCGGCGCCGACGGCCTCAACCCGTGGTCGGGCACGCCGGTGAACCCGCTGGACCCGTCACGGGTGCCGGGCGGCTCGTCCAGCGGGTCGGCGGTGGCGGTCGCCACCGGGGAGGCCGACGTCGCGTACGGCACCGACACCGCCGGGTCCGTCCGGATCCCGGCGGCGTGCTGCGGGATCGCGGCGCTGAAGACGACGCACGGGCGGGTGCCGCTCGACGGGGTGTATCCGCTGTCGCCGACGCTGGACACGGTCGGGCCGATGGGCCGCGACGTCGCCGCCGTCGTCACCGGGATGCGGCTGATCGAGCCGGGCTTCGCCCCGGACGCCTACGACGCGAACCTGACGGTCGGGCGGCTGCGCGTCCCGAACGTGGACCCCGCGATCGACGCGGCCGTGGACGACGCGCTCCGCCGCCTCGGCCCGATCACCGACGAGAAGTGCGAGCACTTCCAGGACGCGGCGCTCGCCGGCGGCGTGTTCATCGCCGAGGAGGCGTACGCGCAGAACGGGCACCTGCTCGACGACCCGTCGAAGATCAGCGAGCGGATGTACCGGCGGCTGAACGTGCTGAAGGAGGCCGCCGCGGGCCGGCGCCCGTGGGCGGAGCGGCTCCGCGAGACGCTCCGGGCGGAGTTCGACGCGCTGCTGGAGCGGCACGGCGTGCTCGCGCTGCCGGTCCTCGCCGGGGTCGCGCCGGAGCCGCTGGGCGGCGACGGCGACCTGCCGCTGACGATGCTCACCGGCCCGGTGAACGTGGCGGGGCTGCCGGCGTTCGCGCTGCCCGTCCCGCTGCCGGGCTCGCACCTGCCCGCGTCCGTGCAGCTCATCGGCCCGGCGGGCGGCGAGGAGCGGCTCTGCGCGGTCGCCGCCGCGCTGGAGGCGAACCTCTAGTCAGGTAGCTGCGCGGTCAGGCATCGAAGGGGATCAGCAGGGTGCGCAGCAGCACGGCGAGCGTCTCGCGCTGCTCGGGGCTGAGCCCCTCGAGGATGGCCTGCTCGCGGGCCAGCAGGTCGGCGAACGCGGCGTCCACGCGCGTCAGGCCCGCCTCGGTGAGGCGGACCTGGACGCCGCGCTTGTCCTGCGGGTCGGGATGCCGCTCGACCAGGCCCGCGGCGGCGAGCCGGTCGATGCGGTTGGTCATGGTGCCGGAGGTCACCAGCGTCGCGCGCAGCAGCTGGCCCGGGCTCAGCTGGTAGGGGGCGCCGGCGCGGCGCAGCGCGGTGAGGACGTCGAACTCCCACGACTCGACCTCGTGGGCGGCGAACACGGCGCGGCGGGCGCGGTCGAGGTGCCGGGCCAGCCGGGACACCCGGCTGAGGACCTGCAGCGGCCGCACGTCCAGGTCCGGGCGCTCGGCCTGCCACGCCTCGACCAGCCGGTCGACCTCGTCCTCCATGCCGCAAGCCTACCTGTCTTGATATCGAGGGACCTGCGGCCGGCCGGGGCTAACCGAACAGGGTTCGCTCGACGTGCCGGGTGTCGGCGTACTCCGTCACCGACGCGATCCTCCCGTCCCGGACGGTGTAGACCCCCGCGCACCGGTTGTCGTAGATCTTGCCCGACTTCGTGATCCCCTTCGCCGTCCACTCGGCGAGCACCTGGTCGCCCTCGGCGATCACGTTGACGAGCGCGACCTCCGGCGCCGTGCCCGGCTTGAACAGCCCGCCGGTCGCGGCCCCGAGGAAGTCGTCGACGATCGCGTCCCGGCCCTTCCAGGTGCCCGACAGCGGCAGATCGCCCGGGTAGGTCCAGGTCGCGTCCTCGGCGAAGCTGTCCCTGATCGTCTCCAGGTCCCCGTCGGCGACGGCCTGGACATAGCGGACGACGACGTCCTTGGCGTTCATGTCGATCTTCTCCTTCTGCTCGTTCAGCGGTCGATGGTGAGCACGGCGTTGCCGCGCACGCGGCGTTCGCGCAGGTCGGTGAGGACGGCGGCGGTCTGCGCCCAGCCGGCGGCCCGGCCGATCTCCGGGTGCAGCCGCCCCTCCGCGACGAGCCGGACCAGCACGGCCAGGTCCTCGGCGTTCGCGGTGTCGGAGTCCTCGTAGTGGAAGTGCCGGATGGTGGCCGATTCCGGCCCGTCGAAGAACCGGAAGAAGTCCAGCGTCACGGGCTCGCGGGACGCCTGCCCGAACCAGATCAGCGTGCCGCGCCGCCGCAGCCGCTCCAGCGCGGCCGCGAACCGCTCGCCGCCGGTCGACTCCAGCACCAGGTCGAACGGGCCGTCCGCGGACGCGGCGTCCGGCACCACCGCGGCACCGAACTCCGCCAGCCGCCGGCCCCGCTCCGGCGTCGCCGACACCGCGGTGACCTCCGCGCCGGACGCGGCGGCCAGTTCGGTGACGTAGTGCCCGACACCGCCCGACGCCCCCGTGATCAGGATCCGCCGCCCGGCGAGCGGCCCGGCTGAGCGCAGCAGCCGCAGCGCGGTGAGGCCCGCCAGCGGCAGCGCCGCCGCCGTCTCCACCGGCACCGGACCGGGCAGCTCCGCCAGCGACGCCGTCGGCACCGCGACGTACTCGGCCCAGCCCGCCGCCGGCGGATGGCCCACGACCCGCGTCCCGCAGGCGGGGCCCGTCCCGTCCGCCGCCGCCTGCACGACCAGGCCCGCGACGTCCTTGCCGGGCCGCCAGCCGGGCCGGTCGCCCTCCAGCTGGAACGTCTCGCCGCGGTTCACCGAGAACGCCGCCACCTTCACCAGCGCCTCGCCGGCGCGCGGCTCCGGCTCGTCGACGTCGGCGAACGCGACGCTCGCGGCGGCGCCGCCGGTCGGCACGAGTGCCTTCACGATCCCTCCCGGACCCCTGCCCGGCGCCCTTCGCGCCGGTGCGGTGGACCCAGTCGACCGCGCCCCGGACACCCCCGTCCAACAGCCATTGAGCAGCACTGACAACCGTCGGTTGTCACCCCACGTCCACCGGTCGGTGGACGGAAGGTTCAGCCGGTAGAGGCTCATGCGGGAAGGGCCCGCGACGCGAGCATTTCGGGCATGAGAGATCTTCCTGTGCGCATGGCCCGGTGGAGTGCCGGGCATCCCTGGCGGGCGATCGCCGGCTGGTTCCTGTTCGTCGTGGTGTGCCTCGGCGTCGGGATCGGAGTGGGCGGCCGCCCGGCGACGACCGAGGACTACCGGATCGGCGAGGCCGGCCGCGCCGAGGCGATGGCCGCCGACGGCGGGCTGCAGCAGCGGCCGGTCGAGCAGGTGCTGATCACCGCGAAGCCCGGCGCGGACCGCCTCGACACGGTGCAGGCGGCCGCCGCCGCGCGCGACGTCGCGGCCCGGATGGCGCGGCTGCCGGAGGTGGAGAAGGCGTCCGCGCCGATCCGTGCCGCGAACGGGACCGCGATCCGCGTCGAGGTCACCATGCGCGGCCCCGAACTGGAGGGGGAGAAGCACCTCGCGCCGGTGCTCGAACAGACCGCCCAGGTGCAGGCCGCGCACCCCGGAGTGCGGGTCGAGGAGACCGGCAGCCCGTCCATCGGCAAGGGCGTCGACCACCTGCGCAACCAGGACCTGTCGCGGACCGAGATGATCGCGCTGCCCGTCACGCTCATCACGCTGCTGCTGGTGTTCGGCTCGATGGCGCTGGCCGTCGTGCCGGTGCTGCTCGCGCTGTCGTCGATCTTCGCGGCGATCGGGCTGTCGATGCTCGCCTCGCACGTCTTCCCGGACGCGGGCGTCGGCACCAACGTGATCATGCTGATCGGCATGGCCGTCGGCGTCGACTACACGCTCTTCTACCTCAAGCGCGAGCGCGAGGAGCGCGCCCGGTCGGGAGGCCGGCTGTCCCCCGCCGCCGTCGTGGAACTGGCCGCCGCGACGTCCGGACGGGCCGTGGTCGTGTCCGGCATCGCCGTCGCCGTGTCCAGCGCCACCCTGTACCTCGCCGACGACGTGATCTTCTCCTCGATCGCGACCGGCGCGATCGTCGTCACGATCGTCGCCGTCCTCAGCTCCCTCACCGTCCTGCCCGCGCTGCTCGCCAAGCTCGGCCAGTGGTCGGAGAACCGCAGGGAGCGCCGGATCCGCCGCGGCCGGCGGGTGCGCGGGGCGCGCACCGAGAGCGGCGGGCGGATCACCCGGGCCATGCTGCGGCCGACCGGCAGGCACCCCGCCGCCACGCTCGCCGTCGGCATGCTGGTGATGCTCGCGCTCGCCGCGCCGGTCCTCGGCATGAAGCTCACCGACATGGGCCGCGAGACCCACCCCCGCTCCATCCCGGCGATGCAGGCCTACGACCGGCTGAACGCCGCGTTCCCCGACCTCAAGGCGATGAACCAGGTCGTCGTGCAGGCCGACCCGTCCCGCCGGGCCGAAGTGGCGGGCGCGCTCGGCGACCTCGCCCGCCGCGCGGAGCACGACCCGCGGATGTCCGGCACGGCCGAGCTGCGCACCTCGCAGGACGGCCGGACCAGCCTGCTGGAACTGCCCGTCCCGCACTACGTCAGCGACCCCGCGGCGATCGCGTCGCTGAAGGCCGTCCGCCACGACTACGTGCCCGCGACGGTCGGAAAGCTGCCCGGCGTCAAGGTCGCCGTCACCGGCGACGTCGCCCGCTACGCCGACTACCCCGAGCACCAGAAGCAGAAGCTGCCGCTGATCATCGCGTCGCTGCTGCTCGTCACGTTCGCGATGACGGTGTGGGCGTTCCGGTCGGTCGTCCTCGGCCTGGTCGGCGTGCTGCTGAACCTGCTGTCGGCGGGCGCCGCGCTCGGCCTGCTCGTCCTGGTGTTCCAGGGCACGTGGGCGCAGGGCCTGCTCGGCTTCACCTCCACCGGCACGATCGGGTCCCGCGTCCCGCTGTTCCTGTTCGTGATCCTGTTCGGCCTGTCGATGGACTACCAGGTCTTCGTGATCAGCCGGATCCGGGAGGCCCGGCTCGCCGGCGCCACCACCCGCACCGCCGTCCTGGACGGCATCGGGCGCTCCGCCGGCGTCGTCACCAGCGCCGCGTTCGTCATGGTGACCGTCTTCGCCAGCTTCATCCCGCTGCACATCATCGAGATGAAGCAGATGGGGTTCGCGCTGGCCGCGGCGGTGCTGCTGGACGCGTTCGTCATCCGCGTCGTGGTGCTGCCCGCGCTGATGCTGCTGCTCGGCGAGCGCAGCTGGTGGCCGTCGCGGCCCGCGTCCGCCGCCGTCGCGCCGCCCGTCCCCGCGAAAGTAGGCTGACCGGCATGGAGCAGCGGCGGCAGCATGAGGACCGGCTCCAGGCACGGGCGGTGCGCCGCTGGTACACCGTCCTGTGGATCCTCTTCGGGCTCGTCCCGCCCGGCATCGCCGTGGTGGACCGCAGCGAGGGGTACCGGTCCGCGATCCTCGCGCTGCTGACCCTCCTCGCGGTCTGCCACCCGATCACCGGGACGTTCCCCGGGAACCCCGCCGCCCGCCGGCATGCGTTCCTGGGCGTGCTGACCGCCGGCATCGGCGCGGTGTCGTACCTCATGGACGGCGCCGCGTCGCTGCTGATCGTCTCCCTGCCGCACTTCTGGATCCAGGGCGGCGGCCCGCGGCGCGCGATCGCCCTCAGCGGCGTCGCCACCGCGGGCGTCGTCGTGGGCATCGCCGTCCAGCCCGAACCCGACGGGGCGCTCGCCAACGGCAACTCCGTGGCCGCCGTCACCGGCTACGCGGCGAGCGTCCTGGTCGGGCTGTGGATGACCCGGGTGCTCGAACGGCACGACGAGCGCACCCGCGTCCTGTCCGCCGACCTGGAGGACGCGCAGCGGCGCCTGGAGGAGGCGCAGCGCCGGCAGGGCGCCGCCGACGAGCGCGAACGGCTCGCCCGCGAGATCCACGACACCCTCGCCCAAGGGCTTGCGTCGATCGTCGTGCTCGCCGAAGCGGCCCGCGAGGGCATCGGCGCCGACCCCGAGCAGAGCGCCCGGCGGCTGGTGTCGATCGAGCGGACCGCCCGCGAGAACCTCGCCGAGGCCCGCGTCCTGGTCGGCGCCGCCCCGCGCGACGGCGTCGCGTCGGGCTCCATCGCCGACACCCTGCGCCGCACCCTCGACCGGTTCGCCGAGGACACCGGCCTCGCCGTCGACGCCGAGCTGCCCGACGTCCGCTGCGACCAGCCGACCCGCGTCGCGCTGCTGCGCTGCACGCAGGAGTCCCTCGCCAACGTCCGCAAGCACGCCGCCGCCTCCACCGTCGGCGTCGTCCTCGCCGCGCACCCGCACGGCGTCGAACTGGAGATCACCGACGACGGCCGCGGGTTCGCGCCGGGCACCGCGTCCGGCGGGTACGGGCTGGACGGGATGCGCCGCCGGCTCGCCGAGCTCGGCGGCCGGCTCACCGTCACCAGCGCCCCCGGCGAGGGCACCCGCGTCCTCGCGCTGCTGCCCCTCGAGAGCACGACATGAACGGCGGCACCCGATGAACGACCGCACGGTCCGCGTGATCCTCGTGGACGACCACACCGTGATGCGCGCCGGCGTCGCCGCGCTGCTGGCCGGCGAGCCCGGCATCGAGATCGCCGGCGAGGCGGGCGACGGCCGCGCGGCGGTCGCGCTCGCCGAGCGGCTGCGCCCCGACGTCGCGCTCGTCGACCTGCGGATGCCCGTGCTGGACGGGGTGGCGGCCACCGCCGAGATCCTCGCCCGCTGCCCCGGCACCCGCGTGCTGATCCTCACCACCTACGACACCGACGAGGAGATCGAGCGGGCCGTGGAGGCCGGCGCGATCGGCTACCTGCTGAAGGACGCCACCCGCGAGCAGCTCGCCGACGCGGTGCACGCCGCGGCGCGCGGCGAGACCGTCCTCGCCCCGCGCGTCGCGCAGCGGCTCGTCGCGCGGATGCGCCAGCCCGCGCCCGTCGCCCTCACGGCGCGGGAGGTGGAGGTGCTGAACGCGGTCGCCGACGGGCTGTCCAACGCCGACATCGGGCGGCGGCTGGTCATCGCCGAGGCCACGGTGAAGACGCACCTGCTCCGCGTGTTCGCCAAGCTCGACGTCAGCGACCGCACCCGCGCGGTCGTCGTCGCGCTGGAGCGCGGCCTGATCAAGCGGTGACGGGCCACACCGCGGTCAGCGGCACGCCGATACCGGTCAGCATCCGGCGCAGCAGCGGCAGCGACAGGCCCATCACCGTGCCGGGGTCGCCGTCGATCCCGTCGACGAACCAGGCGCCGAGCCCCTCCAGCGTGAACGCGCCCGCGACGTGGAGCGGCTCGCCCGTCGCGACGTACGCGGCGATCTCCTCCTCGGACGGGTCGCCGAACCGGATCCGGGTGCTCGCCACCTCCAGCGCGTCCCGTCCCGACGCCGTGTCGACCACGCAGTGCCCGGTGTGCAGCGTGCCCGCCGCGCCGCGCCGCTCCGCCCACCACGCGGCGGCCTGCGCCGCCGACTCCGGCTTGCCGAGGGCCCGCCCGTCCAGTTCCAGCAGGGAGTCGCAGCCGATCACCAGCGGGCCGGACAGGCCGGCCGCGACCGCGCCCGCCTTCGCCCGGGCCAGCTCGGCGACCAGCTCCGCGACCGTGTCCGCGCTGATCAGCGACTCGTCCACGCCGCTGACCGAGACCTCCGGGTCGACGCCCGCCTCCCGCAGGATCCGCAGTCGCGCCGCGGACGCCGACGCCAGCACCACCTTCCGCATCACGCCACAGTAGCGACCAGCCGCGCCGCTTCGGGGGCCTGCCTGAGGCCGGCCGCGTAGCACTGCGACCATCGGGTCACGTCGCCGACGTCGCCGCCGAATGCCTCCAGCGCCGCCGCGTCCGGGACGATCCGGACATCGCCCCCCGCGCCGTCCGACATGTGCGCGAGCGGCTCGACCAGCACGACCTTGCCCGAGCCCTGCGCCAGCCACGGCCACGAGCCGCCGCCGAACGCGCCGTCCATGTAGAGCCGCCCGCCGACCTCGACCGGGCGGGCGTGCCCGGGCGCCGCGCTGCTCGCCGCGACCGCCGCCGACAGCGGCACACCGCTCGCCCGGTCCCACACGACGGGCTCGCCGGACGCCACGTCCACCGCCGTGATCAGCAGCCGGCCCTCCGGCCAGGTGTCCGTCCCGACGAGGAACTCCATGCGCCTGTGGTGCCACTCGGCGGGCAGCGCCTCGGTCTCCGACGCCAGGCGCCCGACGCGCCGGCGCGCCTCGTCCGGGTCGAGCGCCGGGTCGCGCATCAGCCCGAACACCCGCTCCATCACCGCCGGATCGCGCGCCGGGCGCGGTCCGTTCAGCGGCGGCAGCTCCGCGACCGCCGCGAGGTCGCGGCCGGCGGCGATCATCGCGGCCGCGATCGCGCCCGCCGACGTGCCCACGATCGTCCCCGCGCCCGCCGGGTCGACCCCCGCGTCCCGCAGCCCCGCCGCCAGCCCGGCCAGCCACGCCGTCCCGACCGGGCCGCCCGGCCCGAGCACCAGTGCCCAGCTCATCCGTCCTCCTCGACCTCGCCGAACCCGTCCCCGCCGACGTTAGGGAGCGGGGGAGGGGGCCGGCATCCGTCAGTCGACCGGTCCGGCGCGGCGGCGGCCAAGATTCTTGACATCAAGATATGGGCGCGGCATCATGTCTCTTGATGTCGAGACAAGCTGAGGCCGTGTGGGACCCCGCGCAGTACGGGGTCTACGGCGACGAGCGCGCGCGGCCGTTCACCGAACTGGTCGCCCGCCTCGGACCCGTCGAGCCACGGCACGTCGCCGACCTCGGGTGCGGGAGCGGGGAGCTCACCGCGACCCTCGCGAGGCGCTGGCCCCGCGCGGTCGTGGAGGCCCTCGACTCTTCCCCCGAGATGATCGACGCCGCCCGCGCCCACGCGATCCCCGGACGGCTCGGCTTCCGCGTCGGCGACGTCGCCGCCTGGCGCCCCGAGCGGCCCGTCGACCTCATCGTCTCCAACGCCGTCCTGCAGTGGGTCCCCGGCCACCTCGACCTGCTGCCCCGCTGGATCGACGCCCTCGCCCCCGGCGGGCGCCTGGCCTTCCAGGTCCCCGGCAACTTCGGCGCCCCCAGCCACGTGCTGCTCCGCGAGCTCTGCCGGTCCCCGCGCTGGCGCGACCGGCTCGCCGGCACCGTCCGCGACGACCCCGTCCTCGACCCCGCCGGCTACCTCGACCGCCTCGCCCGGCTCGGCTGCTCCGTCGACGCCTGGGAGACCACCTACATGCAGGTGCTCACCGGCGACGACCCCGTCCTCGAATGGGTCAAGGGCACCGCGCTGCGGCCCGTGCTGTCCGCGCTCCCGCCGGACGAGGCCGGCGAGTTCCTCGCCGCCTACCGCGACCGGCTCCGCGACGCCTATCCCGCCCGCCCCTACGGCACCGTCTTCCCGTTCAGGAGAGTGTTCGTGATCGCCGCACGGCACGCCCCTTAGACGGGGTGCCGCCTGCCGGCCGAGGGAAGCGACTCGTTCCCCTGCGGTGTGCCAGCTCGGCCGGCAGGCGGCATCCAGGCCGCGCGGACGCGACCACGACATGATCGCAGAACGTGCGGCCCGGCCTCGAACCCCGGCTTCGCGACCCGATGCCGGCGACCCCTGCCGGCGGCCGCCCGGACGAACTCCGGACGGCCGCCGGTGTCAGCCCGCAGGGAGGCGCCCCATGCTCACCGCGCTCCACCACGTCCAGCTCGCCGCCCCGCCCGGCAGCGAGGACGCCCTCCGCGCCTTCTACGGCGGCGTCCTCGGCCTCGACGAGGTGCCCAAGCCGCCCGAGCTCGCCAAGCGCGGCGGCGCCTGGTTCCGCGGCCCCGGCCTCGAACTGCACCTCGGCATCGAGCAGGACTTCCGCCCCGCCCGCAAGGCGCATCCCGGCCTGCTCACCGCCGACCTCGACGCCCTCGCCGACCGGCTGCGCGCCGCCGGCCACGACGTCCGCCCCGACGGCCTGTTCCCCGGCTACCGCCGCTTCTACGCCGACGACCCCGTCGGCAACCGCCTGGAGTTCCTCCAGCCCGTCGACTGACCCCGCAAAGCCGGAACCGGCCGCGCGCCGCAGCGCACGGCCGGCCCCGGAACGGTCAGACCGACGGGTGCGGACTCGGGTCCGCGAACTCCGCGTCCGCCTCGCGGCGGCTCCTGCGCTGCGCCTTCTCGGCCCGCGCCGCCGCCTTCTCCTCCGCCTTCTCCGCCTTCGCCGCGGCCTTCTCCGCCCGCTTCTCGGCGCGCTCCAGCTCCTTGCGGCGCTGCCGCGGATCCAGCGACGGCTTCGGCTCCAGCCCCGCGAGGCCGTTCCACGCGAGGTTCACCACGTGCGCGGCGACCTCCTCGCGCTTCGGCTTGCGCACGTCCAGCCACCACTGGCCGGTCAGCGCCACCATCCCGACCAGGCTCTGCGCGTACAGCGGCGCGTACCTGTCGTCGTAGTCGTGCCGGTCGAACTCCTGGGCGAGGATGTGCTCGACCTCGCCGGCGATCTCGCTGAGCAGGCTCGCGTAGCTGCCCGTCCCGGTGCCGCCGTGCGAGTCGCGCACCAGGATCCGGAACCCGTCCGGGTGCCCCTCGATGTACTCCAGCAGCGCCAGCGCCGCCTTCTCCAGCTTGCTCCGGTAGTGGATCGCCGAGTTCAGCGCCTCGGTCACCAGGCTCAGCAGCCGCTCGAACTCCCGGTCGACGACGACCGCGTACAGCCCCTCCTTGCCGCCGAAGTGCTCGTACACCACGGGCTTGGAGACCCCCGCGGCGGAGGCGATCTCCTCCACCGAGGTGCCGTCCAGGCCGCGCTCGGCGAACAGCGTGCGGCCGATGTCCAGGAGCTGCTCGCGGCGTTCCTTGCCGGTCATCCGCTTTCTGCGGGGCCTGGGAGCGGGATCTGTCACGGGATCAATTGTGACGGTCAAGCCGCCTGCTTCGTGCGCTTAGCGGCGAGCCTGTCGTCCTTCGGCCACCGCACGTCCCGCGCCCATCCCGCCTTCTCGAACGCCCAGATGATCCGGGCGCTGATGTCGACCTGGCCTTTCAGCACCCCGTGCCGCGCGCACGTCGGGTCCGAATGGTGCAGGTTGTGCCACGACTCGCCGAGCGAGGGGATCGCCAGCCACCACACGTTGCGGGACTTGTCGCGCACCTCGAAGTGCTCCTTGCCGAAGGTGTGGCAGATCGAGTTGATCGCCCACGTCACGTGGTGGACGAGCGTGATCCGCACGAACCCGGCCCAGAACAGCGCCGTGAAGAAGCCGAGCCACGACATCGTGATCAGCCCGCCGAGCACGGCCGGCAGCAGGAACGACACCGCCACCAGCCCGGGGAACGCCAGGTGGATGCGGGTGATGTCGCGGTCCTTGAGCAGGTCCTTGGCGAACCGCTGCTTGGACGTCTTGTTCGCGTCGAACAGCCAGCCGTAGTGCGCCCAGACCAGCCCCTTGGCGAGCGCCTTCCAGTCGTCCCCGAACCGCCACGGCGAGTGCGGGTCGAACTCCTGGTCGGAGTGCTTGTGGTGGCGCCGGTGGTCGGCGACCCAGGTGATCACCGGCCCCTGGATGGCCATGCTTCCGGCCAGCGCCAGGAAGATTTTCAGTCCGCGGCTGGCCTTGAACGATCCGTGCGTGAAGTACCGGTGGTACCCGACGGTGATCCCGCCGGCGGACAGCACGTAGAACACCGCCGTGAGCGCGACGTCGGTCCAGCCGAGGAACCTGCCCCAGACGAGCGGTACGGCCGCGAACAGGGCCAGGAGCGGGACGCCGGTGAACAGCGCGACGAGCGCGCGTTCGGCGTTGCCCTGCTGGTCGGGGGATAGTTCGGGACGCCGTTCCGGTTGAGGAGGAGCCATGGTCGGAGCCGTTGTCATGCGTCACCACTTCCTGCGACTAGGGGCTGCCTTACCTACGCCAACGTAACCTACGGATCCGTAAGTTGGACAGGGACGGCCGGTAAAATCACCGGGAACCTCTCTCATGGGCCACAAAGCCCTCGTCCGGTCGATCCGGCCGCCCGCCGTGGAAGGACCTCCCATGCCCCCGACCCTGGACGAGCGCTCCGCGCGCGCTCGCGCCTCTCTGACAGGCCTCTCCACCGCCGACGCCTTCGGTGACCGGTTCTTCGTCCTGGAGAACCGGCACGTGTCCGCGGAGACGGGTGTGCCGCCGGCCCCCTGGGAGTGGTCGGACGACACGGAGATGGCGTGCTCCGTGGTGGACGTTCTAAACCGATTCGGGCAAATCGACCAGGATGCGCTGGCGCGGTCGTTCGCCGACCGGTTCGACGTCCACCGCCGCTACGGGGCGGGCGCCTTGGAGTTGCTGGAGCGGATCCAGGGCGGTGACCACTGGCATCGCGCCTCGCGCGAGCTGTTCGACGGCAAGGGCTCCTTCGGCAACGGCGCCGCGATGCGCGTGGCGCCCCTCGGCGCCTTCTTCGCGGACGACCTCCGCCGTGCGGCGGCGCAGGCGGCCCTGTCCGCCGAGGTCACCCACGCCCACGTCGAGGGGATCGCGGGCGGGGTCGCGGTCGCCGTGGCCGCCGCCTATGTCGCGTCCCAGAAGGGCGCAAAGGTCGCCCCCAAGGCCGTCATCGAGGCCGCCCTGGAGCACACCACCATGGGGGAGTACGTGCAGCGCGGCCTCAAGCGGGCACTGCGGCTGCTCTCCAAGTCCCCGCAGGAGGCGGCGCACGAGCTGGGCAACGGCAACCGCATCTCGGCGCAGGACACCGTGCCGTACGCGCTGTGGGCCGCGGCCACCAGGCTGACCGACTACGAGGCCGCCGTGCGCGCGTGCGTGATGGTGGGCGGCGACATGGACACCACCTCCGCGATCGCGGGCGGGGTCGTGGCCTCCCACCTCGGTGCCGAGGGCGTTCCCGCGTCCTGGCTGGCGGCCCGCGAGCCGCTGCCGGCCTGGCTCGCCCGGTAGAGTCCTGCACGCGAAGGAAAGCCGTAGGAGCCCCGCGAATCCACTCGGTATCGTTGGCCCCGTGCGTGCCGCCGCTCCGTCATAGAGAGGTTGAAATCGCCCATCCCGGGTCGTCTAGGGGCAGGACAACTGATTTTGGTTCAGTCAACGGAGGTTCGATTCCTCCCCCGGGAGCACCAATGTCCGCATGGCCGTTTTTTGGGGCATCTGTCCTGGTGAGGTGGCCCGCGGGGTGACGCGCGCCCGGCGGGCGGTATCCTTCCGGTGTCGGGTGCGCTCCGGCCTGCCATGCCCTGATGCCGCAGGTGGGCGCGCTCGCCGCCGATCCCGTCCGCGATGCCGAGGAGCCTCCTAGTGAGTGCCGACAGCCCGGCCGCCGTCATCGTTCTCGCCGCGGGCGAGGGCACCCGGATGAAGTCCCGCACCCTGAAGGTCCTGCACGAGCTGTGCGGGCGCGCGATGCTCGGCCACGTGCTGGCCGCCGCCCGCGAGCTGGAGCCGCGGCGGCTCGTCGCGGTCGTCGGCCACCGGCGCGAGCAGGCCGTCGCCTACCTGGGCGAGCAGGCCCCCGACGTGGAGGCCGTCGTCCAGGACGTCCAGGGCGGGACGGGCCACGCCGTCCGGATGGCGCTGGAGCAGACCGGCTCCCTCGCCGGGACGGTCGTGGTGACCAACGGCGACCACCCCCTGCTGCGCGGCGAGACGCTCGCCGCGCTCGTCCGCACCCACGAGGACGAGGGCAACGCGGTCACCGTGCTGACCACCGAGATGCCCGACGCGACCGGATACGGCCGGATGATCCGGGCGGCGGACGGCAGCGTCGAGGCGATCGTCGAGCACAAGGACGCCACCGAGGCGCAGCGCGCCGTCACCGAGATCAACGTCGGCATGTACGCCTTCGACGGGACCCTGCTGGAGGACGCCCTCAAGCGCGTCACCACCGACAACGCCGGCGGCGAGGAGTACCTCACCGACGTGGTCGCGATCCTGCGCGGCGACGGCCACCGGGCCGGCGCGCACCTGGTCGCCGACTGGGTCGAGACGCAGGGCGTGAACGACCGGGTCCAGCTGGCCCAGGCGCGGCGGCAGCTGAACGACCGGATCCTCGAGGCCCACATGCGGGCCGGCGTGACCATCGTCGACCCAGCGTCCACCTGGATCGACGTCGACGTGACCGCCGAGCCGGACGCCGTGGTGCACCCAGGGACGCAGCTGCACGGCGCCACCCACCTGGAGGCGGGCGCGAGCGTCGGGCCGAACTGCACGCTGACCGACACCCGCGTCGGCGCGGACGCCGCGGTGGTGAACGCGGTGTGCGTCGGCGCGGAGATCGGGCCGGAGGCGTCGGTCGGGCCGTTCGCCTACCTGCGCCCCGGGACGCGGCTGGCCCGCAAGGGCAAGATCGGCACCTACGTCGAGACCAAGAACGCCGAGATCGGCGAGGGCACCAAGGTGCCGCACCTGACCTACGTCGGCGACGCGGAGATCGGCGACCACTCCAACATCGGCGCGAGCTCGGTGTTCGTGAACTACGACGGCGTGCGCAAGAGCCGCAGCGTGATCGGCTCCCATGTGAAGGTCGGCAGCGACAACATGATCGTCGCGCCGGTGACGGTCGGCGACGGCGCCTACACCGCCGCCGGCTCGGTGATCATCCAGGACGTCCCGCCGGGGGCGATGGCGGTCGCGCGGGCGCGGCAGCGCAACGTCGAGGGCTGGGTGGAGCGCAAGCGGCCGGGCACGCCGGCGGCGGAGGCCGCGGAGGCGGCGCGGCGCGCCGCGCAGGACCGGGACGAGCCGGCCTGACGGCACGCGCCGGAGGTCCGGCGCGCCCATGACTGCCCCGCCGCGCGGCGGGGAGGTGGAGGACAGCGGCGTCCCCCACGGACAAAAAGCGACCGGGTATCACGGAGGGGACTCTTGTGGTGCCCGGTGAGTGGGGACGACAACCCACAGAGGTGCACGGTTCCATTGAGGGGGAGTTGTCAGAGGTGAGTGGGATAAAAGCGAGCGGTCAGAAGAAGCTGATGCTCTTCACCGGCCGAGCCCACCCGGACCTGGCCAAGGAGGTCGCCGACAACCTCCACGTCGATTTGACGCCGACGTCCGCGTACGACTTCGCCAACGGTGAGACGTTCGTGCGGTTCCTGGAGTCGGTCCGTGGCTCCGACGCCTTCGTGATCCAGAGCCACACAGCTCCCATCAACCAGTGGATCATGGAGCAGCTGATCATGGTGGACGCGCTCAAGCGGGCGTCCGCCAAGCGGATCACGGTGGTGGCGCCGTTCTTCGGGTACGCGCGGCAGGACAAGAAGCACCGCGGCCGCGAGCCGATCTCAGCGCGGCTGATGGCCGACCTGTTCAAGACGGCGGGCGCCGACCGGCTGATCACCGTGGACCTGCACACCGCGCAGATCCAGGGGTTCTTCGACGGCCCGGTCGACCACCTGTTCGCGCTGGACCTGCTGGCCCACCACTTCGAGAGCCGGCTGGACACCTCCCGGGTGACGGTGGTCGCGCCGGACGCGGGCCGGGTGCGGGTGACCGAGCGCTGGTCGGACCGGCTCGGCGGCGTGCCGATGGCGATCATCCACAAGAAGCGCGACCCGGACGTGGCGAACGAGGTGAAGGTGTTCGACGTCGTCGGCGAGGTCGAGGGCCGCACCTGCGTCGTGGTCGACGACATGATCGACACCGGCGGGACCATCGTGAAGGCCGCGGACGCGCTGTTCGACCAGGGCGCGGAGAAGGTCGTCGTGGCCGCGACGCACGGCGTGCTGTCGGGCCCGGCGGTGGACCGGCTGAAGAACTCGCGGATCTCCGAGGTGGTACTGACCAACACGCTGCCGATCCCGGAGGACAAGCAGTTCGACAAGCTGACCGTGCTGTCGATCGCGCCGCTGGTCGCCCGCGCGATCAACGAGGTCTTCAGCGACGGTTCGGTAACGAGCCTCTTCGGCGGCCATAGCTGACCTCGCCTCGAATCCGGCTTCGCTCGCGATCGCGACGCTTGAGGTCGGTGCGGGGTCGGGCAACGGCCCCGGCGTCTTCGGCCTGATGTCAGGAACCCGGCGGCTCGCTCTGCGAGCCGCCGGGTTCGCTTTTCGGGGCCGGGAACAGGGCGGCGCGACGGATCGTCTTTCCGGGTGAGGGCGCTGCTCGCGCGCGGCTCCGACCAGGCCGCCCGCGTCTCCGGAAGGGCCCCCGCGGCGGGCCGTCGCGGGGGCGATGGCGTTGCGCGTGGAAACGATCGGCTAGACTTCTTGAATCCGCGTATGCCCCGGGTCGTCAGTGCGGCGCCGTTCAGGTCCGTACTCCCCGGGTAACGCAAAGAATCTTCGAGGCGCCTGACGCATCGAGCTACGCCTGATTCGCTCTGTCCGTAGCGGACGTCCTGCGGGACGGCCGTGGATCGCAACAACAAGGAGTTTTCGCCGTGTCCGAGGTACGCATCGCCGCCGAGCCGCGCACCGAGTTCGGTAAGGGTGCCGCGCGGCGCACCCGCCGGGCCGGCAAGGTGCCCGCCGTCCTCTACGGTCACGGCACCGACCCGCAGCACATCTCGCTGCCGGGCCACGAGCTGATGCTCGCGCTGAAGACCCCGAACGTGCTGCTGACCATCGACGGTCTCGGCGGCGCTTCCGAGCTCGCCCTGCCGAAGGACGTGCAGCGCGACCCGATCAAGGGCTTCCTGGAGCACGTCGACCTGCTGCTGGTCAAGCGCGGCGAGAAGGTCACCGTCGACCTGCCGGTGACCGTCGTCGGCGACGTCGTCCCGGGCGGCGTCGTGCAGCAGGAGGTCGTCCAGGTCTCGGTGGAGACCGAGGCGACGCACATCCCCGAGGCCGTCGAGCTGTCGATCGAGGGCGTCGAGGTCGGCACGCAGCTGCTGGCCAAGGACCTGAAGCTGCCGTCGGGCACCACGCTGGTGATCGACGAGGAGGCGCTGATCCTGCAGATCACGGACGCGTCGGCGTCCGCGGGCGCCACCGAGACCGAGGCCGAGGCGGAGGCCGCCGAGGCGGCCGAGGCCGAGGCCCCGGCCGAGGGCGAGGCGGAGGAGTCCGCCGAGTAGGACCGCAGGACCGGCGAAGACCGACGAACGGCCCCCGCAGGCGCGCCTGCGGGGGTCTTCGGCTGTGAGGAGAACGGGTGAGCGCGGACGTCTGGCTGGTGGTCGGCCTGGGCAATCCGGGGCCGTCGTACGCCGGCAACCGGCACAACGCCGGGTTCATGGTGCTGGACGTGCTGGCGGGCCGGGCCGGCGGCCGGTTCAAGGCGCACAAGGCGCGGGCGGACGTGCTGGAGGGGCGGCTCGCGGGCACGCGGGTCGTGCTGGCGAAGCCGCGGACGTACATGAACGAGTCGGGCGGCCCGGTGAAGGCCCTCCGGGACTTCTACAAGGTGCCGGTGGAGCGGCTCGTCGTCGTGCACGACGAGCTGGACGTCCCGTTCGGGGCGCTGCGGCTGAAGCGCGGCGGCGGTGACAACGGTCACAACGGGCTGCGGTCGGTGACCAGGTCGCTGAGCGACAAGGAGTACCTGCGGGTCAGGTTCGGGGTGGGACGCCCGCCGGGGCGGATGGACGCCGCGGCGTTCGTGCTGAAGGACTTCTCCGCGGCGGAGCGCAAGGAACTGGAGCTGGAGGTCGACCGGGCGGCGGACGCGGCGGAGGCGCTGCTGTCCGAGGGGCTCGAGGCGGCGCAGAACGTGTTCCACGCGGGCTGAACCCGGGGCCCTGTGGGCGTTTTCGGGGGATCGGCCGGATGCGGCCCGTGGTGGGGCGGACACGGCGGGACGCTCGTAAAATTCTGCGCGGATGAGGTTCGAGTTTTATGTGAACCTTGAGCGCCGTTCAACCGTCTCTGGGGTTGATCGGACTTTTCGGGGCGCGCGTTACATGGGTTGGGTGAGGTCGGATGGCCGTCGTTGACAAGGTTCAGGCCGAGTCACCGATTCGCCACGAGCAACGTCGCCCGGACTCGCAGAGCTGGAGCGGATGGTACCGGCGGTTCGCCGGGGCGCTCGACTTCTTCAGCATGCTGGCGGCCGGGGTGATCGCTTTCGTGCTCCGCTTCCCGGGCGTGCCGAGCGACCCGACGGCGCCGTACGTCGCGCTGACGGTGGCGCTGCCGGTCCTGTGGGTGCCGATGCTGGCGCTGTGCCGCGCGTACCAGCCGCGCTACATCGGCGTCGGGTACGAGGAGTTCAAGGGCGTCCTGCGCGCGGGGTTCATCTTCACCGCGACGCTGGCGATCCTGGCGTACGCCACCAAGACGGAGGTGGCGCGCGGGTACGTGGTGATGGCGATGCCGCTCGGCACGTTCCTGAACCTGGTCGCGCGGTACCGGCTGCGCAAGTGGCTGCACCGCAAGCGCTGGAACGGGGAGTGCATGCGGCGGGTGGTGGCGGTCGGCCACCGCACGTCCGTCGGGGACCTGATCCGGCTGCTGCGGCAGAAGCGCTACCACGGGATGGACATCGTCGCGGTGTGCCTGCCGCCGGCGCTGGCGTCGGGCGAGGACGCGGTCCACGAGGTCGAGGGCGTGCCGGTGCTGGGCGACTTCGCGCAGACGGCCGCGGTCGCGGAGCGGATCGGCGCGGACTCGGTGGCGGTGCTGGCGTGCCCGGAGATGGACGGGGTGGCGCTGCGCCGGCTGGCGTGGCAGATCGAGCGGGACGACGTGGAGCTGGTGGTCGCGCCGGCGCTGATGGACGTGACCGGCCCGCGGATCTCGATCCGCCCGGTGTCGGGGCTGCCGCTGCTGCACGTGGAGCATCCGGAGCTGGACGGCGGCCGGCGCGTGCTGAAGGGGCTGGTCGACCGGACGCTGTCGCTGACGGGCCTGCTGCTGCTGAGCCCGCTGCTGCTGGTGGTCGCGTTCCTGATCAAGGTGACGAGCGCCGGCCCGGTGATGTTCAGGCAGGTCCGGGTGGGCCGCGGCGGCCGCGAGTTCACGGTGCTGAAGTTCCGCACGATGGTGCAGGACGCGGAGGCCCGCAAGAACGCGCTGATGGAGCACAACGAGAACGACGGCGTGCTGTTCAAGATCCGGGAGGATCCGCGGATCACGAAGGTGGGCCGGTGGCTGCGCCGCTACTCGCTGGACGAGCTGCCGCAGCTGTTCAACGTGGTGCGCGGCGACATGTCGCTGGTGGGGCCGCGCCCGCCGCTGCCGGAGGAGGTCGCGCAGTACGGCGGCGACGTGTACCGGCGGCTGGTGGTGAAGCCGGGGCTGACCGGGCTGTGGCAGGTCAGCGGCCGTTCGGACCTGACGTGGGACGAGTCGGTCCGGCTCGACCTGCGGTACGTGGACAACTGGTCGCTGGCGCTGGACCTGCAGATCATGTGGAAGACGTGGTCGGCGGTGTTCCGCGGCTCCGGCGCGTACTAGCCGCGGCGCGTACTTACGGCGGGCGGTGCGTACCGGACGCGGGTGCGAGCCGCGCGCCCGGTCTCGCCAGGCGGGACGTGACCCTGGCACCGGGCGGTGTGGGGTATGCATGAGAAAGTAGACCGGGCAGACCAGTCGAGTCGGGAATGTGATCAACGGATGACCGAGAGAGCGGCGGCGGACGACCACGCGCTGGCGGCGGAGCTCGCCGCGGCGGCGGGGCGGCTGCTGCTGGGCGTGCGGGACGAGGTGGGCTTCGCCGACGGGCGCGCCCTGAAGGACACCGGCGACCTGCGGTCGCACGAGTACCTGATGGCGGCGCTGGCGGAGCGCTGTCCCGGCGACGCCGTGCTCTCGGAGGAGGGCCGCTCGTCGGTGGCGGGCAAGCGCTCGCAGGGCGACGACCGGGCCCCGACCCGCAACACCGGCGAGGCCGAGCGGCTGTCGGCGTCGCGCGTGTGGATCGTCGACCCGCTCGACGGGACGCGGGAGTTCTCCGAGGAGGGCCGCCGCGACTGGGCCGTCCACGTGGCGCTGTGGGTGCGGGACGCGACCGGCGCGGCGCGGCTGGCGGCGGGCGCGGTGGCGCTCCCGGCGCAGGGCCTGACGCTGCGCACCGACGCGACCGGCGGGGCGTCGCTCGTTCGCGACGACCCCGGCGAGCCGGACCCGGTGACCGCGGGGTCGGACGCCGCGCGCCGGAGCCTGCCGCGGGAGGTGCCGCTGCACGTGCCGGCGCCGGACGCGGGGAAGCTGCGGATCGCGGTGAGCCGGACGCGTCCGCCGGAGTTCGTCCAGCGGCTCGCCGAGAAGCTGGACCTGGACGTGGAGCTGGTGCCGATCGGGTCGGCGGGGGCGAAGATCTCCGCGGTGCTGCTCGGCGAGGTGGACGCCTACGTGCACGCGGGCGGCCAGTACGAGTGGGACTCGGCGGCCCCCGCGGCGGTCGCGCTGGCGGCGGGCGCGCACGCGTCCCGCATCGACGGCGCTCCGCTGGAGTACAACCGGAAGGACCCGAGGCTCCCGGATATCCTGGTGTGCCATCCCGTGTCGGCATCGACGCTGCTGACCGGCATCGGGGACGTGGCCGACAGCCTGCCCGGCTGAACCGGCCCCGCCGGGCGGGATTGATCAGCGGCGGGCCGACGTTCGATCCGGTGGGAAGGCGTGCGCCCGTCCCATGCCACCGGTTGCATCTGCCAGAACAGCGTGGAGAGAGCAGCAGACCATGCAGCGTTGCGATTATCAGCTGTCCCAGCTAGACGTCCTCGAGGCCGAGTCGATCCATATCTTCCGGGAGGTGGCGGCCGAGTTCGAGCGGCCCGTGCTGCTGTTCTCGGGCGGCAAGGACAGCCTCGTGATGCTGCGCCTGGCGCAGAAGGCGTTCTGGCCGGCGCCGATCCCGTTCCCGGTGATGCACGTCGACACCGGCCACAACTTCCCCGAGGTGATGGAGTTCCGCGACCGGCGGGTCGCCGAGCTCGGGATCCGCCTCGTGGTGGCGTCGGTGCAGGACGCGATCGACTCCGGCCGGGTGACCGAGCAGAAGGGCCGCCGCGCGTCGCGGAACCGGCTGCAGATCACGCCGCTGCTGGACGCGATCGAGGAGCACCAGTTCGACGCGGCGTTCGGCGGTGCGCGCCGCGACGAGGAGAAGGCCCGCGCCAAGGAGCGGGTGGTGTCCTTCCGCGACGAGTTCGGGCAGTGGGACCCGAAGAACCAGCGCCCCGAGCTGTGGAACCTGTTCAACACGCGGATCACGCAGGGCGAGCACGTCCGGGTGTTCCCGCTGTCGAACTGGACCGAGCTGGACATCTGGGACTACGTCCGGCGCGAGGAGCTGGAGCTGCCGTCCATCTACTTCGCGCACACCCGGCGCGTGTTCGAGCGGGACGGCCTGCTGCTGGACGCCGAGACGGGTTATGCGAACCGCGGCGACGACGAGCCGGAGTTCGATGCGTCCGTCCGGTACCGGACGGTCGGCGACGCGTCCTGCACGGGCGCGGTGAAGTCGAACGCCACGTCGCTGGAAGAGGTGATCGCGGAGATCGCCGCGACCCGGATCACCGAGCGCGGGCAGACCCGCGCCGACGACCGGACCAGCGAGGCCGCCATGGAGGACCGCAAGAAGGAGGGCTACTTCTAATGGCCAGCACGAACGAGCCCGCCGAGAGCGCGTCCGCCAAGACGATGGACCTGCTGCGCTTCGCCACGGCCGGCAGCGTCGACGACGGCAAGTCCACCCTGATCGGGCGGCTGCTGTTCGACTCCAAGTCGATCTTCGAGGACCAGCTGGAGTCGGTCGAGAAGACCAGCGTCGACCGCGGCGAGGAGTACACGAACCTCGCGCTGCTCACCGACGGCCTGCGCGCCGAGCGGGAGCAGGGCATCACCATCGACGTGGCGTACCGCTACTTCGCGACGCCGCGCCGCAAGTTCATCATCGCCGACACCCCCGGGCACATCCAGTACACCCGGAACATGGTGACCGGCGCGTCCACCGCCGACCTCGCGATCATCCTGGTCGACGCACGCAAGGGCATCCTGGAGCAGTCCCGGCGGCACGCGTTCCTGACCACGCTGCTGCAGGTCCCGCACCTCGTCGTGGCGATCAACAAGATGGACCTCGTCGACTACGACCAGGGCGTCTACGAGCGGATCGTCGACGAGTTCACCGCGTTCGCCTCCAAGCTGGAGGTGACGGACCTGACGTTCATCCCGATCTCGGCGCTGCACGGCGACAACGTCGTCGAGCGCAGCGTGAACATGCCGTGGTATGACGGGTCGTCGCTGCTGCACCACCTGGAGCACGTGCACATCGCCTCGGACCGCAACCTGATCGACGTCCGGTTCCCGGTGCAGTACGTGATCCGCCCGCACGCCTCCACCGACCCCGAGCTGCACGACTACCGCGGCTACGCGGGGCAGGTCGCGGGCGGCGTGCTGAAGCCGGGCGACGAGGTGGTGCACCTGCCGTCCGGGCTGACCACGACGATCACCGGGATCGACGGGCCGAACGGCCCGGTCGAGGAGGCGTACTCGCCGATGTCGGTGACGCTGCGGCTCGCCGACGACATCGACATCTCCCGCGGCGACATGATCGCGCGGCCGAACAACCGGCCGGAGGCCGCGCAGGAC
Source organism: Actinomadura violacea (assembly GCF_017573465.1). Taxonomy (GTDB): domain Bacteria; phylum Actinomycetota; class Actinomycetes; order Streptosporangiales; family Streptosporangiaceae; genus Spirillospora; species Spirillospora violacea. The sequence goes on from NZ_JAGEPF010000012.1 coordinate 294,966, forward strand.
CTGGACGCGATGGTCTGCTGGATGACCCCGGACCGCGTCCTCACGCCGCGCACCAAGCTCGTCATCAAGCACACCACCCGCACCGCGAAGGCGCTGGTGAAGGATCTGCACTACCGGCTGGACGTCAACACGCTGCACCGCGACGACCAGGCGGAGGGGCTCGGCCTGAACGAGATCGGCCGGATCTCGCTGCGGGTGACGCAGCCGCTGTTCGTCGACGACTACAACCGCAACCGGCTGACGGGCGGCTTCATCCTGATCGACGAGGCCACCAACAACACCGTCGGCGCCGGGATGATCACCGGCGCCCGATAAGCACCCTTTGGAGCCCCCCGTGCACCTGCCCGCCCCCCAGGGCCCGACCTACGCCGTCGCGCCGTGAAGGCCCTCGTGCTGGCGGGCGGTGCCGGGTCCCGGCTCCGCCCCATCACCCACACCTCCGCGAAGCAGCTCGTCCCGGTCGCGAACAAGCCCGTGCTGTTCTACGGCCTGGAGGCGATCCGCGACGCGGGGATCCGCGAGGTCGGCATCGTCGTCGGCGACACCGAGGCGGAGATCCGCGGCGCCGTCGGCGACGGCTCGGCGTTCGGCCTCGACGTGACGTACCTGCGCCAGGACGCCCCGCGCGGGCTGGCGCACGCCGTCCTCATCGCCCGCGAGTACCTCGGCGGCGACGACTTCGTGATGTACCTCGGCGACAACTTCATCGTCGGCGGCATCGACGGGCTCGTCGCCCGGTTCCGCGCGGAGCGCCCGCAGGCGCAGATCATGCTGACGCACGTCTCGGACCCGCGCGCGTTCGGCGTCGCCGAGCTCGACGGCGACGGCCGCGTCGTCGCCTTGGAGGAGAAGCCGCGGCACCCCAAGAGCGACATGGCCCTCGTCGGGGTGTACCTGTTCAGCCCGGCGGTGCACGAGGCGGTCGCGGAGCTGAAGCCGTCCGCGCGCGGCGAGCTGGAGATCACCGACGCGATCCAGTGGCTGATCGACCACGGCCACCGCGTCGAGTCCACGGTGATCACCGGCTACTGGAAGGACACCGGCAACGTCACCGACATGCTGGAGGTCAACCGCCTGGTGCTGGAGGGCGTCGAACCTCATGTGGAGGGCGACGTCGACGAGGCCAGCGAGCTCATCGGCCGCGTCGTCGTGGAGCGCGGCGCGCGCGTCGCCGCGTCCCGCGTCGTCGGCCCGGTGATCGTCGGCGCCGGCTCGGTCGTCCGCGACTCCTACGTCGGCCCCTTCACCTCCATCGACCGCGACTGCGCGGTCCTGGACAGCGAGATCGAGTACTCGATCGTGCTGCGCGGCGCGTCCATCGACGGCGTCGGCCGCATCGAGTGCTCGCTGATCGGCCGCGAGGCCGAGGTCACGCCCGCCCCCCGGGTGCCGAAGGCGCACCGGCTCGTACTGGGAGATCACAGCAAAGTGCAGATCAGCAATTGACCTGTCCCTCGATCGACGGGGGATTCCGGCGGTCGCCCGCCAGGCTTCCTGTTTCATCGCCGCTCGCCCGCTGGGAAGAAGTCCCCGCAAGCGGCGCACACCCATTCGCGGACGGCCAAGGGCATTGTGGTGGTTCGCCTTCCGCACGCACTGCACAGCTTGCTGGACGGGAACCAGCGATCGACGACGGCCAGTTCGCGGCCGTACCAGTCGGCTTTGTACTCCAGCATCGTGCGCAGTTCGCGCCAGCCCGCGTCAGCGATGACACGGGCCAGCGACGGGTGCTTCAGCATGTTCCCGACGCCCAGGTCCTCGATCACGACCACTTGGTTCTCGCGGACGAGTCGAGTCGAGAGTTTGTGCAGGAAGTCGCGCCGGCGGTCGGCGATCCGCGCATGGACGCGCGCGACGCGTCGCCGGGCCTTGGCGCGATTCGCCGAGCCCTGACGCTTCCGGAACAGGCTCCGCTGGGCTTTGGCGAGCCGCTTCCGGTCACGGTCGCCGTACCGGGGATTGGTGATCTTCTCGCCTGTCGAAAGGGTCGCCGGCGACGTGATGCCGAAGTCCACGCCCGTGCGCTGCGCGGCGGGCGGCAGGGCGGCGACGTTGTCCTCGCACAGCAGGGACACGAACCAACGTCCCGCCGCATCGCGGGTGACCGTGACCGTGGACGGTGTCGTGCCGCGGGGAAGCGGACGCGACCACGCGACACGGAGCGGCGCGTCCATCCTGGCGAGCGTCAGTTCACCGTTGCGGTAGGCGAAAGCCGACCGGGTGTACTCGGCCGTCGCCTTGCACTTCTTCCGCGACTTGAAGGACGGATGGCGCGCCCGTCCGGAGAAGAAGTTGGTGAATGCCTTCTTGAGGTGCCGAAGGGCCTGCTGGAGGGGAACCGACGAGACCTCCGTCAAGAACCGGCAAGCCGGGTCGCGTTTCCACTGTGTGAGCATCGCCGACGCCTCATTGAAGCCAAGATGGCGACCCTCGTGGCGGAAGACCCGGATGTGCTCCTCCAGGGCCTTGTTGTAGACATGGCGGACACAACCGAACGTCCGTGCAAGCTGCGTGGCTTGTTGAGGGGTCGGATAGCAGCGGTATTTGAACGCTCGCTTCACGGTCCGCGGCATGGAACGGACTGTAGCGGTTCGATTGCTCTGCGTCGTGCGTTTGTTCGAAGTTCCGTGGCTTCCTCCGCTGCTCCTGCGCTGGAAGGCGGATGTCCAAGTGAGGGGTTCAGATGGACGTGACGGGTGATCGTGCCCCGCGGGTTCTGGTGACGGGTGGGGCCGGGTTCATCGGGTCGCAGTATGTGCGGGACCTGGCGTCCGGGGCGTTCCCGGCGTGGGACGGCGCCGAGATCACCGTGCTGGACAAGCTGACCTATGCCGGGAACCTGGCGAACCTGGAGCGGGTCGAGGGGCGGTTCACGTTCGTCCACGGCGACATCTGCGACGGCGGGCTGCTCGCGGAGCTGGTGCCGGGGCACGACGTGGTGCTGAACTTCGCGGCCGAGTCGCACGTGGACCGGTCGATCGCCAGCGGCGCCGAGTTCGCGCGGACGAACGTGCTGGGCGTGCAGGCGCTGATGCAGGCGTGCCTGGACGCGGGGACGCCGCGGGTCGTGCAGGTGTCCACCGACGAGGTGTACGGCAGCGTCGACGAGGGCTCGTGGGACGAGGAGGCGCCGCTCGCGCCGAACTCGCCGTACTCGGCGGCGAAGGCGGGCGGCGACATGATGGCCCGCGCCTACGCGCGCACACACGGCCTGCCGGTCAGCATCACGCGCTGCGGCAACAACTACGGGCCGTACCAGTACCCGGAGAAGGTCATCCCGCTGTTCGCCACGAACCTGATGGACGGCCGTACGGTGCCGCTGTACGGGGACGGCGGGAACGTCCGCGACTGGATCCACGCCGCCGACCACTGCCGCGGCATCCAGGTCGTCGCGGAGCGCGGCGAGCCCGGCGAGGTGTACCACATCGCGGGCACGGCGGAGCTGACGAACCTGGAGCTGACGCAGCGGCTGCTGGACGCGGTCGGCGCCGGCTGGGACATGGTCGAGCGCGTCGAGGACCGCAAGGGCCACGACCGCCGGTACTCGCTGTCGGACGCGAAGCTGCGGGCCCTCGGGTACGCGCCGCAGGTGGCGTTCGAGGACGGCCTGGCCGGGACGGTCCGCTGGTACGAGGAGAACCGCGCCTGGTGGGAGCCGCTGAAGAAGCGGTCGGAGGACGCCAAGTGACCTGGCTCGTCACCGGTGGCGGCGGGATGCTCGGCGCCGATGTCGTCGCGCGCCTCGATGACGTCGTCGCTCCGCGGCGCGCCGACCTCGACCTCACCGACGCCGGCGCCGTCCGGGACGCGCTGCGCCGGCACCGGCCGGGCGTCGTGGTGAACTGCGCCGCCTGGACGGCCGTCGACGACGCCGAGACCAGCGAGGACGCGGCGCTCGCCGTCAACGGCACCGCCGTCGGGGCGCTCGTCGAGGGGTGCGCGGAGATCGGCGCGAAGCTCGTCCAGGTGTCCACCGACTACGTCTTCCCCGGAACCGCCACCGAGCCGTACCCGGAAGACGCGCCGACCGCGCCCGTCAACGCCTACGGCCGCACGAAGCTCGCCGGCGAGGCCGCGGTGCTCGGCTACGAGCGCGGGTACGTCGTGCGGACCGCGTGGCTCTACGGGGCGAACGGGCCCAGCTTCGCCCGGACGATGGCGCGGCTGGCCGGGGAGCGCGACACCGTCGAGGTCGTCGACGACCAGGCCGGGCAGCCGACCTGGACCGGCGACCTCGCCGACCGGATCGTCGCGCTGGCCCGCGCGGACGCCCCCGCCGGCGCCTACCACGGTACGAACGCCGGCCGGACGACCTGGTACGGGCTGGCCCGCGAGGTGTTCGCGCTGCTCGGCCACGACCCGGACCGGGTGCGGGCCACGACGAGCGAGAAGTTCGTGCGGCCCGCGCCGCGTCCGGCGTTCAGCGTCCTCGGGCACGGCCGGTGGGCGGCGGCGGGCCTGCCGCCCATGCGCGGCTGGCAGGAGGCCCTGCACGGCGCCTGGCCGTCCCTGACGGCCGCGTGGCCGGAGGCTCAGCCGGGCAGGCCGAGCTTGGCGTAGTGGTCGAGGCAGTCCTGGTAGGAGGGCAGCAGCCCGGCCCGGCGGGCCTCGTCGAGGGTCGGCGCCTGGGCGTCCTTGTCCGACAGGACCGGCTCGATGCCCTCCGGCCACTCGATGCCGATCTCCGGGTCGAGCGGGTGCACGCCGTGCTCGCGGCCCGGCGCGTACGGCTCCGAGCACAGGTAGACGACCGTCGCGTCGTCCGTCAGCGCCATGAACGCGTGCCCGACGCCCTCCGCGACGTACAGGCAGCGGCGCGACTCGTCGTCCAGCCGGACGGCCTCCCACTGCGCGAACGTGGGGGAGCCGACGCGCAGGTCGACGACAACGTCGAGGATCGCTCCGCGCAGGCAGGTGACGTACTTGGCCTGGCCGGGCGGGACGTCGGCGAAGTGCACGCCGCGCAGCACGCCCTTGGCCGACACCGAGCAGTTCGCCTGCGCAAGGCCGAACCCGTGCCCGGTGGCGGCCCGGAGCGCGTCGTCCCGGAACCATTCATGGAAAGATCCCCGCTGGTCACCGTGTACCCGGGGGGTGATGGAGTAAGTACCTTTAATGCCTAGCGGATCCACATGCGCAAGAATGCCACACGGTTCCCGGCAGAGATGGACGTCAGGTTGTGAGAACGAACCCCCTCAGCCTCCGGTTCGCCGCGGGTGGCGCGGCGGCGGTGCTCGTGGTCCTGACAGGGCCGGCGGCGGTCGCGGAGGCGAAGCCGTCGCCGAGTCCCGCCGTGACGAGCACGGCGGCCGCGGGCGCGGCGTTCCGGCCCGCGGTGGCCGCGCCCGCCGCGATGGTCGCGGGCGTGCTGCATCCCGACATCTGGTGGACGGTCGCGTCGAGCGCGGCGGGTTCGCGGCTGTACGCGGTGGACTCCAAGGGCCGCACCCGGGCGGCCTACACGCTGGCGGGCGCGCAGGCGGCGCGGTGGGACGCGATCACGGTCGTGAAGAACGGGTCGGGGGAGTCCGGGCTGTTCATCGGGGACCTGAGCGCGGGGCGGGCGGGGAGCCTGCTGCTGCACCGGGTCGCGGAGCCGAAGACGCTGGCGAGCGGGGCGCTGCAGGTCAAGACGTTCAAGCTGAAGTACCCCGACGGCGGGCACCGGGGCGCCGCGCTGCTGGCGGACCCGGCCGAGAGCCGCGTCTACATCATCACCCGGGACGCGACGGCCGCGGCGGTGTTCGCGCTGCCCGGGGTGCTCGGCCCGTCGAACAACGCGCTGACCCGGCTGCGGACGCTGCCGTTCCCGGTGCGCGGCGGCGACTTCACCCGGGACGGCCGGGTCGTGCTGAAGACGACGACGGACGTGCGGATCCTCGGCGGCATCCGGGACGATGTCGGGCAGGTGGTGAAGACGACGGCGGCGCTGGCCGGGCACCCGTTCGGGGTGGCGTCGGACGGCAAGAAGGTGCTGGTGGCGGGGGCGGGGAGCCGTCCGGTGTTCTACGCGGTGACGCTGCCGGAGCCGGACGCGGCGACGGAGCCGGACGCGTCGGCGTCGCCGGCGACCGATGACAGCTCCCCGGTGGCGTTCCCGTCCAAGTCCGGCATGCCGGGCGGTCTGATCGGGACCGGGGCACTGGTCGGGCTGGTGCTGCTAGGCCTGCTCGGGGGCGCCTTCTACGTGCGCGGACGCCGTCACGGTGGTGCCTGAGTAACCGGCGGGCTCCGCGAGAGCCTGCGCGGGCGCCTGCTCGACGACGGGGAGCGGGTCGCCGCCCTGCCGGCGCAGCGTCTCCGCCCACGCGACGATGATGAACAGCCACACCGACGACACGTTCGCGGGCGCGGCGAGGCCCTCGGTGGTCATGCTGTCGGCGAGGAAGCAGCCGAAGATCCCCAGCAGCATGCCGGCGTCGGCGCGCAGCGTCCGGTGCCGGCACAGCGTCAGCAGCACGAACCCGAGGGTCAGCAGCAGGGCGGCGAACGCGATCGTGCCGACGGCGCCGTTGTCGACGAGCGCGTTGATGAACGCGTTGTGGCCGCCGCCGAGGCCGATGCTGTCCAGGAACAGGCCGCGGGACGCGCCGAGCCCGCGGCCGAAGATCGGTTCCTCCCGGAACGCGTCCATCGCCAGCGACCACAGCTCGGTGCGGGAGTTGAGGGTGGCGAGCTGCTCGGAGCTCTCGCCGCGCGCGACGAACGCGAGGATCTTGTCGGAGAACGCCAGCACCGCGAGGACCGACACCGCGGCGCCCATGACGATCACGTCGATGCGGCCCTTGGGGCCGCGGGCGGTGGCCAGCAGCACGACGATCCCGGCGGCGCAGCCGAGCGCGGCGCCGCGCGTCCCGGTGGCGACGAGCGCGCCGGTCAGGACGGCCAGCACCGCGGCGTAGACGACCGGGTGCCACAGCCGGTCCTGCGGCCGGTTCCACCGGATGAGGTAGCCGATGACCAGCAGGATCGCGACGGCGAGGTACACGCCGGCGATGACGGGGTGGACGTACAGCCAGTTGAACCGGGACTCGGTGTGCAGCGTCCGGGGGAAGGGGTGGGCGACGCCGATGCCGACCGACACCAGCACGATCCCGATGAAGACGTGCGCGAGTTTGCGCAGGTCGCCGGGGGTGGCGCGGGTCGCGACGGTGTGCGCGACCAGCATCGTGATCAGCAGCTGGACGCCGCGGACGAGGCCGAGCGACTTGAACGGCGACCACAGCGCGGAGAACGCCACGTAGCCGCAGAACAGCCATGCCGCGAGCAGCAGGCCGGTGGTGCGGCGCCGCGGCGCCCGCAGCCCGAACTTCCACACCAGGTACATGGCGGCGGCGCCGTAGACGGCGATCTCGACCAGGACGGTCAGGTCGGCGCTGCCGCCGACGGCGTTGTCGACGTCGCGGCTGCGCAGCTTGTAGTCGCTGGCGAGCATCAGGGCGAGCGGCAGCGCGAACGCCCACCAGCCGGCGCTCGGCGCCGGAGGACGCCGGCGCGGGAAGATGCCCTTGACGGTCATGAAGGCCCTCCCTGGCCGATCGGTCCGTGTCGGTCCGCGTCCGGCAGCCGCCGCGCCCTGTCCGGGCATGTTAAAGACGAGACCAAGAATAAGGGCGGCGGGCCGGTAATCTGTCCGGTGTGAATCGAGGGACTCTTCCCGGCCCGGTCGTCGCCGCGGGCCGCAGCATGATCCGTGGGTACGGGATGAGCACGGCGGCGATGCGCCCCGGCCCCGACTTCCTGCTGATCGGCGCCAAGCGCGGGGGCTCCACCTCGCTGTACTACACGCTGCTGGAGCATCCGCAGGTGATGCCGCTGTTCCCGAACGCGCGGCTGCTGCCCAAGGACAACCACACCAAGGGCGTGCACTACTTCGACTCCCACTACGACAAGGGCGCGGCCTGGTACCGGTCGCATTTCCCGGCGTCGGGGCGGCGGTCCGGGAAGGTCGTGGGCGAGGGGTCGCCGTACTACCTGTTCCATCCGCTGGCGGCGGAGCGGGCGGGGCGCGACGTCCCGGACGCGAAGATCCTGCTGGTGCTGCGGGACCCGATCGAGCGGGCGTTCTCGCACTATCGGGAGCGGCGGCGGCAGAACGCCGAGGAGCTCGCGACGTTCGAGGAGGCCCTGGCGGCCGAGGCGGACCGGCTCGCGGGCGAGGAGGAGCGGATCGTCGCCGGGCAGCCCGGCTACACCAGCTACGCGCACGAGCAGCAGTCGTACCGGGCGCAGGGGGAGTACGCCCCGCACCTGCGGCGCTGGATGGAGCACTTCCCGGCGGAGCGGTTCTGCGTGCTGGCGGCGGAGGAGTTCTACGCCGACCCGCAGGGCGCGTGCGACACCGTCGCGACGTTCCTCGGGCTGGACCCGGCGCCGCTGCCGACGTCGGCGGTCAAGGTGTGGAACGCCGCGCCGAGCCAGGACCTGGCCCCGGCCACCCGCCAGGCCCTCGCCGAGCACTACGCCCCCTACAACGCCGACCTGGAAGCGATCCTCGGCCGCGAGTTCCCCTGGACGCGTCCCTGACCCTTCCCTGAGACAGATGAAAGGCCGGGCCCGTTCAGGGCCCGGCCTTCCGCGTTCGGTCAGGACGTCCAGGCGCCGATGTGGCGGGTGCCCGCGGGCTTGCCGAGGAGGGCGGCAATCGGGGCGGGGAGGGGGAGGGCGTTGCCGGCGTCGGCGCGTGCGGCGACGGCGCGTTCCAGCTCGCCGTCCTGCCCGGCGGCGCCCGCGGCCGTCTCCAGCGCACCGCGCTTCTCCTGCCCGGTCTGCGACCGGAACCGGCCGAGGTCGCCGAAGTCGGTGGTGCCGCCGGAGCCGCGCGCCCACCGCACGAGGGTCTGCGGGCCGCCGCCCGGACGGACGTAGACGTTGCCGTCGGTGGCGATGCCCATCTGGCCGCCGCCGCGCTGGTGCGTGCCGTCCTCGACGCACAGCAGGCACGGCGTGCCCGCGCGCGCGTCGGCGAGGGTGTTGTTGCTGATGACGATCTTGGAGACGCGCCACGTCATCGCCGGGTCCGGGCCCTTCTGCCGCGGGTCGCGGCCGGCCGCGTGCGGGTCGGACGGGCTGCGCCGGTCCTGGGCGAGGTGGATCGTGCGGCCGTTGCCGGATAGCGAGTTGTTCCAGATCTGCACGTCGGAGGTGTTGTTCACCTTCAGCCCGTCGCCGGCGTTGCCGCCGATCATGTTGCCCGCGACGACCGCCTTCGCGCTCAGCTCCAGCGAGACGCCGTGGTCGGCGTTGCGCAGGATCTTGTTGCCGGTGAGCGTGATGTCGTAGACGGACTCGTCCATCCACACGCCCTTGCCGAGGTTGTCGGCGAACACGCCGCCGGTCACCGCGACCTTCCGGGACCGGGTCACCTTCACGCCGCCGGAGACCGGCGAGTACTTGAAGTGCTCGACGTTGTTGCCGGTGCTGCGGACCGCGTCGAGCCGCAGGTCGTCGGCGTAGTTGGCGTGGACGCCGAGCATGCCGTTGCCGGTCGCGGTGACGTGCCGGACGCGGGCGTGCGCGGCGAGCACGCTGAGGCCGGTGGTGGCCGAGTCGTTCACCGCGACGTTCTCGACGGTGACGTCCGGCGCGGTGACCTTCACGCTGCCGAGCTGGGGGAGGGACGTGGCGTAGCGGCGCACCCCGAGGCCGCGCAGCCGGGACCCGGCGCCGGAGACCGTGACCGCCTCGGACAGGGTGCTGGCGCGCACGTCGTGGCCGCGCGGGTCGGACCCGAGGTAGAGCCGGTGCGACCCCTCGTCGACGTAGAAGGTGCCGGTCTTCACCTCGCCGCGCGACCCGACCTGCTTCTGCGGGACGCCGTCGAGCCACACCTGGTCGGGGTGCGCGGCCATCGGGTGGTCGGGCGAGACGAACCGGAAGTCGAAGTCGCCGGACTCCCGCGCGCCCGCGGTGTAGGTCGGGCTGGCGTCGAACCGGGTCGCCCAGCCCTCGTGGACCCAGGCGTGGTCCCCGGGCCGCCAGCCGGCGACGGGGGAACTGCCGTCGAGCCAGACGGCCTCGCGCGGCGCGGACTGGACGGTCAGCCGCTTGCCGCCGGGGACGGTGACGGACTCGTGGTAGACGCCGCCGCGCACCACGACCGTGCCGCCGGAGCGCGCCTTGGCGACCGCCTTGGCGAGCGTGCGGAGCGGGTGCTTGCGGGTGCCGTCGGCGCCGTCGCTCCCGGACGGGGACACGAACAGCGCCCCGTCCGGGATCTTGTACGCGGTCGAGCCGACGGGCGCGGCGCCCGGCGCGCCCCACACGGGGGCGCTCTCCGGCGCGGGGTCGCGGCTCTGCGGAAGCTGCCAGCCGAGGAAGCCCACGGCCCCTATCACGGGCAGCGCGAGCACCTTGACGATCATGGCTCGGCTCGAGCCGCGAGACCGGTTAGAGCTAGGCATGACACGACCCTTAACCCCCGGGGGAACGCTGGAACCACGAACGTACCTCGCGGAACCGTCAGTTGTGGAGGGCGCCCGCGAACAGCGCGGTCTTGTGCTGCGCGTCGAACTTGACGCCGACCATGACCGACTTGTAGCCCGTCGAGGGCAGGTCGAAGGCGTAGGACGCCGCCTTGGACCCGCCGGCCGGGACGGTGCCGTAGAAGTCGTTCAGGTTGGCGTAGGAGGTGTGCTGGGCCCGCGTCTTCTTGGCCCCGTAGACGGCCGTGACCTGCACCTTGTTGAGGTCGAGGGGCTTGCCGGAGCCGTTGGTGAACTTCAGCGTGAAGATGGTGAGCACCTTGCCGGTGAGCTCGCCGGGGCCCTGGTCCTTGTTCTTCACGTACCGGATGCCGCTGATCGCGACGGTGACCTTGTCGTCGTAGGTGAAGGGCTTGCGCAGCCCGCCGGACGACTTCAGCGCGGCCGAGCCGGGCGCGGCGTTGGCCTCCCCGGTCGGCTGCTCGCTCGGCTGCGGGGGCGGCGTCGGGTCCGCCGACTTCTTCTTCCCGCCGCCGCATCCGGTCAGCGCCAGCGCGAGGGCGAGGACGGCACCCGTCGCGGCGAGATGCCTGTGCGGACGCGCTCCCCGATCGGACATCCGGCTCTCTCCTCATCAGTGGAAATACGGAACGAAAGTTCCAGGGCAGATCAGTGTAAACAGGATTCGCGGATTACCCTGCTCTCACTTCCGTGTCCGAGGGGGCCACGGGGGATGATCGGCAGGGGATCGCCAGTGAGATCTGTACCTTCGCACCGGCGCGCGCCGCGCGTCCGTAAAACGGCGATAGCCGTCTTCACCGCTTTCGCGACGGCGCTGGCAGGCGCCGCCGCCACGCCGGCCGCACCCGCCTCGGCCGACACCGACCCGCCGGCGGGCACGCCGGCCACCGTCAGCGCGGATCCGCTCCCCACCGCGCAGGTCAACGGGGTCGTGTGGAGCATGACCACCGTCGGCGGCACCGTGTACGCGACCGGGAACTTCACCAAGGCGCGCCCGCCGGGCGTCGCGGAAGGCGGGGCCGGCGAGGTCGCCCGGCAGAACATCCTCGCCTTCGACCTGACCACCGGGAACCTCGTCTCGTCGTTCGACCACGCGCTGAACGGGCAGGGCCTGCGGATCGCGGCCTCGCCGGACGGCAAGCGCGTCTACGTCGGCGGCGACTTCACCGCGGTGGACGGCAAGACCCGCAACCACGTCGCCGCGTTCGACACCGCCACCGGCGCCCTCGACACCTCGTTCGCTCCCTCGGTGTCGGCCAAGGTGCGCGCCATCGCCGCGACGAACTCGACCGTCTACCTGGGCGGGAACTTCTTCAACGTGAACGGCAGGTCGCGGACGCGGCTGGCCGCGGTGCAGGCGGCCGACGGCTCCAACATCGACGCGTGGAGGCCGACCGCCGACGACGACGAGGTGTTCGCGCTGGCGCTCGCGCCCGGCGGCGACCGGGTCATCGTCGGCGGGAAGTTCCAGCAGCTGAACGGCGAGCAGCACGTCGGCATCGGGGCGGTCAGTGCCGCGAACGGCGGCACGCTGCCGTGGAGCAGCAGGCCGATCCCGACCCGGCAGAGCAGCAGCACGTTCTCGTACGTGACGGACCTGTACGTCTCCGGCGACACCGTGTACGGCGGCGCGGACGGCGAGGGCTGGCACTGGTTCGACGGGCGGTTCGCCGCGAAGGCCGACAGCGGCGACCTGGTGTGGCTGGACAACTGCTACGGCGCCACCTACGGAATGTTCGTGCAGGGCCAGTCGGTGTACAGCGTGTCGCACGCGCACGACTGCACCTCGCTCGGCGCGTTCCCCGACACCAGCCCGCAGAGCTGGCACCGGGCGCTCGCCGAGACGACGGCCGCGACCGGCACCGACCACGCCGGGCCGGGCGCCGGCAGCAACTACAGCGGCCAGCCGGTCCCGAGCCTGCTGCACTGGTTCCCGACCCTGGCGATCGGGTCGTTCACCAAGCAGTACCAGGCGGCCTGGGCCGTCACGGGCAACGCCGACTACGTCGCGATGGGCGGCGAGTTCCCGAAGGTGAACGGGAAGGCGCAGGCCGGGCTCGTCCGGTTCGCGGTGAAGGCGAAGGCGCCCAACAAGGTCGGCCCGCAGGCCGGCGACCTCGGCGCCCCGACGGCGACCGCGATGGCGGACGGCGCCGTCCGCGTCGGCTGGAAGACCACCTGGGACATGGACAACGCCTCGCTGAAGTACGAGGTGCTCCGCGACGGCGGCACGACGCCCATCGGGACGGTCGACCGGACGTCGACGTTCTGGGACGAGCCGAACGCCGCCTACTTCGACCAGACCGCCGCGCCCGGCACCGCGCACACCTACAAGGTGCGGGCGGTCGACGCGGCGGGGAACGCGGTGACCAGCGCCGCGTCGAACCCGGCGACGGCGGGGGACGGCACGCCCGGCCCGTACGCGGACCAGATCAGGGCGGACGGCGCGCAGGCGTACTGGCGGCTCGGCGAGGCGAGCGGCCCCGCCTACGACTACGCCGGCTCCAACGACGTCGCGCTCGGCGCCGGCACGACCCGCGGGCAGGCCGGCGCGATCTCCGGGGACGCCGACAAGGCGGTGGGCTTCGGCGGGTTCCCCGGCTCGTCCGGCGGCAGCGGCGCCGCGTCCACGCCGGGCGACTTCAGCGTCGAGGCGTGGGTCAGGACGGACTCCCGCAGCGGCGGGAAGATCATCGGCTATGGCGGCAGCGCGTCGGGCAACAGCTCGTCCTACGACCGGCACATGTACATGACCAATGACGGACGGGTCGTGTTCGGCGTCTACCCCGGGTCGGCGAAGACGGTGCAGAGCGCCGCCGGGCTGAACGACGGCAAGTGGCACCACCTCGTCGGCACGCTCGACGGTACCGCCGGGATGAAGCTGTACGTCGACGGTGCGCAGGCCGCGGCCGACGGCGGCGTGACGTCGGCGCAGAGCTACTCCGGCTACTGGCGGATCGGCGGCGACAACCTGTCCGGCTGGCCGAACCGGCCGTCCAGCGACTACCTGAACGGCACGATCGACGAGGCCGCGGTGTACCCGCGGGCGCTCACCGCCGACCAGGTCGCCCGCCACCAAGGCCTCGGCACCGGCGCGGTGAAGCCGAACCAGCCGCCGGCCGCCGCGTTCACGTCGTCGTGCACCGAGCTGGCCTGCGCGTTCGACGGGTCGGGGTCGTCCGACCCCGACGGGACGGTCGCGGGCTACGCGTGGGACTTCGGCGACGGGACGACCGGGACCGGCGCGAAGCCGTCGCACACCTACGCGTCGGCGGGCGAGTACACGGTCAAGCTCACCGTCACCGACGACAAGGGGGCGACCGGCGAGGTCGTCCACACGGTGAAGGCGACGTCGGCGGTGCTGGCCTCGGACGCGTTCGGCCGGACGGTCACCGGCGGCTGGGGCAGCGCCGACACCGGCGGGGCGTGGAGCAGGGTCGGCTCGGGCGGCGTGCTGTCGGTGGGCGGCACCGGGCAGATCGAATTGCCCGCCGCCAAGAACGACGGCGGCGCGAACCTGAACGCGGTGTCGTCGCAGGACACCGACCTGGCGTTCACCGTCGCGACCGACAAGGAGGGCACCGGCAACGGCGTCTACGTGTGGGCGATCGGGCGGCGGGTCGCCGGGCAGGGCGACTACCGGGCGCGGATCAGATTGCGCCCGTCCGGGGTGGTGTCGCTGCAGCTCAGCCGGGCGAACGCGAGCAACGCCGAGACGGCGATCGGCACCGAGCAGACCGTTTCCGGCGTCACCTACCGGCCGGGTGTGCCGCTGCATCTGCGCGTGCAGGTGACCGGCGGGTCGCCGACGACGCTGAGGGCCAAGGTGTGGGCGGACGGGTCCGCCGAGCCGGGCTGGCAGGCCACCGGCACCGACGCGACGAGCGGGCTGCAGGCCGCCGGCGCGGTCGGGATCCGCGCCTACCTGGCGGGCAACGCCACGAACGGCCCGACGGTCGTGTCCGTCGACGATCTGCGGGCGGCCCGGGCGGCCGGCTGACCGGCCGCGCCGCGGAGTGCCCCGGGGTGCATGCCCCGGGGCGCTCCGCCGTCCCGTATCGGTGACCGAATTCACCGGAACGGCGACGGAGAGCGAAAGCGACTTCGGTCACGATTTCATAAGGGGCCGGATGTATCGGATGGGTCGCCCAATAAGATCCCTGGACCGGAGTGACCGCCGTGGTCCCCGGGCTAAGGCTGAGGGGATTCGGACTCGTGAGAGCTCTTCTGCGACAGCGCCGGACGAAGGTCCGCGCGGGCCTGGCGGCCGCCGCCGCTCTCTCGCTGGCGGGGGCGGCCGTCATGCCGGCCGGCCCGGCCGCCGCCGACACCGACCCGCCGTCCGGGACGCCCGCCACCGTCAGCGCCGACCCGCTGCCGACCGCGCAGGTCAACGGCGTCGTGTGGAGCATGGCGACGGTCGGGAACACCGTCTACGCGACCGGCAGCTTCACCAAGGCGCGCCCGGCGGGCGTCGCCGAGGGCGGGGCGGGCGAGGTCGCGCGCGGCAACATCATGGCGTTCGACCTGACGACCGGGAAGCTCAGCACCTCGTTCGTGCACACCCTCGACGGCCAGGGCCTGCGCCTCATGGCCTCCCCGGACGGCAGCCGGGTGTACGTCGGCGGTGACTTCACCAAGGTCGACGGCAAGGACCACAACCACCTCGCCGCGTTCGACACCACGACCGGCGCGCTGATCGACTCGTTCGCGCCGAACGTGCACAACCGCGTCCGCGCCATCGCCGCGACGGACTCGACCGTGTACGTCGGCGGCAACTTCTTCAACGTCAACGGCAGTGGCCGGACGCGGCTCGCGGCCGTCAAGGCGTCCGACGGGTCCAACATCGGGACCTGGAAGCCCACCGCCAACGACGACGAGGTGTACGCCCTCGCCCTGTACGGCGATCGCGTGATCGTCGGCGGCAAGTTCCAGCAGCTCAACGGCGAGAAGCACGTCGGTGTCGCCGCGGTCAGCACGACCAACGGCGGCACGCTGCCGTGGAGCAGCAAGCCGGTCCCGACCAAGCTCGACAGCAAGCACTTCTCGTACGTGACGGACCTGCGGGTCGACGACGGCATCGTCTACGGCGCCGCCGACGGCGAGGGACAGCACTGGTACGACGGCCGGTTCGCCGCCAAGGCGAGCGACGGCGACCTGGTGTGGCTGGACAACTGCTACGGCGCCACCTACGGCATCTACCCGGTGGCCAACGAGGTCTACAGCGTCTCGCACGCGCACGACTGCACCTCGCTCGGCGCGTTCCCCGACACCAGCCCGCAGACCAACCACCGGACGCTGTCGGAGACCAAGGTGGCGACCGGCACCGACCGGACGGCGCCGGGATCCAACAGCAACTACCGCAACCAGCCGGTCCCGACCCTGCTGCACTGGTTCCCCAAGCTCGCCATCGGCTCGTTCACGAAGCAGTACCAGGCGGCGTGGGCGATCACCGGCAACGGCGGCTACGTCGCGATGGGCGGCGAGTTCCCGAAGGTGAACGGCAAGGCGCAGGCCGGCCTCGTCCGGTTCGCGGTGAAGGCGTCCGCGCCGAACAAGGTCGGCCCCGACGCGGCGAGCCTCAAGGCGCCGACGGCGAGCGCCCGGCTCGGCGGCACGATCCGGGTCTCGTGGAAGACGACCTGGGACATGGACAACGCCTCGCTGAAGTACCAGGTGCTCCGCGACGGCTCCACGACCCCGATCGCGACGCTCGACAAGTCGGCGTCGTTCTGGAACCCGGCGAGCCTCAGCTACGACGACAAGAGCGCGCCGAAGGGCACGCACACCTACAAGGTCCGCGTCGTCGACGCGAGCGGGAACGCCGTGACGAGCGCGGCGTCCAACTCCGTCCGGCGCTGACGGCGCCCCGGGACGGCGCCCGGGACCCCGACGCGGGAAAGTGCCCCGAGGTTTACATCTCGGGGCACTTTTCTTTTTCCGGAATTGGCCATACTGCGCTGAGCAGTCGGTATCAAGCGCTCCGTGAGGGATTTCCATCACGATTTCATAAGACGGCGGAAGAGCGGTACGGTCCGATGACTAAGATCCGCCTGACCGGAGTGGCCGAGGGGGCCACCGGGGGTCACGTGCTTTTTAGGGGATCCGACTCGTGAGAGCTCTTTTGCGACAGCGCCGTCCAGGCGTGCGCGCGGGCGTTGGGGCCGCCGCCGCCCTCTCGCTCGTGGGCGCCGCACTCGTCCAGCCCGGTTCGGCCGCGGCCGACACCATGCCCGCCGCGGGCGTGCCCGCGACCGTCAGCGCCGACCCGCTGCCGACCGCGCAGGTCAACGGCGTGGTGTGGAGCATGGCGACGGTCGGGAGCACCGTCTACGCGACCGGCAACTTCACCAAGGCGCGCCCCGCCGGGGTCAAGGAGGGCGGGGCCGGCGAGGTCGCGCGCGGCAACATCATGGCGTTCGACCTGGCGACCGGGAAGCTCAGCACCTCGTTCGTGCACACGCTCGACGGCCAGGGCCTGCGCCTCATGGCCTCCCCGGACGGCAAGCGCGTCTACGTCGGCGGTGACTTCACCAAGGTCGACGGCAAGGACCACAACCACCTCGCCGCGTTCGACACCGCCACCGGCAAGCTGATCGACTCGTTCGCGCCGAACGTGAAGAACCGGGTCCGCGCCATCGCCGCGACGGACTCGACCGTGTACGTCGGCGGCAACTTCTTCAACGTCAACGGCAAGTCGCGGACGCGCCTGGCCGCGGTGAAGGCCTCCGACGGCTCCAACATCGACACCTGGAAGCCCGCCGCCAACGACGACGAGGTGTACGCCCTCGCCGTGTACGGCGACCGGGTGATCGTCGGCGGCCGGTTCCAGCAGCTGAACGGCGAGAAGCGCGTCGGCATCGGCGCGGTCAGCGCCACCAACGGCGGCACGCTGCCGTGGAGCAGCAAGCCGATCCCGACCAAGGCCACCGAGCCCGACAGCGCGGGCAAGTACGGCTACTCCTACGTCACGGACCTGCGGATCCAGAACGGCATCGTCTACGGCGCGGCCGACGGCGAGCGCTACCACTGGTTCGACGGCCGGTTCGCCGCCAAGGCGAGCGACGGCGCCCTGGTGTGGCTGGACAACTGCTACGGCGCCACCTACGGCATCCTGCCCGTCGGCCAGACCGTCTACGCCGTCGGCCACCCGCACGACTGCACCTCGCTCGGCGCCTTCCCGGAGACCACCCCGGAGACCTACCACCGCACGATCGCCGAGACCTTCGACGCGCGCGGCACCGACAAGGCCAAGCCGGGCACCAACAGCAACTACAGCGGGCAGCCGATCCCGCAGCTGCTGGACTGGTTCCCCAAGCTCGGCATGGGCACGTTCACCAAGCAGTACCAGGCGGCGTGGGCCATCACGGGCAACAGCAGCTACGTCGCCATGGGCGGCGAGTTCCCGAACGTGAACGGCAAGGCGCAGGCCGGGCTCGTCCGGTTCACGGTCAAGGCCAACGCGGCCAACAAGGTCGGCCCGGACGCCGCGAGCGTCAAGGCCCCGACGGTCACCAAGACGTCCACCGGCCTGAAGGTGTCCTGGGCGGGCACCTGGGACATGGACAACGGCTGGCTGCACTACGAGGTGCTGCGCGACAGCTCGACCACCGCGCTGACCTCGGTGAAGCGGCTGTCGAAGTTCTGGGACGAGCCGTCGATGACCTTCACCGACACCAAGGCCGCCAGGGGCAAGCACACCTACCGGATCCGCGTGAAGGACCCGCTGGGCAACACCGTCACGGGCCCGGCGTCCGCCGCCGTGACGTGGTGACCCGCACGAACTGACGCGTGACGCGGAACGCGCCCCGGTGGACCTCCACCGGGGCGCGTTCTTCGTGCTGCCAGGGCCGGGTCAGGCCGCGCCCATCTCCCGCAGGATGTCGCTGAGGCGGGTGTTGAACGCGGCGTCGTGGTCGCCGGCGGAGCGCTGCGCGACCCGCTTCAGCCAGAACTCCGCCGCCTCCGCGCAGCCGCGCACGTCGTCGCGTCCGGCCGGCTTGCCGAACACGGTGGCGTGCGTCGCCTGGTAGTAGACGAGGTCGGCGCCCGGCGGCGCCCACGCCGCGTCCTCCCAGTCGATGAGCCACGGCAGGCCCCGGCCGCAGTGCCGCAGGTTCCAGGCCGTCAGGTCGCCGTGCATCGGCGTCCAGTGGTCCGGGACGTCCGACGGGCGTGGCAGCACCGCCGCGAGCCGCCGCTGCAGGTCCGCCAGCAGCGGCGCGAGCGCGATGCCGCGGACGGGGCGGGCCGGGCGCGGCGGCATCGCCTCGATCACCATCCAGTGCCAGCCGGCGGTCTCGTCGCGGTCCAGGACGCGCGGGACGCGGAAGCCGTCCGCGCGGCCCTCGGGGAACGCCGACAGCGCGCGCTCCTCGCGGTCCAGTTCGCCCGGGTCGTCGCGGAGCTTGAGGAACCCGGCCGGGCGGCCGCCGCGCAGCAGCACGGCGGCGAGGCCCGTCCGGGACGCCTGCGGACGCTCGTAGAGGGCGAGGCCGTCGAAGGTGCCGATCCGGGCCACCAGCGCGCGCCACCGCTCCGGGCCGCCCGGCGGGTTCCAGTGGACGCGCGGGCCCGGCAGCACGCGCGGCCCCGCGACGGCCACCGCGCCGTACAGCGCCCACTGGGCGGCCAGCGCGGCCGGCTTCGACCGGGTGAACAGCGAGACGCCCGCGAGCGCACCGCGCCGCGAATCCGTCGGAATCAGGACATTGCCGGTTCCGATCGGCGGACGAACGAAATCATGACCAGATGTGGTCATCTGCTCGTTCATATCGTCACTTACCGCGAATGGTCTTGCGCGTACGGCGACCGGCCACCAGGTCCTCGCAGAGCCGCTCATAGGACGCCGCGACGTCGTCCCACACGTACCGCTCGGCCGCCCGCTTGCGCGCCGCGTCGCCCCGGTCGGCCGCCGCGCCCGGGTCGGCCTCTGCCGCCTCCACCTGAGCCGCCAGCTCCGCCGCGTCGCCGAAGAACCGGCCCGCCTCCTCGCCCAGCACCTCGCGGTTGAAGTTCACGTCGAAGGCGAGCACCGACGCGCCCGCGCCCATCGCGCGCAGCAGCGACGGGTTCGTCCCGCCGACCGAGTGGCCGTGGATGTAGGTGAGCGCGCCCGCGTACAGGGCGTCCAGCAGGTCCTGGTCCCACACGCCGCCCATGAAGGTGATGCGCGGGTCGTCGCCCGCCAGCTCCTTCACCTGCGCGGTGTACTCGTCGGCGTACGGCGCCGATCCGACGACGACCAGCGGCTTGGTCGCCTTGCTCCGCCGGTAGCCCTCCACCGCAAGGTGCACGTGGTTCTCCGGCTCGAACCGGGCCACCACCAGGTGGAACCCGCCCGGCTCGTACCCCGCCTCCGCCAGCTTCCCGGTGTCGGTGCCGGCCAGGATGGGCGCGCCGTACGGGATGAACACCGTGTCGGCGTCGAACCGCTCGCGGTAGTACTCCTGGATGCCGACCGCGTCCGCGATCAGCGCGTCCGACCAGCGCACCGCCATCGCCTCGGCCGCCCGGTAGTACTTCTGCCCGGTCCCGCTCCACTTGGTGCGCTTCCACTCCAGGCCGTCGACGTGCGTCGCGACCGGGATCCGGAGCGTCCGCAGGATCGGCAGCATCGGCGCGTTCGCCGCGTTGAACAGCAGCGCGACGTCCGCGCCCTCCTTGCCGATCTTGCCGCGGAACGCGTGCAGCACCGACAGGCCGGTGTGGCTGAGCGTCTCGGCGACCTTCTTCTCGATCGCCGGCAGGTACACCAGCCGCATCCCCAGGTACTCCGGCTCGGGGTGGCGCTCGCCCCGGCAGTAGACGGTGACCTCGTGCCCCCCGGCGGCGAGCCGCTTGCCGATCTCCTCCACCGCCGTCTCGAAGCCGCCGTACCGCGCCGGCACCCCGCGAGTACCTACCATGGCGATGCGCACCCTGACCCCCAGCCATTACCGTCGCTTTGTGATTGATCCGCACAGATTATGCGGAAGGGGGCTTGCGCGTCCCCGCGGTAAACGACAGTTAATCTGAAGGTTGCGGGAGACTGGTGCCCAGGGGGCTGGAGCACCAGAAGGAGGACAAGTGGCCGAACGGGACGCGAGGTCCGCGGTGGTGCTGGCGCACCCGTCGCCCGACCTCTACGGCTCCGACCGGATGCTCGTGGAGTCGGTGCGCGCACTGGTCCCCGGTCACCGCGTCATCGTGGCGCTGCCGGCGGACGGGCCGCTGTCACCGGCGCTGCGGGAGGCGGGCGCCGAGGTCGTCGTGCTGCCCGTCCCGGTGCTGCGCAAGTCGTACATGACCCCGTTCGGGCTCGTGCGGCTGGCGTTCGCCGCGGCCGCGGCGCTGCCCAGGGCGTGGCGGCTGCTGCGCCGCGAACGGGCCGCCGCCCTCTACGTCAACACCGTGACGATCCCGCTGTGGCTGCTCGCCGGGCGGCTCGCCCGCGTGCCCTCGCTGTGCCACGTGCACGAGGCCGAGGACGACGTGCCCGGCCCGGTGCGCGCCGCCCTGTCGATGCCGCTGCGGCTCGCCCGCTCCGTCGTCGTCAACAGCCGCGCCAGCGCCGCCGCGCTCGGCTCCGCCGGGCGCGGCGCACAGATCATCTACAACGGGGTGGAGGAGCCGCCCGAGCCGGTCGCGCCGCCGCGCGCCGTGCTCGCAGGGCCCGCGCGGATCGTCCTGGTCGGGCGGCTGTCGCCGCGCAAGGGCTCCGACGTCGCGGTCCGCGCCGTCCGATCACTGCGCGATCGCGGCTACGATGCGAACCTGACCCTGGTCGGCAGCGTCTTCCCTGGATATGAGTGGTTCGAGGAGGAGCTGCACGGCCTCGCCGGCGACGGCGGCGCGGTCGCGTTCGCGGGTTTCCGCCCGTCGGTGTGGAATTCGTTCGCCGATGCGGACATCGCGATCGTCCCCTCGCGCGTCGAACCCTTCGGTAACGTCGCCGTCGAGGCGATGCTCGCCGGCCGGCCGGTCGTCGCCAGCGCCACCCAGGGGCTGGTCGAGATCGTCGCCGACGGCGAGAACGGCGTGCTGGTCGCCCCCGACGACCCGGACGCGCTGGCGGCCGGGATCGCCCGGCTGCTGGACGACTGGGACGGTGCCCAGGCGATGGCCAAGCGGGCCGGCGCCGACGCCGCCCTGCGGTTCGGCAAGGACCGCTACCACCGCGAGCTGCGGGACGCCGTCCGGCGTCTCGCCGGACCCGACGCCGACCCCATCCCTCCCACGGCCTGAGGACTCCAAGAGCATCCGATGACAGCACAGACCCCCGTCACACCGGAGATCAGCCTCGTCGAGGCGGTCTGGCGCTACCGGCTGATGTCTCTCATCATCGTGCTGGCCAGCGTCCTCGCCTCGGTCGCGGCCACCGAGATCCTGTTCGGCGGCGCGACCGCCACCGCCAGGTTCGCGGTCACCGACCCGACGAACAACAACAACGCGCTGCGCATGGGCGTCGTCTCCGGGCAGGGCTACGCCGCCTACACCGCGCAGCGCGCGGCGTTCGCCGGCTCCACGCCGGTGATGGCCCGGGCCGCCGAGATCGTCAAGAGCAAGCACGGCCCGAACCTCACCGGCGAGCAGCTGCGCGGCCGGGTGAAGACCTCCAGCAAGCCGGACGGCGGGGTCGTGGTCGTCACCGCCGGCGGCTCGACCATGCCCGAGGCCGCCGTCATCGCCAACGCGGTGCTGCAGGCCTACCAGGACGTGACCGTCTCCACGAACAACAGCAACCTCGACGAGCAGATCAAGGGGCTGAAGGAGCAGGAGACGAAGATCACGCAGCAGATGCAGTCCACGCAGGCGGGCACGCATCCCTACCGGATCCTGGCGGCGCAGCTCGCCAAGATGCAGTCGGACGAGAGCGGTCTGCTGTCGGCCCGGTCGAAGAACAACGACGGCGTCCAGTTCACCGACACCGCCGACCCGACCGCGCCGACGCCGAGCAAGCTGCCGCAGAACGGCGCGATCGGCTTCGCCATCGGCGCGATCCTGGCCTGCATCGTGTCGTTCCTGCGGGCCTCGTCGCG
The DNA here is from genome assembly GCF_017573465.1 of Actinomadura violacea. GTDB lineage: Bacteria > Actinomycetota > Actinomycetes > Streptosporangiales > Streptosporangiaceae > Spirillospora > Spirillospora violacea. The sequence goes on from NZ_JAGEPF010000012.1 coordinate 317,431, forward strand.
GCCCCGCGGGCAGCAGCAGGGCGCCCCCGCCGCCGCGATGGGCGGGGTGCCGGGCGGCGCGCCCGGCGGGGCGCTCGGCGGCCCCGGCACGCCGATGCCCGAGCTTCCGGCGGGCCGGTCCTACCAGGGCCGCCGCTCCATCGGCGACGGCCGCGAGGAGTACCGGCCCGAGTCCTACCGGTCCGAGGGGTACCCCGAGGAGCCGCCGGCCGAGCGGGGACGCGGCCGGCGCCGCAGGTCGGCGCCGCCGCCCGCCGACCCCGCCGCCGGGCGGGGCTGGGCGCCCGAGGACGGGCGCGGCGGGGGCGCCGCGCCCGGTCGGCAGAGCCGCCGGGAGGGACAGGGGGTTGAGAGTAGGGTAGATTCCGGTGGGCCGCCGGTGCCT
>NZ_JAGEPF010000013.1 GCF_017573465.1 Actinomadura violacea
CGGCCGCCGCGCCCGCCGCCACCGCGACGGTCGCCGCCGCCGCCACGGCGCTCGCGGCCACCGCCGCCACCGCCGGTGGCGCGCTGCTGCGCGGCCTTCTGCTCGCGCTCGGCGCGCGTCGCCGCGGCCTCGCCCTTGTAGATCCACACCTTCACGCCGATGCGGCCGAACGTCGTACGGGCCTCGTAGAACCCGTAGTCGATGTCGGCGCGCAGCGTGTGCAGCGGGACCTGGCCCTCGCGGTAGAACTCCGACCGCGACATCTCGGCGCCGCCGAGACGGCCGCCGCACTGCACCTTGATGCCCTTGGCGCCGGACTTCATCGCCGACTGGATCGCCTTGCGCATCGCACGGCGGAACGCGACCCGGCTGGACAGCTGCTCGGCCACGCCCTGCGCGACGAGCTGCGCGTCGATCTCGGGGTTCTTCACCTCGAGGATGTTCAGCCGGACCTGCTTGCCGGTCAGCTTCTCCAGGTCGCCCCGGAGGCGCTCGGCCTCCGCGCCGCGGCGGCCGATGACGATGCCCGGCCGGGCGGTGTGGATGTTGACCTCGACACGGTCACGGGTCCGCTCGATCTCCACCTTGGAGATGCCCGCCCGGTCCATGCCCTTCTGCAGCATGCGCCGGATCTGGACGTCTTCCTTGACGTAGTCCTTGTAGAGCTTCGTGGCGAACCACACGCTCTTGTGGTCGGTGGTGACGCCCAGGCGGAACCCGTGCGGGTTGATCTTCTGACCCACTACCGGGCCCTCCTCGTCTTCTTACCGCCGGCCGAAGCGACCTCGTCCTTCGGGGCGACGACCACGGTGATGTGGCTCGTGCGCTTGTTGATGCGGTAAGCCCGACCCTGGGCGCGGGGGCGGAAACGCTTCAGCGTCGGCCCCTCGTCGACCCACGCGCCGCTCACGACGAGCGTGCCCGTGTCGAGCTTGAAGTTGTGCTCGGCGTTGGCAATGGCACTGGCCAGCACCTTGCCCACCGGCTCACTGGCGGCCTGGGGGGCGAACCGCAGCACCGCCTGCGCCTCCGCGGCAGGCAGGCCGCGGATGAGGTCCACCACGCGGCGGGCCTTCATGGGCGTGACGCGGATGAACCGCGCCTGGGCCCTGGCTTCCATCGCTGTTCCCTCTCTCCTACGAACTGCCCGCTCAGCCTCGGCGGCTGCGGCGGTCTTCCTTGACGTGGCTGCGGAACGTCCGCGTCGGCGCGAACTCGCCGAGCTTGTGGCCCACCATGGCGTCGGTGACGAACACCGGCACGTGCTTGCGGCCGTCGTGCACGGCGATCGTGTGACCGATCATGTCCGGCACGATCATGGAGCGCCGGGACCACGTCTTGATGACGTTCTTGGTGCCCTTCTCGTTCTGGACGTCCACCTTCTTCATCAGGTGGTCGTCCACGAAGGGGCCCTTCTTAAGGCTACGTGGCATGACGAGCGACTCCTACCGCTTCTTCTTGCTGCGACGACGGACGATCAGCCGGTCGCTCGACTTGTTCGCCTGGCGAGTGCGGCCTTCCTTCTTACCGTTCGGGTTCACCGGGTGCCGACCGCCGGAGGTCTTGCCCTCACCACCACCGTGCGGGTGGTCGATCGGGTTCATGGCCACACCGCGGACGGTCGGGCGCTTGCCCTTCCACCGCATCCGGCCGGCCTTGCCCCAGTTGATGTTCGACTGCTCGGCGTTGCCGACCTCGCCGACCGTCGCGCGGCAGCGCACGTCCACCATCCGCATCTCGCCCGAGGGCATGCGCAGCGTGGCGTACTTGCCCTCCTTGGCCAGCAGCTGGACGCCGGCGCCCGCGGAGCGGGCGATCTTGGCGCCGCCGCCGGGCCGCAGCTCGATGGCGTGGATGACGGTACCCGTCGGGATGTTGCGCAGCGGCAGGCAGTTGCCCGGCTTGATGTCCGCGCCCGGCCCGTTCTCGACCCGGTCGCCCTGGCGCAGGTTCCGCGGCGCGAGGATGTAGCGCTTCTCGCCGTCCGCGTAGTGCAGCAGCGCGATGCGGGCGGTGCGGTTCGGGTCGTACTCGATGTGCGCGACCTTCGCCGGAACGCCGTCCTTGTCGTGCCGGCGGAAGTCGATCACGCGGTAGGCGCGCTTGTGGCCGCCGCCCTGGTGCCGGGTCGTGATACGGCCGTGGTTGTTGCGGCCGCCCTTCTTCGGGAGAGGACGCAGCAGCGACTTCTCCGGCTCGCTGCGCGTGACCTCGACGAAGTCGGCCACGCTCGAGCCGCGACGACCCGGAGTCGTCGGCTTGTAGTTACGGATGCCCATCTTATTCGTTCATCCCTATTTCAGTCTCCGGAGCCCAGGCCGGTTAGGCCGGGCCGCCGAAGATGTCGATCCGCTCGCCCTCGGCGAGGCTGACGATGGCGCGCTTGGTGTCCTTGCGCTTGCCGTAGCCGAACCGGGTGCGCTTGCGCTTGCCGGGCCGGTTGAGCGTGTTCACGTTCGTCACCTTGACACCGAACACCGACTCGACGGCCTGCTTGATCTGCGTCTTGTTGGCGTCGGTCCGGACGACGAAGGTGTACTTGTTCTCGTCCAGCAGCCCGTAGCTCTTCTCCGAGACGACCGGCGCGATGATGACGTCGCGGGGGTCGGCGATCTTGTTCATGAGCGACCCTCCTTACTTCTTCGCCGCGCGCGAGATGAACTCGTCGTACGCCTTCTGCGTGAAGACGACGTCATCGTTCACCAGCACGTCGTAGGTGTTGAGCTGGTCGGAGACGAGAACGTGCACGCTCGGCTCGTTGCGCAGGCTCTTCCAGGTCAGCTCGTCCTCGCGGTCCAGGACCAGGAGGACGCGCTTGGCCTCGGTGACCGAGCGCAGCGCCGTCAGCGCCGTCTTCGTCTTCGGGGTGTCGCCCTCGATGATGTGGTCGACCACGTGCACCCGGCCGTAGCGGGCGCGGTCGGACAGGGCGCCGCGCAGCGCGGCGGCCTTCATCTTCTTGGGTGTCCGCTGCGAGTAGTCCCGCGGCTGCGGGCCGTGCACCACGCCGCCGCCGGCGAACTGGGGCGCGCGGGTCGAACCCTGGCGGGCGCGGCCGGTGCCCTTCTGCCGGTACGGCTTCTTGCCGCCGCCGGACACCTCACCGCGGGTCTTGGTGGAGTGCGTGCCCTGCCGCGCCGCGGCCAGCTGCGCCACCACGACCTGGTGGATCAGCGGCACGCTGGTCTTCGCGTCGAAGACCTCCGCGGGCAGGTCGATGTCGATCTTGGAGGTCACTTGCCCGTCCCCTTCACTGCGTCGCGGACCAGCACCACGGCGCCGTTGGGACCGGGAACCGCGCCCTTGATGAGCAGCAGGTTCTTCTCCGCGTCGACGGCGTGGAGGGTCAGGTTCTGCACGGTGGTACGGGCGTTGCCGTGCCGTCCCGCCATGCGGAGGCCCTTGAAGACGCGACCCGGGGTCGCGCAGCCGCCGATCGACCCCGGCGAGCGGTGCTTGCGCTGGGTGCCGTGCGAAGCGCTGAGGCCCTTGAAGCCGTGCCGCTTCATGACGCCCGCGGTGCCCTTGCCCTTGCTCGTGCCGGTGACGTCGATCTTCTGGCCGGCCTCGAAGACGCCAGCGGTGATCTCCTGGCCGAGCTCGTACTCGGTGGTGTCATCGGAGCGCAGCTCGACGAGGTAGCGGCGCGGCGTGACGCCGGCCTTCTCGAAGTGGCCCGTGCTCGGCTTGTTCACCTTGCGCGGGTCGATCTGCCCGTACCCGATCTGGACGGCGGTGTAGCCGTCCTTCTCCTGGGTGCGGAGCTGCGTGACGACACACGGCCCGGCCTGGACGACGGTCACCGGAACGATCCGGCCCTCATCGTCGAAGACCTGGGTCATGCCGAGCTTCTCGCCCAGGACGCCCTTCCTCTGCGTGCTCATTTGCGATGCGTCCCTCAGAGCTTGATCTCGATGTCAACGCCGGCCGGAAGGTCGAGCCGCATCAGCGAGTCGACCGTCTTGGGCGTCGGGTCGATGATGTCGATCAACCGCTTGTGCGTGCGCATCTCGAAGTGCTCGCGGCTGTCCTTGTACTTGTGCGGCGAGCGGATGACGCAGTACACGTTCTTCTCGGTCGGCAGCGGCACCGGGCCCGCGACCTTGGCGCCCGTCCGCGTCACCGTCTCAACGATCTTCTTCGCGGAGGTGTCGATGACCTCGTGGTCGTAGGCCTTGAGCCGGATGCGGATCTTCTGTCCCGCCATGGTGGCCTCGGTGTCCTTTGCTGTAGTGCCGCTGTTTACTTCCTGGTCGTGACGCGGCGGCCCGGCTGCCGGCTGCTGCTGGCGGCCGGGCCGCCGCGTCCACGAGGGGTCTTACTTGATGACCTTGGTGACGCGACCGGCGCCGACCGTCCGGCCACCCTCACGGATGGCGAACTTCAGGCCCTCCTCCATGGCGACGGGCTGGATCAGCTCGACGCGCATCTCGGTGTTGTCGCCCGGCATGACCATCTCGGTGCCCTCGGGGAGGTTCACCACGCCGGTGACGTCCGTGGTCCGGAAGTAGAACTGCGGACGGTAGTTGTTGAAGAACGGCGTGTGCCGGCCGCCCTCGTCCTTGGACAGGATGTAGACCTGCGCCTCGAACTCGGTGTGCGGGGTGTTGGTGCCCGGCTTGATGACGCACTGGCCGCGCTCGACGTCCTCGCGCTTGATGCCGCGCAGCAGCAGGCCGACGTTGTCGCCCGCCTGGCCCTGGTCGAGCAGCTTGCGGAACATCTCGACGCCGGTGACGGTCGTCTTGGACGAGGTGTCCTTGATGCCGATGATCTCGACTTCCTCGTTGACGTTCACGACACCGCGCTCGATGCGGCCGGTGACGACCGTGCCGCGGCCGGTGATCGAGAAGACGTCCTCGATCGGCATCAGGAACGGCTTCTCGGTGTCGCGCACCGGCTCGGGCACGTTCTCGTCGACGGCGTTCATCAGCTCGACGATGGACTCGGCCCACTTCTCGTCGCCCTGCAGCGCCTGGAAGGCGGACACGCGCACGACGGGGACGTCGTCGCCCGGGAACTCGTACTCCGACAGCAGCTCGCGGACCTCGAGCTCGACGAGCTCCAGGATCTCCTCGTCGTCCACCATGTCGCACTTGTTCAGCGCGACGACGATGTAGGGGACGCCGACCTGGCGGGCCAGGAGCACGTGCTCCTTGGTCTGCGGCATCGGGCCGTCGGTCGCGGCGACCACCAGGATGGCGCCGTCCATCTGCGCCGCACCGGTGATCATGTTCTTGATGTAGTCCGCGTGACCGGGGCAGTCCACGTGCGCGTAGTGCCGGGACTCGGTCTGGTACTCGACGTGCGCGATGGAGATCGTGATGCCGCGCTCGCGCTCCTCCGGCGCCTTGTCGATGTCCTCGAACGGCGTGAAGGGGTTGAGGTCCGGGTACTTGTCGTGGAGCACCTTGGTGATCGCCGCGGTAAGCGTGGTCTTACCGTGGTCGATGTGACCGATGGTGCCGATGTTCACGTGCGGCTTCGTCCGCTCGAACTTGGCCTTCGCCACTGGTTGCTCCTTGTTGCGATCCTCGGCCGTCTGGAACGACCGCTTCGATGTACGTCTGGTGTGATCTGTGGGCAGGCCCGGGTGCTTACTCGCCCCGCGCCTTGGCGATGATCTCCTGCGCGACGTTCCCCGGAACCTCGGCGTAGGAGTCGAACTGCATGGTGAAGACAGCCCGGCCCTGGGTCTTGCTGCGCAGATCACCCACGTAGCCGAACATCTCGGACAGCGGCACGAGCGCCTTGATGACCCGCATCCCGCTCCGCTCGTCCATGGACTGGACCTGGCCGCGGCGGCTGTTGAGGTCGCCGATCACGTCGCCCATGTTGTCCTCGGGCGTGGTGACCTCGACGGCCATCATCGGCTCCAGCAGCGTCGGGGACGCCTTGCGGGCGGCCTCCTTGAACGCCATGGAACCGGCGACCTTGAACGCCATCTCCGACGAGTCGACCTCGTGGTAGGCGCCGTCCCGCAGAGTGACCTTGACGCCGACCATCGGGTAGCCGGCGAGGACACCGAACTCGGCGGCCTCCTGGCAGCCCGCGTCGACCGACGGGATGTACTCCCGCGGGATGCGGCCGCCGGTGACCTTGTTCTCGAACTCGTAACCGTCGGACCCGCCGCCGAGCGGCTCCAGGTCGATGATCACGCGGCCGAACTGGCCGGAGCCACCCGTCTGCTTCTTGTGGGTGTACTCGACCTTCTCGACCTTCTTGCTGATGGTCTCGCGGTAGGCCACCTGCGGCTTGCCGACGTTGGCGTCGACCTTGAACTCGCGCTTCATCCGGTCGACGAGGATCTCCAGGTGGAGCTCGCCCATCCCGGAGATGACGGTCTGGCCGGTGTCCTCCTCGGTGCGGACCTGGAAGGACGGGTCCTCCTCGGCCAGCCGCTGGATCGCGGTGCCCAGCTTCTGCTGGTCGGCCTTGGTCTTCGGCTCGATCGCCACGTGGATGACCGGCGCCGGGAAGTTCATCGACTCGAGGACGATCGGGTTCTTCTCGTCGCACAGCGTCTCACCGGTGGTGGTCTGCTTGAGGCCCATCACCGCGACGATGTCGCCGGCGCCCGCGCGCTCGATCTCGGTGCGCTTGTTGGCGTGCATCCGGTAGATCTTGCCGATGCGCTCCTTGCGCTCCTTGACGGAGTTCATCACGTTCGCGCCGGACTCCAGCACGCCGGAGTACACGCGGACGAAGGTGAGCTTGCCCAGGTGCGGGTCGCTGGCGATCTTGAAGGCCAGCGCGGAGAACGGCTCGTCCTCGCTCGGCTTGCGGACCAGGACCTTCTCCTCGTCGCGGACGGCGTGGCCCTCGATGGCCTCCACGTCCAGCGGCGACGGCAGGTAGCGGACGATCGCGTCCAGCAGCGGCTGCACGCCCTTGTTCTTGAAGGCCGTGCCGCACGTCACCGGGCTGAGCTTCGCGGCGATCGTCGCGCGCCGGATGCCGGCGTGCAGCTGCTCCACGGTGGGCTCGGCGCCCTCCAGGTACAGCTCCATGATCTCGTCGTCGTTCTCGGCGAGGGTCTCGACCAGCTTGTCGTGCCACTCGCGCGCCGACTCGGCGTGCGTCTCGGGGATGTCGACCGTGTCGTACATCTCGCCGAGCTTGGCCTCCTCGTTCCAGACGAGGGCCTTCATGGTCACCAGGTCGATGACGCCCTTGAAGTCGGCCTCGGCGCCGATCGGCAGCTGCAGCACGAGCGGGACCGCGTTGAGGCGGTTCTCGATCATGTCGACGCAGCGGTGGAACTCCGCGCCGACCCGGTCGAGCTTGTTGACGAAGCACATGCGGGGCACGCCGTAGCGGTCGGCCTGCCGCCACACCGTCTCGGACTGCGGCTCCACACCGGCGACCCCGTCGAACACCGCGACCGCGCCGTCGAGCACCCGCAGGTTGCGCTCCACCTCGATGGTGAAGTCGACGTGCCCGGGGGTGTCGATGATGTTGATCGTGTGCTTGACGTCGTCGACGGGCCATTCGCAGGTGGTGGCGGCGGAGGTGATGGTGATCCCCCGCTCCTGCTCCTGCTCCATCCAGTCCATGGTGGCGGCGCCGTCGTGGACCTCGCCGATCTTGTAGCTGATGCCCGTGTAGTACAGGATCCGCTCGGTCGTCGTGGTCTTGCCAGCGTCGATATGGGCCATGATCCCGATGTTGCGGACCTTGGCCAGGTCTACACCGGTTTTGGTAGCCACAGTGTCCTCGCGTCCTCGCGTCGTCTCGTCGTTCTCAACCCGCCGGGATTACCAGCGGTAGTGGGCGAAGGCCTTGTTGGACTCCGCCATCTTGTGGGTGTCCTCGCGCTTCTTGACAGACGCGCCGAGGCCGTTGCTCGCGTCGAGCAGCTCGTTCATCAGCCGCTCGGTCATGGTCTTCTCGCGGCGCTGCCGGGCGTACACCACCAGCCAGCGCAGGGCGAGGGTGGTGCTGCGGGCCGGCCGCACCTCCACGGGGACCTGGTAGGTCGCGCCACCGACACGGCGGCTGCGGACCTCCAGGGTCGGCTTGACGTTGTCGAGCGCGCGCTTCAGCGTGACGACCGGGTCGTTGCCGGTCTTCTCGCGGGCGCCCTCCAGAGCGTCGTACACGATGCTCTGCGCGATGGAACGCTTGCCGTCCAGGAGAATCTTGTTGATGAGCGCAGTGACCAGCGGCGAGTTGTACACCGGGTCAGCGATCAGCTGGCGCTTGCCAGCAGGGCCCTTGCGCGGCATCAGCTCTTCTCCTTCTTCGCGCCGTACTTGCTGCGCGCCTGCTTGCGGTTGCGGACGCCCTGAGTGTCGAGCGACCCGCGGATGATCTTGTACCGAACACCCGGGAGGTCCTTCACACGGCCGCCGCGCACGAGCACGATCGAGTGCTCCTGCAGGTTGTGACCGACGCCGGGGATGTAGGCCGTGACCTCAATCCCGCTGGTCAGCCGGACACGGGCGACCTTGCGAAGCGCGGAGTTCGGCTTCTTGGGCGTCGTCGTGTAGACGCGCGTGCAGACACCCCGGCGCTGGGGGCTCGCCTGCAGCGCGGGCGTCTTGTTCTTGGTCACCTTGTCCTGGCGGCCCTTGCGGACCAGCTGCTGGATCGTGGGCACCGCGTCTCCGTCTTCCCTCGTACCGAGCCGGTAAGTCTTAGTGCTGCAATCACCACCTCAGGCGAGGCTGTGACCTGCCGGTTTCCCGACCTCTCCGACCCACGCGGTCGGGCGTGTCGCCGGTTCACGGAGCATTGCCCGTCAACATCCGACACAGACCGCCCGGCCCATCTCAGGGCCGAATCAAGCCGGGGAGTAGATGCGGCGCTGGCCGGTCCTACCGGACCTCGCCGACGCGCACGCATAGCGGCCCGCACACAGCGGGCACAAGTGAAGAGGTTACCGACCCCGTCGCGAAAGTGCAAAGCGAACGGCGCACTACCGCGCGAGCCCCGTCCGGCGCAACCCCGGAAGGACCTCGAAAGCCGACTCGCCGTAGGGACCAACGGAAAAAGGCCGACGGGTGTTCCCGCCCGGAGGCGGGAAGACCCGTCGGCATTGTGTCCCACATCCCGGCGGTTGGGGAAGACGTGGACGAGCTTTTACGCCGTCCCCCCGCCGGGCCGTGCCGGACGGCGCGCTAGAGCACGAAGGCGACGACCAGCACGATGACGATCACCGCGATGACGCCGCCGCCGATGACGTAGAGCAGCGTGTTGTTCTTGCCGCCCTTGCCCTCGTCGGTCCCATAGGCGGTCGGCTGCCCGTACTGGCCCGGCTGCCCGAACTGACCCTGCTGCGCCGGCTGGCCGAATCCCTGCTGCCCGCCGTACTGCTGCTGGTCACCCTGCTGCCCGAACTGCTGGGCGCCCTGCTGCTGCCCGTAGTCCTGCTGCTGGCCGAAGCCCTGCTGACCGTAGTCCTGCTGCTGACCGCCGAACTGCTGGCCGGGCTGCTGGCCGTACTGCTGCTGGTCCTGCTGGGCGCCGAACTGCGGCGTGCCGTACTGCTGCTGCTCGCCCTGCTGCCCGAACTGCTGGGCGCCCTGCTGTTGCCCGTAGTCCTGCTGGCCGTACTGCTGGTCCTGGCCGAACTGCTGCGCGCCGGACTGCGCCGGCGGCTGCTGCTGGCCCTGCGGCTGCCACGCCTGCTGCCCGATGTCCAGCCGGGTGTGCTCGGCCATCCCCCCGGACGGCTCCGCGGCGTGCCGGCCCTGCGCCTGCGCGGACGGGTCGAACGCCTCGGTCGGCCGGGCGTCCTCGACGCCGCGGTCGGCGGGCGCGCCGAACGCGGGCGGCTCCTCGGCCTGCGGGGCGCCGAAGCCCGAGTCGGGCGGCGGGACCATCATCGTCCGCTCGTGGTCGGCCTGGCCCTGCCCCTGGCCCGGCTGCCGGCCCGGCGACCACGGCTCGGGCGTCGACGGCGGGACGGGCGCCTGCCACGGTTCGGCAGGCGGCTCCTGCCGGCGCTCGGGACCGGTCGCGACGGGGACGTCGGTGCCGGGTGACCAGTGCAGCGTCGCCTGGTCGTCCACCGGGGGCCGCTGCGGCCGCTCGGGCTCCGGCTGCGGGCCCGTGCCCGGGCCGGGGACGATCAGGGTGCGGTCGTTGCCCGCGTCCTGCGGCTGCCCCGGGACCGGCGGCGCCTGCTCGGCGGGCGCCCCGCCCTCGGGCGAGCGCGGCTCGGCGGGCGGCGCGTACCCGCCCTGGCCGCCGAACGGCGGCTGCCCGTAGGGCTGCTGCTCCTGCGGGGCGGCGTGCATCGGCTGCTGCGGGTACCCCTGCTGCGGCTGGCCGTACTGGTCCTGCTGCGGAGGCTGGCCGTACTGCTGCTGCTCGTACTGCTGCTGCTCGTAGGGCTGGCCCTGGGGGGCGCCGTACTGCTGGTCCGGCGGCGGGAAGCCGCCCGGGCCGGGGGGCGCGCCGTAGGGCGCCTGGCCCGCGGGCGGCTGCCCGTACGGCTGCTGCTCCTGCGGCTGCTCGTACTGCGGCTGCTCGTACTGCGGTGCGCCGTACTGCTGCTGGGGCGGCGCCGGGGGCTGCTCGCCGTACTGCGGCATCGGCTGCTCGACCATCGTCGGGGGCGGCGGCGGAGGCGCCTGCCGCTCCGGCTCGCCGGGCTGCTGCGGCGCGGGGGGCCGCTGCCCGCCGGCCGCGCCGCCGAGCTGGGGAGCGCCGAACACCACGGTCCGGTCGCCCAGGGGGCGCGCGGGCGGCTCGCCCCGCTCCTCGGGGGCCGGCCGGCCCTCGTCCTCCGGCAACGGCCGCTGCGGTCCCTGCGTGCCGTCATTCTCGGTCATCGTCGGGCTCCTTCAGCGCCGTCGTCCCGGGGCTCCTCAGTCCCGGTCGCCCGGGGATCCGCGGTGCGGTCCCCGGGTCTGTCACTCGTTCGCCCCGTGGCGGTCTGGTCGCTCGTGGGCGTTCTGGCCCCCAGCCTGCCCCGATCGCCGGGGGTATCGCAAATCATCGCCCCAGATAGACGTCTCGCGCCCGCGGTCCGTTCCGGCCGCGGGCGCGACCTGCATGAACGTCCGTGGGGGCGGATCAGCCGTGGCCGCGGACGGGGTGCGGCCGGTAGGGCGCCTCCAGCCGCTCGACCTCCTTCTCGTCCAGGGTGAGGGCGGCCGCCGCGATCGCGTCGTCGATGTGCGCGGCCTTGGTGGCGCCGACGATGGGGGCCGTCACGCCGGGCCGGGCGAGCAGCCACGCGAGCGCGACCTGCGCCATGGGGACGCCCCGCTCCGCCGCGAGCTCGCGGACGACGTCGACGACGTCGAAGTCGGCCTCGTCGTACATCATGTCGCCGTAGGCGTCGTTGCCCGCCCGCACCGTGTTGGTCTGCCCGCCCCGGTCGCGGTTGCCCGCCAGCCGCCCGCGCGCGAGCGGGCTCCACGGGAGGAGGCCGACGCCCTGGTCGACGCAGAACGGGTTCATCTCCCGCTCCTCCTCGCGGTACAGCAGGTTGTAGTGGTTCTGCATCGTGACGAACTTCGTCCAGCCGTTCTTGTCCGCAAGGTGCTGCGCCTTGGCGAACTGCCACGCGAACATGCTGGACGCGCCTATGTACCGCGCCTTGCCCGCGCGCACCACGTCGTGGAGGGCCTCCATGGTCTCCTCGATGGGCGTGTCATAGTCCCAGCGATGGATCTGGTAGAGGTCCACATAGTCGGTGCCCAAGCGGCGCAGCGAGTCGTCAATGCCCGCCATGATGTGCTTGCGGGACAGCCCCCTGTCGTTGGGACCGTCGCCCACCGGGAGGCACACCTTGGTGGCGAGGACGTAGTCGTCCCGGCGCGGGAACAGCTTCGCGAGCAGATGCCCGGTGATGATTTCGCTCACGCCGCGCGAGTACATGTCGGCGGTGTCGAAGAATGTCACACCCGCCTCGACCGCCCTGCGGACGATCGGCTCCGCCTCCTCCTCGTTCAGCGCCCAGGGACGCTGCTCAGGGTCGCCGTAGCTCATCATCCCGAGGCAGATCCGCGAGACCTTCGTCCCGGTGGTCCCGAGCCGCACCTGTTCCATCGATCTCTCCTCTCGGTTCGCCGTTCCCCACCGTGCACCTCCGCGTCCGCCAGCACCAAACCGTTTCGGACGCAACCCGGCGGCGGGCTTCGGGATAGAGGAGGTGTCAGCACTCCCCCAGAGTCACGGAGACCCTCCACCATGAAGAGACGCCTATGGCCATGGTGAGTCACGCGCCCGGCGAGCTCGGCGACGCGGAGATCGTGGCCGCGTCGCTGCGCAGCCCGGAGGCGTTCGGCGAGCTGTTCCGGCGGCACGCGCCGCGGCTGCACTCCTACGTCCGGCGGCGGCTCGGCCCCGTCCTGGCCGACGACCTGGTGTCGGAGTCGTTCGCGACCGCGTTCCGGCAGCGGGAGCGGTTCGACGGGCGCCGCGACTTCGGCGCCTGGCTGTGGGGCATCGCCGCCAACCTGATCGCGCGGCACCACCGGCACGAGACCCGCATGTACCGGGCGTTCGCGCGGACCGGCGTGGACCCCGCCGAGGACGGCGTCGCCGAGCGCGCCGGGGACCGGGCGGCCGCCGCGGCGCTCGGCCCCGCGCTGGCGAAGGCCCTGGCGTCGCTGAACGCGCAGGACCGGGAGGCCGTCCTGATGCTGGCCTGGGCCGAGATGTCCTACGGCGAGATCGCCGCCGCGCTCGACCTGCCGCTCGGCACCGTCAAAGCCAAGATCCACCGGGCCCGGACGAAGCTCCGCAAGGCCCTTCCCCAGGAGGACGGCGATGGATGAGATCGACGCGCTGCGCGGCATGCGGACCGCGCTGGCCGAGGATGAGTCCCCGGACGCGCTCGCCTCGCGCATCCGGTGGCGTGCGGGCACCGGCTCCCCCGCCCCGGAGAGCGCTCCGCGGCCGCTCCGCCGCCGTCTGCGCCTCCCGCTCGCCGGCGGGCTCGCCGCGGTCCTGGCCGCCGGCGCCGCCGCCATCGTCATGACGCAGCCCGGGAGCGACGCGCCGGAGCATGTCACGCCGCTGGTGGAGGGGAACGTGCTGCTGGTCGCCGCCACCAACGCGGAGAAGGCCCCGCTCGGCGCGTACTGGCACACCCGGAGCATCAGCGGCGACATCTACGCGGTCGGAGGCAGCGCGAAGAACTTCTACAAGGTCGACTCCCGGCAGGGCAACGAGTCGTGGACGGGCCGGGACGGCAGCGGCGAGACCTTCCACCTCGACCCGCCCGACGTGCCGCTGACCGCGCAGGACGCGCAGAAGTGGCGGGCGGCCGGGTCGCGCAGAATGGTGCGCGTCCCGGACCCGGAGGGGGCGGTCGGCTCGGTCTACCTCGACATGGCGGGCACCGGCCCGGCCGGTCCGTTCCCGGTCTCGCCCGGCGACCTGGCCTACGGGCTCACTCCGGCGCGGCTCGACCGGCTCCCCACCGAGCCGAAGGCGCTGGAGAGCGCGCTGCTGGACCTGAAGGGGGACTGGCACGCGTACACGGCGACGGCGAAGAAGGAGCCGATCCGGGCCCTGCGGGGGCAGGAGCGCATCCGGGCGCTGAGCGAGGTGACGATCGCGCTGCTGTCCACGGCGCCCGCGCCGCCGAAGGTGCGCGCGGCGGCGTTCCGGATGCTCGCGGCGCAGCCCGGCGTCCGCGCCGGCGGCCGGACGGCCGACCCGCTGGGCCGCTCCGGCACCGTGATCTCGCTGCCGCTGAAGACCACGGTCCCGCTCGGCCTCTACACCGCGCCCAAGCAGCTCGGCACCTACACCCGCGAGCTGATCGTCGACCCGGCCCGCGGGATGCTGCTGGCCGTCCAGGACCTGGTGGCGACGCCGCCGAAGGGCGGCCGCCCGCTGCCCCCGGGGGACGACGGGAAGCCGAGGTCGCTGGCGGCGAAGAACATGCCCGACCGGTTCAGCCGCCCCGGCGACCTGGCGTCCTACCAGGCGTTCGAGGTCGCGCAGTGGACCGACCAGGCGCCGCCGCGCTGACCCGGGACTCCTCCCGACGACGCGGAAGGGCCCGCTCCCCGGGGAGCGGGCCCTTTCCGTGTGCGTCGGTCAGTCGAACCGATCAGCCGAGCCGGTCAGGCGAAGGCGTGGCACTCCACCTCGGCTCGCGCGTGGGTCATTCCCAGCTTGACGTACTTCTCCGCGCAGGCGCGCTGCTTGGCGTTGAGGTCGATCTTGCCGCACGCCTTCACGCTGGAGTAGGTGCGGCAGTCCTGCTGCGTCCCCTGGTCGCTCCTGGCCGGCTGGGCGGCACTCGCGGTGCCCACCCCGCCGAGGACGACGGCCGTGGCGAGCAGTGTTGCGGTCATGACCCTCTTCATACGATTTCCTCCCCCGACGCGACTTTATCCAGCAACTGGGTCGTCCCCGGGCACAGCGCCGCAAAACACGCTCAAAGGTCAAGAAAACGAGCAAAACCGCAGGTAGATCGCCTGCCGCGAACGCGGAAGGCCCCTCCCGCCGCAGCGGAAGGGGCCCTCGCCACCGGGGGACGGAGCCCCCGGTTCAGGTGTTACCGGTTGTACTGGCCGAAGTCGTACTCCTCCAGCGGCACGGCCTCGCCGGAGCCCTGCCCGAAGGCGTACTCGGCGCCGTCGTCGTAGGAGCCGACGGAGTACACCGCCGCCTTCGCCTCCTCGGTCGGCTCGACCCGGACGTTGCGGTACTGCGGCATGCCGGTACCGGCCGGGATGAGCTTACCGATGATGACGTTCTCCTTGAGGCCCAGCAGCGGGTCGCTCTTGGCGTGCATCGCGGCCTCGGTGAGCACCCGGGTCGTCTCCTGGAAGGACGCCGCCGACAGCCACGACTCGGTCGCGAGCGAGGCCTTGGTGATGCCCATCAGGACGGGGCGGCCGGCGGCGGGCGTGCCGCCCTCGGCCACGACGTTCCGGTTGGTCTCCTCGAAGATCGGCCGCTCCACCAGGTCGCCCGGCAGCAGCTCGGTGTCGCCCGACTCGAGGATGTTCACCCGCTTGAGCATCTGGCGGACGATGATCTCGATGTGCTTGTCGTGGATCGACACGCCCTGCGACCGGTAGACCTCCTGGACCTCCTGCACCAGGTGCAGCTGCACCGCGCGGGGGCCGAGGATGCGCAGCACCTCGTGCGGGTTGATCGCACCCGCGATGAGCTGCTGGCCGACGTCGACGTGCTCGCCCTCCTTCACCAGCAGACGCGAGCGCATCGGCACCTGGTAGGCGATCTCGTCGGAGCCGTCGTCCGGGACGACGACGACCTTGCGGGTCTTCTCCGTCTCGTCGATCTTGATCCGGCCGGCGACCTCGCTGATCGGCGCCACGCCCTTGGGGATGCGGGCCTCGAACAGCTCCTGGACACGCGGCAGACCGTGCGTGATGTCACCGCCGGCGACACCGCCGGTGTGGAACGTCCGCATGGTCAGCTGGGTGCCGGGCTCACCGATCGACTGCGCGGCGATGATGCCGACGGCCTCGCCGACGTCCACCCGCTTGCCGGTGGCCAGCGAGCGGCCGTAGCAGGCGGCGCAGACACCGATCTTCGCCTCGCAGACCAGGGCGCTGCGGGTGCGCACCGACTCCACGCCCGCCTCGACCAGCCGCGTCACCACCGCGTCGGACAGGTCGGTGTCGGCCGGGAAGATGACCGTCCCGTCGACCTCGACGTCCTCGGCGATCGTGCGGCCGATCAGCGCGGTCTCCGAGGTGGCCAGCTTGACCAGCGTGCCGTCCGGCAGCCGCTCGGCGACCTCGAACGGGATCGTCCGGTCGGTGCCGCAGTCCTCCTCGCGGACGATGACGTCCTGCGCGACGTCCACCAGGCGCCGGGTCAGGTAACCCGAGTCGGCGGTGCGCAGCGCGGTGTCCGCGAGGCCCTTCCGGGCGCCGTGCGTCGAGATGAAGTACTCGACGACCGACAGACCCTCGCGGAAGGACGACTTGATCGGCCGCGGGATGGTCTCGCCCTTGGGGTTGGAGACCAGGCCGCGCATGCCGGCGATCTGGCGCAGCTGGAGCGGGTTGCCCCGGGCGCCCGACTGGATCATCATCCAGATCGGGTTGGCCTTCGGGAACGCCTTCTCCATGTCCACCGCGACGTCCGCGGTGGCCTTGTTCCAGATCTCGATGAGCTCCTGCTTGCGCTCGTCATCGGTGATCAGGCCGCGGTTGAACTCGCGCTGCACCTTCTCCGCGCGCGCCTCGTAGCCGCTCAGGATGTCGGCCTTGTTCGGCGGCGTGACGACGTCGTCGATGGAGATGGTCACACCGGACCGGGTGGCCCAGTGGAACCCGGTGCTCTTCAGCGCGTCCAGCGCGTTGGCCACCGCGACCTTCGGGTAGGTCTCGGCCAGCTCGTTGACGATCGCCGACAGCTGCTTCTTGCCGATCTCGTCGTTGACGAACGGGAAGTCGTCCGGCAGCGCCTCGTTGAACAGCGCGCGGCCGAGCGTCGTCTCCAGCCGGTACGGCTGGCCGGGCTCGTAGCCCTCGGGCGCCTGCCAGCCGCGCGGCGGCGGGACGTCCTTCAGCCGGATGTGGATCTTCGCCTGGAGGTCCAGCTCGCCCCGGTCGTAGGCCATGATGCCCTCGGCGATGCCGCCGAACGCGCGGCCCTCGCCGTCGGCGCCGTCCTTCTGCGTCGTCAGCCAGTACAGGCCGATGACCATGTCCTGGGTGGGCATGGTGACGGGCTTGCCGTCCGACGGCTTCAGGATGTTGTTCGTCGACAGCATCAGGATCCGGGCCTCGGCCTGCGCCTCGGCCGACAGCGGCAGGTGCACCGCCATCTGGTCGCCGTCGAAGTCCGCGTTGAACGCGGTGCAGACGAGCGGGTGGATCTGGATGGCCTTGCCCTCGACCAGCTGCGGCTCGAACGCCTGGATGCCCAGCCGGTGCAGGGTCGGCGCACGGTTCAGCAGCACCGGGTGCTCGGTGATGACCTCTTCCAGCACGTCCCACACGACCGGGCGCGCGCGCTCGACCATCCGCTTGGCGGACTTGATGTTCTGCGCGTGGTTGAGGTCGACCAGCCGCTTCATGACGAACGGCTTGAACAGCTCCAGCGCCATCTGCTTGGGCAGGCCGCACTGGTGCAGCTTCAGCTGCGGGCCGACGACGATGACCGAACGGCCGGAGTAGTCGACGCGCTTGCCCAGCAGGTTCTGCCGGAACCGGCCCTGCTTGCCCTTGAGCATGTCGGACAGCGACTTCAGCGGACGGTTGCCCGGCCCGGTGACCGGGCGGCCGCGGCGGCCGTTGTCGAACAGCGCGTCGACGGCCTCCTGCAGCATCCGCTTCTCGTTGTTGACGATGATCTCGGGCGCGCCGAGGTCGAGCAGGCGCTTGAGCCGGTTGTTGCGGTTGATGACCCGGCGGTACAGGTCGTTCAGGTCGGAGGTCGCGAAGCGGCCGCCGTCCAGCTGCACCATCGGACGCAGGTCCGGCGGGATCACCGGGATGCAGTCCAGCACCATGCCGAGCGGGCTGTTGCGGGTGTTGAGGAACGCCGAGACGACCTTCAGCCGCTTGAGGGCGCGGGCCTTCTTCTGGCCCTTGCCGGTGCGGATGATGTCGCGCAGCTTCTCGGCCTCGGCGTCGAGGTCGAAGTTCTGCAGCCGGGCCTGGATGGCCGCGGCGCCCATGCCGCCCTCGAAGTACTTGCCGAACCGGTCGCGCATCTCGCGGTAGAGCAGCTCGTCGCCCTCCAGGTCCTGGACCTTGAGGTTCTTGAACCGGCTCCACACC
Source organism: Actinomadura violacea (assembly GCF_017573465.1). Classification (GTDB taxonomy): domain Bacteria; phylum Actinomycetota; class Actinomycetes; order Streptosporangiales; family Streptosporangiaceae; genus Spirillospora; species Spirillospora violacea. The sequence goes on from NZ_JAGEPF010000013.1 coordinate 17,685, forward strand.
TCGTCGAGGCGGTCGAGCTCGCGCTGCGCGCGGTCGCGCAGCTGCTTCATCTCCCGCTCGGCGCCGTCGCGCACCTTGCGCTTCTGGTCGGCCTTCGCGCCGGCCTCCTCGAGCTCGCCGAGGTCGCCCTCCAGCTTCTGCTGGCGGGCCTCGACCTGCGCGTCGCGGGCCTGCTCGATCTGCTGGCGCTCCACGGAGATGTGGGCCTCCAGCGTCGGCAGGTCGCGGTCGCGGCGCTCGGCGTCCACGCTGGTGATCATGTAGGCCGCGAAGTAGATGATCTTCTCGAGATCCTTCGGGGCCAGGTCCAGCAGGTAGCCCAGGCGCGACGGGACGCCCTTGAAGTACCAGATGTGCGTGACCGGCGCGGCCAGCTCGATGTGGCCCATCCGCTCACGGCGCACCTTGGCGCGGGTCACCTCGACGCCGCAGCGCTCGCAGATGATGCCCTTGAACCGGACGCGCTTGTACTTGCCGCAGTAGCACTCCCAGTCCCGGGTCGGACCGAAGATCTTCTCGCAGAAGAGCCCGTCCTTCTCCGGCTTGAGGGTGCGGTAGTTGATCGTCTCCGGCTTCTTCACCTCGCCGTGGGACCACTGGCGGATGTCGTCGGCGGTCGCCAGGCCGATGCGAAGCTCGTCGAAGAAGTTGACGTCAAGCAACTGTTTTCCCCTTGAGTTGATCAGACCTCTTCGACACTGCTCGGCTCGCGCCGGGACAGGTCGATGCCGAGCTCCTCCGCGGCGCGGAAGACGTCCTCGTCGGTGTCGCGCATCTCGATGGACATGCCGTCGCTGGAGAGCACCTCGACGTTGAGGCAGAGCGACTGCATCTCCTTGATGAGCACCTTGAAGGACTCGGGAATGCCGGGCTCGGGGATGTTCTCGCCCTTGACGATGGCCTCGTACACCTTCACGCGGCCGAGGACGTCGTCGGACTTGATGGTCAGCAGCTCCTGCAGGGCGTAGGCGGCGCCGTACGCCTCCAGCGCCCAGACCTCCATCTCACCGAAGCGCTGCCCGCCGAACTGGGCCTTACCGCCGAGCGGCTGCTGGGTGATCATGGAGTAGGGGCCGGTCGACCGAGCGTGGATCTTGTCGTCGACCAGGTGGAGCAGCTTGAGGATGTAGATGTAGCCGACCGAGATCGGGTCGCTGTACGGCTCACCGGTGCGGCCGTCGAACAGCTTCGCCTTGCCGCCCGGGCCCACCATCCGGTTGCCGTCGCGGTTGGGCAGCGTGCTCTGGATCAGCCCGGTGACGTCGGTCTCGCGCGCACCGTCGAACACCGGCGTGGCGGTGTTGGTCCACGGCGGGGCCTCGTCCGCGCCGATCTCCTTGAGCGCGCGCTTCCAGTCGGCGTCCTCGCCCTCGACCTTCCAGCCGCGGGAGGCGACCCAGCCGAGGTGGGTCTCCAGGACCTGGCCGACGTTCATCCGGCCGGGCACGCCCAGCGGGTTGAGCACGATGTCGACCGGCGTCCCGTCCTCCAGGAACGGCATGTCCTCGACCGGGAGGATCTTGGAGATGACGCCCTTGTTGCCGTGCCGGCCGGCCAGCTTGTCGCCGTCGGTGATCTTGCGCTTCTGGGCCACGTACACCCGGACCAGCTCGTTCACGCCGGGCGGGAGCTCGTCGCCCTCGTCGCGGGAGAACACCCGGACGCCGATGACCTTGCCCTCTTCACCGTGCGGCACCTTCAGGGAGGTGTCGCGGACCTCGCGGGCCTTCTCGCCGAAGATCGCGCGCAGCAGCCGCTCCTCGGGGGTCAGCTCCGTCTCGCCCTTGGGCGTGACCTTGCCGACCAGGATGTCGCCGGGGACGACGTCCGCGCCGATGCGGATGATGCCGCGCTCGTCGAGGTCGGCCAGGACCTCCTCGGAGACGTTCGGGATGTCCCGGGTGATCTCCTCGGGGCCGAGCTTGGTGTCGCGGGCGTCGACCTCGTGCTCCTCGATGTGGATCGAGGAGAGGACGTCGTCCTGCACCAGCCGCTGGCTGAGGATGATGGCGTCCTCGTAGTTGTGGCCCTCCCACGGCATGAACGCCACGAGGAGGTTCTTGCCGAGCGCCATCTCGCCGGTGTCGGTGCACGGGCCGTCGGCGACGACCTGCCCGAACTCGACCCGCTGGCCCTCCTCCACGATCGGCTTCTGGTTGAAGCAGGTGCCCTGGTTGGAGCGCTTGAACTTGGACACGCGGTAGGTCGTCCGGGTGCCGTCGTCGTTCATGACGGTCACGTAGTCGGCCGAGACCTCCTCGACGACGCCGGCCTTCTCGGCCGTGATCACGTCGCCGGCGTCGGTCGCCGCGCGGTACTCCATGCCGGTGCCGACCAGCGGCGCCTCGCTGCGCAGCAGCGGGACGGACTGGCGCTGCATGTTGGAGCCCATCAGCGCGCGGTTGGCGTCGTCGTGCTCCAGGAACGGGATCATCGCGGTGGCGACCGAGGTCATCTGCCGGGCCGAGACGTCCATGTACTGGACCTCGCGGGCCGGGACGAGCTCGACCTCGCCGCCCTTGCGGCGGACCAGGATGCGGTCGTCCTGGAAGGTGCCGTCCTCGTTGAGCAGGGAGTTGGCCTGCGCGATGACGAAGCGGTCCTCCTCGTCGGCCGTCAGGTAGTCGATCTGGTCGGTGACCCGGCCGTCCTCGACCTTGCGGTACGGGGTCTCGACGAAACCGAACGGGTTGACCCGGCCGAACGCGGCGAGCGAGCCGATCAGGCCGATGTTCGGGCCTTCCGGCGTCTCGATCGGGCACATGCGGCCGTAGTGCGACGGGTGGACGTCGCGGACCTCCATGCCGGCGCGCTCACGCGACAGACCGCCCGGACCCAGCGCGTTCAGGCGGCGCTTGTGCGTCAGCCCGGCCAGCGGGTTGGTCTGGTCCATGAACTGCGACAGCTGGCTGGTGCCGAAGAACTCCTTGATGGAGGCGACGACCGGCCGGATGTTGATCAGGGTCTGCGGCGTGATCGCCTCGACGTCCTGGGTGGTCATCCGCTCGCGGACGACGCGCTCCATGCGGGCCAGGCCCAGCCGGACCTGGTTCTGGATGAGCTCGCCGACCGTGCGCAGGCGCCGGTTGCCGAAGTGGTCGATGTCGTCGACCTCGATCGGCACGGCGACGGCCCCGAGGGTGGCCTCCTCCTCGCCGGCGTGCAGCCGGACGAGGTACTCGATCGTGGCGACGATGTCGTCCTCGGTCAGGGTGCCCTGGCGCATGTCCAGGTCGAGGCCGAGCTTCTTATTGATCTTGTAACGGCCGACCTTGGCGACGTCGTACCGCTTGGGGTTGAAGTACAGGTTCTCCAGCAGGGTCTGCGCCGACTCGCGGGTCGGCGGCTCGCCCGGCCGCAGCTTGCGGTAGATGTCGAGGAGGGCGTCGTCCTGGCCGGAGGTGTGGTCCTTCTCCAGGGTGACGTTGATCGACTCGTAGGCGCCGAAGTGCTCGCGGATGCGGGCCTCGTCCCAGCCGAGGGCCTTGAGCAGCACGGTGACCGGCTGCTTGCGCTTGCGGTCGATGCGCACGCCGACGTTGTCGCGCTTGTCGATCTCGAACTCGAGCCAGGCGCCGCGGCTCGGGATGACCCGGCAGCCGTAGATGTCCTTGTCGGACGCCTTGTCGAGGGCGCGGTCGAAGTACACGCCGGGCGAGCGGGTCAGCTGCGAGACCACGACGCGCTCGGTGCCGTTGATGATGAAGGTGCCCTTCGGGGTCATGAGCGGGAAGTCGCCCATGAACACCGTCTGGCTCTTGATCTCACCGGTGGTGTTGTTGATGAACTCCGCCGTGACGAACAGCGGGGCGGAGTAGGTCATGTCCTTGTCCTTGCACTCCTCGACGGAGTACTTGGGCGGCTCGAACCGGTGATCCCGGAACGACAGGGACATGGTCCCGGAGAAGTCCTCGATCGGACTGATCTCTTCGAAGATCTCCTCCAGCCCCGACTGGGTCGGGACGCTCTTACTTCCGGCCTTCTGGGCCGCCTCGACCCGGGCCTTCCACCTCTCGTTGCCCAGCAGCCAGTCAACGGAGTTGGTCTGCAGAGCAAGGAGGTCCGGGACTTCGAGCGGCTCCTTGATGCGCGCGAAGGAGACGCGGTTCGGACCGGTTGCGGTATTCGAGGCGTTGCGCGAGGCTGCCAAGAGTGGTGGTCCTTCCGAGGGCTCGCGGCGTAACTGACGACACGCACGCCAGACGACCCACGTTCAAGACCCGTGCGTTAGGGTCCAAAACGGACCCGCTCGGGAGTGCTCTCACACGTGGATAGTCAGAGGGCAGCGCAAAGGGGCAGTGTAGCCGACCGGTACACCGCTCGCAACTCTAGCGCCGCAGTATGCATCACGTTGCCATGGAGCATCGCCCCTCAGGGCCTTGCAGTCAAGAGCGGACTTGGACTTTTCGGGCTCTGACCTGCAGTGAGGAAGGCCATAGTTTAGGGGTCCGCGCCCGCCCGGCCGAAGCACCGGCTACAGCGCCTCCCCGCGCGGCCTGCGACGCGCCGCTCCGGACCCTCCGCGAACGCCCCGAACCCTCCCGGAAACGCCTCGGGCGGCCACCCGCGGAGGGTGGCCGCCCGAGGCGGCGGTGCCGGGCCGGCGCGCGGCCGGCGGGCGCCTTCAGGAGATGACGTCGACCTTCTGGGCCAGCCACTTGCCGTGGACCTTGACCATGGTCATCTTCAGCCGCAGCGACTCGGGGAGCTGCTGCGTCTTGTCGTTCTTGGTCGCCGACGAGCGGTCGGCGTAGACGAGCGCCACGACCTTGTCCGGGGACGCGCTGATCGCACCGGTCTTCATCACCGTCGTCGTCCCGACGAGCTGCTGCGCGACCGCCTGCTGCTTGAACGACGGGATCTGCTTCACGTAGTCGTCGTGCAGCTTGCCCGTCGTCATGGCGGCGGCGGCCCTGGTGTCGGTGTCGATCGTCCGGAAGTCGTAGGACGACAGCTCCTGGGCGGCCTTGGACGCGGCCCACAGGCCGTTCTTGCGGGCGTCGTCCGTGGCGCTCTGCTTCTGGTCCTTGAGGATCAGCATCACCGCCGCGGTGCCGAACCCGAGGACCAGGACGACCAGCACGGCGAGCAGCGTGAACCGGCCCGTGCCGAAGCGGCGGCCCGGCTCGTCGTCGTCCTCGTCCTCGTCGACGGCCACGACCTTGGCGGTCTTCTTGAGGCTCGGCCTCTTGCCGCGCTTGGCCTCGGGCTCGTCGGCGTCGTCCTCGTCTTCGGCGTCGTCGGCGTCGTCTTCGGCGCCGTCCTCCGCCTCGGCGCCCTCTTCGGAGTCGTCCTCGGCGTCGACGTCGATCTCGGGCTTGGCGCCCGTCTCGACCTCGTCGACGTCGGCGTCCGACACCTCAGCGGGGGCTGAGTCGTCCGCTGCGGGCTCGTCGGCCTCCGGCTCGCTTTCGGGGGCCTTCTTGGTGCGCCGGGGCTTCACAGGCGATTTGACGGCGCTCTTCGCCTTGGCGGGGGCGTCCTCGCCGTCGTCGTCGGTGTCCTCGGCGTCCTCGGCCTCGTCGACGGCGGCCGCCGCGTCCGCGGCGATCTGCGCCAGCCGCGCGGCTTCGCGCGCGCGCTCAGCGGCCTCCTCGGCGAGCCGTGCCGCCTCGGCGGCCTCCTCGGCCTTGGCGGCCTGCTCGGCGGCCGTCTTGGTGCGGCCCTCACCTTCCTTGCCGGCACCGCCGTCCTTGCCTGCGGCGTCGCCCTTGCGAGGGCCCTTGCCCTTCTCCGGTGCGGAGCGCTTGCCCCGGCCGAGCATGGTCACGGGACCACCTCCAGGTTGGCGACGAGCCAGCGGTCACCGACCCGGCTGAGCTCCATCAGGTACCGGTAGGCGCGGGGGGCGCCGTCCTTCACCTTCGGGTTGGTGACGGTCCCGTTGAGGGAGACCATCACCTCGGCGGAATCGCCGTCCATGGAGACGACCCCGGCCTCGACCTGGTTGACGGTCGACTTGGCCTGCGTCTGCTTCAGCGTGTCCATCAGGGTCTTGGCCTGGGAGCCGAGCTTGTTCTTCAGGTCGCCGGTGGCGCCGGCCATGATCCGGTCGATGTCCTTCTGGGCGGACGACGAGCTGATCGTCATCAGGTTGACGCCCATCTGGCGGGCCGACTGCGTCGCCTTGGCGCGCTGGTCGGAGGCGTCCTTGCCGTGGTACACGCGGACGGAGTAGACACCGGTGAGGACGGCGAGCGCGACGACGAGCACACCGAGGACGATCGTGGCGATCTGCGGCGAGAGGCGTCTCATCGGCCCCGCCTCACTGGCTCAGGGGTCCGAGCATGAGCCACTTCCACGAGGAATCTCCCAACTCACGGTTGCCGGCGGTCCGCGGCATGACGTACTTCTTGCCGTCCGGGCCGTAGACCGCGCCCGTCGACGGATCGTATCCAGCGAATTCGACTGAATTGGCCGGATACGACAGGTACAGCCGCCCATTCGACAGCTGGCCCGTGGGGGCCGCCGCGGCGGCCGCCTTGCCGTTCGCCGCGCCGTCTCCGGCGCTCTTGCCCTTGCCCTTGCCCTTCGCCTCCGACGAGCCGGAGCCCGAGTCCGAGCCCGTCCCGTACGCGCCGCCCGCGGGGAACCCCGCGCCGGAGGTCGCGCCCGGGGGCAGCTGCGGGACGGGCGTGAGCGCGTCCTTGGGGAAGTTGCGGGCGCCGCGCACGTCGCTGGGCGAGTTGTGCGGGGCCTTGCAGCCGACGTTCAGCGGCGGGTTGCGCAGCGAGGTGTCCTGCGGCCAGCGGTGCTTCACGCCCTCGTAGCCCTTGGTGCACGCGGGCGGCGAGCTGATGTTCAGGTCGAGGCCGAGGTGCTGGGTGCCGTCGCCGGGGGTGACGGTGAACGCGCCCGCCACCTCGACCGGGTAGAGGATGAACAGCGACCGCAGGCCGTTCTGCCGGGACGTGATGACCTGCCCGGTGGTGGACAGGTTCGCCAGCAGCGTCGGCAGCGTCGGGGCCAGCTGGTCGATCGCCTTGTGCGTCTCGTCGACGGCGCCGGGGGCGTTGTCGATCGTCTTGCGCAGCGCCGGGTCGTCCTTGCGCAGCGAGGCGGTGAAGTCGTTGAGGTTGCGGGCGAAGCCGCGGATGTTCGCGGCCTCGCTGCGCTGGGTGTCCAGCACCGTCACGCTGTTGTCGAGCAGCTGCTTGGTGTCCGGGTACGCCTGGTTCGCGGTCTGCAGCAGCCGGTGCGTGTCGTCCAGGATCGACTGCAGGTCGGAGCCGGAGCCGTTGAACGCCCTGTCCAGCTCGTCGACGATCGTGCCGAGGTCCTTGGTGTTCACCGACCCGACGAGCTGGTCGACGTTGCGCAGCAGCTCCTCGGTCCGCACCGGGAGCGAGGTCATGCTCGCCGGGATCGTGTACGCGCCGCCCTCGTCGAGGTAGGGGCCGGTGTTCTTGCTCGGCTCCAGGTCGATGTACTGCTCGCCGACCGCCGACCGGTTCGCGACGACCGCCTTCGTCCCCTCACGCGGGATCCGCTTGCCGCGGTCGAGCTGCAGCTTGACCTTGATGCCGGTCTTGGTGAGCGACATCGGGCCGACCCGGCCGACCGGGACGCCCCGGTAGGTGACCTCGGCGTTGGTGAACACGCCGCCGGAGTCGCTGAGGTCGACGAAGGCGGTGTACTGCTTGCCGAGCACCTGCCGGCCGACGCCGATGTAGTTCACCAGCACGATCGTCACGCCGACGATCGTGATCACCGCGAAGGCGATCAGCTGGATGATGACGCCGCGCTTGAGGATCACCAGAGGCCCCCCATCAGGGTCCGCAGACCGTCGTCGCCCGGGGCCGGGGCCAGCGCGCCGGTCCTGGTGCCGTTGGCGCCGGCGGTGCCGGTCTTCTTGCCGCCCTTGGTCGGCTTCGGCGTCGGGGTGGACGCGCCGGGCAGGCCGGGCAGCCCCGGCAGCCCGCCGGTGCCGCCGCTGCCGCCGGACGACTGCGGCAGCGAGCCGAGCGGCGAGTCGGGCAGGGTCACGTTGGGCACCTGCAGCATGTTGCGCATCTGCTTGCCGCTGCCGATCTGGTTCTCCAGGTCGGTGCCGCCGAGCAGGTTCTGCGCGAGGTCGTTGAAGTCCAGGTCGACGGTGAGCTTCACGTTGCCGTAGTCGCCCTCGATGACGTTGGCGAAGGTCGGCGGGAACGGGAAGGTGATCAGCGACTGCAGCGCGTTCGGCAGGTCGGAGCCGGCCTTGTTCAGGTTGGCGAGGATCTTGTTCAGGTCCTTGAGGTTCGCCACGAAGTTGGCCTGCGACTTGTCGATCACGTCGGTGGTGGTGCGGCTGAGCTTGTTCAGTGCGACGAGCATCTTGGTCAGGTCGGCCCGGTTGCGCTTGAGGATGCCGATCGCCGGGCCGGTCTCGTCGATCGTGTCGGTGATCGTCTTGCGCTCGTCCGACAGCTTGCCGGTGAGCCGGTCGAGGCTGTCCAGCGCCCGGGTGATCGCGGCGCGGTTGGTGTCCAGCGTCCCGGCGAAGGTGTCGACGCGCTGCAGGACGTCGCGGATCGTGCCCTCGCGGCCGCTCATCGCGGCCTGCAGCTCGTGGCTGATCGTGGCGACCTGCTGGATGCCGCCGCCGTTCAGCAGCAGCGACATCGCCGACAGCACCTCTTCGATCTCGGTGCCCTGGCCGGTGCGCGACAGCGGGATCACGTCGCCGGAGCCGAGCCGCCCGGTCGGCGCCTGGTCGCCCGGCGGCGCCAGCTGGACGAACTTCTCGCCGAGCAGGCTCGTCTGGCTGATCGTCGCGCGGGCGTTGTCCGGCAGGTTCACATCGCCGCGGATCTTGACGGTGACGACGGCGTGCCAGCCGGCGCTGCCGCCGGCGAGGTCGACCTTGGTGACCTTGCCGACCGACACGTCGTTGACCTTGACCACCGACTGCGGCACCAGGTCCAGCACGTTCGTGAACTCGATCTTCACGGTGCGGGGGTGGGAGCCGAGGTCGGGGCCGCCGGGCAGCGGCAGCGACGAGACGCCGTTGAACGAGCATCCCGACAGCGCCGTGACGCCCGCGAGGGCGGCGGCGCCGAGCAGCTTCGTCCGCCGCGGCAGCGCCCGGCCCTTGCGCGCCGTGCTCCGCGCTCCGTCCGCCGCCGTGCCGGACGCGGCCTGCGCGGCGCGCCTGCGGGGTGTCCTGGTCATCCGGCACCTCCGGGCAGCAGCGAGGTGATGTTCTTCGGGTCGTGCGAGGTCGCCGTGCCCGTCTTCGCCGTCTTGGTGGTCTTGGCGTTCTTCGGCGTGCCGGTGCTCTTCGACCCGCTCCGTCCGCCGGGCCCGTAGGCGTCCGGCGGAATGGGCACGGGGTCGTAGTGCGTGGTCAGCGCGGTGATCCAGGACAGGTCCAGGCTCACGCCCGCCAGCGCCTTGCCGATGCCGTTGTAGGGCTTCACGAAGTCCAGGCACTGCTTGGCGGGGGTGCCGACCGAGTACGCCAGCGAGCACACCCAGTCCGCCAGGTTGTTGAACTGGCGGAAGTTGTCGCGGGTGTGGATCGTGCCGCTGATCGGGTCGTAGGCGCGGGCCAGGTTGTTGATGGCGAGCGGGCCGGCGGTCAGCACCTCGGCGAGCGCGTCCTTCTCCTTCACCAGCACGCCGGTGACCTGCGCGAGCTGCCGGACGTTCGACGACAGCTCGGTGCGGTTGTCCTTGATGAACGCCTGCACGTTCCGCAGCGTCGGGGCGAGGGTGTTCAGCGCGGCGCTGAGCTCCTCCTTCTCCCCGTCCAGCTGGCCCGACACGCCGTTCAGGTGGGTGCTGAACGAGCGGATCTGCTGGTCGTTGGCCTTCATCGTGTCGGTGATGATCCGCAGGTTCCGGATCGTCGCCGCGACGTCCCCGCGGTCGTTGCTGAGCGTGCTCAGCATCTGCGAGGTGTCGGAGATCGTCTGCCGGATGTCCTCGCCCTGCCCGTCCAGGTTCTGCGCGCCGACCTGCAGCAGCCGCGACAGCGAGCCCTGCTGCTTGTCGGGCGTCGTCGCGTTCGCGCCCTGCGGGCCGAGCGCCTTGGTGAGGTCGTTCAGGCTGCCGCTGACCTGGTCCACCTCGACGGGGACCCGGGTGCGGCCGGTGGTCAGCGTGGCGCCGTCCGCCAGCACGGGCCCGCCGGTGTAGGCGGGGGTGAGCTGGATGTACCGGTCGGCGACCAGGGTCTGGTTGACGATGACGGCCTGGGCGTTGGCCGGGACCTTGTACTTGGCGTCCCACTTCAGCTTGACCTTCACCGCCTCGCCGACCGGCTTGACACTGGTGACCTCGCCGACCGGGATGCCGAGGATGCGGACCTCGGCGCCCTTGTAGAGGCCGACGGTCTTGGTGAAGTAGGCCGTCATGTGCCGCTGCCTGGGTTCCTGCAGGAGCAGGACGAGCGCGGCCGCCAGCACCGCGACGGCGAGGATCGCGCCGCCCAGGCGAAGTATCAACGCGGAGTTACGCACTTAGGACCTGCCTGCTCACGGGAGGAAGGGCAACGGGTTGTTGCCGTTGCTGCCGGTCTGGCCGTTCGGCTTCTTCTGACCGCCGCCCAGCGTCGGGGCGCCCGTCCCGGTTCCCTGGTTCTTCGGGGCGTCCTGGATCGAGGCGGGGATCGGGAGGAGGTTCTGGATGTAGGAGTCGAACCAGCGGCCGGTGCCGACGACGTCGGAGAACTGCCGGGCGTACGGCGCGAACAGCTGGATCGTCCGGTCCAGGTTGTCCTGGTTCTTCAGCAGGATCCGGTTGACCTTGGCGAGGTTGTCCAGCATCGGCTTCAGCTGCGCCTGGTTCTCGCTGATCAGCGCGTTGACCTGCTGCGACAGCGAGACCGTGTTGATCAGCAGCTGGTGGATGACGGCGCGGCGGGCCTGCACGGCCTGCAGCACCTTGTCGCCGTCCTGGACGAGCTTGGCGAAGTCCTGGTTGCGGTCGGCCAGCAGCTGCGAGACGTCCTTGGCCTTGCCGGCCAGCTCGTGCAGCTGGTCGTCGCGGGACGCGACGGTGTTGGACAGCCGGCGCAGCCCCTGCAGGGAGGCCTTCACCTCCGGCGGGGAGTTCTTGAAGGTGTCCGAGAGGGTGTCGAACGACTTGGCGAGCTGCGTCGTGTCGATCTCGTCGACCTTCTGGCTGAGCTCGCTGATCGCCGGGACGACCTCGAACGGGGTGTGCGTGCGATCCAGCGGGATGTTGCGTCCGAGCCGGCCCTTCCCCTGCGGGCTGAGCGCGAGGAAGTGCTGGCCGAGCAGCGTCTTGATCTTGATGTCGGCCTGGGTCCGGTCGCCGAGCTTCACGCCCTTGTCCACCCGGAAGGTGACCTTGACGTGGCCGTGGTCGAGGTCGAGGGCGGTGACCTTGCCGACCTTGACGCCGGCGATCCGGACCTCCTCCCCCGACTTCAGCCCCGCCGCCTCCTTGAACGAGGCGGTGTGGGTGCTGCCGGGGTTGACGAACGGGATGTTGCCGAGGTTCATCGCGAGCACGAGCGCCAGCACGATCACGGCGAACGCGACGAGGGCGATGGGGACCGGGTTGCGCTCCCGGAAGGGGATCCTCATCTACTTGCACCTCGCGTTCTCGTTCACGATCGCCGGCGTCTGGTAGACCGGTCCGCCCGGCAGCCGCACCCGCGCGTCGAGGCCGCAGATGTACATGTTGAACCAGGAGCCGTACTGGGAGATGCTGACCAGCTTCTGCAGCGTCTTCGGCGAGCCCTCCAGGGCCGCGTTCAGCTCCCCGCTGTTGGCGTTGAGCGTGCCGGTGAGCTTCTTCAGCTGCGCGACGTCGCTCTTGATCCCCGGCCGGGACTGCTTGAGCAGGCCCGCGGTCGTCCCGGTCAGCTGGTTGATCGCCGACACCGAGTCGAAGATCGCCTGCCGGTCGCCCGACACCCCGCTGACGAATCCGCGCAGGTCGGTGATCAGCTGCTCGACCTGCTGGTGCCGGTCGTCGATCGTGCCGAGCACGGAGTTCAGGTTGTCGATCACGTCGCCGATCACCTGGTCGCGGTCGGCGAGCGTGTTGGTCAGCGACGCCACGTGCGACAGCAGGCTGTTGACCGTCCCGCCCTCGCCCTGCAGCACCTGGACGATCTGGGTGGCGAGGTTGTTGACGTCCTTCGGCTCCAGCGCCTTGAACAGCGGGTGGAAGCCGTTGAACAGGGCGGTCAGGTCGAGCGCCGGCTGGGTCTGCGCGACCGGGATGGTGCCGCCGGCCTTGAGGTAGTTGTTGGCCTGCCCGGCGCCGTCGCTGAGCGACAGGTACCGCTGCCCCATCAGGTTGCGGTAGCGGATCTGCGCCTGCGTGGACGCCGGCAGGCCCGCCTCGAACACGCCGCCCTTCTGGATGCTGAACGTCACCTGCGCGAGGTTGCCGTGGTAGAGCTTGATGCCCTTGACCTCGCCGACCCGGACGCCCGCGACGCGCACGTCGTCGTTGTCGAGCAGCCCGGTCGCGTCGGTGAAGACCGCCTTGTACTCGCGGGACGGCCCGAACCGGGCATTGGAGATCGTCATCGCCAGCACGCCGGTGGCGAGCGTGGTGAGCACCACGAAGACGCCGAGCTTGATCGCGGCACTGGTCGTCTTCACTTGACGGTCACCACCGATCCGCGCAGCAGCGGCCCGTACATCAGCGACGCCACGTCCGAGACCTGGTCGGACGGGGTCCGCGTCATCGGGCCGACGATGTTCTTGATCTTGTCGGTCTCGCTCATCGAGCCCGGGTCGACGAACACGTCGGAGATCCCGCGGCCGCGCGAGCCGCCGCCACCGCCACCGCCGTTCGGGTCACTCGGGTTCTTCCACCACAGGTCGTCCTGGGTGCCGTCCAGCGCCAGGTAGTCCGGCGAGGGCACCTTCGGGTTCGGCAGCCCGTAGCAGCGCGGGTTGCGCTGGTCCTTGGCCTCGGGCAGGTCCAGCGGGTACTTGTAGCCCGGCCGCGGCTTGACGATCTCGATGGTCAGGTTGAAGGTCTTGGACCCGTTGCCGCCCGCCACCCGCTCGGCCTCCGGCCGCAGCTTCACCAGGCCGGCGAACACGCACGGCAGCGACGGCGAGTACCGCGCGATCAGCGACAGCCCGGCGCGGCTGGCGATGTTCACCCCGACGATCTTCGGTGCGTTCTGCGTCATGAACGCGTCGCCGTCCTGCGCGAGGGCGGTCGTCGCCGGGATCAGCTGCTCGATCGTCGCCTTCTTGTCGGTGATCGTCTTGCTGGTCACGTTGATGTTGCGCAGCGTCTGCAGCAGGTCCGGCGCGGCCTGGTCGTAGATGTCGGCCACGTCGGCGAGGCTGTGCAGGTCGTGCACCAGCGTCGGCAGCTGCGGGTTGATCTTCTTCAGCAGCGCGTCCGCCTCGTCGATGTCCTGCCCGATCTGCTCGCCGCGGCCCTGCAGGGCCGTCGCCAGCGCGTTCAGCGTGGTGTTCAGCTCGGCGGGCTTCACCGCCTGCAGGACGGGCAGCAGGTCGTCCAGCACCTTGTTGATCTCGACGGCCTGCTGGGAGCGGTCCTGCTGGATCGTCTGGCCGGCGCGCAGGCCCTCGGGGCCCGGCTGCTGCGGGACCTCCAGGTCCACGTACTTCTCGCCGAACAGCGTCTTCGGCAGCAGCCGCGCCTGCACGTTGTTCGGGATCTTCTTGGCCTCGCCGGGGTTCAGCGCGAGGTCGAGCGTCGCGCCGCCGGCGGTGACGTGGGTGCCGCGCACCTCGCCGACGATGATGCCGCGGACCTTCACGTCCGCGTGCGGCAGCAGCTGCAGCCCGGCCCGCTCCGTCGCGACCTTCACGTTCGTCACCGGGGTGAACCACTTGTTGTAGAACGCCACGGTCAGCGCCAGCAGCAGCACGATCACCAGGATCATGGACAGCCCGAGCACGCGGTAGCGCATGCGTTCGCTCATGACCCGGTCACCCCGCGATCCGGACGCCGGTGCTGGTGCCCCAGATCGCCATGCCGAGCAGCAGGTCCGCCACGTTGATCACGACGATGCTGGTGCGCACCGCGCGGCCCACCGCGATGCCGACGCCGGCCGGGCCGCCGCTGGCGTTGTAGCCGTAGTAGCAGTGGATCAGCATCACCAGCACCGAGAAGATGATCACCTTGCCGAACGACCAGTAGATGTCGTGCGGTGGCAGGAACAGATGGAAGTAGTGGTCGTAGGTGCCGGACGACTGGCCGTAGAACATCGTCACGATCACCCGCGTCGCGCCGTAGGAGGCCAGGAGGCCCACCACGTACAGCGGGATCACCGCGACCATCCCGGCGATCATCCGGGTGGTGACCAGGAACGGCATCGACGGGACCGCCATCACCTCGAGCGCGTCGATCTCGTCGGAGATCCGCATCGCGCCGAGCTGCGCGGTGAACCCGCAGCCGACCGTCGCCGACAGCGCCAGCGCCGACACCAGCGGCGCGATCTCGCGGGTGTTGAAGTAGGAGGCGATGAAGCCGGTGAACGCGGCGGTGCCGATCTGGTCGAGGGACTCATAGCCCTCCAGGCCGACCTGGCTGCCGGTGAAGAACGTCATGAACCCGACGATCACCACCGAGCCGCCGATCACCGCGAGGCCGCCGGTGCCGAGGCTGACCTCGGCCAGCAGCCGCAGCACCTCGACGCGGTAGCGGCGCAGCACCCGGAACGTCCACGCGAACGCGCGGACGTAGAACGACATCTGGTGGCCGAAGTCGTCCAGCCGGTCCAGGGGCGCGCTGATCGCCCGGTTGACGGCCTTGCCCGCCTTGGTAGGGGCCGCCATCACATGCCCTTCGCCGGGACGAACTGGGTGTACAGCGTCGAGATGATGAAGTTCTCGACGAACAGCAGCATGAAGGTGATGACGACGGTCTGGTTGACCGCGTCGCCGACGCCCTTCGGGCCGCCCTTGGCGTTCAGGCCCTTGTAGGCCGCGACCAGGCCGGCGGTGATGCCGAAGACGAACGCCTTGATCTCCGCCTGCACCAGGTCGGGCAGCTGCGCGATCGCGTTGAACGAGGCGAGGTAGGCGCCCGGCGTGCCGTCCTGCAGCACGACGTTGAAGAAGTAGCCGCCGAGCAGGCCGACCACCGACACCAGGCCGTTCAGGAACAGCGCGACGAACGCGCAGGCGAGGGTGCGCGGCACCACGAGGCGCTGCAGCGGGTTGATCCCGAGCACCTCCATGGCGTCGATCTCCTCGCGGATCTTGCGGGAGCCGATGTCGGCGCACATCGCCGACCCCGCGGCGCCCGCGACCAGCAGCGAGGTGACCAGCGGGCTGGCCTCGCGGACGATCGCGACCACCGCGGTCGCACCGGTGTAGGACTGCGCGCCGAGCTGCCGGATGAGCCCGCCGACCTGCAGCGACAGCACGCCGCCGAACGGGATCGCGACCAGCATGGTCGGGACGACGGTGACGCTGACGATGAACCAGGCCTGCTCGATGAACTCGCGCCACTGGAAGGGCGGGCGGAACAGGGCCCGGCCGGTGTCCAGGCACATGGCGAAGAACCGGCCGGGCTCCCTGACCGCGACGTTGGTCGCGCCGTCACCGATCTTGCGGAGCGTGCCGGAGGAACCTCCGGTCCGCCTGCCCTCTCGCTGGTCCGCGCCGATACCAGGAGTGGACATCAGTACGCCGCACCTCCGGGCGCCCCGGGCGGCGGGTTGCCGGGGAACATGCCGGGCCCGCCCGGGCCGCCGGGCGGCGGGCCCGCGGGCGGCGGCCCGCCCGGGGCCGCCGGTGCGGCGGCGCCGGCGGACATGGACGCCACGTACCGCGGCCACTCCTCCACCCAGTTGCGGCCGAGGTCGTCGATGAACGACCCGGGCGGCGGCTGGACGCCGTGCGCGGCGCACCAGGCGCCGGGGGCGTGCTGGCCGGCCCGCAGCATCCCGTTGCTGGGCATCTGCTGCGGCGGGATGGGGGGCAGCTTGCCGGAGTCCAGGCCCATCTTCGCCTCGGCCTCGAGCTCGGAGGCGTCCTTCTCCTCCGACATCCCGATGGGGCCGATCTTGCTGGCGTTGAGGAACTGCCGGACGACCGGCTCCTCGCTGGACAGCAGCATCTCCCGCGGCCCGAACATCGCCAGGTTCCGCTGGTACAGCAGGCCGATGTTGTCGGGGATGGTGCGGGCGGTGTTGATGTCGTGGGTGACGATCAGGAACGTCGCGTTCAGCTGCGCGTTCAGGTCGATGAACACCTGGTTCAGGAACGCGGTGCGGACCGGGTCGAGGCCGGAGTCCGGCTCGTCGATCAGCAGGATCTCGGGGTCCAGGACCAGCGCGCGGGCGAGCCCGGCGCGCTTCTTCATTCCGCCGGAGATCTCGCCGGGAAGCTTGTACTCGGCGCCGAGGAGGCCGACCATCTCCATCTTCTCGAGGACGATGCGCTTGACCTCGGACTCGGACTTCTTGGTGTGCTCGCGCAGCGGGAAGGCGATGTTGTCGAAGAGGTTCATCGAGCCGAACAGCGCGCCGTCCTGGAACAGCACGCCGAACAGCTTGCGGGTCTCGTAGAGCTGCGACTCGGGCAGGTAGGGAAGGTCCTTGTCGCCGATCCAGATGTGCCCGCGGTTCGGCTTGAGCAGCCCGACGAGGGACTTCAGGAAGACCGACTTGCCGGTACCGGACGGGCCCAGAAGAACGGAGATCTCACCTGCGGGAATGGTCAGCGACACGTCCTGCCAGATCACCTGGCGGCCGAAGGACTTGGTCAGGCCCTCGACTCTGATCTCGACGCCCACTCGTCACCTTTCGTCCAGGCCGGGGGGAATCCCGAACCAATGAGCGAGTAGCACTCTGGCTCTTGTCTGCCCGTCACACCTCGTGTCCGTCTCGTTGCTACCGCCCGGTAGCCGTGACGGGTGCCACCACCGTAGCGGCCCCCCGTCCAAATGGAAGGGGTTCCGCCCCAGATCAGCGGCAAAATCCGACGTCGTAAGACAATCGTTACTTACGGGCCCTATGAGACTAGTGGTCCAAGAACCGGCGCCTCAAGCCAGGGGTACTGGTGGCGCGCTGGAGCCGCCGGCCGGGAGCGGGGCGGCCGGGTGTGGCCACAGCGTCAGAACGGGACGCTACGCCGCCCGCCGAGTACCGCACAACCCGCCCCGGCACACGCTTTTCACCAGCTCTTTATCACTACCCCACAGGAAACACACCCGGAACCGCGGCCCCGTTGCGGCTCCGCGACAACCCGCCGCGACCGCCCCGGGCGGCCCGTCGCGCAGGACGCGCTTTCGAGCCCGGGCATGCGAAAAGGCGGCCGCCCCACCCGCAGGTGGGACGGCCGCCTCGAAGAGCAGCGGAGCCGCGAAGCCCCGGGACGCTCCGGGAGAAGCCTTACTTGACGGTGACCGTCGCGCCGGCCTTCTCCAGGGCCTCCTTGGCCTTGTCGGCCGTCTCCTTGTTGACCTTCTCGAGCAGCGGCTTCGGCGCGCCGTCGACCAGGTCCTTGGCCTCCTTGAGGCCGAGGCTCGTCAGCGTGCGAACCTCCTTGATGACCTGGATCTTCTTGTCGCCGGCACCCTCGAGGATGACGTCGAACTCGTCCTGCGCGGCGGCCTCCTCGCCACCGCCGGCGCCGGGCGCCGGGGCGGCGGCCACGGCCGCGACGGGCGCGGCGGCCTTGACGTCGAAGACCTCCTCGAACTTCTTCACGAAGTCGGACAGCTCCAGGAGGGTCATCTCCTTGAAGGTGTCGAGCAGGTCGTCGGTGCTGAGCTTCGCCATGATGTTTCCTCCGCTATGGCTTAACGATCTGGGGTGTTACGGGGAACCGCGGGTTGCCTACTCGGCGGGAGCCTCGTCGGCGGCCTCGGCGGCCGGCGCGTCGGCGGGGGCGTCGGCGGTCTCGCCGGCGGCCTCGCGCTTGGCGCGCAGCGCCTCGGCGAGCTGGGCGGCCTGCGTCGGCAGGGCGTTGAAGAGCGCGGCCGCGTTGGCCATGGAGCCCTTCATCGCACCGGCCAGCTTGGCCAGCAGGACCTCGCGGGACTCGAGGTCCGCGAGCCTGGTGATCTCCGCGGCGTCCATCGACTTGCCGTCGATGAAGCCGCCCTTGATCACCAGCAGCGGGTTGGCCTTGGCGAAGTCACGCAGGCCCTTGGCGGCCTCGACCACGTCGCCCCGGACGAACGCGATGGCCGACGGGCCTTCGAGCAGCTCGCGGAACTGCTCGTCGACACCGGCCTCGTTCGCGGCGCGCTTGGTCAGCGTGTTCTTCACCACGGCGAACTTCGCGTTCTCGCCGAGGTTGGTGCGCAGCTCCTTGAGCTGCGCCACCGTCAGCCCGCGGTACTCGGTCAGCACGGCGCCGCTGGAGCTCTCGAACTCGCTCTTGAGCTCGGCTACCGCCGCGGCCTTTTCGGCCTTGGCCATGTGGCCTCCTTCCGATTACCTGGGTGGTCACGATCCGCGCCCGGCCCTCGCGGGACGGGCGCCGATCCACCAAAAAACGCCCCGGCGCAGGTGTGCACGGGGCGTCTTGCCAGGCCCGGGAAGGCCAAGCGGAAGGCTCACGTCGCACCTACGCAGGCCGCCCGAACGGATCGGGACCTTCGGCCGTCCCTCGCGGAACGGCGACCGGCGGTCTTCGGCAGACAACAGAGTACGGTCTGTCCCGCGGTTAGGCCAAATCCGGGGACCATGGCGATGGGACCGCGCCCATGTGCGGCGCGGTCCCATCAATGCACGTGGGAGATGAGGGTCAGGCGCCCGGGGTGAGGCCGGTGCCCATGCCCTTCAGCAGTGCGCTGAAGTCGGTGACCTCGCTCGCCGGCGGCGCGCTGATCTGCACCGGCTTGCCGAAGTCGTGGTAGGTGGACGTGACCGTCATCGCGCCGGCGGCCGACTGGTCGGTCTTCATCGTCATCTTGCGGGGCAGCTGCTGCCCGTCGACCCACAGGTCGAAGTGCATGTCGCCGTTCATGCCGGACTTCGCCAGGCTCTTCTCGTACGCCTGGCGCTGGTCGGGCGACAGCTTGGCGACCGCGTCCGACAGCCGGTAGGTGCCGGTGTAGTGCGTGGTCTGGACGCCGTCCACCGTCTCCTTGCCGACCTCGCGGGCGTCCTTGGACGCCGTCAGCATCTTGGTGTTGCTCACCGGGTCCATCTGCTGGGACTGCTGGAGCAGCTGGTCCATGTTCATGCCGGACTGCTTGCCGATCTCGTCCAGCGACATCTTCACCCAGGTCTTGGCGGACGCGCCGCCGCCGAGCTGCGACAGCTGCGGGATCTTCACGTAGATCGTCCGGCCGACCAGGACCTCCTTCATGCCGGCCATCGACTTGCCGCCGACCGACATGCTGCCGAAGTCCATGCTGAACGCCAGGTCGGGCTTGGTCCGGTACTGCATCGTCCCGGACATGTTGATGGCGCCGGCGGCCGAGCCGCTCGACGTCATCGACATGTCGGCCTGGAAGGAGTCGATCTGCCCGGTCTTGCTGGCCGTCTTGCCGAGCGCCTCCGCGGCGGTCAGCTTGATGTTCTTGCCGGCCTCGTCCACCTTGTTCCCGGCGTCGCCGAGACAGCCGGTCAGCGCGAGGGCGAGGCCGGCGGCGACCGCCGTGCCCGCGGCGAAACGTCGGATCATGAGGGACACTCCTCGGTCTGCGTCGTGGAGCCCGGACGCTCGGGCCGGACCCTGTATGAGACGCAGGGGAGACTAGCGGGGTTCACTCTGTCCCGTGATGTCCGGTGTGACCTGTGCGCCGGGTCAGTGCCCGCCGAGCAGCGAGCCCAGCGACAGGGTGCCGACCTGGTCCGAGGGCGGCGGGTTCACCCCGAACGACTTGCCGTAGTCGCTGTAGAGCACCGTCACCGAGCCGTTGTCGCCCTGCTTGTCGGTCGCCTTGGACACCAGCTTGCGCGGCAGGTTCTTGCCGTCCGTCCACAGGTCGAAGTTGATCTTGCCGTTGGCGTGGTCCTTCGGCAGCCAGCCGTCGACCTTCGCACGGGTCTGGGCGTCGAGGCGGCTCAGCGCGTCCTGGACGGTGACCGTGCCGGCGTAGTGGACGGTCTTGACGCCGTCGATCGTCTCGGTGCCGACCCGGTGCGCGTCCTTGGAGCCGGTGAACATCTTCGTCTGCTCGGCCGGGTTGACCTTCTCCACCTGGTTCACCAGGTTCTGCACGTCGAAGCCGGTGCGCTGGGACACCTGGTTCACGTCGATCTTCACCCACGGCTTGCCCCCGCTGACGAACTGCGCGAGCTGCGGCACCTTCGCGTAGAGGGTGTTGTCGGTGAAGATCGCCTGGCCCTTGGCGCCCGGCACGGTCTGCCCGTTGCGGGTCACGTCGTCGAGCTGCGCGCTGAACTTCAGCGTCGGCTTGAGCCGGAACTGCCCCGTCGCGTGGATCTTGCCCGACTCCGACCCGGACCCGGTGACGGTCAGGTCGGCCTTGAAGGTGTCCGACCCTGCCGTCTGCTGCGACGATTTCAGCAGCGCCTCGTTGGCGCTCAGCTTCATGTTCGCGTTCGAGCCCGACCCGTCCCCGTTGCATCCGGACAGGAGGAGCGCGGCGCCCACGGCGGTCCCTCCGGCGGCCACTACCAGTCGTCGGTTCATGAGGATTCGGCCTCCCTTGTCGCCCTGCTGGTATCCCCAGTGTGTCGGGACGCTAACGGCGCTACATCCCCCGGTGGTACGAACGGGTCCCCGGCCGGTACGACCATCGGCGTACCCCGCGCATGGCCGAACGGACGTCCTCCAGAGCGCGCGCGGCGACCGTTTCGCGGGACGTCAGCGGTAGGAGCCGAACGTCATGGAGCCGTCGAACGTGCCGTCGGGCGTGTTCGCGGACAGCCCGATCGACGCCGGCCGGTCCTGCTTGCCGGACCACAGGTCGAGCGAGACGCCGGCGCCGTCCGGGATCACCTTGCGGATCTCGTCCGCCGACTCCTTCGGCAGCAGGCCGTACACGCTGCCCATCAGCGCCTGCGCGAGGTAGTGGCTGCGGCCGTTCGCGTCAGGGCCGGTCACGACGTTCCCGGGCACGCCGCGGATGATGTAGGTGAACTGCCGCGGGTCGGACCCGCTCCGCAGCTTCTCCAGCTGCGCGGCGCTGAGCTTGGACTTCGTCCACTTCGACCCGTCGAAGCCGGACAGCGTGGCGCCGCTGACGATCACCTTCTGGGTGATCTCGCTGAGCGTGCCGCCCTTCATCGTGTGCGTGACGCCGACCGCGTTCATCGAGAACGACGGCCACAGCTTGATCGTCGCCGTCTCGGACGCCTGCTTGTAGTCGCCGGCCGTCCCGAACGTCACCTTCACGCTCGTCTTGCGGACGAACGACCGCAGCTCGGGGCCGGGCTTCGGCGACGGGTTCGCGGCGGTGCCGCCCGGGCCGCCGGTGCGGCCGCCCGGCGTGCCGGTCCCCGCGCCGCCGCCGGTCCCGGTGCCCGAGCCCGGCGCGCCGGAGGCGGACGGGGTCACCGCGCCCGACGCGGCGCTGTTCGGGTTCGCGGGGTCCGCCTGCGCCAGCTGCGCGCTCGGCAGCGTGTCACCCGAGTCGTTCGACGACATGACGCCGGTCTTCACCGCCATCAGGATCGCGGTGGGGACGACGGCCACGGCCGTGACGGCGGAGACGGCGATGATCCGGTCGGTTCGGCGCTTCACAGGGACGATTCAACACCAAGCACACCAATCGCCACAAAACAATCAGTCCAATAGGTCTGTCCTGTTGCGGTCAGTGGATGCGGTATCTCGCAGGTCAGCGGCATAATCGGGCGCCCGCCGCAGCCCCCGGTGGAGCGCCGGGTACCGGCGTCAGGCCAGGCGGTCCCGGAGCACGGACTTGCGGATCTTCCCGGTGCCGGTGCGCGGCAGCGCGTCGACGTACTCGATCCGCCGCGGCGTCTTGAACCCGGCCAGCCGCGCCCGGCACGCGCCGATCAGCTCCTCGTCCGCCGGCCGCTCGCCGTCCGGCACGATCACCGCGCACACCGTCTGGCCCCAGCGCGGATCCGGCAGCCCCACCACGGCGACCTCGCCGACGCCCGGGACCGTGCGCAGCACGTCCTCCACCTCGCGCGACGAGACGTTCTCGCCGCCGGTGACGATCACGTCCTTGAGGCGGTCCACCAGGTAGAGGTAGCCGTCCGCGTCGACGCGGCCGACGTCGCCGGTGCGGAACCAGTCCCCCGCGAACGCCTCCGCGGTCGCCTCCGGATCGTCCCAGTATCCGGGCGTCACCTGCGCGCCCCGCACGACGACCTCCCCGACCGTCCCCGGCGGGACCGGCGCCCCGCCCTCACCGATCACGCCGATCTCGACGCCGTCCGCGGGACGCCCCGCCGACGCGGCCAGCTCGGGCCTGGACGCGATCGCGGTGCGGTGGTCGTCCGGCGACAGGAACGTCGCGTTTCCCGACAGCTCCGTCATGCCGAAGCCCTGATTCAGGTCGCAACCCAGCACGTCGTGGACGCGGCGCAGCAGCGGAACCGGCATCGGCGCCGACCCGTACGACACCACCCGAAGCGCGCCGCGCAGCACTTCCAGCGCCGCCGGACCGTCCGCCAGGTGCGCGAGCAGATCCTCGATCATCGTCGGGGCCAGCGACACGTTCGTGACGCCGTGCCGTCGCGCCGCCTCCACCAGGTCCGCCGGACGGAACCGGCGCATCACCACCGCATGCCGCCCGAACAGGTGATGCAGCATCACCTGGTAGCCAGCCACATGGCACAACGGGAACGGCGTGCAGAACACGTCACCGGGACGGACCGGCCGCCCCGACGCCGACACCCCGAGGCCCGCGAGCAGGCTCCCGTGCGTCAGCCGCACCCCCTTGGGGCGGCCCGTCGTCCCGCTGGTGTACATCAGCCACGCGACCTTGTCCGGCCCGGACGCAGCGCCGGGCGGGCGCGCGGGCGCGTCCCACGGCAGGTCGGAGATGGGGACGAGCGGAGGATGGCCGGCGCCGAGCTCCCCCTCGTCCGCGAGCCTGCCGAGCAGGTCCGGCTCACCGAGGACGAGCGACACGCCGCTGCGCGCGATCTGGTCCGCCCACTCGCGCGGATGCAGCCGCTGGTTGAGCGGCACCAGGACCCGGCCGTCCCGCGGAACCCCGTAGTACGCGGCCACGTACTCCAGCCGGTTGTGCGCCAGCAGCGCCACCCGCGCCCCGGTCGGGCACCGCTCCCCCAGATGGGCGCTCAGCGCGTCCGTCCGCGCGCGCAGCTCCCGGAACGTCCATGTCGTGCCGTCCACCGACAGCGCCGGAGCGTCCGGGGCGGCCTCCGCCGCGGTGTCGAGCACGTCGTACAGCCGGCGCGGCGATCCGCCCATCACGCCCCTCTCCTCGGCATCCGGCGACGCAATCTACCGGCCGGACGCTCCCGCCCGGCCGGCTCGCGCCCGCTCAGCGGAACGGACCCCGGAAACGCGGCAGGGCGCCTCCCGAAGGAGACGCCCTGCCGTCATGCCCGTTTCACGCGCCGGGCGGGAAGCCCGGATCAGGCCTCGTCGAGCTCCGCGGTGAGGTTGCGGACCGCGTTCGGGTCGACGGGGATGCTCGGCCCCATCGAGGTCGTCAGCGCGGCCTTCTTCACGTACCGGCCCTTCGCCGCGGACGGCTTGAGCCGCTGGATCTCCTCGACCGCCGCCGCGTAGTTCTCCACCAGCTGGCGCTCGTCGAACGACGCCTTGCCGATGATGAAGTGCAGGTTCGCGTGCCGGTCGACCCGGAACTCGATCTTGCCGCCCTTGATGTCGGTGACGGCCTTGGCCACGTCCATCGTCACGGTGCCGGTCTTCGGGTTCGGCATCAGGCCGCGCGGGCCGAGCACCCGCCCGAGCCGGCCGACCTTGCCCATCTGGTCCGGCGTCGCCACGACCGCGTCGAACTCCAGGAAACCGCCCTGGATCCGCTCGATCATGTCGTCCGACCCGACCAGGTCGGCGCCGGCCTCGCGGGCCTCCTCGGCCTTCGCGCCGCCCGCGAACACCAGCACGCGGGCCGTCTTGCCGGTGCCGTGCGGCAGGTTGACGGTGCCGCGCACCATCTGGTCCGCCTTGCGCGGGTCGACACCGAGCCGCAGCGCGACCTCGACGGTCGCGTCGAACTTGGTGACGGAGGTCTCCCTGGCCAGCTTGACGGCCTCGACCGGGCTGTACAGCCGGTCCCGGTCGATCTTCTCGGCCGCCGCGCGGTAGCCCTTGCTGCGCTTCATGCTCGTTCCTCCAAGGAACTCGTGGTACGGGCCGCGCCCGGCCCTGCCACTGGGTGGTGAACTACTTGACCTCGATGCCCATCGACCGGGCGGTGCCCGCGACGATCTTCTCCGCGGCCGCCAGGTCCTTGGCGTTGAGGTCGGGCATCTTGGTCGTGGCGATCTCGCGGATCTGGTCCGCGGTGACCGAGCCGACCTTGGTCTTGTGCGGCTCGCCGCTGCCCTTCTCCACACCGGCGGCCTTCAGGATCAGCTGCGCGGCGGGCGGGGTCTTGGTGACGAACGTGAACGACCGGTCCTCGTAGATGGTGATCTCTACGGGGATGACGTTGCCGCGCTGGGACTCCGTCGCAGCGTTGTACTGCTTGCAGAAGTCCATGATGTTGACGCCGTGCGGGCCGAGTGCGGTACCGACCGGCGGCGCCGGCGTCGCGGCGCCCGCGTTGAGCTGCACCTTGACGAGCGCGGCGATCTTCTTCTTCGGAGGCATGCAAACCCCTATGTCCCGTTTGATGTGGACCCCGACTCCCGCTCGGCGGGCAACACGGCGGCGGGACTCGTCCGCCGTGTAGGGATCACCGGAAACTCATGCCCCGCTCGCGCGGGGAGGTACGTCAGATCTTGGAGACCTGGTTGAAGCTCAGCTCGACCGGGGTCTCCCGGCCGAAGATCGAGACCAGCACCTTGAGCTTCTGCTGCTCGGCGTTGATCTCGTTGACGGTCGCGGGGAGGGTGGCGAACGGGCCGTCCATGACGGTGACCGACTCGCCGACCTCGAAGTCGACGGTGGCGGCGACCTTGGCCTGCTCCTTGGCCTTGGTGACGCCCTCCTCCGGCTCGGGCGCCAGCAGGTTGGCGACCTCGTCCAGGCTCAGCGGGGACGGCTTGTTCAGCAGGCCGACGAACCCGGTCACGCCCGGCGTGTTGCGGACCGCGGCCCACGACTCGTCGGTCAGCTCCATCCGGACGAGGATGTAGCCCGGCAGGACCTTCTCGTTGACCTTCTGCCGCTTGCCGCCCTTGATCTCGGTCACCTCGTGCTGGGGGACCTCGATCTGGAAGATGTAGTCCTCCATGTTGAGGGTCTGGGTGCGGGTCTCGATGTTGGTCTTGACCCGGTTCTCGTACCCCGCGTAGGAGTGCACGACGTACCAGTCGCCCGGCTGGAGGCGGAGCTGCATCTTGAAGTCGGCGTACGGGTCGGCGGGCGGCTCGGCCGCGGCCTCCTCGTCCTCTTCACCCTCGTCGCCGGACTCCTCCGACTCGCCCTCCTCGGCGGCGGGCACGTCGGCGGCGTCCGTGCCCTCGACGGCTTCCGCGCCCTCGACGGCCTCGGCGAGGTCGGCGGCGTCCGCGGCGGCGCCGGGCGCGACGCCCTCGCCCTCGAGCTTCTCGTCCGCGGGCTCGGCCTCGCCGGCGGCGACGGCGGCCTCGGCCGCGTCCTCGGCGGGCTCGGCCGCCTGGCCGGCCGCAGCAGCCGCGGCGGACTGGGCCTCGTCAACGGCCTCGTCGTAGGGCGGCTGTGAGGGCTCGGACACGGTGACTCTCTCTCCGGACGGTGTGCGGTGATGGATTTACGGTGCTGCCTTGCGGGTGGTGCCGCCGGGCCGGGCGCGACGGTCGCCGCGCGCGCCGGTCTCAGCCGAAGATCTTGTAGATCCCCTGCTGCAGTCCGTAGTCGAACCCGGACACGATCGCGACCATGATCAGCACGAACACCAGCGACACGGTGGTGTAGGTGACCAGCTCACGGCGGGTCGGCCAGATGACCTTGCGCAGCTCGGCGATGACCTGGCGCACGAACAGCGCCGGGGTGGTCCGCTTGGGGGCGGACTTCCCCTTGCCTTCGTCCTTGGCCGCGGCCTCGCCGCGCGTCTCAGTCGCCATTGCCGCCGTTCACCTCATAGGTCGTGTTCCAACCACCCAGTGGTTGTCGCGCGAACCCGCGTCGCGGGACGCCACGGCGGGCGCCGTGGCGCGGCCGGCACCGGTGCGCGCACCGCACCTCGCAGGGCAGGAGGGACTCGAACCCCCAACCGCCGGTTTTGGAGACCGGAGCTCTACCAATTGAGCCACTGCCCTTCATTCTCCGGTTAAGGAGAACACCCGGCCGCGGGACCGGGTCGGTGCCGTGCCCCAGCTTACGACCTCTTGGGGATGCCCGTGTGCGGACAGGGTCGTATACCGGTGACGCGTCACTAGGGAGGTGAGTCTACGTCGCCGAGCGCCCCGCGTCGAACCGGATCCCGCGGAACGCCGCGCCGCCGCGGCGAAGGCCGTCCCACCGGCGCTGATATATCGCTCTGGTCATGGCCTCGCTTCTGTAACGATAGGGATATGAGCATCGACCGTCCTCGCATCTCCAAGCGCATCGCCGCGATATCCGAGTCCGCAACGCTGGCCGTGGACGCCAAGGCCAAGGCCCTGAAGGCGGCGGGCCGCCCGGTCATCGGCTTCGGCGCGGGCGAGCCCGACTTCCCGACCCCGGACTACATCGTCGAGGCGGCGGTGACCGCCTGCCGGGTGCCGCGCTTCCACAAGTACACGCCGGCGGGCGGGCTGCCCGAGCTGCGCGCCGCCATCGCCGAGAAGACCGAGCGGGACTCCGGCTACAAGGTGGACGCCTCGCAGGTCCTGGTGACCAACGGCGGCAAGCAGGCGGTGTACGAGGCGTTCGCGGCGCTGCTGGACCCGGGCGACGAGGTGCTCGTCCCGACCCCCTACTGGACGACCTACCCCGAGTCGATCAAGCTGGCGGGCGGCGTCCCGGTGGACGTCGTCGCCGACGAGACCACCGGCTACAAGGTGAGCGTCGAGCAGCTGGAGTCGGCCCGCACCGACCGGACGAAGGTGCTGCTGTTCGTCTCGCCGTCCAACCCGACGGGCGCGGTCTACTCGCGTGACGAGATCGAGGCGATCGGCCGCTGGGCCGACGAGCACGGCCTCTGGGTCATCACCGACGAGATCTACGAGCACCTGGTGTACGGCGGCGCCGAGTTCCACTCGATGCCCGTCGTCGTGCCGGAGCTGGCCGACCGCACGCTGGTGCTGAACGGCGTGGCGAAGACGTACGCGATGACCGGCTGGCGGGTGGGCTGGCTGATCGGCCCCGCGGACGTGGTGAAGGCCGCCGCGAACATGCAGTCGCACGCGACGTCGAACGTGGCGAACGTCTCGCAGGCCGCGGCGCTCGCCGCGGTGACCGGCGACCTGTCGGCGGTGGCGGAGATGCGCAAGGCGTTCGACCGGCGCCGCCAGACGATCGTGAAGATGCTGAACGAGATCCCCGGCGTCGTCTGCCCGGAGCCGGAGGGCGCGTTCTACGCCTACCCGTCGGTGAAGGCGCTGCTCGGCAAGGAGATCCGCGGCTGGCGCCCGGAGACGTCGGTGGAGCTGGCGTCGCTGATCCTGGAGGAGGCCGAGGTCGCGCTGGTGCCCGGCGAGGCGTTCGGCACCCCCGGCTACTTCCGCCTCTCCTACGCCCTCGGCGACGACGACCTCGTCGAAGGCGTCTCCCGCGTGGCGAAGCTCCTCTCCGAGTAGTCCAGGGAGCCCCGGCGAGCGGGGGCTGAGGCTTGAATGGGGACGGCCCCGAGGCTTTCGCCTCGGGGCCGTCCCCATTCAAGGACGCTCCGGCGGGGGGGTGTCCTGGCGGCCCCTCTCCGCCATTCGAGGACGTCCCCGCCGGAGCGTGGTCTCAGGGGCGGACGCCTTCGGCGATGCGCATGAGCTGCTCCTTCGCGGTGCCGCCGGCGGTGACGGTGACGCCGGTGCCGGGTTTGGCGATCCAGGAGACCTGGCGTCCGGAGCCGGGGCGGTCGCCGGTGAGGGCGGGCATGCCGCGGACGGTGGTGCGGCGCGGGACACCGCCGGGGGCGAGGTCGGCCAGGCCGACGCCGCCGGCCTTGACCAGGGCGATCTGCACCCAGCCGGCCGTCCCGCCCCATTTGCAGGTGGTGGTGCGGTGCGCGGGGTCGCCGGTGACGGTGCAGGGCCCGGCGGCGGTGAGGCCGCCCGGCAGGTAGGTGACCCAGTGCGGGAGCTTCACGGTGGCGCCGGGGCCGCCGGGCCGGTCGTCCCCGCCGCCGTCGGCGCCGCCGGTCTTCGGATGCGCGGACGGCTTCGGCGTGGTTCCCGCCTCGGGCCTCCCCTCAGGCGACGGGGACGCGGGGAGGCCCGAGGCGGGCCGCCGTTCCGGCTGCTCGAGGATCGCGGGCCCGCCCGTGGGGCGGGAGGTCGCGGAGTCCCCGGCAGGTGTGGCCCGGAACGACTGGTAGGTGGGCACCAGGGCGAGGGCGGCGACGGACGCGGCGGCGACGCCGACGGTGGCGCGGATCCGGTTCGTGCGGCGCCGGTGGCGGCGCCGCACGTCGGCCACGAGCGAGGACGGCGCGGCCGTCCCGGCCACCTGCTCGGCCATGGCCGCGCGCAGTTCGCTCTCCAGGTCCATCGTTCAGCTCCCCAGTGGCGCCAGGTTCGCGCCGAGTCGCTCCCGGAGCCTGGCGAGTCCCCGGGAGGCTTGGCTCTTGACGGTGCCGACCGAGCAGCCGAGCACCCGCGCGGTCTCCGCCTCCGAGAGGTCCTCCCAGAAGCGCAGCACGAGCACCGCCCGCTGCCGGGCGCCGAGTCTGCGCAGTTCGTCCATGAGCGTCCCCCTCAGCTCGACGGCGTGGGTGCCCGAGTGCGCGGGCGTCTCGGGCGGCCTCTCCATGTGGATCTCCCGCAGCACCTTCCACCGCCGGGACCGGCTGATCACCAGGTTGACCAGGATCCGGCGGACGTAGGGCTCGGGATCGGTGTCGGCGTCCAGCCGTCCCCAGTGCCGGTACGCCTTCTCCAGCGCGGTCTGCAGGATGTCCTCGGCGTCCTGCCGGGCACCGCACATCAGCGAGGCGGTGCGCAGCAGGGCATCGCCGCGTTCCGCCACGAACTCAACGAACGACTCGTCGTCTCGACGCCCCACTGTGCTCCGTCCGGGTGGAGGGGATCCCGCGTCCTGGGCGGACGGCCCCGCGCCTGGCCGTCCGCCCGGGTCTTGTCGTGCTAGTGCGCCCGCCGCAGTGCGGTGGCGATGTCCTGCGGCCCGCCGGTGAGGACGGGGCTGCCGTTCACGAACAGCGAGGAGCCGTTCGGGTCGAACACCAGGACGCCGCTGCCGTGCGGTCCCTGGTAGGCGGCGACGCCGTCGACGGTGAGCGGGGTGCCGCCCTCGGGGAGCCGCAGGGCCTGCCGGAGCTGATTCTGCGTCATTCCGGCGGGGGTCTTCAGGGTTTCGACGGTGAGCCACCGGCCGGCCTTGCCGGTCCACTTCTGGGTGACGGCGCAGATGTTGAGCTTCTTGAGGTCGGCGGCGCCGGGGGTGGCGGAGGTGTACTTGAGGCCCTTGGCCAGCATGACGGTCTTCTCGACGGGCCCGCCGATCTTCACGGCGGGGGCGAGGGTGCGGCAGTCGAGGGCGGGCACGCCGGGCAGCGCGGGCTTGCCGGGGACGCCGCGCGCGGACGGCTTGGCGGCCGGGGCGCCGGTCTTGGGCAGGGTCCTGGTGGACGGCAGGCAGGTCGGCAGGTTCGCCGGGGGCGACGGGACCGCGGTCGGCGTGCCGGGGGCGACGACGCCGGGGACGCCGGGGTTCGGGACGGCGACCGTGGGCTTGGCGGCGTCGGCCTTCTTCTTGACGGCGCCGGCCTCCTTGCGCAGCTGCTCCGTCGTGGGCGGCTTCCCGGTCTTCGGGACGCCGGCGGTGGGCAGGTCGCCCGTCTTCGGCAGCTCACCCGTCTTCGGCAGCTTCCCGGTCTTCGGCAGCTTCCCGGTCTTCGGGAGCTCGCCCGTCTTCGGCAGCTTGCCGTTCTTGGGCAGCCGGGCCGCGGGCAGGCAGGTCGGCGCGGTCTTCGGCGCGTCGACGACCCGGTGCGCGGCGGGCAGCTTCGACTCGCCGGACTGGAGGTCCGCGTTCTGGTGGGAGCCGGTCATGGCCCACGTGGCGCCGCCGCCCACGGCCACGGTCCCGATGGCGCCCGCCGCGATCAGTGCGGCCTTCAGCGTGATCATCGTGTGTGTCCCTCTCTGCCCGTTCGAATGCTTTCGCCTTCTGCGCCCCTCGTATACGCACGACCACGGAGCGGGGTTGCACGCGGTTCCCAAGTTTTTTCGGTGATGTCCACGGGCGGGCATGGCCGCCGGGTGCCATGCGGGGTAGTCCGGTGTGGTGATCCTGGTGGGGCGGGGGTTCGACGCGGCGCGCGATCCGGCAACATTGGTCCATGGAGGCCCGTACCGTGTCACCCCGCCCGGCCCATGACCGTTCCGTTCAGGACGGCGTGGAACCGGCCCGCCCCGAGCCCGCCGCCCCGCGGCCCGGCTCCGACCGTCCGGACGTGGCCCTGCTCCCGAAGGCGCACCTGCATCTGCACTTCACCGGCTCGATGCGGCATTCGACGCTGGTGGAGCTGGCCGCCGAGCACGGCGTCCACCTGCCGGACGCCCTGGTCGAGGACTGGCCGCCGAAGCTGCGCGCGACCGACGAGCGCGGCTGGTTCCGGTTCCAGCGGCTGTACGACATCGCCCGGTCCGTCCTGCGGACGCCGGACGACCTGCGGCGGCTGCTGCGGGAGACGGCGGAGGACGAGGCGGCGGAGGGGTCGGGCTGGCTGGAGATCCAGGTCGACCCGAGCGGGTACGCGGCGAAGTTCGGCGGCCTGACGCCGACGGTGGAGCTGGTGCTGGACGCGGCGCGGGAGGCGGGCGAGGCGGCGGGGATCGGGATCGGCGTGGTGATCGCCGCGAACCGTACCCGGCATCCGCTGGACGCCAAGACGCTGGCGCGGCTGGCCGTCCGCTACACCGGGCAGGGCGTGGTCGGGTTCGGGCTGTCGAACGACGAGCGGCGCGGCCGGGCCTACGACTTCGAGGGGGCGTTCCGGATCGCCAAGCGGGGCGGGCTGCTGTCGGATCCGCACGGCGGCGAGCTGCTCGGCCCGGCGAGCGTCCGGGAGTGCCTGGAGGCGCTGGACGCCGACCGGATCGGGCACGGCGTGCGGGCGGTGGAGGACCCGCGGCTGCTGGAGCGGATCGTGGACCGGGGCGTGACGCTGGAGGTGTGCCCAGCGTCCAACGTGAGCCTCGGGGTGGCGGCGACGCCGGAGGAGGTCCCGGTGCGGCGGCTGTTCGAGGCGGGCGCGCGGATCGCGCTGGGCGCCGACGACCCGCTGCTGTTCGGGTCGCGGCTGGCCCGCCAGTACGACCTCGTCCGCGACGTGCACGGCTTCTCCGACGCGGAACTGGCGGAGCTGGCTCGCCAGTCGGTGCGCGGTTCCGCCGCCCCCGACGACATCCGCAAACGCCTCCTCGACGGCATCGACGCCTGGGTTCACGCCGGCGCGGCGGGCCCCCGCTGAGGGACGGCCCGCCGCGACGTTGCGCGGATCAGGAGACGGCGGGCTCGGGCTCGGTCTCGGGCGCAGTCTCCGCGGGCGCCATCTCCCCTGAGGGCGCCGTCTCCGCCGAGGGCGCCTGCTCGGCGTGGGTGGGGAGGGCGGGGATCAGGAGGGCGGCGACGGATCCGGCGGCGAGGGCGGCGGCGGCCAGCCAGAGGGCGGGCTGGAGTCCGTCGGTGAACGCCTGCGGGGTGGTGAAGCCGCCCTTGGCGGCGAAGACGGCGCCGAGGACCGCGATGCCGAGGACGGTGCCGAGCTGGCGCAGCGAGTTGCTGACGCCGGAGGCGACGCCGACCAGTTCGGGCGGGGCGAAGCCGAGGACGGCGCGGGCGATGGGCGGGAAGAACAGCCCCATCCCGATGCCGGCGAGGACGAACGCGGGGATCATCTCGCCGTAGGTGGCGGTCGGCGACAGGACGGCGGCGAGCCAGCCGAGCCCGGCGGTCTGGAACGCCAGCGCGAGGGCCAGGACGTTGCGGACGCCGATGCGGGCGATGAGCGGCGCGGTCAGCGGGGCGACGAGCAGCGGCATGCCGGTCCACGGCAGGGAGCGGACGCCGGCGCCGAGCGGGCTCATGTGCAGGACGCCCTGCATGAACTGGATGAGCAGGAACGTCGCGCCGAACATGGCGAACGACATGATCAGCGAGAGGGCGTTGACGACGCTGAACCCGCGGCTGCGGAAGATCCGCATCGGCAGGACGGGGTCGGCGGTGCGCAGTTCGCGGACGACGAAGGCGACCACCAGCACCGCGCCGGCGATCATGGAGCCGAGGACCTGGGCGCTGGTCCAGCCGTGCTCGTTGGCGCGGACGAGCCCGAGGACGAGGCCGAGGACGCCGGCGGCGACGAGGACGGTGCCGGCGAGGTCGAGGCGCTTGGCGGCGCCGCGGCTCTCGGTGAGGAACCCGGGGGCGAGGGCGAGCAGCACGGCGCCGACGGGGACGTTGATCCAGAAGACCCACTGCCAGGTGGCGGCCTGGGTGACGGCGCCGCCGAGGACGGGGCCGAGCGCGACGCCGAGGCCGCTCATCATGCTCCACGCGGCGAGGGCGACACCGCGGCGGGCGGGCGGCACGGCGGCGGCGAGGAGGGTGAGGGTCAGCGGGGTGACGATCGCGCCGCCGGCTCCCTGGACGGCGCGCGCGGCGATGAGGACGCCGATGTTCGGGGCGAGCGCGGCGGCGGCGGACGCGCCGGTGAAGACGGCGAGGCCGCCGATGAACAGCCGGCGGCGCCCCCACCGGTCGGCGATGGCGGCGGCCGGGAGCAGCAGGACGGCGAAGCTCAGCGTGTAGGCGTTGACCGTCCATTCGAGGCCCTCGAGGCCGGTGCCGAGGTCGGTGCGGATGTCGGGGAGGGCGTTGGTGACGATGAGGTTGTCGAGCGCCACCATGAACAGCGCGATGCCGGTGACGATGAAGGTGCGGAGCGGATGCGGCTTCTTCATTAGTTATCACTCACTAACTTCGAGGGGTAAAAAAAAATCGGCGCCGGCCGGCGGCGCGGGCGTCCGGCTACCGCTCCTCTCCCGTGTCGACGGCGTCCGGGGCGGCGCCGCGCAGCCCCTCCGCCCAGTCGCGCAGGGACTCGGGGAGCTCCGGGCCCGGCGTGTAGGGGACCTGGAACGCGGTGAGCACGTTGACCAGCATGCCGACCGCCATGAACCGGGTGACCTCCGCCGGCTCCGCGCCGGACACGTCGGAGATGAGCCGCCACAGCCGCGCCCACCGGGCGTGCCCGATGCGGCCGATCTCCTCGTCCCCCACGGCGGCGGCGTAGATCTGCAGCTGGAAGCGCAGGAGGTGCGGGTCCTCGGCGAGGATGCGCCGGTAGGCGTCGGCCATCTCGGCGGTCGCGTCCGTGCCGCGACGGCCGCCCGCCGCCTCGCGCAGCAGGGCCTCGATGTCGGCGAAGCAGCGGTCGACGGCGGCGAGGAAGAGGGCGCGCTTGCTGGGGAACAGCCGGAACATGTACGGCTGGGAGACGCCGACGCGCTCGGCGATGGCCGCGGTGGACGTGCCCTCGTACCCGCCGCGGGCGAACTCGGCCACCGCGGCCTCGATCGCCATCTCGCGGCGCTGCTCGGCGCTCATCCTCGGGCTCATGGAGAGAAAGTTAGTGGTCGATCACTAACTTAGTCAAGCGCCGAGGAGGACATCATCTTGTCGTCCGGTTCGGCGAAGAAGACGGGTCGGCAGGGCGGTGGCGCCGATCCGCACGGCCGGGATCAGAGGCTGACGCCGACCATCACGGGCTCGTTCACCAGCTCGACACCGAACGCTTCGCAGACGCCCGCGCGGACCTCGCGGGCCAGGGCCAGCAGGTCCGCGGTGGACGCCCCGCCCGCACCGCCGGGGTTCGTCAGCGCGAGCGTGTGCTTGGTGGAGATCCGCACCGGGCCGAGCGCGTGGCCCTTCGCGAACCCGGCCTTGTCGATCAGCCAGGCGGCGGACGTCTTGGTCCGCCCGTCCGCCTCCGGGTAGCGCGGGAACGCCGCGTCCGGGCCGAGCCGCTCGGCGACGCGCCGCTCCAGCCCGGCGAGCTGCCCGGCGGTGAGGATCGGGTTGGTGAAGAACGATCCGGCGCTGCGCGAGTCGGGGTCGGCGGCGTCCACGACCATGCCCTTGCCGCGCCGCAACTCCAGGACGGCGTCGCGCGCCTCCTTGAGCGACACCCGCTCGCCCGGCTGCACGCCGAGGCGCTTCGCCAGCTCGGCGTACTTGATCGGCTGCGACTCCTCGGTCTCGCGAAGCGCGTACGTCACGTCCAGCACGACGTACCGGTCGTTGCCCTTGAACACGCTGTGCCGGTAGGTGAACCGGCACTGGTCGCGGTCGAGGATCACGCACGAGCGCGCCTGACGGTCGTAGGCGCGGACCTCCACGATCGTCTCGCTGACGTCCTGCCCGTACGCGCCGACGTTCTGGATCGGGGTGGCGCCCACCCGGCCCG
The DNA here is from genome assembly GCF_017573465.1 of Actinomadura violacea. Classification (GTDB taxonomy): domain Bacteria; phylum Actinomycetota; class Actinomycetes; order Streptosporangiales; family Streptosporangiaceae; genus Spirillospora; species Spirillospora violacea. The sequence continues at coordinate 52,200 of NZ_JAGEPF010000013.1, forward strand.
GGATCCCGGACAGGCACTCGACGCCGGCCAGCCCGTCCGAGACGCAGCGCGCCACGAACGGGTCCCAGTCCTCGCCGGCCCGGACCCGGACCAGCACGGTGTCGCCGTCGCCCGCGGTGCGCTCGACGCCTCGGGCGCCGACGTGCACGACGGTCCCGGGGAACCCGTCATCGGACACCACGAGGTTGCTGCCGCCGCCGAGCACCAGCACCGGCTCGCCCGCGTCGTCGGCCTTGCGGACCGCCGCGACCAGCTCGTCCTCCGACGTCGCCTCGACGAAGCGCCGCGCCGGGCCGCCCAGCCGCAGCGTGGTGTACCCGGCCAGGTTCACCTCTTCCGCGAACACCGCCACCGTGCTGTCCCCTCCCCGTACGTGCACGTCCGCACCGGCCGGACACCCGGCCGGTGCGTGCTCCCGGCGCGCCTCAGGCGAGCCGGACGACGGCCTTGGCGCGCGTGAGGACCTTCTGGTCGTTCGACCTGGCGGTGAGCGCCACGACGACCTTGCCGTCGTCGAGCTTCTCCTCCACCTTGCCGCTGATCTCCAGGGTCGCGCCGCCCTCGTCGGGCACCACGACCGGCGAGGAGAACCGTACCCCGTAGTCCACCACGGCGCCCGGATCGCCGACCCAGTCGGTCACGTACCGGCCGCCCTGCGCCATCGTGAACATGCCGTGCGCGATCACGTCCGGCAGCCCGACGGCCTTGGCGAAGCTCTCCCGCCAGTGGATCGGGTTGAAGTCGCCGGACGCGCCCGCGTACATCACCAGGTTTGCGCGGTCGATGGCGTAGGTCTGCGCGGGGAGCTCGGTGCCGACCTCGACGTCGGCGTAGTTCACCTTCGCGGTCATCAGGCCCCCCGCTCCACGATCGTGTTGTAGGACTTGCAGATCAGCTCGCCCTCGACGGTCTTGACGTCCGTCTCGATGACCAGCTTCTCGTTGCTGCCGATCGACTTGATCTCGGTGATGGTCGAGGTGCAGGTCACCACGTCGCCGGCGCGCATCGGCCGGGTGTACTCGAACCGCTGCTCGCCGTGCACGACCATCGCGTAGTTGAGGTTCAGGTCCTTGTCGGCGAGGCCCGCGTTGCCGAGCGACACCACGATCGGGAACGTCGGCGGGGCGACGACGTCGGGGTGGCCGGCCGCCTTCGCGGCCTCGCGGTCGCGGTAGATCGGGTTGGGGTCGCCGATGGCGTCCGCGAACTCGCGGATCTTCACGCGGCTGACCTCGTACGGCTCGGTGGGCGGGAAGCTCCGCCCGATGAAGTCGCGGTTGAGTGCCATGCAGTCCGTCCCTCCAGGTCCCGGCGGGGCCGCGCGGCGGCGTCGCCCCCGGTCCGGGCACGCTTACAACGTCTCGACGGACCGTAACAGAACGACGTTCAGCCCGCCCCCGCGGGTCTCACCGCGAAGACGGGCTGATCGATGTCAGGGCAAGCCGTGCCAAGAAGTTGTTCGTGCACTCGGACGGCGCTTAGAAGGCCGTCCGGGACCGCTGGTTAGCGGGTCTCCCGGTGTGGACGGTGGGTCCCGGCCCCGTGCGGAAGCGCAGCGGGCAGTACTTCGCCGTCCGGACCCTGGTTAGCGGGTCTCCCGGTGCGGACGGTGGGTCCGGCAGTTGGGGCAGTACTTCTTGATCTCGAGGCGGTCCGGGTCGTTGCGCCGGTTCTTCCGCGTGATGTAGTTGCGGTGCTTGCACTCCTGGCAGGCCAGCGTGATCTTCGGCCGTACGTCGGTGGCAGCCACGATGGAGTGCCTTTCTGAGCTAGGAACATGGACTACGCATCCCGGCCGCCCGATGAAGGGCGGCCGGCGATTCGACCCAGCCCTGCTCACCCCCGCGGGGGTGAGAGAGATGGGTAGTAGCGAGGGCCGGACTTGAACCGGCGACACAGCGATTATGAGCCGCTTGCTCTGCCTGACTGAGCTACCCCGCCGCGCTGGTCGGTGTGGACCGGATTGCAAGGATACCGGACGCTCACCTGACCTCGGAAACGCGAATTCCCGGACGATGAGTCGGGGAACCGGCGTTCCATGGGCCCGCGGCCGTCCCCCAGAGTACCCGGTGGATGTGGGTGACCTGACGAACGCCCTGCTGGAACCGGTGGGACGGTATCACAGGGGCCGGTTTGGAGCGAATCGGTCCGCGGCCGCACGTCCCGGCGCGCGGGGAGGTTCTCCCCTTGCGCGGGCCGCGGCCCCGGGAACGACGAAGGCCGCCGTCCGATGTGTTCGGATGGCGGCCATGGTGCCGTTGAGCCCCTTTACGGAATCGAACCGTAGACCTTCTCCTTACCATGGAGACGCTCTGCCGACTGAGCTAAAGGGGCTTGCGTCGTTCGCGCAGGGAAAACGATACACGGACTCGGGACCGCGCGCGAACTGGAATCCCCCGGACCCCGCCGGCAGGCGTCTCCGCTGGTCAGCGCAGCAGGGTGCGGGCGATGACGAGCTGCTGGATCTGGCTGGTGCCCTCGTAGATGCGGAACAGCCGCACGTCGCGGAAGAACCGTTCGACGGAGACGCCGCGCATGTAGCCCATGCCGCCGAAGACCTGGACGCCGCGGTCGGCGACGCGTCCGACCATCTCGGAGCAGAAGTACTTGGCGCAGGACGGGCCGAGCTTGGTGTCCTCGCCGGCGTCGTAGGCGCGGGCGGCCTCCAGGACCATGGCGCGGCCGGCGTACAGCTCGGCTTGGGAGTCGGCGATGAGGCCCTGGATGAGCTGGTAGTCGCCGATGGCGCTGCCGCCCTGGCTGCGGTTCTTGGCGTACTCGACGGTGTCGTCGAGGATGCGCTGGGCGAGGCCGACGCAGAGGGCGGCGATGCTGACGCGTCCGTGGGCGAGGGACGCCATGGCGGTGCGGAACCCGGTGCCCTCGGCGCCGACCATCGCGGTCGCGGGGACGCGGACGTCGTTGAGGAACACCTCGGCGGTGTGGGCGCCGCGCTGGCCCATCTTCTGGTCGGCGGGGCCGACGCTGAGGCCGGGGGTGCCGCTCTCGACGAGGAACGTGGAGATGCCGCGCGAGCCGGCGCCGCCGGTCCGGGCGAAGACCATGAAGACGTCGGCTTCGGGGGCGTTGGTGATGAACCGCTTGGCGCCGTTGATCACGTAGTCGTCGCCGTCGCGGACCGCGGAGGTGGTCAGCGTGCTCGGGTCGGAGCCGGCCTCGGCCTCGGTGAGCGCGAACGCGCCGACGATCTCGCCGGACGCCAGCCGCGGCAGCCAGCCGGCCTTCTGCCCGTCCGTGCCGGAGTTGACCAGAACCTGCCCGGCGATGCCGTTGCTGGTGCCGAACATGGAGCGGAACGCGGGGCTGGTGTAGCCGAGCTCGAAGACGAGCCGGACCTCCTCGCTCAGCGACAGGCCGAGCCCGCCGTACTCCTCGGGCAGGGCGTACCCGAACAGGCCCATGTCCCGGGACGTCCGCCGCAGCGGCTCCGGGATCTCGTCGGTCTCCTCGATCTCCTCCTCGCGGGGGACGACCTCGTCGCGGACGAAGCTGCGGACGGCCTTGAGCACGTCGGCGAAATCCTGTGACTCCATGCCGACATTCTAGAATTCGGTTCCAAGATGTTCGTGCGGCGCCCCCGCCGATGTTCGCGCGGCTCCCCCGCTGTGCCAGGGTGATCACCTATGAGTGCGGCGCTCCAGCAGGTCGCCGACGAGATCGTCCGCGCGGCGCTCGTCGAGGACCGCTCCTTCGGTGACCTCCTCCCCCGGCTGATGCGGGAGGCGCAGGCGGCGACCGTCGCCGCCAAGTCCGCGGTGCTGCCCCGGCTGGCCGAGGGCATCGCCGAGGCGCCGGTGAACCTCGGCGGGTGGCTCGCCGTGGTGTCCGGCTCGTGGATCGAGGAGGGCGCCGACCCCGACCCGGTCGGCCGCGCGCTCGTCCACCGGCTCACCGAGACGATCGCGGCGGCGCTCGCGTTCGGGAAGGCGTGGGAGGAGGCCACCGGCGGCAAGCCGCCGGACATGGAGGAGGAGCAGCCCTCCCAGCAGGTCTTCGACACCGTCCGGCCGGTGCTCGGCGACGGCACGGTGACCGCGATGATGTCGTGGTTCGCGCTGCCGCAGTTCGCGATGGCGGGCAGCACCGTGCTGCAGATGTCCCCGGCCACCCGCGCCGGCCTGGACGACCGCGACTTCCGCGCGTTCGCCGCCGGCGAGGCCGCCCGCCACCTGCCGCACCTGGAGCACGTGCAGGCGCTGATCCGGGTCCTGGACGGCGAGCGGATCCTCGTCCTGGACCGTGCCACCCGGCACGGCTGGACGGTCACCGTCGGCGGCATCGGCGACAACTTCCAGCTGCACGTCCTGCTCGGCGGCGCGCTGATCGGCCGTCCCGGCGGCATGCCCGGCACCCCGCCCGGCGGGGACATCGTCGCGTGCTTCCTGGACGCCCCCGCCCCGCCCGGGCCGCCGATCGCCTCCAGCCCGTGGAACCTTGTGGACGCCCACGGCGAGTGGATCTACAACGAGGGCGTGCCGGCCGACATCCCGGCCGTCAACGGCACCCGCGTCGTCGTCCTCGACCCGCCGTCCTACCAGCGCACCTTCCCGGCCGGACGGCGCTTCCCGCTGATGCCCGCGACCCTGCGCGTCGACGGCATGCACCTGCCGGAGGACCTCACGGGGTGGTGGCCGCACATCGCCGCCGCCACGCGTTAGAACCGGACGAGGACTGCGGTGGCGTCGTCGTGGCGCTTGCCGCGCGCGAAGGTCTCCGACTCCTCCGCGACCCTGGTCCGCCGGACGAGTTCGCGCGGGCCCTCCTCGTCCAGGACGCGCAGGAGACCGTCCCAGTCCAGCCGGCCGAACCGCTCCACCAGCCGGGACGCGCCGTCGCTCAGCACCGCCGCCCGGCGCAGCCCCGCGACCGGGACCTCGCCGGTCAGCCCCTCGTACGCCGCCTCCGGCTTCGTGCTCGCCACCCAGAACCCGCCGGGGCTGTTGCGCGCCTTGCGGACGGCCTCCAGGGTGTAGCTCGGCAGCCGGTCCACCCGGTCGTCGCGGATCACCCGGACCTCCCCGACGTCCAGCACGATCGGCGAGTCCGCGAGCACGAACCACTCCACCGCCCCGCCGCGCCGGCGCAGCAGCGACACCGTCGCCGACGGGCTGTCCGGGTTCTCCAGGTCGCAGGTCCCGGTGTGCGCCTCGCCCGTCACCTTGATCGCCTCGGCGACCAGGTCCGGCAGCGGCTTGCCGTCCTCCATCGCCATCCGCGCCGCGATCTGCCCGCCGAGCCGCCGCACGAGCCAGGCCGGGTCGTGCGCGCAGCCGCTGTCCACCCCCGCCGGCGCCGTCGCCCCGTCCAGCAGCACGACCCACCCCGGGCCGGCCGCGACGAAGTCCTCGTTCGGCCGTCCCGGCGTCGCCTCGCTCACATAACTCACCTGCACGAAGCCAGGTCTACCCGCTCTGACCGCACCTGCCCGAAACGTCCAGGAAATCCTCACCCTCCGTCCCGGGAACCTCGCTCGGGACGGGGCCGGCGGAGACCGGCAGTGGGGACGGGGTCAGTAGACGAGCGCCTGCACGTCCGGTGCGGTGATCTCCTCGACGAACGTCGGGGCGCCCGCGATCCGGATGCCGGGCAGGACGTCGTCAGGGCCGATGTTCCGGCGCGCGGCGCACTGCGTGCAGAGCGTGACGCGCCCGGCGGCGAGGATCACGGCGAGCAGGTCGTCCAGCGGCGTCGCGTGCTCCAGTTCGAAGCCGGCGGCGCGGCCGGGCAGGGAGAACCACGCGGACTCGCCCGTCAGCCACAGCGAGATGGGGACGCCACTGGCCGCCGCGGCCGCGGCCACCGTGAACGCCTGGTTGCACCGCTCCGGCGCGTCCGCCCCCGCCGTCACCTTGATAACCAGAGGTCTCGCCATAAGGCGACTCTAGCCCCGCGCGCCCGCGTAGCATCGTGCGGCGTGGGCGGCATGGTGAACGCGGGTGTCCTGGTCCTCGCTCTCGCGCTGGTGGCGGTGGCGGCCGTCCTGCTGGCGGTGCGGCTCAGCCGCCTGAAGTGAGCCGCCGCCCGGAACGGCCGGCGGGCGTGCACGCGTCCGCGCCGCGGATGGAGCGATGATCCGCCCGCGCCGCTACGCTCGGTGCTCATGGAGTTCGAACTGCACCCCGACCTTGAGCCGCTGAAGTTCCTCCTGGGCACGTGGGAGGGCGCCGGCGTCGGCGGCTATCCCACGATCGAGGGCTTCAACTTCGGGCAGGAGATCTCCTTCACCCACGTCGGCAAGCCGTTCCTCGTCTACGCGAGCCGCAGCTGGCTGATCGAGGAGGACGGCACCCTCGGCCGCCCGCTGGCCATGGAGACCGGCTACTGGCGCCCCCGCCCGGACCACGGGGTCGAGGTCACGCTGTCGCACCCGACGGGCATCGTGGAGATCTACGTCGGCAACGTCGCGTTCAACCGCGTCGAGCTGCAGACCGACGTCGTGGCGCGCACCGAGTCGGCCAAGGAGGTCACCGCGGGGTCGCGCCTGTACGGCATCATCGGCGAGGACCTCGGCTGGGCCTACGACATGGCCGCCATGGGCCAGCCGCTCCAGTCGCACCTGTCCGCGCAGCTGAAGCGCGTCGGCTGACGGCCCGGGCCCATAGAGGCCCGGAAATGGAACGATCCCCGGACCTTCCCGCGGGTGCGGGGCGACGGACAGGACTGGTCCATCGGTCCGGGGATCGGGTAACTGCCTGGTATTCGCCGGTCACCGTCGCGACCGGTTGCCACCGCCCGGAGGCGGCGGCGCCGAGGCGGAACGGCGACTAGCGGACAGTCACCTCGCGAGTCCCAGAATCAACCATTTCTTGGACCACCTCCTTTCGCGCGTACTCCGCACGCTATGCGAGCCGCGGCCGTCGGGGCAAACGAGTTTTCGGCGGGCCCGTCCGGCATACACTCGGGGTATGGTCGAGTCGTGGCAGGAGGAGCTGCGGGCCAAGGGGTACCGGGTCACCCCCCAGCGGCAGCTGGTGCTCGAGGCCGTCACCAACCTCGAGCACGGGACCCCCGAGGACATCTGCACCGAGGTGCAGCGCACCGCCCGCGGCGTGAACATCTCCACCGTCTACCGGACGCTGGAGCTGCTGGAAGAGCTGGGCCTGGTCAAGCACGCCCACCTCGGCCACGGCCCGCCGAACTATCATCTGGCCGCCGAGGCCGAGCACATCCACCTGGTGTGCCGCGGCTGCCACACCGTCCAGGACGTCGCCCCTAAGGCCGCCGCCGGTCTGGCGGAGGTGCTGGAGCGCGATTTCGGGTTCGAGACGGACGTGCACCACCTCACGGTGTACGGGCGGTGCAAGGACTGCCGCGCGACATAGTCTGGCTCCATGGAGAGCCCGCTGCTGCAGTCGCCCGGGGCCGTCGCCACCGATGAGCCCGACCAGGAAGTCGCCGCGCACTACGGGGAGCCGTCGCAGGAGCAACGCGCGCTGGAACGCGGCGCGGCGTTCGTCGACCGCGGCGACCGCGGCGTGGTGCGGGTCTCCGGGCCGGACCGGCTGAGCTGGCTGCACAGCCTTCTGAGCCAGCACCTGGACGGGTTGAAGCCGTTCGAGCCGACCGAGGCGCTGCTGCTCAGCCCGCAGGGCCACATCGAGCACCACATGTTCCTGATCGACGACGGCGAAGCCGTGTGGATGCACGTCGAGCCCGGGCGGGCGCCCGCGCTCGCCGAGTTCCTCGACCGGATGCGGTTCATGCTGCGCGTCGAGGTCGCGGACGTGTCCGATGAGTACGCGGTGATCACCGGACCGCAGGACGGCGGCCTCGCGTGGCCGGACGTCGCGGGCACCTTCACCCGGATCGTCCCGCGGTCGGACGGCTTCCCGGACGGTCTCCGGCCCGCCGGCATCTGGGCGTACGAGGCGCTGCGGATCGCCGAGCGGCGCCCCCGGTTCGGCCTCGACACCGACCATCGGACGATCCCGCACGAGGTCGGGTACGTCGAGACGGCCGTCCACCTGAACAAGGGCTGCTACCGGGGCCAGGAGACGGTCGCGCGCGTCCACAACCTGGGGCGCCCGCCGCGGCGGCTGGTGTTCCTGCACCTGGACGGCAGCGTCGACCGGCTGCCCGCGCACGGCGACCCGGTCGAGGTCCCGGGCGGGCGGACGATCGGGTTCGTCGGGTCGGCGGCGCGCCACCACGAGCTCGGGCCGATCGCGCTGGCGCTGGTGAAGCGCAACGTGCCGGTGGACGCGGAGCTGCTGGCGGGCGGCGTGGCCGCGGCCCAGGAGGTCGTGGTGTCGCCGGACACCGGCGCCAACGCGCAGATCGATCTCCGGAGGCGCCCGGCAAATCGGGGGTAAAGCGGCGGCCCGCGGGGCAAAATCGTCTGATAACGACGATTTCTGACCGGCCACCGCCCGGGGAAGGTGGATTCCTGCCGATGGTCGCGAACCTGGGGAGAGAGAAGCCGCCGGCCGCGCGCCGGGGCGCCCGCCGCCGCCGTCCCCGCCGGGAGTCCGCCCTGCTGTGGTGGGCCCTGTTCGCGGCGGTCGCCGTCGCCGCCTGGTACCTGCACTCCTGGCGGGTCGCGCTGCTCGGACTGCTCGGCTGGTGCCTGTACGAGTTCCTGCTCGTCCCGACCCTGTGCCGGGTGCTGACGCGTCAGGGAGCCCCGTGCGTCGAGCGCGCGCGCGGACGGCTGTTCGCATGCGGCCGGAGCCACCAGCACGTGAAGAACGACGCGCTGTGGAAGCTCATCGGCATGCGCAACCCGTCCCGCAGGAAGCCCGACCCGGAAGACGGATCCCGCGACACCGGGGTGGTCGTCCACTCGGCGGACGTGCGCGGACGCCTCGTCCCGGCCGACCGGTCGATGATCCTGCTCGCGGGCGCGGGGACGGTCGCGAGCGTCGTCGGGATGCTCTACGGGTTCGGCTGACCGGCGCCCGCGGGCGCCGGTCATCGGCTGAGGGGTCCGCGGGCTCCGTTCAGATGTCGACGACGAGGGTGATCGGGCCGTCGTTGACCAGCGCGACCGCCATGTCCGCCCCGAACACCCCGGTCTCGACCTTCGCGCCGAGCGCGCGCAACTCCTGCACGACCGCGTCCACGAGGGGCTCCGCCACCGGGCCGGGCGCCGCCGCCGTCCACGTCGGACGCCGGCCCTTCCGCGCGTCCCCGTACAGTGTGAACTGGCTCACCACGAGAAGCGGCGCGTTCAGATCCGAACACGACTTCTCGTCCCTGAGGATGCGCAGGCCCCACAGCTTGGCCGCCATCCTGCGGGCCTTCGCCTCGTCGTCGTCGTGCGTCACCCCCACCAGGACCATCAGGCCCGGCTCGTCGATCCGCCCCACGACGCGCCCCTCCACGGACACGCTCGCCTGACCCACCCTCTGGACTACGGCACGCATGACCATGCATTCTGCCGCTTATGGGAGCAACGACGCTCATCACGGTGGCGCCCACGGGCGCGGAGTCCGCCAAGGCGGATGTCCCGGCCCTTCCCGTCACCCTGGATGAACTGGTTCAGACGGCCAAGGAATGCGAGGCGGCCGGCGCGGCCGTCGTCCACGTGCACATCCGCGACGACGACGCGCGGCCGACGCTCGACCCGTCCCGGCTGCGGGACACGGTCGCGGCGCTGAGGGAGAGCACGGGCCTTATCGTCCAACTGTCCACAGGGGGCGCGGTGACCGACCCCTATGAGGACCGCCTGCGCGTCCTGGACGCGGCGCCCGACATGTGCTCGCTCACCTGCGGGACGGTCAACTTCGGCGACGACGTCTTCATGAACCCGTGGACGTTCATGGTGGAGCTGTACCAGCGCACCCAGGAACTCGAAGTCGTGCCCGAGTTCGAGCTGTTCGACCTCGGCCAGGTGGCGTCCCTGCACCGCCTGCTGGACAAGCACGGACTCCCGTACGGCGGCCACGTGCACTGCGACCTCGTCATGGGCGTCCCCGGCGGCATGCCGGGCGACGCGCGCACGCTGGTCGCGGCCGTCGAGGCGCTCCCCGAAGGGGCCACGTGGTCGGCCACCGGCATCGGACGCACGTCCCTGCCCGTCCTGTTCGCCGCGCTCTCGGCGGGCGGGCACCTGCGGGTCGGCATGGAGGACACGGTCACCTTCGCCAAGGGGCAGCCGGTGACCGCCAACGTGCAGCTCGTGGAGCGCGCCGCGTCCGCCGCCGCTCTGGCACAGCGCCCCGCGATGCCCGCCGCCGACGCCCGGGCCCTCCTCGGCGTCAAGCGCCGCTGACCGGTTCGGTTATCCACAGAACACGGTTCGGGTTCACTTCGGTGCGATGGGTAACCACCATGGTGACACGCGGGCCCGCAGCGGCCCGCGTTCACCGACGACAGGGGGGGCGCAGTGCAGATCAATCCCGTACTTGTGGAGGTCGAGCGGTCCGGGTTCGTGGAGTCGCGGCACCGCGGCGCCGCGATCGGCCTCGGCGCCGACGGCGAGCCGGCGGTCCGCGCCGGCACGCCGGAGGAGCCGGTCTTCCCGCGCTCGGCCAACAAGCCGCTGCAGGCCGTCGCGATGCTGCGGTCCGGCCTCGACCTCGACGGCGAGCTGCTGGCCCTCGCGGCCGGCAGCCACTCCGGCGAGGACTTCCACGTCGAGGGCGTCGAGAAGATCCTCGCCGGCGCCGGCCTCGGCGCCGCCGACCTGCGCTGCCCCGTGCAGTGGCCGCTGGACCAGGAGACCCAGCAGGAGGTCGCGCGGACGGGCGGCGGCCCGTCCCGGTTCCGGATGAACTGCTCCGGCAAGCACGCCGCCATGCTCGCCACCTGCGTCGCCGCGGGATGGCCCACCGAGGGCTACCTCGACCACGGCCACCCGCTGCAGCTCGCCGTACGGGCCGTCGTCGAGGAGCTCACCGGCGAAACGGTCGGCGCGGTCGGCGTCGACGGCTGCGGCGCGCCCCTGTTCGCGGTGTCGACGGCCGGCGTCGCCCGCGCGTTCCGCGCGCTCGTCGTCGCCGCCCCCGGCACCCCCGAACGCCGCGTCGCCGACGCGATGCGCGCGCACCCGCAATGGACGTCCGGCACCCGCCGCGAGGAACGCCTGCTCATGGACGCCGTCCCCGGCCTGCTCGTGAAGTGCGGAGCCGAAGGCGTGGACGCCTTCGCCTTCACCGACGGCCGCGCCGGCGCCGTCAAGATCGACGACGGCGCCATGCGCGCCCGCACCCCGGTGACCGTCGCCCTCGTCCGCGCCCTCGGCATCGACCGCACCGGCGCCCTCGACGACCTGGCGACCGTCCCCCTCCACGGCGGCGAAGCCCAGGTGGGAGCCATCCGCCCGGCCCCCGAAGCCTTCCCGCCACCCCCCTGATCGCCCATCCCGGGGGTTGTGAAAGGCCCCGGCGGTGGGCCGGGGCCTTGACGGGGCTGGGATTCGGTCAGCTGCCGTGCTTGCGGTCCTTCAGGGACTCGACCTCGTTCTTCAAGGTCTGCGCCTCCTTGATGATCTTGGCGCGTTCCTTGAGGGTCTTGTTGGCCAGGCCCCTGCCGGTGGGGACGCGGGGCTCACGGCCCGGCTGCGGGTTCTCGTACCGGAACTCCTCGTCCTGCTCGGACGTGGGCGGGTAGCTGTGCGAGAACATGCCCGGGCGGTAGTAGTACAGGCCGCCCTGCTCCATGCCGCGGTGGTTGGTCTGGTCGTTGCGGCGCTCCGGGTGGACCTTCCTGGACGACGCGGTGACCGTGACGTAGAGCCAGGCCAGCAGGCCCACTGTCGCGAGCACCGGAATGATCCATGCCCAGAAGATCGGCCCGGTGGGGTCCGCGGTGCTGGCGTGGACCATGGCGAACATCCCGTCCACCTCCCGATGGTCGGCCGTTGCGGGGACGACTACGGGTGTGTCCGTTAATTCGCCGCATTAACCTCGGGCGCCGGTATTGGAGGTGGTGAGCCGAGGGTGCGGATGCGTCCGGCGGGCAGGCCGGGGACGGCGAGCGCCCCGCAGACCGCGAGGACGGCGATCATCGGGACGGTCCACCCGCCGGTGGCGTCGTGCAGGGCGCCGATGGCGAGGGGGCCGAGGGCCGCGATGATGTAGCCGACGCCCTGCGCCATGCCGGACAGCTGCGCGGCGACGCCCGCGTCGTGCGCGCGGAGCCCGATGAACGACAGCGCGGTGGCGAACCCGAGGCCCTGGCCGACACCGAGGACGACCGCCCACAGCCACACCGTGCCGATCGGCGCCCAGGCCGTCCCCGCGAACCCGATCGCGCACAGCGTGCACGTGAGGGTCACGAGGGGGCGCTGGTCGCGCATGCGGCGGGCCAGGATCGGGACGCCGAGCGAGCCGACCGCCTGGATCGCCGCGGTCAGCGCCAGGACGTAGCCGGCGGCGGTGTCGCTCATCCCGCGGTCCTGGCAGATCGTCGGCAGCCAGCCGAGCACGACGTAGGCCAGCAGCGACTGGAGGCCCATGAAGACCGTGACCTGCCAGGCCAGGCCCGTCCGCCACACCAGGCGGGCGGCGCCCGGCGGGGGAGGCGCGGACGGCGCCGAGCGCGCGGCGCGGGAGGCCCGCACCGCTTTCGGCAGCCAGATCAGGCCCGCGATCGCGGCGGGGACCGCCAGCAGCCCGAGCGGCAGCCGCCACGAGGAGCCGAAGGCGTCCTCGGCCGGCACGGCCAGCCCGGACGAGATGGACGCGCCGCCGCTGACCGCCAGCGTGTACACGGCGGTGACGGTGGTGATCGAGGCCGGGTGGTCGCGCTTGATGATCGCGGGCATCGCGATGTTGCCGATGCTGATCGCGATGCCGGCGACCAGCGACCCGGCGAACAGCGGGAAGGGGGCGTCCAGCAGCCGGAGCAGGAGCCCGGTGATCAGCAGGGCCATCGCGGCGACCAGCAGCGTCTCGCTGCGCGGCGGCCGCCGCAGGAAGGGGGCGACCAGGCCGTAGGAGCCGAAGAACGCCAGCGGCAGCGTGGTGAGCGCGCCCGCGGCCGTCCCGGACAGGTGGAAGGCGTCCTGGATCTCGGTCAGCACCGGACCGACCGCGGAGATCGCCGGCCGCAGGTTGACCGCGACCAGGACGATCAGCAGCACCGATCCGATCAGCCCGGTCCGCCGCGCCGTCACCGCTCCTCCCCGTGGCCGAGCAGGGCGTCCAGGACGGCGAGGGTCGGTTCGACGACCGCGGCGGCGGCCCGCGCTGCGGCGTCCGCGTCGGAGGCGATGATGGCGTCCAGGACGGCGCGGTGCGCGGCCGGGCCGGCCTCCGGCACCTCGTGGTCGAGGCGGACGGCGCGCATCGTCTCGCCCAGGCGGACGATGAAGAACCGCATCGCCTCGATGAGCACCGGGTTGGCGCTCGCCTCGGCGACGCCGAGGTGGAAGCGGGCGTCCGCGGCGCCGAACTCGGCGGCGCCGTGCTCGTCCGCGCCGGTCGCCTCGTCGCGAGCCCGCAGCAGTTCCTCGAGCCGTTCCAGGTCGGCGGGGGTGCGGCGGCGTGCCGCCAGCCGCGCCGCCTGCACGTCGTAGGCGAGCTGCACCTCGAAGACGTCCCGCACCGTCGCGTGCGCGACGCCACCGAGGAGCGGGCGCGGGTCCGCGCTGCTGCGCACGTAGGTGCCGTCACCGCGGCGCACCTCCAGCACGCCGCAGTGCGACAGCGCCCGGATCGCCTCGCGGACGGCGGGCCGGCTCACGCCGAGCTGCGCGGCGAGGTCCAGCTCGCCGGGGATGCGCTCGCCGACCGCCCAGGAACCGCCGCTGACCTGCTGCTGGAGCTGGTCGAGCACGGCGTCGACGGTCGAGCCGCTCGGGACGGGACTCAACGCCACCATGACCTCCCTCTGTAAGATGTCAGACATCTTACGAAACGCTCCCGCGGGCGGGAGGCTCGGGGGGCCGTGCGGGGGCGCGGGTCCCGGGCGTCCGGACGGTTGAAACCCGGACAGCGGGTACCGACCTGGGGCGAGGAGGTGTCGCCACATGCTCGGCAGTTCCGTTCACATCGGGGACATCTACCTGTACACGATCGGCCCGGTCGTGATCTTCCTGGCGATCGCCGGCTGGCTCTTCCTCACGATCTTCGCCTCGAAGGAGCGCCACCGGTCGGCGGGCCGGGACCCGCAGATGCCGAAGCGCGGCGACGTGACCGGCGGCATCCTGCGCGGCAGCCCGTCGCAGCGCAACCGGCGCGACCCGGCGCTCACCCCGGCGGAGCGGGAGCTGGCGCACCTGGAGGCCGAGCGGGAGGAGGCGGCGCGCCGGGAGGCCGCCGCACGCGACGCCGCCGAGCGGGAACGCGCCGCGAACGCGCGCGCCGCCGCCACGTGGCGCAAGATCGGCCCGCTCCGCTGGATCCACAAGCGGCACGCCGGGAACATCCGCCAGGCCAGGTGAAGGACGGATCCCCCCGAACGCGGCGCCCGCCGGAACGGACCACACCCACCCCACGGCCGGCGGGCGCCGTTCGAGCCCGCGGCGGGCGCCGAGACCCCTCCCGGCACCCGCCGCGGGTCCGCCCACGCCCGCCGCGGGGTCGTGGTCAGAGGCCTCGGGACTGGGAGATGGAGCCGGACGTGGCGAGGGTGAAGGTGCGCATCGACTCGGCGAAGTTGGACAGGTCCCACTCGGCGGGGCCCTCGTACCAGTAGAGGTTGTCGGCGCCCTCCGCGCGCTCGCCGGCGTCCTTGACCGTCTCGGCCCACTTGCCGACGACGTCGAACACGACCGCGTACGGCAGGAAGCGGGAGAACAGCGCGATGCGCTGGCGGGACGCGACGTCGTCGCCGTCCGGGATCGCGCCGCGCTCCAGGAACGCGCGGAACCCGATCGTGTGCGCGAGGACGGTGGAGCCGCGCGCGGTCTTGGCGGGCATGTACTGGCCGCCGTAGGCGAGCGCGGCGCCCGCGATGATCAGCGCGAGGCCGGCCAGCGCCCATTCGGTCGTGACGGCGAGCGCGACGGTCGCGGCGATGCCGAGGACGGTCAGCGCGATGCCGAACACGGTCCAGCGGGACCGGACGGTGTCGGGCCGCCGCGCGAACCAGCCCTGCTTCACCACGTCGTCGTACATGGCGGCGCGCACCTGCGCGAGCTTCGTGGCGAACGTGCCGCCGAGCTCGGACAGCTTCACCGCGTCGCGGGGCGCGCCGTCGCGGCCGGTCATCAGGGCGTCCAGCAGGATCCGCTCGTAGGGGAGCAGGTCGACGACGGGACGGTCGAGGCGGCGCAGCGTCCAGTCGAGGCGGCCGGTGCGGGCCCGGTCCTCCTCCTCGATCAGCAGGTAGCCGCGGACGGCGAGGTCGACGATCGTGGCGGTGACGTCGATGACGTCGGCCTGCTCGTCGATCAGCGTGCCGATCTGTCCGGGCCGGACCCCGTTCGGCGGCTCGAACTCGGTGCCGACGACCGGCGCCTGGTCGCCCGCGGAGGCGTGCTTGCCGACGACGCGGGCGTCGCGTCCGCGCAGCAGGTAGAGGGCGAGGACGCCGCCGCCGAGCAGCACCAGCAGGCCGAGCAGGACGCCGCCGGTGACCGCGTTGACGGAGAACGCGGTGGCGACCGTGTGCCGCCGCTCGTAGATCGCGTGGCCGCCGGTGGTGCCGGGCGGCAGCCCGGCGACGACGGTGAGGTACTCGCCGGGCAGCATCTCGCGCTGGGTGTAGATGCCCTGCGTGTGGGCGTGGTTGGTGTAGTACTGCGTGCAGCCGATGGTGCTCTCGAGCGGCCCGGCGAAGCAGTTGACGCTGCGGATCATCGCGGTGGCGTCGACGGTGGCGGTGGCCTCGTCGACGGGGACCCGCCAGCCGCCGGCGGCGGGCCAGCGCAGCTCCTCGGCGGAGCCGAGCTGGTCGATGGCGCCGCGCAGGTCGTATTCGAGGACGACGGTGTGCGCGCCGGTCAGCTTGCCGCCGGACACCTTGACCTTGGTGTCGGTGTCCCCGGACGAGGTGGAGACGCGGGTCGGGCCGCCGTCGGGGCTGGTCGCGCGGAGTGCGGCGAGCTGGTAGACGCGGTCCTGGGAGACGCTCTCGTGGGTGCGCGTCGGGAACGTCCGCTGGAATCCGGAGCCCCCGGCGAACTGGTAGACGATCGTCTCCTTGACGCGGACCACGCCGCCCTTGCCGGGGGTGAGGGCCACGTCGTCCTTCAGCACCCGCTCGGCCGCGGCGGCCTGCCGCGCCGGGGCCGCGGGGCGCGCGTCCGCCGATGCGGATGCGCAGGTCGCGACGGGGATGAGGGAACCGGCCGCCAGCGCGAGCACCACCGGTCGCAAACGACACAACGCCGCAAGAGCAGACATGGCCGCAAATGGTATCGGCAATGCGTGCGATGATTCTGCGCTATGGCAGGTCAATACCCCCCGCCGCCGGCGCCTCCGTACGGTCCGCCTGCCTACGGTCCGCCGCCGCAGTACCGGTACGTCCCGGCGCGCAGGCCGCCGCGCCGCAGCGCGGGCGGGACGATCACGGGGATCTTCGGCGGGCTGACGGCGGTCGTCGTCCTGGGCATCCTCGGGTTCTCGCTGTTCGGCGGCGAGGGCGGCATCGGCACGCACGTCCGTTCGGCCGCGCCGCGGACGGCGTCGCGCAGCACGGCGACCGACAACAAGCTGTACGCGACGGGCGCGCTGACGCCGGTGCACTGCGTCCTGCCCGGTCTGGTGCCGGGCTCGGCGTCGATGCGCCGGTTCATGAACGTGTTGAGCGACTGCCTGGACGCGTCGTGGAGCAAGCAGTTCAAGAAGGCCGGGATGCGGTTCGACACCCCGAACCGGGTGTTCTGGCAGACGCCGGGGTCGAGCCCGTGCGGGAGCTATCCGGCGCCCGGCGCGTCGGCGTTCTACTGCCCGGCGAACAACACGATGTACGTGGGCCTGACGAACGTGGTGGAGACGTCCGGCGGTGAGCCGCTGTCGCACTACGCGGTGTTCGCGCGGGTCATCGCGCACGAGTACGGGCACCACGTCCAGGACCGCGCGGGCATCCTGCTGTACGGCGACTCCGAGATGGAGAAGGGCGACACCGCGACCCGGACGGAGGCGAGCCGCCGCATCGAGCTGCAGGCGCAGTGCCTCGCGGGGTCGTTCCTCAGCTCGGAGCGGGCGACGCTGCCGATGACGCAGGCGCAGTACACCGCGATGATCATCGATGTGCGGGGGCGCGGCGACGAGCGGCTGCCGCCCGACCAGCGCGACCACGGGTCCGGGCGGCACTACGCGGGCTGGGTGATCGCCGGGTTCAAGGGCCGGGACCTGTCGGTCTGCAACACCTGGACGGTCCCGCCCTCCGACGTGAGCTGAGCCCCGCCGCGCCGGCCGCCGCCCCGCGCGGGCGCGCACCCCGCGCGGGCGCGCACTACTCACCGGTAGTTGAGCACCGGTACTCATGCCCGGCGCGCGCCGCCGCCGCAGACTCGTGGCATGACGAACTCCACTCCGCCCGCGCAGGCGGGCAGCGCCGCGTTCTTCGTCCAGGCCGCCATCTCGTTCGCGGTCTCCAGCATCGCCGTCGCCGCCGGCGTGATCTACCTGCCGGTGAGCGCGTGGGTCCGGGCGTTCCTGGCGCTCGGCCTGCTGTACGTGATCACCTCGACGTTCACGCTGGCCAAGTGCGTCCGGGACCGCCAGGAGAGCCACGCGGTCACCAGCCGCGTCGACCAGGCCCGGCTCGACAAGCTGCTCGCCGAGCACGACCCCTACGCCACCCCGTCCCTGTGACCCGAGGCCCGTCCGTCCGCCCGTCCGAGCGCGCAGAGCACCCGGCCTCCCGCCTGCCGGGTGCTCTGCGCGTTTCGGGACCGGAATGACAGCGGCCACCATCACCCTCTGGTCAATCGACGCCAGGGGCTCGCCGGGTCACGAACCGATGGTCTTCCAGAAGGCGCACTGGTGTTCCGCGCTGCGGTCGGTCCGGCCGATCGTGGTGGTCGCGAGTGATTGCACCCAACCGTCGCCCTGGAAGGGCATCCAGCGGGGTCGCCCGCTGCCGTTGGGGTCTCCGGTGGCGGCGAACCGGGTCCAGTAACCGATCATGGTCGTGGAGAGCCGTTGCTGGGCAGGCGTCTGCGGGCCGGGGAGCTGCTCGTCGTTGAACAGGTACTGCAGTTCGGCTCCGTGGAACGCGCCGGTGGGGAAGTTGGGTTCGGGCAGGGTGCTGAACCACGGCGCCGTCTCGTCCGCGAACTCGTAGGAGTAGAGCGCGGTGTGCGCGGCGAGTGCGCGGTCCCGGTCCTGGGCGGTGCATCCCCAGGCCCAGTCGGTCACGACCGCGGACAGCGCCTCGCCTGCGGAGTGGAACTTGGCGACCGGATACCGGGCCAGGACTCGCCGCAGGTCGGCCGGGCTGAACAGAGCGGCGAGCTGCTCGCGGTAGCCGTGCGGAGTGGTGACCTTTCCGGTGGCGGCCTCGATCGCCGCGGTGAACAGGCGGTGTTCGTCCCGAGTGGTTCCCTGCATGACAGGGACACGGTTGAAGCGACCGGTCGCGAAGGCGCGCTCCGGGCTGATTGGCAGGAAACCCCCACCGACGGTGGGACCCGACCCGACACCGACGTCGGACAGCTTGGCCAGTTCGCTGACGGGCTTGGCGCGCAGGCAGGCCGCCGCGGTCGCCGGGTTGGTGCAGCCGACCTTGGCCGCCACCTCGAGACCGTTCTTCTGACGGACGGCGCGGGGCAGCGGGAACCAGGTCGGAGGCCCCGGCGACCACTTCTCACCGGTGCACTGCGCGCTCTGCACGATCGCCCGCTGGAACAGCCCCGCCGATGTCGGCGCGGCGAGCTGGGCGCAGACGCTGGTCCCGCCCGCGGACTCGCCGAAGATCGTGACGTTGCCGGGGTCGCCGCCGAACGCCGCGGCGTTACGCTGCACCCAGCGCAGTGCGGCCTGCTGGTCTTCGAGACCGAAGTTCCCGGACAGGTTCCGGGCCTTGCCGTGGTCGAGTGCCGGGTGGTCCAGGAATCCGAAGACTCCGAGCCGGTAGTTCGGGCTGACCACGATCACGTCGCCGCCGGCGGCCAGCCGCTGCGCGCCGTACAGGCTGCCGGCGCCGCTGAGGAACCCGTTGCCGTGGATCCACACCATCACCGGCAGTTTGCGTTTCCCGGCGGCGCGCGGCGTGGTGACGTTGAGGAACAAGCAGTCCTCTGTCGTGCTGGGCTCGTCGATCAGCCCGGCGGCCTGGGCGCAGCGGTTGCCGGGCTTGGTGGCGTCTCGCACTCCCCGCCACGGCTTGGCCCGTTGCGGCGAGGCCCAGCGCAGGTCGCCCACCGGTGGCGCGGCGTACGGAATCCCCTGGAACACCCTGGCAGTCGAATCGACCCTGCCGTGGACGGCGCCGGCATCGGTCCGGACCACGGTAGAGGCGGCAGGGCCGTTGCCGCCGCGGTCCGGTGACAGCGCGTCGGCCGCCCCTCCGCCGGCGATCGAGCTCGAGAGCAACGCCGCGGTCAGCAGCACCACCAGACTGCCGAGCCGTTTGGCGCGCCGGCCCGGCGCGCGGTGTCGATGCAGCGGTTCCATGTCGCACTCCCCCTGACGACCCTTATTTGTGTGTGGGTCACACTAATCTAAGTGTGAGGCATACACGAAGTCAAGGTAGAGTCGGCGGAACAGGGATCCCCAGGTCGAGCGGAGGAGGCCACCGGATGCCGGCCACGGAGGACTCCGACCTGCCGCCGGGACTGGCCTTGGCGTGGGGCCTCCCCGCCAAGACGACCAAGCTCGGGCGCAAGCCGTCGCAGAGCATCGAGCAGATCGTCGGCGCGGCCGTCGAACTGGCCGATGCGGACGGATTCGGCGCCTTGTCGATGCCCAAGATCGCCCAGCGGCTCGGGCTGACCGCCAACGCGATCTACCGCTATGTGAGGTCCCGGGACGAGTTGCTGGTCCTGGTCGCCGAGGCCGCCTGGGGTCCGGCGCCCGACCTGGCGCCCGGGACGGAAGACTGGCGCGACGCGGCGAACGTGTGGACGCGGGCGATGATCGACCGGTGCGACGTCCACCCCTGGCTGTGCGATCTCCCCGTCCGCGGGGCCCCGGTGACGCCGAACCTGCTGGACTGGGCAGAGGCGATCCTGGAAGCGCTGACCGGCGCCGGGCTGACCCCCACCGAGGCCCTGGGGTGCGCGTTCGTGCTGGACGGCTACGCGCGGCAGATCGGCGGCATACGTCGCGACCTGCGGTACAGCACCGCGACTCCGACGCAGTCGGACACCGTGACCAGGTTCCTCCTGCCCCGGCTGCGCGAACGCGGTCACTCGGTCCTGGCGTCCATGATGGACGGCGACGACTACACCGACGACGTCGTCGAGGATGACGTCGCCTTCGGGCTCGACCGGATCCTGGACGGGATCGGCGTACTGGTCACGGCGAAACGCGCCGCGGAGTCTTAGGCGGCCGGCGCGCGAGGTCGATGCCGACCACCTTGGCGACGTGACGGTCACACGTGACTGTGAGGGGACTCACGGCGAAGTGCTAGCTGACGTGCTTGCAATAGCAAGCACTATGACGCAGGGTGGAGACATGGCAAGTTCGAAGGTCGGCTCGATCGGGGAGTACATCCGGGAGCAGCGGACGCGGGCGAAGATCTCGCTGCGCCAGCTCGCGGACGTCTCGGGCATTTCCAACCCGTACCTGAGCCAGATCGAGCGCGGGCTGCGCAAGCCGAGCGCCGAGATTCTGCAGCAGATCGCCAAGGGGCTGCGGATCTCCGCCGAGGCGCTGTACGTGCAGGCCGGAATCCTGGAGGAGCGCGAGGCCGACACCGACGTGCAGGCCGCCGTCCGGGCCGACCTTCTCCTCACGGAGCGCCAGAAGCAGGTGCTGCTCGACATCTACGAGTCGTTCCGCAAGGAGAACGAAGCCACCGGAGTGTTCGGAGCCGCCGAACACGACGCCCCAGAGCAGGACGGAAAGGAAGAGGTCGGATGACGCTGGCCAGCAGTCTCCGCGAGAACAAGGCCGTCTACGCCGTGGCCGGCGCCGGCGACCTCGCGGTCGAGAAGCTCCGCGAGGTCCCCGAGCAGGTGACGCGGTACCAGGACCGGGCCCGCGAGGCCGCGACCAAGGCGCAGGGCGAGGTCCGCGAGACCGTCGGGCGCTACCGCGGCGAGGTCCGCAGGACCGTGGACCGGTACCGCGGCGAGGTCGGCCGCGTCCAGGAGCGCGTCGACGCCAAGGACCTGCCCGGCGCGGCGGTCGCGTACGTGACCCACGTCGGCACCCTCACGGTCGGGTTCATCGACGAGCTCACCGAGCGCGGCAAGCGCGTCGTGCACCGCGAGGCCGCCGAGGCCGCCGCGATCGCCGAGGCGGACGCCAAGCCCGCGCCCAAGGCGCGCGCCGCGCAGCCGAAGAAGGCCGCGCAGGCCCGCACCACCAAGAAGAGCGGCGCCTGAGGCGCACCCGCCTGAGCAGCGGTTTCAGGGCCCGTCCGGGAACACCCGGGCGGGCCCTGACGTCTTTGTCTGTGAACGGGACGCGGCCCCTCGGCCCGCGGGCCCGGCCGCGGGCGCGCGGATCCGGCCCGTCCACCGCGGTTCCGGGCCCGGGCTGGACGGGCCGCATAGGGTTGGGACGCAAGTGTGCGCGACGCGAGGGTCGCCGTCCGAGACGAGCGGGAGTGCTGATCACCGATGGCGGACTTCAGTGTGCTGGACTACTTCTTCTGGCTGCTGCTGATCATCGCGTTCGTGATGGAGGCCTGGGCGCTGATCGACGCGCTGACCGTGCCGCAGGGCGCGTACGCGGCGGCGAGCAAGCAGAGCAAGAAGCTGTGGATGATCATCCTGATCGTCGCGGCGGTCGTCGGCGGCGCGTACGCGGCCGTGCCGTACGCGCTCGGCGTGCACCCGATCGCGCTGCTGCTGAACATCCTGCCGGTCGCGGCGTTCATCGCGGGCGCCGTCTACCTGGCCGACGTGCGGCCGGCCGTCGCCCCGTTCAAGAAGCGCGGCGGCGGGCGCGGCAAGACCAACATGGGCCCGTACGGCCCCTGGTGAGCGGCCCGCGGTCCTAGGGTGATCGCATGAGTGCGGAGACCCTCGGCCGGACGACCCGGCTGGAACTGGACGATCAGGCGCTGCGCGAGTGGGAGGCCGTCGTCCTCGCCGCGGACCCGGACGGGATCGTCCTGGACCGGTCGGCGTTCTACCCGGGCGGCGGCGGGCAGCCGCCGGACCACGGCGTCCTGCTGTGGCAGGGCGTGCAGACGCGGATCGCGGGCGTCCGCAAGGGCGATGACCTGGTGCTGGTCCCGGCGGAGGGCGATCCCGTCCCGCCGGTCGGCACGGTGGTACGCGGGGCGGTCGAGAACGAGCGCCGCACCGCGCTGATGCGCACGCATTCCGGACTGCACCTGCTGTGCGGGGTGGTGTTCCGCGACTACGGCTGCCTCGTGACGGGCGGCAACATGGAGCCGCTGACCGCGCGGATGGACTTCGATCTGCGCGAGGTGCCGCCGGGGTTCAAGCAGGCCGTCGAGGACGCCTGCAACGAGGAGGTCGAGGCGGACCGGCGCATCGACGTCCGGACGCTGCCGCGCGACGAGGCGTTCGCGATCCCCGACATCATCCGGACGGCGACGAACCTGGTGCCGGCGGAGGTGCGGGACGTGCGGATCGTCGACATCGTCGGGCTCGACACGCAGGCGGACGGCGGCACGCACGTCGGCTCGACCCGGCAGATCGGCCGGATCACGGTGGCGAAGGTGGAGAACAAGGGGCGCGGCTTCCGCCGCCTCCGCATCAAGATCGGCGACTGACCCCCTGCCGGACGGCGGGGAAGCGGGCCGGGCACCGGGAGCGGGCGCCTCCGCCCCCGGTGCCCGACGTTCTAGGGGGACGGTTCGTCCCAGGGGCGGTTCAGCTCGTCGACGGAGCCGAGGCCGTTCTCGACGATGCCGACGGCGCGGTCCAGGGCGGTGCGCATGGACAGCGGGTCCCAGCCGTGGCGGCGGCAGTGCACCACGACGGCCTGCATCCCGCCGACGGCGACGCCCGCCGCGGCGACGGCGTCGATCTCGTCTATGCCGGGGCACAGGTCGCGTAGCAGCCCCTCGATCTTCTCCTGGGTGTCGGTGAGGCGCTGCAGCGCGCGCGCCTGCAGGCCGGGGCGTTCCAGGATCAGCGAGATCTGGACGGCGCCGTACTCGCCGTGCTCGCTGACGATCGCCTCCAGGACGTCGACGACGCCGCGCCGGATCGTCTGCAGCGGGGACTCGCCGCGGACGGGGGCGGCCAGCCGTTCGGCGACCTCGGCGAGCCGGTCGTCGACCTCGGCGAAGACGACGTCCTCCTTGCTCGGGAAGTAGCCGAAGAAGGTGCGGGGGGCGACGTCGGCGGCGGCGGCGATGTCGGCGATCGTCGTCTCCTCGTAGCCGCGCTCGGCGAACAGCCGCAGCGCGGCGGACGCGATGGCGTGCCGGGTGCGGCGCTTCTTGCGCTCGCGCAGTCCGGTCCGCTCGTCCATGTGACGGACGTTACCACGACTGCAAAGTTGCATCTATTGCAAATATGCACGCAGACGTGCTGTTCTGCGAGCATGGCCGGATTCCTGGACGCTCTGGGGCGTTTCTGCGTGCGCCGGCGGCGCACCGTCTTCGAGCTCTGGTTCGCGCTGATGCTCGGCGCCGGCGTCCTCGGCCTCGTCCACGGCGGCATGTTCGTCCAGCAGAGCAGCCTGCCCGGGACGGAGACCCAGCAGGCGATCGACACCCTCGCGCGGGACTTCCCGTCGCAGACCGGGCCGACCGCGACCGTCGTGTTCGCGCAGACGCCGGAGGCGAGCCCGGCGGACTGGCGGGTCGCCCTCACCATCGGGCAGTCGATCGAGGACATCGGCAAGCTCGACCGGGTCGCGTTCGTCCAGAACCCGTACGTGCAGGGCATGGGCGGGCTGAAGGACGACAAGGCCGTCGTCGTGCAGCTCAACTTCAAGGGCACGATGAGCGAGCTGACCGCCGCCGACCTCGACGACCTCCGCCAGGCCGTCGACCCGGCCCGGATGACGGGGCTGGACGTGAAGTTCGGCGGCATCGCCGCGATGCTGCTCAACCAGCCGAAGACCGGGCCGCAGGAGGGCGCCGGGCTGTTCCTGGCCATGCTGGTGCTGCTGCTCGCGTTCGGGTCGGTGCTCGCCGCCGGCGTCCCGATCGTCGTGTCGCTGTGCGGGCTCGCCGTCGCCTACTCGCTGATCCACTTCTCCGCGTCGCTGTTCCAGGTCGCACCGACCGCGCCGGAGGTCGCGGCGATGCTCGGCATCGGCGCCGGCATCGACTACGCCCTGTTCATCGTCACCCGGTACCGGCAGCAGCTCGCCGAGGGCGACGACACCGAGACGGCCGTCGGGCGCGCGATGGCCCATTCCGGCCACGCCGTCGTGTTCGCCGGCGGGACGGTCGTGTTCGCGATCTGCGGGCTGTTCCTGTCCGGCGTCGCGTTCATCGGCCGGATCGGGCTCGCCACCGCGCTCGCCGTGGCGATCATGGTGGCGGCCTCGCTGACGCTGCTGCCCGCCGTGCTCGGCGCGCTCGGCCCGCGCATCGACCGGTACCGGCTGCCGCGCGTCCGCCCGGACCGCTCGTCCGCCCGCTGGACGGCCTGGGGCCGGCACGTCGACCGGCACGCCTGGCCGTACGCGATCGTCGCGACGCTGGTGCTGCTCGCCCTCGCCGTCCCGACGCTCAGCCTGCGGTTCGGCGTGATGGCCGACAGCATGTCGTCGAAGAAGATGGAGGCGCGGCAGGCCTACGACATCGTCGCGCGGGAGTTCGGCGCCGGGCACTACAGCCCGTTCGTCGTCGTCGCGGAGGCGCCCGGCCCGGAGCGGACCGTGAAGCGCAAGGCGCCGGTCGTGAAGGGACCCGAGGGGCTCGGCGGCCTCACCGGCCCGCCCGCCGAACCGGCCGCGCCCGCCGCGCCCGCGGTGAAGGGCGCCCCCGACCTGTCCAAGAAGCCCGACAAGCAGGCCACGCTGATCGCGCAGGAGCTCAAGCAGCGGATCTCCGAGGTGCCGGGCGTCGTGTCCGTCGGCGAGCCCGTCGTCACCGGCACCACCGCGACGCTGCTGGTCATCCCGCGCGACGCCCCGCACGAGCGGTCGACCACCGACCTCGTCCACCGGCTCCGCGACACCGCGATCCCCGCCGTCCGGGACGCGCACCCCGGCGCGAAGGTCTACCTCGGCGGCGAGAACCCCGCGATCATCGACCTCGCCGACACCGTCGGGTCGCGGATGAGGACCGTGGTCATCGCCGTCGTCGGCGTCGCGCTGCTGCTGCTGGTCATCGCGTTCCGCTCGATCGTCGTGCCGATCAAGGCCGCGCTGATGAACCTGCTGTCGATCGGCGCCTCGTTCGGCGTCGTCACCGCCGTGTTCCAGTGGGGCTGGGGCGTGCACCTGCTCGGCGTCGACCAGGCCATCCCGATCATGTCGTTCGTGCCGCTGTTCATGTTCGCGCTGATCTTCGGGCTGTCCATGGACTACGAGGTCTTCCTGCTGTCGCGGATCAAGGAGGAGTACGAGCGGTCCGGCGACCCGCACGAGAGCGTGGTGATCGGCATCGGCGCCACCGCCCGGCTGATCACCTCCGCCGCGCTCATCATGATCTTCGTGTTCGCCGGGTTCGTCCCGCAGCCGGACCCGACCGTGAAGATGATGGCGCTCGGCCTCGCCATCGCGGTCGCCGTGGACGCGACGGTCGTCCGGCTCGTGCTGGTGCCCGCGCTGATGAGCCTGCTCGGCCACTCCAACTGGTGGTGGCCCGGCCGGGGCCGGCCCGTCCCGCCGCCCCCGCCGTCCCCGGCGCCTATCGCCGAGCAGCTCGAACTCGAACCGATCCCCTGACCGGCGCCCGTCCCATCGTGATCGGTAAGGGATAATGGGCGCATGACCGGGCAAGACGACCTGCTGTTCTCCATCCCCGAGTCCGGCTGGTGGAAGATCGCGGTCGCCGCGACGGCGTTCTTCCTTCTGACCATGCGCGCGCTGCCGTTCGGGCTGAAGATCCCCGCCGACGTGCGCGCCGAATGGGCCGAGCAGGGGCGGCGCCGCAAGTGGGCGTTCTACCTGCTGACCCCGCTGTTCGCCGCGGGTGTGCTGTCGATGAACCTGCTGCGCTCGGGCCCCGCGTCGCCGGTGCTGTTCCTCTACAGCGTCGCGTTCGCCGCCATCCCCCTCGCCGTCTTCCCCGTCCGCGGCCGCATGCTCCGGGCGTACCTCGCCCAGCGCGGCGCCCCGGACGTCCCGGAGAAGACCGACTGGCCCGCGGTGGCCTGGATCGTCGCCGTCCTGTCCGTGGTGCTCCTCGGCGCCGTCATCGCCCTGATGTCCTCCCCCTTCGGCCCGCCCTCCTGACGCCCGGACGGTGCGTCCCGCGCCGCGATGAGTTCCGCCGCGTCCGCCGGTCCACCTCTTCAGGCGACCACCGACGACCGTCAGGAGCAGCGAAGATGGGGAAGATCAGCACCTGCCTGTGGTTCGACGGCAAGGCCGAGGAGGCGGCGCGGTTCTACACGTCCATCGTGAAGAACTCGCGCGTCACCGGCGTCGTGCCGTACGGCGAGGTCGGCCCGAGCGAGCCGGGCTCGGTCATGATCGTGATGTTCGAGCTGGACGGCCAGCAGTTCATCGGCCTCAACGGCGGCCCGCAGTTCACCTTCGACGAGGCGGTCTCCGTCCACGTCACCTGCGACTCGCAGGAGGAGATCGACGAGCTGTGGGAGAAGCTCACCGCGGACGGCGGCGAGGAGGGCCCCTGCGGATGGCTGAAGGACAAGTACGGGCTGTCCTGGCAGATCGACTCGAGCGCCCTGCACGAGATGATCACCGCGCCCGACCAGGAGGCGGCGGCCCGGGCGACCAAGGTGATGTTCACCATGAAGAAGCTGGACGTGCAGGCCCTCCAGGACGCGTTCGACGGCAAGTCCTGACCGGCTGCCCCAGGGCGCGTGGCCGGGACCGCGGGTTCGGCGGTCCTGGCCGCGCGGCCTAGGCGTCCGCCGGGTCGCCGGGCGGGTTCTCGAGGAACCACTCCACGATGCCCGGCATCCGCGGCTCGAAGGCCCCGGGGACGGAGATGTTGAGCGCCCCCGCGCGCTCGTCCGTGCGGTTCTGGAAGTCGTGCGGCGTGCCGCCGGGCGCCACCACGAACGACCCCTTCGGCGCGTCGACCCAGTGGTCGCCCAGGAAGAAGCTCATCGTGCCGTCGAGGACGTAGAAGACGTCGTCCTCCGGATGGGTGTGCGCCCCCGGCCCCGTGGTGCGCGGTTCGAGCCACCACTCCGAGATCGAGTACCGATCGGCCGTCTCCGCCCCGTCCGCCTTGAACACCGCGTTGATGCGCCCCATGCCGTAGTGCCGGCCCTCGCCGGGCGCGCGGTGGACGGGACGCCGCTGATCCGAGTTCGCCTGCATCCCTGAACGGTAGGCATCCGAGGCCGCCCGGGTCTTGGACGAATGGGAAGCCCACGCCGCACCCCGCGGATCGGCCAGTCCTGCCTGCTCAGGTCCATTTGTTCAGTTATAACTGGACAGCTTGGCCTGATGAAACTACCGTGGAGGGCATGGACGAATCGGGCGGAACGGAACGCGCACCGGAAGGAGCCGCACGGCGGTGGCGGCCATGACCTCGGTGCTCACCCAGGTCGCGGGCTCGCTGCGCCGGCGCCGCCCCGGCAGGGGCGGCCCGCCGGACGGGTTCGACCGGCGGCTCCTCGCGCCGATGATGCTCGGCACCGTCCTGAACCCGGTGAACTCGTCGATCATCTCCGTCGCGCTGGTGCCGATCGGCGCCGCGTTCGGGGCCCCGCCGTCGCGCACCGCGTGGCTGATCTCCGCGCTGTACCTGGCGACGGCGATCGGGCAGCCGGTGGTCGGGCGGCTGATCGACCTGTTCGGGCCGCGCCGGCTGTTCCTCGCCGGGACGGCGCTGACCGGCGTCGCCGGGCTCGTCGGCATGCTCGCGCCGAACCTGTGGGTGCTGATCGGCGCGCGGGTGCTGCTCGGGTTCGGGACGTGCGCCGGCTACCCGGCGGCGATGTCGCTGATCCGCAGCGAGGCGCGGCGGACCGGGCACGACAGCCCGGCCGGCGTCCTCACCGCGCTCGCGGTGACCACGCAGACCATCGCGGTCGTCGGGCCGTCCCTCGGCGGGCTGCTGATCGGCGTCGGCGGATGGCGCACCACGCTCGCGCTCAACATCCCGCTGGCGCTGGCCGGGATCGCGCTCGGCCTCCTGCGCCTGCCCAGGACGCCGGCACCGGAACGCGCCGAGGGCGAGCGCCGCCTCGCGGGGCTGGACCTGGTGGGCATGGGCTTCTTCGCCGTCATGCTGATCTCGCTGCTGGTGTTCCTGATGGAGCCCGCCGTCGGGCACCTGTACCTGCTGGCGGTGGTCGCCGTGGCCGCGGCGGCCTTCACCGTCCGCGAACTGCGGGTGGAGGCGCCGTTCATCGACCTGCGCGTCCTCGGCGGCAACAAGCCGCTGCTCCTCACCTACGGGCGCGCGCTCCTCTCCTACATCGTCACCTACGCGTTCCTGTACGGCTACACGCAATGGCTGGAGGAGGGACGCGGACTGTCCGCGTCGCAGGCGGGGCTCGTGCAGCTGCCGCTGTTCGGGACCGCGATCATCGTCTCCACCCTCACCGGACGGCGCCCGGAGATCCGCGGGAAGCTCCTGGTCGGCGCGGCCGCCCAGGTCGCGGCATGCGCGCTGCTACTGGTCCTGCACTCCGCGAGCCCGATCTTCGTGATCGTGGCCGTGGCGCTCGTCATCGGCGTCCCGCAGGGGCTGAACAGCCTCGCCCTCCAGAACGCCGTCTACCACCAGGCCGACCCGGAGCGGCTGGCATCGTCGGCCGGGCTGCTGCGCACCTTCGGCTACCTGGGCGCCATCGTCGCGTCCGCCGCCGGCGGCACGTTCTTCGGGCAGCGCGCCGGCACCGCCGGGATGCACCACCTGGCCTGGTTCATGCTCGCCGTGTCCGTCGCCTTCCTGCTGGTGACGGTGCTGGACCGCTCCCTCGGCCGCGTCGGCCGAGCCACCCGAGAGATGGAGAAGTCATGACGAACACCGCTCTGCTCGCGATGGACCTGCAGAACGCGATGGTCGGGCGCATCGAGGACGACGCCTACCTGCCGCGCGTCGCCGGGGCCCTGGACGCCGCACGCAAGGCCGGTGTGCCCGTGCTGCACGTCGTCGTCGGCTTCCGCGAGGGCCACCCCGACAAGCACCCCCGCAACAAGGCGTTCGGGGCGCTGCCGGACGGCGCCTTCACCCCGGGCGACCCGAACGCCGCGATCCACCCCGGCGTCGACCCGCGGCCCGGCGAGTCGGTGATCACCAAGAAGCGGGTGAGCGCGTTCGCGGGCAGCGACCTGGACCTGGTCCTGCGCTCGCGCGGGATCGACCACCTCGTGCTGGCGGGGATCGCGACCAGCGGCGTCGTCCTGTCCACCCTGCGCCAGGCCGCCGACCTGGACTTCCGCCTCACCGTCCTCGCCGACGGCTGCGCCGACTCCGACCCCGAGGTCCACCGCGTCCTCACCGAGAAGGTCTTCCCCCGCCAGGCCGACGTCGTCACCGTCGCCGCCTGGACGGGAACCCTGACCGAAGGCTGAAAGAACGCCGAGTGGACGGGGAAGAGCGCGTTAACCCTGCGCTAACCTTCGCCGGCTCGCCTTCTGCCGCCGCCCCGAACCCGCCTATGGTGCGATGACCAGGGAAAACGCCGGTTTCTCAGCACTCTTGGGTTCGGGGAGGCACTTTCCGGGCCCGGGGAAGGGGGGCGGGTCCATGGCATCGAAGGTGATCCTGCACATCGGGCAGCAGAAGTCGGGCACCACCTACCTGCAGGACGTGCTCGGGCACATCGCGGAACCGCTCGCGCAGGAGGCGGGCATCCTCTATCCGGACTCGATCAGGGAGGTCCTCCCGGACGCGATCGAGAACCACGAGCGCGCGACCCGGGGGCTCCTCGGCGGCGAGTACCCGTGGGTCTCGGCCGGCGACGCGGCCGGGGAGCGCGACAAGTGGGTGCGGCTGATGGACAAGGTCCGCGCCTGGCCGGGCACGGTGCTGCTGTCCGCCGAGGCGCTCTCGGTGATCCGCTCGGCGGCCGTCGTGCGGCTGCTCGGCGAGTTCGGCGCCGCCCGCGTCGAGGTCGTGATCACCACCCGCCGGCTGGACCGCTCGCTGCCGTCGCTGTGGCAGCAGCACGTCCGCAACGGCCGGCACTCCACGATCGAGGAGTACTTCGAGGCGCTGGTCGAGCAGCGCGAGCGCGGCCCGCGGGCGATCGAGGAGGAGCTCGACCTGCACCTGTGGCGGGCGTTCGGGCTCGGCGGCCTGGTGCGGCGGTGGGCCGCCGCGGTCGGGCCGGACCGGATCCGGGTCGTGATCAACCCCGGTTCGCCGCCGGACCTGCTGTGGCGGCGCTTCGCCGCCGCCGTCGGCGCGCGGCACTGCGCCGGGCGGGCGTCCGACGATGTGCGGACGCGCCGCACCCACGGCGGGCTGACCAGCGAGGAGACCGAGCTGATGGTCGCGCTGAACCGGCGGCTCGACGATGCGGGCTGGAGCACCTTCGAGCGCCGGGCGCTGCGCGAGCAGATCCTGCTGAACGGCCTGCTGGTCCGCGACGAGCGCGGCGGGCCGGTCGCGCTCCCCGCCTCGGTGCGGGACCTGGTGACCGCGTGGGCCGAGGAGGACCTGGCCGCGCTCGCCCGCAGCGGGGTGGAGGTCGTGGGGCGGCCGGACGAGCTGCGGCCCGCGCCGGAGCCGCCGGACGTCCGCGCGCCGGCCTCGTCCGAGCAGGTCGCGGAGGCCGCCGCGGCGGCGATCATGGCGGTAGCGCCGCGCGGCCGGTACGGGCCGGAGCCGCGGCCGAAGACCCTGAAGACCTGGGTCCGGACGCATGTCCGGCCGGAGCAGGACGTCCCGGGCCCGTCGCGACCGGACGACGCCCCGGGCGCGGGCGCGCCGCAGCCGGACGCGCCGCGGTAGGCCCGGTCAGGCGGGTTCCGGGCCGGCGGCGGAGGGTTCGATCGGGAAGAGGATCGGGCTCAGCAGGTACTGGGCGCGGCCGGGCGCAGGGCCGTTCGCGAGCCGGGGCGCGATCGCGGCGCGCATCCCGGCGATCAGGTCGAGCAGCTCCTCCTCGCTGAGCCAGACGGCGTGCTGCCGGTATCCGACCAGGTCGGCGGCCGGGTCGCTGCCCTCGCGGTCGAGGTAGGCGCCGAACTCGGCGAGCAGGGCCGCGGTCGCCGCCGCG
Organism: Actinomadura violacea; assembly: GCF_017573465.1. GTDB lineage: Bacteria > Actinomycetota > Actinomycetes > Streptosporangiales > Streptosporangiaceae > Spirillospora > Spirillospora violacea. The sequence continues at coordinate 83,428 of NZ_JAGEPF010000013.1, forward strand.
AACCCGCGCCGGTGGTCCTCGCGGGTGAGCGGCGCGTCCGGGTCGATCACGGCGCGGTCCTGGCGGAGCCGGTAGCGGCGCTCGACCGCGCCGCGCACCCGGCGCTCCCCGGCCACCTCCAGCACGCCGCCGCCGACCAGCAGGTCGACGTGCCGGTAGACGGTCGCCCTCGACACGTCCGGGATCCGCGCGACGAGGTCGGACGCGGTGAGGGTCCGGCCGCCGCGCATGGCGTGGACGACGCGCAGCCGGACGGGGTGGGCGAGCAGCTCCAGGGTGTCCATGGCCCTACGATCTCATCCGTGTTACCTTTCTCAAAATTGAGAGGAGTCGGGATGGGAGACGCGGGGGCCGTCGCGGCCAGGGTCGTCCGGTCGCTGCGGGACGGGCGGTTCGCCGAGGTCGAGGCGCTGTTCGCGGCGCCACTGCGGGCCGTCGTGCCGGCCGGGGCGCTGCGCGTCGCGTGGACGGAGGAGATCGCGCGCCACGGCGCAGTGACCGCGATCGGGGACCCGGCGGACGAGCCGCTCGGCACGGACCTGGTCCGGGTGAGCGTCCCCGTCGAGTGTGCGCGCGGGGCGCTGACCGTCGTCATGTCGGTGGACGGCGCCGGCCTGCTGAACGGGTTCCGCCTAGCGCCCGGCGGCGCCGCCGCGCCGTGGAGCCCGCCGCCCTACGCCGATCCGTCCGCGTTCGAGGAGCGCGAGGTCACCGTCGGCGACGGGCCCCTGGCCGTCCCCGGGACGCTGACCCTGCCGCGCGGGGACGGGCCGCGCCCGGGCGCCGTCCTGCTCAGCGGCGGCGGACCGTTCGACCGCGACGCCACCAGCGGCCCCAACAAGCCGCTCAAGGACCTCGCCTGGGGCCTCGCCACCAGGGGCGTCGCCGTGCTGCGCTTCGACAAGGCGACGCACGCCCACCCCGCCGAGGTCGCCGCCGGCCCCGGCTTCACCATGGCGGACGAGTACGTCCCGCACGCCGTCGCCGCCGCCCGCCTGCTGCGCGCCGAGCCGGGCGTGGACGGCGCGCGGGTCTTCGTCCTCGGCCACAGCATGGGCGGGAAGGCGGCGCCGCGCGTCGCCGCCGCCGACCCGTCCGTCGCCGGCCTGGTGATCATGGCGGGGGACGCGCAGCCGATGCACGAGGCCGCCGTCCGGGTGACGCGCCACCTCGCGTCCCTGACGCCCGGCCCGGACGCGGACGCCGCCGTCGAGGCCATCGCCCGGCAGGCCGCGAGGGTCGCCGACCCGCACCTGTCCCCCGGGACGCCGGCGGCGGACCTCCCCTTCGGCCTCTCCGCCCCGTACTGGCTGGACATGCGCGCCTACGATCCCGTGGCGACCGCCGTCGACGTGCGCAAACCCATGCTGATCCTGCAAGGCGGACGCGACTACCAGGTCACCGTCGAGGACGACCTGTCCCGCTGGCGGGCGGCCCTGGCCGATCGTCCCGACGTCACCGTCCGCATACACGACGCCGACGACCACCTGTTCTTCCCGGGCACCGGGCCGTCGACGCCCGCCGGCTACGACCGCCCCCAGCACGTCGACCCCGCCGTGATCGAGGACATCGCCGCCTGGCTGGACTCCTAGGGCCCGTCCGGCGCGCCGGACTCGTCGCCGAGGCCGAGCAGCAGCGTGCGCAGGAGCGCGGCGAGCCCGTCCTGCTGGTCCCGGTCGAGCGCGGCGAGGATGCGCCGCTCGTTCTCGACGTGCGCGACGACGGCGCGGTCGATGAGGTCGCGGCCGGCGGGCGTGAGGTCGACGATGACGCTGCGCCGGTTGCCGGGGTCGACGTCGCGCGTCACGTAGCCCTTGGCGACGAGCCGGTCGAGCCGGTTCGTGACGGCGCCCGAGGTCACCATCGACGAGCGGGCGAGCGTGCCCGCCGTCATGCCGCCGGGCGTGCCCGCCCGCCGGAGGGTGGCGAGGACGTCGAACTCGCCGCGCTCCAGCCCGAACTCGGCGAACAGCGCCTTGAGTTCGCGCTCGGCGATGCGGGTCACCCGGGTCAGGCGGCCGAGCACGCCCATGGGCGAGGCGTCGATGTCAGGGCGCGCGCGGGCCCACTGCTCCAGAACGAGGTCGACGGCGTCACGCCCCACCTAATTCTCCTCAACGTTGAACTGTTTGACATGAAGGTATCACCGGGTTACCTTCCTCGACGTTGAACATTTCAACGTTGAGAGGTTTTTCGGATGTCCTCCACCGACGCGCGCCCGCACTCGATCCTGCGGGCCTGGCTGGGCGTGGCCGCGATCACGGCCAGCCTCTTCACCTTCCTCACCACCGAGCTGATGCCCGTCGGCCTGCTCACCCCGCTCGGCACCAGCCTGGACGTCCCCGTCGGCGTCGCCGCGCTGATGGTCACCCTCTACGGCGTCTCCGCCGGCCTCGGCGTCACGTTCATCGTCGCCTGGACCCGCCGCGTCGACCGGCGCGTCCTGCTGTCCACGCTGCTGGCCGTCCTCACCCTCGGCAACCTCGTCACCGCCATCGCGCCGAGCTTCCCGCTGGTCCTGACGACGCGGCTCGTCATGGGCTTCGCCAGCGGCGTGTTCTGGGCCATCGGCGTGAGCATGGCGATGCGGCTCGTCCCGGAGCGGCACGCGAGCCGGGCGTCGGCGATCGTCATGTCCGGCATCTCGATCGCCACCGTGGTCGGCATCCCGCTGGGCACCCTCCTGGAGGACCTCACCAGCTGGCGGACCACGTTCCTCATCTGGTCCGGCCTCAGCCTACTGGTGTTCGCCGCGGTCGCCGCCGCCGTGCCGTCGCTGCCCTCGGCGAACGCCGTCTCCGTCCGCGAGGTGTTCGGGCTGCCGCTCCGGAACGCGCCGCTGCGGACGGTGCTGTTCATCGTCGTGCTGTTCGTCCTCGGGCACTTCGGCGCGTACACGTTCGTGCGGCCGTTCCTGGAGGACCACACGTCCGCCGCGCCCCTCTTCATCACCGCGGTACTGATCGTCTTCGGGATCGGCGGCGCCGCCGGGAACTTCATCGCCGGCCACACCGTGAACAAGAGCCTGCGCGGCAGCTTCGTCACCGGCAGCATCGGACTCGTCGCGTCCCTGCTGCTGCTCCTCGCGTTCGGCGACGGCAAGGCCGGCGCGGTCGTCGCCCTGGTCCTGTGGGGGCTGTCCTTCGGCGTCGTCCAGCTGTCCCAGGTCAACATGACCCTCGCCGCCGCGCCCGAGACGTTCGAGGCGGCGATGTCGCTCAACACCATGGCCTACAACACCTCCATCGCCCTCGGCGCGCTCTTCGGCGGGCAGCTCGCCGACAACCTCGGCGTCACCAGCGTCGTCTGGTTCGGCGTCGCACTGACCGCCGGCGCGCTGCTCCTGGCGCTCGGCACCGGCCGGAGGCCCTCACGCGCCGTCCCGCATGACGCGTCCGCCGCGGCCGCGCCCGCGCTGAAGGACTGAACGGCGGACGCCCCCGCTCGCCGCCGCCGTCACCGCGACCGCGGCGGCGAGCAGCGCCGCCCACCCGGAGAACAGCAGCAGCTGGACGACCGCGAGGCACGCGACGACCGCCGCCACCCGGACCGGCCCGCGCAGCATCCGGACCGCCGCGCCCATGCAGCCCAGGTAGACGGCGAGGAACAGCGCGGTCGGGACGGCGACGAACTGCGCGGTGCCGACCAGGCCGCTGCCGGCCAGGCCGAGCAGCAGCCCGCCGGTCGCGGCGATCGCGGCGACGAGGCCGGCGGGCCGCTTCTCCCCCGTCCCCGCGGGCCGCCACAAGGCCGACGCCATCGCCGTCGCGCCCGTCAGGTAGGCGTTGGTCGCGGCCAGCGTCAGGACGACCGCGCCGACCGCGGCGATGGCCCGCCCGCTCTCCCCGACCGCGACCTCCAGCAGGGCCGCCACCGGCACGGAACTCCCCGCCCGCGGTCCCAGCACCCCGACCGTGGCGGCGGCCAGCGCCAGGTAGAGGACGGCGGTCACGGCGAACGCGGCTCCCACGACCCGCGGCAGCTGCCGCCGCGGATTCCGCAGCCGCGCCGTCAGCGGAGCCGCGGCTTCCCAGCCAACGAACGCCAGCATCAGCGGCGACGCAGCGCGGACGATCGAGCCCCAGCCATGCGGCGCGAACGGATGCCAGTACGCCGACCGCGCCGACGGCGCCGCACCGCCGACGGCGAGCACCACCAGCGCGACCAGCACCGCGACCAGCACCAGCTGGAGTCGCACGCCCGTTCTCGCCCCGGCCAGGCGTATCGCCAGCACCATCACCAGCAGCACCCCGGCCGCCGCGAACGCGGTCCGGTGCCCCGCCCGCAGCAGCTCCGCCACGTACGCGCCGCCGATGAGGCACACCACGGGCGCCCCGGTGACGACCCCGCCGAGGAAGCACCACGCGGCCGCGCGCCCGGCCCACGGCCCGAGCCCGGCGGCCGCATAGCCAGCGACACCGCTCGTCGACCCCACGGTGGCGCCGAGACGGCTGAACACGATCGCGATCAGGCCGGACAGCACCAGCAGGCCGCCCCAGGCCAGCAGGGAGGCGGGCCCGGCGGCCCGCGCCGCCAGGCCCGGCAGAAGCAGCAGGCTGGGGCCGAGCAGAGCACCGACGTACAGGGCGGTGGCGCCGAGCGTGGACAGATCGTTCCGGTCCGAAGTCATGCCAGGAGCATCGCCCGAAATGCGCGGCACGCGATGGCACGTTCTGGCCTGTACGGCCTTGCGAACGCAACGCTGTGCCGAAACTGGTCGATTAACCTGCGTTCCATGCCGCAACAGGGTTACGACCGCATCGATCGCGCCATCCTCGACCGCCTCCAGCAGCACGGCCGCACCGCCAACGTCGACCTCGCCGAGGACGTCCGCCTCTCCCCCTCCTCCTGCCTGCGCCGCACCAAGGCGCTGGAGGACGACGGCGTCATCGCGGGATACCGCGCCGAACTCGACCGCGGCCGGCTCGGCCTCGGCCTCACCGTCTTCATCGCCCTGAAGGTCGACCAGCACTCACGCGAGACGTCCCGGACGATCGAGGCCGCGCTCACCGCCATCCCGGCCGTCGTCGCCTGCTACGTCGTCTCCGGCGAGGCCGACTTCCTCGTCGAGGTGGCCGTGCCCGACCTCGCCGCCTACGAGCAGGTGCTCCTCGACGAGATCCTCGCCATCGGCCCCGTCCGCGACGCGCGCAGCACCTTCGCCATCCGCACCGTCCTCAGCCGCGGCCCGCTGCCCCTGGCCGGCTGGCCGCCCCAACGGTGACCCGGCCGCGAGCAGCTCCGCGAGACGCTCCGCCACACCGATGATCCGCTCCAGCTCCGGCCCGCCCCGGGCCACCCGGAACCCGTGCCTGCGCGCCCAGAACACACCCCGGACGGCGTGCAGCACGGCCCACCGCCGCACCCGTTCCCGGTCCAGCTCCGCCGCCTCCGCGAACACGTCCATCGCCCGGTTGACGGCCTTGTCCAGGTCGCCGGCCTGCATAAACGCCGGGACCCGCGCCTTCAGCAACGCGCCGGCGTCGAAGGCGGGATCCCCGACGCAGCCCTTCGGATCCACGGCCAACCACGGCTCGCGATCGCCGCGCAGGATGTTCCCGGGATGCAGGTCGCCGTGGACGAGCATGTCCGGCTGAACCCGCCCGAGCTCCCGCACCGTCGCCACCGCCGCGTCCAGCACACCCCGGCCCAGCCTGTGCGGCAGGTTCCGCGCGTCCTCCGCCAGCTGCTCCTCCCACGCGTCCGCCCGGTCCCGCAGCCGCGGCAGGCCCGGCGGCGCCGGGACGGCCAGCCGCCGCGCGACCCGTCCGGCGATCCGCATCACCTCGTCGTCGTCCTCGACCGCCCGCAACGACGTCCAGGCCCGCTCCAGCAGCATCGCGAACCGGCCGTCGTCCCGCTCATGCAGCAGCACCGCCCCGCGCCCGCCCCACGCCGCGAACGCGTCCGGCTCATGGACGTTGCCCGGATGCGGGAACGACACCTTCAGCACGGCCGCCTCCCCGCCCGGCCGCCGCACCGGCACGATGACCCCGACGCCGCCGTGCATGACCTCGCCGTCCGGCGCACATCCCCAGCGCGCGAGCAGCGCGTCCACGATCGCGGGCAGCTCGGCCAGCCACGCCGCGCCCGCCTCCCCTTCGCGCTCCACCGTCTGCCGCGCGAACACGTCCGGTACAACGATCACGCGCGCACGCTACGCGCCCCCGCAGCTCCGGCGCCATGCGAACGCCCGCCCTCGCCGTGCCCTGCGCGTCCCGAACGGCGCGACGCTGAGGCACCCCATGGACGGCCAGGTCCGCGCGCCGGTGCATCATTGGTGCGCACGCCCCCGAGGAGGAAGTCCCATGTCAGAGGTGCCGCAGGTCCGGCTGAGGACGTACCGGCTCGCCCGCGGGGCGTACCTGCGCGGCACCGGCGGCGAGCTGGCGCTCCGGCTGCCCGCGTACTTCGGCCGGCGCCCCTGGCGGGTGCCGATGTCCGAGGTCGGCGTCGTCGACCTGACCTCGCCGCGGACGGCCCTCCAGAAGGCCGGGGACGTCCACGCCGAACCGGTCGTCGCCCCCTACCTGTCCACGACCGGCCCGCTCACCCGTCCGACGACGCTGCTGCTCTTCACCACCCCGCAGCGCGTCCCGCCGCTGCGGCTGCTCGCCGCGATCGCGCCGAACTCGCCGCTGCCGTTCGGGTACCGCGCGTCCCGGTCCGCGGAGGGCGGGCGGCTCGACGGGGTGCTCCTGCGGGCCGCCGATCCGGGGGACGCCGCCGACCGGCTCGTCGCGGCGGGCGCCCAGCGGGTCGACGACCCGGCCCTGTGGCTCCGGGAGCACCGCAAGCGGGTGACGGACCCGGTGCGGGCGGACGCGATCGCCTTGTCCGAGAAACGCGCGCGCGCCACCGGGACGGCGGCCGCTGCGCTGTTGATCCTGACGCTGGTCACCGTGCAGTGGGCGTCCGACCACGACGGCCCGAACTGGTTGTGGCTGATCGCCGCCATCGCCGGGACCACCACGGCCGCGCTGACCCTGTTGGCCACCCGTGCCCAGCGGCGGGCCCGGAAGGCCGGTTCCACCTGAGTCACCGCGGCCGGCACCGGGCGCCCGGTCATCCGGGTTCGTACGGGCCGCCGCCTTCGGTGTTGCGCGCCACGTAGAACAGCAGCGCGACCACGCCGACGGCTCCGAACGCGATCAGCGGGGAGATCCGGAACAGTCCGGCCACGATCAGGGCGACGGAGGCGAGCAGGCCCAGCACGCCCGCCACGACCACGATGACCACGAGCCGGCGAAGCAGCCATCCCAGCGCCTCGTCGATCCGCCGCAGCCACGTCACCGCGGCTCGACTCCCTCGTACTTGCTGCACCCGCACGGGGTGCCGCTCTCGGTCTGGATGATGCTGTCCTCCCAGCCGATGGTGGTCTGGGTCGTGTAGGGCGGCCCCTCCACCCAGCAGCTTCCCTGCCCGTTCCCGTGGGACGTCCAGTTGTGACCGCAGCGGCGGCAACTGTAGGAAGTCGCGCTGTGCCAGTCGATCGACGTCCCACCGGGCCGGCTGATCACCGGGCGGGCGCCTTCCCAGGACGCCGGGCCGAACGGCTCGTCCGTCAGCGCCCTGGACGGCCCCGACGCCACCGGCCTGGACGGCCCCGAGGTCATCGGCCCGGACGGCGCTTTCCGTTTCGACGGACGGTCGGTGTCCAGCAGGAGGCTGACCGCCATCGGCAGGACGACCAGAACGCCGAAAGCCGCCAGCACATAAGGCCAGTACGGGATCAGCGCGTGGACGATTCCGGCGATGACCAGCACCACGCAGGCCAGCAATGCGAGAAGCACCGCGACGCCCGCGACAACGGCGACGCCGATCACCGCCCTGCCGGACGCCTCGTCCATCCGGCTCGTCCAACCGCGTTTCCGCACGGGATCCCCCGAGAACGTCGCCAGCAGGGCCAGCGTACGTGCGGGCGGACCATTCCGGGAGGCGCGTCACCGAACGTTCACGCAGCCGCCACGATCCCGGGTCAGCCGAGCCCGGACAGGTCGCGGGCGACGACGGAATTGCGGTCGGACACCCGGTTCCCGAGCGACAGCTGCGGCCAGAGCCCGGACAGTTCCTGCCGGCTCCGCTCGCTCCACGCCCGCGCCTCCGGGCTGCGCGTCTTGTAGAAGTTCAGCGCGTACCCGCCGCTGTGGACGCGCAGCAGCGTGAAGCCGCCGGGATACTCCTTGACGGCGCCGACCTCCTGCTGGACGACCCTGGGCGCGAGCGGGAACACCGACCGCTGGTTCCGGTGCGTATGGCCCGCGTGGTGCAGGAAGACGCCGGGAGTGCGGGCGTAGGCGCCGAGAATGCCCAGCGATTGGCCGGCGTCGAGGGAATGGGCGCCGGTGACCGACAGCGGGTCGTTCTCGGTGAAGAGCGGGTGGTGCCCGAAGACGAGCGTGGGGCGGTCCGGGTCCTTCTTGAGTTCGGCCTCGAACCAGGACCGCTGTTCGGCGGACAGGCCGCCGGAGTCGCCGCCGTCGCCCGGCTTGTCATAGGTGTCGAGGCCGATGACGCGAAGGCCGCGCAGCTCGCGGGCGAAATGGCTGGGACCGGACGGGAAGAAGGCGTCCTGGAAGCAGTCGTTGCCCTGGTACCGGCCGACCGTACAGGTCGAATACGCGGCGCCTTCGTGGGCGCGGTCGTGGTTGCCGCGGGTGACGAGATAGTCCCGCGTATAGGTGCCGAACGTGTCGAGAATGCCTTTCGCGTTCCGCAGGTCGGCCGGGGCGGCCTCGCTGGAGACGTCCCCGGCGGCGAGGAGGTGCTCGGCGCCGCGGGCGCGGGCGTCCGCGATCAGCGCCCTCGCCATGATCTCCGGGTACGGCGGGTGCCCCGGCACCTGCGAGATCCCCTTGATCCACGGAAGCTGCCCGATGAGCCCGGCGACCGTCTCACCGAGATGCAGGTCGTTGCAGAGCGCGATGGAGAACAGATGCCTGCCGGGCGGCGGCTGCGGCGTGGTGAACGCGAACACGTCCCCCTGCGGGGCGCCCGCGGCCTGGCCGCCCGCGAGCCCGGTCGCGGCGGCGGCGAGCCCATTGGACCGCGCCTTGTAGTAATAGGTGCGGCCCGGCTCCAGACCAGTGAGCTCGACGTAGTGGTACGGCGTGCCGGACGGTCCGTGCGCCGTCCGGGTGAGGCGGGACGGGTGCGTCCCGAAGAGCACCTCGGCGTCGGCGGGCGCGGGCCGCATGCGCCCCAGCCCGTCGTCCGTGCCGGGCACGCCGGTGTACCAGGTGAGGACGGCGGACGTCTCGGTCAGCGTCACCAGTTCGAGGTTCACCGGACGGGCGGCGCCGGCGGCGCGCGCGGAGGGCGGGTCGAGGGCGGGCAGCAGCCCCGCCCCCGCCACGACGGCGCTCCAGCGCAGCAGGTCGCGGCGGCTCGGACGGCAGCAGATCATGATCGCCACGGTGGCAGCCGGCCGGGGGCGCCGCCAGCCCCCTGACCGAACGTTCACCGGATCGCCGCCGACCAAAGTCGGCGGCTGGGTCAGCCGAGGACGGCGGCGAGGCGCTCCTCGCGGAGGCGGCCCGCCCAGGAGTCGTCGATCGGCTGCAGCTCGGCGCCCACCGCCCAGCGCAGCAGCAGGTCGGCCAGGCCCGGGTTGCGGACGAGCGCCGGGCCGTGCATGTAGGTGCCGAGGACGTGGCCCGCGTAGGCGCCCTCGAAGCCGTCGCCGTTGCCGATGCCGTGCAGGACCTTCGCGAACGGCCGGGCGTTCGGGCCGAGCCGCGTGGCGCCCTGGTGGTTCTCGAAGCCGGTGATGCGCGGCACGTTCAGCTCCGCCGCGACGTCCCCCGCGATCTCGCCGACCGCGCGCTGCTCGCCGCGCCCGGACCGGATGTCGAGCAGGCCGAGGCCGCGGACCGGCTGGCCCTCCTCGCCGCCGAACTCGTGGCCGAGGATCTGGTAGCCGGCGCACACCCCGAACACCACCGCGCCGGACTGCACGGCGCGGGCGAGGCCGCCGTCGCCGAGCAGCCGCTGCGCGGCGAGGATCTGCGGCCGGTCCTCGCCGCCGCCGAGCAGGTAGATGTCGCCGTCGGCGGGGACGGGCTCGTCCGAGCGCAGGGTGATGGTCTCGGTGGGGATGCCGCGCAGCGCCGCCCGCCGCTCCAGGACGATCGTGTTGCCCTGGTCGCCGTAGGTGCTGAGCAGGTCCGGGTAGATCCAGACGATCTTGATGCGGTCAGACGACACGGCCGTACCTCGTTCGGATGCTCTGGAAGGCGGTGTAGTTGGCGATCACGTCCAGGTGCCCGGGCGGCACCGCCATGACGGCCTGGTCGAAGTCGTCCACCATGGTGAACCGCACGTCGGCGGCCTCCAGCCGGGCGGCGAGGTCGACGCGGCGCTCGCCGGCGACCCACACGGGGCGGCCGCGCAGGATGCGGTAGTCGACGTCCCACAGCCAGGACGTGTCGCGGCCGTCGGGGCCCTGCGCGTTGATCGACAGGGCGACGGGGCCCGGCGCGGGCTGCAGCACGTCGAACGCCTCCAGCCAGCCGGCCGGGTTCTTCGACAGCAGCAGCCGCAGCGTGCGGCCCTCGTGCTCGACGGTGGTGTAGCGGCCGGCGACCGACCTGACCTGCGCCAGCAGCGGCAGGGCCTGCTCGGGCGGGACGCCGAACTGCGCGACGACCGCGAGCGCGACCAGCGCGTTCGACCGGTTGGCGCGGCCCGGCAGGGACAGCTGGTCCAGCGAGAACGCGCGGCCGTCCGGGCCGGTGATCTGGTCGCCGCGCAGCGCCCAGTCGGGGCGGGGGCGGCGGAAGTGGCACTGCCGGCACGCCCAGTCGCTGTCCTCGTCGGTGTCCTGCCGGTCGAGGGGGCCGCCGCACTCGGGGCAGCACCAGGAGTCCTCGCGCCAGTGCTGGCCCGCGGCGACCCAGGTGACGCTCTTGGCCGACGACGCGCCCCAGGTGACCAGCGGGTCGTCGCAGTTGGCGATGACGTGGCTGTTCGGCGACGCCTCCAGCGCGCGCCGCCACTTGCCGGCCAGCTGCCAGATCTCGCCGGCGCGGTCCATCTGGTCGCGGCTGAGGTTCATCAGCGCGACGAGGTTCGCGCCGGTCTCCTTCAGCACCATCGGGACGTACTTCTCGTCGCACTCCAGCACGCCGTAGCGGGCGGTGGGCGCGGAGGCGAGCGCGGACACGTGCCCGGTGGGCATGTTCGCGCCGAACGCGTTGGTGGCGACCTCGCCCAGCGGGGTCATCGCCGAGGTGATCAGCCGGGTCGTCGTCGTCTTGCCGTTGGTGGCGCTGACGAGGACGAGCTTGCGGTCCTTGGCGAGGCGGGTGAGCAGCTCGGGGTCGAGGCGCAGGCCGACCCGCCCGCCGATCACCGAACCGTCCCCGCGGCCCGCCATCCGGGACATCTTGGCGGCCGTACGACCGAGCGCGACGGCCAGCTGCGAACGCAGCGGAAGATCGCTCATGGACTCCGTCTTCTCTGGATGCGCCTGTCTCGTTCAGCTACGCGGTCTTGTTCTCGGGTGCGCCCTGAACCGCTCCGAGCCTAGCCGCTGCGCGCACCGCTCGCGGCGCGGCGGCCCCGTCGCCGCGGCCGGTCTGCGCGGTTCTCCGGCGGCGCGCCGCCGGCCGTCCTAAGATGTGAGCGGTCTCACAGGGTTCCCGGTAAACCACCGGCGGCAATCTTGACCCGTACGGAGATGTCGTGATTCGGTGCGACCCCGTCAGCGGTGAGTCCAGATTCCCATCCACGCGCCCTCGAACGACATCACCCACTACTTTTGTCGGGAGCCCTGCCGGTTTGCGGGGAAGGGGCTGCCCGCCCGAGCCGGCGGGCCGGAATGCGCAGCGTGGCAAGCGGCGACAAGGCGAGGTCAGAGCGATGCAGTGTCCGACGTGCGGTTCTCACACGCCCGGGACGCTCGGCAAGTGTTCGAACTGCGACGCGCCCATCGACGTGTACTCGGTCGGGCCGCTGCCGGCGCCGGTGCAGGACGGCCCGGCCGCCGCGCTCGGCGAGAAGGCCATGGGTGAGAGGACCGTGATGGTGCCGCCGCCGACGCCGGCGTGGGCGCCCGCCAGCGCGCCGCCCGGCGACCCCGAGTCCACCGCGACGTGGACGTTCGACCCGGACGCGGAGGGCTACACGCCCACCGGCGGCCTCCCCTCGCTGCCCGGCGCGAACGCGGCGGGGAACGCGGCGGGGCAGGCAGTGGGGAACTCGAACGGGAGCGGTGCCGGCGCGCCGCCGCCGCCCGCGTGGGCGGGCGAGCAGCCGAACGGCAACGGGCAGGCACCCGCGTACGGCCAGGCGAACGGGCAGTCGAACGGGCACGCGCCGGTGAACGGCAACGGGCAGGCGCCGGTGAACGGCCAGGGGACCGGGCAGCAGCCCGCCCTCGGCGCCGCGCCCGCCGCGCCGGCGCTGCCGCCCGCCGGCGGCTTCGGGGGCGGGTCGCTCGCCCCGGACGCGCCGCCGCCGCCCGTCGAGTCGATCGTCCCGGAGTCGTGGTTCGCCCAGCCGCGCAAGCCCGACCCGCAGGACGCCGGGGACGCCACGCAGGTCTACGGGTCCCCGCAGCCGCAGCAGCCCGCCGCCCAGGGATGGGGCGCGCCGCTGCCGGCCGCGGGCGCGCCGCCGCAGGGCGACCCGGCGATGATGGACGCGGACGCGACGCAGCTCGCGCCCGGCGGGCCGATGGGCGCCGCGCCGCTCGACGGCCGCACCCGGATGGACTTCGGCGCGGGCGGCGGGTTCGACCAGACCCGGATGGATCCGGGCGGTACGTCCGTCATGGGCGCTCCCCCGATGGGTCCCGGCGGCCCGGGCGGGCCGGGCGGGTTCGGCGGATACGGGGACCCGCAGGGCCAGGGCATGCCGATGGGCGGCCCGATGGGACCGATGGGCCAGATGAACCCGATGGGCCCCGGCGGCCCCGGTTACCCGCAGGGGCCGGGGCGCTCCGGCGGCGGGACGAGCAAGCCGCTGCTGATCGGCGTCGCCGCCCTCGTCGTCGTCGCGCTCGCCGCGGTCGCGTTCGTCGTGTGGCCGTCCGGCGGGAAGGACGACGACGCGTCGCCGAAGGCGGGCAAGTCGTCCAGCAAGCCGGTGTCGCAGAACGAGCGGATCAGCAGCGCGGAGAAGCAGCAGGCCCAGGCCATGAGCGCGGTGCTGGACGCGAGCGTCGACGCGCGCCGCGTCCTCGCCGGCGCGCTCAGCCGGGCGGGCCGCTGCAAGGACATGCCGGTCGCGGTGCAGGGGTTCCAGAACGCCGTCCAGCGGCGGCAGAACCAGCTGAACCGGACCCGCGGCCTCAAGGTCGGCCAGCTGACGAAGGGCGAGCAGCTGCGGTCCTCGCTGGCGCAGGCGCTGCAGGCGTCGCTGCAGGTCGACCAGCTCCTGCTGCACTGGGCGCAGAGCCAGGCGCACTGCCACGGCAAGCCGAAGCCGAACGCGGCGCACGTGCCGGGGCGCGCTCAGGGCGAGCGGCGCGCGACGCTGGCCAAGCAGCGGTTCGTCGCGCTGTGGAACCCGGTGGCGCGCAAGACCGGCCAGCCGGTGCGCAACTGGGGACGTGTGTAGCCGCCCGCGGCCGCACATCTCCCCGCTACGCGCGGGAGTGACCGTCCGATCACAACCGGGTTGCGACCGGCGGAGGGCGCGTCCGTTCGCGGGGACGGCGCAGTATCTTGTCCCCGATGCACCTCACGGGGTAAGGGGCGGTTATGCGGTGTCCGGGCTGCGGTAGCGACACCAATCCGGCGCTCCCCCGTTGCACGCGCTGCAACGCGCCGCTGCACCCGTCCCCGCCGGACGGCCCCGGCCACACGATCTCCGCGGGCGACGAGACGTCGCGCGACCCGTCGGAGTTCGGTGCGGCCACCGAGCGCGACGCGTCCGCCAGGGACGGATCCGACAGGGACGACGAGGCGACGCGCGACTACGGCGTCCCGCCCGCGCCGCCCGTCCCGCCCGCGTCCGGGAACCCGTTCGGCAAGCCCGGCGGCGGCGTGCCGCCGAACGTTCCCGGGCCCGCGCCCGGCGGGTTCGGCGGCGGCTACGGCGAGCCGCTGCCGCCACCGTGGACGCCCGTCCCGGACGCGCCGGAGCACGGGCAGTGGCAGCCCGGTTCGGACCGCACCAGCCCGATGCCGCCGTCCGGGGAGCTGTCGACGCCGCTGGGCCCCGAGCCGTGGGCCGAGCAGACGACGCGGCTAGGGCCGGAGCCGTGGGCCGAGCCCGCGATCTGGCAGCCGCCCGCGCCGGCGAAGAAGAACACCGCGCTGTACTTCCTCGTCGCGGCAGGCGTGGTGCTCCTCGTCGTCGTCGCGCTCGGGATCGTGTTCTGGCCGAGCGGCTCGGGCAAGCAGGCCGGGTCCGCCGCCGGGCCCGCGTCCTCGTCGTCGGGACAGCCCGTCACGACCGACGACGAGAGCCCGACCGGCTCGCCCTCGCCGTCCGGCGACATGAAGGCGCAGGCCGGCGTGATCGACGGCCTGCTGGACGACATGGCGCAGACCCGTTCCGAGCTCGGCACCGTCGTCGCCGACGGCTGCACCACCGACGGGCTGCAGCGCATCCACGACGAGCGGCAGGCACAGCTGGACAAGGCCAACGGCCTGGACGTCGGCGCGCTCGACAACGGCGCCGCGATGAAGGACGCGCTGGTCCGGGCGCTGCGGGCGTCGGTCGAGTCGAACCAGCGCTACCTGGACGTCGCGCCCGGCTGCCCGTCCGACGACGAGGTGGCCGGCGTGAACCAGCAGGCGTCGGACGCCAAGAACGAGTTCATCGGCCTCTGGACGCCCATCGCCTCCCAGGCCGGCCTCCCGGCCCGCGACGGCGACAACATCTGACGCGATCCCGGCCCGGCGCCGGGGAGATCCTCAGGCGCCGGTGCCCGGGCCGGGTTCGGGGTCGGGGTCGCGGGACAGGAACGGCAGGCCGGAGGACGGGTCGGCGAACGGCTCGACGAACCGTTCCGGCCAGCTCAGCACGGGTTCCAGCCAGTCCTCGACGCGCATCGTCCGGGCTGCGTCCTCGATCTGCTCGTCCTCGGGGAGGCCGATCGCGACGACGGCGAGGTCGGCGTAGAAGGCGGCGTGGCCGTCGTCGCCTTCGAGGGCGGTGAGGGCGAGCGGGCGGTTGCGGTCCAGTTCCATGGACAGCGGGTGGCGGCGGAGCGCGCGCAGCCGGTGGCCGAGCTTCGGCTGCGGCGGCTGCTTGAGGCCGGGCAGCTGGTAGTCGAGCGGTGGGGCGGGCGCGTGCTTGTCGGGGGCGCCCGCGCCGTAGGGGAACAGCCGGTCGAGCTCGTGCAGCCAGCGGACCTGCGGGATCACCCAGTTCGGGCCGGGCGCCGCGCCTGCCGTGCCGCCGCCGAGGAGCCGCTGCGCGGCGCCGGCGGCGGTGGCGGTCAGCTCGGCCGGCGGGTAGCCGGTCCGCAACGCCCATGACCGGCAGGTCACGGCGCGTTCCAGGACGGTCGCGAGCGCGCACTCGCGCAGCCGCGGCGTCAGCCGCGACCAGGCCCGCGCCAGCTCCGGCGGGACGGCGGGCACCGGACGGTTCACCACGTGCGCGAGGACGAGGGTGTCCGCCCACAGCCGCAGCCACGCCCAGTCCGGGTTGCCCGCGACGAGGTCGGCCTCGCGCAGCTCGTAGAGGGTGCAGGCGCGGCCCGACCGGCACTCGCAGCCGCACGCCGCCGACCGGCGGCCGTCCACGGGAGGCGGCGGGCCGGGCAGCTCGGCCTCGCGGCCCTCGCCCAGCGGGACGCGGACGCGCAGCGGCCGGTCCATCCCGTCGGCGAACACCGCCGCGACGCCCGGACGCAGCGACACCACCTCGCGGGACTGGTCGGCGTCCAGGTTCATCGCCGCGCCGACCTGGTGCCGGTCGTCGTGCGCGGGCAGCCGGTGCACCACCTTCAGCGCCGTGTTCTTGATCACGTCGGGGACGAGCTTGGTCGGGATCTGCTCGGCGACGATGATGCCCTCGCCGTACGCGCGGATCTCCGCGAGCATCCCGGCGAACAGCTCGACGGCGTGCGAGCTGCCGCGCTCGGGCCCGCGGTTGCGCAGCAGCCGGTGCGCCTCCTCGATCACGATGACGTGCCGCAGCGCCGGGCCGTCGGAGCGGTCGCGGCGCCGCTCGCGCATCCGCAGGTGCTCGACGATCCGGATGATCAGCGTGCCCATCAGGAACGCCTTGTCCTCGTCGTTGGCGACGTCCTCGATGGCCAGGACGATGTTGTCGCGCAGCATCCCGCCGATGTCGGCGGGATGGCCGCCCTCGAAGAACCGCCCGGCCGAGCCGATCCGCAGCGAGCGGAGCCGGACGTCCACGAAGCCCTGCACGTCGGCCATCAGCTCGCGCCCGTACCCGACGTCCTGGATCACCTGGAGCGCCGCGTTCTGCAACTGCTCAAGCGTCGGGACGGCCGGTTCGATCAGCGAGCCGGGAACGCCCGCGCCGGTCACCACGTCCCAGCCGTTGGTCTCGTAGACGCGCTGCAGCGCCTGCGCCATGATCTGCGGGAACGGCTCCTCGGCGTCGAACGCGGCCTGGAACAGCGCGCGGACCATGTCGATGTGCGCCTGCACCGGGTAGCCGGGCTCGGGCGCGAGCGGGTTCACCGACAGCGGCACCGACCCCGGGTCGGACGGGTTCACGACCGTGACGGGGCCGCCGAGGTCCTCGATGCGGCCCGCCATCGCCGCGTACTCCGACTTCGCCGGCTCGATCGCCAGCCACGGCACGCCCGCGCGGGTCAGCTGCTCCAGCAGGTGCCGGACGGTCTGCGACTTGCCCGCGCCCGTCGCGCCCGTCACGAACACGTGCCGGTTGATCGTCGAGCGCGGGACGGTGAACGTGCCGACCTGCCGGTCCTGGCCGTCGAGGATCGCGCCCAGCTCGATCCGCGCCTCCGGGCGTGCGGGCGCCTGGTCGTCGGTCTCCGACGTCACGTCGAAGTACCCGGCGTCCAGGACGCGCAGGCCCGGCACCTCGCGGCGCGGCAGCCCGGCGAGCGCCGCGAGCGCGCCCGCCGTCGCGACGAACGGGAACCGCTGCTCGGGCTCGGCCGCCGCGCGCACCGGCGCCGGCTCCGCGCCCGGCCGCAGCATCTCCTCGAACGTGCCGCTGCCGTGCCCGGACCGCAGCCGGTACGGGTGGTGCCCGAGCTCCATCGACCCGACGAGGACCGGCGCGATCTGCCCCAGCTCCGCCTGCGTCGCCGCGCCCGCGACGACCCGGACCTGCCAGAGCCCCGCCTCCCGGAACGCGTCCAGCTCGGCGAGCCGCCGGTCGGCGCGGGCGACGGCGAGCCGGGCCTGCTCGTCCTCGCCGCGCCGCAGCATCCGCAGCTCGTGGTGCAGCTCGCGCATCTCGGTGTCGATCAGCCGCTCGTCGCACGGCTCGGCGACCACGAACCAGCCGAACGGCCGCTCCATCAGCGTGACGAGCGTCGCCTCGAACAGGCCGGGCCCCGCCCTGCCGCCCTCCGGCGAGGCCGGGCCGGTCTGCGGGGCGAGCCGTCCGGGGCAGCGCGTCCACGCCATCCGGGCCGCCTGCCGCAGCCAGCCGTCGCCGATCCGGACGCCGCGGGCGCCGCTCGGGAACAGCAGGCCCTGCGCCTCCCCCTCAGCGCCGGGCGCGCCGATCGGGCCCGCGTTGGTGATCAGCTCCAGCGGTGCGCCGCCGCCCGCCGACAGCCATCCGACGACGAACGGCCTACCGCGGCGCGCTGCCGACAGCGCGGCGGGCAGCACGCTGACGAAGTCCCACTCGGCGGACGCGCCGCGCTGGGGCGCCGGGACCGCCTGGATCCGGTACCAGGGCCCCGGCAGCGCCACCGGCTCGCCGCCCCACCCGTCGCCGCCGCTCCCGCCCATCCGCGGCGGCGGGCCGGGCGGGACGCCCGCCCCCCGTCCGTACGGGGGCATACCGGGCGGCATGGAACCAGGGGGGAACGTCACGCGCCCATCCTTCCCCGCGCCCCCGAACCGCGCCACCGCCCCGCCGCCCCCGTTGAGTTGCGGCGTGTCGTCCTTATGGCGGCGGGTTTAAGGCCGACACGCCGCAAGTCGACGAAGGGCGGGTCAGGCCGGCGGGTCGGCCTTGTGGCGGCCGTTGGGCTTCAGGGGCGGGACGATCCGGGGACTGCGGGGCGCGGCGCCGCGCGGCAGCGCGTGCCGGGCCCGCGGGGCGGCCGGGGACGCGGCGGGCGGCGCGTCCGGCGGCGTCTCCGGCGGCGTCTCCGGCTCGGCGTCCGCCGGCCCGCCCGGGTCGCCGTCCGGCTCCCCTTCGCCGGCCGCCTCGTCGCCGGCGGCGCGTTCGAGGGCCTCCTGCTCGCGCAGGTACTCCTCGAACTCCATCGAGTGCGCGGTCGGCAGCGTGATGATGCCGGGGTTGGCGTCGACCAGCATGATGCGGCGGCCCGCCGTCCCGGAATGGGTGAACACCATCGCGGTCGGCGGCAGCTCCTGGAGCTGCGGCGGCTCGACGAGCAGCTCCCGGAACCGCTGCTTCGCGGCGCCCCCGGCGGTGACCGTCCGGCCCCACGCGGTCGCCGAGCTGATCCCCTCGACCAGCACCGAGTCGTCGGCGGCGGGCGCGGGCAGCGGCGACCAGACCGGGTCGGTGAGGCCGTCGCCGCGCGGCCGGGCGTAGGCGACGGTGCTGGCGTAGCTCTCCCCCGCCACGTCGAACAGCGTCTCGCCCGCCGAGTCGGTGATCTCCGCGACGAGCAGCGGCTGGTCGGTGCCGATGTGCTCGGCGGCGACGCGGGCGTCCTCGGGGTTGCCGAGCCGCATGAACCCGACGGCGGCGTGCCCGCGCCGGCCGAGCCGCTCCCGGACGTGCCGCGGGATCGACCGGTACAGCAGGACGAGCCCGGTCCCGGTCGCCTCGCAGGCGTCGATGAGCCGGTCCAGGACGTCGCCGCGCAGCTTCTCCGCGCCGCACAGGAACAGCGTGTGGTCCCAGCGCCCGCCCGGCGGCGACTCGCGGATCCGGTGCGTCAGCGCGGTCGTCACGTAGGTGCCGAGGACGCGGTTGGTGAGGACGCCGGCGCGGCGGTCCATCGACACGACGTGCAGCCGCGAGGGCGGCAGCCCGACCGGCTCCGTCGCGAGCTTCTCCAGCTTGCGCAGCTGCGCCTCCAGCGCCCACGCGCGGCGCACCACGATCCGGTCGGTGGCGTCCCGGCCGAACAGCGTCGCGACCCGCTCCAGCTGCTCGTCGGTGAGCAGCCCCTTGCGCAGGTCGTCGCGCGGGTCGCCGACCTGGGCGAGGACGCGCAGCGCCGCGGTGATCCGCGGGATCGTCGCGTCCGGGCCGAGCACCTCGATGAGCCGCTCCAGGATCGCGTTGTCGAACGACAGGTCGCGGGTGCCGCCCTCCTCCTCGCCGGCGCTGACCACCAGCGACAGCACGTCGGCGAGCGCCTCCGGGCTCAGCCCGCGCGACATGTCCAGGCGCGGCAGGTCGGCGGGCAGCACCCAGACGAGCGGGTCGTCGCCGCGGTCGGAGGCCAGCCGCAGCAGGTCGTGCGCGACCGCGCCCTCCGACAGGTCGATGACGGTCAGCCGGGCGCCGACCGCGAGCCGCGCCGCGCCCATCGTGGTGACGGCGGCGGACCAGCCGGCGAGCGTCCCGCCGACCACGTCCACCCGGTCGACGCCGGGCGGGACCGCGACCGGGTACCACTCGCGCTGGCTCTCGTACGCGCGGTGCCGCCGCTCCCATTCGCGGCGCGCGTCGTCGTAGGCGCGCTGCGCCGCGTCCCGCTCCCGGGCGCGGCGGGCCTGCTCGCGCTCGGTGCGCTCCCGCTCGCCGGCGAGCCGCTCCCGGACGGCCCGCTCGTCGCGCCACAGCGCGCCGCCGGTGATGGCGAGGACGACCGCGCAGGCCAGCAGCGCCACGCCCGCGAACGCCCACGGCAGCATGCCCGCGATGCCGCAGGCCAGGAACAGGGCGACGCCGGCGAGGGTGCCACCGGTGGCGAGTCGCAGCGGATGCGCCGCCAGGTGCTCGCCGGGCCGGCGCGCGGGCGGCCCGGCAGGCGGCCGCTCGGCCGGCTCGGGCACGCCGGGCGGCGGGCCCGGGTCCGGGTGCAGCTGCGCGTAGCGCCAGCCCACGTAGACGCGGTCGGCCTGTGTGAGCCGCGCCATCGCGGACCCGCTCGCCATGTCCGTCACGTCGTGAGACCCCTGGGAGTCGCGGAACGGGGGAAACGCCTGGGGGTTGCAGTTCGGTCGGCTGTGCCGGTTCGTCGGTCGGGGGTCGGTTCGTCGGGAGGGTCGGTTCGCCTACACGGCAAGAGTAAAGAGCCTGCCGGGGTCGCGTGTCACGTTCGCCCGAACATGGGCCGAGAAGTGCGACACGAACCGCCAATTCGGTCACACGGTTCACCTGCGGCGAACACCGGACACCCCACCCGCCCCACGGTGGCCGCACCCGGCCACGCCGGCCGCCGGCCGGACGCCTCGGGGCCGCCGCGGCGGGCGGCCCCGAGGCGGTCACTCCTGCGGCTCCGCCTTCCCCGGAAGGAACGCCTCCAGCGTCATCGTCCGATGCGGGTACTTCCAGTCCAGGCCGCCGAACCTGATGTACATGCCCTCCGGCCGGCCCGGCAGGAAGTAGTTCCCCGCCCACTGGTCGGGGTTCGTCACCGGCGCGTCCGGCGGGAACTGCGCCCCGATCGGCTCGTACTTCACGTCGGCGCCGAACATGGCGTAGGCCGCGGCGTCCACGAAGTTGGAGTGCGCGATGTCGCCGCGCAGGTGGGTGCCCTTGAGCGCGAGGCTGTGCACCCGGTCGCGGGCGAAGTACAGCGCGCTGAGGTCCTTCACGACCTGCCCGAACGCGTGCGCGCCGTCGTGGTGGACCATGGCGCGCACCGGGCTCTCCTCCAGCAGCACCTTCTCCACGTAGGTGGGGAGGTCGCCGTGGAACATCCGGACCCGCCCCATGGCGCCCGGGAAGATCCGCCGCAGCCGCTCGTAGGTGAACTGCAGGTAGGCGTGGTTGACGTCGACGAGGTCCAGCTCCAGGCCCATCGGCTCGACGCAGCCGGCGAGCACGACGGACGAGCCGCCCATGAAGACGCCGACGTCGACGAGCCGGGTCAGCTCCTGGTGGTGGGCCTCGGCGCGGCCGAACAGGTCGAAGTAGTGCTTGTTGCTGCCCTGGTCCTCGTAGCCGAGGCCGCCGGCGCCGACCCGGGCGGCGATGCGGTCGAACACCGTGTTGTGGCCGGCGAACGCCTCCAGGTCCGCGCGGTGCCCGCCGAGGATCGGGATGCCGAGGACCTCGTGCAGCTTCTCCGCGTCGGCGAGGGCGGGGTCCGGTTCGAGGAACGTCCCCCACGTGGCGCTGTGCATGGCGACGTCGGTGACGTAGTCGCCGGCCGCCCGGTTCTTCGCCGCCCGCTCCGCGGCGGACGGTCGCGCCGGCGCGCCCGCGGTGGCGCGGCCGAGCTCGGCCCGCAGCTGCTCGATCTTCTGCTGCTGGACGGCGATGGCCTCGGCGAGCCGGTTCGCGTCGTCCGCGCGCGACACGGCCTCGTACTGCAGCTGGAGGACGCGCGAGTACAGCGCGATCCGGTTGTTCTCCATGGTCGCGAGCAGCGCGGACGAGGTGAACGGCCGCAGCGCCTCGAAGATCCGCTCCGCGCCCGGCGCCCCGTCCCGGACGAGCACGCCGAACCCGAACACCGCCGGGACGATCTCCAGCCGCCAGCCGGCGCCGCTCCCGGCCACCGCGTCCTCGACGGCCGTGAGGACGCCGTTGCGCTCCCCGCCGGCGTGCGCCGCGGCGGTGAAGGCGCCGCGGCCGACGAACCCCGCGGGGGTGACGTCGTCGTGCCAGACCGTCGGGCCGTCCGCCGTGTCCGGGTGCACGTCCCCTGACGGCAGGGTCGTCGGCTGGTAGTAGAAGTCGCGGCGGCTCGACGGCCACAGCACGTCGTGCAGGACGACCACCGCGTCGGGGGCGTTCCGCATGATCCAGTCGAGTTCCGCGCGGACGACCGCGTAGTTGTGGTCGCCGTCCAGCACGTACAGATCGGCGGTGGGCAGCCCGTCGAGCGCCGCCGGGGAGTGCTCCTCGACCAGGTTGAGCCGCGGGTCGGCGTCCAGGACCGCGCGCAGCCCCTCGTCCGGGCTCGGCTCGACGCAGTACACCCGCGCGCCGAGGTCGGCGTACACGGAGCTGACCTGGCCGGACTCCACACCGACCTCGACGACCGTGCCGATCTCGCGGGAGGCGAACAGGACCGCGAACAGCTCCCGGAACACCGACATCGAATGCAGCAGCATCGGCAGCTCGCGGGCCGCGCGGGCCTGCCGGTGCGGGTCCTCGCGGGACCCCCTCATCTCCTCGCCGTGCTCAACCATCGCCGAGCTTCCTCCTGGCCACTCGTGACGCCCCTGCCGCCACGCCCCGCACGCCCGCGGCGCGGTACTCCTCGCGGAGCCTGTCGGTGAGCCGCGCGGTCCGCGCGGCGCGCGCGGCCTTCCGGTCGACGGGCATCCGCGGCGCCATGCCCGTCATCGACTGCGGCAGCATCGCGAACGCGACGGTGATCTGCCCGGACGACACCACCGGCGCCCCCGCGCGGCGGGCGAGCGGCAGCCACACCGCCGCGTAGGAGGTGTCGAACTCCATCAGGTTGCCGCCGAGGTAGCGGCAGTCGGCGTAGTGCAGGCCGACGAAGTCCTCGGGCTTGTCCCAGCGCAGCACCTGCTCGGTGCGGCGCCCGCCGGCGACGACCCGCGCCTCGATCCAGTCGACCCGCACGATCGCGGGCCGGCCGGGGATCGCCAGCGAGATGTCGACGGTGTCGTGGTGCTCGAACGCGAACCGGGCGAACGACAGCCCGTTGTGGTTGATCCGGACGCGGCGCCGCATCGGATCGTGCCACCGGTCGTCGGCCGTCCGGTACCGCAGCCGCGTCTCGTAGCCCTCGCCGGACGGGTCGAAGTCCGCGGCGCGGATCGCGCCGTCGGCGATGGCGCGGGCGGCGGCGCCGAGCCCGGTGTCGGACGCGGCGAGCAGCGCGGGCCAGAAGGAGTCCCGCATGTGCAGGTCCTCCAGGTCGCCGGGCGACAGGTACGGGATCGCGGGCTTCAGGTCGGCGGGCAGCAGCGTGGTGACCAGCGTGGAGCCGAAGTTGTCCTCGTGCACCCAGTTGCCGAACACGGCGGCCTCGTCGGCGGTGGGCGAGCGCAGCGCCGAGATGAGGATCCGCGACAGCCGGTCCCGCGCGGCCGGGAGCGTGAGGCTCGGCCAGGTGCCCTCGGACGCCGCGACGTACCGGTTCCAGCGGCGCTGGAACGCCAGGATGCCGTCCTGGACGGTCCGGCGCTCGGCGTTCTGCGACGGCGAGTCGGCGGTGTCGCCGAGGACGGGCCCGCCCTCCTCGGTGAAGCCGATCAGCGACCCGCACAGCGCGTTCACGCACTGCTCCACGATCTCCGGGCTGCGGGTGACCGTCGCGGCGACCTCCGCCGGGTGCCCGGCCTGCGCCAGGTAGCCCTCGGCGCGCAGCCCGGCCAGGTACAGCCGCTCGGCCCGGTCGTCGGTGGCCAGGTAGTACCCGGACGGGGCGATGTCGATCCCGGCGATCCGCAGCACCCGCGCGAGCTGCCGCTGGATCGTCCCGCCCCAGCCGAGGTCGACCAGGGTCAGCTCGGTGCCGTCGAGCGCGCCCGCCTCGCGCAGCGACCGGATCAGCCGCTCGCGCGCCGCGGTGACGGTGACCGCGAGCCGGTTGCACAGGTGCGGGGTCTCGGTCAGCGCCTTGCTGACCCGGTCGGCGATGTCGCCGTTGTCGACGACGGTGTCCAGCTCCGTCGCGAGGCCCGGCACGTCGCCGGGCTGCAGTTCCAGCACCGACAGCGCCTGCCGGACGGTCAGCTGGTAGCCGCTGCGGACGAACGCGTGCACCGCGTCGGTGTCGAAGGGGTCGAGCCCGGCCAGCGACGTCACGAACCGCGACAGCCAGACCGGCCTGGCCTCCAGGTCCCAGCCGCGGGCCCGCGCCGCGTCGTTGATCAGCGCGGACAGCAGCTCGCCCTCGCGCATCGGGCACCACAGCATCCGGGTGCCGTTCGCGACGGCCCGCTCGGCGATCCACTCGGCGAAGCCGGTCAGCACCGGGCCGAGCACGCCCGCCCCGTACCGGTGGGCGGTCTCCAGCGCGGAGGTGGCGAACGGGCCGCCGGCCTGCACGGCCTTGGCCCGCAGGCTGGTCAGGCCGAGGTCGCCGTGCCGCTCGTCCAGGTCGGGGGCGTGCTCGCCGGCGGGGCGCAGCGGCTCGTGCTCGCGTTCGAGCACCTCGGTGTAGGCCTCGTCCAGCCGCCGGTAGTGGACCGTCCGCACGCCGAGCCCGGCCGGCACCTCGTCGTCGGCGACCTCGTTGTCGCCGACGTGCACGATCTGCTCCGGGCTGCGGCCGAGGTCGCGCAGCACGATCTCCCACAGGCCGGACGCCTTGTCGGTGCCGTGCTGGTTGGACCGGAAGATCCGGACGTCCTCCATCGGGCCGAGCTCGGGCCGGTCGAGCAGGTGCGCGAGCTGGTCCTGGGTGAAGTAGGTGTCGGAGACCAGGACGACGTCGATGTCCTGCTTGCGCGCGGCCTTGACGACCTCGGCGACGTCCAGGTCCACCACGGTGATCTCGCGTTCCAGGGCCACCTCGGCGGCGACGAGCCGGTCCAGCTCCGCCGGGGCGAACAGCCCCTCCGGCATGGCCCGCCAGATGTCGAACAGCGAGACCTCGGTGCCGAGGGTGTCGCGGCTGCGGCGGGCCCGCTCCTCGGCGCCGATCCGCATCCGCCGCAGCGTCGCGTCGCTCACCCACGCCGGGCACAGGCCCTGCTCGCGCAGCCGCGCGCCGAGCAGAGCGAACGCGTCGGTGGGGCGCGGCACGCGGCGCCACAGCACGGTGTCGAAGATGTCGAGGGACAGCACGGAGCACGTCCCGTCGGCGACGATCCGGTAGACGTTGTCGAGCAAGGGATGACCGGCCTCGTTCGCGCTCATCGCCGCTTTCCTTCCCAGTGTTCCGGCCTGGCCCCCCGTCCGGGCCGGCGACCGCGCCGCGCCGCGGCTCGGGACACCTTATCCGCCGATCTATCCACCGATTTCTCCCATCGCCGCCGCCCGGCGGGCCTGCCGGTCCTCCCGGACGAGCCGCCCGGCCTCCTCGGTGGGCCCGTCGTAGACGACCCGGCCCTGCCGCATCGTGACGCCGCGGTCGCACAGCCCCACCAGCATCTGGATGTCGTGCGCGACGATCACCATCGTCCGGCCCTCGCCGCGCAGCTCCCGGATGCGCGCGAGGCACTTCTCCCGGAACGGCGGGTCGCCGACCGCCAGCACCTCGTCGATCAGGAACACGTCCGGCTCGGTGTGCGCCGCGATCGAGAACGCCAGCCGCATGAACATGCCGGAGGAGTAGAACTTCACCTGGTCGTCCAGGAACCGCTCGACGCCGGAGAAGTCGACGATCGCGTCGAACTTGCGCTGGATCTCCGCCCGGGACATGCCGAGGATCGCGCCGTTGAGGTAGACGTTCTCGCGGCCGGTGAGCTCGGGGTGCAGGCCGGCGCCGACGTCGATGAGCCCGGCGATGCGGCCGCGCACCCGCACCGACCCCTCGTCGGGCTGCATGACGCCCGACATGAGCTTCAGCAGCGTGCTCTTGCCGGACCCGTTGAGGCCCATCAGCGCGACGGTCTCGCCCTGGTGCAGGGTGACGCTCACCCGGTCCAGCGCGGTGAACCGGTCCGACAGCCGCTGCCTGCGGAAGGCGCGCACGCTCATCTCCTTGAAGGAGTGCGCGTGGCGCAGGGTGAAGTGCTTCGACACGGAGTCGATCACGATCGAGGGGGTCAACGGCTACAGCTCCTGGGCGAAACGCTTCTGCAGGCGGGCGAAGACCAGCCGCCCCGCGATCAGGATCAGCACGCTCGCGGTGAGGGCGATGCCGGCGCGCCCGTACAGGTGCGGCGGGAAGACGAAGGTCCCGTCCGTCCCGGGGTACCAGCAGGCCCGCTGGAACAGCGAGATCGCGCTGACGAGCGGGTTGGCGAGGTACAGGTCGAGCACCCATCCCGGGGCCTTGCCGCTCACGGCCGTCCACGGGTAGATCATCGGCACCGACCAGGTGATGACGATCATCGAGATGTCGACGACCTGCTCCAGGTCGCGGAAGAAGACGTTCACCGCGGCGAAGATCAGCCCGACGCCGAACCCCAGCACGATGACGATCGCGAGGCCGAGCGCGCCGGCGCCGAGCGCCGCCGCCGACGGGCGCCACCCCGCCGCGAGCGAGGCCACCATCACGATGATGACGCCCGGCAGGAAGTGCACCAGCGAGACCAGCGTGGACGCCGTCGGGAACAGCTCGCGCGGCAGGAACACCTTCCGCACCAGCGGCGCGTTCCCCGTCACCGACCGGGTCGTCGAGTGCAGCGTCTCGGTGAACAGGTTGACCAGCACCATCCCGGAGAACAGGTAGACCGGGAAGTCCTCCAGCGACCGGTTCGTCCCGAGGAAGACGCCGACGACGTAGAAGTACACGAGGAACTGCACCGCCGGCCGCACGTACGACCAGCCGAGGCCGAGGAACGACCCCTTGTACCGGGACCGCAGCTCCCGGCGCACCAGGAGCCGCAGCAGGTACTTGTTCCGGAAGGTCTCGCGCAGGCCGCCGCTGTCGCCCGGCGGCCGCAGCGGGACCGGCTCCGTACCGGTGACCGTCATTCCCCGCCGGACCTCGAAGGACGCACGGGAGCGGACTGCTCCGCGGACTCGAACGTGCGGCGCCACGCCTCCGGCGACGCCAGCTCGTCCATCGCCGCCCGGTACCGTCCGGTCAGCTCCGGCCACTCCCGGCTGAGCCGGGCGTGCAGCACCGACGCCCGCTTGAGGATCCGCCGGAACCGCTCCGGGTCGCGCTGGTACCAGGCCACCTTCGTGCCGTCGGCCGAGGAGACCAGCGCGCTGTCCACCTGCGACAGCAGCCCCCAGTGCCGGTCGATGTGCGGGACCACCACCTGCGGGTTGCCGCGCGCGCCCGGGTCCAGCGGGCGCAGCTGCTTGACCGTGCCGAGCATCGCGCTCGCCAGCACGTTCACCTTGCCGCGCGGCGCCTTGAACCCGCGGCCCCGCTTCGGCGGCTTGTTGCGGCGGACCGGCGGGAACTCCTCGTGGCTCGGCCGGTTCTGCGCGTCGGGGAACGCGGTCCGGAACGCGTTGATCTCGGCGAGCTTGCCGGCGATCCCCCCGTGCAGGTGCCCGGGCCCGGTCAGCACGTCCTCGATCGCCGACAGCATCAGCTCCGCGGCCGAGTACTGCATCGCGAGCGCGTGCTTCACCGTGATGATGAAGCTCTCCTTGACCAGGTTGCCGCCCCGGTCGTACGGGGAGTGCAGCAGCGCGGTGACCAGCCGGTTCCGCTCGTGGAAGTACGCCTGCCAGTCGATGCCGTCGTCCTTGTCCTGCCACGGGACGTGCCAGGCGGCCATCCCCGGCAGCGACACGGTCGGGAAGCCGGCCGCGCCGGCCCGGACGCAGTACTCCGCGTCGTCCCACTTGATGAACATCGGCATCGACAGGCCGATCTTGCGGAGCACGTCGACCGGGATCATGCACATCCACCAGCCGTTGTAGTCCACGTCGACGCGCCGGTGCAGCCACGGGGTCTGCCGCAGGCTCCCCGCGCTCTTCTTCGCGCGCGCGTTCGGGCCGGACGCCTCGATGAGCGCCTCCGGGACGGCCGGCTTGGCGAAGTCGTGCTCGCGCCAGGTGCTCGGCGCCTCCTCCCACCACCACCGGTACTTGGCGATGACCTCGCCGTAGGCGTGCAGCTGCGAGCGGACGAACAGGTTGAACATGTGGCCGCCCACGATGGTGGGCGTGCGGGCGAAGTCGGAGAACGCGACGGCCCGCAGGACGCCCTCGGTCTCGGTCACCACGTCGTCGTCGAGGAGCAGGACGTAGTCGCTGGTCCCGGCCTGGAGCGTCTCGTCCATCGCGCGGGAGAAGCCGCCGGACCCGCCGAGGTTCGGCTGCTCGATCAGCCGCAGCCGGGCGCCGAGCGCGTCCGCCGCCTCCGCGAACCGGTCGTCGTCGCGCACCTTCTCGTTGCCCTGGTCGACGACGTAGATCCGGTCGACCACGTCGAGCACCTCGCCCGCGCGGCCGAGCGCGAGGAGCTGGTCGACGCAGAACGAGGGCCGGTTGAAGGTGGTGATGCCGAGGCTGACCCGGCCCTGCCGGACGTGCCCGCCGCCGGTGCCCGGCGCCGCGCACCACTCGGCGCGCTCCAGCACGGCGTCGCGCTCGCCCGCGAGGATGTCCAGCCAGTACCAGCCGCCGTCGATGAACGGGCGGAGGCTGAGCTCGAACGTCTCCTCCTGCGAGGTCTCGGAGTCGATCCGGACGGAGGCGACCCGCTGCGCGTGCCCCTTGGAGCTGGACCGGTAGACGATCACGGTGCCCTCGCCGCGGGCGCGCACGCGCAGCACGACGTCCTCGACCGACGTCCAGCGCCGCCAGTAGCTCGCCGGGAAGGCGTTGAAGTAGGTGGCGAACGAGACGCGCCGGCCGACCGGCACGACCACGCTGCGGCGTCCGACGTCGTCGCCCGGCGCGTCCAGGGCGGCCTCGGCCTCGGTCGAGGCGGCGACCGCGTCGGCGCCCCGTGCGATCTCCCCCTCCACGTACAGCTTGAGCACGTCGAGGTCGCGGTCCACCGGCATCACGACGCGCTGCAGGACGCGCAGGGGCGCGTCCTCGCCGTCGCTTCCGCCCGTGCCCGGCGCTTCGGTCAGATCCGTCACTCGTCCTCGCCTCCGTTGTCAAGACGCGCACCATCGGCGAAATGGGGACGCAGCCGGTTGTCGACCATGCTCAGGGCGCTCGCGATCGCCATGTGCATGTCGAGGTACTTGTAGGTGCCGAGGCGCCCGCCGAACAGCACGCCGTCCTCGCCCCGGGCGAGGTCGCGGTAGGCCAGCAGCCGGGCGCGGTCGGCGGCCGTGTTGATCGGGTAGTACGGCTCGTCGCCGCGGGCGGCGGAGCGCGAGTACTCCCTCATGATCACGGTCTTGTCGGCGGGGTAGCGGTCCCGTTCGGGGTGGAAGTGGCGGAACTCGTGGATCCGCGTGAAGGGGACGTCCTCGTCGGCGTAGTTCATCACCGGGGTGCCCTGGAAGTCGCCGGTCGGCTTGACCTCCATCTCGAAGTCCAGGGTCCGCCAGCCGAGGTCGCCTTCGGCGTAGCCGAAGTAGCGGTCGAGGGCGCCGGTGTAGACGACGGGGACGTTGCCGACGACGTCGTCGCGCATGTCGAGGAAGTCGGTGTCGAGCCGCACCTCGATCCGCGGGTGGTCGGCCATCCGCTCCAGCCAGGCCGTGTAGCCGTCGACCGGCAGGCCCTCGTACACGTCGTTGAAGTAGCGGTTGTCGAAGGTGTACCGGACCGGCAGCCGCGTGATGATCTCCGCCGGCAGGTCGCGGGGGTCGGTCTGCCACTGCTTGGCGGTGTAGCCGCGGATGAACGCCTCGTACAGCGGCCGGCCGATCAGCGAGATCGCCTTCTCCTCCAGGTTGGAGGGGGCGGTCACCTCGGCGGCCTGCGCGGCGATCAGCGCGCGCGCCTCGTCGGGGGTGAAGGCGCGTCCGAAGTACTCGCAGATGGTGCCGAGGTTGATCGGCATCGAGTAGACGCGGCCCTTGAAGGTGGAGTAGACGCGGTGCCGGTACCCGGTGAACGAGGTGAAGCGGTTGGCGTACTCCCAGACGCGCTCGTTGGACGTGTGGAAGAGGTGGGCGCCGTACCGGTGGACCTCGATGCCGGTCTCCGGCTCGTCCTCGCTGTAGGCGTTGCCGCCGATGTGCCCGCGGCGGTCGAGGACGAGGACGCGCAGGCCGAGGTCGGCCGCGCACCGTTCGGCGACCGTCAGTCCGAAGAATCCGGAACCGGCCACCACGAGATCAATGTTCACTGGACGGCGTCCATCCCCGTTCGGGAGAGCGGAAGACTCGGCTGTACAGACAGGCATCAGCCGGGCCAATGGTACGGAATGGGGCTAAGATACCCGGCGTTCGATCGGTACCGAGGCACGAACTCAGGAACGCGGTGGCAGCCCCGACCTCCCAGAGCACGGCGCAGCGCGCGCGCCCCGCGGTCTTCCTGCATGTCGGAGCCGCCAAGAGCGGCACGACGTACCTGCAGAACGTCCTCTGGCACAACCGGGACCGGCTGCGCCGGCACGGCTTCAACTATCCCGGCCGCGACCCCGCCGCCCACGTCAGGGCAGCCTTCGACCTGCGCCGGACCTTCTTCCGCGACGCCTCCGACCCCTCGACGCGCGGCGCCTGGCACGAGATCGTCGGCGCGGCCCGCGACTTCCCCGGCACCACGATCATCTCCCAGGAGCTCTTCGCGCCCGCCCGGATCCGCTACACCCGGCAGGCCATGGCCGACCTGGACTTCGCCGACGTGCACGTCGTGTTCACCGTGCGCGACCTCGCCCGCCAGCTGCCCGCGCACTGGCAGGAGGACGTCAAGAACCGGTTCACCACGAACTTCGACGACTTCGTCGCCGCCCTGCGGCGCGCCGACTGGCGCAGCTTCGAGACCGCCCGGCTGTTCTGGGGCCTCCAGGACCCCGTCGCGGTGCTGGCCCGCTGGAGCGTGGAGCTGCCGCCCGAGCGCGTCCACGTCGTCACGCTCCCGCCGCCCGGCGCGCCCCGCGACCTGCTCTGGCAGCGCTTCTGCGCGGCCGTCGGCCTGTCCCCCTGGCGGTACGACCTCGCCGGCTCGTTCTCCAACCCGTCGCTCGGGCTCGCCGAGACGCTGTTCCTGCGCGACCTCAACGACGCCCTCGACGAGCGCGTCGGCTGGCACGTCTACAACGAGCAGGTCAAGCTGCACCTCGCGCAGGAGGTGCTGACCGCCAGGCGCGCGCCGACCAAGATAGCGCTGTCCGCCGGCGACCTGATGTGGGCGACGGAACGCGCCATCGAGACCGTCGAGGACCTGCGCGCGGCCGGCTACCACGTCGTCGGCGACCTCTACGACCTGATCCCCACCGCGCCCCGCGGCCGGCCCTCCGCCG
Source organism: Actinomadura violacea (assembly GCF_017573465.1). GTDB lineage: Bacteria > Actinomycetota > Actinomycetes > Streptosporangiales > Streptosporangiaceae > Spirillospora > Spirillospora violacea. Next base: position 114,545 of record NZ_JAGEPF010000013.1, read on the forward strand.
CCCCCTCCGGAGCGGAGATGGCCGACGTCGGGACCGACGCCATCGCGGCGCTGCTGCGGCGCCTCCTGGAGGAGGACCGGCGCGGCGCGGACGTCGAGGGCGCCGCGGTGCCGGTCGCCGACCGCATCGGCCTGCTGCGCGCCGAGACGGCAGCGCTGGCCGAGCACACCGCCCGGCTGGCCCACGACGCGGCGCCGCTCTCCGAACGGGCCGCCGAACGCTACCCGGCCGTGCGGCAGCTGCGCGGCGCCTACCGCCGGATCCAGCGCGGCGGCCGATCCGACGTCGAGACGAACACGGGGTGACCATGGGCGGGAACCGGCCCGGCAAGACCGTCTACCTGCACGTCGGCGCGCCGACAGCCGGCACGGCGTTCCTGCACGAGGCGCTGTGGGCCAACCGGCGGCGCCTCGGCGACGCGGGCGTCTGCTACCCGCTGTCGGGCCCGCAGGAGCACTTCGGCGCGGTCATGGACCTGCGCGAGATGAGCTGGGGCGGGCACCGCGACCCGGCCTGGGACGGCGCGTGGGAGCGCATGGCCCGCCGCGTCCACGACTGGGACGGCCCGACCGCCGTCTTCTCCCAGGGCCTGCTCGGCGGCGCCACCGAACCGCAGGCCAAGCGGGCCGTGGCGGCGCTGGAACCGGCCGAGGTGCACGTGGTGTTCGCGACCCGCGACCTCGGCTGGCAGCTGATCTTCGACTGGCAGGAGCAGATCCGGCACACCCACACCATCTCCTTCGAGCGGTTCGTCGACGACCTGGTCGCCCTCGGCCCGGCCGCCCCCGAGCCGTACGGGGAGATGTTCTGGGGGCTGCACGACGCCGTCCGGGTCCTCGGTACCTGGGAGGCGGTGGTGCCGAAGGAGCGCATCCACGTCCTCACCCTCCCGCCGCCCGGGGAGCGCCCCGGCCTGCTGTGGGAGCGGTTCGCCGCGCTGACCGGCATCCCCGCCGGCGCCTGCGACCTCGGCGGGATCCCCGAGGACGAGCCGCTGTCGGCGATCGAGGCGGAGCTGCTGCGCCGGCTCAACGAGAAGATCGCGCCGGCGCTGGGCGGCGACTACGAGCGGCTCGTCCGCGAGTACCTGATCGGGCACGGGCTCGCCGAGGGCACCGACGACACCGGCCGCACCCGGATGGGGCTGCCCGCCCGGCACGCCGCCTGGGCCGCCGGGCGGACCCGCGAGCTCGCCGGGTCGCTGCGCGCCTCCGGCTACCGGGTGGCGGGCGACCTCGACGAGCTGACCACCTCCCGGCACCCGGACACGGTGCTGCTCCCCGGCGACGTGCCGGACGAGCTGGTCGCGTCCGCGTCCGTCGGCGTCGCCGCCGCGCTGCTGCGGGAGCTGGCCAGGGCGAGCGAGCGGATCGGGCTCGCGCACGTGCAGGGCGAGCTCGCCGACGTCCGGGAGAACCTGGACCGCCTGGTGCAGGCGGCGGCCGCCGCGCCGCCCGCGCTGCAGCGGGCCGCCCGCCGCGCGACCGGCCGGCGCACCCCGTGACCGGCGGACCGGCGGAGGGCGCCGCCGCGCCCGCGTCCGTCACCGCGGTGGTCGTCACCTTCAACCGGCGCGCGCTGCTGGAGGAGGCGCTGGCGGCGCTCGCCGCGCAGTCGCGCCGCCCGGACCGCGTCGTCGTCGTGGACAACGCCTCCTCCGACGGCACCGCCGAGGCCGTCGCGAGCGGCTTCCCGGACACCGACCTGCTGGTCCTCCCCCGCAACATCGGCGGCGCCGGCGGCTTCGGCGCCGGCATGGCGCGCGCCCTCGACGCCGGGACCGACCTGCTCTGGCTGCTCGACGACGACACCGTGCCCGAGCCGGACGCCCTGCGCGAGCTGCTCGCCGCCCGCGACCGGGCGACCGCCGCCGACGGCCCGCCCGCGCTCGTCGCGAGCAGGGTCGTGTGGACCGACGGCCGCGACCACCCGATGAACACCCCGCGCGCCAAGCCCCGCACCCCGCCCGCCGAGCGGGAGATCGCGGAGGCCGCCGGGTGCATGCCGGTCCGCTCCGCGTCGTTCGTCTCCGTCCTGGTCGACGCGGCCTCGGTGCGGGAGCGCGGGCTGCCCGTCGCCGACTACTTCCTGTGGAACGACGACTTCGAGTTCACCACCCGGCTGCTGCGCGGCCGCCGCGGCGTGCTGTGCCCGCGCAGCGTCGTCGTGCACAAGACCAAGGAGTTCGGCGGCGCGGACGCCGACCCCGGCGACCGCTTCTTCTACGAGGTCCGCAACAAGATCTGGCTGTTCAGCGGCAGTCCCGGGCTCGCGCCGCCGGAGCGCGCGCTGTACGCGGGGTCCACGCTCCGGCGCTGGACGCGCACCTTCGCCGGGTCCGGCGACCGCGCGGTGCTGCGCCGCGCCATGCTCCGCGGCCTGCGGGACGGGCTGCTCACCCGACCGAAGCCGACGGCCGACCTGCTGCGCGAGGTCGGAGTGGAGGTCCCCGACGATGACGAGCGCCGTACTCGCTGACCCCGCGACACGGCAGGCGGCCGGCCCGCAGGGGCGGCTCGCCCGGTGGGCGGTGCCGCTCGTCCCGGCGGCCGCCGCGCTCGCCCTCGCCCTGACCTACATCGGCCGCCCGGCCTTCTGGCTGGACGAGTCCGCGACGATCAGCGCGACGGGCCGTCCCGTCGGCGAGATGCTGCGCCTGTTCCAGCACCTCGACCTCGTGCACGCCTTCTACTACCTGGCCATGAAGGTGTGGATCGCGGTCTTCGGCAACGGGGAGACGGCGCTGCGGCTGCCGAGCGCGCTCGCGACCGCGGCGGCGGCCGCGGGCATCGCGGTGATCGGGCGGCGCTGCGCCGGGCGGGCGGCCGGCCTGCTGGCCGGGCTGGCGTACGCGGGGTCCATCCCCGTCGCGACGTACGCGCACGAGGCCCGCTCGTACGCGATGGTCGCCGCGGTCGCGGTGCTGGCCACCTACCTGCTCATCCGGGGGGTCCACCCGCGGGAGCCGCATCCGTGGCGCTGGTTCGCGGGCTACGGCGCCGCGATCCTCGTGCTCGGCCTCCTGCACCTCGACAGCGTCCTGCTGCTGGCGGCGCACGGTGCGACGCTCCTGATCGCGCGCGCCAAGGCCCCCCGGACATGGTTGCGCTGGACGGTCTGCGGCGGCCTGGGCGGCGCGCTCCTCGTCCCGCTCGCGCTGGCCGCGCAGACCCAGTCCGTGCAGGTCGCCTGGCTGCCCCGGCCGTCGTGGCCGCTCGTCTGGCAGCTGGTGAAGTTCCTGACCGGCGGCCGGGACCTGGTCTGGCCGACCCTGGCCGCGGCGCTCATCGGCGCCTGCGTGGGCGTGAAGAGGCGCGGTGCGGAGGGCGCCGGAGGCTCGGAGGAAGACGCGAGCACGGACGGGTGCAGCATCTCGCTCACCGTCCTCGCACTGCCCTGGCTGATCGTGCCGTCGGCGCTGCTGCTCCTCGCGTCGCTGGTGGCCGACCCGATGTTCATCTTCCGGTACGTCCTGTTCTCCGTCCCCGCCCTGACGCTGCTGATGGGCGCCGGGCTGGCCCGGATCGCCGCCCTCGGCCGCCCCTGGCTGGGCGGGCTGCTGCTCGCCGCCGCGGTCGCGGTGCTGGCCGTCCCGGCCGTGCAGCCGCAGACCGCCCTGCGGCGGCACGACTCCAAGCTCGACGACATGCGCACCCCCGCGCAGGTCGTGCGCCGCGAGGCGCACAAGGGCGACGCGATCATCTACATCAACGGCGTCGCCCGCTGGGACGCGGCCGCCTACCCGGACGCCTTCGGCCGCCTGCGCGACATCGGGATGGCCGAGGACCCGGTCCACGCGGGCAACTTCGAGGGCCGCGACAAGCTCCCCTGGCAGCTGCGCGGCCCGCTCATCCACTCCGAACGGGTGTGGCTGTTGACGCGCGCCAGAGCCGTGAACGTGAACCCCGGGCCTCTCGTCTTCAAGCGGATGAAGATGATCGACGCCACCGGTCCCTGGAGGATCGCGGGCAACTGGAGGTTCAAGGGCGGGGCGCTGACCCTCTACGTGCGGACCGGGCCGTACCGGTCACCGTCGGCGCGCGGGACCGCCGGCAAGCCGCAGCGCGCCGTCCCGAAACCGCGCTCCACCACCGCGCCGAAGCGCGCCGTTCCGAAGCCGCGCCGCACCGCGCCGGCGAAGCCCTAGCGCAGTTCGAGGTAGTCGACCTGGCCCTGCCCGTCGACCCGCGACAGGCTGAGCGTGTTCCATCCCGCGTTCAGGACGGCGCCGACCGTGGCGGACGCCCAGTCCGAGTCGCCGGTCTCGCGCAGCGTGAACGTGGAGGCGGCGGCGCCGTTCGCCGAGAGCGCCAGGTGCGCGGCCTCGCCCGACCGGTCGGCGTACCCGATCCGCACCGAGTACCGGCCCGCGGCCGGCGCGAACACCGGGACGTCCAGGCGGCAGCCGTCCCGGTCGAACGGGCCGACGGCCGAGCCGCCCGACGCGTTCGGCCGCGGCAGCGCGGCGACGCAGCCGTTCAGCCGCCCCCGCTCGGCCTCGAACCGGGCGGGCACGCCCCGGACGACCGGCCGGGACCCGTCCCAGCCGAGCGAGGCCACGAACATCCCGCGGTCCACCGTCGAGCCGCCGTGGTGCTTCAGGATCCCGTGGAAGACCAGGTGGTCGCCGGTCTCGTCGGTGAGGACGTCCGCGCTCCCAGGCCCCTCGACCGCGCCCCCGTACGCGCCGGTGGACTGCACCGGGCGCGGCTGCTTCCGGTACGGGCCCTCCAGGGACGGCGCGATCGCGTAGCGGGTCTGGTAGTCCGAGCGGAAGTACCAGCCGGCCGAGTACAGCAGCACGTACTGGCCGCCGCGCCGCACCAGGTCGGGCGCCTCCACCAGGACGGGCTCGCTCCGGTCGTGGCCGAGGATGCGCTTGGCCGGCCCGTTCACGCGCAGCCCGTCCGCGGTGAGCGGCACGAGGTAGATCGCCGCGGTCTTCCTGGCGTCGCTCTTGTACAGCAGGTACCGCGTCCCGTCCGTCTCGATGTAGGAGGACGGGTCGATGGCGCCGCCGAGGTCCAGCGGGCACACCAGCGGCGGCCCGTCGACCGGGACGAACGGCCCGGCCGGCGAGGCCGACGTCGCGACCCCGATGCACTGGACGTCGCGGTCCCGGCGCGCGGCGGAGAAGTACAGCACGTAGGCGCCCGATCCGGCGCGGGGCGGGACGACCTCGGGCGCCCAGGTGCGTCCGGCCTGCGCCCAGGACGGGAGCCGGGCGAGGCCGTCGCCGGGCGAGCGGGTCCACGGGCCCTCCGGCGACGGCGCGGTCGCCACGGGCATCGTCGCGTCCCCGTTGTTGGTGCCGTAGGCGTAGTACCGGCCGTCCACCTTGATCACCGTCGGGTCGGCGAACCACCCGTCGATCACCGGCTCGACGGGCGAGTAGCCGGGCGGGGTCAGCGGCGCCTGGGTGCCGGCGGGCGCCGGCGGCGGGGCCGCGGCGCGCGGCCGGGGGGCGGCGGAGTGGGCCGCGCGGCGGGCGTCGCCGGGCCCCGCCGCGCCGGGCAGGCAGGAGGCGGCCAGCGCCACGACCAGCGCCAGGACGGCGCTGATCGCGGTCCCGCCCACCGGCGGTCTCGGCAGCCCGAGCTCTCGCAGATCCCCGCCCTCCCTCGCACGTCCCCCGCATGATGCCAACAAGCCGCATCGGACCGCGAACCGGCGCCAAGTGCACGAATCACCGCAGGGCTGGTTACCCTTGCAGGCCGGAACCGATCACCGATCGCGGCGCGAGCCCGCGCCGGGGCACCGCGGGCCGGACGCGCCGCGCCCCCGCGCCCGGAGGGAAAGGCGGACATTGACCCGACAACGGCGGCTCCGCCCGCGCGTGCGATCGGGCCGGCCCGCGCCGGCGCGCGTGCGCGGACGCGCGGTGGCCGCCCTGCTGTGCCTGCTGGCCGCGCTCGCGGCGGGCGGCTGCAGCGGCGGGTCCGGAACCGGCCACGGCAAGCGCGGTGGCACGCCGGGCGCCGCGGCGAAGAAGCCGAACATCATCTTCGTGCTCACCGACGACCTGTCGTGGAACCTCGTCCCGCACATGCCGCAGGTGCAGCGGATGCAGCGCGACGGCCTGACCTTCGACCGGTTCTACATGGCGGACTCGCTGTGCTGCACGTCCCGCGCGACGATCTTCACCGGCCGCTACCCGCACAACACCGGGGTCCGCACGAACTTCCCGCCGCTCGGCGGCTACGAGGTCTTCAAGCAGCGCGCCGGGGAGCAGAACGCGTTCGCGCCCGCGCTGCAGAAGGCCGGGTACCGCACCGCGCTGCTCGGCAAGTACATGAACGGCTACCAGCCCGCCGACGCCCAGGGCGGCGCGGAGCCGTACGTGCCGCCCGGCTGGAGCGAGTGGTACGTCGCGGGCAACGGCTACCCCGAGTACGGCTACAACCTGAACGAGAACGGCCGCCTCGTCTCCTACGGGCACAAGCCGCAGGACTACCTGACCGACGTCCTGGCGAACAAGGGCGCCGACTTCGTCCGGCGCGCCGGGAGCACCTCGCAGCCGTTCTTCATGGAGATCTCGACGTTCGCGCCGCACGGCCCGTTCGTCGCCGCGCCGAAGTACGCCAAGAGCTTCCCCCATCTGAAGGCGCCCCGGTCGCCGTCGTTCAACGAGAAGGACGTCAGCGACAAGCCGTCCTGGCTGCGCAAGCACCCCAAGCTGGGCAAGCGCGCCATCGCCCGGATCGACGAGGGGTTCCGCGACCGCGTCCGGATGGTCCGGTCCGTCGACGACATGATCGGCCGGCTGCGGGGCGAGCTGGCGAAGCTCGGCATCGACCGCGACACCTATGTCGTCTTCGGGTCCGACAACGGGTTCCACATGGGCGAGCACCGGCTCGCCGGCGGCAAGATGACCGCGTTCGACATCGACATCCACGTCCCCTACGTCGTCACCGGGCCCGGCGTCGGCGCGGGACGCCGCGTCGGCGCGTTCGCGCAGAACACCGACCTCGCGCCCACCTTCCTCGGCCTCGCCGGGCTGCCCGCCGGGCCCGGCACCGACGGCCGGTCGCTGGTGCCGTTCCTGCAGGGCCGCACGCCGGACGGGTGGCGGCAGGCCGTGCTGATCGAGCACGTCAAGCCCGCACCGTCGCGCGACGACCCGGACCGGCAGGACTCCGCGCCCGGCGCGCCCACCACCTACAACGCGATCCGCACGAACGACGCGCTCTACGTCGAGTACGCCGACGGCGAGCGCGAGTACTACGACCTGACACGCGACCCGGACGAGCTGCGGAACACCGCCGGGCGGCTGCCCGAGCAGCGGCGGCGGCAGCTGTCGAACCAGCTGTACGCGTTCGTGCACTGCGCCGGGCAGGGGTGCACCGCCGCTGGGCAGACCGGGTGATCCAGACAGACCAGTGATCCGACGGAAAAGGTGAACCGGGCCAGGCGGGCGCGCCGGGAGGACGGTCCGATGAGGGGGGAGCACGACCCATGCAGCTGACCAGCACGGCCTTCGTCGTCCTCGTCTGCCTGCTCGCCGCGGCGGCGCTGGCCGGGACGCTGTGGGCACTGCCGAGGATCACCGGGCGCGGGCTCGGCCCGCAGGCCGCCCGCGGCGGGCTGCTGGCCGGCTGCCAGCTGTTCATCACGCTCGCCCTCGTCACCGGGATGAACGCCTACTTCGTCTTCTACAACAGCTGGAGCGACCTGTTCGGCCAGCTGGACGGACCCGTCGCCGTGCACGGCGCCAGGGCCGGGCAGGGCGCCTGGTCGGGCGGCCCGCTGCCGCGCACCGTCTCGCCGCTGTCGGTGCAGCAGGGCCTGCACGACCCGGCCCGCGACGGGCGGCTGGAGCAGACGACGATCCACGGCGCGCGGACCGGGCTGCAGGTGCAGGCGTTCGTCTACCTGCCGCCGCAGTACTTCCAGCCGGAGTTCAAGGACCGCAGGTTCCCGGTCGCGCTCGTCCTCGCCGGCTACCCGGGCGACCCGCGCGGCATCATCGAGCGGCAGTCGATGGTGAAGCTCGCGGCCCGGGACATGCGCAGCGGAACGATCCAGCCGACCGTCTACGTCATCACCCGGACGATGGTCGCCCCGCCCCGCGACACCGAGTGCACGGACGTGCCGAGCGGGCCGCAGTCCCTGACGTTCTTCGCGCAGGACGTCCCGGCGGCGCTGAGCGCGACGTACCGGCTGACGCCCGGCGAGCAGGGCTGGGGCGTCATCGGCCAGTCGACCGGCGGGTACTGCGCGGTCAAGCTGGCCATGATGCACTCCGACCGGTTCGTCGCGGGCGCCTCCCTCGGCGGCTACCTGCACGCGATCAAGGACCCGACCACCGGCGAGCTGTACGGCGGCAGCGCGCAGGTCCGCAACGACAACGACCTGATCTGGCGGGCCGGGCACCTGCCGTCGCCGCCCACGTCCGTCCTGCTGGCCTCCAGCAAGGTCGAGAAGGGCTACCGGCAGGCGCAGCAGTTCATCCGGCTGGTCAAGCCGCCGCTGCGGGTGGACACCCTGTTCCCGGCCGACGGCGGCCACAACTTCGGCACCTTCACCCGGCTGACCCCCGAGATCATGCAGTGGATGAACGGGCGGCTGAAGGCCGGGTGACGGCGGTACCGCCCGCATCGCGGGCGCCCGGGGGCGAATGCCCCATTATCATCGCTCACGACCATCGGACACGCGGGCGACGTGTAGTGACCTCAGGCGGGGAGTGCGGGCGTGACTTCGACCGGAAACCAGGACGGCGACCACGGGTCCGGCCAGGACGGCACCCGTGAGCCCGGCGAGGCCGGGGACGGCCGTTCCGACGCCGGGCGGCCGGGGCAGGCGCCGCCGCCTCCCCAGTGGCTGAACGAGCAGGGCCCGTCCGGTGCCGCGCCGCTGCTGCCCGAGCCGGCCGAGCAGCCGCCGCCGTTCGGTGAGCCGCCGCCCGAGCCGGAGGACACCGAGTCCGACCGGACGGTCGGCGACATCGACATCAGCGGCACCATGCGCACGCAGGTGTTCTCGCCCGGCGGCCGGGCCGGGAGCCCGCCCGGCGGCTCGGACGACGAGCCCGCTCCCCCGGCGCTCCCGCCGTTCCCCGGCCCGGCCGGCCCGGCGGGTCCCGCCGGTCCGGGCACCGACGGCCCGATCGGCGACCAGACCATCCTGGACGCGTCCGCATGGCTCGGCGGCACCGGCAGCGACGACGAGGAGGACGACGACGACCCGGACGTCACCCGCGTCGAGCGTCCCATCGCCCGCGACCCCGAGGTCACCCGCGTCGAGCGGCTCGGCGCCGGCGACCCGCAGCCCGCGCCGCCGCCCCCGGTCCAGCCGCCGACCGGGCCCCCGCCCTTCGCGCAGCAGCAACCGCAGCCGCCCGCGCCGTTCCCGTACGCCCAGGACATCCCCGGCACGCCCGCCGCGCCGGAACCGTTCCCGTACGCCCAGGACATGCCGGGCGCGCCCCCGGCCTCCGCGCCCGAGCCGTTCCCGTGGGCGCAGGAGATCCCGGGCCCCGCTCAGGCCGCGCCGCAGCCGGCCCCTGAACCCTTCCCGTGGGCACAGGAGATCCCGGACAGCAGGCCCGCACCCAGCGCACCCGAGCCGTTCCCGTACGCCCAGGACATCCCGGGCGTCCCGCCGCAGCAGCTCCCCGGGCCGCTGTCGGCGCAGCCGCCCCCGCACGCGATGCCCGCGCCGCCGGCGCTCGACGAGCCGTGGCGCACCGAGCCCAAGAGGAAGGGCGGCGCGAAGCGCTCCAAGAAGCCGATCCTCATCGGCGTCGCCGTGCTCGCCGTGGCGGCGCTCGTCGCCGGCGGCGTCGTGCTCGTGCCGCGGCTGACCGGCGGCAAGGACGGCGGGGACACCGGCGACGGCGGCGCCCGGCTGGCCGGCGCCCTGTTCCCCGTCGGCCGCTCGGCGCAGACCGACGGCCGCGACCAGCAGATCACCGGCGTCGCCTCCGTCGGGTCGACCGTCGTGGCGGTCGGCGGCGAGAGCGACCCGGAGAGCGCGCGCGGCCTGTTCCTCGTGTCCGCCGACGGCGGGCGCACCTTCAAGCCCGCCGACCTCAAGGGCACCGGCGGCGCGGTCCCCGCTCCCGGCGACGTGCCCGCCGCGGTGGGCGGCTCGTCGCGCGGCTGGGTGGCCGTCGGCGCCCGCACCGGCGGCGGCGCCGTGTGGACCAGCACCGACGGGCAGGAGTGGACCCGCCAGCCCGACCCGGTCGGGGACGCCTTCGGCGGGCACAGCCGGGTGGAGCGCATCGTCGGCACCGACTCCGGCTTCCTCGCCATCGGCGAGCGGAGCCAGAAGGGCGACTTCAGCGACGCGGTCCCGGTCGCCTGGCTGTCGGGCGACGGCCGCCGCTGGGAGGCCCGCGCCGGCGACCAGATCGGCCTGCACGTGGAGAACGGGAGCTTCTCGCTCGTCCAGGCGGCCGCCGCCGGCAAGGTGGTCCTGCTGGAGGCGCTCATCACCCCGAAGGGCGGCAAGCAGGGCCCCTACCGCAAGGTGTGGCGGTCCGAGGACGGCGGCCGGACCTGGGCGGTCTCGGAGGTGCCGGTGCCGAAGGGCAGCCGCGGCCTGGAGATCGGCGGCGGCCCGGCCGGCTTCCTCGCGATGCGCGAGGTCGCGGCGGGCGGCCAGGCGTTCGTCTCCAAGGACGGCAGTTCCTGGACCAAGGCCGGCACGCTCAGCACGAGCGGCTACCGGCGCACCAGCCTGGTCCTCGGCGGCGAGCGCGGCTTCGCGGCCGTCGTCGTCCGCGGCCGCGACGTGCTGCTGTCGCGGAGCACCGACGGGCGGACCTGGCAGGACGCGGGCGCGTCGGAGTCCAAGGCCGGGCGCGAGCTGAAGGGCGCGGCGCTGGCCGGCGACGACACGGTGGTCGTCGGCAGCGAGCCCGGCGGCGGCGACAGCGACCCGCTGCTGAGCGTCTGGGACGGGCACGGCGCCGCGGTCCCCGTCGACCTGTCGAAGGTGCCCGGCGCGCTCCGCCCCGACCACACGGTCCGCGACGTCGGGTCGGCCGGCGGGCTCGCCGTCGCGGTCGGCAGCGCGTCCGGCGACGCCGCCGTCTGGACGTCCAAGGACGGTTCGTCCTGGCAGGAGGCGCAGGGGCTCGGCGCGGCGTTCACCCGCCCGGGGCCGCAGCGGCTCGTCGACGTGGCGAACGGGAAGGCCGGCTGGCTGGCGGTCGGCTACGACCAGTCCTCGCCCCGCCGCCCGCTCGTCGTCACCTCGCAGGACGGCGCGTCCTGGCGGGCCGCCGACACCGCCGGCGCGTTCGCCGGGAGCGGGCACGGCATGCCGGTCACGGCCGCCGCCACGAGCGGCCCGGCCGGGTACGTGGTCGTCGGCACCGAGGGCCCGTCGGCGGCGACCTGGTTCTCCGCCGACCTGAAGAACTGGGAGCGCGGCAAGAGCGCCGCCGCGAACGCCCTGGAGGGCCGCGCCGGCGCGGGCCACTGGATGCTGGACGTGACCGGCGGCTCGTCGGGCTACATCGCGGTCGGCGGAGGCCACGACGGCAACGGCAACCACCCGAACGTGTGGACGTCGGCGGACGGCAAGCAGTGGACGCTCCAGGAGCTCAAGCTGCCCGGCGGCGTGAAGGAGGGGCACCTCACCCATGTCGCCGCCAAGGGCGCCACGGTGGTCGCCACCGGGCTCGCGGCGACCCCGCAGGGGCTCGGCTGGCTCGGCTACGTGTCGACGGACTCGGGCCGGACGTGGCGGCCGCTGTCCTCGCCCGGCGGCGGGACGAAGCTGACGGTGACGGCCCTGACCGCGACGCCGAAGGGGTTCGCCGCCGCCGGCACGACGGGCGAGCCGGGCGCGCGGGACGTCGTGTCGTGGACGTCCGCCGACGGCTCGACGTGGACGGCGTCGTCCCCGACCGGCAAGGGCCTGTCCGGCGCCGGCGACCAGCAGGTCACCGGGCTGGGCGTCGTCGGGGGGTCGCTGCTCGGCGTCGGCGACACCGTCGGGCAGAGCGGTGAGCAGCCCGTCCTGTGGAGCCGCCCCGTCCCGTAGCGGACGCCGCCGCGTAGCGGACGCCGCCGCGGGCCCGGCACGGCCGCCGGGTCCGCGGCGCCCCGTTCCCCGGCACGGTCCAAGCCGGGCCGGGGGCGGGTCAGCCTTCCCGGGGGTCGGCGGTCGTCGGGTCCTGCGCGCCGTACGCCGGCCAGATGTCGTAGCCGGTCTGCACGTCGTCGTCGGGACGGGCGTGCCGCGGCCGGTACGCGGGCCGGTCGGGGACGGTCATCGTCGGGTCGCCCCCGGACGCGACCAGGTCGCCGGCGGGCTCGGTGAGGGCGGGGTCGGTGATGACCATGGCGGGCAGCCGGGCGGCCGCGTTCGCGGCGGCCGCGTCCGCCGCCTCCGCGGCCTTCGCCGCGTTGCGGCGGGCGCCGTACGGGGCGACCAGCATCCGGTAGAACGGCCGCCGGATCACCGTGGGCACGAGGCGGTAGCCGCCCCGGACGAGGACGTTGCGCACGTACTGGCGCCGCGAGATGAAGCCCTCCGCGAGCATCTCGCGCTGCAGCCGCAGCTCCGAACGGAGCAGCTCGCGGCCGCCGCGGCGGTGGTAGGCGCCGTCGCCGACCCGGTAGTAGACGAGCGGCTCGGCGACGTTCACCAGCCGGGCGCCGGCGGCGATCATCCGGACGAACAGCCAGTAGTCCTCCATCAGCGGCAGGTCGCCGTAGCCGCCCGCGGCGATGACGGCGCTGCGCCGGTACACGACCGTCGGATGGTTGAACGGGTCGTGCAGCCGCGAGTAGCGGACGATGTCGGTCGGGTCGCTCGGCGGGATGCGGCGGCCGACGACGTCCTCGGTGTCGCGGCCGAACTCCAGCAGTCCCGCGCCGACGAGCTCGGCGCCCGCGCGCACCAGCGGGACCTGCAGCTCGAAGCGGTGCGGCATCGCGATGTCGTCGGCGTCCATCCGGGCGACGATGTCGTGCCGGGCGGCCTGCAGGCCGGCGTCCAGCGCGGGCCCGAGACCGCGGTTGACCTCCAGCGGGACGAACGTCACCTCGACCGGGCTGGCCGCCACGAGCTCCTTCAGCACCACCGCGAGCTCCGGCCGGACCGGACCGTCCTGGACCAGCACCACCTGGTCGGGGCGGAGCGTCTGGTCGTCGACCGCGCTGCGGAAGGCGTCCCGGACGTACTCTTCACGGTCACCGCCGTAGACGGTCATCAGGAGGGTGAAGGGTTCGGGCTGCATCGGTCCGTTTCCGGGTGAGGCCGTGGCGGCCGTCGGAGCGCGAGCCGCGGCGGGCGGACTCGGGAGCGGCTCCTCTGGGGGTCGTCGTTCGGGCGGGGGGACAGGGGTCGGGGCAGGCGGGGCGGCGGAGACGCCGCCCTTCATGTGACGCTTTAGTGCGGTTGATGGTTGCGCGCCGCCAAGATACCGGTGTGATGTGACTTCCGACGATGGAACGTGCCCGTCAGAGCGCTGCGGGGCCCCGTCCGGCGTGACCGGATCAGGCCGATCCGCGTGTCACGCCCGGCCCTCGCTCACACCCGGCCCTCGCTCATGCCTGGCCGTCTCTCATGCTTGGGAGCACACGTCGCGGTCGGCGCGGATCTCGCCGGCCACCTTCGGCACCGCGGGCCCGCCGCCGCTCAGCTTCGCGCCGTCCTTGCCGATGATCAGGTAGACGTAGCCGGGCTTGGCCTTGGCCCAGGGGGCGGGCGGGTGGCCGGGGAGCGCGATCGCGGCCCGCGCGGCCTGCGCCTCGGCGCCCTTGCCGTACAGGATCCGGGTCTTGGCCGCCGGCTTGACGGTGCCGACCTTGACGACCTTGAAGCCGCGCTCGCTCAGGCTGTCGGCGGTGCGCTGGGCGAGGCCGTGCTCGGCGGTGCCGTTGAAGACGCCGATCCTGACCTGGGAGGGCGGGACGGGCTGGACCTTCTGCTGCGCGGGCACCGGTGCGGGCGCGGGCTCGGGCGGGGTGTTGTCCTCGCGGATCGCCTGGAACAGCGGCTCGGCGAGCGCCTGGTTGAACTGGACCCGGTTCTTGTCCTTCGGGTACGCCATCGTCGGCACGGTGACGAACCGGACCTTCCCGGCGCTCATCCCCTTCAGGCCGCTCGCCAGCTTCTCCATCACCGACAGCGTCAGCTTGTCGTCGGCCTTGATCGCCTTGGTGGCGGCGGACAGGAAGTTGTAGGTGCGGCCGGGGTCGGTGAGCATCCCCTTGTCGGTCGCCTTCTTGACGACCGAGGCCATGAACGCCTGCTGCCGCTTGATCCGGGCGAGGTCGGAGCCGTCGCCGAGGACGTACCGGGTGCGCACGTAGCCGAGCGCCTCGGCGCCGCGCACGGTCTGCTTGCCCGCCTTGAGGTGCAGCTCGGCCTTGGGGTCGTTGATCGGCCTCGGGACGCAGATCTCGACGCCGCCGAGCGCGTCCACGACCTGCTTGAAGCCGGCGAAGTCGACCTCGACGAAGTGGTCGATGTGGATCTTGGTGAGCGACTCGATGGTGCGCCAGGTGCAGGCCGGGCCGGCGTTGGAGAACGCGGCGTTGATCATGCCGAACTGGGCCGGGACGGTGGCGCCGCCGGACTTCTTGCAGGTCGGCATCTGGACCATCGAGTCGCGCGGAAAGCTGATGCCGATCGCGCCGGCGCCGCCCGGTGAGATGTGCAGCAGGACCGTGGTGTCGGACCGCTCGCCCAGCTCGGTGCCGTACTGCGCGTTGGCGCCCTGCCGGCTGTCGGAGCCCATCAGCAGGATGTTGATGGAGTCGTTCAGCTTGGCGGGCCGGTTCGTGCCGAGCTTGTCGTCGACCTTCTCGCGGTGGATCTGGCCGTCGAGCCGCCGCCAGAACCCGTACGCGGTGAGGCTGCCGCCGACGAGGACGACCGAGAGGGCGATCGACATCCAGCCGAGCACGCGCCAGAGGCGCCCGCGCTGCACCGGCGGCTCCGGCGGCGATGGGGCGCTGTAGTACACCGGCGGCGGTGCGGCGGCTCGCTGCATCCGTAACATTTCAGCACAGATTGGACACCCGCCACCCCCGCCACGAAAAACTCGGCCGGGACGGGCCGCCGCCCGCCCCGCGCGGGCGGGCCGGACCCTCCCGGAGCGCCGCGGCGGGGTGGCTAGACTCCGGTGACAGGATGAGCATCGTAGACGCGCTGACCGACCAGGCCATGGTCGTGCTGCAGGACCGCCCGGTCGTCGCGCTGAGCGCGTGGCTGAACCGGGCCCTCGGCGAATGCGCCGCCACCGGCCGCACCCTGCAGCTGGTCACGCCGCTCGGCTCCCGGCTGTCGCTGCCGCTGCGCAGCGCCGCGTCCGGCGCCGAGCTGCAGTGGGTCGTCCGCGACGGCGACGGCTACTACGAGGGCCTCACCGGACGGCCGCTGAAGTGGGGCGGCGCGATGTTCGTGCCGGTCCCGGAGGCCCGCGACTACGCCGCCGGGTACACCACCCGGCCCGCCGGGCGGATCGGCTCGCAGCTCACCCTCGTCTACCGGATCCGGCACGGCGCCGACGGGCACCTCGCCGGCCCCGTCGAGCGGCTGCTGCAGCTCACCACCGGCAAGCTCCCGGCCGGGCTCGGGCCCGCCGAGCCGGTGGAGCACCCGTGGCGGCCCGACCGGCTCACCGAGTACGCCCGCGGCCGGTCCACGTCCCGGCTGCTCGTCGCCGGGGACGGGCCGCGCCCCGCGCAGGCGATCTGCGACTTCACCGCGACCGAGGGCGGCGGCGTCGCCGAGGTCAGCACCGTCACCGTCGGCTACGACCCGAAGGACCCGCCGCCGCTGCAGCACCTCGGTTCGCTGGTCGGCGCGCTCGCCGCCGACCAGCCCGTCGCGTCGCTGTTCGTGCAGCTCACGCCCGGCCGCGCCGACCTCACCACCGAGCCGCGCTGGACGGGCGCGCCGGCGCCGGTCGCGCTGGCCGTCGCGGGCGCCGTCGGCGGGCCGAACGGCATCCCCGGGCAGCAGGTCGGGCCGCCGCGCCAGCCGCTGACGATGTTCCCGCTGGGCGACGGCCGCTCGCAGGACGGCTGGCAGCGCCACAGCCTGCTGATGCAGCACCTCCAGGCGACCTCGTAACCGTCCCGCCCGCGGCGGTGACATTTGTCCTGCCGAGGCGTGGACGGACGGCTCTGCCGGGCCCGCCCCGGTTCTCGCGAAGCTGGGAGCACCGCAAGCGAGGACCGCCGGGAGGCACCAGATGAAGATCCACCAGATGGACGCGGGGCACCGGGCCGGAACCGGCCGGCAGGCCGCCGCCGGCGACGGGCGGCAGATGGCGAAGGTGCTGGCGCCGCTGGCCGTGGACGTCGCGGTCCCGCTCGGCGTCTACTACCTCGCCCACAAGGGGCTCGGCATGGACCTGGTGGTGTCGCTGGCGCTGAGCAGCGTGGTCCCCGCCGTGCGGACGGTCGCCGGCGCCGTCCGGGACCGGTCGGTGAACGGGCTCGCCGCGCTGATGCTGGCGGTGAACGCGGCGGGCATCGCGCTCAGCTTCCTCACCGGCGACCCCCGGCTGATGATCGCCAAGGACTCCGGGATCAGCAGCGTGATCGGGCTGACGATCCTGGTGTCGGCGTTCGGGGCACGGCCGCTGATGAGCGCCGGGCTGAAGCCGTTCCTCACCAAGGGCGACGCCGCACGCGAGGCGGCCTGGGACCGGCTGAGCTCCGGCGCGTCCCGGTTCCGCGCGCTGGAGCGCCGGTTCACCATGGTGTGGGGGCTGGCGCTGCTCGCCGAGTGCGCCGCGCGGATCGCCGGCGCCTACACCGTCCCCGTCGAGACGATGGCCTGGCTCGGGACCGTGATGCTGGTCGGCGCGATCGGCATCGGCGCCGTGATGAGCGGCAGCGCGACCGAGCCGATGAAGGAGCTGCTGGACGCGGAGGTGCGCGCGCAGAACACCCGGGAGACCGCCGCCCCGACCACCGCCGCGGCCTGAACCTTCCCGAACGAACCCTGCTTGAAAAGGACTGGAGACAAGGCCATGCGCGCGCGAGGCATCAACTACGACACCGGCTTCTTCCCGGGCGGACGCGACAGCAACCCCGGCTTCGACCGGGCCGATGCGCGGCGCGACATGCGCGCCATCGCCGGCGACCTGCACTGCACCGCCGTCCGGATCAGCGGAGGCGACCCCGACCGGCTCGAAGCCGCCGCCGAGGAGGCCGCGGCCGCCGGCCTGGAGGTCTGGTTCGCGCCGTTCCCCTGCGAGCTGCCGCCGGACGGGATGGCCGCGCTGTTCGCCGACTGCGCGGACCGGGCCGAGCGGATCCGGCGCGGCGGCGCGGAGGTCGTCCTCGTGACGGGCTGCGAGGTCAGCCTGTTCGCCCAGGGGTTCGTCCCCGGCGACGACGTGTACGCCCGCATCCAGGCGATCGTGTCCGGCGACCCGGCCGTGTACGCCGCGATGGGCGACGTCCCGGGCCGCGTCAACGCGTTCTTCGCCGAGACGGTCGCGGCGGTCCGCGAGCGGTTCGGCGGGCGGGTCACCTACGCGTCCGGCCCCTGGGAGGACCTCGACTGGGGGCCGTTCGACCTGGTGTCCGTCGACGGCTACCGGTCCGCCGAGAACGCCGCGCACTACCGCGACTGGCTGCGCGGCCACTTCCGGCACGGCAAGCCCGTCGCGATCACCGAGTTCGGCTGCTGCACGTACGCGGGCGCCGGCGAGCGCGGCGGCACCGGCTGGATGATCGTCGACCGGGACGCCGAACCGCCCCGGCTCGACGGCGCGTACGTCCGCGACGAGCAGGAGCAGGTCCGGTACATGCGCGAGCTGCTGGACGTCTTCGAGGCCGAGGGCGTCGACGGCGCGTTCTGGTTCACCTTCGCCGGCTGGGGCCTCGCGCACGACCCCGCCGACCCGGTCCACGACCTCGACATGGCCTCCTACGGCGTCGTCACGGCCGCCCCGGACGGCACGTGGCACCCCAAAGCCGCCTTCCACGCCCTTGCCGCCGCATATGGCACGAACAGCCGATGATCTACCCGTAAGGGATGGGATAGCGTCCCCTCCATGGAAGATCCGGACGGCCAGCTCGGCGCGCTCGAGCGGGCCGTCGAGGGGACGCTCGCCGAGGGCGTGCTGGAGTTCGACGACGACGCGGCCGTCCTGCGGATCGAAGGCTCCCTCGTCCTCACCACCGGCTGGTTCCTGACCTGCGCCGCCGCCGGCGTCGTGCTGCTGCTGGCGGGCGCCGTCCTGTCGCTCGCCGGGCTGCGGTCCGCCGCGACCTGGGCGCTCGCCCCCGGCGCCGTGATGGTCGCGGTCGTCCTGGCGTTCCTGCTCGCGCTGCGGTTCACGCCGCTGCCCGCGCTCTGGCCCGAGCTGGAGCTGCGCTTCACCGAGCAGGCGATGGTGCACCGGCGCACCCGCGTCCCGTTCGGCGACCTGCGCCCCGAGCACCTGGTGTGGAAGAACGGCCGGTTCTTCCGGCGGCTGTACGTCCGGCACCCGTCGCTGCGCAAGCAGCTCGCCGGGTTCTTCGACAGCGAGGAGCGGCAGGCCGCCGAGTTCCGGCGCCGGCTCTGGGAGCTGATCTCCGCGCCCGACCTGCCCGGCGTCCTCGCCCACGGCAGCGACCTCACCCCCGTGCAGCGCTGGATCGTCGGCGCGGGCGCCCCGTACGGCGCGATCAACGGGTTCCGGCTGGACCGGCTCGGCGCCGCGCCCGGCACGTCCGCCGCGGCCGCCGACCGGCGCACCGCGCAGGAGCTGCTGCGCGAACCGTGGGGCGCCTACGACCTGGAGCAGCTGCTCGCCGCGGTGAACTGGCTCGTCCAGGAGGGGCACCGCGCCGACTTCACCATGGACGCCGACCTCGCCGCCCGCCCGCCCGAGCTGCGCGAACGCTACGCCGCGCTGCTGCGCGAGGTCGACGGCCTCATCGCCGCCGACCGGCTGGAGCCGCCTTTCGTGGAGCGGCTCATCGAGCTCGTCCGGGTCCGGTACGGCGCGGCGGGCGCCGCGTACGCCAAGCTCGTCCCGCCGCTGCTGCGCGACGAGCCCGGCGCGGACGCCGCCGAGGAGGGCGCGGAGCTGGCCCAGTTCCTGCACCGGCTGTTCAACGACCGCGGCCACGCCGCCGAGGAGCTGCACCGGCTGGACGTCCTCGCCGACCCCGCCCTGCGCGCCAACGCCGGCCGGTTCCTGGTCTGGGACTACGCGCGCGCGTTGATGCTGTACCGGTGGGGCCACATCGTGGGCTGGCTGACCGAGGAGTACTGCTGGGAGCGGATGCTGCCGCTCGCCCTCGACGTCCAGCGCCGGTACACCTCCTGGCACGACATGGCGACCTGCTACCTGCAAGGACGGCTGCTGTGGTCGGGCGGCGGCGGGCAGGCGCAGGCCGAGTACGAGCGGCTCGTCGAGCACCTCGCCGCCGAGCGGCGCAGCCCGTGGAACCTCGTGCCGTGGGACCTCGAACTGACCCGCGACTGGACCTGATCGGGCCCGGGGGCTCAGCCGCCGATGACCCCGCCCTGGTAGGCGGCTCCGTCCGCCGCGCCCGGCGCCTCCGCGGCCGCGCCGCCGCCCTCGCCGGACGCCCGCCAGCTCTGCGCCGGCGCATCGCTCTCCCCGTCGGGGTACACCGTCCCGCCGAGCCAGTGCACCAGCGAGTCGGCGAACTTGCGGGCGACGCGCGGCGCGTCCGGCAGATCGGCGACCGCGCGGATGTCGACCCACCAGACCGGCGCGACGACCCGGGCCGCGAACTCCGCGCCGAGCAGCCGGCCGATCTCGCCCTGCACCGACACCTGCACCGCGTCCTCGATCGCGACGAGCAGCCGGCCGTCCGCGTCGTACAGCAGCGTCGGCTCCGGCTCGCCGCCGCGCAGCTCCAGCGGCTCGCCCATCGCGATCATGCCGTCGGCGACGGCGTGCACGTCCGGGCGGCGGCGCACCAGCGCGACCAGGTCGCTGCTCATCGGACCGCCCCCGCGCCGAGCGAGCGGGCGAACACCTCGTGCACCACCTGGATACCCGCCATCCGCGCCGCGGCCGACACCCGGCCGAGGTCCAGCGAGCTGCCCGTCGCCAGATGCCGGTCGTAGGGCACCGCCACCACCGGCAGCCCCCACGCGGCCAGCATCTGGTGCGCGCGCTGCAGGTCGGCGCCGACCTGCGGGGCGTGCGACACCATCGCGATCACGGTGCGGCGCAGCACGTCCTGCTGGTCGTTGGAGACGAACCACTCCAGCGCCCCGCGCGCGCTCAGCGCCCCGTCGACCGTCCCGGGCGTCACCAGCACCAGGCCGTGCGAGCCCGCGATGACGCCGCGGTTGACCTCGGTGAGGATGCCCGCGCCGCAGTCGACGACCGTCGCCGCGACGTACCGGCTCACCGCGCTCAGCGCCGTCTCGAACGTCTCCAGCGTGAACTCGCCGGCGATCCGGCCGCCGCGCGTGGACGACAGCACCCACAGGCCGTCGGGCGTGCGGGTGAGGAACCGCGCCGCGTCCTCGAACGACTGCGGCCTCTGCGCGGCCAGGTCGAACAGCGACAGCTGCGAGCTGACGCCGAGCCGCAGCGGCAGCGAGCCGAGCTCGGCGTCGGCGTCGGCGGCCAGCACGCGGTCGGCGCGGTGCCGGGCCAGTTCCGTCGCGACGAGCGCGGCCATCGTCGTCTTGCCCGCGCCGCCGCGCACGCTCGCCACCGCGATCTGCCGGGAGCTCGCCACGGACCGCTGCATCAGCTCGCTGAACGCGGCGAGCAGCCGGGCCTCGCGGGCGCCGCCGCCGACGGCCTTCAGCACGCCGCGCCCGACCCGGCGGCCCAGCGCGTCGCCGTGCTGGTTCCTGCGGACGAGGTCGGAGGGCGGGATCTGGTGGCCGGTCGCCTGGCCGGGGCCGGCGGGCTGCCCGGGCATGCCGGGCTGGACGGGCGCGGCCTGCTGCGCGGCGGCCTGCTGCGCGGCGGCGGCCGGGCCGGGCCAGCCGGGCTGCTGCCCCTGCTGCCGGGCCGCCGGGTCGCCGGCCTGCGGGACGGCGCCGAGGACCGGGTTGACCGCGGCCTCCCAGTCGAAGTCCGAGTGGACGAGCGGGTCGGCCTGCTGCTGCGTCTCGGCCGGGACGTCCGCCGCCTGCTGCGCGGCCGCCTGCTGCGCCGCGGCCTGCTGTGCGGCTGCTTGCTGGGCGGCTGCTTGTTGTGCCGCCGCCTGCCGGGCGGCCGCTTGCTGCTGCATGGCCTGCTGCTGCGCGGCGAGCTGCTCCTGGAACGCCTGCTGCTGGGCGGCTGCGGCCTGCTGCGCCGCCGTCTCCTGCTGGGCCTGGGGGGACGGCATCGGCTCGGGCATCGCCGGCTCGGGCGGCTCTGGCAGCAGCGGGGCGGGCTCGTCCTGGACGCCCTGCGGCACCTCCGCGACCTGCGGGAACGGCGGCGCCTCAGGAACCGGGTCCGGCTGCGGGAAGGGCGGCGCCTCCGGAACGGGAGCGGCCTCAGGGGCGGGAGCGGGCGCCTCCGGCACGGGCTGCACCGGCGGCAGCGCCGGCGCGGACGGGCCGGGCCCGGCGGCCTGCGGCTCGGGCTGCGGCTCCTCCTGCGCGGCCTGCGCCACCTGCGGCGGGACGGACGCGGCGGGCGCCCTTTCCTGGGCAGGCCGCGGCGGAGCATCGGCGCCCCACGTCCCCTGCGCGGGGCCGGACGGCGTCGTGTCGAGGACCTGCAGTCCGCGCCCGGACACGCCGATCTCGCGCAGTACCGCCTGCTGCCAGCTGGAGTCGGACACCTGCCTCCCCTCTCCTCGCCAAGACTACGAGACACCCGTCGTCCCACGCACCGCCGCGGCCCGCAGGCCCTGCCCGCAAAGGGATCCGGGGCATGGTGCACACCGGTCTCACCGGCACAGACGGCATCAGACCGGCAATCTGCCCTGAAATCACCATGACCTGCCCGCTAGTCTTGCCGGACCTCAATCGGCACCCCGCCACGCCACACACCGCCCGGAGCGATGATGAACCCCCCTGAATGGCCCGGTCAGCCCGGCGGGCCGGGCTACCCGCCGCCGCCGGCGCCGCCCGGCCCCCCGATGCCCGGCCCGCCCGGCCCGCCGATGCCCGGCGCGCCGATGGGCTTCCCGCCCCCGCCGCGACGCAGCGGCGGCGGCCCGCTCGTGCCGCTGCTGATCATCGGCGTGGTCGTGGTGCTCGCCGTCGTCGGCGTCGGCGCCTTCCTCGTCCTGAACAGCGGCGACGACGACAAGCCGAACCGGTCCGTCGCGATGCCGACGCTGACCCACCTCAACCCGTCCTCGGGCACCACCTACGCGCCGCCGTCGCCGCGCACGTCCAGCGGCGGCGGGACGGGCGACCCGTCC
This sequence comes from Actinomadura violacea, assembly GCF_017573465.1. Taxonomy (GTDB): domain Bacteria; phylum Actinomycetota; class Actinomycetes; order Streptosporangiales; family Streptosporangiaceae; genus Spirillospora; species Spirillospora violacea. The sequence goes on from NZ_JAGEPF010000013.1 coordinate 136,828, forward strand.
AGCGTCCTCACCCGGACGATCCGGACGGCGAAGGGCAACACCTTCACCCAGGCGGGCGTCCGGACCGAGTCGTGCATCACCCGCGCCAACGCCAAGCTGCTGCCCACGCTGCGCCAGCACCCGTGCGTCGGGCTCATGCACTCGGCCGTCTACGCCAACCCGGGCCGGACCATCATCACGTCCGTGTCGATCATGACGCTGGCGAGCCCGTCCGCGGCGATCAGCGTCAAGGGCGCCACCGACCAGAGCGGCTGGCCGAAGCTGCTCACCCCGTCGGACGCCAGCGGGATCCCGCAGCCGCGGGCGAACCCGGCGTACTGGACGCGGACCTGGTCGCAGGGCCGGAACGTGATCTTCGCGCAGTCGTACTGGCGGAGCGGCGGCCCGACCGGCGGCCGCACCGGCAGCGTCTTCGCGACCGCCGGCGAGCTCGGCGTCGAGGTCACCAACACCCTGCTCTGGTCGAACTGACGGGGCTCTGGTCGAACTGATGGAACGTGCCGCACGGCGGCGGGACGGGCGGACGGCCGCCCGTCCCGCCCCGCAGCGGCCCGTCCCGGCCCGGTCAGCCGTCCTGCCGCTGCGCCTCGCGCTTGCGGGCCAGCGCCCGCTCGTAGGACGCCAGCGCGCGCTCGCCGCCCGGCCGCATCTCGAACCGGATCCCGCGGTCGCCCTCGAACGGCTCCCGGTGGTCGAAGCCGCCGGTGTAGATCTCGGCGGGCACCCGCTCGGGGAACGCCTCGCAGTACGGGACCCACGCGTCCATCGACGTCTCCGCACCCGGGTTCGCCCGCTGCCGGAGACGCACGCACGCGTCACAGATGCTGGGTCTCCTGCGCATGGTCGGGCCGTCCTCTCCGCTGCCTGCTCGCGCCGCCCGCACGCGCCGCCGGCGGCCACGCCGCAGTGTTCCACACCCGCGGCGACATGCCCCCCGACCTGTCACGATCACCAGGGAACGGGTTGCGACTTGAGCGACCAAATCATCATAATGAACCCTCTCTGTGTGTCTGTGATCGTGCGCGGTCGCGGGCTCGTTCAGCTCCCGACGAACAGAGGGGTCCCCCGTGCGCGCTGAATGGCAGGCGCATATCGACGAACTCCTGCAGACCTACCAGGAGAAGCGCAAGCAGATCCAGGACATGCAGTCCCGGCTGGAGACCATCGAGGCGTCCGCCGAGGCCGCCGACGGCATGGTCCGCGTCAAGGTCGACCGGCAGGGCCGGCTGACCTCGCTGGAACTCGACCCGCGGATCTCCCGCAAGCTCGGCACCGAGGAGCTCGCCGAGGCCGTCATGGAGGCGTCGAAGAAGGCGCAGGCCGACGTCGCCGAGCAGATGCGCGCCGCGATGCAGGGCCTCACCCCCGCCGGCGCGTCCGGCGGGGAGGGCGGGTTCGACCTCGCCAAGCTGCTGCCCGAACGCCCCGACGACATCGAGGCGGTCCGCGACCGCCTCGGGATCCAGCCGAAATGACCTTCGACGGCTACGAGGTCGACACCGAGGACCTCAAACGCGCCGGCGGCGGCTTCGAGACCAACGCCAACACGCTGCAGCAGATCCTCGACGCGCTGAACTCGGCGCTGCAGGCCGAGGGCAAGTGCTGGGGCGCCGACGAGACCGGCCAGAAGTTCGAAGAGGGCTACGCCGAGCCGAGCAAGAACGTCCTGGAGGCCTTCCCCAAGCTCAAGACGGGGCTGGACGGCATCAAGAAGGGCGTCGACGAGATGGCCAAGGAATACAAGAAGGCCGAAGACGCCTCGAAGCTGAAGTGAGCTGATCGCGTGGGTCTGGAAATCCCCGCCGAGGTCCAGTGGCTGTCGTGGATCGTCGGCTCCGACTGGCCCGAGGGCGACGAGACCGCGATGCGGCGCTGCGCCGACGCCTGGCGCCAGGCCGCCACCTCCATCAACGACCTCGTCACCGACGTCACCGGCAGCGTCAACGACGTGCGCGGCACCCTCGACGCCGAGGCCGCGGAGAAGTTCCAGAAGAACGTCGAGCAGTGGATCACCACGGACCCGCGGCTGCTGCCGAGCATGGCGGAGGCCTGCGGCAAGCTCGCCGACGTCATGGACAACGGCGCGCTGGACATCGAGTACGCCAAGTACATGTTCATCGCGCTGCTGATCGTCACCGCGATCGAGATCGCGATGCTGATCGCGGCGGCGTTCGAGACGTTCGGCGCGTCGACCGCGGGGATCCCGGCCGTGGAGGGCGCGGCGCAGGTCACGGCCCGCACCATCTTCAAAGAGCTGATGGAGAAGCTCGGCGAGAAGTTCCTCGGCGCGGTCCTGAAGGGCGCCGCGTTCGGCGCGCTGCAGGGCGGCGGGCTCGACCTGGTCGTCCAGGGCGTGCAGATCGCCCAGGGCAACCGGAAGGGCGTCGACTGGGGCAAGACGGGGCAGGCCACCCTGGACGGCGCGATCGGCGGCGCGATCTCCGGCGGCATCGGCTTCGGCGCCGGCAAGATCCCCGGTGTCGGCGACGCGGCCGCCACCCCGCTCGGCAACATGTTCAAGGGCATGGCCCGCGACGGCGCGTCCGAGGCCATCAGCGGCGCGGCCGGCACCATCGCCACGTCCGCGATCCACGGCGACCCGCTGAGCTGGGACGCCATCGCCAAGGGCGCCACGTCCGGCGCGTTCGGCGGTGCGGTCGGCGGGGGCAAGGGCGGCCTGAAGGAGTTCGACGGCGGCCTCCCCGGCGGCGACCCGTCACCGCCGAGCGTCGACCCGACCCCCGTGACGACGCACACCCCGACGGGCGGCGGCCCGCACGTCACCGGCGGTGGCGGTGGCGGTGGCGGTTCCAACGACGGCGGCGGCTCGGGCGGCGGTTCGGGCGGTGGCGGTGGCGGCTCGCACGGCGGTGGCGGCGGCTCCCATGACGGCGGCGGAGGCTCGGGCGGCGGAGGCGGCAACCGCATCTCCACCCTGCTCGGCGACAACGGCGGCGGATCGAACCCCGGCGTCACCCTCGCCTCGGCGACCCCCGAGAGCGGCGGCGGAGGCGGCTCGCCCTCCACGGGCGGCGGCTCCGGCGGCGGGAACCTCGGCGGGAACCCCGCCGCCTACAGCGGCGGCTCGCCCACCGGCGCCGACGGCGGCTCCCCGGCCTCCCCGTCGAGCACCCCCAACGGCGCCGCCCCCGTCCCCGCCGGCACCACCCCCGGCGCGACCCCAGGCGGCACGGCCCCGGGCGCTGGTGGCACAGGCGCCGGCTCGGGCGGCGCGCCCGGCGCCCGCCCCGGAGGCGGCGTCCCCGGCAGCACTCCACCCCCCTCGACGGGCGGCGCTCCGTCCACCGGCTCCGGTGGGCCCGGCGCCGGCTCCAACCCGTCAGGCGGCTCCGGCCGAGGCCGCGACGAAACCCCGTCCGGCGGCTCGGCCCCCACCAGCCACCCCGGCACCCCGACTCCGGGCGAAACACACACACCCACCGGCGACGGCACCACCCCGTCCGGTGAACACACCCCCGCCTCGGGCGACCCGCACACGCCGACCGGCGAACCGACCAACCCCGCCGGCGGCGCCACCGAGCCACGTCCCGGTGGCGAAAGCACGCCCCCGAAGAGCGGCGACGGCACCACCCCGTCCAGCGAACGCGCCCCGGCACCGGGCGGCGAGCACGCACCCCGCGACACTCACACGCCCACCGGCAGCGAGCACACGCCTCCCAAGAGCGGTGACGGCACCACTCCGGCCCGGGACCATGCTCAGGCAACAGGTGGCGCGCGCACGCCGACCGGCGGCGAGCGCACGACCACACCTCGCGAGCACACCCACGCGCCGGGCAGTGAACCCGCATCCACACCAGGCGGCACGCACACGCCCACGGGCGGGGAGCGGACGCCTGCCTCGGGCGGCACCACACCGAACGGGGACGGGACGGCACCGGCGAGTGGCGGCGGGTCCACGCCGTCCGGGGACGGCAGCGCGGCCTCCACCGGCGGCGGATCGGCCCCGGCGGACACCGGGTCGCTTCCCGGCGGCGACCCCTCGACGTCCGGGGGCGGCGAGACTCCCCCCACGTCCACGGCCGGGAAGCCCGACTCGCAGGACGGCGGCCGCTCGACCGCCGACCTGCCCGACGCCATGGAGGCGCCCGACCACGGCGCGTCCGACGGGGCGAACGGCCAGGGCGGCGTCGTCGCGGGCGTGCCCATGCCAATGGGCGGGATGGGCTCCATGGGCGGCGGTGGCGGTTCCATGCGCAGCGGCGGCGGGCCCGGCGCCGGCGGTTCGCGCGGCCGTACGCCCACGCCGTCCCCTGAGGCGAGGCGCCCCGAGTCCCCGGCGCGCTCGCCGCAGGAGGCGCAAAGCAGGAGCCCGAGGCCGTCCGAGCCGGGCGACGCGCCGCACGAGAACGTCACGGACGGCGCCGAGGACGGACCGCGGCCCACGCCCGAGACGTCCCCCGGCACGGACGACGTCCTGCCCTCCTTCGAGGACACTCCGCCCGCCGACGCGGGGGGCACCGAGCAGGCGCCGCAGGAGAACACGCCGGCAGGCGACGAGGGCGGGCCGGAACGTCCGCTCACCGACGACGGCACCCCCGCCGAGCACCCCATACAGAACCTCGACGACCAAGGCGTCGTCCGGCCGGACGGGCCGCAGGAGCACACGCCGTCCGCCGACGAAGGCGGACGGCCCGCGCCGGAGCGTCCACTGACCGACGACAACGCCCCCGCCGAGCACCCGATCCAGGACGTCGACGACCAAGGCGTCGTGCGCGGTGACGCGCCGGAGAGCGGCACCTCACCTGAGGGCGACGCGCCGTCCCCGCGGAACGCCGAGCCCGGCGACGCGGCGGCGGACAAGCCCGGCGAGCACGAGCCGCCGGAGGGGTCCGCCCCGCACGACGGCCAGGGCGACGACGGCACCACCGACCACGACGGCGGCGCGGACGACGCGCCCGGGGACCACGACCCCGCGCAGGACCTGGCGGACGCCGAGGACGGGTCGCGCGAGATCCTGTCGCGGTTCGGCGACGACGCGCCCAGCGTCGACTTCTCGTCCCACCCGATCGACCCGGCCGCCGTCCACGAGATCAACCGGGCCCTCGGACGGCTCGCCGCCGACTATCCGGGCATGATGCAGCGGCTCAACCGGATCGAGTCGACCACGATGCCCGGCGAGGACGAGACCCTCGCCTACGCCCGGCCGGGCGGCCCCGACCAGGGCATCTACATCAACGACGAGGCGTTCGGCGACAACGCGGCGCGCACCGCGGAGGGCGCCGACGAGGAGGCGGACGGCTTCACCGTCCCGGGCGGCGGGTCGACGGAGGGCGTGTTCACGCACGAGTTCGGGCACCAGCTCGGGCAGCGCCTCCTCGACGACCCGGCGATGCGCGCCGAGCTGAACAAGGCGATCTCCGACGCGCTCGGCGTCCCCTATGACGCCACGCAGCCGCACGACCCCGCCATGAAGTCCCGCATCGAGGACGCGCTCTCGCAGTACGGGGCGACGAACCCGCACGAGCTGATGGCGGAGGCGTTCACCGAGCACCGCCTCGCGGAGAACCCGCGCGCGCTGGCGCGTGCCGTCGGCGACGTGATGGACCGCCACTTCCGCGGCGAGGCGACGCCGTCCGCGCACGACGGCGCCGCCCCCGCGCACCACGACGGCGGCCCGGCCCGGCACAGCGACGGCCAGATGCGTCCGGACGACGGGCGCCCGCGCACCGGCGAGGAGCCGCCGCGCCACGACACCGGGCGGCAGCCGGCCAACGACGGCCGGCAGCGTCCGGCCGAACCGCGCCCCGACGAGGGACGTCCGCGCTCCAACGACACCGAGCCCCGCCCGGACGACGCCAGGCCGCGGACGAACGAGACCGAACCGGGCCGCGGCGAGGCGCCGCCCCGCCACGACAGCGGCGAGCTGAGCCCGGGTGAGCGCCGTCCGGGCGGCGGCGAGACCGAACCGCACCCCGGCGAGCGGACGCCCGGCGAGGACGAGCCGCAGCTCCGCCGGTCACGCCCCGGCGAGGACGAGCCGGCCGGCGGCGACTCCAGCCCGCCGTCGAACCCGCCGCCCGCAACCCCGGGCGACGGCTCCGGCGGGCCCCGCATGCCGCACCAGCAGGCCGGCTGGAACCCGCCGCGGCACACCGGCGACGCCTCGATCGACCTCGCCCCCGGCCAGCGGGTCGTGGACGCCGGGCCGCTGCGCCCCAACACCCGCTACACGGTCCACGAGACCGGGCCGGACGGCCGGCGCACCCCGCGCACCGTCGCCTACACCGACGGCGACGGCGAGGTCACCCACGTCACGAACCACACCTCGGACGACCCCGCGGCCCCGGCCGTCCCGCCGAACGACAACGTCGACGTCACCCGTCCCGAGCCGGGCGTCACGCACCGGATCGACCTCGGCCACGTGAACCCGCACGTCTTCACCGGCGAGGAGAACAACCACGGGCAGGGCTCGGCGCCGTCCGCCACCCGCTTCGACCCGCCGGCCGGCGCCACCCCACACAGGTGGCCCGACCGGTATGATCCCTCGTCGGAAGGCCCCTTCAGCAACCGGACCGGCCTCCCCGGCAACGCGCGCATCGAGGTCACCGGCCCCGACGGCAAGCTGCACGGCGTCTTCTGGACCGACGGCGACGGCAACGTCACGCACGTCCGCACCTGGTACGGCGACAGGACGCGCGGCTTCAACCCCGAACTCGGCGACTCGATCGCGACCACCGCGCAGGGCGTCCCAAGGCCGAACACCCACTACATGGTCGAGCCGCACGACCGGTTCGAAGTGGCCGGCCCCACCCGGCTCGACCCGTCCGACGCGGCGCGCAGCGGCGACTACACCGACAACGGCGTCCCGCCCGGCACGTTCACGTACCACACGAACGACCACGGCCAGACGGACACGGCCAGCGGACGTCCCGAGTACGACGCGGGCATGAAGCAGCGCAACGGCCCCGTCCAAACCGACGTCGGCCACATCGCGGCGGGCAGCCCCCCGAGCGCGTCCACCACCCACCCGGGCGAGTACAGCGGCGGGTCCTTCGACGGCGGTCACATCTTCCCCCACGAAGCCCGCGGCCCCGGCGAACGGATCAACTACTTCCCGCAGGAGTCGAAGACCAACCGGGGGCACACCGGCGCGGACTTCACGCCGAGCGAGAGCTGGCGCCACTCCTTCGAGGCGCACCTGCACTCGCAGAGCGGCGCCGGCCACTCGATCGACCGCGTCGACTTCTTCGCCGAACCGAACCACGACGGGATCACGCCCCAGGTCGTCCACGTCCGCTGGACGGAGACCGTCCCGAGCCCGGTGCCGGGCGGGGAACCCACCGTCTACACGCACTACCGCAGCTACCACAACCTGGAGCCGGGCCTCCGAGGCACCCCTCCGGCGACCGGCGGCCCGTCCGCGCACCCCGGCGGTTCCGACGCCCCGCAACCCCGCATGCGCGCCCCCCGCCCCGACCCAGGCGACCAACGAGTAGCCGGCGAGCCGCCCGCACCCGGCGCCGAACCCCACACACCTGCGCCATCCGGCGCGGAACCGCACACGAGCGAGCCCCGCACAGACGAGCCCCGCACCGGCGAGCCACACGCGACCGAGCCCGGGGCCGCCGAGCCGCACACGCCCGCACCGTCCGACGCCGAGCCGCGCACAGGCGAGCCACCGGCCACCGAGCCGCACACCGGCGAACCGCGTGCGACCACCCCAAGCACGGCCGAGCCCCATGCAGCCGAGCCCGGGACGGGTGAACCGCACACACCTGCACCGTCCGACGCGGAACCGCACACCGACGAGCCTGGGGCCGCCGAACCTCGCGCGGGCGACCCGCGCGGCGGTGAGCCCCGCACGGACGAACCGCGTACCGAGCCACGCGCGACGGACCCGAGCACGGCGGAGCCGCATGCGGCCGAGCCTGGGGCCGCTGAGCCGCGGACGCCCGCACCGTCCGGCGCAGAACCCCACACGGCAGTTGAGCCAAGCTCGACCGAGCCGGGGCCGAGCGAGCCGCGTGCGACGGACCCGAGCACGGCCGAGCCGCTCGCGGACGAGTTGGGGGCGTCGCGTCCGGACGCTCGTTCGCATTACGGCTGGTACGAGTCGGAGGCGCCGAGCCCCGGCACGGCCGGGCCCTCGTCGTCTGCGGGGGCACCGCGTCCGCGCGGCGGCGAGACCACAGACAGCGGCGCGCCCCGGACGGAGAATCCCGCCGGCGCGGCGAACCGGTCCCCGGAGACGACGCGTCCTGGGGAGGCCGAGGCGCCGCGCGGCGAGAGCGCCGCTCCGTCCGACGGCGGCCGCCCGGACACCACTCCGGGCACGGCGGACGCCCGGCCCGAGCAACCGACCGGCGAGAATCGGCCCGGCGATGACGGCCCCGCGCGGCTGGAGGGTGACGCGCCCCGCGCCGAGACCGAGCCGCAGCCGAGGTCGCGGGCCACCGAGCCGGAGGGCGAGCGTCCCCGCACGGCCGACCCGGAGCTGATGCGCCGCGTCCACGAGAACGAGCAGATCCGGCAGGTCGTGGACCAGGCGCGCGACACCGTGGTCAACGACCGCGGCGACCGGCTCGGCGACCTCCTGGACGACGACCTGCACACCCGGCTGCCGGACCATCCGGAGCTGGCGCGGATCATCGAGGGCAGCGGGCCGCCGCCGCTGACGCGCGCCGAGCAGGCGATCCACGACTCGCTGCTGGCGAGGCCGCGGACGCTGCACAGCCTGCTGTCCCACCCGGAGGCCGTGCACATCCTCGAGGACTCGATCCGGGAGGTGAACGAGCGGGGCCCCGGCGAGATCCTGGCGGAGGGGCCCGCGAAGCCCGTCCGGACGCCGCTGGAGGACTGGCAGACGCTGATCAGCGACCGGGTGATCGGCGAGATCGGCACGTCGAGGGCGCCCGGGCAGCCGGGGTTCGACCACGAGGCGCTGAACGCCGAGCGGGCCAGGGCCGGTGAGGACCGGCCGCTCGCGAAGGACAACCCGCTGGTCAACGACTACCTCGACGACCTGTACCGGGCGGCCGAGGAGCAGCGGGGCACGCTGCACGACGTCCTGCGGGACCTGGCGAACGAGCCGGAGGACGCGAAGATGCGGCCCGGCGCGAAGGACCGCGTCCGCGCCCTCGACAAGATCATCAACGAGAACGACGGCGACGCCTCCACGCTCAACGACCTGCTGGGCGGCAAGGTCCAGTTCGACAGCGTCGCGGACCTGTACCGCGCGCTCGACCGCGTCCAGGACGTCACGCGGCGGCACGGCGTCGACGTGGTGTCGATCAAGGACCGGCTGCGCAGCCCGCAGCCGAGCGGCTACCGCGACATCCGGATGACCGTCCGGATGCCGAACGGGCACATCGGCGAGCTGCGCCTGCACCTGCGGTCGTTCGACGGGGTCGCCGACCACGAGCACTCGCTGTACGAGGTGTCGCGGGACCTGCCGAACGTCGCCGACGAGCAAGCCGCCCACGGTGAGCGCGAGCCGGGCCTGACGAACGAGGAGCGGGCCGTCGTCGAGGCGGTCAACCGGCGCCTCAACGAGCAGTTCGCGGACGCCCTGAACCAGGCGCTGCCTCCGCACCTGCGCACCACGCACGAGGACGGCCCCCCGGAACCGCACCACCGCGAGACCGACGACCGCGCGCCGTCCGCACAGCACCCCGAGCACACCCCCGCCCAAGAGGCCACACCACCCACCGCCCCCACACCACCCCACGAGGGCCAGCCGATTCACGCCGGGCAGCCGACCCACGAGGGGCAGCCAGCCCACGGCCTCGCGCCGACGCACAGCGGCCAGCCGACCCGCGAGGGGCAGCCGACCCGCAGCGACGAGCCGACGTCCGAAGGCCAGCCGATCCACGACGGCCAGTCGGCGCATGAGGGTGAGGCCTCACACGACGGTGAGCCGGGTCACGATGGTGAGCACGAGGCGGCGGGGCCGCATGACGTGGTGGTCCCGGCGGACCTGCCTTCGCACCTGCACGAGGTGTTCCGGGGCAGCGACGAGACCCCGGCGGGCCGGTCGTTCCATGATCCGTCCGACCCGGCGATGCGGGATCTGGCGCAGCGTGTCCCGGCGGACCCGCACCGGTTCGTGGTGGACGGGCACGGCGACGCGGACGGGCTGCGGCTCGGCGGCGGGCGCCGGCTCGGCGTGGACGACCTCGCCGACCTGATCCGCAACGACCCGAACTGGAACGGCCGCGAGGTGCTGCTGCTGTCCTGCCACACCGGCGACGGCGAGTTCGCGGCCAGGCTGGCCGAGCGGCTCGGCGTTCCGGTCGTGGCGCCGCACGGTCTGGCCTGGTCGGACGGCGACGGCAACGTGTACGCCTCGTCCGGGCATCCGGACGCGGACGGCCAGGTCCGGCCCGGGATCCCGCCGGACGGCTCGTGGACCGCCCACCACCCGGACGGCACCACCACGCCCGCGGGCGAGGGCGGCTACGCGCCCGGACACCGCGGCGGGGACGACGCACACCCGCGCGGCGACGCGGAGGCGCGCGGCCTGCGCGACTGGTTCCGGCGCCGCCGCGACCCCGAGCCGCCCGCCGGTAACGGCTGGAACGGCGGCCCGCCGCACACCGACCCGCGCCGCCCGGCGCCCGGCTACGGCCCGCCGCACACCCCGTACAACCCGACCGCGAACCCCGGCGCAGCCCCCGGTGTCCACCCGGGCGCCGCACCGGCCGCGCATCCCGGCGGGACGCCGTACGCGCATCCCGGCGGCGCGCCCGGTGTCCGTCCGGGCATGGCGCCCGGTGGGGCTCCGAGCGGACGTCCCGGCGCGCATCCGGGCATGGCTCCGGACGGCCGTCCGGCGGGCCCCGGCGTCCCGACGAACGGGCGTACCGCCGCACCAGCGTCGGCGCATCCGGGTACCGTGCCCGGCGCCCGCCCCGCCGCGCATCCTGGGACGCCAGCAGCCCACCCCGGAACGCACCCCAGCACGGCACCTGGAGCGCATCCGGGTGTGCATCCCGGCACCCACCCCGGTGGTCACAGCCCTGCGGCCGGGCACCCCGGCACGCACCAGCCCGGTGAGCATCACCCCGGCCACCCCGGAGGCGGGGGGCATCAGCAGGAGATCGGGCATGTCGGGCCCGATACCGTGCGCCGGTTCCAGACCGACCATGACGGCGAGTTGTACGGCGAGACGCGGCTCGGGCATGTGTTCCATCAGTTGCCGGAGCATCTGCAGCAGGCCATGCACTGGTACACGGTGCAGTCGATGCCGAACCCGCATCTGCGGCCGGGCGCCGATGTCGGCGGGTTCCTCAACCGGGTGCGGCTTGAGGAGAACTACGCGCAGCATCTGATGTATCTGAACGGCGGCCAGATGCCGGCGGACGGGCATGCGCTGAACGCGATGTGGCATCGCCCGGACCTGTCGGATTACCAGCGGCAGATCGTCCAGCACGTCATGTCGTACGAGAGCCCTGAGCTGCGGCTGCAGGAGATCTGGCGACAGCACCAGGAGCATGACCGGCTGCGGGAGTATCTGGGCGGGGATCCGACGCCGGAGGCGTTCTGGCGGCGGATCGGTGAGCTGGACGAGGCGCTGCGGCAGCCGCTGCTCGAGCCGGTCGAGACGGTCCGGGGCCTGCACGACGTGTCGTTCCTGCTGGCGCCGGACGGCCTGCCGCTCGGTGACCGGGACCCGCGGCTGCTGATCGGTATGACGCAGTCGGAGCCGGGATACATGTCGACGTCGCTCGGGGCGAACCCGACGGTGGTCGACAACAGGCCGTTCGGGCTCCGGATGCGGATGCGGTTGCCGGCGGGCGCGCACGGGCTGTGGATGGGCCGCCGGAGCGCCTATCCGGACCAGCGGGAACTGGTGCTGCCGCGCAACACCAGATATCGCATCACGAACGTCGTCCATACTGGATTCGGCTGGTCGCAGACCAGGGACGGCGGCTGGGTGCAGCGGCCCACGTTCGACATCTGGGCGGACGCGTACCCGCCGCGGTGACGCCGCGCGCAGGCGGCAAGGCGCGCGGCGGGGACGCCGGCGCGATGGGGACGGCACGCAGATTCGGAAGGGACAGATGCCATGAGCACCCCGCCTCACCCGGGCGGTAGCAGCGGGTTCCCGGGCCTGCCCTGGCCTCCGGACCCCTCGCGGCCGCTTCCTTCCCCGGGCGACGCGCACGACCCGCCGGACCTGCCGCCGGCGCCGCCGCTGCAGGGCGAGCCGGTTCCGCCGAGGGAGGGCTACGAGCGCTCGACGCGCCAGCGCGTGCTCTATCTGCCGGTGGTGGCAGGCGGTGAGCTGCTGGGGTACCTGTGGGCGGCGGAGACGAACACCAACGCCTGCGGTTTCCTGCGGAATCTGGCGTTCTTCGAGCGCAGCCTGAGCGCGTCGTCGCTGTGGAGCCGGCGGCTGGACGAGGCGTACGACGAGGGCCTGCCCGCGCAGGACGCGGTGCGCCGGTGGCGCGGCGCCCCCGAGGACCCCGAGGGCGGCGCCGTTCCGGCGGACGCGCAGGAGCAGTGGGCGCCGGGCCTGAACGAGCTCGGCGCGTCCCTGAACCCGGACGCCCCGCGCTCGCCGGGCCCGCTCGTCCAGGACGGCCTGTACCCGGACGGGACGCCGGCGGACCGGTCGAGGGGCTGGGGTCCGCTGGTCAGCGCCCCGCTGCCGGGCTATCCGGAGGAGACGGCCGGGCCGGTCGTGCACCTTCCGGTGGTGCTGGGCGGGGAGCTCGTCGGGTACGTGTGGGCGGCGGAGTCGGGCGACGCGGCCGGTTACCTGCGGCGCGTCCCGGCGGGCCGGGCCGGGGAGATCGCGATGGGCCTGTGGAAGGCCCGGCTGTCGGACGCGTTCGAGGCGGGCGTGCACGCGGTGCAGGCGATCCGGGCGTTCCGCGGGCTGCCGGAGGACCACCTGTCGGGGACCGTCCCGGCGGGCGCGGCCGAGCGGCAGGCCCCGGCGCTGGCGGAGCTGCGGCGGCTGGCCGAGCAGTGACCTGCGCCCCTGACCTGCGGCGCCGCCGCCCTATCCTCGGTCCGTGTCCCCCTGTCCGCCGTAACGGAGATCGACTGCGATGAGCCCGGTGAGGACGACCCGTCCGCGCTACTTCACCTATGACGACCGGCCGGTCGTGTTCGTCGAGCCGCCGGGCGGCGGGCTGGTCTGCGTGGCGTGCACGCCGCGCAGGGGCGACTTCGTGCGGGAGATGCGCTACTTCAGCGAGATCAACTTCAACCACGACGCCGACATCGAGGAGCTGGCCTTCGAGGACTTCGTGCCGGCGGTGGAGATGTTCCGGGCGCGCAACGGCCTCGGGGAGGGCGCGCTCAAGGCCCTGTACGAGACCATGGACGGCCTGGAGAAGACCGCGGAGCAGGAGCGGCGGCCGCTGGGCGCCGAGGAGCGGGCGCTGATCCGGTCGCTGAGCAAGCGGACGCATCCGCTGTTCGAGGAGCACCTGAGCGGCCGCGGGCTGGCGGGGACGCCGCCGCCGGTGCCCGCGGCGCTCCGCGTCGCGCGGGTCTTCGACGAGGTCGGCGCCGACGGCACGCCCCGCTATGACCGTCCGCCCGTCCCCGAGCACGAGCGCGAGCCGCTGCTGCGGTACCTGCGGGAGGCGCCGATCGTGCTGGCGGCGCGCGGTTACGACACCGACCGGCTCGACCCGGCGCGTCCGGCGGAGGTGCCGCTGACGTTCCACACCAACGGCGTGTGGATCTGGCCGGGCGCCGTCCACTACTACCTGCGGGTGCACGGCGTGCCGCCGGAGCCCCGCCTGGTCCGGTACGCGTCCGCGGAGAACTTCCGGATCCCGGAGGTGGACGAGGAGACCCGCGCCGAGGCCGTCGCGACCATCAACCGGCCTGCGGAATGACCGTCCTCCCCCAGGACGAGCACGAGCTGACCTGCGCGCTCGCGCCGGAGAGCCCGATCCTCTTCTACCGTGCCCGCCGCCTGCTGGGCGACTGGACCCGCGACGCGGCCGCCCGGTTCCGGGTCGGGCGCGTGGAGGACGGCTGCTGGTCGGTGCTGCGCACCGGGGACGGCTGGCAGGCGGTCCGCGGTGCGGGCGGCGAGGCCGGCGTCCACGGGACGGCCCGGGCCGCCGTCGCCCGCGCGGTCGGCGGTCTGCTGGCCGAGGCGGGCACCGGCCTCAACCCGCAGGTCTTCCGGATGGCGGGGATCATCCGGCCCGCGCCGGACGACTACACCGACTGGGGCCCGTGGTTCCTGACCGAGGACGGCGAACGGCTCCGCGACGAGTCGGAGCGCGGGCCGCGGCCCGGGCCCGAGGTGCCCTGCGTCCCGCTGGAGCGCCTGCTCGACCGCGGACACGGCTACTTCACGCTCCGCCGTGAGAGCGCCCCCGAGCGCGGCGGGTTCGTGACCGTCCACCAGGTGTTCGAGATGGCCGCCTGCCACCGGCTTCCCGACGGTCCCGGCGTCCCGGCCGAGACCCTTCCGGAGGGGACCGTCCTCGACGGCTACGGCCCCGATGACCAGGTGTTCCTCTACGACCCCGATACGCCGTTCCACAAGCGCGGCCTCCAAGGCAGGGCCGATTCGTACGAGCACCGCTTCTACGAGGTCCGGCGGCCGCTGCTCCTCCACCCCGCCTTCCCCCTTGAGCACACGGTCCTCCCGCTCGGTCGGCCGACGGACGACGGGCGCGGCTACTACCTCGTCGACTCCGTGGCAGCCCTCCTCCGGGACGGCTGCCTGGCCGAGACCGCCGCCCTTCACGAGGAGGCCACGTCATGAGCGTGCAAGGCCCCGAGGGCGAAGAGGAGCACCTGCAGGGACTCGTCGACGAGATCGTCCGGCTGCTCCCCGAGGACTGGCGGGACGTCCGGCTCTTCTACCGCGCCGTCGGCGATGACGAGGTGATCCGGCTCGTCGGACACCAAAGCGACTCCCGCGGCGACGGCATCTCGCGGGCGGCACGGATGATCCCGCAGACCGCGATCCCCAACCTGCTGCGCCGCCACCGGGAGATCACCTACCACCCCGACTTCGGCACCTGGCTGTCCCTCAAGTACTCGCTCTGGAACCGTCCGGACGGCACGGACTGGGGCGTCGAGGGCGAACCGTCCAGCGAGTTCGCCGCGGCGGACGAGATCGCTCCGGCGGACGCCGCCGCCGAACTCGCCCGGTTCCCCCGCCCCGACGAGCGCGTCCCCGCATGGCTCGGCCGCCTCAACGCCCTGCACGCGATCGGCGCGGCGTTCGACCCGCGAACCCTCCGGACGGCGCCGCAGGACGAGAACGACCTGGTCGCGGAGCTGCCGCCCGGCCTCGAATCGCTGTTCGCCCGGGCCCGCGAGAAACTCGCCCGCTACGTGCCCGGCGAGGACCGCCTCCGCATCGGGACCGTCGAGGACGGCTGCTGGACGATCGCCCGCACCGGCGGCGCCTGGCTCGCCATCGGCCCCGGCGCGGCCGTCCGCCCCTTCGACGACCCCCGCGCCGCCACCCTCCACGCGATGGCCGGCGTGATGGCCGGCGCCGAGATGGAGATCAACAGCCAGGTCCTGTACGACGCCGGCATCGTGGCGAGGGAGCGCCGCCCCCGCCGGAACATCGACGCGTGGGTGTCCTCCCGGAAGGACGACTCGCCGGCCGCCCGCACCCTCGCCTCCCCCCGCCCCAGGGCCGCCGGCCCGTACATCGCCCTCGACGGGATGTCCAACCGGCCCGGCGGATACTTCGTCTGCTTCCCCGGCCCGGCCCCCGAGCGCGGCTCGTTCGTCTCCGTCCACGAGGTCTACGCCAGGCTCGCCGAGCCCGGCCTGCCCGAACGGACACCCGAACCCGAACCTGAACCTGAACCCGCGCCGGAGCCGGCGGGCGAGATCCTCCCGGCCGGCAAGGAGGTCGACACCTACCACGACCCCGCCGACCAGTTCGTCTTCGAGATCGGCACGCCCTGGCTGCGCCGCGGGCACAACAACCGGGGCGGCCTCACCTACCGCGTGTACCGCGTCCAGCAGCCGCTGCGCGCCTACCCCGGCCTGTTCGCGGTCGGCCCCATCGGCTCCGACACGCCCCCGGCCGAGACCGGGATGGGCTATAACCTGGTCCACTCGATCGCCGACCTCGTCGCGTCCGGCCACCTCGTCGAGATCACCGGGCCCGGCGGCGGCCCGGGCCCCACCGTCCACCGGCCAGAGGAGCAGCCATGACCCAGCCGACCGGTCCGGCCCCCGGCCGCGGCCCCCTCCCCTACGACCAGGCCCGCTACCAGGAGCTGACCCGCGGCATCGCGGTGCTGCTGGCGCAGGGCGCACCGGACGGCTGGCGCCGCGTCGACCTGCGGATCATGATGACCGTCGCCGTGTCCGACGCCGCGCTGACCGTCGCGATGCAGGACGGGACCACGCAGCCCGTCGAGCTCGCCGGCGACGTCCTCCCGATGGCCGCCGAGCTCCGCTCGATCATGTACCGGCAGGACCGTGGCACCTGGTTCAGCATGCGCGTGATGCTCGACCCGCCCGGCTCGTACTACACCAGCTTCAACAACGACCACGACCCGCACTGGGAGCCCGACATCCCGGACGACGCCTTCGTCCAGGACCTCGCCGCGTTCCCGCGCGCCGAGGAGAGCATCCCGGGCTGGCTGCGCGCGCGCACGGGCCGCCCGCCGCTGCCGCCCGCGCCCGTCCCGCCGCTCGGGCCCGTCGAGCAGAAGGACCTCCTCGAGGACATCACCTCACTCCTCGTCGACGCGCTCCCGCCCGGCTGGCAGCAGGCCGACGTGTACCACAACGCCCTCGGCCCGCACGCCGAGACCGTCTCCCAGATCCTCGTGTGCAACACCCACATGCCCAGGCTGTGGACGCCGCCGCCCGCCGCGGGCGAGCCGTTCGACCGCCTCCGCCGCGGCATGTACGCCGACGGGCTCGGCACCTGGTTCACCGCCCGCTTCCTGCTGAACTTCCCGTTCTCCTACCAGGTCGAATACACCCGCGACACCGAGCCGCGCTGGAAGACGCCTCCGGAGCCGTCCGCCTACGCCGAAGACCTCCGGATGTTCCCACGCGCCTCTGACAACACACCGGCCTGGCTCCGGCCCCGCGCCTGATCCCGCGTGCCCGCGGGCGGCGTCAGCGCTTGAGGGCGTCGAAGATCCGCGGGAGCAGCATCACGTTCTGGTTCTGCTGCGGGACACGCAGGATCGGCTTGCCCGCGCCCCTCGCGTGGACGAAGTACCAGCCCTGGTCGAACGTGACGCCCTCGATGCCGTCCCAGCCGCGCGACACGTTCCCGCCGACGAACCCGTTCCGGTTGATCCGCACCTTGCCGACGTCCACCGTCTGCCCGGCCTCGACCGCCGCGAGGAACTGCCGCAGCAGCCGCGGCTCCACATGCGTCCTGGCCAGGTCGACGAGGAACTGCCAGTCCGACGGCGGCTTGTTCGCGCGCAGGCCCGTCTCCTCGAACGCGATGCCGGGCGCCTCGTTGACGGGGAAGAACCCGATCTCGAAGTGGTAGTCGGTCGAGGTGTGGACGCTGCCGATGTTCAACGGCCCGCGCATCCGGCTCTGCACGGCCGTGTAGCCGACGAACTCCGCCTTCGCCAGCTCGATCGTCGTCCCGTCCCAGGTGATCGCGTGCGCGTCGGCGTGCAACTCGACCCCGGACCGCGTCTTGTGCAGCACCGGCCCGGCCGCATGCTGGGCCTGCTGGGGCTGGGGTTGGGCCTGCTGGGCGGGCGTCGCGTTGACGTGCTCGGTCCACCTCGTCCCGTCCCACCAGCGGTGCCCGCCCCCGCCGTACGGGTCCGCGTACCACCCGGCCTGCGTCACTGTCCGCACCTCCCGGCGACCTCGGCGATCCGCTCCGAAGATATCCGCCCGCCGCGGCAGGAACGGCCCGCCCGCCGTCGTCCCGGCACCGGAGGGTTTGTGGTAGGACCGGCCGTGCGGGGTGAGTTCCCAGCGGGCCACCTGCCCCCGCGGCCCACGGAGGAGGACCCGTGCTCCGCCTGAACACCGGGCCGTCGGCCGCGGCCTGGACCGCCTGGCTCGGCTGCATGGGCCCGGTCATGCTCGCGCTGAACGTCGCGCTCGGCGCGCTGTGCGCCGTGTTCATCACCGACCCGGACCTTCAGGTCGTCGGCGCGCTCGGGCTCGTCCCGCTGGTCCTGCTCGACGGCCTGATCGTCATCCTGTCCGTCCAGTACTACCGGGGCGCGTTCTGGCTGGACGGCCGGACCCTCGTCCGCCGCGGGTTCCCCGGCCGCAAGAGGTACGACCTGACGTCCGCCGAGGTCACCGTGGAGAGCGCCCAGCCGCTGTGGACGCCGTGGCGGGGCGGCGTGCTGCCGCGGCTGACCGTCCGGACGTCCGGCGGCGGAACCGTCCGGATGTGGCTGCGCGACCCGGTCCGCAGGGGCGCCCTGCTCCCGCCCGACCAGCTCGGGGCCCTCGCCCAGGCCATCGACCCCTGGTTCCGGCACCCGGTGGCGGGCCGGCTCCGGCAACTGGCCGCCGACCCGCTCCACGGCACCCTCTGACCGCCCGCCCCTAACGCGGGTAATAGGACCCGTACGGCCCGCCACGGCCGGCCTCCGCGGCGACCTCCCGCGCGAACTCGGTGAGGCCGCGGGACGCCGACCACAGCATCGCGCCCGGCTGCAACTGCATCAGCATCCCGAGCACCATCCCGATCCCGGCCATCGCCCGGCCCGTCCCGCCGTGCGTCACCAGGGACGCCAGCCCGACCACCGCGGTGAGCGCCAGGGCGACGAGCCAGAACACCCGCAGCGCCCGCAGCCGCGCACTGATCTCGCCGGGGCCCCACGTCCCGCGCCCCTCGGCCCGGACGGCGCGCCGCAGCGACGAGATCCGCGTCCCGACGCCGAACGACAGCAGCGCGCCGAGGAGCAGCCCGGCCGCCAGCGGGAGGAGGAGGGCGCCGAGGTCCCCGCCGTCCCCCACCCCGACGGCCCCGATGATCAGCCCCAGGGCCAGGTACAGCGCGCCGACGAACCAGCCGCCGAAGATCATCCTGCCGAGCCTGGCCACGGTCGCCGACATCGGAATCCCCGTCTCCTCTCAGGTCACCGGACGCTCTCGCCGCGCCGGACGGTCAGCTGGTCGTCGCGGGCGGCCACGCGTTGCCGGGGAACGAGCGGCCGGGCCCGAGGTTCGCCGACAGCTCCTGTTTCGCGGAATGCGTCTCCAGTAACAGCGTCGCGACCGCCCCGACGATCGCGGCGATCGCCACGACGAGCCCCGCGATCGCCCCCACGATCGTCTCCACCGTGACCAGCGCGGCGATGGCCGACACCACCGCGATCGACATGCCGATGTAGAAGCCGTAGCCCGCGTTCCGGATGTCCGTGCACGCACCGGAGATGGCGTTCGCCTTCGCCATGATCGCGTCCATCGCGACCGGCTGCTCCTTCACGCCCTCCTGGTACGCGCCGCCCGCCAAGCCGCCCCACACCCGCTTGCCGTTGTCGTTCACTTCCTTCTGCATCGTCGAAGCGGCCTCGACCGCGTCGCTCCCGATCGCCAGCCAGCGGTCCTCGTACCGGTCGAAGATGAAGG
This sequence comes from Actinomadura violacea, assembly GCF_017573465.1. GTDB lineage: Bacteria > Actinomycetota > Actinomycetes > Streptosporangiales > Streptosporangiaceae > Spirillospora > Spirillospora violacea. The sequence goes on from NZ_JAGEPF010000013.1 coordinate 156,331, forward strand.
GGACCTGCGCGTTCTTCAACATCTCGACGACCAGCTCGCGGAACTTCTGAGCGAGCCCGATGCACTTGTTCCAAGCCCATTTCAGGCCGGCGCCCAGCGGCCAGATCAGCTTGGAGAGCTGCTTGTTGACGACCTGGCGCACATGCTCCATCGCCGGGCCGAGCTGCTCCATCTGCTGCTCGGTCTTGACGATCGCCTGCTCGAACGTGGCCGCACTGATGCCCATCGCCGTCTCCTAGTTCCCGCCGCTGCCCCGGCCGCCGACGTTCTTGATCGCGGCCTTGATCTCCTCCTCCGTCGCCCCGTACTTGCGGGCGGCGCCCGCCAGCGCACTGGTGATCTGCTCCATCACCTTGGTGCCCTGCGAGGTGAAGCGGACGATCTCCTGCTGGTTCTGCCGGTACAGGTCCACGCAGTCGCCGAACGCGCGGCCCCCGTCGGCCTCGATCGTCATGCTCGAGGCCTCCTTGTTGAACTTCGCCAGGAGCGTCGCCTGGTCGTCCCACATATGCGCCTCGGCCAGCAGGCCCTTCTTGTCGTACTCGGTCTCGGGGGGTGCCATGCTCGATCCCTCGTCTAGCGGTTCCGCGGCGACCGGAAGGTCACCGCACTGGCATCAGCGATCAGTTCCGTCAACCCGGCGACGTCCACGCCCGGCACGCCCGACGGCGCCGCCTCCACGGCCCGCGCGAGGTCGGCCCGGGCCCGTTCCAGCACGCCGTTCAGCGCGTCCGCGATCTGCGCGCCCGACCGGCGCTCCGCCCACCTGGCGTCGATCTCGCAGGTCACCGCCCCGGACGCGGTCACCGTGAGGGCGACCGCACGGTTGCGGTCCGCGCCGGACCCGCGCGGCTCCGGCGGAGGCGTCCCGTCATGGGACGCCAGGAACGAGTCGAGGGCGTCCTGCGCGCCGAGCGCCCGGTCCGCGAGCAGCTCCAGCGGCGGGCGATGGACGGCCGTCTTGCGCTGGAGCCCGGGCGGCAACGAGTCGTCCAGGCCCGGCGAAACGGCGCCGGCCTGCGCCTCCAGCCGGTCGATCCGCTCCATCTCCTCCAGCAGCCCCCGCTCCTGCATGGCCTCGCCCCAGGCCGCCATCCGCTGCTGCAACGCGATCTCGCACGCCTCCGCGACCGCGTGCCCCAGGGACCGCACATCGACCTTGCGGTTCCAGTCGTTCGCCACCCGGAACCGCTCCGGGACACCGTCCGCCCCGAGGACGACGCGCACCGCACCGCTCTGGTCCGTCGCCTCGCTGCTCGCGGGCGTTGCCGAGTTGATGCCTTCGAGCGTCTTCTGCAGCTCGGACGCGTACTGCAGAAGCGCGTCCATCTCCCACAGTTCCTTTTCGAGCCCGTCCCCACGCCTCGTCACCGGCGCCGCCTGCGGCGGCGCGGGCCGAGACAGCGGAGCCGGGCGCGCGGACGCCTCATCCTCCTGCTCGGTCTCACCGGCGGCCGGCGGCTCGGAAACCTGCTCCCCCTCGGCCTCCTGCCGCGACCGGCTGAGCGACTCGAGACGCTCCCTGGCCTCCTCCTCGCTCTGCGGAGCATTCGGAACCCGGGTGTTCAGCAGCCGGTCGAGGGGATTCGTTTCATCGCCCACGTGCCCTCCATCGGTGCGCCAACGTGTTTCGAGCATCCAACTATGGAGGAATCGCTTGTCACGGGTCAACGCACCGACTTGCCAAACACTCCGCGGAATCCCATGCATAACGCGGCGATACGCCAAACCAACAAGCATTCACCGCCACAAACTCCCACTTCATCCCCGACAGCCCCGCCGAGCACGCCCGCCCGCATACCCGTGGCTCTACTCGAAGAGATTTCCCACCGTGGCCGCTATCGGCAACCCCAACGCCATCAAGCACCCCCACACGACAAGCGCCAGGGCCCCCATCCTGACAAGAGACCGACGCCCCTCATCGACCACCGCACCGCCACCAACAATGATCACCCCTGTCACCTTGCCCAGCCTTCTCCCCACACCCAACCGAGCATTCCCCGCGCCCCCCAAACACCCTCGTCCAGAAGCACAGACCCCCACTGCCTAGACGCAACTGACAGACCTCCGCCTGCGGCCCGCCATCACCGACGACTGAGACGCAGTGAACGACACACCTCACGCCCGAAGCGAGGGCGCAGGTGGAGCGCTCACCCGGCAGACGCCGGACGCCGTAGCCGACCACGTCCTACCGGTCCGATCGCCAACACCTGACGTCCGAGACGGTGACCGCCCCACGCGCTAGTTGCCGACCGCCGCTATCACGATCCGTCCCTTCCCCGACGGCCCCTCGGAAGTGGCGACGAACAGATTGTTGTTTCCAGCGGTGACCCAGAAGACATCGCCCTTCATGGCCGGCCGTACGGCGACCGGCGCCAGCCGCCCGACCGTTGCCACATCAATTGACCCGTCCTCGCGAACTTCGTACACCCGAACGCCATCGAACGTCGCCACTGACACCTCCTCCGCAAGGCCCAAAATCGAGCCCTGGGAACCGCTGGTGGTCATAGCCGCAAAATAATGCTTCCCGTCCCTCACTATCGGAACAACCATCTTTCCATTCACCGATACCAACGGCGAGAGAGGGCCCCAAATATCACGAGACCGAGCTTTACTCAACGCCACTTTGACTTGCCCCGAGGGAGCCTGGACGATCAAACTATGCGAGCCCTTTCGGGCTCCTCGCTCAAATACGCCATACCCAACGTCATTGATGCCGACGAACCTGTCGCTTGCGGCCGACAGCGGGGAGTCGTCCGGGTTCATGACGCCATGGCGCCAAGCCACTCGCCCTGATCCGGCGTCGACCGCGACAACGGCGTTCCTCGTGCCACAAGTAACCGGAACGGCAAGCCAGTTCCTGCTGACATACCGCTTTGTTTCGACGCTGCCCGACTGGGCCATCGAGTCCGCATCCGGCGTACAACCGTAGAGTTGCTGCCGGCCGACGCTCCACTTGATGCGCCCGGTCCGGCCGTCCACGCCGCGGATGGTGCGGGTGTCGACCGAGACCACGGGAACCACCGCCGAACCGGCCAGTGCTTGAAGTTGGCGTCGAGAGCCTCGACCCCCTGAGCCGAGGCAGCCATCAGAACTCCTCCGGCCAAGGCATATCGGACGAACCCCGAGGTCACCGAAAAGGTCTCTACCCACTCGAGCCAACGGCATCCACGCCCGCACGCCCACGACGGACAGGGCAGGAAGTCCGCCTACCGTGCACACGGCAGGCTCCACCGGCCCGTGCTGGATTTTAAACTACGACCGGTACCTACGCATTACGCCCTGAGCAAGCCGCCGGAAATTCGCCTCATGAAGTTCCGGGCAAGTCGATGGACACACTTTGACAGAGTCGACGGGGACATAATTGATCCACACGATGACATTGTCATAGCGAAGTGCGATGTGCATGTACCAATAATTTCCGTAATACCATTCCCATATCTCATCCACCTTGCCGACCTTCGCGGGTGGAGTCCGAACGAACGCTTGGGAAGGTCTGTACTCGGCAACAGCACGATCGGCCCGCTGCTCTCCGCCAACGTTTCCCTTATCGGAGAACCTCTGGACCTTGACCATCAGGTCTTCATGGCCTCGCGTCCACGAGCATATGGCGGTGTCGTTGTCGACGAGCCGTCCCTTCTTCGCAAAGTCTGGCACCAGTCCTTGAGCATCCTGGGTGGGCACCAGGGAACACGGATTCGCCACCCTCCCTGCGCGATTCACCGACCACCATGCCACGGCGATGGCTACCATAAAGACCCCGACGATGACGATCACGGTCATCCGTCGACGGATAGTTCTTTGCCGCACTCATCACCCTCCGGTTCCCTGAATCGTCACGCCGCCGGCGTGATCTCGCGCTTGGGAAAATTCGAGTTGGGCCCGCTCGTTCAAATGGGCCACATCACCGTGCCCGTACTTGGCCGCCTCGCGTGCGAGAAAGTTGACGTAGTCTTCGGTTCGCCCTGTGTTCATCGCCGATTGCGCAGAGGCGGCTTCAGAGGTATTATGCTGCGCCGATTTGAACGCCCCGTCCACTCCTCCCGAGAGGAGTTCCCCGACGCCAGGGACCGGGATTCGGCCAGCGACATTCCCGACTACCAGGTTAGTGACCTTCTGATAACGCCCCAGCGCCTGGTTGTACTGTGCGTCCGATTTGCTGGCGTCGGCGCGAATCGCTTCGTTCTCCCCGTGATCGAGTGTCCCGAGCACGCGAGCGGCAGCATCGAGGTCGCCGGCCGGATGATGTCCGTGCATCATCTGGTGCGCATGCAATTGCTCTGCGGTGTACACGACAGCATAGTCGTTCGGGTCCTTGGCCAGGTCGGCGAGAACTCTCCGGTAGTTATCAGTGCCACCGTCGAGGTTCTGGCCGAGAAACTTGCCGTGCACGTCATTGATGTCATTGGCGATGACATTCGAAATGTGTCCGCGCAACCCATCGGGGATGTGGCCGTTGAGCCCGCCATAGTCGGTCGGTCGACCGATGGTCTCGATCGTGTGGCGTGCGATCTCGGCTGAAGCCGGATCGGTGGCGGCATTGGCGGTCGCGGATTCGAGTGCTCCGCCGAACATACCCATGGCCGGTGGCTGATAATTCTTGGGAATCGCCGGCTCCGTGAAGTCGAGCGGCCACCTCCGCTGAGTGAGGAAGTAGTCGATCTTGCCGTGATCAGAGAAGAACTGCCTCGATGCCTCAGGATTGTCGGACATGGCGCGCATAAGGCCGTACATAGGATCGTTGCCCGCGCCACTACCATCACTGATATTGAGGTGCACGTGACCGTTAACCCCGGTCGGACTGTTCTGCTGCCAAATCCCGGGATGACTCTTCTCGAAGTTGTACATGTCTCCACCGACGCTTTTGATGAAGGGCGTCGAGTAGTGACCGCTGCGCATGAGATTCCCCAGGACCTGATACCCGTAGGGCTGGTAATCGCGCAGGCCGATGTCCATTTTCTGCTTACCGGTCGCTTCGAGTTGCTTCACCCATGCGTCCGGGACATGCTGGTGATTCGCAGGATCTGTTCCAGCCGACAGGGCGGTGCCCATCTGGCGCTGGAGGTCGCCTAGCAGCGCAGTACGCTCCTTGTCGCCCCCGTAGGGATCCATCGTCGAGAGGATCCCGCCGAATCTGAGTGTGCCTTGGGGGCCGAGGTCGTTGAGGAGTGCTGTGGCGAACAAGGGATTGCCCGAGTTCTGCTTCAGCAGGCCGTCCAACTCCTTGAGCTCTGCCTTGCTCAGAATCGGAGCCTTCTTAGCCAGCTCCGCTGCCCGCTTTGCCTGGGTGCTCAGCTTGGCATCGTTCGCCACCTGGGTGTCGGCGTCCGGCATGGCAACCCCCCAGTTCCGCAGCTGCTGAGCCGCCGCCTGGTCGGCCTTGGTAGCGCGGTCGACTGCATCCTTGATCAACTTTGCGATGTTGTCGACCACCCCTTGCATTTGCTTCTCGCGCTGCGCCGCGAGGTCCGACTGGCCGACCGGTACAGGGATCGTCGGGGCGGTGACTTTAGAGCCATCGCTGGATATCGTCACGTTGCTGCGGCGGGCTGCGTCCAGCGCGCTGTGCAGTTCCCGTTGGGCGCCGGCGATCTCCTCGGAGAGGGTGCGGAGGACGGCTGCCACCTGACGCATCTCATCGACGGCGTCCGTGGTGGCCTGCTCGACATTTCCACAATGTGCGGCCGCCGCCTGGGCGGCGGGCCCCGCCCACACATCGGGATGCTGCATTGGCCGGAAGACCTGGGAGGTCAGATGTCCGGCCTCGTCATCGAGTTTTGCCGCGCAGTGGATCCACGCCTTGGCAGCCTCGCCGAAGAGTTCTGGCTTCGCCTTCTGCAGTTGGTCGAAGCTCACCATGTCGCGTCACTCTCCCCCGACCTGGCGAACGTGGTGGATAACTCTCTGCTCAGCCTCGTGATAATGCTGTACGGACGTGTGCAGCTTGCTGCCCACATCGGTTGCCTGGCTGCCCAGCTTCCCGATGTTCCCTATCCATGCCGTTGCGCATTGCGACAGCGCGGAGCCCGCCTCCCAGCCGCCGTGAGCGGTGGCCGCGTCCAGCGATGGCCCGCCAATCGTCTTCGACAGCTCGGCGATCCGCTTGCCGATCGTGTCGGCCTTGTGCGCGATGCCGGTCAGTTCACCGCGATGGACCCGGAACTCAATTCCATCGGCGGTCACTGTGGGGATGGTCATGTGGGTTCCTCTGCGCTTGCAGAATGGAGACGGTCACGCCCCCACTCTGACTTCCAATTGCTTCGGCGTTGCGCGGCGGCGAATCCCTGTAGGCCAGCCGAGCTCCGGACCGGCCGCACCGCACATCCGCCTCAACGAGACGGTGGACGGCGACGTCGGGATTCGGCGGAATCTTTCCGCGTCTGGCAAGGCAAGTCAAGCCTTAGTCAAGCCGTCCACGACGCCGAGGTCACCACCTTCGAACCCCTGCATGGGCAGCGTCAGGCCTCCGCGTGCCCTCACCTGCGCCGGGGCCCCGTGAAGGGTCTTCAGTTCCGGGAGGGAACCAGAGACCTCGTTCGGTTCGGTGTTAATCTCACAGCGGGTTGGATGGCGAACTTATTGTGGTTTGGGGGCTTTGAGGTTGGCTGAGGGTTCGCGGCCGGAGTTCGTGGCTCCTGACCAGAGCTTGGACGGGTCGTACCAAGCGGCTCAGGAGGCCGGGGGCTCGGCTGAGGTGGCGCCGGAGTTCGTTGCGCCGGGGTTCGGTTCCGAGGAGACGGAAAGTCCCTCTGCAGTTGAGGGGACAGGACGGGCCTCTGGGGTCGGGTGGATCAAGAAGAGGTCGCGGGTGGCGATTGCCGGGGCTGTCGCGGCGGTCGTGGTGATCGGTGGCGCGGTGGTTTGGGGCACGTCCGGGTCGGACGACAAGGGTGCGCCGGGAAATCACTTCGTCGCGCTGCCGGCGGGTTGCGAGGCTCCTTCTGCCAACCTGCTTGCGCAGTACATGCCGGCGGCCGGGAAAGCGACGCCGGACGTCGGCGGGGTCTCCGGTGACCAGAAGTACGCGTCGTGCGATTGGCGGGAGCCGCTCAGCGCGGAGAAGGGCAAGACGCTGACCTCCCGGCATTTGCGGGTCGCGATTCGTTTGTTCGTCGGCGCGTCGGGACTCGCCGATGCGAAGTCCGATTACCGGTCGGCCTGGCGGACCTCGAAGCAGGGAACGGTCACCGACAGCGTCGGGGCCGTCCACAACGAGGCGCCGATCCTGACGCGCGGGCTCGGAGACGAGGCGTTCCTGCACCACAGCGTGACGACGACCGGGCTCGGACGCAGCGGCACGACGAGGATGGTCGTCCGGACGGAGAACGCCGTCATCACCGTCGACTTCGACGGCACCTCCTACCCGCTCGACCACGACGGCGTCGCGGTTCAGAGGAAGGGCGTCCCGCTCGACGAGACCGTGACGCGCGGCGCGGCGCAGGCCATCGCGCGTGACGTCACCGCGGCGCTGTCGGCCTGCCTGACCTGCGTGCGCCACTGACCCGGGCCGGACAGCCGGCCCGGGTCGGCGGCGATCATTCCTGGGGCGGCGCGAGGTAGGGGTTGGGCTGACCCTGCGGCGGTCCGTTCGGAGGCGGTGCCATGTTCGGGTTCGGGTGCCCCAGCGGCGGCGCCTGGAACTGCTGCCCGCCGCCCTGCGGGGGCAGCGGCTGGCCGCCGGTGCGGCCCCCGAAGGAGGGCGGCGTGCCCGGCTGGCCCATCTGCTGCGGCCCGTTCGGGAAGGGCCCGGACGCGTACGGGCCGCCGGGCTTCCCGCCTGATCCGCTCCGGCGCCGCAGCGCGATGAACACCCCAACGGCGATCAGCACGACGACGACCACGAGCCCGCCGATGACCAGCGGCATGTTCGAACTGCCGGAGTCATCGCTGTCACTCTTCGTCTTGGGTGCGGTCTGGTTGCCGCCCGCGGGCTTCTTGACCACGGCCTTGTCGAGCCGCGCATAGACGGGATTCTGCGCGGTCTGCGGAACGTTGTTCTTCAGCGCACGCGGAATGCTGATGACGCCATAGCCCAGCTGGTCGTCCTTGCCGGGCTTCCCGAAGTCCTTGGCCGTGTTGGTGAGGAGCTGGACGACCCGCCGCGCCTTCATCTGCGGGTACTTGGCGCGAATCAGCGCGACCGCGCCCGAGGTCAGCGCGGACGCCTGGCTCGTCCCCGCGCCGCTGTTGTAGACGTGGCCCGTCTTGCCGATAGCGCCGACATCGGCGCCGGGCGCTCCGACCGTCACGTAGTTCTGCCGCTGGGTGTGCTCCCACGGCTTCAGCTGGCGGTCGATCGCGCCGACGGCGAGCACGCCCGGGCAGGAGGCCGGGTAGATGGAATCGTTCGAGTAGTCGCCTTCGTTCCCCGCGGAGGCGACGATGACGATGTCCTTCTGCTCGGCGAACTTGAGGGCTTGGAGCACCTCGTCCGGGCACTGCTGCTTGAACACCGAGGACGACTCTCCGCGCGAGAAGTTCATCACTTTGGCGCCGTGGTCGGCGGCGAAATGAATCGCCTTGGAGACGTCCGTCGGCGAGTTCCCGGGGCTGTAGATCGGCAGGATCTTCGATTCGGGGGCGATCCCGTAGAAGCCCGAATGCGTGCCGCGAGCCGCGATGAGGCTGGCCATGGCCGTGCCATGGCCCTCATTGGTGTCGTGGTCCTGCTGCCCGTTGCCGCTCATGTGGTCGTGGAAGAGGTCGATGCCGGGCAGTACGGCGGGCCTCATGTCGGGCAGCGAAGCGTTGACCCCGGTGTCGACGACGGCGACGGTGACGCCTGCGCCCTTCGTCTGGGGCCACACGTCGGTCGTCATGTTCCAAGCGCCGAACCACCACTCGTTCGGGCTAATGGGGGCGGCCTGGGCCACGGTGACCGGCCCCAGGGCCAGGCCCACCGCCGCCGCCGCGGCCGTCGCCGTCTGGATCAGCCGTCGCATGTGTCGTTTCCCATCCAGTGCGGAAAGGGCGGACGGGAGCCAGGTCCCCGTCCGCCCTTGTCACGTCGTCGGTACTGCGGAGATCAACCGATCACCGGAGGTGCGGTGTCGTCGTCGGCTCCCCAGACGTCGTCGTCCTCGGACAGCCAGGTCGTGCGCTCGCGCTCTTCGCTGTCGCCGCCGCCGTGGCCACCATGGCCCATGGGCATGCCGCCCATGCGTCCGGCGCCCGCGCGTCCGGCCGCACCGGCCGCTCCGCCGCCGGCCAGGCCACCGCCCGCGGCGCCGAGGCCGCCAGGGCCCGCGCCGAAGCCGCCGAGGCCGCCGCCAGCGCCGCCGCCGAGACCGCCCGGGTCGGCGCCGAGGCCACCGCCGGCACCGCCGCCGAGGCCGGAGGGCATGCCTCCGCCGCCCCCGCCGCCGGGGAAGCTCGACAGGTCGCTGCCGAGGCCGCCGCTGCCACCGAGGCTGCCTCCGCCGCCGTGGCCGAGACCGCCGGGGTCGGTGCCGAAGCCGCCGCTCCCCACGCCGCCGCCCGGCAGGTGCGGACCGCTGTTGGCCGCGGGCGCGAACGGGCTGGTCCCGCCGGAGCCGCCGGAGCCGTACTTGCCGAGGCCGCCGGGGTCGCTGCCGAAGCCGCCGGCGCCGCCGCCCGCTCCGCCGCCGGGAATGCCGCCGCCCCCACCGGGAATGCCGCCGCCACCGCTGCCCGGACCGCCCGGGCCGCCCGGAGGCGTGTCGGTCAGTCCGCCCTTGTCCTGGGGCAGGTCCTTGGTGATCTGCGTCGGGTGCGCGTTGAACGCCTCGCCGGTCCGGTTCAGGAACCGCTGCATCAGCTCCCGGCCGTGCTTGTCGTCCCCGCTGGTGTGGATGAGGCCGTCACTGGCGTCCTGGCCGGCCTGCTTGTACCAGTCGAGGATCTGCGTGCCGTACCAGTTGTAGGTCGAGGCGTTCGTGTGGCTGCTGTTCGAGAGATTGATCGAGGTCGCGTGGACCTGCTGGAGCTGGGCGACCGCCTTCTTGGCCTCGTCGCCCTTCCAGTGCTTGACGAGCGTCTGGGCGAACCCGCGGAGCGCGGTGCTCATCTCCGCGAGGGCGTCCGCCGCGTCGGAGTAGGCGGTGCCGGCGTCCTTGACCGGCGCCGAGTTGATGCTCGACAGCTTCTTCTTGACGTCGTCGAGGCTCATCCCGTCGGCAGTCGGCTTGGACCACGACTGAGAGCCGCGGATGACGTAGTACTCCTCGGTCATTCCTCTTCCCCTCCTTCCGCCTACCCGCCGTCAGGCCAGGCTGCCGTTCCCCGGGTGCACGTTGTTGACCTGCTTCTGGGTCTTGCCATGGGCGGCCTCGTAGCCGTCCGCGGTCGCCTTCAGCTTCTCGATCACACCGTTGTAGGCGTCGGTGATGTTCTTGATGTACGTGCCGAAGCCGTCGCGCGACTGGCCGGCCAGGTCGACGAAGCTCTCGCTGCCGGGGACGCCGCCGAGGTTCCCGGTGGTGATGGCGATCTTCTGGACCTTGGCGAGGCGCTGCTGCCAGCCGGTGAACTCGCTGTGCATCTTGCTGGCCAGGTCCCGCAGTTCCTTGGGGTCGACCTCGTACCCGTCGTCGGCCTCGATGCCCCACTTGCCGTCGTCGGGCTGGGAGCCGCGGGGGGCGGCGTTGGAGGGGTCCGTCGGGCTCTTGGCCGGGACGCCGTACTGGTAGTAGAGCTGCCGCTGCTCGTACTCCGGCAGGTTGTTCCACTCCTGCTGGGTCATCCCGTGCTGGGTGTGGACCTGGGTGTACTCACCGGCACCGGTCGTGTAGGTGTAGTCGACCTTCGCGAGCGCTTCAGGCGGCAGGGTGTACTTGCTCATTGCTCATCCTCCTGGCGAATGGCCTCCGGACCCCCCTGGCGCGCCTACGCCGTGCTGCCCGGGCCGGGCGGCACGACGTAGGCGGTCCAGCGGTCGTTCAGCCCCAGATGCCCTGGTTACGGCGCTCCGCGGCGCTGTAGTTGCTGTGGGCGTCGCCGATGACGACCCCGAGCTGGTTCAGGACCTGGCCCATGTGGGCGGCGGCGGCGTCCCACGTCCGCTTGGCCTCCCAGTAGGCGCCCTGGGCGTCGCCCTCCCACTGGGAGAGGTGCTGCTCCAGGTTCTTCTCCAGGTCGTGGAGCTCGTCGGTCAGGGCGCGGTAGGCCAGCGAGAAGTCGGCCTGCGCCTGCTGCATGGTGCCGAAGTTTGCCTTGGTGTAGCTGTCGCTCACGTCACGAGTCCTTCGCGTTCAGGGGCCGGGGCGGGTGGAGGGACGATCAGGTGCTGCCGTTCAGCAGCTGGTTGATCTTGTTGACCGCCTCGGTCTGCTCCTGCTCGGTCGACTCGTAGGTGATCTTCGTGTGGGTCAGCTTCTGGTGCATGCCGTCCAGGGCGGTGCGGACCTTGTTCATCTCGGTCTGGAACTCGTTGAAGACCCGGTCGAACGACACCGCGGCGTTGCCGGCCCAACCGGACATCAGCGAGGACTTGTGGCCCTCGAGCTGGCTCTGCAGGCCCTTGACGATGTTCGCGGAGTCCTCGATCCGCGTCGCCGCCTGCTGCATGGCGTGTCTGTCGACTGCGGACTGTCCACCCACAGTGTCACCTCCGTTTGCGAGTCTGTGGCGCCGCGCCGCTGGAGCCGTGGGGCGACGGCGCGCGGCCTGCCCGGGGAGCACTCCTGAGGCACGAAATGTCAGCGATCATAGGTCGTATGCCACGCCTATGTCGACGTGAATAGTGATCTAGCGGTTCATGGTGGGATGTCAATATTTGCGTGATCTGCATCACATCAATTTCGGACGGTCCCTCCGTTAACCGTGGGCGGTCGGAATCGGCTTTCGGGCCTGTGTCGGGTCGAGGGCGGGGCCCTGCGGGATGAGGTGCACCACGCTGGACGGCACCGGAGCGGCCTTCTTGGCGTCGTAGCCGAGCTTCTTCGCCACGTCCGCCGACGGCAGCGCGAACCGGATGCCCTGGTCGTTGACGAGCGACAGCGACCCCGAGCCCTCCGTCCCGCCGGACGAGTCGCCGCCGCCGGGCACCAGGCTCATCAGCGCCGCGCCGCCCGGCGGCAGCACCATCTGGTCGACGGTGCTCGCCCCGCCGGCCGAGCCGGACCCGAGCACCCCCGCCGACGGCGCGGGCAGCGAACCGCCGACCGTCAGGTGCGACGCCGACGACCCGACCGGGAACACCGAGCACAGCGGGGTGGACGGGTCCCACTTGGCGAACTTCGGCAGCGTGGGCGGCAGGTTCTGGTCCAGCAGCCGGGTCGGCGACGGGATCTGCCGCGCGGACGCCACGTCGGTGTCGATGGGCTGGACGCGGGCGCCCGGGTAGGCCTGCTGCTCGTTCGGGTCCAGCAGCAGGAGCTGCGCCTGCGTCCCGTTGATCTGCGACAGGCCGTCCTGCAGCATCACGTACCAGAGGGCCTGCCCGCCCGCGCCGGTCCCGGCCTTGAACACCTGGCCGACCCTGGCCTGGGCACCGCGCGGCCCAGGCACGGCCTTGCCGCGGCCCGGGACGTTCGGCGCGCCGAAGGCGCCCGCGGACGGGATGGCGTTCAGCCACGTCGGCGGGACCTGCGCCGCCTCCGGGCCGTTCGTCAGCACCGGCACCTGGTTCACCGGCAGCGACAGCTGCATCCGGTGGTCCTTCCAGATCACCCAGGGGGCGCCGCGGGACTGCACGACCAGCGCCTCGCCGTCGCCGAGCCCGCGCCCGCCGACGTCGCGCCCGGCGGCGAGGGCGGTGAGCTCCTGCGGCACGCCGTTCGCGGCCTGCGTCTCGCGGACGCACACCGACCACGGGCCGCGGATGAGCTGGTCGCTGCCGGGCAGCGAGTCCGGCGCGCCCTGGATGCCGATCATCGCGCCGCGCTCGAACCCGTCCAGCGACTTGCGGGACACGGTGCGGCGGGTGACGTTGTCGGAGTTCAGCGCCAGCATCGCCGAGGCGTAGTTGGCGACCGGGAACATCTTCTTGGTGTTGGCGTCGTAGATGTACTTGGTGCCGGTCTCCTTCTCGATGATCAGGACGCCCGGCTGGTCCAGCCCCTTCGCGCCGCCCGGCGACAGCACACCCCAGATGCCGAACACCGCGACGACGAGCAGGCCGACCATCACGCCGCCGAACCCGGCCGCCGACAGCCGCCGCATCGGCGACTCGGCGACGTCGGGCTCGCCCTGCAGCAACGCGAGCCCGACGCGCTGCGTCATCAGGCGGTGCGCCTGGTAGAGATCCCGCCGGCTCTGCATCAGCGCCTCACCCGGCCAGCCCGCGGACGCGGGAGTAGACGTCCAGCACCGCGAGCGCCAGCGGGATCAGGGAGATCATCACCAGGACGTCGAGGATGTCGCCCCAGCGCCCCCAGAACGGGGTCGGCTTGTGGGTCGGCAGCCACATCGTCACCCCGACGACGATGCCGACGAGCACCAGCAGCGGGACGAGCGCGGCGGCGAGCGCGACGACCTGGCTGCCGTGCACCGCGACCCCGATCACGGTCAGGACCAGGCCGAACAGCCCGACGACCAGCATCCAGGCGCGCTGCGGCACGCCGCGGAAGACGCGGGCGCGCAGCAGCAGCGACACCGACATCACCGCGCTCGTCGCCGGCCCGGCCCAGCCGTGCGCGCCGAACAGGAACAGCATCGCGCCCGCCGCGACGAGCGCGATGGCCGCGATGAGGCCGGTGGAGAAGCGGTCCGCGGCGGCGGTCCGGGCGAGGACCATCCGCCCGTCGACCGTCTCGGTGTCGCTGCGCAACTCCTCCGCGCTGGCCGGGACGGGCGGCAGCGGCACCCGCGCCAGCTTGAACGACAGCGACGGGACCGCCGCTATGAACATCATCACCACCACCGCGGCGACGGCGGCGATCCCCGCGGCGGGCAGCCGGTCGAACGCGAACCCGACGCCGGCGCCGATCGCGCCGACGAGCCCGGCGAACGCGACGCCGAGGAACACCGGCAGCCCGTCCGCGACGCCGAACGCGGCGATGATCGCGGCGAGCGCGGCCACCCCGAACCCGGCGAGCAGGTGCGGCGCGCCGAGGTCGGTCAGCTCCAGGCCCTTGCGGGCGGGGGCGAGCGCGCCGGCGAGGAACGCGTACGGCAGCGCCGCGTAGCCGAGGACGACGCCGGCGCCGGAGTCGGCGACCGCCCGCGACAGCGCGATCGCGACGACGAGGGTCAGCAGCGCGATGAGCCCGGCGGCGGCCGCCGGGATGATCCACGGCGGGCCGGACAGCGCGATGACGGCGGCGCCGACGACCAGCGCGACGCCCGCCGCGCCGAGCCCGAACGAGCGGGTCGTGGTGGGCCGCCAGCGGTCCGAGCGCTCCCGGATGCCGGTCGCGATGACGTCGGCGACGTCGTCGAACGACATCTCGGGCAGCTGCGCCATCCGCGGCCGGAAGTAGAGGATCTCCCCGTCCCGCACCCCGAGCGCGCTCGTCGTCTGCGCCGGGTCGAAGGGGTCGCCGTCGAGCCGCTGCAGCACCCAGCCCGAGTGCGCGAGACCGGCATCGGCCATATTCTCGCCGGCCGCCCGCAGCAAGGTGGGAAGCATGTGCGCCAGGGGTACGTCTGCGGGCAGGGAGACGTCGATGCGCCGCCGCGGCGCGACGATGGTCACCCTGCACAGTTCGGTTGTGGCGGGGGAATTCACGGGAGCTCCCGTCCTCCGGGGTCGGATCGCGGGCCGGATCCGATCGACGCGCAGCTTAGGATGTGACGTCCGAATACGCTAAATCAACACCGAAACGTCAACATCACGCCAACGGGCCTGCGGGTCGGTCGCGCTCCCGGCATCGAGCGGCCACCCCGGGGGGCGTGACCCGTGGAGGGAACCCCCAGGTGAGCACGATCCTCGTCAAGCGCAAGGAGCGCCGTAAACCGCCCCCTGCCCCGAAGGGCGAGCTGCTCCTGGAGTCCCCGCCGGAGATCCCGGAGATGCAGAGCGGCGGCATGCAGGCGGTGCTCACCTACCTGCCGATGGCCGTGATGCCGGTGATGATGGGCCTGATGTTCATCGGCGGCGGCACCAAGTCCCCGATGATGATGATCAGCAGCGGCGGCATGGCGCTGGCCATGGGCGGCATGATGATCGGGCAGCTCGGCCGCGGCTCCGGCGAGCGCAAGTTCAAGCTGAACGGCGCCCGCCGCGACTACTTCCGCTACCTGAGCCAGGTGCGGCGCCGGGTGCGGCGGGCCGCCGAGCAGCAGCGCGAGTCGCTGGAGTGGAACAGCCCGTCCCCCGACTCGCTGTGGTCGCTGGTGATGAGCGCGCGGATCTGGGAGCGCCGCCCCGCCGACCCCGACTTCGGCAACGTGCGGATCGGCGCCGGCCCGCAGAAGCTCGCCGTGCAGCTGATCCCGCCGGAGACCAAGCCCATCGAGGACCTGGAGCCGATGACGGCGGGCGCGCTGCGCCGGTTCGTCCGCGCGCACTCCACCGTCCCGAACCTGCCGGTCGCGGTGTCGCTGCCGTCGTTCTCGCGGATCCTGCCGATGGGCGACATCGACGCGGTCCGCGGCATGGTCCGCTCGATGATCGCGCAGCTGACGGCGTTCCACTCCCCCGACGACATGCGGGTCAGCGTGTGCGCGTCCGCCGAGGCGATGCCGCACTGGGACTGGATCAAGTGGCTGCCGCACTCGATGCACCCGACGGTGACGGACGCGGCCGGGCCCGTCCGGCTGATGGCGGGCAGCCTGTCGGAGCTGGAGCGGATGTACGGCACCGAGGTGAAGGACCGTGCCCGGTTCACCCCCGGCCTGTCGCAGAACGACCTGCCGTACCACGTCGTCATCGTGGACGGCGGCGCCGTCACCCCCGACTCGCAGATCGGCTCGGACGGCATCGAGGGCGTCTGCGTCATCGACCTGTCCGGGCACGTCGCGCCCACATCCGACAACACGATGCTGCGGCTGCGGGTCGCCGCCGACAAGATGGCGATGCTGCGCCGCGACCGCACCGGCAAGGACGTCGCCAGCTCCCTCGGCCGGCCCGACCGGTTCAGCTACGTGCAGGCGGACGGCCTCGCGCGGCAGCTCGCGCCGCTGCGGGCCAGCGCCGCGGCGGGCGCCGAGCTGGACGCGCTGTCGGCCGCGACGACGCTGACGACGCTGCTCGGCGTCCCCGACCCGGCCCGGATCGACCCGCGGCAGTCGTGGCAGCCGCGCGCGCCGCGCAACCGGCTGCGCGTCCCGATCGGCCTGGACGCCGACGGCCGCCCCATCGAGCTCGACATCAAGGAGGCCGCGCAGGGCGGGTACGGCCCGCACGGCCTGTGCATCGGCGCGACCGGTTCCGGCAAGTCGGAGCTGCTGCGCACCCTCGTCCTCGGCCTGGCGATGACGCACTCCTCCGAGGTGCTGAACTTCGTCCTCGTCGACTTCAAGGGCGGTGCGACGTTCCTCGGCATGGACGGCCTCCAGCACGTCTCCGCCATCATCACCAACCTGGAGGACGAGCTCCCCCTCGTCGACCGCATGTACGACGCGCTGCACGGCGAGATGGTGCGGCGCCAGGAATGGCTGCGGCAGGCCGGCAACTACGCCTCGCTGCGCGACTACGAGAAGGCCCGCGAGCAGGGCGCCGCGCTGAAGCCGATGCCGACGCTGTTCGTGGTGCTGGACGAGTTCTCCGAGCTGCTGTCCGCCAAGCCCGACTTCGCCGAGCTGTTCGTCATGATCGGACGGCTCGGCCGGTCCCTCGGCGTCCACCTGCTGCTCGCGTCGCAGCGCCTGGAGGAGGGCAAGCTCCGCGGCCTCGACACGCACCTGTCGTACCGGATCGGCCTGCGGACGTTCTCGGCGATGGAGTCGCGGGTCGTCCTCGGCTCACCCGACGCCTACGAGCTGCCGCAGGCGCCCGGCAACGGCTACCTGAAGATCGGCACCGAGTCGCTGACCCGGTTCCGCGCCGCGTACGTGTCCGGACCGTACCGCCCCGACGAGGAGACGGCGTCGCAGAGCGGGCAGAGGGGCCCCAGGCAGCTCGCCCAGATCGTCCCGTTCACCCCCGCCTACGTGCAGCCGCGGATGCAGGAGCAGCCGCAGGAGCAGCAGGCCCCGGAGGACGACGGCCCGCAGATCAGCCTGTTCGACCTCGTCGTCAAGCAGCTCGCCGGCAACGGCCCGCCCCCGCACCAGATCTGGCTGCCGCCGCTGGACGAGCCGTCCACCCTCGACCAGGTCCTGCCGAACCTGCAGCAGACCCCCGAGTTCGGCTTCACCACCGCCGGCTGGGACGGCCGCGGCCAGCTGCACGCGTTCGCCGGCATCGTCGACAAGCCGTTCGACCAGCGCCGCGACCCGATGTGGCTGGACCTGTCCGGCGCCGCCGGGCACGTCGGCGTCGCCGGCAACCCGCAGGCCGGCAAGTCGACCCTGCTGCGCACCCTCATCACCTCCCTCGCGCTGATGCACACGCCGCAGGAGGTGCAGTTCTACTGCCTGGACTTCGGCGGCGGCTCCCTCGCCCCGCTCGCCGACCTCCCGCACGTCGGCGGCGTCGCCAGCCGCCTGGACCCCGACCGCGTCCGCCGCACCGTCGCCGAGGTGTCCGGGCTGCTGGAGTCCCGCGAGCGGTTCTTCACCGAGCGCGGCATCGACTCCATCGCCACCTACCGGCGGATGCGCGCCGCCGGCCAGATCCCCGGCGACGGCTTCGGCGACGTGTTCCTCGTCGTCGACAACTGGCTGACCGTCCGGCAGGAGTTCGAGGCCGTCGAGTCCACCATCACCGACCTCGCCGCCCGCGGCCTCGGCTACGGCATCCACGTCGTGGCCGCCACCAACAAGTGGTCGGAGTTCCGGCTCACCATCCGCGACCTGTTCGGGACGAAACTGGAGCTCAAGCTCGGCGACCCGTACGAGTCGGAGATGGACCGCAAGCTCGCCGCGAACGTCCCCGAGGGCCGGCCCGGCCGCGGCATCACCCGCGAGGGCCTGCACTTCCTCGGCGCCCTCCCCCGCGTCGACGGCCGCCCGTCCTCCGAGGACCTCTCCGACGGGGTCAAGCAGCTCGTCCAGACCGTCCAGTCCGGCTGGCAGGGCCGCCCGCCCGCTCCGCAGGTCCGGATGCTGCCGGACGTGCTGCCGCTCACCTCGCTGCCGCAGGTGTCCGAGACCGGCAAGCGGATCCCGATCGGCATCGACGAGGAGACCCTGTCGCCCGTCATGCTCGACTTCGAGAACGACCCGCACTTCGTCGTCCTCGGCGACAACGAATGCGGCAAGTCGAACCTGCTGCGCCTCGTCGTCGACGCCGTCAAGGCGCGCTACACCCCCGACGAGGCCCGCATCATCATGCTCGACTACCGCCGCGCCCTCCTCGACTCCGCCGAGAGCGACCAGGTCATCGGGTACGCGGCGTCGTCGACCGCCGCGGGCGGGCTGATGAAGGACGTCAACGGCGCCCTCGTCAACCGGCTCCCCCCGTCCGACCTGACCCCCGAGCAGCTGCGCAACCGGTCCTGGTGGAGCGGGTCGGAGCTGTTCCTCATCGTGGACGACTACGACCTCGTCGCCACCCCGTCCGGCAACCCGCTCGCGCAGGTCGCCGAGCTGCTGCCGCAGGCCCGCGACATCGGCATGCACCTGATCCTCGCCCGCACCATGGGCGGCGCGGGCCGCGCCATGTTCGACCCGGTCATGCAGCGCCTGAAGGACATGGCCAGCCCGGCGCTGATCATGTCCGGCAACAAGGACGAGGGCAACCTGTTCGACGTCCGCCCCGGCCCGCTGCCCGTCGGCCGCGGCACGCACTCCGACCGCCGCGCCGGCAAGCGCCTCATCCAGACGGCGTTCCACGGGGAACCCCGGTAACGACCACCGAAGAGCCCCGGGCCACGGTCCGGGGCTCTTCGCGCACGGCCGCCTGGAAGTGCGCGCACTCCGCCAGGTCCTCATGACCGCAGCCCATGGCGCACTCGATGACGTCGAGCGCCGCCCGCGCCTCCTCGATCCGCCGGACGAGGTCGTCGCGCCGCCGGCGCAGGATCTCCCGGCGCCCTGCGGCGTCCGAAGTCGCCAGCATCCCGCGGATCTCCTCCAGCCCGAACCCGGCCCGCTTCGCCCGCAGAATCACCGCGACCCGCTCCAGATCGCCCCGCCCGTACCGTCGCCGCCCGCCCGCCGCCCGCTCGGGACTCAGCAGCCCGACCGCCTCCCAGTGCCGCAGCACATGCGTCGCGAGACCGAAGCGCCCCGCCACCTCCCCGATGGACAGATCGGCGCTTGACTTCATGTCGACATTAAGTCGCAGCATGACCCGCATGTCCACGGAACTGATCGCCGCACTCGACACCGCCGACGCCGTACCCGGCGCAGAACAGCTGCGCGCCCGCACCTACGACCTCCTCCAAGCCGCACCCGGCGCCCTCGTCGCCGACATCGGCTGCGGCACCGGACGCGCCGTCGCCGAACTCACCGCCCGCGGCGTTCGCGCCACCGGCATCGACCCCGACGAGCAGATGATCGCCACCGCCCGCACCCGCGCCCCCGGCGCCGACCTCCGCGTCGCCGACGCCCGCGCCCTGCCCTTCCGCGACGCCGAACTCGCCGGCTACCGCGCCGACAAGGTCCTCCACAACCTCCCCGACCCCGGCCTCCCGCTCACCGAGGCCCGCCGCGTCCTCGCCCCCGGCGGCCGCATCGTCCTCTGCGGCCAGGACTGGGACGCCCTCGTCATCGACTCCTCGTTCCCCGACCTGACCCGCACCCTCGTCCACGCCCGCGCCGACCGGATCCCGTCCCCCCACTCCGCCCGCCAGTACCGCAACCTCCTCCTCGACGTCGGCTTCCACGACGTGGCCGTCGAGGCCCGCACCGCCCTGTTCACCGACGCGACGATCCTCCCCATGCTCACCGGCCTCGCCGCCGCACACCAGCAAGCCGACGAATGGCTCACCGACCAGCAAGAACGCGCCCGCACGAACCGCCTGTTCGCAGCCGTCCCGTTCTTCCTGGCCTCGGCCACCAGCCCCTGACCGGGGTGTGACTATGCGGCCCAATCGAGGGGCGGGCCGTTGCCCCCGGTTCGCGGTCGCGCATCCGCTGGCGGAAGCAATCGGTAGACGTAACGCCCGTCTGGATCTTTGGTGATCTGGATCTGATCGGGGCTGGTGTGCTTGAAGCGGTTGTGCCAGCCGCAGGTGAGAGCGAGCCGATCAATATCGGTGGGCGACTTACCGAGTGCCCATCCACCGACGTGATCGACTTCGCACAGCGTGCCCGGCATCTCGCATCCACGCACCGCACACGACGGATAGAGCGTCTCGAGAACCTGGCGTTGGGCAGCGGAGGCGAACCGTTCCCGGTAGCCCAGATAGAGCGGGGTGTTGCCGCGTCCCAGCAGCAGAGCCGACACCCCGGCGGCCAGCGCGATCCGACGGGCCTGAGCCGCAGGGATCGGTGTCCCGTCGGTGAGACGCGCCGGGGCGTTCCCGCCGGTCAGCGTCTCAAGGTCGCAGATCACGGTGACCTTGCTGGCCTTGTGCCCGCCCGCCAGCACACTGGACAGGGCAGCGGCCGTGCGCTCGCCCACGTCCCGACGATCTTCGGGCCCGGCCGGCTTGGCCAGCGGGGCAAGGGTGCCGTCCCAGATCGCGGCGTCCTCGGGGTTCAGCCACCCCTTCACATACCGACCGCCGTCCAGAGAAAGCGTGGTCGTGATCCACGACTTGGCATACCCGCGCTTGGAATCCTCGTCCGGCGCATCCTCATTGCCATCACGCTCGGCGATGACGTCACGGATCCGCTGCCCGAACGCCGCGACCTTCCCAGCCGAGAAGCCCTGGTCGGCCATCTCCAGCAACACGGCCTCGGCCTGACCGCAGTCCGCGTCGTCCAGCCGAGCGACCGACTCGGCGACGGTGGTCGCGTACCCGTACGACAACTCCCCGGCCGCGAGGCGCTTGGCCACCTGCGGAAGGCGATGCCGCTGCCGAGCGAGCGTCAAACGCTCCTTGGCGCGGCTCTCACGCATGCCGAGCCTCGAACGAAGCCATGCCCGCGTGGAGGGATATCCCCACCGCTGCTGCTCTCCAACCACGTCCACCCGGCCAATGAGAGTCGCGAGCGCACTTTCCTGTAGATCGGTGGCAGCCGCCAGAGCCTCGGCCAATTCCAGTGACGCTGCGGCCGAATCGGGCACTTCCCGCGCGGCGAGTTCAGCAGCGATCAGCGAAAGGGCGTCCACCAGTTCCAAGGTGGACGCGCCCTCAAGCTCGACCGTCACTGATTGCATATCTAAAGAATACCATGAGTGACGAACAATCGAACTCCCGAGCGGGCATTTCCTGGGTTGGTTTTCCAAACCGACTCAGCCAAGCAATTTGCCCGCATTCGCCCCTTCGCACCTTACGGAGGGGGTGGTGGGGTGGCGCGACCCGGGGCGGGGCAGGCGGAGCCTGCCCCTAACGCTGCCTCAGGGGCCGCAGAGGCTCCAAAGTCAAGGGTGGACGAAGTCCATCGCGCAGCGACGCCGAAGGCGCCCTTGACTTTGGAGGGGCGGCCCCGTACGCCAGCGCCACCCCACCACCCGAACACCCATTCCCCGAATTCCGGATATCAGGTAACCAACAAAAGAGTTCGCGATGAAAAGACACCAAGCCCCAGCGAGTCAGTTGCGGTCTTCGCCGGTCGGAAGGGCAGGAATGCGACCCGGCTTCCAGTTGCGGCGGCGGCCCATCGGAATGACCGCCCCGCCGAACGCGACAACGAGAGTGAGACCGAGGGCCCCGCCGGCTATGCCGAGGCCGATGTTGCGGGTGCGGTGGTCGACGGGCGCGGCGTGCGCGATGGGGACGGGCCCGCTCAGCGGACGCGCGGCGGACGTGTCCCCAGGCTTGGCGTTGGGGTCCAGCTCGGCGGACACCGCCTGCATCGGGCTGATCATGCCGTAGCCGCTGCCCTGCCCGTTGCCGCCCTCGGCGGTGAGCAGGATCCGGTTGATGACCTGCTGGTAGTTCAGCTTGGGGTAGTGGGACCGGACGAGCGCGGCGACGCCCGCGGCGTAAGGGGCGCTGAAGCTGGTGCCCTGCAGCCCGCCCGCGTACCCGGTCCCGACGGTGGTGATGATGTCCTGACCGGGCGCGGACACGTCGATGCGCGTCTTGTGGTTGGAGAAGTCGGAGATCGTGCCGCTCTGGTCCACCGCCGCGACGGACAGCACGCCCGGGTAGTTGGCCGGATAGCCGGCGCTCTCCTTGCCGCGTTCGTCCTTGTCGACGTTGCCGGCGGCGGCGACGATCAGCACGTCGTGCTGCTGCGCGGTCTTGACGGCCTGCCGCAGCAGGGTGGTGTCGGGCGCCCGCGCCGAGACGTTGATGACGTTGGCGCCGTGCTCGGCGGCCCACGTGATCGCCTTCGGCAGCAAAGTGTTGTCGTCGGTGCTCTCACCGGTGGTGAACTTGGCGTCGAGCAGCTTGGCCTGCGGCGCGACCCCGACGAACGGGACGTTGCGGCGGCGCTGGTCGGTGGCGGCGATGATGCCCGACACCTCGGTGCCGTGCCCGTAGCAGTCGGTGGGGGTGGTGCCCGTCGCGTCGTAGCTGCCGGCGATCTTGCCCTTGAGCTGCGGGTGATCGGCCTCGATGCCGCTGTCGACGACGGCGACGGTCACGCCGGCGCCGCGGGTGATCGTCCAGGCCTGCTCGAAGTCGAGCCGCCGCTGCGCCCACGGCTGCTGGGTGATCGCCGAGGCGGGCTGGCCGCTCGGCTTGTTGCACTGGGTCTGCGGCTTCTTCTGCTCTTGCGTCTTCTTCGGCGTGGGCTTGCCTGTGGGAGACGGCTTGGTCGACGGCTTGGTGGTCGGCGCGGCGTCCGGGCGGTCGCCGGGGGCGGCGGACGCGGCCGGGGCGAACACGAGCGCAGTGGTCAGGGCCAGTCCGGTGGCGCCGGCCACGAGTCCCGCTCCGCGCATTCCCCATCTCTCCTGAAACCGTACGAACGCCACGACTCTAGACGATTAATCGGACTCCGCGTCCTTCGCCGGCGGGTCGACGAGGTCGTCGTCCCACGTCCAGCCGAGGGTCCGGGCGGTGGCGGCGAGGGCCTCCCGGGTGCGGCCGCAGATGTCGACGGAGTAGTCGGCCATGCCGGTGTCGTGCCGGACGATCACGTCCGGCCCACCGAAGAAGGCGGTGTCGGCGCCGAGTTCCCGCCAGTTCTGCAGGCCCATGGGACGGTAGGCCGCTTCGATGCGCGCCCGCACTCCGTCCGGGAAGTCATCGTCGCCGAGCTGGACGGACCACCCGAAGTGGGACGGCAGCCGGACGGCGGCGAGGAGCACGAAGAACTCGGAGAGGGACTCCGCCTGCAGCGCCCATCCGTCCTCGTCGATGCTGACGAACACGCGCGGGTCGTCCTGGCCGGCCTCGGACGCGAGGTACGCCCACTCGTTGCAGTACTCGTACTCCGCCATGAAGCAGCAGAGCCGCAGGTCACCGCCCGGCTCGACGAACGGGTTCTCCTCTGGCAGGCCCTCGGCGACGCCGTAGCCGGACGGGTCGGGCCGAAGCGTCGGCGGGTACTCGGGGTTCGTCCAGTACAGCCGCGACGAGTGGGTGAAGGAGTTGAACGGCAGGTCCCACCATTCATCCAGCGCCTTCGGGATGGGCAAAGACCGGTCGACGCCCTTGAAGGGGTCCTCTTCCTCACCGGTCCATTCCTCATGCAGGGTGCGGACGTAGGTGCGGTGCTCGGTCTCGGACCATTTCGGCCATGGGACGGCTCCGGCGGGCACCGTGTAGCCCCATTCGTCCTGAAACTCGCGCAGTAGGTCCCAGCGGGCTCGCCGCGCGGCGAGCCGGTCCGCGAACCGCCCATAGTCGATGATCTCGGCCACGCTGGCAGCGTAGCCCCGTCAAGAGACGGAGCGCCCCCTGCCCATGAGCCCAGACAGACCGCCGACCGCATCCGCACACCCCTCACCCTCCGGAGGATGACCGGATGCGGACATGACACCGAGGCCCACCGAAGAACCACAACCGATCACTAGCCGGGCACAGCACCACCCGAGCCGCCAGCGCGTTCCAGAGCGAGGTCGTCCAGCCGGCCCCGGTCGTCGAGCCATTCGTGCGGAAGGCTGCTGGCGTCCAATTCCACGAGCGGAATTTCCGGCGTCAGGGCGCGCAGGGCCCGTTCCAGGGCACGCCGGCTCAGCCACCAGTCGCGCTGCCGCACGTAGCCGCTGACCGCGTGCTCGCGGGGGAAGGCGTCACCGGACAGGTTGCCGGCCATGTGCTCCAGGGTCTCCCGCTCGGCGCCGGACAGCCCGGGACGTGCGCGCGCAGCGGCCAGCCGCTCCTCGAACTCGGCGACGCCGCCGGGCGCGTCGTCCCGCAGGCTGACGCCGAGGTACCGGATCGGCGACCGGCGGACGACCCGCGGCGTCTCGAAGCGGACGACCGCGTCCACGTCCGGCCAGGGAAAGAACTGCGGCGAGGCCCCGGGACGCGCGCCGACCCGGACGCCGTCCGCGTCGAGGGCGAATGCCGTCCATCCGCTGCGCACCATGCGGCGCAGGCGCGCGACGCCCCCGCCGATCAGCCACGCGATGACGACGACCCAGAACACGATGCCGAACACGGCCTGCCAGGCGCGCATCTCCGCCATGAAGATCCCGGCGGTCACCAGCGGCGCGGCGACGACCCCCGCGATGATCATGAGAACGGGCACCACCGGGACGAAGCGGATCTTGTACGCCATCCGAGGAGCTTAAAGACTTAACGGTCGGTCGTACTAGCATGCGGCGGGTGCAGTCCACCGCGCCGGTCCCCCCGCCGCCGGGGGAGCCGTTCGGCGAAGGCGGGGGCAGGGCGTCCGTGCGGCGCCGGCTGGTCCCCGCCGTCGTCGTGTGCGCGGTCGCCGCGCTCGCGGCCGCGACGTGGGCCGCGGGCGGGTTCAAGGACGCGCCGAACCAGCCCGTCGAGAAGCCCGGCAAGGCGCTGAACGTCGGCCTGTTCACCGTGACGGTCCGGGACGCGCGGATCGGCGCGGTCCAGGGCGCGTTCGACACGGATGCCAAGCGGTATCTGATCGTCCGGATGCGGGTGGTCAACAACGGCAAGGAGACCGAGTCGCTCAGCTACGGCGGGCTGATGGACGGTCTCGCCGCGCGCACCAAGGCCGGCAAGTGGCTGAAGCCCGACCAGGTCGAGGGCGTCGCGGCCGGCGCGAAGACGGACTCGGTGCAGCCGGGCCTGCCCGTCGAGGCGTCCGCGATGTGGAAGGCGGGGCCGGCGGACGCGCCGCGCACGTTCACCCTCGGCCTGCGGAAATGGGAGTACCGGACGGGGTTCACCGACGTCAGCTACAACTGGCTGCCCGACACCGAGAACGACGCGCTCGCCGCGAAGATGACGCTCCCGGTCACCCCAGCCGCCCCCGCACCCACCGCGACGCCGACACCAGCGCTGTTCCCGACGCACACGCCACCCCCAACACGACGCCCGACCCGGCGCCCGGCGCGTCCGCCCGCGCACGGCATCCGGCCCATCACGCCCCACCCGACCACGAGCCCCCGATGAACGGCCGCGAACTGCTCGTGCGCGGCGGTACCGGCCTCATCGGGACGGGCCTGATCGTCGCGGCGATGTGGGTGCATACGATGCGGCCGAAAGTGGACGCCAAGGAGATGGACCCGCTCCGCAACGACGGAAAGATCGGGCAGACCGTCTCGAACCGGATGTTCAGCGTCCGCGTCGACGGCGTGCAGGCGGCCCGTTCGCTCGCGTCCGGCCTCAGCTTCGGCGACCATCCGCCGATCGGCACCGACGGCATCTATCTCGCCGTGAAGATCCGGGCGAAGAGCGAGCGCGAGCCGCTCCGCCTCGGCACCGCGAAGCTGGAGACGCCGGGCGGCTACAGCTACCGCTACGACCCGCGCTCCGCCACGACGAGCACGATCCCGGACATGCAGCCGATGATCTGGGCGCCCGGCACGCTGCTGTTCGAGCTGCCGAAGAACCACCTGCAGGGTGCGCACCTCGTCGTCGGGACGGGCGGGCTGCTCCCCCAACTGTCGGCCGCCGTCGACATCGACCTCGGGATCAGCGCGTCCGGCGTGCAGGCGCTGCTGCGCAGTGCCGTCGACCGTTACGATCCGGAGCCGTCCTCATGACGACCGCCGGCCACGCCTTCGGGGACCCCCAGCAGACCAACCCCGACCTGCCCGTGATCCCCCCACACCCCCCACGCCGACAGCGACAACGGCAAGGGATCCGCCCCCGCGACCGCCGCATCGTCCAGGCGTTCGCGCTGACCGCCCTGATACCCGCCCTCCTGGTGCTGAAATGGAAGGACGAGACCAACAGCGTCCAGAAGAGCATGAAACCACCGGAGAAGGTGACGGACGTCCCGCAGGGCGCGACCGGCACGCTCGCGGGCGCGCAGTGGAAGGTCGTCGGCCGGCAGACCGTCGCCCCGCTCCCGCTCGGCGGCGCCAAGCCGAAGGACGACACGGTCACCCAACTGCAGGTCGTCCTCGCCGTCCGGCCGGACGACGCGGCCGCCGCGAAGGCGATCGGCTCCTACGGCATCGTCTACACCTTCACCGACGGCGACGGCCGCAGCTGGTCGGCGACCGGCCTCACCACCGGGACGGCGCGGCCCGGCGCCGTCGCCCGCCTCACCGTCAAGGGGACGGTGCCCCGTACCAGGGCGGCTGCCCTGGCGCTGCGGGTGCAGGCGCCGAAGGCGTCACGGAAACCGGGGAAGCCACTGCCTTCGCTGCGTTTCGCGCCGTGACCCGCGCCATCACCAGGTTGAACGCCGCCGCGAGCAGGCAGATCCGCAGGATCTGGAAGACCAGGCCGGTCCCGTAGGCGACCATCGGCAGCCGCGGCATCCACCACGTCACCTCGTGCGGTCCGAGCAGCCCGTACACCCACCGGCGGGACGCGTCCTCCCCCACGTCCAGCGCGCTGAACAGCAGGCAGAACACCGCGAACGGCAGCATCCCGGACCGGCGGACGAGCCGCAGCCCGTACCAGGCGGGCAGCCACATCTCGCGGAACCCGCGGGTCAGCACCTCCCGGACGCTGCCCTCCCGCTCGATCCCGCCGGCCGCCGCGAGCCGCCGCGCCGCCCGGCCGCGGCCGAGCACGACCCGCTCGTCGCCCGCGTCCAGGCCGAGGATGACCCCGGCGATGACCAGCCAGATCAGCGCGCCGAGCACCGCGTCCTTGAACGGCGGCCACAGGTCCAGGACGGGTCCGGCGGCGCCGTCGAACCACTGCCAGGCCTGCCGCCCGGTGATCCAGTCGGTCGCGTCGCCGCGCAGCTGGTCGATGGTGAAGATGCCGAACAGCGTGAAGTTGATCTCCAGGAAGGCCATCAGCGCGCCCGCCGAGCGGCCGAGCCGCTCCTCCAGCAGCCACTCCACCGCCGTCTTGATCACGAAGAACGCCGCGGTGATGCCGACGGCGAGCACGATGTGCTTCTCCAGCGAGATGAGCATGCCCATCCCCTTGAGCTGCCCCTGGAACCCGTTCTCGGCGAAGCCGCGGCTCGCCGCCATGTCGGCGAACTCGCGGGCGTCGTCGGCCTGCATCCCCCACGCCAGGTAGAAGATGACGAACGGGAGCGCGGCCCGCGCCATCGCGCCGACCACCGACTCGTCGTTGCCGACCGCCCACGGCGTCAGGTCGCCGCCGCCCTCGCGGGCGTGCACCACGTCCAGGCCCTCGCGGACGCAGTGCACCATCAGCACCGCGGTCGCCAGCGTGATCATCACCAGCAGCCCGACGGTGACCAGCGGCGCGACCGTCGCGGCGGTGCCCTTCATCGCCCCGAGCTTGTACCCGCCGTACAGCGCGCCGTAGCGCAGCAGCCGCCCGGCGGTGAACCACAGGGTCAGCGGCAGGACGAACCGCCCCGCGAGCTTCAGTGCGGCCCACGGCAGCAGCAGCGGCGACCGGGCGGACAGTACGAACATCGCGCCGATGCTACCCCGCCCGTCCGCGCGGCCCCAGGCCGTGCGCCGCCGCGGAAACGGCGAACGCCACCACGGAAAACGACGAACGGCACCAGGGAAACGGCGAACCCCGCCGCCCCGGACGGACCGGGACGGCGGGGTTCGGCGGTTCGGAGACCCGAGGTCAGATGGCGACCTCGAGGCCGGCGACCTCGCCGGTCTTCGCGGTGACCGCGTTGTCGACGCTCACGCCGCCCGCGGCCAGCACCCGCACCGTCCAGTCGCCGTCGGCGGCGAAGAAGCGGAACACGCCCTCGTCACCGGTGACGACCTCGGCGGTGAACTCGCCGGTCGAGTCGAGCAGGCGCGCGTACGCGCTGGACACGGGGGCGCCGTCACGGGTGACGGTGCCCTGGATCACGGCCTCGTTGGTCAGGTCGACGGTCGCGGGAAGGTGCGCCGTCTGCTCCGGCGCTGCGCAGCCCTGGGTCATTGCTCCTCCATCTCCGTGCACACGGAAAAGATTCGTTCCGCCGGCGGCGGTGGGGTGTCCTGCCTGGTCTTGCTTCGGGCTTGTTACTTGGGGTCGCCGAGCTCGATCGGCACGCCGACCAGCGAGCCGTACTCGGTCCAGGAGCCGTCGTAGTTCTTCACGTTCGGCAGGCCGAGCAGCTCGCGGAGCGCGAACCAGGTGTGCGACGAGCGCTCACCGATCCGGCAGTAGGCGATCGTGTCCTTGGACAGGTCGACGCCCGCGTCGGTGTAGATCTGCCGCAGCTCGTCGTCGGACTTGAACGTGCCGTCGTCGTTGGCCGCCTTCGACCACGGGATGCTGCGCGCGGTCGGCACGTGGCCGGCCCGCTGCGACTGCTCCTGCGGCAGGTGCGCCGGCGCGAGCAGCTTGCCGCTGAACTCGTCGGGCGAGCGGACGTCGATCAGGTTCTGCGCACCGATCGCGTCGACGACCTCGTCGCGGAACGCGCGGATCGTCAGGTCCTGCTCCTGGGCCTTGTAGTCGGTGCGCGGACGCGACGGGACGTCCTCGACCAGCTCGCGGGAGTCCAGCTCCCACTTCTTGCGGCCGCCGTCGAGCAGCTTGACGTTGCCGTGCCCGTACAGCTTGAAGTACCAGTACGCGTACGCCGCGAACCAGTTGTTGTTGCCGCCGTAGAGGATCACCAGGTCGTCGTTGGCGATGCCCTTGCCGGACAGCAGCTGCTCGAAGCCGGTCTTGTCCACGAAGTCGCGGCGGACCGGGTCCTGCAGCTCGGTCTTCCAGTCGATCTTCACGGCGCCACGGATGTGGCCCTTGTCGTAGGCGGACACGTCCTCGTCCACCTCGACCAGGACCAGGCCCGGGTCGTCCAGGTGGGCCTCGACCCAATCGGTGTCCACCAGGACGTCGGAGCGGCTCATGCGGGAACCTCCCTGTCGGAGCGAATCTTCGCGGTGATACGTCGGAAGAGCGGATATATCTCGCAGCCGAGGCAGAACCCGAACGCCGCGTTCAGGAACGCCGCCGCCAGCGCGAGGGCGGTGGCACCGATGCCGAGCCAGGTGATCCCCGTCCCGTATCCGACCGTCCCCGCCAGGGCGAAGGCGAACCCGACGCCCTGCGCGAAGCGGGGCGCGGCCTCGTCCTCCAGTTCCCTGGGCGGAGCGAGCCGGGGGCGGATCAGCGCTTTGAACACCAGCCCGTACGGGGCGTACCGCAGACCGAGGAACGCGCCGATGGCGAACACGACGGCCTGAGCGGCGAGCAGTGCCCAGCTTCCCGTGACCAGGACCGCGACGAGGACGACCGTCGTGACGGACGCGCCGAAGCGCGGCCCACGCGGATCAACCTGCATCGGGGTGCTCCATGGCGGAGAGGAAGCGTGCGTACGAGCGTGGAAATCGGAAGAGCTCGGGGGCGGAAGGGCTCGATGCCTCAGGCCGGGCGACAGAGCGAGGCGGCCACGCGGCAGAAGTCGACCGCGCGGCGCTTCGTGAGCATCTGCTCTGTCCAGTAACGCACGGCACGATGGTAAGCCGACAATCCGCGCCCTGTCACATCCGTCTCGCCTTCCGAGACAGTGACATGTGTCTTATCCCAGGTCATCGGGGTACGGCTCACAGGTTGATCGCCCGTTCCCGGGTCTTGACAGGGCCGCCGGAGCCGGGTCGCGGTCACCGGATCGCGGCGCCGAGGGCGGCGATCACGTCGGCCTTGCGGGGCGCCCCCGCGGCGCGCCGGACGATCCGCCCGGCCTCGTCGAGGACGAGCACCGTCGGCGTCCGCACGACGTTCAGCCGCCGCACCAGTTCCAGGTGCGCCTCGGCGTCCAGTTCCACGTGCGCGACGCCGTCGACCATCTCGGCGACCTCGCCGAGGACGCGCCGGGTCGCGCGGCAGGGCGCGCAGAACGCACTGGAGAACTGCAGGAGCGTGGCCTTCGCGCCGAGTTCGGCGCCCAGCTCGTCGGCCCGCAGTTCTTCGTGCGGCAGGGTGTCGCCCACCTGGTCGTCGCCGTCCTTCCGTGCGCGGACCGCCGCCGGTGTGGCGCGCAGCACACCGTCACGGTGCCGGCGCACAAGGCCGAACACCGTCGCCGCCGACAGCACCACTAGGGCGACCAAAGCTCCGGTCATCATTGTCGACAACCCGCCCGCGACCGCGTTTCTTCCACACCGCGAGCCTACGTGGGGATGGTGAGCAGCGGTTTCCCGTCCAGCCCGACGATCTCGAACGAGTACAGCTGACCGCGCGGGAACATCGTGGAGCCGTGATAGTCGCCATAGCCGCGGTCGTACGGGACGGACCAGCTGCCGATCGCGTCCCGCCGCCCGTCCCGGGCGATCACCATCATCCGGCAGTGCTCCCCCTTCGGCACCCCCGACAGGTACAGCTCGACCTGCGTGCCCCACTCCTTGCGCTGCAGGTAGACGACGCCCTTGACCTGGTTGCCGGGGTTGACGGCGACGATCCGCTCGCCGCGCCCCGCCGGCTCCGCCGTCTGCTCCGGCGACGGCGTGGCCGACGCGGCGGGCGGGGACGCGGCGCGGCCGCCGCCGCTCGCCGGGAACACGAACCCGCCGAACAGCGCGCCCGCGACCAGCAGCAGGCACGCGGCGGCGGCGAGCGGCGCCCACCGGGCGATCCCCGCGCCCCGCCCGCCGAGCCGCCGGCGCAGCGGCCCGAGCGGCCCCCTCCGCCGTTCGGACGCGCGGGCCAGCAGCCCGTCCAGGAACTCCGGATCCGGCGGCTCCGCCCGGCCCGGCCCGGCCGCCCCGCCCGGCCCGGCCACCTGCGCCAGCTGCGCCTCCTCGACCCGGCCGAGCAGCGCCGGCAGCCCGGCCAGCCCCGCCAGCTCGTCCCGGCACGCCGGGCAGCCCTCCAGGTGCGCGTCGACCCGGCCCCGCTCGGCCGGTTCGATCGCGCCGACCACGTACACGCCGAGCGCGGTGCGCACGTCCGCGCATTCGTTCATGGCGCCAACCCCCGCTCCTCCAATGCGAGTTTGAGCGCCCGCAGCGCGTAATAGGTGCGGGACTTCACGGTGCCGGCCGGTATGCCGAGCGCCGTCGCGGCCTCGGCGACCGATCGGCCGCGGTAGTAGGTCTCCACCAGCACCGCCCGGTGCGGCGGCGTCAGCTGGGCGAGCGCCTCGGCGACCGTCCAGGACTCCAGCGCCCGGTCGATGTCGTCGGTGCCGGGCAGCGTCGCGATCACCTGCTCGTCGATGCCCGTCTCCGGGGGCCGCGCCCGCTTAGCCCGGTGCGCGTCCACCACCAGGTTGCGCGCGACGGTGAACAGCCACGGCCGCACCGGACGGCCCGACAGCGCGTCCGGATGCCGCCAGGCGCGCAGCAGCGTCTCCTGCACCACGTCCTCGGCCTGCGCCCGGTCCCCGCCCGTCAGCCGCAGGACGTAGCCCAGCAGCGGACCGCCGTGCTCGCTGTACAGGGCGCGCAGCAAACCCTCATCCGCGGTGGGACCCACATCACTGTCACGGCTCCGGAAGCGTCCCGGTTCACCGCGGCCGCGGCTATTTCTGCTGCTGAAGATCGTTCAGGTTGACGTTGTGGGCGGTCGCCGCGACCCGCAGCCCCTCGGGGGTCGGCTGGATCTCGCTGATCCGCGACCCCACCGGCAGGTCCCGCACCGGGACGATCCAGGTCAGCTGCTGCCGGACCAGCGTCAGCGGCAGCTGCGCCGCGCCGTTCGTGCCCACCGACTCCGGCGTGATCGCGATGCCCTTGGAGGTCGCCTTCACCGAGACCACCGCGCTGCCGTTCACCTGGAACCCGAGGACGGTCCCGGTCAGGTCGACCGCGAGGTCGTTCCCCTTCGGCGCGATGCTCTTGACCTCCTTCGGCGCCTCCTTCTTGATCACGTCGTAGGGGACGATCGCAGAGGCCGTCGCGGTGTCGGCCGTCATGTTCGAGGTGTCGCCGTTGATCACGTCCGAGAGCGGCGCGTTCAGCCCGCGCATGTCCACCTTGACGCCGGAGACGGTGACGCCCTGCTCCGTCCAGTCGCCGATGTCGACGGTGATGTGGTCGTAGGAGCCGCCGACCACCTGCGTCAGGAACGGGATGCCGTGGATCGTGACGTCCGGCTGCTGCGGCAGGTTGTACTGCGCGGCGACCTGCTGCCCGATCCGGTTCTGCGCGACCCGGACCCCGACCCGGTCGGCGACGACGAGGCCCACGGCGACCACGATCAGCAATGCCAGCAGTGCTTTGCGCATCTCTCTCCCTCGGGCGGCGGCACGCGCGATCGCCACACCTTATTGCCCGGAACGCCCTGGTCGAGTCGCACTGCGGAATGAGATCGCCGCACCCCGGCGTCACCCCGGGAGATCAGCCGCCCGCGAAGGGCGGGAGCACCTCCACCACGCCGCCCTCCGGCAGCTCCACCGACCCGTGCGGGCGGGCGCCCACCGGGTCCCCGTCGATCAGGAACGAGCTGCGCCCGACGACCCGCGCGAAGTCCGCGCCGCGCCCCGCGCGCCCCAGCGCCGCCTCGATCGCCTCCGCCAGCGTGCCCGCGTCGTAAGGCTCCTCGTGCGTCCCCGCCGCCGCCTTCGCCGCGGCCCAGTACCGCATCGTCCCTCTGGCCACGCTCCCACGATCTCATGCCCGCCGGACATGCGCCCATTGCCACCGGCGGGGCCTCGTATAAGCTCATGACGAGGGATCCGGGCGACGAGGCCATGGAGTTCATCCGCAACACCCTTCATGGCCGCCTCGTCTCCGAGCCGTGGCCGTGGCCGGGCTCGGGGGTGGGCCGCCTGGGTCCTACGTCTTTTTATGGACGAGGAGGCGGGCACTTGAGCAGCTTGCTCTTGCTGACCAACGCGCTGGAGCCGTCCGACGAGATCCTGCCCGCGCTCGGGCTGCTGCTGCACTCGGTGCGGGTCGCGCCCGCCGAGGCGTCCGCGCTGATCGACGCGCCGCCCGCCGACGTCGTGCTGGTCGACGCCCGGCGCGACCTCGTCCAGGCCAAGAGCCTGTGCCGGCTGCTGCGCACCACCGGACTGGACTGCCCGCTGCTGGGCATCGTGACCGAGGGCGGCCTCGCCGCGCTCAGCTCCGAATGGGGCCTGGACGACATGCTGCTGCAGACCGCCGGGCCCGCCGAGGTCGAGGCGCGGCTGCGGCTCGCGCTCGGCCGCGCCGCCGCGGTCGCCGACGCCGACGAGGTGCCCGGCGAGATCCGCAGCGGCGAGCTGACCATCGACGAGGCCACCTACACCGCGCGGCTGCGCGGCCGGATCCTGGACCTCACCTTCAAGGAGTTCGAGCTGCTCAAGTACCTCGCGCAGCACCCGGGCCGAGTCTTCACCCGCGCCCAGCTGCTGCAGGAGGTGTGGGGCTACGACTACTTCGGCGGCACCCGGACCGTGGACGTCCACGTCCGGCGCCTGCGCGCCAAGCTCGGCGCCGAGTACGAGTCCCTGATCGGCACCGTCCGCAACGTCGGCTACCGCTTCGTCCCCGACCACCGCCCCGGCGAAGCCGAAGAAAGAACCCCCGCCAAGGCATGAGCCCCGGCGGGGGTTTTTCGTTCAGCGCCTGCTGACGACGGTTCCTGCGGGTTGAAGCTCAGCCCGTCTCACGGGCAGGCACGCGGAGCGAGTGCAGCGAGCGGAGCGGGCCTGCCCGACGACGGACGAGGCGTTTCGCCGCGGAGCGCCAGCGGAGCGGGGAAACGCCTCGTCCGTCGCAACGGGGGTTCCAGGGGGTCGCCCCCCTGGGCAAACACGTCAGTTCTTACTGACTACCGCTCCCGTGTCGGGGTCGAGGATGACCTGTTTGGCCTTGGGGTGGCGGAAGTCGAACATGCCCTCGATGCTGCCCGCGCGGCCGTCGAGGGAGGCGTCGCCGAGGCGGCCGGTGCCCCAGTTGTCCTCGATGAAGCGCAGCACGGACGCCTGCTCGACCGGCCGGTGGTCGACGTGGTTGACCTTCGCGTAGGGCGAGACCACCAGCATCGGCAGGCGCTGGCTCGGGCCGCAGCGGTCCTTGTAGCCGCCCATCGCCTCGACGCCCGTGCACAGCGGCTGGTCGACGGCGGGGTCGGCGGAGCCGTTGGTGACGCGCGGGGCGACGTGGTCGTACCAGCCGTCGGAGTCGTCATAGGCGAGGACGACGGCGGTGGACTTCCACTCCGGCGACTTCTGCAGCTTGTTGATGGTGCCGGTGACGAACTTCTGCTCGTCGATCGGGTCGGAGTAGCCGGCGTGGCCGTCCTGGTAGGACGGCGCCTTGAGGAAGCTGACGGCCGGCAGGTTCCGGGCGTTGAGCGCGGCGTCGAAGTCCGTCAGGTCGTACTGGTGGTTGGCCTGGTCGGTGCGGCCGATGGCCTGGACGGACGACGGCGGCAGGTGCTTCTCGTTCGCCGTGGACTTGTAGTACTGGAACGGCTCGTGGTGCGGGCTGTAGTCGACGACCTGGTTCTTGCCGATGTTGGCGTGGGCGGAGCCGCAGACGGCGTAGCCGTTGGCCTTGCCGGTGGGGCGGAAACCGCCCTCGAACCAGCCCCAGGTGACCTTCTTCTCGTTCAGCAGGTCGCCGACGTTCTTGCCGGTCATGACGGCGAGGGCGTTCGTCGAGGTGTGGTTGTTGCCGGAGCAGTCGTCGAACGCCGGGTCCGGGTCGTTGATCATCGTGCCGATGCCGTCGGCGTCCGGGGACTGGACGGTGTAGGCGTCGGTGACCTTCTCGTGGGTCTTCGGGTCGACGGCGTAGACGCCGTGGGTCTGCCCGGAGATCAGGTTGATGGCGCCGGGGGTGGACGGCCCGAACGTCCCGTCCCACGAGTTGTCGCTCATGGCGTAGTGCTGGGCGTAGTTCCACATGCCGGTGACGGTGTTGCCGTCGAAGTAGTCCATGACGAGGCCGGGCTCGCCGAACAGGATCGGCTGGCCGGTGCACTTGTCCTTGCCGGTGAACTCGACGAACTTGTCCATCTTGCCGCCGTTGACGGCCTTCTGCTCGGCGCCGTAGCCGTGGTCCTGGTCGCAGGTGAGGGCCTGCGACGGGGTCAGCCGCTTCGGGTCGTACTGGTTCGGGTTGTGCTTCAGGAGCTTCTTGGTGAGGCCGTCGACCTTCGGCGTGTGCTTGGCGGGGTGGAACGGCGTCCCGTCGGTGTTGGCGGCGTGCGGGTACGTGCCGAAGTAGTGGTCGAAGGAGATGTTCTCCCCGTAGATGACGACGACGTGCCGGATCGGTGTGCGCGCGGGCGCGCCGGGCCCGTGGCCGGCGCCGCCGGCCCGGGCCGCGACTCCGGTGGGCGCGCCGGCGGATCCGCAGGCGGCGGCGAGGCCGGCGAGCCCCGCGGTGACGGCCGCGGCGGCGATCAGTGCGGGCCGGCGGCGGGCGCCGCGGCGGCGTCCGGTTCCGGCCGGTTCTCTTGGACCTGGTGTCTCCCGCATGTCTTCCTCCTCTGGTGAGGGGCTTTGCAGGCGCGCCGCGCGCCTACTGGAGCAACCCCCGGCCGAGATGATCTACCCGATCTCTGACGCCGGGAAGAACGAAGAAGTAACCGCCGCCGAACGGTGATATGTAGTCGGTGAGGGGCTCGTCGGCGAGGCGCTCCTGCACGGCCTCGAACTGGCGGTGCGGATCCTGCTGGAAGCAGCCGAAGACGAGGCCCATGTCGAGGTTCCCGGCGCCGTCGACGCCCCGGTCGTAGTTGCAGGACCGGCGCAGGATGCGGCTGGCGTCGGTGTCCGGGACGCGGGGGTTGGCGCGCCGGATGTGGCTGGTCAGCGGGATGACCTTGCCGACGGGGTCGGCGGCGTAGCGGGGCGCGTCGGTCTCGTGGACGCCGTCGAGGGGCGCGCCGGTGTCGCGGCTGCGGCCGAACATCTGCTCCTGCTCGGGCAGGCCGACCCGGTCCCAGAACTCGACGAGCATCCGGATCAGCCGGATGACCTGGTACGTTCCGCCGGACGTCCAGGCGGGCTCGTCGCGTCCGGCCCAGACGAGCCGGTCCATCTCGGCGGCGCGGGCGACGTCGGGGTTGGCGATGCCGTCCTTGAAGCCCATCAGGTTGCGGGGCGTGCCGGACGGGCGGGGCCGGTTGGCGAACCCGCTGATCCGCCAGCGGATCTGCATGCCGCCCCGGGTGTGGCGGCACAGGTCGCGGAGGGCGTGCAGGACGGTGTCCTCGTCGGCGGCGCCGAGGGTGAGGGCGAGGTCGCCGTGGCACCAGGCGGGGTCGAGGTCGTCGTTGGGGAACGTCCGCATCGAGGTGAGCCGCTTCGGCCGCCGGGACGCGAGCCCGAACCGGTCGTCGAACAGCGACGCGCCGACGCCGGCGGTGACGGTGAGGCCGCCGGCGGGGGCGTCCGGGCCGAGGATGCCGGAGTCGGGCGGCGGCGCGCTGATGCCCGGTTCGGCGGGGACGCCGCCACTGGTCAGCACGCGCGCCCGGTCGGTGAGGGCGCGCATCAGGTCGGTGAGCTCGGCCTTGTTCTCGGCGATCACGTCGAACGCGACGACGATCGAGCGGGCCTGGGGCTCCTCCAGGATCCCGGCCTGGTGGACGCCGTGGAACGGCGGAGCCTTCGGCGATGGGCTCTCCGGGTCCCTGTCAGCGGCGGCGGCGCTGCCGGCGGTCACCGCGCCCGCGACGCCCGCCGCGAGCGCGCCGCGCAGGAACGAACGCCGCCCCGGGCCGGTCACGACGTCCTCCTCACCGCGGCGACCGTGGCGACCGACGCGAGCCGTTCGACCAGGTCACCGACGGCGCCGTTGATGCGCTCGCGGTCGGTGGTGCTCAGCTCGTCCAGCGGCGTCCACTTCCCGTGCCGGTGCTGCGCGTCCAGCAGCTCGGACGTCCGGTCGAGGCCGCCGTCGATGCCGCTGAGGTCCATCCGCGGTGTCAGCACGGGACGCATCGGGTCGAGCACCGCGCGGGTCCCTTCGAGGTTCGCGGCCGCGGTCGCGAGGGCCGTCCCGCTGCCCTGGTCGCCCTTGCCGGTCAGCTCGAACTGCACCGTGTTCTCCAGGATCTCGTGCGCCCGCAGCCCGAGGTCCGAGGGGTCGATCTGCTCGCGCGGGAAGTCGGCGATCAGCGCCCGGACGTCGTCGGCGAGCCGGTCGGCGGGCTTGCGCAGCGACGACGCGGACTCCCCGTGCCACAGGCCGTGCTCGACGCGCCGGAACCCGGTGAAGCCGGGATCGCGGACGCCGTCCGGCAGGCCCGCCGGACGTCCGTCGATCTTGCCGGCGTAGTCGCCGAACGTGCCGTACGCGGCGCCGAGCCGCTCGTAGGCCAGGTGCGCGGGCAGCCACTTGTCGCGCGCCGCGTCCAGGTCGCCCGAACGGACGGCGTCGCGCAGCGCGTCCACCCGGTCCCGCAGGACGCCGAGCCCCTTGGTCACGTACGCACGATAGGACCGCAACGCCGGGAAGAGGTCGTTCTGCGTGACGGGCCGGACCGCCGGACCGCCCGCCGGGCCGTCCACCGTCACCTTCGGACCCGTGACGGGATGCCCGCCCTCCGGGAAGCACCAGAACGCGTACGTCCCGCCGCCGAGCGTCACCCGCATCTCGCGCGTCGTCCCCGGCCCGACCCCTTCCAGCTCGGCGTAGATCGCCCCGCTGGACGGGTCGATCAGGTCGACCTCGGTGGCGGCGCTGTCGCCGTTGTGGACCAGCAGCGTCCGCGTCCCGGCGCGCGGGTCGCTCCAGCCGCGCCCGCAGTGCGCCCGGTCCGCCTGCACCACCGTCCCGCCACGGTGACCGTCCCCGGAGCACGCCGCAAGGGAGCCGGCGAGCACCGCGCACAGGGAGCCGCCCAGCAGCCGCCCCCAGAGGAACGCACGATCACCGTCCACCGCGGCAGGTTAGCCGAAGCGGCCGGTGATGTAATCCTCCGTGCCCTTCTGCTCGGGGTTCGTGAAGATCTTGCTGGTGTCGTCGATCTCGATGAGCTTGCCGGGCTTGCCGGTGCCGGCGATGTTGAAGAACGCCGTCCGGTCGCTGACGCGCGCGGCCTGCTGCATGTTGTGGGTGACGATGACGATCGTGTACTGGCTCTTCAGCTTGCCGATCAGGTCCTCGATCGCGAGCGTGGAGATCGGGTCGAGCGCCGAGCACGGCTCGTCCATCAGCAGCACCTGCGGCTGGACGGCGATCGCGCGGGCGATGCACAGCCGCTGCTGCTGGCCGCCGGACAGGCCCGCGCCGGGCTTGCCGAGGCGGTCCTTGACCTCGTTCCACAGGTTCGCGCCGCGCAGCGACTCCTCGACGATCTCGTCGAGCCGGCGCTTGCCGCGCACCCCGTTCAGCTTCAGCCCGGCCGCGACGTTGTCGTAGATCGACATGGTCGGGAACGGGTTGGGCCGCTGGAACACCATGCCGACGACGCGCCGCACCGCGACGGGGTCGACCGACGAGTCGTACAGGTCCTCGTCGTCCAGCATCACCTTGCCCTCGACGCGCGCGCCCGGGATCACCTCGTGCATCCGGTTCAGGGTGCGCAGGAACGTGGACTTGCCGCAGCCCGACGGGCCGATGAACGCCGTCACCGAGCGCGGCTCGATCGTCATCGAGATGTCCTCGATGGCGTGGGTGCCGCCGTAGTAGGCGTGCAGCCCGGACACTTCGATCCGCTTCGCCATTGTGGGGTCTTCTCCTATCGGGCTATCGGGCGGACGGCCTGCGCAGCCACGCGACGAGGCGGGCGGCGAGGTTGAGCAGCATGATGAGCAGGATCAGCACCAGCGCCCCGGCCCAGGCGCGGTCGACCGCGTTGGCGTTGGGGTCGGTGGACTGGTCCCAGATGAAGGTGGGCAGCGAGCCCTGCGCGCCGCTGAACGGGTCGGTGTTGATCGCCTTCGTGATGAAGATCGTCAGCAGCAGCGGGGCGGTCTCGCCCATCACCCGCGCGACGGCGAGCATGACGCCGGACACGATCCCTGGCAGTGCCGTCGGCAGCACCACGAACATGATCGTGCGCCAGCGCGGCACGCCGAGCGCGTACGCGGCCTCCTTGAGGTCGCCGGGGACGAGCTTCAGCATCTCCTCGGTGGCGCGGACGACGGTCGGCAGCATCAGGATCGTCAGCGACAGCGCGCCCGCGAAGCCGGAGAAGTCCATGCCGAGCGCGAGCAGCCAGAACGCGAGCACGAACAGGCCGGACACGATCGACGGGATGCCGGTCATGACGTCGACGAAGAAGCTGATGGTGCGGCCGAGCCGCCCGCCCCGCGCGTACTCCACCAGGTAGATCGCGGTGAGCACGCCGAGCGGGACGGAGATCAGCGCGGTCAGCCCGACCTGCTCCAGCGTGCCGATGATGGCGTGGTAGGCGCCGCCGCCGGCGTCCTTGCTGGCCAGGCCGTTCATCGAGTGCGTGAGGAACACGCCGTCGAACCGCTTGGCGCCGTTGGAGATCACCGTCCACAGCACCGACACCAGCGGGATGATCGCGAGCGCGAACGCCGCGTAGACGAACACCTTCGCGGCGCGGTCCTTGGCCTTGCGTCCCGCCGACACCGAGGAGAGCGACGACGACTTCGTGGAGAGGGAGGTCACGAGAACTCCTTGCGGCGGGCCACGACCGCGCGGGCGCCCACGTTGACGAGCAGGGTGATGACGAACAGGACGAGGCCGGACGCGATCAGCGCGCTGCGCCCCGTCGGCCCGGACATGGCGAAGGTGTTGGCGATGTTCGCCGCGAACGTGTTGCCGCCGTCCTTGAGGATGTGCCAGTCGATGCCGGCCGTGGTGGACAGCACCATCGCGACCGCGATCGTCTCGCCGAGGGCGCGGCCGAGGCCGAGCATCGCCGCCGACACCATCCCGGACCGGCCGAACGGCAGCACCGACATCCGGATCATCTCCCAGCGGGTCGCGCCGAGCGCGAGCGCCGCCTCCACGTGCGCGTGCGGGACCTGCACGAACACCTCGCGGGTGATCGCGGAGATGATCGGCAGGATCATGATCGCGAGGACGATGGCGGCGGTGAGGATCGTCCGGCCGCCGGTCTCGCTGCCGCCGAACAGCGGGATCCAGCCGAAGTAGGAGTTGAGGAACCCCGACACCCCGGTCATCTTCGTGACCAGGAAGTTCAGGCCCCACAGGCCGTAGACGATGCTGGGCACGGCGGCCAGCAGGTCGACCAGGTAGGCCATCACGCCGGCGAGCCGGCGGGGCGCGTAGTAGGTGATGAACAGCGCGATGCCGACCGCGACCGGCACCGCCATGACGAGCGCCAGCACCGAGGTCATCAGCGTGCCGAAGACGAGCTGGGCGATGCCGAACTTCGCGGGGGCCCCGTCGGGGTTCCACTCCTGCGAGGTGAGGAAGTTCGCCTTGTCGTCCTGGAGCGCGGGGATCGCCTTCCACACCAGGAAGACGGCGATCGCCGCCATGATCGCCAGGATCACCAGGCCGGAGCCGCGGCTCAGCCCGGCGAAGATCCGGTCCCCGGCGCGGCCGGTGCTCATCGAGAGCGCGGGCCGGGGACGCTCCGCCGCCTTGGCCAGGGCGGCGGGGGTTTCGCTCGTCACGGTGTCTC
Organism: Actinomadura violacea; assembly: GCF_017573465.1. GTDB lineage: Bacteria > Actinomycetota > Actinomycetes > Streptosporangiales > Streptosporangiaceae > Spirillospora > Spirillospora violacea. The sequence continues at coordinate 197,241 of NZ_JAGEPF010000013.1, forward strand.
CCTCCTCGCGGCCCGCGTCCGGGCCGCTGAGACGTGCGGCGGCCCCGCCGCCGGCATCGCCGGCGGCGGGGCTGTGGCTGGTGCCGGAGTCCTCGACGGTCAGGACAGGCCCTTGACCGTCTCGCGCACCTTGGTGGCGATGTTGTCGGGCAGCGGGGCGTAGCCCTGGGCGGTCAGCGACTGCTGGCCCTCGGTGCTGGAGATGTAGGTGAGGAAGGACTTGACGAAGGCGGCCTGCTCGGTCGGCAGCCCCTTCTCACAGGCGATCTCGTAGGTCACCAGGACGAGCGGGTAGGCGCCCGCGACCTTGGTGTTGTAGTCCAGCTTCAGGCTGAGGTCGTTGCCGGTGCCGACGATCTGCGCGCCCTGGACGGCCTTGGAGGCGCTCTCCGGGCTGATCTCGGTGTACTCGCCGGCGCCGTTCTGCAGCTTCGCCGTCTGCAGGCTGTTGTTGCTGGCGAACGACAGCTCGACGTAGGAGATCGAGCCCTCGGTCTGCTTCAGGGCGGTGGAGATGCCGTCGGAGCCCTTGAGGCCCTGGCCGCCGGGGGCGACCCACTTCTTGCCGGGCTCGAACGACCACACGTCGGGGGCGGTGGCCTTCAGGTACTTGGTGAAGTTGTCGCTGGTGCCGGAGTCGTCCGAGCGGTGCAGCGTCTTGATCGCCGAGGACGGCAGCTTGGCGCCGCCGTTCTCCTTCGCGATCGCCGGGTCGTTCCACTTGGTGATCTTGCCGGCGAAGATGCCGGCCAGCGTCTTCGGCGACAGCTGCAGGCCGTCCACGCCGTTCAGCTTGTAGACGACCGCGATCGGGCCGGGCACCATCGGCAGGTCGATGGCCTTGCCGGTCTTGCAGCGGGCGTCGGCGGGGCCGTGCTCCTCGGGCTTGAGCGCCGAGTCGGAGCCGGCGAAGGCGACCTGGCCGGAGGTGAACGCCTGGATGCCCGCGCCGGAGCCGCTCGGGTTGTAGTTGATGTTGGCGCCCGAGCACTTGCTCGTGTAGACCTTCGTCCACTCCTCGATCGCGTTCTTCTGCGCGCTCGACCCGGCCGCGTTGATCGCGCCCTTCGCGCAGTCGATGTTGGCGGCCGCGGCGCTCGTGGCGCCAGTGGTGCCGCCGGAGTTGTTGTCGTCGCTGCCGCAGGCGGACAGGGCCAGCGCACCAGCGACGACCACACCGCCGAGGGCGGCGAGCCGAGAACCGTTCTTCACCGGGAGGTCTCCTCTTGGATTCGTCGGGCGGGTCCCCCGACCGCCGCTTTGGCACGGTTTGACCAGGTGGTGGGGTCGCCGTCGGAAGCGACGGTAGGCAGGCGAGGTGACCGGACGCCCCGATCCAGGTGAACGGAGAATGAACGAGGCCAAGCTCTATTGCGAAGAATGTCCCGATTTGGCGTGGCCGCTGGGTTAACAGCGCAGCTCAGGCATGCCAAAAGCCCGTACGGAGACGGTCATCCGGGTTTGCGGCGGCCCGCCGCCGGGGAGCGCCGGACGGGCCGGCGTCCCGGGTCACCGCGGGTCGGCGGGCTCGTCCAGGCGGCGCTTGTAGTAGGCCCACGGCGAGTCGAAGTCGGACGGGACGATCTGCTCCCAGCCCCGCTCCTCCAGGGCGCGCCTGCGGCGGCGCGACGGCCACCACAGCCGCCGGTGCTCCCACTTGTCCGGCGAGGCCTCGACGAGGTGGAAGAGGTAGCCGTAGTCGACGGAGTGCCAGCCGCGTCGGCCCTCCTCCTCCAGCGCCTCCATCTCGTTGAAGGCGTGCAGCGGACGGAGCACCCGGTGCGCCGGGCCGCCGTCCGGGACGGCGCCCTTCGCGCCGGCCACCGCGGCGCCGAAGCGCTGCTGGGCGGCCTGGCGGCTGATGCCGAGCAGCCCGCCGAGCGCCTCCCAGCTGTGCCCGGCGGCGCGGGCGCCGGTGATCGACTGCCGCAGCAGCCGGCTGGTCTCCTCGGCCGCGACGGCGGACGCCGCGACCATCAGCAGCGGGGCGTCCGGGTCGCTGTCGAGGCCCTTGCGGCCCTGCTCGCAGGCGGACAGGACGGCCTCGGTGACCGCCTCGCGGATCGCGTCCGCCTGCTCGTCGCCGACGGCCGCGCTCACCGGCCGTCCTCGTCGCGCGGGGGCAGCGGTTCGAGCTCGTCGAGGCGGGCGGCGTCCGCGGCGGGCCCGGCCGAGCGCACCGCGGAGGCCGCCGCAACCACGCCCGCGACGAAGACCGTGAACGACGCGACGATGGACGCGATCCACAACGCGAGGCTGTCGTACACGGCCTGGAAGGCGAGCAGGACCCCCACCACCGGAAGGCCGGCGATGGGGATGAGGGCGCGGGCAGTGGACGTCATGATGTCAAGGATTCCTTGACATCACCCCTCGTGTCAACGATTCCTTGACATCACTCGCCGATGCCGTACATGACGTCGACCGCGAACCGCGTGAAGCCGAGCGACTCGTAGAGCCGGACGGCCGCCGTGTTCGACTCGTCCACGTACAGCATGAACTGCTCGAGCCCGGAGTCGCGGAGATGGTGCAGGCCGGCGAGGGTGAGGGCGCGGCCGAGGCCGAGGCCCTGCGCGTCCGGGTCGACCCCGACCACGTACACCTCGCCGATGCCGCCGGGATGCGTCTTCGTCCAGTGGAACCCGGCGAGCTCACCGCCGCGCTCGGCCAGGAAGAAGCCCGACGGGTCGAACCAGTCCTCGGCCTCGCGCTCGCGGACGTCCTCGATCGTCCAGGCGCCCTGCTCCGGGTGGTCGGCGAACGCGCGGCCGTTCACCCGCAGCCACGCCTCCTCGTCGCGTCCCGGCTCGAACGCCCGCAGCCGGACGCCCTCGGCGACCTTCGGCTCGGGCAGCGGCCCCTCCGCGGGACGGCGCATCTGGAACAGCGCGCGCGCACGCTCCATGCCCTCGGACGCGGCGAGCCCCGCCGCGGCGGGCAGATCACCATGCGCCCACACGCGCAGCGGACCGCCCGCCTTCTCGCGCAGCGCCCGCAGCAGCGCGCGCCCATGCCCGCGCCGCCGGAACTCCGGATGGACGACCAGCTCACCGGCCGCGGGCTCGTCGTCCGTCGCCGGATCGAAGTGCGCGTACCCGGCGACCGCGCCGCCGTCTCGCACCACCAGCCCCCCGCGCCCGGCGCGCAGCGCGAGCAGCGCGTGCTCCGACAGCGGTGCCACCCCGTCCGCCCCGGTGGCCGCCTCGACCAGCGCGGCCTCGTCCCCCCGCAGCTCGCTCATGATCACACCCTAACCGCCCGCCGCCCTGGTCAAGTTGTCACATAACCGTCATCACTCCGCCGATCGCCGGATGCCCGGCCTCTCTAGCGTCCAGCGCATGATCCGACGACGCACCCTCCTGGCCTGCGCCGCTGCCGGGGTCACGGCCGTGGGCCTGGCCGCGGCGCCCGCGTCCGCGCACCCCAAGCCCCCGGCGTCCGTGCGCCTGCTCGCGCTGAACGACTTCCACGGCAACCTCGAACCCCCGGCCGGCAGCTCCGGCACCGCCATCGACGAGAACGGGAACTCCGTCCCCGCCGGCGGCGCCGCCTACATCGCCGCCCACCTCAAGCAGCTGCGCGACCGCGACACCCTCACGGTCGCGCAGGGCGACCTGATCGGCGCCTCCCCGCTGATCTCGGCCGCCTTCCACGACGAGCCGTCCATCGAGTTCATGAACGACATGGGGCTCACCGCGTCCGCCGTCGGCAACCACGAGTTCGACGAGGGCTACCAGGAGCTGCTCCGCATCCAGAACGGCGGCTGCCACCCCGTCGACGGCTGCTCCCCCGCCGGGAAGTGGAAGGGCGCCAAGTTCGACTACCTCGCGGCGAACGTGCTGCTGGAGAAGAAGAACAAGCCGATCCTCAAGCCCTGGACGATCCGCCGGATCAACGGCGTCAAGATCGGCTTCATCGGCGTCGTCACCAAGACCACCCCGACCATCGTCACCGCCGACGGCGTCAAGGGCCTGCGGTTCGACGACGAGGTCGACGCCGCGAACAGGGCCGCCAAGGAGCTGCGCAAGCGCGGCGTCCACGCGATGGTCCTGCTCGTCCACGAGGGCGACCAGGTCAACGCGGGCGAGCGGCCCGACGACTGCGGCATCGTCCCCGGCGCCGGCACCCGCATCGCCCAGCAGGCCGACCCTGACATCGACGTCGTCCTGTCCGGCCACACCCACCAGCAGTACGTCTGCACCGTGAAGGGCCCGGACGGCCGGCCGCGGCTCTACTCGTCCGGCTCCTCCTTCGGCCGGATCATCACCCAGGTCGACCTCAAGGTGGACCGCCGCACCGACGACATCATCCGGTCCTCCATGAAGGCGGACAACCACGTCGTCACCCGCGACATCGCGCCCGACCCGGCGACGCAGAAGTTCGTGCAGACCTGGAAGGACCGGGTCAGCGTCATCGCCGACAAGCCCATCGGCAAGATCACCGCGGACCTCACCCGCGCCCCGTCCGCCGGCGGCGAGACCGCGCTCGGCGACGTCATCGCCGACTCCCAGCTCGCCGCGATGAAGGACAAGGGCGCGCAGCTCGCGCTGATGAACCCCGGCGGCGTCCGGACCGACCTGACCTACAAGGCGAGCGGCTCCGAGGGCGACGGCGTCGTCACCTATGGCGAGGCGTTCGCCGTCCAGCCGTTCAGCAACGTGCTCGGCGTGACGTCGCTGACCGGCGCGCAGCTCGACGCGCTGCTGGAGCAGCAGTGGACGTCCGCAGGCGAGAAGATCCTGCAGCCGTCGGCGAACCTGCACTTCACCATCGACCGCTCCAAGCCCGTCGGCGACCGCGTCTCCGGCATCACCGTGGACGGCACCGCCGTGGACCCCGCCGCGACCTACAAGGTCGCCGCCAACAACTTCCTGCTAGGCGGCGGCGACGGCTTCACAACGTTCACGCAGGGCAAGGACCAGGTCCTCGGCCCCATAGACCTGGACGGCTTCGTCACCTACCTGACCGCCCAAGGCACGATCAGCCCCCCACCCCTGACCCGAATCACCGGCAAGTAAGACCCGCCCAAGGAACGGAAGGCCCGGCTGAACACCGGACCGGAAGGCCGGACCTCAGCCACGGCCACGGGTAGGCCCGCGGAGCGAGTGCAGCGAGCGCAGCGGGCCTACCCGACGACGAACAACGCGTTTCCCGCGGAGCGCCAGCGGAGCGGGAAACGCGTTGTTCGTCGTGACGGGGGTTCCAGGGGGTCGCCCCCCCTGGGAAAACACGGCCACGGGTAGGCCCGCGGAGCGAGTGCAGCGAGCGCAGCGGGCCTACCCGCCGGTCGACAGGCTGTTTCGCGCGGAGCGCTAGCGGAGCGCGAAACAGCCTGTCGACCGTGACGGGGGGGTTCCAGGGGGGTCGTCCCCCCTGGGAAAATCAAGCCCAGAAGTGCACGGCCCAGTACACGACGGCGGCGACGATCGCGGCGGCGGGCAGGGTGAGGACCCAGGCCATGACGATGTTGCCGGCCATGCCCCAGCGGACCGCGGAGAGCCGCTTGGTGGCGCCCGCGCCCATGATCGCCGAAGTGATCGTGTGCGTGGTCGAGATTGGAGCGTGCCAGAAGTAGGCGGTCACGTACAGCACGATCGAGGCGGTCGCTTCCGCGGCGAACCCCTTCGGCGGGTCCACCTCGATCACCTTGCGGCCCAGCGTCCGCATGATCCGCCAGCCGCCCGCGTACGTGCCGAGCGACAGCGCGCCCGCGCACGACACGATCACCCACAGCGGCACCGAGTTCCCGCTGGCGTGCCCGGTGGTGACCAGCGCGAGGACGATGACGCCCATCGTCTTCTGCGCGTCCTGCAGGCCGTGGCCGAGCGCGAGGGACGCCGCGGACAGCGTCTGCGCGATGCGGAACCGCCGCACCACCCGGCTCGGCTGCGCCCGCCGGAAGATCCACAGGATCGCGACCATCGCCAGGTAGGCCAGGACGAACCCGACGACCGGCGACACCACCATCGGCACGACGACCTTGTCGACCACGCTGTGCCAGTTCACGAAGGACGACGAGGCCAGCCCGGCCCCGACGACGCCGCCGATCAGCGCGTGCGAGGACGAGGACGGCAGCCCGAAGTACCAGGTGATCAGGTTCCAGGTGATCGCGCCGAGGACGCCGGCGGCGATGACGGTGAGGCCGTGCAGGCCGGACGGCGGGGTGATGACCTCGCTGATGGTCTTGGCGACCTGCACGCCGAGCAGCGCGCCCAGCATGTTCATCACCGCGGCCATGCCGAGCGCCACCCGCGGCGTCAGCGCGCGCGTGGACACCGCCGTGGCGATGGCGTTGGCGGCGTCGTGGAAGCCGTTGGTGTAGTCGAACACCAGCGACACCACGATGACCAGGACGAGCACGGCCATCTGCGCGTCGGACCGCAGCCCGAGCGCCCCCGCGATCATCACCAGGACGATCCCGGCGAGCAGCAGCAGCCAGGCGCGGCCGCTCACGCGGCGCGTCGCCTGCTCACCGATGGTGGGGGCGGCGTCCGCCGACGGGTCCCGGACGAGCGTCGAGCCCGGGTCCTCGCCTGCGCTCATGATTCCTTGACCGCGATGGTCTCGACCGTGTTCGCGACGTGCTCGAACGCGTCCGCGGCCTCTTCCAGGCAGTCGATGACCTGCTTGAGCTTCAGCACGTCCAGGGTGTCGTACTCGCCGCTGAACAGCTGCGCGAGCAGCTTGCGGTACACCTGGTCGCCCTGGTTCTCGAGCCGGTTGATCTCGATCCAGTACTCGCTGAGCTCCTTCATGGAGCGCAGCCGGGGCATGGCCTCCGCGGTCAGCTCGGCGGCACGCTCCAGCACCTCCACCATGTGCACGATCCCCTTCGGGAACTCGTCGATCTTGTAGAGGACGACGAGGTCGGCTGCCTCCTCCATCTCGTCCATCACGTCGTCGATGGTGGAGGCCAGCCGGTAGATGTCCTCGCGGTCGAACGGGGTGATGAACGTTTCGTTCAGCCGTCGCATGATCGCGTGAGTGCATTCGTCGCCCGCGTGTTCGCAGGCGCGCATCTTCTCCGCGATCGCTGCCCGGTCGGCGCCGTCGCTGATGAGCTCCACGAGCAGCCTGGCGCCGGTGACCAGGTTGTTCGCCGAGTCGGCGAACATGTCGTAGAAGCTGTCCTCACGCGGCGTGAGACGCAAGCGCACGTCGTTCTCCTGAAGTGCCGGAACAGTCCGGAGAGGATCGTAGGCGCTACCGGCCGTAAAAAGAACCTTTGCCCCAGCTTCGACCGGTGTCCCCCATCCTCTCACCTACAAGATTGCCCTAGATCACCAGGTACATACCCCTGCGGCTACGCCAATCGGGGCGGCTGCGCCTAGGCTCAGGGGCGGAGGAACGGCCGTACGGAGAGTGACGACGCGCGTGAGTGAGATTCGTTACAGCGCCCCGGCGATCAGCTGCGGGCATCGCGTGACCGCGATCAGCGGTGAGGCCTGGCAGGCGCCCGGCGGTCGCGGCCGCCCCGGAACGTGAACCGGGGACGTCCGTGGCGGACGTCCCCGGGCGGATCGGATCTCGGCTAATCCTGCGGCGTCAGCTCGCGACGACCGGCCTCGCCGGAACGCACCCCGAGCACCATGTCGATTTCCGCGATGGTGAGCGGCCGCTCCGCCGCCGCCACCGCACTGAGCATCTCGGCATAGAGTTCGATCTCGTCCAGCGCAACGCGGTCGTGGACGCGCAGATCGAGGTTCTGCTGGCGCACCGCGTCCACCTCCGTTCGTTCCCCACACCCAAGTCGAGGCTACGCGTCCCGCCCCGACGGGCACATGACCCAAGAGGGCCATTCGAGGGCCACCTGCACCCGTGGTCTTCCCGGGTCAGGCGGGCATGATGCGCCCGGCCACGCGGGAGGGGTCCCGGACGGCGCGCGCGGCGGACGCCGCGGGCGCCGTCAGCCGCCCCGGTGGAAGTCGCCGAGCATCTGCTCCAGCGCCGTCTCAGGCAGGTCGCGGGCGGTGAGCCGGGCCACCGTCGCCGCGTTCACGTCCGCACCCGCCAGGCGCGCCGCCTGCCGCGCGACCGTCTGCTCGAACAGCGCCCGGACCGTCCTGGCGTAGGCGAACGACGGGTCCTGCCGCATGCGCTCGAAGCGGGTGAGCAGCTCGACGCGCAGCTCCTCGTCCAGCATGTACAGGTCGCGCTCGGCGTACTTCTGGAACAGCTGGACCATCTCCCGGTCGCTGATCCCGTGGAACTCCACGATCCGCCCGAACTCGGCGCGGAACGCGGGGCTGCCCGTGAGGAACCCCTCCATCTCCGCCGCCGGGCTGGAGCAGACCACCATGAACCGCCCGCCGCGCTCCCGCATGCCGCGCAGCAGCTCGTTCACCACGGCCGGGCTGCGGTCCAGCAGGTTGGCCTCCTGGATCAGCAGGACGCCGCCGAGGGCCTGGTCGATCATCCCGGCGACCCGGCTCTCGGTGTCCGGCTGGTCGCGGCCCGCCAGATGCACCGGACGGCACGCCACCACGTGCCCCGACTCCAGCAGGCCGAGCGCCGCGTAGATCCCGCCGACGAGTCCCGCCACCGTCGTCTTGCCCGTCCCCGGCGGGCCCGTGAACACCAGGTGGTGGTGCACGCGGTCCGCCACGCCGTACCGGACCCGGTCCGCCGACTGCTCCGCCTCGTCCGCCAGCTCCCGGACGACCGCCTTGACGTCCTCCAGGCCGGTCAGCCCGTCCAGCCGGTGCAGGTAGCCGTCGATGTCGCCGGGCGGCCGCAGCGCCGGCTCGATGCCCTCCGCGACGCCGTGCAGGTCGTCCGGCGTCAGCACGAGCCGGTCGTGCGACGCGCCCGCCCGCGCCATGTTCCGCTGGCTCGCCTGGTCCAGGTACGCCTCGACGAGCCGCGCGTTCACCAGGTCGCCCGGGCCGCGCAGCCGCTCCAGGTCCTCCTGCGCGACCTCCAGCGCCGACGCCCCGATCGTGACGCGCCGCTCGTCCGCCAGCAGGTGCAGCAGCGTCATCCGGTTGTCCAGCCCGCCGAAGTCCGGCAGCCGGTGCACCCGGAACGCCTGCACCAGCTTCGGGTGCTCCCTCAGCAGCTCCTTGTACGCGCGCGGCTCGCACGTCGCGATCAGCGGCGTCGTGTTCACCGGGTCGCGGCGCGCCCGCCGCACCGCGCCGGTCACCGCCACCGGGTCCTGCGCGGCCCTGATCGCCACGTCCAGCCGCTCGAACAGGATCGCCGGACCCGGCTGCCGCAGGATCCGCTCCACGGCGTCCACCGGCGCGTCCCGGACGTCGTCGGCGTCGTGCGCCCGGATCGCCCCGTCGCCGAGGCCCGCGTCCGCCAGCGTCAGCGCGATCAGCCGCGCCAGCCGGCGCTGCCCGGTGTGCGGGCCGCCGACCAGCAGCACCCCCGGCACGCCCGTCGGCGACGACCCCGGACGGCCGTCCACCCGGGTCGCCTCCGCGTCCTCGCCGGCCGGCGAGTTCCACTCCTGGACCTGCGCGCGCAGCTCGTCCAGCAGCTCGCCCGCGTCGTGCTCGCCGGACACGAACCCGATGCCGAACCGCTCGAGGGTCGGCCGGCGGCCGAGGTCCTGCGGCGGCGGGATCTCGTGGACGGGCCGCTCCGGCGACGGCGTGTCGTCCAGGAAGTCGAAGTCGCCGACCATCGTCTCGGACATGATCCGAGTCCCCGGACCGGGCGGCGGCCCCGGCGCGGGACCGTCCGCCATGTCCTCGGGGCCCAGGATCCGCGTCCCGGGCGGCTGCGCGTTCTGCGGGGGCGGAGGCACCGGCGGGCCCCCGGCGCCCTCGAACCGCGTCGCGTAGGGCTGCGCCCCGTCGTCCTCGGTCCGCGTCGCGTACGGGTCGAAACCGGGCGCCCCTTGCGGGCCGGGCGGCCCCTGGGGGCTCTGCGCGCCCGGCGGGTTCGCGGGTTCCTGCGGGTTCGGCACGCCCGGTGAGGCGTGGGCGGCCGGGGGTACGCCCGCGCCCGGCGGCATGCCCTGCGCGGGAGGCCCGGCGCCGGGGCGCTCGTAGCCGAGCTGCGTGTAGGGCGGCACGATCGGCTCGTCGTGCTTGTCCTCCTCCGGGGAGAACCCGCCGCCCCGATACTGCTCGGCGTCGGGCGACGTCGCCTCCTGGTCCTGCGCGGCGAAGGGCTGCTGCCCGCCCCCCGGATACGGCGCCGGCGGCTGGCCGGCGGCATACGGAGGCTGTTCCGGCCCGCCCGAGTACGGCGCACCGGCCGCCGGCTGACCGGCGGCGAACGGAGGCTGCTCAGACCCGCCCGGGTACGGCGCACCGGCCGCCGGCTGACCGGCGGCGAACGGAGGCTGCTCGGACCCGCCCGGGTAGCCCGCTCCCGGCGCGCCCTGACCGGACGGCGGGGCGGCCTGCATGCCGAAGGCGGCCTGCCCCTGGCCGCTCGGCACGGGCTTGGGCGCGGACTGCTGGAAGCCGAGTTCGGTGTACGGCGGCGCCGCGCTCCCGGCGGCGGCGTCCTCCTCGGCGGGCGAGTACCCGCCCATCCCCGGATCCGGCGACGCGAACCCCGCCGCCGGCGGCTGCTGCCCCGCCGGCCCGGGCGCGTTCTCCCACCCGGGCTGGGCGGGCGGCTGGACGAACGGCTGCGCCGGGCCCTGCGGCTCCGCCGGCTGCGGCGGCGACCCGGGCGCCACGCCCGGCTGGCTCTGCATGCCGAACGGCGGCGACGGCGACGGGCCGGGGGGCGACGGGTTCGGGGGCGGCGTCTGCGTCGGCGCGGCGGCCGTCGCGCGCGCCCGGCTCCGCCCGATGATCCCCGCGACGAGCGCGGTGGGCACCGGGAAGCCGCGGGGCCGCGCCGGCATCCCGCCGAGCCGGCACCACGCGAGGTCCAGCTCGTACATCGCGGCGAGCAGCGTCTCCGCGCCCTCGCCCGAGCCGGCCGCCCGCAGCGGGTCCGGCAGCCGCAGGTCGACCGGCCACAGCCGGCGCAGCGGATGCCCCTTCTGCTCCGCGACCGCCTGCACCGTGTACCGGATCTCCGGGTCCAGCCACGGGACGATCGAGCCCGCCATGTCCTTGCGGACGACGTCCAGGTCGGCGGCCAGCAGCGCCGCCGCCACCATCCGCGGCTCGGTGTACGCCGGGTCCGCGGAATCGCCCGGCAGGCCTCCGATGGCCTCGCTCAGCGTGTAGAACGCGTGCCGGAAGTTGTCGCCCGGCGAGCTCTCGTTCCGCAGCGCCGGCACCAGGTGCGGCGGGCACCGCGTCAGCCACTGCTGGACGATCGCCTGGTCCCCGTAGGGGAGCGCCCCGTAGTCCACCGTCGGGTTGCTCAGCGTCGTCCCGAGGATGGCGAGCAGCGCGTCCGCCCGGATCTGGAACCGCGGGTCGTCGCGCAGCGCGCTCGCGACCGCCCACATCGTCCGCAGGACGACGACCGCCGCGTCCACCCGGCTGGCCCGCAGCCGCTCGGAGTACAGCCCGACCAGCGTCTCCAGCGCGGGCGGGGTCAGCCAGCGCGGGCCGTCCACGTCCGGCAGCGGCCTGGCCCGGTACGGCTTCCACAGGTCGAGCATCTGCGCGTCCAGCCGGGCGTCGAACACCGGCGCGGACGCGCACCACATCATCACGCCCCACGCGACCGCCACCGTCGACGGCGTCTCCTGCGTGAACTGCGACCACCAGTGCGGGTACTCCGGCGCGGACAGCGCCGCCGCGGACTCCACCGTCGCGCGGACCCGGGCCGTCAGCTCGCTCGCGAACCCGTGGCCGACGAACGGCAGCGACGCGGGCGGGTCATAGGAGAAGTCGGGGCCGGCCGGGATCACGTGCGGCGGCAGCTGCGGGACCTGCATCCCGCCCTGCTGCGCGGGCCGCGCAGCCATCCGCACCGCGGGCGTCCGCGGCGGCGGGCACAGGTACCACTGCCCGTCCGAGGGGTGCAGCCGGTACCACCGGGCCCACGCCCCGAACAGCCACCACGTCCCGTCGGGCAGGACGAGCATGCGTCCGGCGATGGCGTGATGGCGCTGCTGAGGAGGCGCCGACGGCCACCATTGGGCGGCCACCATCGCCCTCGTGTCGCGCTCGGCCTCCGTGAACGGATCCTGCCCCATTTGGGGGCTGGGCGGCGGAGCATTGCCATAGCCCGGTCCCCACACCACGGGGGTCATGGTAGTCAGACGGAGCGCCCGGGAACGCCCCCCGTTTCGCCCGGTGCCCCGTCTCCCCAGGTCAGGCGCGTGCGGATCAGCGCCAGGAGGCTTGCCGGTGGCGCCCGGCCTTCTGCATGTAGACGTCCGGCGTGTGCTGCAGGACGAGCCGGTCGTTCTCGTTCAGCTCCCGGACGATCTTGCCGGGCGTGCCCGCGACCAGGACGCCCGCCGGGATCTGCTTGCCGGGCGGCACCAGCGCGCCCGCCGCGATGAGCGTGCCCGCGCCGATCCGCGCGCCGTTCAGCACGATGGCGCCGATGCCGATCAGCGAGCCCGTCTCGACGTGCGCGCCGTGCACCATCGCCTTGTGCCCGAGGCTGACCCGGTCCTCCAGGACGGCGGGCATGCCGGGGTCGGCGTGCAGGCAGCTGAGGTCCTGGATGTTGCACTCGTCGCCGACGACGATCTCCTCGTCGTCGCCGCGCAGCACGGAGCCGTACCAGACGCTGGACGCCCGGCCGAGCGTCACGCGTCCGACCACCACCGCCCCGGGCGCCACCCACGCCTCGGCGTGGATCGTCGGCTCTTCCTCACCCAGCGACCCCACATAGCTCATGCGCCCGATGCTAAGCCGTCCCCCTCTCTCCGCCTCTCGCCCCCTGCCCGGTGCCGAGCAGGGCGCGGATGTGCGACACGGGGGCGCAGGTGGGGGCGTTTTTTTGGGAAATTGGGTAGTTTGTCGGCTCCAGCCAGTGAAGAAACGGCAGCGAGAAGGGCGTTCCGGTTGCGCGATCGGGGCGGATCGCACGAGAGTCGATGCTGACGTTTCTGCTGTGGGCCCGCTGACCGGCGGGTGAGGATTCGCAAACCGACCCTGACGGGGTGATACCCCCGCCAACGACCCCCCAAGGCATCATGAGCAACGAAGCCGAAATCCTGCCGAACCTCCTTCAAGACGAGTCCTTCGAGATCGTCATGCGCGGCTACAACCGCCGCCAGGTCGACGACTACATCGCCCGCGCCCAGCAAAAGCACCGCGAGCTCGAGGCCCGGCTCGCCCGCGCGCAGGACGACGCCGAGCGCGTCCGCCGCGAGATGGCCGAGGTGCGGGAGGCCCGCAAGCCCACCGGCGACGACCTGAGCGACCGGCTCCGCCAGATCATCAACCTGGCCGAGGACGAGGCCCAGGACAAGGTCGCCGAGGCCGAGGCCAAGGGCACCGAGATCCGCCAGGACGCCGAGCAGGAGTCCAAGCGCATCATCGACGAGGCCCGCGCGCACGCCGACAAGAACCTCTCCCAGGCGCAGGAGAAGGCCGACCACATGCTGGCCGCCGCCAAGAAGGAGTCCGACAGCGTGCTGTCGGGCGCCAAGCAGGAGGCGGAGCAGACGGTGACGAGCGCCCGGCTGGAGGCCGAGCGCACCCTCACCGCGTCCGAGCGCCGCGCCGGCGTGATCAACGAGGGCGCCACCCAGCGGCTCACCGCGCTGACCAAGAACCACACGCAGGCGCTGCAGCGGCTCACCGAGATCAGCGAGACCCTGCACCGGCTGCTGACCGCCGAGAACGAGGCGGGCCCGCTGGAGAAGATGGTCGAGGACGCCGTCCGGCAGTCGCCGCCGCGCAAGCAGCCGGCCGCCGGCCAGCCGGTCGCGGGCCAGCCGGTCGCGGGGCAGCCCGCCCCGGCCGCCGCGCCCAAGCCCGCCCCGGCCAAGCCGGTGACCGCGCCGGCGCCGTCGATGAAGAAGCCGGAGCCGGACGCCCCGGCCGCCGCCCCGGGCCCGCAGGTCCCGCCGCCGGCGAAGGCGCCGCGGCCGGTGGAGGACGCCGACGGCGGCCCGTCCGGCGGCCACGCCCCGATCGTTCCCCCGGCCCCGCGCGGGCCCGCCGACCCGAGCTGATCCCCAGCCCAGGCGGAAACGTCACCCGCTCCGCGAAAGGGGCGCCCGGCCCGCGCCGGGCGCCCCTTTCGCGTCCGCGGCCGTTCGAGGGGCGCGGAGATCGCCGCATAGGATCGTCCGGGTGAGCAAGAGGACCACCACGCGCAACGGAACCGCCCGCCCGATCAGGCTCCTCGGCGACCCGGTGCTGCGCACCGAGTGCGATCCCGTGCGGACGTTCGACACGGCTCTGGAGAAGCTGGTCGACGACATGTTCGTCACGATGTACGAGGCGGACGGCGCGGGAGTGGCCGCGAACCAGGTCGGCTCCGGTCTGCGGCTGTTCGTGTACGACTGCGAGGACGACCGCGGGCGCCGGCACGTCGGCCACGTCGTCAATCCGGTTCTCGTGGCCGCCGACGGTGAGCTGCTGGTCGAGGCCGAGGGATGCCTGTCGCTGCCCGGCATGCGCTTCGACACGCCGCGGCACGCGCACGCGGTCGTGGAGGGCGTGGACGCGAAGGGCAGGCCCGTCCGGGTGGAGGGCACCGGGTACTTCGCCCGCTGCCTCCAGCACGAGTGCGGGCATCTCGATGGCCAGGTCTACATCGACACCCTCTCGGGCGATGTCCGCCGCGAGGCCATGCGGGCGATCCGGGATCTCCGTCACACCGCTTGACGGCGGCGAGCGCGAGCGGACGGTTTCCGGCGAAGGCCCGGCACACCCGCACAGGAGAGGCCCCGGCCCGGCTCGCACGCGGCGACCGGCCCGGCCGGACGAGAAGAAGCGACAGCCCGACCCCCGGACGTGAATAGCGATCCGGGCCTTTCGACATGCCTTCTGACATCCATTTCCCGCACCCGCAGCGGTCGATTCTGAACAGTATGCGAACAAGAATTCGCCGGCTGGTTCCCGCGTCCGCGCGGATGCTAGGTTCGCAGCACAACTCCAACAAATAGAGCCAGCATCCGGCTCACGGAGTTGCGTCCGATTCACCATGGGACGCAACACGGGGGCCGGATGTTCACCTGCCCCTTGTGTCGTCCCACGTAGACCCAAGGGGTTGACGTGAACAACAAAGAAAACCGCAAGACCGGAGGCGGCGGACCCGCCCCCGGTGAACCGGCCCGGACGAGAGGGTCCAGGAACTGGCTCGTCGCGACCATCGCCGGATCGCTGTGGCTGCTCGTGGCGGCCGTGGCGCACGTGGCGGGCGCCGTCTCCCAGCGGAGCGCCACCGCCGTGATGCAGCCGCTCACGGCCGACCACCAGGTGACCGCGATCCAGGCCACCACCCTGACCTACCTGGTCAGCGCTCCCATCTACTGGGGGCTGCTGGCGGTGGGAAGGAAGCGGCTCGGCGAGGCGAGGCTGCGCGACGCCGCCCCGCCCACCGAAACCGCCGAAAAGCGCGACAGGTGGCTTTCCCGCCTGCCGCGCGCCGTCCGGTGGTTCCCGCCGGCGCACAGGCTCCTGTCCCGACTCGTCGAATGGGAGAAGAAGCACCGGTGGGTGCTGACGGTCCTGCCGTTCCTGGTGGGTTTCGTCGGCGCCAACATCCTGGCGCAGTTCTACGCCGCGAGGCTCCCCTTCTCGACCGGCAATGCCATCACGACCTTCGGCCCGATCACCTTGGGGCTGGTGCTCGTGTGGCGGACCAAGAAGGAGAGCACGCGGTTGCGAAAGGACCGCGACAGGGCCCTCAAGCTGTTCCTGACGCTGTTTCCGGCGGCGGGAGCGGCGATGATGATCCCGTGGGGTCAGCACATCGACGGCGCCGGGGTGCTCGCCGCCCTGGGCGGCGCCGTGTGCTCGACCCTGATGGTGTCCAGTTCGAAGGACATGGCCGACGCGAAGATCGCACTCAAGGGAACGGGCCTGCCCATGGCGGTGGGTCTGGTCCTCGGAGCGCCGTCCCTCATCACCGTCCCCTGGGGATGGGAGGTCGGGCGGCACGCGATCATCGGGGGCCTCCTGGTCATCGCCGGGGCGGTCCTGTACTGGCTCGCGCAGGGACCCCTCCGCCTCCCGAAGAGGCTGGCGGGCGCCCTGGCGGCCAACGGGCCCGCACTGTCCGGCCTCGTCGGGCTGACCGTGCTCAACCAGGCCCTCGGCCTGCTGAGCCTGATCGGCATCGGGACGATCCTGGTCGGCTCGCTGCTCAACGCGGCGCTGACCGGCTCCCCCGAGGAGCGGGCCAAGGAGCTGGCCAGGTACGGCAACAAGGCGCCGGATGAGGAGCCGAAAGCTCACCATCCGACGCCCGACAAGAGCGTCGCGCGCACGAGGTCCGCATCTCGGCGCGCACGCAGGAGGCCGCCGAGCTGGTCGGCGCAGGTCCGGAAGCGGAAGGCGCAGGCCAGGACGGCCAAAAGGAGGCGGAAGCCCTGAATGATCGCGGCCCCGGGTTCACCCCCGGGGCCGCAACCCCAAAGGCGGACCATCATGGTCCGGGCGGCGCCCGGAGACCTTCGTGTCCGGACGATCGTCCGGCGACTCCCGTGTCCGACCGGGGCTCAGTCGGTGTCCAGCGGGAGCAGCACGCGGAACGTCGCGCCCTCGCCCGGGGTGGAGTCGACCTCGACGGACCCGTCGTGCGCGGCCACGAGGGCGGCGACGATGGCGAGGCCGAGGCCCGTGCCGGTGCGGCCGTCCTCGCGGGAGCGGGACGGATCGGCGCGGTAGAACCGCTCGAAGACGCGTTCGGCCTGGTCGGGTGCGAGACCGGGGCCCTCGTCCGCGACCTCCAGCGCCGCGGCCGGCGCCCCGCGCAGGGTGCCGGGAGACAGCCGAACCTCGACCGCCGTGCCCGGCGGCGTGTGCGCCACCGCGTTCGTGAGCAGGTTGCCGAGGACCTGCCGGAGCCGCGGCTCGTCCCCGCGCACCTGGTAGGCGAGGCCGCCCTCGACCGACAGCTCGATCGGACGGTCCGGCGCGACGACCCGCGCCTCCTGGACGGAGTCCGCGGCGACGGCGAGCAGGTCGACCGGCCGCCGCTCGATCGGCCGCTGGCGGTCCAGGCGGGCGAGCAGCAGCAGGTCCTCGACGAGCAGCCCCATCCGGCCGGCGGTCTCCTCGATGCGGCCGATCATCCGGCCGATCTCCTCGGGAGTGCGGGCGGCGCCCTGCCGGTAGAACTCGGCGAAACCGCGGATGGCGGTCAGCGGGGTGCGCAGCTCGTGGCTCGCATCGGCGACGAAGCGGCGCATCCGCTCTTCGGACCGGCGGGCCGTCTCCTCCGAGCGCCGCGCCGCCGCCTCCGACTCCGCGCGCGCGCCGAACGCGGCCTCGATCTGCGCGAGCATCGCGTTCAGGGACCGTCCGAGCCGTCCCATCTCGGTGCGCGGGTCGGCCTCCGGGACGCGCCGGGACAGGTCGCCGGCCGCGATCGCGCCCGCGGTCTCCTCGATCTCGGCGAGCGGGCGCAGGCTGGCGCGCACCACCCACACCCCGAGGACGACCAGCACGGCGAGCACCAGCAGCCCGACGATCACGTCGATGGCGATCAGCCGGTTCACGGTCCGCTGGATCTCCGCGAGGCTGACGGCGAGCAGCACGGTGGCGCCGGTGCCGCGGATCGGCTCGGCGATCACCCGCCATTTGGCGCTCGACCCGCCCGTCCCGGGCACGGTGAACGGCTCGTCGACCCGGCTGGTGAAGTCGGCGGGGAACTTCGGGTAGCCGCGCTCGCTCGGCGCGAGGCTCTGCCCGAGCAGCCGCCCGTTCGAGTCGCGGACCTGCGCGTACATCTCGCTGGGCACCCGGACGTCCACCTTGTAGTCGCCCTGGATCTCGGGGGTCACCTGGATCAGCACGTGGCCGACCGAGGAGCGCAGCTGGTCGTCGGCACGCCCGACGAGGTACTGGCGCAGCACGGACGCGCCGGCCGCGCCCATCACCGTCATCCCCAGGGTGACCAGGACGAGCATGCCCGCGATGAGCTTGGTCTGCAGCGGCGACCGCGCCCATGCCCCGCGGATCCACGAGGTCCATCGCGGAGGCCGCGGCCCCTGCGCCGGGGCTTCCGGGGCGGCGGGGCCGTGGACGCGGGGGTCCATCAGGCCGGGGGCTCTCGCAGGACGTAGCCGACGCCGCGCAGCGTGTGGATGAGGCGCGGTTCGACGTTGTCGACCTTGCGCCGCAGAGCGGACACGTAGGACTCGACGATGCCCGCGTCGCCGCGGAAGTCGTAGTTCCACACGTGGTCGAGGATCTGGGCCTTGGACAGGACGCGTCCGGCGTTCGCCATGAAGTAGCGCAGGAGCTTGAACTCGGTCGGCGAGAGCTGGACGGACTTGCCGCCGCGCCAGACCTCGTGGCTGTCCTCGTCCAGCTCGACGTCGGCGAACACCATCCGGGGCGGGGGCTCGGCGACGCCGCCGCGGAAGCGGCGCAGCACGGCGCGGATGCGCGCGATGACCTCCTCCAGGCTGAACGGCTTGGTGACGTAGTCGTCGCCGCCGATCGTCAGGCCCTTGATGCGGTCCTGCACCGCGTCGCGCGCGGTGAGGAACAGCACCGGGGTGTGGTCGCCGCCGGACCGCAGCCGCCGCGCGACGTCGAACCCGTCGATGTCGGGCAGCATCACGTCGAGGACGATCAGGTCGGGCCGGTGCCGGCGCGCGGACTGGACGGCGTCGGCGCCGTTGGTCGCGGTGAGCACCTCGAAGCCGGTGAAGCGCAGGCTGCCGGCGAGCAGTTCGAGGATGTTGGGCTCGTCCTCGACGACAAGCAGCGTCGCCTCGGGTGCCCGTGCGCCTGCGCCCGCGGTGGCGTTCGCCGTCCGTTCAACCACTGACACGCTCTCCCTCCAGGGTCGCCTTCGAGGTTTCCATGCGAACCTGAATGTCCCCTGAAGGTGAGCCGAGCATTCCCTTCATCCGCTCTCGGGAAGATCGGGGGGGGGATTCAGGGAACGTTCAGGTAGGTGCGGTTGAGTGTTCAGCACAGGGCGCGCCCCGGTCCGGACAGGGGCCGGATCCCGCGCCCTGGCCAACCTCCCCGCCACCGCGGCCGAGAGGGCGACACGCCGCACGCCCTCCCGGTCGCGGTTTTTTGATGCCCGCCTTATCCAGCACACTTTCAGGTCGGATCCAGGTGGGTTCCAGTCCCCGGGCGCAGATTCGTAGGCGACGGCGAGACGAGGGAGTTCACATGGACGCCGGCAGGCCCGAGGAGCGACACCAGCACACCGGGGATCGGCACGTCGCGGGATCCGAGCGGCAGGCCGAATCCGAGCAGCACCCGGCACCGGAACAGCACGCGGCAACGGAGCAGCACCCTGCGCCGGGACCGTACGCGGCGCCTGGGCACCCGATGGGGCCCGGCCAGCCGGGATTCGCTCCGCACGGACAGTGGCAGGAGCACGGAACATGGCACGCGGCGCCCCCGCATGCGAGCGCGGCCGGTGCCGGGGGCGCGGCCGGCGGGCCGCCGCACTGGGGCGTCCCGCAGGCGGAGGCGGCCGAGCCGTTCCGCCGGGGCCCGATGTGGACGGCGCGGCGGAAGGTCGCGGCGCTGGTCGCGGGGGCCGCGCTGGCGGTCGGCGCGGGCGGCGCGGGGGCGGCGGTCGCGATGGCGTTCGCCGACCACGGCACCGTCTACGCCAGCCCGGTGGCCGTGTCCGGGGCGTCCAGCAAGGCGAGCACGACCGCGCAGGTCGCCGCCGCCGTGCAGCCGAGCGTGGTGTCGATCTCCAGCCGGTCGCAGATGAGCGAGAGCGAGGGGTCCGGGGTGATCCTGCGCTCCGACGGCGTGATCATGACGAACGCGCACGTGGTCTCCGGTGGCGGCCAGCTGTCGGTGAAGTTCAGCAACGGTAAGACCGCGCCGGCCACGCTGCTCGGCGCCGACACCGCGAACGACATCGCGGTGATCAAGGCGCAGGGGGTGTCCGGGCTGAAGCCCGCGACGCTCGGCGACAGCAGCAGGCTGGCCGTCGGCGACTCGGTGCTCGCGGTCGGCAACCCGCTCGGGCTGAGCGGCTCGGTGACGTCCGGGATCGTCAGCGCGCTCGGACGCCAGGTCCAGGAGGGCGACTCCGGCGGCGGCCAGCAGGACCTGCCGCCCGGCCTGCAGGGACGGCTGTCCCAGGAGCAGCAGGCGGTCATCGAGAACGCGATCCAGACCGACGCGGCGATCAACCCGGGCAACTCCGGCGGCGCGCTGGTGAACGGCGCCGGCCAGGTGATCGGCGTCAACACCGCGATCGCCACGTCCGGCAGCAGCTCGGGCAACATCGGCGTCGGCTTCGCGATCCCGATCGACCAGGCGAAGAAGGCCGCCGACAAGATCATCGCGAGCGCGTCCGTCTAGAGGCTCACCGGGGAGCGCCGTCCGGCCATGCTCTGGGGGGAGCGGGCGGACGGGCGGCGGCCCCGGTGTGCGGGGCCGTTCCCAGGCCGGGCCGGGTACTGGGGACGGCTCCGGCATGGGAGAGCGGCCGCGTGACCTGCCTGTGGGTCACGCGGCCGTCGCCGTGCGCGCGGCTTGCCGGACACAGCGCTCAACTGGAGACGCAGCGCCCAACGGGAGACGCAGTGCTCAGCTGGACGGGACGCGGATCGCCGGACGGCGCCGGGCCGTCGCCTTCGCGAGCATCTTGCGCGTCGTGTGGAGGTAGTACTCGCGCGGCAGCGTCCGGACGCGCACCGGCAGCCGCGGGTACACCACCGACAGCGTCCCCATCAGCAGCCGGAACCGCAGCTCGCGCGCCCGGTTCCACTTCCAGCCGTACTGCTCGCGGATCGGCGCCGGCATCATCCCGGCGGTGATCAGCCGGATGGCCGCGAGGCCGGGCGCGTTCAGCGGGCCGCCGGGCAGCCGCGGGTGCAGCACCTGCGCGGCGATCGCCCGGGACGCGTCGCTGATCTTCAGGTTCGCGAGCATGCCGGCGTAGTACTCGCGGAAGTCCTGGTAGGTCGCGGGCAGCCGGTCCTCGGGGCAGCCGAGGATGGTGGCGTAGACCTTGGTCTGGCCGTAGAACTCCGCCAGCTCGTCGTCGGTGAACGTCCGGCGGAACAGCAGCTGGTAGAACTGCGCGGCGACGGCGAAGAGGGTCGCCGCGACCCAGACCTGCAGCTCGGGGTCGTTGGCCTCGTAGTCCGGGCCGGTGACCTGGGCGTGCCCCCGGGTGACGATGGCGCTGAAGGCCTCCGCCTCCTCGCGGGTGCCGAACTGCACCGCGTAGAGCCAGCCCATGGTGTTGCGCAGGCGCCGCAGCGGGTCCTCGGCGGTGTAGCTGTGGTCGTACACGCCCTGCGCGACCTTGGGGTGGGCGGTCTGCAGCAGCGACGCGGCCCCGCCCGCCGCGATGAGCGCGCCCTCCCGGGTGATGTGGCGGATCAGGTCGTCGTCGGAGAACAGTCCTTCGGTCATGGTGATCAGTGTAAGTAAGTACTTGCTATTCCCGCACCTCCGGGGCGGCGGAAAACCGGACGACATGATCGTCCGCGGGCGGGGATAATCGTGGGCATGCCCGACGACATCCACGTCCGCGGCTCGGTCTCCATCCCGGAGTCCGAGCTCGGCTGGCGCTTCTCCCGCTCCTCGGGACCCGGCGGGCAGCACGTCAACACCAGCGCGACGGCCGCCGAGCTGTCCTTCGACGTCGCCGCGTCGCCGTCGCTGCCCGAGACGCTCAAGGCGCGCGCGCTGGAGCGGCTCGCCGGACGGCTCGTCCGCGGCGTCCTGACGATCCGCGCCGAGGAGTACCGCTCGCAGGCGCGCAACCGCGACGCCGCGCGGACCCGGCTCGGCGCGCTGCTGGCCGAGGCCACGGCGCCGCCGCCGAAGAAGCGCATCCCCAAGAAGATCCCACGCGGTATCAACGAGCGGCGCCTGGAGAACAAGAAGCGCCGCTCCGACGTCAAGCGCCAGCGCTCCCGCCGCTGGGACTGACCTCCGGCACCTGGCGGCGTTCTCCGCACCCCATGGACGGGCTGTCCAAAATAAGCCATTTAGCCGTAATGCCCGAGCGAGGGCCGCCTCGATCGACGGCGAAAACTCCGCCATGCCGAAAGCAACGGCAAACTCGGCCGAATACGCAAAAAGTCGCTAGATGTTTGTTTCTCCGGGCGGACGGAATGACCTGCGCGATTCCACGGCGGGACGCCGTGGCCGGGCCGCGGCGCGCCGCCGCCGGGTCTGCAGATCACCCAGAAACGGAGAAAAACAGGATGAGATGGACTACCGCGGGTTCGGCCGGCCTCGTCGCCGTGCTGGCCGGCCTCACCCCCTTCGCACCCGCCGCCCCGGCCTCCGCGCAGGACACCGCCGGCCACCGGTCCCGCACCCACGTGGTGCGCCCGGGGCACTCGATCCAGGCCGCCGTCGACCGGGCGCGGCCCGGCGACACCATCCGGCTCCTGCGCGGCACCTACGACGGGGGCGTCCTCGTCCGCAAGCGGCTCACCATCCGCGGCGCCGGGGACAAGACCGTGCTGCGTCCCGGCCGCAAGGACCACTGCGCCGCCGTCCAGTGGGCCGGCACCGGCATCTGCGTCATCGGCCGCGCCGGACACCCGGTCCAGGGCGTGACGGTCAAGGACCTGACCGTGCGGAAATTCGCGAAGAACGGCATTTTCGGCCACTTCACCGACCGGCTCGGCGTCGAAGGCGTCCTGGCCGCCCATAATGGCGAGTACGGAATCTCGGAGTTCAATTCGACGCGCGGCCGGTTCATGCGCAACTGGGCGCGCGACAACGGCGACGAGGCGGGCCTATACGTCGGCGACATCGCCGACGCGCACGGAACCGTCGTCGCCGGGAACCGCTCCACCGGGAACGCCGTCGGCCTGCTCGTCCGGCACGCCCGCAACGTCAAGGTGTGGGGCAACGACCTCGTCGGAAACTGCGTCGGCGTCGCCCTCGTCGACGACAGCCAGAAGGGCGGCCAGGGCAACACCACGGCATGGAAGAACAACATCTCGAAGAACAACCGGCAATGCGCCGCGCACGAGGAGGTGCCGCCGCTCGGCGGGACCGGGGTGCTGCTCTTCGGCGGCGACCACAACGTCATCAAGAAGAACGTCGTGAAGGACAACCGCGGGAAGCTGCCGTATTCGGGCGGCATCGTGCTCTTCCGCGGGACGCCGCCGCTGAACCGGCCCGCCCGCGACAACCTCGTCCTGCTCAACGTCGCCCTCGGCAACGCGCCGTTCGACCTGGTCGACGCCAGCGGCAGCAAGAGCAACCGGTTCCGCCGCAACATCTGCCGCACCTCGCAGCCGTCCGGCCTGTGCTGAGCTGACCGGCGGCCCGCCGTCCGCGGGATCTCCTCTTCGCGGGAGCCGGCGGCGGCCCGCCGCGAGCCGGCCGCACCGGTCGCCCTCGGCCGGTGCGGCCGGCCCCGCGGTGCTCCCCGAGGCACCGCGGCATCGCGGGGACCGGCCGGCGCCCGGAGCCGGAGCGGGACGGCCCCGGGCGCCGGTCAGTCCCGGGCGCGGGTCAGACGCGCTCCCAGAGGGCCGGGACGTTCGGCGGCGTCCAGCCGGGCTGCGCCGTGTGCGCCTGGAGGCAGCGGTAGCTGACGCCGTCGTAGGTCACGACGTCGCCGGCGTTGTACGCGGTGCCCGCGGCCCACGTCCCGCCCGGGTCACCCGGATCCCCGGGGTCGCCCGGGTCGCCCACGCGGTCGCCGACGTTGACGCCCGCCCACGCGTTCGCGACGGAGGCGTACTCGGCGCTCGACTCCCCGTACAGGGCGGACGCGGCCGCGAGCGTCGCGCGGCGGGCGTCGGCGTAGTCGGTGCTCGGCCGCATCTCCTCGGTGAGCGCCTTGTACCAGACGGCCGCGGCCTTGTCCCGGCCGATGCCCGTCACCGGCTGCCCGTCGGCGGTCGGCGAGTCGTACCGCACCCCGTTGATCACCTTCGAGCCGCTGCCCTCGGACAGCAGGTAGAAGAAGTGGTTCGCGATGCCCGAGGAGTAGTGGACGTCCACGTTCCCCGCGTTCGGCGACCAGTAGTCCAGCGACGAGCCGTCCTTGCTGGGCTGGTCCATGTACCGCAGCGGGCCGCTGCCGGAGATGTTGAGCTTCTCGCCGATGAGGTAGTCGCCGGGGTCGCTCGGGTTGTTCGACCAGAACTCGATGGCGGTGGCCATGATGTCGGACGTCGCCTCGTTCAGCCCGCCGGACTCGCCCTGGTACTCCAGCCCGGCCGTGTTGGACGTGACGCCGTGCGTCATCTCGTGGCCCGCCACGTCCAGCTCGGTCAGCGGCTGCGCGTTGCCCTGGCCGTCGCCGTAGGTCATGCAGAAGCAGCCGTCGTCCCAGAACGCGTTGACGTAGCCGCTGCTGTAGTGGACGCGGGAGTAGGCGCCGACGCCGTCGCCGCGGATGCCGGACCGGCCGAAGACCGTCTTGTAGAAGTCCCACGTCTGACCGGCGCCGTAGGCGGCGTCGACGCCCGCGGTCTGCGCGTTGTAGGGGGTGCCGTCGCCCCAGTTGTCGTCGGTGTCGGTCATGACGCTGCCCTGACCGGAGGTCCCGCCGTTGAGGTTGTAGGTGGTGTGGCCGCCGCGCGGGTTGTCCTGCAGGTAGTAGTAGCCGCCCGAGTTGACGGTGTTGAGCTGGACGGTGCCGGAGTACTCGCTCTGCCCGGTGCCCGTCTCGATGCCCTGCCACTGGGTGATCTTCTTGCCGGTGGTGGCGTCGGTGATGACGTGCAGGCGGCTCGGCGTGCCGTCCTTCTGCGTCCCGCCGGCCACGGTCTCCCAGGCCAGGACGGGCTTGTCGCCGTTCATCCAGACGACCTTGCGCGGCGCCTGGCTGCCCTTCGCCTTCGGCGTCGCCGGCTTGGTGGACGCCAGGGTCTTCGGCGCCGTGTCCACCTTCAGCCGGTGGGTGACGCCCTGGCTGACGCGCTCGATCGCGCCGGCCTTGTTCCGGTGGACGATCAGGTCGCCGCCGAGGACGGGCAGGCCGTCGTAGGTCCGCAGGTAGTGGGTGTGGGTGGTGCCGTCCTGGTCCTTGACGACGGTCTTCACCTTCAGCCCGACCTTGGCGCCGAGCTTCAGCTGCGAAGCGGTCTGATCCTGCTCCGCCTTCGCCTGGCCGACGAGCGCCTTGTACTCCTTCGCGCTGGTCTTCGCGGGGAGCTGGCCGGGGTCGCCGTGCGGGCGGGGGGCCGCGGCGGCCGGTCCCGCCTGCATGCCGAGCACCGCGGCGGCGGCGACGGTGACCAGTGCGCTTCCGGTGGCGACGCGCCGGTGGACGCGTCCGGGGGTGGTGGGTCTCACGCGGTACTCCTTGTCCGGCGGCCGGTTCGGGTGTCCGGCCGAGGGAGCGCTCCGGCCGCTGTGGCGTCCGGAGCTCCCGGATGACGGGGGGGTGTGGTGCGTGGGAACGATCGCACGCCATCAGCGGGCAAGTCACCGCAAAGTTCGCCGTAACCGGGAGGTGTAGGGGAAGCGGAGGGCGGGGCTAGGGAGATCCCTACACGCCTCGGGTATTTACAGAATCCGTCCGCCGCGCTAGGGAGCCGCCACTGGCGGGCTTGAACCCGCTGCCACCGGAGGGGCCGAGCAGCGAGGCGAGTTGCGTCCGGGAGCAGATGCCGAGCTTGCGGTACACGCGGGTGAGCGACGCCTCGACGGTCTTCACGCTGACGAACAGGCGGTTCGCGACCTGCTGGTTGGTGGCGCCGCGTCCGACGAGCAGCGCGATCCGCCGCTCCCCCTCCGTCAGAGCCGCGTCGGGCAATTCAGGCGGGGGCGGCGCGGCCGGGTCCTGCGCGCCGGTTTCGAGGCGGGTAAGGCGCCGCGCCTGCTCCGCCAAAGGCCGCGCACCGCACCGGGAGAAGATCCCCAGAGCGTCCGCGGCGGCCTGCCGGGCCGGACCGGGACGCCGCCGCCGGCGCTCGACGTCGGCGCGTTCGAGCAGGCAGTGGCCCACTTCGAGCGGCTGCCCGAGCCGCTCGAACAGCGCCGCCGCCCGTCCCAGCAGCGCGACGGCCGCGTCCGGTTCGCCGCGCGCCGCGAGCACGGCGGCCTCCGCACGGTCGAGGCGGGCGCGCACGCCGGCGCTCCGCGCCCGGTCGCCTGCCAGCGCGCGGGTCGCGCGGACCACCTCCGCCGCCCGTTCCGTCTCGCCGAGCGCCGCCAGGCCCTGCGCGAGGTCGTCGCGCCAGCGCAGGACCAGCGGCGAACGCAGCCCCCGGCCGTCGCCCAGCGCGCCGATCCGCCACAGCGTGTCCACGCCGCCGCGCACGTCGCCCTCCCGCATGCGGGCCACGCCGAGCACGTGCAGCAGCCGGCTCTGGAAGATGACGTCGTCCTCCTGCTCGGACGCCCGCAGCCCCTGCTCGGCCAGGACGGCGGCGCGCCGCACGCTGCCGCCCGCCAGCTCCGCCAACGCCCCGTGGTACCAGGCCGGTCCCGGGCTGAGCGCGGCCTCCTCGGTGATGCGCATGGCGCGGTCGGCGAAGTCCAGCGCCTCGCGGCACCGGCCCGTCCGGACGGCCACCTCGGACAGGTTGCGCAGGACGTGCACGACCTCCTCGCCGGACCCGCGCTCGACCAGCGCCAGCATCCGCAGCAGCTCCGTCCGCGCCTCGGCCAGCCGGTCCTCGAAGATCGCGCAGTAGGCGGCCAGGTAGCGGGGCGTCGTGTGCATCTGGCCGTCCAGCGGCGGCTCCGGCAGGTTCCGGGCACGCCGCAGGTCCGCGGTGTGGTCGTGGCCCTCGATCAGCGCGATGTTCGCACGGACGGCCAGTGCCTTCGCCTCCAGCGCTGGGTCCCCCGCCTCGCGCGCGTGCGCGAGCGCGCCGTCCACCTCCTGCTCCGCCTGCTGCGGCGCGCCGTTCACTAGCGCCGCCAACGCCATCCGCAGGCGCAGCGGCCCGAGAAGCGCCGGGTCGCCCTCCGCGTCCACCAGCGCGGCAGCGAACACCTCCCCCATCTCCGCGAGCCCCTGCCCGGACAGGTCGAGCACCGCGAGCCGCACCCGCACCCGCTGCGCACGGGTCGCGTCGGCGGCGAGGACGGCCTCGGCCGCGCCGTGCACCAGGTCGGGCAGGCCGCCGTTCGCGCCCGCCTCCGCCGCCGCGACCAGCCACTCCAGCCGCGCGTCCGCGGGCTCGGCCGGCGACCGGTCCGCCGCCAGCCGATACAGCTCGGCCGCCATCCGGTGCGAGCCCTGCCGCGCGGCCCGCTCCGCCGCGGCGACCAGCGAACGCGCGAGCTCGGCGTTCCCCGCCGGGGCCGCCAGGGCGCGGTGCCGGGCCCGGCCCGCCGCGTCCGGCACCACCGCCGCCAGCCGGCGGTGCACCCGCGCGACGTGCCCGGCGTCGGCCGACTCGGCGAGGACGGTGCCGACCGCGGGCGGCGTGAACCGGATGCCGCCGCCCTCGCAGATCAGCAGCCCCAGCCCCGCGGCCTGCGCGACGTCCCGGGCCGCCTCGGCGCGGCCGGCCCGGCGCAGCAGGTCCGTCGTCGGCCGGATGGCGAGCGCCGCCATCAGCAGCGTCTCGCGGGCCTGCTCCGGCAGCAGCCCGAGCCGCTGCGTGATCACCGCCTGGACGCGCTGCGGGAGCGGCGCGGGCCGCCAATGGCGCGGGACGCGGTCGGTGAAGGCGCCGCCGAGCGCGAGCGCCAGGAACGGGTTGCCGCCGGAGTCGGAGTGCAGCGTGTTCACCACCCGCACCGGCAGCCCGTAACCACCGAACATCTCCGCCAGCCCGTCCGGCCCGAGCGGCGGGACGGCGATGTGCAGCGCGCCCGGCGCGGGGGCCCAGGCGGCGGCGCCCGCGTCCCCGCCGGTCAGCCCGTCCGGCCAGCGTCCCGCGACCACCGCGCGGACGCCCCGCGACGCGAGCCGCCCGACCGTGTACCGGACGGCGTGCACCGACTCGGCGTCCAGCCATTGGGCGTCGTCGACGAGCAGCAGGACGGGCCGCTCCCCGGCGCAGCGGGCGAGCAGGCCCCGGAACACCGGCCCGCAGGCGAGATGGTCCGTCCCTGGCCGTCCGGCGGCGTCCGCGGCGTTCGCGGGGTGCGGGTCGGGGCGTCCGGTGAGCCGGTCCTTCGGCAGGCCGGC
Organism: Actinomadura violacea; assembly: GCF_017573465.1. Taxonomy (GTDB): domain Bacteria; phylum Actinomycetota; class Actinomycetes; order Streptosporangiales; family Streptosporangiaceae; genus Spirillospora; species Spirillospora violacea. The sequence goes on from NZ_JAGEPF010000013.1 coordinate 225,267, forward strand.
GGTGAGTGCGCCGGGCAGCTGGTCGAGCAGTTCGGCCAGCCCCGCGCACGGCACCCAGCGCTCGGTCTCGGTGCCCGCGACGCGCAGGACCAGCTCCCCGCGCGCGGTGGCGGCGGCTCCGAGCGCCTCGAGCAGGGCGGTCTTGCCGATGCCGCTGGGTCCGGTGAGCACGGCGCTGCCGTTCGCGGCGAGCCGGGACTCCACGGACGCGAGCAGCACCGAACGCCCTGCCGGTGGGGCCGGTGCTCCGTTCGGGACGACCGGCGGCGCCGCAGCGACGTCCATCACCTCTCCTTTCCGAGGAACCGGACGCCGCACCGACGATAACGGCGGGCAACGACGCCCACAACGGCCCCGTTCCAAGGAGTGACAACCCGCAGGCGGAGCGGAAAGGCCTGGCGGGCGGGAACGCGCGAACGCCCGTCCCGGGGGTGGACGGGACGGGCGTTCGGACCTGACCGCGGCTCAGGGGGCCGCCGCGGTGCGGGGGTCAGCCGTAGTACTCGATGAACGGGACCTTCCCGTTCGGCTGCGTCGCGGTGCCGGCGCTGACGATCGCCGTCGTGCCGGGGCGGGCGTCGGCGTCGGACGCCTGGACGGTGCCGGTGCGGCCGGCGGCGCCGTTGAGGGTCGTCCAGGACGTGCCGTTGTAGTGCATGTACTGGGTCCGGCCGCCGGTGGTGACCGGCAGCATGACCACGCCGCCCTTGCCGTCGGCCGACAGCCCGATGCCGGCCGTGTTCAGCGGCGTGTTGACCGTCTTCCAGGACGTGCCGTCGTAGTGCAGGATCGCGTTGGTGACCTGCGCGTTCTGCCGGACGCGCAGCACGTACACGTTCGTCGGCGAGTTCTCGACGATCTTGTAGAGGGTGCCCTGGTAGGCGGGCACGCCGAGCGAGCCCGGCACCGCGATCCGCTTCCACGCCTTGCCGTCGTAGTGCATCACCAGGCCGGTGACGGACGTGCCGTTGGACGTGGTCCCGGCGAGCCAGACGTCGCTCTTCGACTTCACGTCCACGGCGGTGATCGCGGACGAGGCGGGCAGCGGGACCTTCGCGTCCGTCCACGCGGTGCCCGTCCAGCGCAGGACGGCGCTGAGGCCGCCCGCGGTCGCGTCGACGCCCGCGACGGAGTAGGCGGTGCCGTCCGGCGCGGCCGCGACCTGGCTCGGCAGGCCGACCAGCGGGTAGGCGACCTTGGCCCACTTGGCGCCGTTCCAGTACAGGCCGACGGTGCCGCCGAGGTTGTAGCCGACGATCCACGCCTTGCCCGCGCTCGCGACGGCGACGTCGGTCGGGGTGAAGCCGACCGGGGCGGCCTGCGCCGCCCAGGTGGAGCCGGTCCACTTCGCGATCTTCGTCTGGGGGCTGAAGAACGAGCCGGCGGCGCCGACGGCCCAGCCGGCGTCCTTCGCGCCGAAGTCGACGCGGTCGAGGCTGCCGTTGTAGTTCAGCCCCGCGCCGCCGACGTTCTTCCATCCGGCGGCGGCCTGGGCGGGCGCGGTGGCCAGGGCCAGCGTTCCGGCGCCGCAGGCGATCGCGAGGGCCGCGGCCGGCACCGCGTTCCGTCCCATATGAGCTCCCAAGATCAGTTCAAGCGCACGGCAAAGAGTACGGGAAGACTTACTTCCGAGTAAGAGGGACTTTCCGGGCGGCCGGATCAGGCCGCGACCGCCCCCGGACACGACGACGCCCGGAGCCGTTGCGGCTCCGGGCGTCGTCCGGTGTGCGAGGGGCGGTGGCCGGAGGACGCGCCTCCACTCACCGGCCGCGGATCACCGGCGGAAGGCGGTCACTCGCCCTTCCAGTTCGGCTTGCGCTTCTCGGCGAAGGCCGCCGGGCCCTCCTGCGCGTCCTTGGAGGTGAAGACGGGCAGCGTGATGTCCTGCTGCTTCTTCCACGCCTCGGCGGACGTCCAGTCGGCGGACTCGACGATGACCTTCTTGGTCGCGGCGAGCGCCAGCGGGGCGTTCTCCGCGACCTTCAGGGCCAGCTCCTTGGCCGCGGCGAGCGCGCCGCCCGGCTCGGCGAGCCGGTTGACGAACCCGAGCTCGGCCATCCGCTCCGCCGGGTACTTGTCGCCGGTCAGGGCGATCTCCATGGCGATGTGGAACGGGATCCGCTGCGGCAGCCGCAGCAGGCCGCCGCCCGCGGCGACCAGCCCGCGCTTCGGCTCGGGCAGCCCGAACTGGGCGTCCCGGGAGGCGACGATCATGTCGCAGGACAGCGCGACCTCGCAGCCGCCCGCCAGCGCGTAGCCCTCCACCGCGGCGATCAGCGGCTTGGCCGCCGGACGCTCGGTGATGCCGGCGAACCCGCGGCCCGGCACGGTCGGGTTGTCGCCGGTGAGGAAGCCCTTGAGGTCCATCCCGGAGCAGAACGTGCCGCCGGCGCCGGTCAGGACGCCGATGGACAGGTCCTTGCGGGAGTCCAGCTCGTCCAGGGCCGCCGCGATCCCCTTCGCCACCTCGCCGTTGACCGCGTTGCGGGCCTCCGGCCGGTTGATGGTGATGATGAGGACGGCGCCGTCTTCCTCCGTCAGAACAGCGTCGGTCATTCAGTGCCTCACTTCGGCTGGAAGCGGATGCCACCGTCGAAACGGATGGTCTCGCCGTTCATGTAGTCGTTCTCGACGAGGGACTTGACCAGGTGCGCGAACTCCGACGCCTTGCCCATCCGCTTGGGGAACGGGACCGGCGCGGCAAGCTTGGCCTTGAACGCCTCGGCGGCCTCGCCCTCGCCGTAGATCGGGGTGTCGATGATGCCGGGGCAGATCGTGTTGACCCGGACGCCGATCGCGGCGAGGTCGCGGGCGGCCGGCAGCGTCATGCCGATGATGCCGCCCTTGGAGGCCGAGTAGGCGATCTGGCCGGTCTGGCCCTCCAGGCCGGCGATGGACGCGGTGTTGATCACCACGCCGCGCAGGCCGTCGGCGTCGGCGGGCTCGGTCTTGGAGATCGCCGCGGCGCCGATGCGCATCAGGTTGAAGGTGCCGATCAGGTTGACCCGGATGACGGTCTCGTAGGAGGCCAGGTCGTGCGGGGTGCCGTCGCGGCCGACGGTGCGCGAGGCCCAGCCGATGCCGGCGCTGTTGACGATGACGCGCAGCGGGGCGCCGGTGTCGACGGCGGCCTGGACGGCGGCCTGCACCTGCTCCTCGCTGGAGACGTCGGTCTTGACGAAGACGCCGCCGACCTCTTCGGCGACCTTCTTGCCCTTGTCCTCGTTCATGTCGGCGACGACGACCTTGGCGCCTTCGGCGGCCAGCGCGCGGACGGTGGCCTCACCGAGGCCGCTCGCGCCACCGGATACGACGGCGGAAACTCCGTTCAGGTCCATAAGCAGCACCTTACGTGAGGGACCGAATGTGGTTCGGGATGATGTTACCCAGACGTCATCCCGACGTTCTGCTCACACCCCGGCGGATTGCCCGGGCGCGATGTTACTCGGGAGTCACAATACGGCGGGCGTTTGCCCCGGGAAGCCCCGGGCACCCGTCCGGCATGACCGAACCTCCGGCACAGAGCCAGCCCTACCCAGGCCGCACGGGGGACATGACGCCCGAGCCCCGCGACGAGATGCGCGGCCACACCGGCAGCGGCCTCCTCGACGGCAGGCGCGCGCTGGTCACCGGCGGCGACTCCGGCATCGGACGCGCCGTCTGCGTCGCGTTCGCCAAGGAGGGCGCCGACGTCGCGCTCACCTACCTCGAAGAGGACGACGACGCCCGGCACACCGCGTCCCTCGTCGAGGCCGAAGGCCGCCGCTGCTTCACCTTCGGCGGCGACCTCGCCGAGGAGCGGCACTGCCGCGAGGTCGTCGAGCACGCCGTCCGCGACCTCGGCGGACTCGACGTCCTCGTCCTGCACCACGGCACGCAGACGCCGGTCAAGGACGTCCGCCAGATCGACGACGCGCAGCTCCAGCGGACGTTCGCCGTCAACGTGTACGCGCTGTTCTGGACCGTCCAGGAGGCCCTGAACCACATGGGACCCGGATCGTCCATCGTGTTCACCGGCTCCATCAACGGGCTGCGCGGCAACAAGACGCTGATCGACTACGCCGCCAGCAAGGCCGCCGCGATGACCCTCGCCACCTCTCTCGCACAGAACCTCATGGACCGCGAGATCCGCGTCAACTGCGTCGCCCCCGGCCCCGTCTGGACGCCGCTGATCCCCGCCACCTTCGACGCCGAGCGCGTCGAGGGCTTCGGCGGCCAGTCCCCGATGGGCCGCCCGGCGGACCCCGACGAGATCGCCCCCTCCTATGTCTTCTTCGCCGCGAACCGGCAGTCGTCCTACTACACCGGCCAGACGCTGGTGCCGGCCGGCGGCGAGATCCATCCGGGCTGAGGCGCCCATGGAACTCCAGCGCAGCGACCCCTCCGAACCCGGCTTCGCGCGGCGCAGGTGCGGCAGGGGCTTCACCTACCTCGGCCCCGACGGCCGCGCCCTGGCGGACCCCGCCGAACGCGCCCGGATCCGCGCCCTCGTCATCCCGCCCGCCTGGCGGGACGTGTGGATCTGCCCCGACGCCGACGGCCACATCCAGGCGATGGGCACCGACGCCGCCGGCCGCCGCCAGTACCTGTACCACGAGGCGTGGCGCGAGCAGCGCGACCGCGAGAAGCACGACCACGTCCTCGACCTGGCCGAACGGCTGCCGGACGTCCGCGACACGCTCGCCGGGCACCTCGCCGGGCGCGGCCACCGCCGCGACCGCGTGCTGTCCGCCGCCGTCCGCCTCATCGACCTCGGGTTCTTCCGGATCGGCAGCGAGGAGTACGCCGCGGAGAACGGCACGTTCGGGCTCGCCACCGTCCTGCGCGAGCACGTCACCTGCCGGCGGGGAGAGGTCGCCTTCGACTACCCGGCGAAGGGCTCGAAGGACCGGTACCAGTCCGTCGCCGAGGAGAACGTCTGCAAGGTCGTCACCGGCCTCAAGCGCCGCAAGGACGACTCGCCCGAACTCCTCGCCTACCGGACGCGCACCGGCTGGCACGACGTCACCGCCTCCGACATCAACGCCTTCATCCGCGAGGTGACCGGCGGCGACTTCACCGCCAAGGACTTCCGCACCTGGCACGCCACCGTCCTCGCCGCCGTCGGCCTCGCCGTCTCCACCCGCGCCGGCACCGGCGAGACCGCCCGCCGCAAGGCCGTCGTCCGCGTCGTCAAGGAGGTCTCCGCCTACCTCGGCAACACCCCGGCCGTCGCCCGCGCCTCCTACATCGACCCGCGCATCATCTCCCTCTACGAGGACGGCCGCACGATCGCGCCCGCGCTCAGCAAACTCGGCGTGGACGCCTCCCCCGGCGAACTCGCCACCCAGGGGCCCGTCGAGCAGGCCGTCATCGATCTCCTCAGATCCTGACCCCGCTCATCACAGCCGCTTATCACAGCCGCTCACGACCGGGCGCTCACGACCGGGCGCTCACCACCGGGCGCTCACCACCAGCCGTTCATCACCAGGCGTTCATCACCAGGCGTTCATCACCAGGCGTTCATCACCAGGCGGAGACGCGCTCCTCGGCACGTCCCGCTCCTGCCGCGCCGGCCGCCTCCGCTGCGTCCAGGCAGTAGAGGGCGTAGGCGTGCTGGATCACCGGGAGCGCGACGTTCCGGACCCGGACGCCGCCCTGCGTCATCCCCTTCTCCGTGCCCTTGTGCGCGTGCCCGTGGATCGCCAGCGCGGGGCCCGCCGCGTCGATCGCCTCCCCCATCAGGTAGCTGCCGAGGAACGGGTAGATCTCCGGCGGCTCGCCTTCGAGCGTGTCCTCGGCCGGCGCGTAGTGCGTCAGGCTCACCAGCACGTCCGCGTCCAGCTCCAGCAGCGCCGTGCCGAGCCGATCGGCGAACGACTTGGTGTGCCGCACGAACGCCTTCATCTCCGGCTCGCCGAAATCGCTCGCGCACCTGCCCTCGAACCCGCCGCCGAACCCCTTGCCGCCCGCGACGCCCAGCCGCATCCCGTCGCACTCCACGACCGTCCCACCGCCCTCCAGGACGGTCACGCCCGCGTCCCGCAGGACCTCGCAGATCCCGTCCTCCTGGTCGGAGTGGTAGTCGTGGTTGCCCAGCACCGCGACCACCGGGACGCCGAGGTCCCGCAGCTCACCGGCCGCGACCAGGCCCTCCTCGACCGTCCCGTGCCTGGTCAGGTCGCCCGCGACGAGGAAGACGTCCGCCTGCCGGGCCAGCTGCCCGAGCCGCGCCCGGTACGTCCCGGCCATGTCGGCCCCCACGTGCAGGTCCCCGGCCGCCGCCACACGGATCATGACAGCCTCTCCTCCCCGTCGGGCTCCGGCACCGCGACGACGTGCACCTCGTTGCAGATCTCGTGCCCCTCCGCGGCCACCCGGGCGGCGTCCTCGACCTCCCGGCGCTGCTCCTCGCTGGCCACCTCGCCGCGCAGATGCACCACCCTCCCCCGCACGTCCACGCGGATGCCGAGCTCGTGCGCCCGCGCGGCGAGCGTCTCCTGGATGTGCGCCGGCAGGTACTCGGTCACGGCACGCCCCCTTCGATCACGCCGAGCCGGGACAGCAGGGTCAGGAACGCGTACGCGTACGGCGACTCCGCCGTCTCCTCGGCCACGTGGCGCCAGTCGACCTGCTCGCGCAGCGACCGGCTCACATGCAGGAACCCGCTGAAGTCGCAGGCCGTCTCGCTGAACGCCAGCACCCGCATGACCACCAGGTCGGTCGCCGGCAGCACCGGCATGTAGACCGCCCCGACGGCCATCTCGGTGGCCCGGCCGAGCAGCGCGCCGTCCACCGGACGGCCCGACGGCGTGTGGATCAGGTCGATGAGGTGCTCCCCGTCGAAGACCTTGGTGAGCCAGTTCTCCGGGCTGTCCAGGTGCCCCATGCCCGCCCCGGCGAGCGCGGCCAGCGCGTCCTCGACGTCGCGCTCCCGGACGACGAAGTCCACATCGTGCGTCGACACCGCCGCGCCGTGTGCGTACGCCGCGAACCCGCCCGCCAGCGCGTACTCGATCCCCGCGTCCCGCAGCGCGGCGGCGGCCCGCTTGAGGCTCAGCAGCAGCCCGTCCCCGGCTCCGCCCGGGCCCGGCGACCCGCTGCCCCGCACGACGCCGAGATTCGGCACGCTCGCGGCGCGCCTCGTCCCGGCCTGCACATCCCCCACGCGAATCCCCTGGTTCCTAGCACTCACCGCGCCGGTACCCAAGTTTCCCCAGCTCATACCCCTGCCCGCCTCTTGCCCGCCCCCGCCGCCCGCAGCGGCCGGCCATGCCTCTCACGGCAGGGCCGCTCCAACCGCCGGCCGCTGCGGGGGTGCGGTGGGCGGGGTGGGGCGGGTCAGCAGTCGACGAGTTCCGGGGACTGGTTCAGGAGCTGGGCGCGGGGCGAGACGAACCGCGCGTGGCGATCGGCGGCACCGGCGGCGCCGAGGTCGAACGCGGCGACGCGGTGGCAGTTCTGGAACGCGAGCCGGACACCGAAGTGCCGTTCGAGGGCACCGCGCATCGCGTCACTGGCCAGGACGCGCAGCAACTCGCCGCGCGCCCGCTCGTCCGGCGGCGGGGTCCGGTTGTCGGCGAACCCGTCACCGCCCTCGCGCATCCGGGCGACGACGCCGCTGACGACCTCCCAGGCGTAGGGCAGCGAGTCGCGGACGCACGCGACGAACGAGGCGTCGTCCACCTCCCCCCGCATCGCCTTCTCCAGCAGCCGGTCGTCGACGGTCAAGGACATGGCCGTGCTCCCTTCCTCCATGGTGCGGACGGATTCAGGGTCGCACGAAAACGATTATCATTCCAGCGCGCGGCCGGATTCAGCGCACCGGGTCCAGCGCACCGGGTCCAGCGCACCGGACTCAGCGCGCCAGGTTCAGCGCGCCGGGGCGGCGTAGGCGGCGGGCGGGGTCGGGGTGGTGCCGAAGCAGGTGGCGACCGGGTCCTCGACCGAGCACCAGGCCGGGCGCCGGACCGGCACGTATCCGGCCGGGACCCCGCGGTTCGCGATGATCGAGCGGTAGGTCGCGACGGCGTCGGTCGGCCGGCGGGCCAGAGACGGGTCGGTCAGCGCGTCCACCGTGTAGAGGCCGAAGCGCGGCCGGTAGCTGCCCCATTCGTAGTTGTCGGTGAGGCTCCAGTAGTTGTAGCCGATCACCTTGACCCCGTCGGCCATCGCCCGCTGCACCCAGTAGACGTGGTCGCGGAGATGCTCGCTGCGGGTGTAGCCGTCCGGGCGCGGCTTGCCGTTGTCGGTCGACATGCCGTTCTCGACCACGTACACCGGCAGCTTCGGCAGCCGCCGCTGGTAGCTCTTGAGGACGTAGTACAGGCCCTCCGGCTCCGGGTCGATCTTCCAGAACTCGCCGGTCGCCGCGTAGGCGGCGGTGAGGTTCTGCGCACTGGCGCCGTAGTAGTAGTCGATGCCGATGAAGTCGAGCTTGTCCGTCACGTCGTTGAACAGGGCGGCGTCGAAGATGCCGTTCAGCGCCGTCCCGTAGGCGACGTTCGTGGAGACCGGGGCGCCCGGGTCGATCTTGTGGATCATGTCGTAGGCGGCGCGGTGGGTCCTGGTGAGCGCGGTCCGCATGGCGGCGAGCTGCCCGAGGTTCATCGGCCGCATGGTCAGCTCTTTGAACATGTAGGCGCTGGCCTCGTTGAAGGTGATCCAGAGGACGCCCTGGTGCTTGTAGCGGTTCACGATGAACCGGGCGTTGCGCAGCCAGTCCGCCTGGGTCTTCGGGTCGTCCCAGGCGCCCTGGTCGGCCACCCATCCCGGGTACACCCAGTGGTCCAGCGTGATCATCGGCCGCATGCCGGCGGCGCGGATCCGCCGGATGAGGTCGTCGTAGTAGGCGATCGCCTTGGGGTCGCGGACGCCCCGCTTGGGCTCGATCCTGGCCCACTCGATCGAGGTGCGGAACACCTTCACGCCGAGCTTGCGCGCGAGCTCCACGTCGCCCGGGTAGCGGTGCAGGAAGTCGACGGAGTTCTTGTACGGGTCGCTGATCCCCGGCGCCTTGCGCTTGATGTAGCGCGTCCAGTTGCTGTCGGGGAAGGAGCCCTCGCCCTGGAAGCCGGACGTGGCGACGCCCCAGAGGAATCCGGGCGGGAACTTGGCCGTCTTCGGGGCGGACGCGGCGGGAGCGGTACGGGCTTGGGCGGTGGGCGAGACGGTCACCGTCAGGGCGACCGAGAGGGCGAGAGCGGGGAGAGCGGGGAGCACGCGCGCGAGGCGCGTTCTGCCGGACCTGCGGAACACGGGACTCCCTCCGGGCACCGGACATGAATCTCCCTCGGACTACAGGGCCGGGAGGGGCGGGAGTCAATCCCCGGCAGCTGGCCGGATCCGGCAACGCAGCGTCCTCGATCCGCCACACATTGGTGGGAGGTGATGCAACTAACACAATTCCGACCATTGATCGTTCTCCTTCCGGATGACGGAAACCGCCCTCGGATCCGGCGGCCACTCCAGTCGAGCACCGCCGTCCGGAGACCGGAAGTGGAACCGCGTTCTGTGGATAACCAGGTCCCGAGACGCCCGTCCAGAACGGCTGTTCACCCGCGTTTTCGCAGGTTGTGACCCACTTCACAATTTTCCGAAAATGATCTCGATTTGCGCAGGCCGCACCACGGTCGCCCCTTCCGTCGCGTCCGTCCGGGAAGGTTCGTGATCTACCTGAGATTTGCCTGAGCCGCTGGAGTCTGGCTACGTTCCTGCCCGGTTCATGCGGCACGACGGGCCGCTCGGACAACAGAACACGCAACCGACGCGCGGCACGCGGCACGCGTCCGGTCTCTCGCCAGGGGCCGGCACCGTCCGCCAGGACGCCCATGCGGCGCCGCCGAACGAGCACGCCCGCGTCGATCGCCTCATCCGTGCAGACGAGAAGCACGGAGCCGGCAGCGGCCCCGGCCGCGGCGCCCTCCCATGGCGCCGCGCGCACCGGACGGCCGCGGCGCATCCCGAATCCCTGAGCGTTCACGCGCGGGGGTGACGGCTGCCCGGTAGGCACCAACCGCGAGGTCTGGAGTCATCCTGCATACCCCCCGAAACCCCCTGAAGACCAGCATCACCGCTGGTGGCCTCATCCTCACGACGACCGCGGCGCTCGGAGCCACGCTCCTGACCGCGGGTCCTGCGGGAGCCGCCACGAACGCACCACAGCGCACCGCGCTCGCGGCGTTGGCCACCAAGGCGACGACCAGCAAGGCGACGGCCACCAAGACCGTGGCGACCCAGTCCCGTGCCGCCAAGCAGAACAAGCGCGCGACCGCCGCCGTCAAGTACGCCTACAAGCAGATCGGCGACCCGTACCGCTACGGCGGTTCGGGACCGGGCTCGTGGGACTGCTCAGGTCTGGCACAGGGATCCTGGCGCAAGGCCGGAGTGAAGCTTCCGCGCACGACCCAGCAGATCTACCGCGCGGTGAAGCACAAGGTCTCCTGGAAGGGCGCCAAGGCGGGCGACCTGCTCTTCTTCTACAGCGGCCGTACGCACGTCGGCATCTACGTGGGCCACGGCTACATGATTCACGCACCCCACTCGGGCTCGCACGTTAAGAAGATCAAGCTGACCCACTACTACAAGAGCCAGTTCAACGGCGGCGTCCGCCCCGGCTACTGACCCGCCCACAGACGAACGCAGGCGGACACAGCGACGCCTGCGTGAAGGCGGCACGCACAGGCGAGGGCCCCGTACCGGACGTCACCGGCGCGGGGCCCTCGGCCTTGAGTGCCGCCTAGGACAGCACCGGGTAGTCGGTGTAGCCGCGGTGGTCGCCGCCGTAGAAGGCGGCACGGTCGGCCTCGTTGTACGGGCCACCGGCCTTGATGCGGGCGGGCAGGTCCGGGTTGGCGAGCCACAGTTCGGCGAAAGCGACCGCGTCGGCGACGCCCTCCCGCAGCGCTTCCACACCGTCCTCCGGCTTGGACGGGAACGACGCCGGCGTCGGGTGGGGGTTGAGGATGAGCGTGCCGGGCCAGGCGGCACGGATCCGGCGCGTCTGCTCCCGGTCGCCCAGTTCCATGATGTGCAGGTAGGCGAGCCCCATAGGCGCCAGTGCCGCCACGAGCGCGTCGTACAGTTCGCCGGTGTCGCTCTCGCTGATGCCGTTGGCGGGGCTACCCGGCGACACTCGGAAGCCGACTCGTTCCGGTCCGATCGCGTCCGCGGTCGCCTTCGCCACCTCGACGGCGAAGCGGATGCGGTTCTCGATAGTGCCGCCGTAGGCGTCGGTCCGCTTGTTACTGCCGTCCGCCAGGAACTGCTGGATGAGGTAGCCGTTGGCGCCGTGCAGTTCCACGCCGTCGAAACCGGCGGCGATGGCGTTGCGCGCCGCCGCGGCGAAGTCGGCGACCGCCTCGGCGATGTCCTCCAGGGTCATCTCACGAGGCTCGGGGTGCTCCAGCATGCCCTCCGGCGACCACATCTGCTCGCCCGTCGCGATCGGGGACGGCCCCACGGGCAGCCCGCCGTCCGGGTAGAGGGAGGGGTGCCCGACGCGTCCCGTGTGCATGAGCTGCGCGAAGATGACGCCGCCCTCCGCGTGCACGGCGTCGGTGACCGTCCGCCACGCTTCCACTTGCTCGTCGCTGTGCAGTCCCGGCGTCCAGACATAGCCCTGGCCCCGCACGCTGGGCTGCGTCCCCTCGGTGATGATGAGGCCCGCGCCGGCCCGCTGCGCGTAGTACTCGGCCTGCAGCGCGGTCACCTTGCCGTCGTGGACGGCCCTGCTGCGCGTCATCGGGGCCATCACCAACCGGTTCGACAGCTCCAGCTTCCCGGCCGACAGCTCCTCGAACAGTTCGTCCATGACGTCCTCCTAGTGGCGTTCTCGCTGGTGAAGAAGCTACGAGCGGGGAGGTGCACGGCGAATCAGTAAGGTTTCGGTAGTACGCCCCGTACTTTGGATTCGTGCTTTACGGGCGGAACGACGAACAAGCGCGGATCTCCGCGCTCCTCGCGGGCGCGCGCGAGGAGGGGCGCAGCGGCGCGCTGCTGCTGCGCGGCGAGGCGGGCATCGGCAAGTCGGCGCTCCTGGACCACGCCGCGGATCTGCTGTCCGGCGAATCCGGCGCGCGCGTCCTGCGGGTGACCGGGATCGAGGCGGAGTCGGGCATCGCGTTCGCCGGGATCAACCAGCTGCTGTGGCCCGTCCGCGACCGCCTGGACGGCCTTCCCGGACCGCAGGCGGCGGCCCTGAACGCCGCGCTGAGCGGTTTCGGGCCGTCCGGTGACGTCCCGCCCGCCCGGGACCGGTTCACGACCGGCCTCGCCGTCCTGACGCTCTTGGCCGACCTCGCCGAGGACGCTCCCGTGCTCTGCCTGGTCGACGACGCCCAGTGGCTCGACGGCGCGACCGCCGAGGCGCTGCTGTTCGCCGCCCGGCGGCTGGCGGCCGAGGCGGTGGTGATGCTGTTCGCGGCGCGGGACGACGCGTTCACCGGCACCGGCCTCCCCGAACTGCCGCTTGAGCGGCTCGGGCGCGACGACGCGGTGCGGTTCCTCGCCGAGCATGGCCTGTCGCCGTCCATCCGGGATCGGATCCTGCACGAGTCGAGTGGAAATCCGCTGGCGCTGCGCGAGTTCGGCATGGCCGGGGACCGGTTGCCGGAGGAGTCGCGGCCCCTGCCCGTCACCGACCGGGTCGTCACGCGGTTCCAGAGCCGGATCGACGAGCTTCCCGATAAGACCCGCCTGATGCTGCTCATAGCCGCCGCCGAGGGACGCGGGTACATGCCGAGCCTGCTCGGCGCGGCGCGCGAAATGGGTGTCGGCCTAGCGGACCTGGAGCACGCGGAACGGGACGGGCTTGTGGAGGTGAGCGGCCGGTCCATCACCTTCCGCCACCCGCTGATCAGAGCCGCCGTCTACCAGGGTGCTGTGGCGGCGTGCCGTATCGCCGTCCATCAGGCATTGGCGTCCTCGTCCGAAGACGCCGATTGCCGGGCACGGCACCGTGCGTCAGCGGCCATGGGGCCGGACGAGGACGTCGCAGTCGATCTGCAGGACGCCGCAGAGCGCGCGCGGAAGCGCACCGGGTACGCCACGGCGGCGAGGCTCTTCCAGCAGGCGGCGGACCTCACCCCTGCCCGGGACGTGCAGGCCGCGCGGTTGCGCGCCGCGGCCACCATGACGCTCCAGGCCGGTCGCCCCGACGAGGCCGAGGATCTCGCGAGCAGAGCGGGCACACTCACCGACGATCCCGCAGAGCTCGCCAGGCTCGGCCGTGTGCGCGCGGTGGTCGAGTACGAGCGCGGCAACCGGCGCACCGCCGCTCGCATGATGGTGGAGCACGCCGCCTACGCGGAGCCGGATGACAAGACGGCGATGCTGCGCACGGGCGCCGCCTACGCATGGACCTCCGGCGAGGCACCCGCCCTGCTGCGCGCCGCCAGATCTCTGCCTGACGACGCGCTGGTCGGCGGCCTCGCGCATCTGGCAGGCGACGACCTCTCGCGCGGCGTTCCGCTGCTCGCCGGGCTGGTCGCGCAGGCGCGCACGACCACGCCGGAGCCCGCCGTGGCCGCCGGCCTGGACGAGGCGGCGCGGCTCGCGCTGATCCTCGGCGACGACGACGCGGCGCTGGAACTGGCCGCCGTCGAGGCCGCGCGCTGCCGGTTGAACGGCCTGATCGGAGCGCTGCCGGGCGTGCTGCGCACGCAGGCGCAGGCGCAGGTCGCGGCGGGCCGGCACGCGGACGCGGAGGCCACGCTGATCGAGGCGATCTCGCTGGCCTGCGACACCGGCCTGCCCAGCGGGGACTGGCGGCTTTCCGCCGTGTTCGCCCAGGTAGCGGCCGTGGAGGGCGACGAGTCCCGCTTGCATGACATGCCGGAGAGGTCCGACGCGGCGATGGGCCTCCTCGAACTCGGGCTCGGACGGTACGACGACGCGCTCCGCCATCTCGAAGCCGTGCCCCGCCAATACAGCGCCGATGCCATGCTCGCCGCGGCCGACCTCGTGGAGGTGGCCGTACGCGCCGGACAACCGGAACGCGCCCGCGCACCGTTCGACCGCTTCCGCGCCTGGGCGGACGCCGTACAGCAGCCCTGGGCGATGGCCATCGCGCTGCGATGCGAAGCACTGCTGGACGACTGCGAAGACCCGTACGTACAGGCCGTCCGCCTACACGAGAAGTCCACGCGCCCGTTCGAGAAGGCCCGGACCGAACTGCTCTACGGAGAATGGTTGCGTCGGGCACGACGCCGCTCCGACGCCCGTACGCCGCTTCGCTCCGCCATGGAGGTCTTCGAGCGGCTCCATGCCAAGCCCTGGCTGGACCGCGCGCGCGCCGAACTGCGCGCGACCGGCGAGTCCGGCTCTGCTTCGACACCCACCGCGCCGGTGCTGCTCGATCGGCTCACCCCTCAGGAACTCCAGGTCGTCCGCCTCGCCGCCGAAGGCATCAGCAGCCGCGAGATCGCCGCGCAGCTGTTCCTCAGCCGCCGGACGGTCGAGTACCACCTCTACAAGGCCTATCCCAAGCTCGGCATCTCCTCCCGCAAGGAACTCTCCCGCCTCGCTCTGGAACCATCGGCCACATGACCGCATCCGCCGCGGAACGCTCGCACGGCTCGCTTCTGGCCCTCTCCGTAGGGGACGCACTCGGATCCCAGTTCTTCGTCCCGGAGAACCGCCCCACCTACGAGGCCCAGACGCTTCCCCCAGGGCCGTGGCAGTGGACGGACGACACGGAGATGGCCGCGTCCATCCATCTCGTCCTGTGCGAACACGGCGCCATCGACCAGGACGCCCTAGCGGCGAGCTTCGCCGAGCACCACGACTTCGACCGGGGCTATGGCCCGTCCACCGGACGTCTGCTGCGGCTCGTCCGGGAAGGCGGCGACTGGCGGACGCTCGCCCGCGAGCCCTTCGACGGCATGGGCTCCTGGGGGAACGGAGCCGCGATGCGTGTGGCCCCCGTAGGGGCCTGGTTCGCAGGCGACCCGTCCGAGGCCGCTCGCCAAGCTGCCCTTAGCGCGGAGGTGACACACCCCCATCCGGAGGCCGTCGCAGGCGCGATCGCCGTAGCCGTGGCCGCGTCGATCGCGCCCGGCAAGCCGTCACCGGGCGCCTTCCTCGACGAGGTCCTAGGACGCACACCACAGGGCACGGTCCGCCAAGGCATCACCGAAGCACGCAAGCTGCTGACCATCGGCGACCCGGCGACCGCCGCAGCGGTCCTCGGCAACGGACGCCAGGTCGCCGCGCACGACACGGTGCCGTTCACCCTCTGGGCGGCGGCCCGGCACCTGGACGACTACGAACGGGCGTTCTGGACGACGGCGGCCGCAGGCGGCGACATCGACACCACGTGCGCGATAGTCGGCGGCATAGTCGGACGCCCGCCCGCAGCCTGGCTCAGCGAAACCGAGCCGCTCCCCAGGTGGTGCTACTAGGCGGGCAGGTAGCGACGGAGGAAGTCCTCCGTGAGGCGCCACGCCCGGTCCGCCGGCTCCGGCTGGTGGAACATCGGGGCCTTGCGGTTGTGGAAGGCGTGGCCGCCGTCCTCCTGCACGTGGATCTCCATCCGGTCCCGTCCCGCAACGGCGCGCTCCACCGCCGCGACGTCCTCCCTCGGGATGTAGTCGTCGGACCCGCCGAAGTGGAACTGCAACGGCGACCGCACCGCGTCCAGCGCACCGAGCGCCGCCGGGACACCACTGCCATAGAACGACACCACAGCGTCCGCCTCCGCACGTGTGGCGAGCAGATACGCCAGCGTGCCGCCGAAACAGAACCCGAGGACGCCGACGCGACCGTCCACCTCGGGCAGCCCCTTGAGCGCCTCTAGCGCGGCCTCCACGTCCTCCGGGCCCTTGCCCCAGTCGAACTGGGACACCATCGAAAGCCCCTCGGGCAGGGCCTCCTCGCTGTGCGCCGTCGTCCAGTTCGGCTCGATCCGCCAGAACATGTCCGGGGCGGCCACCACGTAGCCCATGGCCGTCAGGTCTTCGGCCACGGCCTCCATGTACTCGCCCACGCCGAAGATCTCCTGGATGAGCAGGATCCCCGGCCCGCGCCCGCGCTCGGGCGTCCACACGTGCAGCCGGAACTCGCCCTCCGGCACCTTCACCGTCTCGATTCGGGTCATGTCACCCGATGATCGCGTAAACGGCGCTGGCCTGCGCGACCGTCGCCGTGTCCGTCGCCATCACGACGTCGGCGAACGCCAGCGTCCGCCCCACTTTGCCCAGCTTCACCGTCACCAGGACGTCCGTCCCCACCACAGGCCGCATGAACGCCGTATTGAGCTGCACAGTGGTCATGGGCACAAAGCCGCCCTTGGCCCCCGCTACAGCGATGACTACGGCGGTGTCCGCGGCGGCCATCAGCGCCTGCCCCGACATGGCGCCGCCCTCCCGCGCCAGCCGGTCCGACCATGGCAACCGCAGCACCGCGGTCCCGTCCCCCACCTCCTCTACGACGAGCCCCAGTTCCAGCACCCAGGGCGCGAAGTTGTCACGAAGGATCCCGGCAGCGTCCGCAGGCTTCACCGTCACACCGTCATGATGCACGCTTGGGGCATGCACGAGGAGATCTTCCATCCCGCCACTTACGCCACCGGGGTCCCCTACGACGCGTTCCGGGACATGCGCGCCGGATCGCCGGTCGCCTGGATCCCCGAACCCGCCGTCGGCTCCTGGCCCGCCGGCACCGGCTACTGGGCGGTCTTCTCGCATACCGACGTGAAACACGTTCTACGCTCCCCGGAGCTCTTCTCGTCCAACCTCGGCGCCACCCAGATCCGCGACCCCGACACGCCTGAGGACCTCGCTTTCGTCCGCGCGATGATGCTGAACCAGGACCCGCCCGACCACTCCCGCCTGCGCCGCATCGTCGCCGCCGCCTTCACCCCCCGCGCGGTACGCGCTCTAGAGCAGACCATCGACGAACGAGCCCGCGCCCTCATCGCCTCAGCCGTCCGCAAGGAGACCGACTTCGTCGAGCTGGCCGCCGACCTGCCCGTATGGACGCTCGCCCACATCATGGGCGTCCCCGACGAGGACCGCCGGCTCCTGTACGACTGGGCGTCCCGCGTCATCGGCTACCAGGACGACGAGTACGCGGGCCTCTCCACAGCCGACGTCGCCTCCATGAGCCCCATGGCCCAAAAGGCCATGCAATACCGCCCCACCACGTTCACCCACCCCGACGGCCGCCCCGTCAACCCGCGCTCCTACGCCGCGCTGGCGGACATGTTCGCCTACGCCCACGCGCTGGCGGCGGTCAAAAAGGAGAACCCGACCGACGACATCATGTCCCGGATGCTCGAGGGCGGACTCACCGACCACGAGTTCGAGAACATGTTCTTCCTGTTCGCCGTCGCCGGGAACGAGACGCTCCGCAACGGCATCCCCGGCGGCCTCCTCACCCTCCTGGACCACCCGTCCGAACTCGCCCGGCTGCGCGCCGACCCGTCCCTGCTGCCCACGGCCGTGGACGAGATGCTCCGCTACTGGCCGCCCGTCATGGACTTCCGCCGCACCGCCACCCGCGACGTCACCCTCTCCGGCCGCGAGATCAAGGCCGGCGAGAAGGTCGTCGTCTACCACGCGTCCGCCAACCGCGACGAGACCGTCTTCCCCGACCCGGACCGCTTCGACGTCGCCCGCACCCCCAACGACCACGTCAGCTTCGGCTTCGGCCCCCACTTCTGCCTCGGCGCCCACCTCGCCCGCACCCAGATGCGCGCGGTCTTCCGCGAACTCCTCCCGCTGCGCGTCGACCGCACCGGCCCGCCCGTCCGCCTGGCCTCCAACTTCCAGAACGGCCTCAAGCACCTCCCCGTCCGCCTCACCCCGGCCCGGTAACCCCGTCGCGAACCCCTCCCCGCTCTCGGTACGCTTGCGGGACGGGTCGCTAGCTCAATTGGCAGAGCTCCGGACTTTTAATCCGTAGGTTGTGGGTTCGAGTCCCACGCGACCCACCACCCCTGACCAGGGCAAACGCGAGAACGCCCCGGTTTGCCCCCTGCCCTGGATGCCCCGCTTCGTTCCCCTGTTAGCTCGATGTTGGCTCGCGGGCTCGCCGTGGGCCTTCAAGCACCCCGGCCAGGCCCGAGACTCGCCACCTTCGAACAATGTGCCTGCCGAAGATTACGTCCGTGCAGGGGAGTGGGTTTTGGTGCGGGGCTTGATCAGTTCGCAGGGACGAGGCGTGGCGAGGCGGTCGTCGCGAGCTGATGAGCGGCTGTGGTGTTGCGACTGGCCTACTTGACCGTGGTGAACACCTTCGCGGCCCTCTGCCTGCCCCCAATGACCGATCGGAACAAGGACGCTGAGAGCCTGGTGCTGCGGCATCAGATCGCCGTGCCGGGGCGCCGGCCAGTCGGAAGAGGAAGCGGTTCACTGCGGCGGATCGGGCGCTGCCGGCGGCGTTACTGCACCGGGTTGCCTCTCGTGGCGTTGCGGCGGATGCGGTTGCTGGTACGGCCGGACCCGGTCTTGCGTCGGCACCGCGACCTGATCGCTGGTCGGCATGGCGCCCGCTCGAAACCGAAACGTCCGGGTCGGCCACCGACCGTCCGTTCCATCCGGCTGCTGGTCCTTCGCCTGGTGCGGGAGAACCCTAGGCGTGGCTGCCGGCAGGTGCACCCGGGTTCCTGCGGAACCAGGCTGAGGCGCTGCTGGCGTCTGACTCTTGGAAACCGTCACGCTTACAGGTGCGCGGATGTACGTCCTGGCGGTCATCGAGCATCACACCCGCCGGATCCGGGTTCTGAGCGTCACCGCTCACCCGAACGCAGCGAGGCTGAGCCAGGCGGCCCGGAACCTGGTCATGGGCCCTCAGGACGCCGGCTGCCGGGCACGGTTCCTGATCCGCGGCCGCGATGGCAGTTCCCCGACCTGGTCGACGCCGTCCTGGCCGATGCTGGCATCCAGCCGGTGGTCACGGGAGTGCGGGTGTCCAGGATGAACGCGGTGCTGGAGCGGTGGGTGCTGACCTGCCGCCTTGAGCTCTTGGACCGCATGTTGATCTGGAACCAGCGGCACCTGCTCCACGCGCTCCGTGAGTTCGAGGTCTTCTCAGCGAGCATCGCCCGCATCAGAGCATCGCTAACGCTCGCCCATTGAAGCCGCTGCCTCCGCCGATCAACGAATTAGACCAGATCGCCTACCTGAACGTCCGAAGAAGGCAACGTTTGGGCGGAATCCTCAACGAGTACGAACATGCCGCTTAACCCGCGTGGACGAGGTTTTCGGCAGGGACAACGCTCACACCGAACCCCGCGGGCCAACGCCCCAAGTGCTGTCGCTGATCTGCAACATGTGATCGCAGCTAATGCCGCCCAGCCATACACCAGCAACTTGTCACCCTATCGAGGGATTGCAACTCGACCAATTCTCACATCTCATCGAAAATCAGACGACCTGCACGATCAGGCGGCACGATCCAGCAGATCCGCGCACCAGGCGATATACGAAACACTCTAACGCCCGACCGAGGCAGTCAGCACACCCAGCGAGATCTGATCGGTCAACCGCCCGCCCGCAGGCGCCCTGTCCACAGCCACGATGCGACCGTAAACAACCACACCCCCACAATCCCACAGACCCGCCGGACACCCACAAATTCGCAAATCACAATCTTGATCAACTCACGCTAAGTGGCATTTCGCCAGGAAGGCAAACGTATTCTGGTGGAAGATTCTCGCTTCCCGAGGACAGGAGAAACGGGTCTCCTACCCCCTCCACGTATAGCACGCCACTCATGTTTCCCGGTTTTTCGAACTTACTAGCAGCTCCCGCAGTCGCCGCAATCGCCTGTTCGTCCGATACGGTGATACCTTCCAGGTCACGGCGTCCCAAGCATGTGCCCGAACCAGGACGGATCACTCGTCCCGCCCTCATCTTCATGCCATTGCATCCGGCCCGAGATAATAAAGCTCGGGCGACTTCCTTCAATAAGGTACACATGCGCGCCGGATGGAACGTCACCAGAGAGTTGCGCGACCATTTCCAGCTCTTCAGAATCCGGATGGCGAATCCTCAGCCCATCATAGAATGGATAGAGCAGCACAAAGGAGACGGCGCCGAAATGTAGATCAATGCGCGTATTCGGCGGGCGTTCCCTACTGCTACGCAAAAGCAGTCGCCGGTGACTGACCGTATACTGCCAGACTTTGAAGAAGCGAGCCGACTCAAACAGCACTTTCTGAGAACTCATACACATTCACTTTCATCGGAATAGCAGTTCCGGTACATGACACTATCATATCGCCTGACGGCACCTTCACCACCCCTCGGGCTTAGGGATATCCACAACCTTCCCTCCTTCATAGAAGGTGACGTTCTCCCAGTCAAGGTACCCTCTTTGCACCATTGACCCAATTTGCCCCATCTCCCATTCCGTGGCTCTCCAGTCATTCCCTCTTCCAGCCTTGTATGCCGCCATAAATTTTCCTGAAGGGTCGTCACCGTCAAATCCATCGAGCGCGACGGCGACCCGCGAGTTGGCTTTTAGTGATCCTGTGACGTTCGCCATCCATTGAGCATAAGGCTTTCCCCCGACCTGTCCGATGATCTCTGCGTATTCTGGACCATTAAAAGTATGACCGCCGACTTTCACTGCCAGCGCATCGGAGTGCTTTCCGATACCGAGCACCAGTGGTCCGTCACAGCCCACGTTGTTGTGAACCAGTACGGAACTGCCACCGGCAGCCGCCACAAAGTAGGTATGCAGCCCGTCAACGGTGAGGTTGTAGGTGACGGCTCGGTCGTTGTGGTCGCGCACCTTAAGGATACGGACCGTGGCGCCGGAGCCGGACTGGAGACGGTGGCCAGCGTGGAGTTGGTCAGCCCTCGTCCATGCGCGGGTCGTGGCGTCCCAATAGAGGTGGTTGTTCGTACCCTTGATCGCACGGGGGCCGTTCGGCGTGGCGATTGTGACGTCCGTGTAGTGGCGATCCGTGTAGGTGACGTGGATCGCGGTCACGGTGTGGACTTGATCGCGCTCGCCCGGGGACGTCCCTGGAAGAGCGTCGGCGATCTCGTCGCCAACTTTGATTTTGTTGATCGCCTTTTCGGAGCCGTCGGCCATCTTGACTCTTGTAGGTCCGACGAAACTCATGCAGCCGGCCGCGTCTCTGAGCGCCTGCAGAACCTTCTGCGCCTGGCCGAGGTCAGACTCGATTTCCCCTATATTGCCATCAGATAGATGCACCTTTCCCAGGATGGCCTTTTCTTCTTCTACTGCCGCTTCGGCCTCTGGCTCCAGTTCGTCGGTATAGGGATTTCCTGTGAGTTGGCCTGCTAGTTCACTGAGGGCTTCGAAGGCACTAATTACCCCTTGGAGGTCATCGTCGCTGAGCCGCAGTCCCCCGCAGCCAGCCGCCTTACTCGGGCTGGCGTCGGTCATGTCGTTGCAGTTGTAGAAGCTGATCCGCTTTTTAAGAGCCGTAATCTTGGCGAGCTGTGCAGTAATTTTCGATTGGAGAAGCCTCTTGCGCGCGGCGGCCTCAAGCAGTTCTAGGTACCGGAGTGCGGCTTGGCCGAGCTCATTTTGCCGTCGCCCGGATGCGGTATTTTTCGCACCACCATGGACGTTTGTGTCACCGCAATAGGAGTTGCAGCGTTGCGAACCGGTGGGCCAATCGGGATGTTGAATCTTTTGGATGCTGCAGTCATGGTTGACTTCGCAGCCGTCTGTGTGGAGGCCCGAAGGATCACTGCCCGTGATGGGATTAGAGGATGCGTAGGTGTAGCCGTTCTGTTGCTGGGTGTCGGTAGCTTCGAAGAGTGGGTCGAGCGATTCGAATGCTCCGACGGAGGGGTCGTACCAGCGGGCTCCGAGGCTGGTAAGACCAGTGGAGGTGTCGTTGGGCTGGCCGAGGAAGCCACGGTTGTCGGGCCAGACCGCGGGGGTGGTGCCACGAGGGTTGCCGTAGGGGTCCTGCTGTCGCCACGTAGGGGTGGTCAGCGTGGAGTCGAGAGTGAGGGTGGCGGTCCCGTGCTGATCGCTGGCCTGGAAGGTGTAGGTGCCGCCGGTGCGGATGGCTTGTCCGCCGCCGGGGAGGGCGTAGTAGCGGGTTCCGGTGATGGTGCCGGCTTGGGTGTCGAGGGCGAGTTGTTCGCCCGGGAGGTACAGGGTGGTTTTCCCGGGGTCTTTCTGGAGGAGGAGTCCGCCGTCTGCGGTGTAGATGTAGCTGGAGCCTCCGGATTCGCCGGTGACGGCGGTGAGTTTTCCGGTGTCGTCCCAGGTGAGTGCTTGCTGACCTTGGTCTGGTGTGGTTCTGGTGGCGGTGTTGCCGTCGGCGTCGTAGGTGTAAGAGGTGGTGGCGTCGCTGGTACCGCCCGTGGTGGTGGTACCCGTGAGGGTGTGAGGCTGGCTGGCGCTGTTGCCGTCGTAGGCATAGGTGGTGGTGTGGTCGGCGCCACCGGTGAGGTTGTGCTGGATCTGGGCCTTCCGCTGGCCGAGGGCGTTGAAGGTCCAGGTGGTCCAGTAAGTGCCGCCGGCAACGCCGTCACCGATGGTGGAGGTGTCACCAGTGGATGGGTCGTTCTTACAGCCGTCGGTCGCGGTCCACGCCTGGATGAGGCGGTCCTGGGTGTCGTAGCCGAAGCATTGGGTTTCGGATTGGGCACCTTGGCGGACTTCGGTCTGTTTGGTGGGGTTGCCGGCTGGGTCGTAGGTGTAGCCGGTTTCGTCAATCGGCGTGTTGGAAACAGCGGTGTTGACGATGTTGCTGTCGGTGAGCGCACCCGTGTGTGCGTCGTAGGCGTTGGTGAGGAAGGCGTGGTCACCGGTGTTGGCGCCGATTTCTTCCTGTGAGACCTGGCCGTAGGCGGTGTAGTCGGTCTTGTCGGCGTAGTGGGCGGCGCCCGCGAGACTGGTCGGCAACCACAGCGAACCGGTGTAACCGTGGGTGACGTTCTCGGCCGGGAGCGCGCTTTGGGGTGCAGCCGGGAAGATGTCCTGGATGGGCAGGCCGGTGTTGGTGGCGTACCGCTCCCGGAAGGTATAGGTACCGCCGAGCGCGCCTTCACTTGTCGGGATGGTGATGGTGGTGCCGAGTGGCTCACCAAAAACGTTGAAGCCGGTGATCTGGCTGGTGTAGGCGTTGCCGCCGACGTAGGAGGCGGTGGTGGTCAGTTTGCCGATGGCGCGTGCGATGCCGGTGACGGCGTTGTTGCTGTTGTCGTAGGCCCAGGATGCGAGTTGGTTGGCGCCGCTGGTTCCGAAGTCGTGCTGGTCAGTGGTGGCCGCGTCGTACTCTCCGGTCTTGCGGTTGAGCGCGTCGTAGGTGAAGGAGATCGTCTTGTGGCGCGCGTCGGTCGTTTGGGCGATGTTGCCAACCGCGTCGTAGATGATGGTGGAGCTGCCTGCGTCAGGGTCGTCTTTGCTGGTGATCTGGCCGAGGAGGTTCTTGGTACTCGACCAGTCATGGCCTGTGGAGTCCTTGACGTCGGTCTGTCGGCCGGCCTTGCTGATGGTGAAGGTAGTGGGCTGGACGGTGCCGCCTGTGGCCGAGACCGTGGTGATCGGGGCACCGCCGCTGATGGCGACTTTGACGGTCGGCAGGGTGGTGTAGTCGTCGGTCTCGACAGTGCGGCCCAGGGCGTCGGTAACGGTGGCCTTGGCACCACCACCGGCGAAGGGCGTCCCGTTGCCGTCCAAGGGGACGGTAATGGTCTTGTTACCGCCGGACGAGCCGGTGGACTGGTCGTAGACGGTGGCAGTCTGCGACTTGACGTGGTTGTCGTTGCCGTTGGTGTTGTCGTAGGAGATCGCCAGTACATTGCGACCCGCCCCGTCGAAGGCGTTGACGGTCTGATTGGCGATCTCGGAATCCGCAACTCCAACCAGGGTGGCGCCGGGGGTAGTGCCGTCATCCCACCAGCCATTGTTGGTCTTGGTGGTCCACCCGCGGCTGTCGTAGAAGGTGTCGGTGACCAGGCGTCCGCCAGCCGGTGTCGGCGCTTGGCTCTGCCGAGGTCGCATCAGCGCGTCGTAGATCAGGGTGGAGGTGTTGTGACCCTGTGCCTCGTTCATCACCTGGGTGGTGACCACGGTCGGGTCGGTGTTGGACACCTGGTAGGAGAACGTCGCGTTAGCCGGGGCGGAAGTGGGCCGTTCATTGCCCCATTGGGCGATGATGCGCCCTAGGCCGTCGTAGTGGACGGTCGTGGTGGTGTTGTTAGTGCTGTTGGCGGTGTTGACAGCGCTGGTGTTGGGGTCGGTGGTGGAGATGGTGAGGCCACGTAGCGGATCCAGTGCCGCGCTGCTCACCTGGCCAAGAGGGTTGGTGACGCTGGCACCGGTCGGGAGTCCGCCAGGTGAGGCCGTGTAGGTGGTCTGCGTGTGTCGCCCTAGCCCGTCGTAGGCGTTGTCGGGGCGTCCGTACTTGTCGTAGGTGGCGGCTGACTTGGTTCGATAGGTGAACGCGCCGCGGGTGCCGCTTTCGGCGACCTGCACGACGGAGATGTCACCCTTGGTTGGGGTGCCTTGCGGCCAGGTGGGGTTGGCTTGTTGGCTGAGCGAGGCCGCCATGGCCGGATTGTCATAGAAGGTGCGCTGGTCGGAAACCAGATCCTCGGTAGTGACGCCGGTGGGCGCGGTAAGGGCGTTGGTCTGGCCCGAGGTCGGGGCGCTGGCGCCGTCGGGGCTGGAACCTTCGCAGGCGACGCCGTCGACTTCGACTTCGGCGGGGAGAGCGGACACATTGTTGCCGGTGTTGGCGGGCGCGTAGGTGGTGATGCTGCATTGCCGCTGGTCGCTGCGAGTCAGATCGCCGTGGGCGTAGGCAACGAGGGGAAGGCCGAAGGCGGGCTTGCTGGGGTCGCTGCCGTAAGTGGTATCGGTCTCGGTCTTGCGCCAGGTGGTCGATCCAGTGGGGGTGGAGAGGGCCTGGCTGGTCCATTCCTCAACCTGGCCGGACACGTTCGCGGTTAGCGCGGGCAACCCAGTGCGTGAGCGGCTCGCGACCGGGTCTGACACCCAGTAGGAGTTGATCGTCGAGCCGGTGGATTTTCCGCCGGCATAGTTGTAGCCGGTACTCTCGAGTGTCTCGCCGGCGAGTTGGTCGAGGTCTTCGTGGACACCGCCCTGCGAGTCCTTCAAGTTGACCTGGTCGGAGGAGGTGAACGGACCAGGTCCGTTGTCGGACATGCCGCGGTAGTAGGTTGCCTCCTCCTCGGTCTGGGCGTCGGTGCCAGTGCCGGTGAAGGTCTGCACGTCGCCGAAGCCGCGCCATTGCCCGTAGGTGCGGTACTTGGCTTTGACGGACTCGTTGTCGTCGTAGTGCCAGGCGCCCCCGCCCAGGTACTTGTAGCTGGTGTAAAGCTCAGGCGCATGCCCAGTGGGGTCGGATTGAGCGACAGCGCTCACCTGGTATTTATTGAACCAGTCCAGGTATTGGCTGGTGTCACCAACCGGGGTCCAGTACACGGGGTAGCAGGTGGTGGTGTTGGACGCTGGTGTGGGCTTGTTGCCGGCTTGGCAGGGGTTGGCCTGGGTGTAGTTGACGGCGATCTTGGAGCCGGTCTCGGTGACGATCGTGCCGATGCGTTCGCGCAGCAGCGGTGGGAGACCGTCGTGGGAGGTGTCGAGCCGGTTCGGCAGAGTTTGCGTCGTGGGTGTGAAGGTGACAGGTGGGAGAGTGACGGCGTCGCCACCGGCGGTGGTGTCGGATCCGGTGTGGGTGATCGAGGACAGCCACAGGGTGGAGGCGGTGCCGTCACCGGTCGCGGGCATCGTTTGCTTGATGGCCCAGGAGTCGACGGGGGCGTAGGAGGTGCCGTTGTACTGCTGGGTCTTGATGCCAGTGAGGCGGACCGTGGACCAGAACGAGGTGCTGGCGACCAGGCATTTGACGCCGACGGTGCAGTTGAGGTCGTAGGGGACGTCCGGCCAATTCTTGGCGGTGTCCTTGGTCAGGGCGGGGCAGGTGCCGCCTTGGCTGCAGCGGCCGTCGGTCTGGAAGATGACCTGGTTGGGGGCGTGGCCGCCGTTCACCGAGTACGCGGCGCCGTCGGTGAACCCGTAGTCGATGTGGTCCAGGTGCGAGTCGCGCACATAGGTCTGGTTGGCGTTGGGTGCTTCGGTGAGCCCGGAGGCCATGTTGCGGACGTAGGCGTTGGTGTCCTGCTTGTAGTAGTAGGCCATCGCGTTGCTGTGGACATCGGTGACGTAGTCCAGATTCCAGCGGTAGGCCATCGTGCACCAGGAGGACGCCCAGGTGGCGTTGTAGCAAGGGTCGCCTGAGTGCGCGGAGAACACCGGTTCGGTGTCAACCGAGTTGGTGGCGGGCTTACCAGAAGCCCAGCCAGGCAGGTGGTTGCGGCCGAACTGGTAGACGGTGCCGTCGCGATCGGTGACGGTCCAGTAGTCGGTGTCGTGGGTACCGCTGCCATTGCCCGAGTTCGTGACGCGTTTGACGACCTCGCCGTTGTCGTCGGCCGGGGTGTAGGTCTTCTTGCCAGCGTCCCAAACCAGAGCGGTGGACGAGCCGTTGAGCGACAGGGTGAGGATCTGGCCGTCGTAGCACTGATCTGCCGTCGATTGTGGTGCTTTGGATCCCTCGGGCGAGTCCGAGCACGGCTTGAAGGACTGCTCGATGAACGACTGCGGGGTGCCCCATCCATCGCCGGCCCAGCTCGCCTGGGCCTGCGTCGCGACGGTCTGTCCGTCGATACTGGCCGAGTCGTAGGACAGCGCGACAGTCGGCGCCAGCGCTGAGGCCGCGGGCGGCACCTGGATCGGATAAGAGTAGTTAAACGACCCTGATGAGCCGCCACCGCTCCAGGAACCGGAGGGCTTCAGCGTGGTCGCCTGGTAGGAGCCGGCCGGGCTGCCGCCGTCGCCGCTGTCGGCGGGTCCTCCCACACTGCTGGCAGCCAGTACCATCGGGCCGCTGGACAGCGCTGTGGGCTGGGCGTACACCTGTTCGCCTGTCACGTTGTTGCCGACTCCCGCGACCGGCGTCTGTGTCTGGCATTGCGGGCGTTCGGGCGTGCTGAGCGCGCACGCGGGCAGCTGGGTCAGCCGCAGCCGGGAGCCGAAGTTACCGCCGTAGGCATGCGCGAAGTCGTGATAGTCCACACCGACGCGGACACTCCCCTGCCCACCGGCGCCTGTCGCGGCTACCGGTGCGGTAGGGGCGACGGCGAACATCGTGCCATTGACGTGGGCTTTGGTGGCCGTGGCGTGGGAGGCCATGGTCACTTTGATCTGGGAAGGCCCGTGGTATCTGCCGTCTTTGGCCAGAGTCGGCTGAACCCATACCGGCGTGCCCTTGGCTTTCACCTGTCGGGGATGCCCACGCCCGGTTCCGAGCGCCTGGCTACTGTCCAAGGTGGCAATGCTCTGATGGGCATCGGGCCAGCTGATCTTCCCGGCGGCGTAGGTCTTGACCTTTTGGGTTCGCTGCTGAGGAGAAGGCTTGATCTTGTGGACGCCGCGGACCGCCAGGGCGCTCAGGGCGTGCGGCGACCACGGGTCATCACTGAGAAATTCGATCGCCGCAAGCAGTGGGGCGAACAGCGCAAGAGCAGTCAACGCGCGAAACAGCCGTGACCGGGCCGTCCAAGCGACCCATCCTCGTCTCAGCCAACCTGTCCAGCCCGTAACGCGCACCGCGTCCCTACTTCCGACGGCCGGCACACGAGCCGGACGATGCGGATCACGCGCGAGCGGCCCGCACCGACGTCAGGCACGCCGGGAGCAAACAGCGGTAGTCAGAGCCCGACATCGAGGACGCCGGGCCAAGATCGTTGAGTTGAGCGGCGTAAGCATGCCACCGAAGAGCCAGATTTGAAAAGATCCCTGACAATACCGACTTGTTGTGACATGGATCACTGTTGACTGATCGTCGGACAGGGGGTTTATCTGGCGCGTGCGACATGCCAGGTGATCTCCGTTGGCACTGGTCACGGCCGGATCCCCGACCTGGTATGGCTGTTCGCTTCCCGGAAGGATCACTGCATGCTCGCGCGAAGACGCCCCCTGCGTCGTGCCGGCCTCCTGCCCACCGGCCCTTTGCGGACCACTGTTGCGGCCCTCACCGCGGGCGCTCTCACAGCAGCCTGGCTCTCGGCCCCACCCCCGGCACACGCCGCCGCTTTAAGAGTCAAACCGGCAGGTAAAAGGCGGTCCGAGCCGACGCTTGACGAGCTGCGCGACCGGGCGTCCGCACAGGCGAAGAAGACCGGCCGGCCGGTCACGGTGGACGGACTGACCACGGCGACCTCGATCACCATGGCCAACCCCAAGGGCGGCTACACCCTGGTGCAGAACCCCGAGCCCGTCCGGATGCGGCGCACGGGCGCGTGGGTACCGCTGGACGCCACCCTCAAAGCCAATCCGGACAAGTCCCTGTCGCCTGCGACGGTCACCGGTGGGCTGAAGCTGTCGGGCGGCGGGAGCGGACCGCTGGCCACCCTTACCGATCTCGGCCGCAGCCTCTCGATCAGCTGGCCCACACCCTTGCCCGCCCCATCGGTGTCGGGAGCGACAGCGACGTACGCCGACGTGCTACCCGATGTCGACCTGCTGGTGACGGCGACCAAACAGGGCGGATTCAGCGATGTGCTGGTGGTCAAGTCCCGCAAAGCCGCCCAAGACCCCCGGCTGTCATCCCTGCAGTTGAGCACGGTGACCACAAGTGGACTCACCCTGACCACCACCTCATCAGGCGGGCTGGTCGCCCGAGCCGGCCACGAGGACCCGTCCTTCACCGCACCGCCGCCGACCATGTGGGACTCGGCCACCTCGGCACCGCCGCCCACCACATCGGCCGGGCACGGCACGCCGCCGCCCGCGACGCGGTCAACCCCCTTCGACCCCGGAACCCGGGCTCACTTCGCACGAATGCGCACCGCGGTCAGCCCCGCCACCGCCGCCCCCAAGACCGGCACCCGCCACAACGCACTGACCATCACCCCAGACCACGACCTGCTGACCTCGGACTCGACGGTGTTCCCGGTGTACATCGATCCGAGCGTGGGCCCCAAGCCCCGGTACTTCATCTCGGTCACCAACAACGGATGGGATCCGCGCACCGACCGCCTGCAGGTCGGCTACTGCGGCTGGGCGAGCTGCGGATCGCCGTTCGTCGGCCGCTCCTTTGTCCGCGCCACCATCAGCCCGCAACTCAAGGGCGCGACGATCACCTCATCAACGATGCAGTTCCCCTTCGCAGCCAACACCGCATCCGGCTGCACCAGCGCGCAGGTCACCCGGCTGTGGTGGTCGGACTACATCTCCGGCTCCACCCGCTGGCCAGGCCCGGGACTCAACAGCTGGGGCTCCAACGGCTACATCGACGCCGCCAGCAGCCACTGGGGCGCCGACTGCACCGCCAGCCAGAAAGCGGCCGGCGCCGAGTTCGACCTGACCTCGTTCATGAAATCCGAGGCCACCGGCGGAAAGCACGCCACACTCAGCTTCGCGCTGCGCGCCTCCAGCGAGAGCGACACCGAGGGCTGGCGGCAGTACGACTCCGACTACACCATGAGCACCACCTATGACCACGCGCCCGCACTGCCCGGCCACGCCAACACCTCGCCAGGCGGAGCGTGCACGACCAACGCGGCCGCCTCGGTCATCGGCAACGACGACGTCACCTTCCAGGTCACCCCGACCGACCCCGACAACGACCACCTGACCACTCAGTTCGTCCTCAAGGACTCGGCCGGCACCACCGTGCTGGACACCAACACCGGCACTCTGCACTCCCCCTACACCGCATCCGGAGACGTCGCCCGGATCAAGGTCACCCGAGCCCAGCTCACCGCCTGGGAGAACGCCGCGGGCGGCAAGACCTTCACCTGGTACACCCGCACCCACGACACCTTCTCCCCCGCCGAGTACTCCCCGACCACCGGTCTGGGCTCCAGCGGAAGCCCGTGCGCGTTCACCTTCGACCCCACCGCGCCCCAGCAGCCCGACGTCCAGGTCCCCGACGACGACGTGACCTTCGGGCAACCGGCCACCTTCACCTTCGCCGCCTGCACCACCGTCCTGGACACACCGTCGCAGCCATGCGACAACACCACCAACCCGGTGCGCTACAGCTACCAGCTCAACGGAGGCCCCTCCACCCGCATCATGGTGACCGGCGCCTCCCAGACCGTCCAGATCACCTCCTCGCACGTCGGAGTCAACACCCTCACTCTCACCACCTTCTCCGCCGCGGGAAACCCGAGTAAGGCCGATACCGAGACCTTCACTGTCTTCCCACCCTCGGCCCCCTACCTCGACGCCGACTTCGACGGCGACGGCAACCCCGACGTCCTCACCGTCGGCACCACCGCCAGCAAGAACCCGGGCCTATGGCTATCCCTGGGCGACGGCGCCGGCGC
The DNA here is from genome assembly GCF_017573465.1 of Actinomadura violacea. Lineage (GTDB taxonomy): Bacteria > Actinomycetota > Actinomycetes > Streptosporangiales > Streptosporangiaceae > Spirillospora > Spirillospora violacea. The sequence goes on from NZ_JAGEPF010000013.1 coordinate 255,551, forward strand.
GGTCGGACCGCCCACCGACATCGGTGCCCTTGGCCTGGGCATCAACAGCAGCCCATCCCCAGCCGAATGGACCGGAACTCAGGTCCTGCACGGCGACTTCACCGGCAACAACGTGCAAGACGTCATCGCCTACCATCCGATCGGCGCACCGTATCCAGCAACAGGTCAACTGCTCTACGGCAATGGGAACGCGTTGCCTCTCAACCCCACCACCTCCGGCGCAGGCCACGAAAGTCTTGTGGTCGAACTGATGGGTGACCTCGACATCAACGACGCCGCCAACAACTACAACGGTGACTACCCCACACAACTCACCGCGGCCGGGGACGCTGACCTGTCAGGCAGTCCCGTCGATGAACTGATCGGCGTCGCCGGAGACCCTGACCACGGCTACGAACTCAACCTCTACACCGGGTCCGTCATCGACGGTTACAGCCCCACTCACCTGGCAACCAGTCAACAGACGCCAGAGCCAGGCGTCACATGGGACAAATACGCTCTCACCACTGCCCAAGTCAACGGTCAAACCGTCCTGTTTGCCCTGGACACCAGCAACGGGAAACTTCTCGAGTCCACCAACCCCGATAAGGATCCCCAGAAAATAGTCGGCAGCTCCACAAGCACATGGACCACCATCACGGGCCCATCGACGACGTGGGCCACAGGCAGTTCACTGGTATCCGCCGATGTCCGTCCAGGAGCATCACCGACGGTAGAGCTATGGATGCGCAATGGCCTGACGCTCACTCCCTACACACTCACTGGGACAACCCTCACCGCTGGTACGCCCACCACCCTGATCGCTCCGGCACACTCCTGGCCGCTGACCGATGGCACCGCAGCCACCACCGCGGTCGATGCTTCAGCCGACTCCCCCGCCACCTTCAGTCCAACGGGCATAAACTGGACCACCGACGGCAATGACACCGTGCACCCGGTGGCACCGACCTTTGACGGCAAGTCGGGCTACCTCCGGCTGCCCGACAACCTCATCAAGGGCGTCGGGATCCTCACCATGAGCCTGAGGTTCCAAGCCACGCCCGGCACCAGCGGAATCATCCTCAGCAGCGGTAACGACACCCCGGACAAGGCCAACAACGCGGCAATGCCGATCATGTATATCGGCACCGACGGGCATCTGTACGTCCAATTCTGGAACGGCGTCGTCCGGCCGATCATCTCGCCGCAACCGGTCAACGACGGCCAATGGCACACCGTCACCCTCGAAGGCAACACCACCACCCAGAGCGTCTACATCGACAACAACATCCGCGTCGGCATGGCTGGCTCCCCCCAGATCAACAACCTCGACCCCCAGGTTTACGTCGGCGCCGGCGTGTTCCCCATCAACACCACCACCAAAGCCTTCATGAACACCCCCGGAGACGCCACCAAGACCCGGCCGAGCTACTTCTCCGGGCGCATCGCCGACGTCGCCTTCTACTCCCAGAACCTCGCCACCAACCACCTCGGAACACTCAATATCCCTAGCAAGATGACGGGATCGATCACCTCCACCATCAAGGGCGCCAACGGCAACCTCTGCGTGGACGACCCCAACAACCAGCAGACCGCAGGCGACCACGTGCAGATCTACACCTGCAACAACACCAAGGCACAACAGTGGTCGATTAACACCGACGGCACCATCACCTCCGCAGGGGGCCTGTGTCTCGCTGTCAGTGGCGCCCACACCGACAACGACACCCCCGTCATCTTGTGGACCTGCAATAACGGCCCGGAACAGCAGTGGCATCTCGACTCCGTCGGGGAGATCTGGAACCCCAACGCCAAACGCTGCCTCGACGACCCCGGCGGCAGCACAACCCTCAAAACCCAACTTCAGATTTATGACTGCAACTACAGAGACACCCAGAACTGGATGGCCCCCTGACCTACTCGGGTCGTCGATGATCTAAGAGCAAGAGCGGGCCGGCGCCACAAGACGGCGCCGGCCCGCACCACGTCCGCAGGCGCCATTCCGCTTACAACCGGGAAACGGAAAGCACTTCGCATGCCCTACAAGTCACATCCGTTCGTTGGCGGACTGGCACTGCTGGCCATCACGATCGCCGCACTCGGCGACTCCGGCACACCCGCCGCCCACGCCCAAACGCCGAGTAACCCCACCACTGCCCTAGTCGTCCATCCTGAGATCACCACAGCAAAAGCTCACAGCGGCGACACCCTGCGGGGAACCATCTGGGCGGCAGCCACTGGCCCCACCGCACACAACGCCAAACTCACCATCGCTACCAGCCTCCATGGCACCGCAGTCCACCCAACCTGCACACTGATCAAAACAAATCACTGTTCCCTCGGTGACCTCGGAACGGCCGGCATCACCATCCCCTTCGCCCTCACCACCCCGGTAGCAAACAAGAAGCTGAGCATTACGCTCACCGTCACGCTCACAGCTGACGACGTCCCCCAAAGGCAACAGGTCGAAAAACTCAGCCTAGCTCCGCCAGCTAAAGCAGCACCCCACCCCAAGACATCCACCAGCCCACGCCCGGCTCCAACTCACCCAACCCCGACAGCGACACCGGCGCGCCCCTCGGCAATCACCGCCAAGCCGCCCACACCAGACGTTCCTAGCCGGCCGTCAAGTCCATCAGCTACACCGAGCCCAAGCATCGCGCTGCCAGAGATCGCCCCCAGCACGCCCGAGCCAACCCCGCCGTCAGCGGAACCGACCTTGTCTCCGTTCTCCCGCACCGCCCTGATCGCCGCACCCCACTCACACTCATCAACGATCCCCCTGGGACGCAGCACCTGGCTGATTCTCTTGCTGGTCATCCTGGTGGCAGCCGCCGCCCTCCCCAAACGTCGCTCCAAAACAGCCGGCTTGTCCGCCACGGCCACTACCGGCACGGCCTCGACCACCGCCCCGGCAGCGACCACCCACAGGCCTCAACGGTTCCACCGCCGTGGGCAAGTCCAGCAAGCCCTGACCATTCCACGCCACCGCCCCCGCAGGCTCTTCCCACCCCGCACTCGCCGACCCCGCTCATCGCCTGGCAAGCCCCCACGTGCGCCCTAACCGCACTCGCAAGACTCGCCGGTCAACCAGGCGCCCTGCTCGAGCGGGCGGGGCTACGAACATCTCTCACACGACAACCGGCGACTGCGCCGACTGGTCTCCATCGCCACACCGGCTGAGCTGGCCGGGCCCCGGACGGGCACCTGGCAGAGCGACCTGCGGCGCGTCCGGAAGGCGCAGCGAGGTGGTCGTAGTGAGTGAGCGCGAGTGCCGTCGGCAGTCTGGGCGGCCGCACCCGTCAGACATCTCGCACCTCCGCCCTGCACGGGTATTTCGACTAAGCGTGTTCGGCCGAAATACCCGTGCGAGGGGCCTTTACGGCATGGGTGCGGGGCCCGGGCCCTGTTATCCGGCGGTGCCGCCACCCGCAGCCGGACCACCGCGGTCACCGTGCCCGGCCGTCTAGCGGACCGCCTCCTGGACCTGTGATGGCCGAGTGGGTTGGGGGTGGCGTCGGGTGCGGCGCGGGCGGTGGCTACCGAGGACGATGGCAGCGGCGTCTTCGGCTGATTGGCGGGCGAGTTGCGGTAGGACGCTGGTGTAGATGTCGGCGGCGATCGTCAGGGACGACAGTCGCAGGGTCTGTTGGACGACTTTCATGTCGTATCCGGCGGCGAGGAGGAACGTTGCGGCGCCGTGCCGTAGATCGTGCAGGCGTATCGGCGGCAGCCCGGCTTCCATGGAGAGTTGTTCGAACTGGTCGGAGACGTCGTTGGGCTCGACAGGGGTGCCGGTGGGGGTGGCGAAGACGTACCCGGTCTGTGTCCAGGTGTCGCCGGCGGTGAGGCGTTCGGTGTTCTGGCGTGCCTTGTGGGCGCGGAGTTCTTGGACGGTGGTGGTGTCGAGGTTGATGGTGGCCTCTCCGGCGTCGGTTTTGGGTTTGCCTTCGAAGGTCTGGGTGCCGTTCTGGGTGATCTGCCACCGGATGGTCATGGTGCCGTTGTCCAGGTCGAGGTCGGCCCAGCGCAGCCCGCAGGATTCGCCGCGCCGCAGCCCGCGGAACGCGATGAGGTGGAACTGGGCGTAGAGCCGGTGTCCGCGGGCGCGTTCGAGGAACCGGCGGGTGAGGGCGGGTGTCCACACCATGACCGGTGAAGGGCGTGGGGTGCTGATGTAGGCGGTGAGGCGGCTGACGTTGGTCCCGATCCGCTTGTGTGGTTCGAGCCGGGCTTGGCGTCGGCGGCGGGCGTTGGTGGTGGCGGTGTGGGTTGCGAAGTCGGCGCGCCATTGGGTGATGCGTTCATCGGTCCACACCAGGGCTTTGGGTGCTTTCCCGGACGGGAGTTCGACCAGGGCGGCGATGTTGATGTCGATGAGGCGTTCGCGGACCGCTTTGCTGAGGGCCGATCGCAGGGTCGCGCGGATGCGTTGTTTGGTGGCCGCGCTGACCATGCGCTGGCCTTTGACCTTGGCGCGCAGGTGGAGGTCGACGGTTTCGCGGGCGCGGGCGATCAGCTGGTTGCGTTCGTCGATGGCGTCGAAGAGCCGGTCGATGTCGCGGACCCGGAGCCGTTCCAGTGGGATGTGGCCCAGGTGGGGTTTGAGGTAGAGGCGGATGTGGTCGGCGTAGGAGCGGCGGGTGCCGTCGCGGAGCGCTTTGCGTCCGGCCAGCCATGCGTCGAGGTACTCGCCGACGGTCACCGACCGGTTCAGCTCCTGGCCGGTGCGGATCTTGCGGCGCACCTGCTCGGGATCGGGCAGTTCCTTGACTGTTCGGACCGTGGCGACGATCAGGTCGGCGATCTGGACGCGGGCGGTCTTGTCGTCCCCGGCGATGGCCAGCAGTTCTCGTGCTTGCCGTAGTTCGTCGGCGGCCTGGTCCTGGGAGGAGAACCCGCCGCGCCGCAGCGGCGCCCGCCGCGTCCCGGCGGCGGTGGGCGGGAGTTCCAGCTGGTAGCGCCAGGTGCCGTGGGTGCTGCTCCAGCGGCCGTCGCCGCGCCGCAGCTTCGGGCAGTTCTTGCCGAGCAGCTTGCCGTCTTGCCCGCGGCATCCGCAGCTCTTGAGGGTGCTTCCTTGAGCGACCATTCAGACGTTCTCCTGTGGTGCGGGCTGCCCGCCCGGCCCCGGCCGGTCCACGCACGCGCATTCGCGGCCGCGAACAGAGCCCGGTTTGAGGCCGGAGTTGAGGCCCTGGTTGAGGCCGAGGGCGGTGATCAGGTCGGCGGTGGCCACCCGGTAGTTGCGGCCGACCCGCAGGACCCGGCAGGGGAAGTCGCCGGTGCGGGCGAGTTGGTAGGCCTTGGTGCGTCCGACCCCGAACACGCGCCCCGCGGTGACCAGATCGATCGTGGCGGGCAGCGAACGGATCTCCGCTTCGGTCAGCCCTTTCACCGCCCGCCCCCAGCGGCCCATGCCGCGGCGCGGCGTGCCTGCCGCCCCACGGGGCCAGGGGTGATGCGGTCACGGGTGTCCTCCAGCGGATCGGTGGCGCCCCGGCGGGATCGGCGCGGCGCATCCTGCGGACCGCCGCGCCGGTGGAATCCGGAGCGCCGGTATGCACGCTCGTCTCCGCGTCGCCGGTCAAGCCCCCGCCGCCCGGGCTCCGGTGGCCAGGGCCGGTTGAGGGCCTGCACGCTCGTGACCGGCGGCGTGATGACCTGTGGTGCGCCCGCGGGTGAGGTCAGATGCCAGACGTCGCCGCACCGGTAGGCGTGCAGCCGGGCACCGGGTGCGGCAACCCGGGCGGCGCGCCGGGCGTCGCGGCGGGTGGCGTAGCGCGCCCGGCCGCAACGACCGCACAAGCCGCACTGCAGGATGAGCAGCATCTCCCGAACCCGGCTGCGTCCGGTGCTCTGCTTTGGCCCGCGCCCGGTCATCGGCTGGTCTCCGTTCTGGGGTTCTGGAAGACCAGGAGGTCTTCGTGTGCTGAGGCGCAGGCGGGGATGCCGCGTTCGCGGGCCCGGCGGGTTTCCAGCATCTGGAAGAACGAGCCGCGATTGACCAAGGCACCGTCACGGAGACCGGCCAGCAGCGCGGCATACCGGCCGGCCAGTGCCAGGCCGTGCCGCTGGGCGGTGTCGATGACCAGACCCGGCAGATCGAGCAGTTCACCCTTGACACGAATCGGGCGGACGGTGACGGCGATGACTCCTCCCGGCCGCAGCAGCGCAGCACTGCCGGCTAGGATGTGCCCGAACCCGTCCAACAGGCCATGCAGGGGTTGGTGGGCGAGGTTGCCGCGGTCGGTGGAGTAGCGATGGTGGCGTTTGAGGACTTTGCCGCCGCCGTTGTCGCGGCTCGAACGGATATGCCCGTGGGTGTGGGACCCGTACGGCGGTGAGGTGAGTACGAGCGCCGCCTTGCCGCGGAGGTTCCGGTAGATGGTGGCGATGTTGCGAGCGTCACCGCAGGCCACCTGGGGTGTGCCGATGGCGCCGCGGGCATGGGCATGGCGCAGGTTGTTCACGGTGAGGTGGACGAAGTCGGGTTCGTACTCCATGCCGGCGGCGTCGCGACCGAGGTGGATCGCTTCGACCAGAGTGGTGCCGATCCCGCACATCGGGTCGATGACCAGGTCGCCAGGCCGGGTGAAGGCGTCGATGACGGTGGAGGCGATGGCGGGCAGCATCTTGCCCGGATGCCGCATCGACTCGGGCGTGTAGCGGCCGCGGCGCTGCAGCCGGGACGGGCGCTGCCCGGTCACCAGCACCGAGGTCAGAAACTCACGGCGGGAGAGGGCTTCGTGGTTCATCGAGCCCTCCCGCCGGACGGACTGCCGGGGCCAGGCGGACTCGCGGATTCTTGGGGTTTGGTGAACAGCGACACGGTGGCGTGGACTCCGACGGTCGGCGGCAGGGCGCTGGAGCGGTAGTCGCGGAGTTGGGCGAGGTCGGTGGGACTGGCCTGCACGACCAGCTCGTCGCCTTCGATCGGGACGCGCAGCGCGATGACGTGCTGGGCGTACCGGAATCCCAGGCCTTGGGCGTGCCGGATGATGCGCGGTGCCGGATCGATCAGCCGCCCGGCCTGCTGGCGGGCGGTCGTGGTGACCGCCAGGACGCCGCCGGGAGCCAGCACCCGCCACGCCGCGGCCAAGAACAGGCCGAGTTGTTCGCTGGAGAGCATCCACAGGTCCGCTCGACACGCCGGACAGCCCGTTGCCGGAATCCGCCTCGGACTGCGGCCGCCCGTCTCGTACGGCGGCGGGGCACCGATGACCAGCGAAATCTGGCCGAGGTGATCCGCCAGGCCTTTGGCCATCTGATCGGGGCGGACCGGACGCATCTGCACCCGCGTCAGCTGCTGCTGGTCCAGGTTGGCGCGGAGTCGGGTGCCGATGTGCTGGGCGAGCGGGAAGTGCGGGACCAGCGCGATGCCACGCCGGTCGAGTTCGGCTGCCGCCACCAGCGTGGCCTCGCTGGTGGTGAAGCCCTCGGCGACCAGGTCGCCTTCGCGGGTGCAGGTGCTGATCAGGTGCCGAGCCAACTCGCGGCCGATGCGCTGGCGGTGCCGGACGCAGATCGCGGCGCCGGGCTTCGCTCCGGTCGGGCGGGCGCTCGGTCCAGGGAGCGGTTCCTCACTGTGAGGGTCCGAGCACAGCCAGACGGTCAGCGGGACCATCCGACGGCGGTCGGCTGAGTTGTTGGCGCTGGTGGATGAGTGGTTCGGGTTGGACGGTATGTGGTTCATGTGCTGGGTGACCCGAGACGGGCACCCGATCCCCGTGCACCGATAAAGCACCGTCGAGCGGCCTCGTTTTCACGATCAACCGGGTCATGATCCCGTCAAGGACGGGCGACCAGCCCATGACCCGGCGTTGTCGTCCAACCAGGCATTGAAGGAGTCGGAAACCCCTGCCGGCTCGGGGCTCGGCAGGTCCCCTCATGCGGGAAAACGCCCTTCAGGCGAGCCAAGCCTTGATCAAGGATGGCGGCTGAACTGTGAATTCGGGCCTGCTCGACGGTGCTTCATCGGTGCCAGTCGAGATCACCGGTAAACGGTGCGGGCCTCGGGCGGACGGTCAGAAGCCCGGTCCCCGCCGCAATCATCCGTCTCGAATGTCTCCTCAAGGAGGACACCCGCAGCCCGAGGGCCGCACCGTTCCCCGCTGATCACACGGCTGGCAGCCAACTCCGTCCATCGACGTTCCGGAGGCGCTGCCATGCGCACCTGCAACTCCTTCCATCGGGCCATCCACCGACTCGGCTCCAGCCGGGCCGGCGGGAACCTCGGTGATAGCCAAACCGACGCCGGGCTGGCCGGCGCCAACTCGTCCGCGACCAACTGCAGTTCTTCCTGCTCTGGCCCGTCGCACTCTCGACCCTCTCGTCCTCAGCCCTCTCGACGACAGCTCGTGGCCGCGTCGCTGGCGTGGACGGCCGGGTGCGCGGTGACCGCCGTCCTGGTGCCTGGCGTCGCAGCCGCCAGCACCCATGTCGTCGCGGCCACCTCGCTGGACGAAGTGATCAACAACCTGCGCAACGTGATCGTGGGCTTGCTGGTCGGGCTGGCAACGCTGTTCGCGACCATCGGCGGGGTCCGCTACATGCTGGCCGGCGGCGACCCCGGCGAGGTCGAGGCGGCCAAGAAGACGCTGCGGTACGCCGCGATCGGGTATTCGGTCGCGGTGCTGGCGCCGTTGCTGGTCAAGATGCTGCAGGGCATTGTCGGCGCGCCCTCGTGATTCCCATCGCGAACTCGCCCATCCGCCCGCGCAGACTCATGTCGACCATGGTGGCAGCGCTGCTGGTAGTGCTGATAGCGGGTGGAGTCCTGTGCGCGGGGGCCGAGCCGGTCCTGGGCGCCGCCGATCCGGCTCCACGGCCGACGACGAACCCGTCACCCGAGGCACCCGTCGAACTGCCTACCCAGCCGCCGGCACCCCCGCCCGCCGCTACGCCGTCGCCTCGGTCGGCGACGCCGTCCTCGCCTTCTGGCGGGGCTCATCCTGCGGGTCCGACGCCTTCGCCGAAACCGGGGCCTTCACCGGCACCGGCGACTCCGGGCGGACAGAGCCCGGCCAATGGCAGCGGGGACGGCGGCGGAACCGGTGGCGGGGGCGGGTCGGGATGCGGGTTCATGGACATGGCGTGCATGGCCGAGCAGGCGGTGAACGGCTGGTTCGCCGACCTCGTCACCAACGCGGCCAAGCCGATCTTTCATCTGCTGTCGCAGACCGTGCTGGGCACCCCGCCCACCGACTCGGCGGACATGGCCCGTGCCAGGGACCTGTGGAGCGTGTCGCAGACCATCGCCAACACCTGCTACGTGCTGATCATCACCGCCGGTGGGGTGCTGCTGATGGCCGGGCACTCGCTACCCGGTAGCGAGTTGACGCCCGGGCAGTTGGCAGCGCGGCTGGTGGCGGCGTTCGCAGCCTCCAACCTCAGCCTCCTGCTCATCGGCTACGGCATCACCTTCGCCAACGGCCTGTCCGGCGCGTTCCTCAATGCCGGCGCCGAAGCGATGGACCCCAGCCGGGTCGCCAAGGCGATCGACGCCTACCTCCTGGCGAGTCTGGTCCCCAATCAGCCGTTCACGATCTTCATCGGGCTGGGCGTGGTGGTCCTCGCGCTGTGCGTGGCGTTCATCTACATCATCCGGGTCGCGTTGACCATGGTGCTGATCGCCGCAGCGCCGGTGGCGTTGATGTTCCATGCCCTGCCGATCACCGATGGACTGGCCAGGCTGTGGTGGCGCAGCATCACCGGCGTGCTGGCGATCGGGGTGTGCCAGGCCCTGATCCTGGCGACAGCGTTCCGGCTGCTGTTCGCCGGCGCCAAGCACTCCGGCGGCGATTCCGGTGGCCACTTTCCTGGGATCGCCTCGGGCACCGGGATCGATCTGCTGCTGGCGCTGTGTCTGCTGTGGCTCATGGTCCGCGTCCCGTCCTGGGTCGCCCGCACCATCTGGCGCGCCGCCCAACCCAGTGCCCTGACGGGGCTGGTCAAGAGCCTCATCCTCTACCGCAGTCTGGGGGCGCTGACACGACGCCGCGTCCCCACTGCCAAGTTCTGGCACCCGTCTCCGCCGCCTCCACCGCCGCCACCACCTCCGCCTCCGCCGCCTCCGCGGCTTTTCCGCCCGCAGTTGGCATTGCCTGCCCGGTCCCGCCTGGCTCTGACGACTGGCGCCTCGCGTCCATCTCTGGAACTGCCAGGTCCGCCCGATTCGCCGCCTGCACTCCCTACTGGAGTGATCCCAATGCCACCTGGAGCGATCCCGATGCCGCCAGGCCAACCGTTCGGCCCCGAGCCCGACAGCGATGGGCCCGGCCGCCGCCACCCGATGCAGATGACGTTGCCGATCCCCGCCACCAGCAGGCCCGGCACGCGTCGGCCGACGCAACTGGCGTTGCCGATCCCTGTCACGCGCGTGCCCCGGTCGCCGTCCTCCGGCGGTGCGGCGGCAGGGGGCGAACGGGCGCGGGTGCGGTCACGGCAGCTGATGCTGCCCGGCATGCCCAAACGGCCTACCCCACGCCGCCAACTGCCCCTGTGGACCGACCCTCCCAAGGCCAGGAGGCGCCGATGAGCACCCGCCATCAGCAGCACATCGAGGCACCGATGAGCGTGAAGATCCCCGCCGACGTCGACCAGCCCGACAAGATCCTCTACGGCCTCACCACACGGCAGTTGGGCATCCTGGCCGGCACCGCCGCGACCGGCATGTGGGTCTTCCTCACCTTCAGCCCGCTGGTGCCGTTTCCGGCGCTGGTCGCGGTGCTGGTGCCGGTCACGGCAATCGGGATCGTGCTGGCGGTCGCCCGCCATAACGGCATGAACCTCGACCGCTACGTCCTGGCCGCCCTCCGCCACTGGCGCACCACTAAGGAGCGCGTCACCACTGCCGGTACGCCGGTGCAGCCGCCGCCCGCCTGGTGCCGGATGCGCGGGGAGCTGCCCGCGCCGTTGCGGCTGCCCGTCCGTGCCATCCGGCAAGACGGGGCGCTGGAGGTGGCCGAGGGCGGAGTCGCCGTCATCATCCGTACCGGCACCCTCGCCTTCGGCTTGCGCACTTCAGGCGAGCAGGCCGGGCTGGTGGCGGTGTTCGGCCGCTGGCTCAACTCCCTCGACGCACCCGCTCAGATCTTGGTCCAGGCGCGCCCAGTCGACTTGACCGGACTCGCCGAGCACATCAGCCGGCACGCCCCCGCACTACCGGACCCGGAACTGGAACGCGCCGCCGGCGAGCACGCCGCGTTCCTCACCGACCTCGGCGCCGAACATGAACTGCTCATCCGGCAAGTCCTCATCGTCATCACTGGCCACACCTCCGGCGCCTCCCGCGCCGCCACACCGGCTCTCCCCTGGCGGCACACCGGGCGCCACCGGGTGGGGCGTGACGCGGCCGCGGCAGTCGCGATGCGCCGCGCGGAAGAAGCCGTGCAGTCGCTGACCGCTCTCGGCGTCCCGGCCGAGGCCCTGGACGCCAAAAGCGCCACCGCCGCTCTGGGCGAAGCCCTGTCCCCAAGTGAGCCCCATCTTGTGGACAACTCGCTTCTAAACGACGTGATCATTCACCAGCAGGAGGCCTTCTGATGCGCTCTTCAATCGGTGCGGTCACGCGCATGTTCGGTCTCACCACCCGACCCGAACCACCAGGCTATGACTTCGCGGCGGATGGTCATGAAGACGAGCTGGGGCTAGGTCCGTCGGCGCTGCGCGTCAGCGCCCGGACGCTGGAACTGCCCGGCGGGATGTGCTCCTCGTTCGCCGTGACCGGATATCCCCGGGTGGTCGGGGCGGGGTGGCTCGAACCGCTGCTTACCTTCCCCGGTCGCCTCGACGTGTCTCTGCACATCGCCCCGATCCCGCCACTGATCGCAGCGCAGCGGCTACGCCGCCAACTCGCCCGCCTGGAGTCGGCGTCACGCTCCGATGCGCAGAGGGGGCGGCTGGCCGACTTCGCCGCCGAAGCCGCAGCCGACGATGCCGCCGAACTCGCCGCATCCCTGGCCCGCGGCCACGGCCGCCTCTTCCGCGTCGGGCTTTACCTCACCGTCCACGCCCCCGACGCGAGCACGCTGGAAGGAGACGTACAGCGGGTGCGGGCGCTGGCCGCGTCGCTGCTGCTGGACGCCCAGCCCACCACCTTCCGCGCGCTGCAAGGCTGGACCACGACTTTGCCGCTGGCCTGCGACAGCATCGGGACACGGCGGGTGTTCGACACCGCAGCCCTCGCCGCCTCGTTCCCCTTCACCTCGCCGGACCTGCAGCCGGTGCTGGGTGACACGCCGGTGCTGTACGGGCTGAACGCCTACTCCTCCGGAGTGGTGGTGTGGGACCGGTTCGCCCAGGACAACTACAACTCCGTCACCCTCGCCCGCTCCGGTGCCGGCAAGTCCTACTTCACCAAGCTCGAGACCCTCCGGCTGCTCTACCAAGACGTCCACGTCGCCGTCATCGACCCCGAAGACGAATACCAGCGGCTGTGCGACCACGTCGCCGGCACCCACATCGCCCTCGGCGCGCCCGGTGTCTGCTTCAACCCCTTCGACCTTCCCGAGAGCCAAGGCGAGGACACCCTCATCCGGCGGGCCTTGTTCCTGCAGACCCTGATCGGGACGATGCTCGGCGAACCGCTGACGCCGGCGGCGCGAGCGGTGCTGGACCGCGCCGTCCTGGCTACCTACCGGGCGCGCGGAATCGGGTCCGACCCACGCACCTGGGCGCGTCCCGCACCCGTCCTGGCCGACCTCACGAAGCAACTCGACGCGGTCGCGGAGACAGACGCTCCGGAGGCGAGCACAGCGGCTGATCTGTCGGCACGGCTTGCGCCGTTCACCTCCGGCTCCTATCGGAGCCTGTTCGCCGGGCCGACCACCACTCGCCCCACCGGACACCTGGTGGTGTTCTCGCTGCGGGACCTGCCCGACGAGGTCCGCACCGTCGGGATGCTCCTGGCCCTGGACGCGATCTGGCGGACCGTCGCCAACCCCGACGACCGGCGCCGCCGTCTGGTGGTGGTCGACGAAGCCTGGACGCTCATGCGCGAGGACGAGGGCGCCCGGTTCCTGTACCGGCTCGCCAAGTCCGCCCGCAAGCACTGGGCCGGGCTCGCCGTGGTCACCCAGGACGCCGGCGACCTGCTGTCCACCGACCTGGGGCGCTCGGTGATCGCCAACTCAGCAACCCAGATACTGCTCCGCCAAGCACCCCAGGCCATCGACCACATCGTCGATGCCTTCGACCTCACCGACGGGGAGAAGACCTTCCTGCTCGCGGCCGACCGCGGTCAAGGACTCCTGTGCGGGACCGGCACCGGGTCGGACAGGGCGGCCTTCAGCGCCATTGCCAGCCCGCACGAGCACGAACTCGTCACCACCGACCCCGCCGAACTCGCCACCCGCGCAGGCACCGAAGGCCACGACGTCGACAAGGAGCACGATCCGCGATGAACCAGATGATCTACAGCGGTGCCACCACCGAGCTGGACGGCCTGCCCGGACTCATCTTCGAGCTTGCGCATGTACCGCACCGATTCAGCGACCTGGCCGGCGGATACGGGCCGGTCATCGCGCTGGGCGCCGTCGGCGCCGCCACCGCCTGGGCGACCTTCCGCTGGGTGCTGTGGGACTGGCGCAACGGCAGACTCAAGCCCGGAGACCGGCTGATCGAGGTCGCGATACCTCCGAAGGTCGAGCCGGCCAGCGCTGCCGCCTGGTGGTCCCGCCTCATCGGCCTCACCCACCCCCGCTGGAAGCGTCTGGTCTTCGGCCAACCCCACCTGGCCTTCGAATACCGCGCCGACCACAATGGCGTCCGCTTCCACATCTGGGTTCCTGCAACTGTCCCGCCCGGGATAGTCGAGAAGGCCGTGCGAGCGTCCTGGCCAGGTGCAACCCTCACCACCCAGCCCGCCACACCACCACTGCCACTCGACCAGGAGCACCGAGCTGCGGGTGGACGGCTGGTGCCGGCTCGGCCCGAGCATTTCCCGCTCGCCACCGATCACGACGCCGACCCGCTACGCGGCCTGCTCGGCACGGCCTCTGGACTGGCCGAAGGCGAGCACCTCGCCGTGCAGATCCTTGCCCGCCCCGCCACCGGCCGCCGCCTCGGTAACGCACACCGCGCCGCGTCCGCGCTCCGTGGCGCCCGCTCCACCGCACCCCAACACCACCTGTTCGACCTGGCCACCCCAGGCATGTCCGGACACCACAATCCGAGCGAGCTCACCCGGCAGCACCCAGAACGCGCCGAACAGGTCCGCGCGATCCTAGGCAAAGCCGCCCAGCCGCGCTTCGAGGTCCAGATCCGCTACGGGGTCGCCAGCCGCCACCCGGACCAGATCGAGAACGGGTGGCTGCGCGCGCATGCGCATGAGACCGCCTCGACGTTCGCGCTGTTCACCTCCGGCCACCAGCACCTGCGCCGCCGCCGACTCCGCCGCCCAGCCCAACGGCTCGCCGAACGGCAACTGCACCGCGGCTACCTGCTCTCGGTGGCCGAACTCGCGGCGATCGCGCACCTGCCCTACGACCTGGCCGCGCCCGGCGTCACCCGCGCCGGCGCCCGCCCCATCGCGCCCTCGCCCGCCATCCCCGTGTCCGGACCAGGCATCCGGATCCTCGGCGACTCGGAGGCGGGAGCTCCGCGCCCTGTCGGACTCATGGTCGCCGGCGCCCGGCAACACCTGCATGTCCTCGGTCAGACCGGCGTCGGCAAGTCGACCTTCCTGGCCAATCTCATCCTCTCCGACGCCGCCGCCGGACGCGGAGCCCTGGTCATCGACCCCAAAGGCGACCTGATCGCCGACGTCCTGCAACGCCTCCCCGAACGTGCCATCGGCAATACCGTCGTGTTCGACCCCGCCACACCAGGCCGACCACCGTGCCTGAACGTCCTCGCCGGTCACGATGCGGCGTTCGCGGCCGAGTCGATCGTCACCACCTTCCGCCGCTGCTTCACCTCCGCCTGGGGACCCCGCCTGGACGACCTACTCCGCTCCGCCTGCCTCACCCTCACCCGCGTCAACGGCACCCGGGCCGCCCTCGGCGACATCCCCAAACTCCTCATCGACACCGCCTACCGCGCTCGCCTCACCGCACGCCTCACCGACCCGCTCCTGCAAGGCTTCTGGGCCTCCTACGACGAACTCACCCCCGCCGCCCGCGCGTCCATGATCAGCCCGGTCATGAACAAACTCCGCGCCGTCCTGCTACGGCCCTTCGTCCGCGACACCCTGTCGGGGGCCACCTCCACCGTCGACCTCGCCGACACCCTCGCCACCGGCGGACTCATCCTGGCCCGCCTGCCCAAAGGTGTCCTCGGCGAGGACGCCGTCCGCCTGTTCGGCTCGCTGCTGCTGGCCCACACCTGGCAGGCCATCACACCCCGCGCCACGCAGAGCGAGCACGAACGCCCCGACGCCGCCGCCTACATCGACGAGGCCCACAACTTCCTCAACCTGCCCGGCTCGATCAGCGACATCCTCGCCGAAGCCCGCGCCTACCGCTTCAGCCTCACCATCGCCCACCAGCACCTCTCCCAGCTCCCCAAAGACCTCCGCGAAGCCGTCTCCGCCGACGCCCGCAACAAGATCTACTTCGCCACCTCACCCGAAGACGCCAACGACCTCGCCCGCCACACCACACCGCTCCTGGCGCCCCACGACCTGTCCCACCTGGGCGCCTACCAAGCCGCCGCCCGCCTCATGGACGGCAACACCCCCACGCCGCCCTTCACCTTCCGCACCCGACCGCTACCCGCCCCCATCCCCGGACGAGCGACCGCAGTCCGCCATGCATCCCGCGACCACTTCTCACCACAACGCATCACGCGCTCGATCCCCGAGGTCGGTCTCCGAGACCTTGACTCCCCCGCACCGGCGCCGTCCTCGCCGACCGACGCACCCGATGGCTCAGCTGCGTTGACCGCGGATGCCCTACCGCCCAGGCAAGAGGAGGGACGATGACCCGACCTCACACGACCGGCACTCGCTTGCGCGGAACCCAGATCCGTCCGCCACGTATGTCCGCCGAGATGGTCGCAAATCTCGCCTATCGGCTGACTGGCCGCGACCGGGACCTGCTCGCCCTGGTCTGGGAACACCGCGTCCTGACCACCGCCCAACTGGCCACGCTGTTCTTCCCCAGTCCCGAACGTGCCCGGCAGCGTCTCAACCATCTGCACCGCCACCACGCACTCCTACGGTTCCGTCCTTGGACGCCCGTCGGTTCCAAACCCTGGCACTGGGTCCTCGGCCCCGCCGGCGCACACGTCCTAGCGGTCGAACACGGCCAGACTCCCACCGAGTTCGGATACCGACAGGACACCGCCACCGCCATCGCCGTCTCACCGCGCCTCGCCCACCAGATCGGCGTGAACGAGTTCTTCGTCGCCTTGCACGCTCACGCCCGACGCCACGAAGGCACCGTGGAGCAATGGTGGTCAGAACAACGCTGCGCGGCCCTGTGGGGCGACCTCACCCGACCGGACGCCTTCGGCCGCTGGACACCGCGCCGCGCCGACGGCCCACCGACCACGCTGGACTTCTTCCTAGAGCACGACACCGGCACCGAAACCCTCGCCCGCGTCACCGCCAAACTCGGCGGCTACGCCGACCTCGCCGAGGCCACCGGCATCACCACACCCGTTCTGTTCTGGCTTCCCTCGGCCAAACGCGAAGCCAATCTCCGCCGACTACTCGGCGCACCCGAGGTACCGGTCGCGACCGCCGTCCACACACCCGCCGTCCACACACCCGGCGGCCCTGCCGGATCCGTCTGGCTGCCCGCCGACGCCACCGGCCCTCGGCGGAGCCTCGGCGACCTCGCGCTCCTGTGGGCAACCGTCCCCCGGCATGATCGGGCAGACGACGACTCGGCAGGCGCCTGATGCCGCTGGTCATCGGAGCGTTCGTCGGCATCCTGGTACTGATGGCCGTGCTCGTCGCGGTGATCGGCGCCGTCATCCCCGGTTCCGGCAACGCAGGCGCAACGTGCCAACCCCAGGCTGGACCAGGTACCGAAAGCATCCCCGCCACATATCTGGCGCTCTACCGCAAGGCAGGGGCCGAGTACGGGATCGGCTGGAACGTGCTGGCCGCCGTCGGAAAGGTCGAGTCCGATCACGGGCGCGGCCCCGGATCGGGCATCCGCACCGGCACCAACTCCGCCGGCGCCGCCGGCCCTATGCAGTTCCTCGCCGAAACCTGGAAGGCGTTCGGGGTCGATGGCGACAATGACGGACGAAGGAACATCTACGACCCGGCCGACGCGATCCCGGCCGCCGCCCGCTATCTCCACCACAACGGCGCACCCGACAAGATTCGCGCGGCGCTCTTTCAGTACAACCACTCCGACACCTACGTCGACTCCCTTCTGGCTCAGGCCCGTGCCTACGCCGGGCACGGAGCCGCCCCGGATAGCGATGGCTGTGCCGACCCCGGGGTCTTCACCGTGGTGCCGCCGGGGAAGGCGGCCGCCGCGGCGATCGCGTTCGCCCGCGCGCAGCTCGGCAAGCCCTATGCCTGGGGCGCTGCCGGCCCTAACGCCTTCGACTGCTCCGGATTGGTCTACGCCGCATACCGCGCCGCCGGGGTCACCATCCCGCGCGTCTCCGGCGACCAATGGCGCCACGGCCCCCACATCCCCACCGGCCACGAGCAGCCCGGCGACCTGGTGTTCTTCAACTCCGGGCCCGGCACCTCCGCCCGCAACCCCGGACACGTCGGGCTGGTCATCGGCGCCGGGAAGATGATCGCCGCACCCCACACCGGCACGGTCGTGCAGATCCAGCCGTACACCCGCCCCAGCCTGCTCGGTTTCACCCGACCCGCCGCAGCCCGCCCATGAGAGAAGCCCGCGCATGAGAGATGAAGGTGCGGAGGGGAGTCCGGTGCGCAGCGAGAAGGCCCGGCAGGTGACAGCGTGGGCGGATCGCCTCACCCGGGCCACGGCCGCCCTCGCTGTGATCGCGGTCGCCGGCGTCGCCGCGACCATCTCCTACGCACACATCCTTGAGCTCACCCGTTCGCATGGCGAGGCCGGTCTGACGGCGCGGCTGGTGCCGGTCACCGTGGACGGACTGATCTGGGCCGCGTCGATGGTGGTCCTGGACGCCGGGCGCCGCAGCCGCCCCGTGCCCGCGCTGGCCCGGTGGAGCCTGGCAGCGGGCATCGTGGCGACCATCGGCGCCAACGTGGCGCACGGCGCCGCTCACGGCGTCACCGGCGCCCTGGTCAGCGCCTGGCCCGCCCTCGCCGTCATCGGCTCCTTCGAACTGCTGATGACCCTGATCCGCAACGCCATTGAGCCCGGCGCCGGCGCCGAAGCCCAGCAGCGCACCACGCTGGAGCAACCAGGGGCCGCGCGCACCACGGTGGAGCAGAGCATCCAGTGCACCCCGGCGCAGGCGGTCCTCATCGAGTACCGGGCGAGCCTGAAGGGCCCCGGCCGCCCTCTGTCACAGCGGTATCTGGCGGAGAAGTACGGCATCGACCGCCGCAAGGTCAAGCAGATCATCAACGCCGGGAACCAGCCGCCCTCCGACTGAGCCGGATGGCGGCTGGTTCAGCTGCTCGTCATCCAGGATGGTGAGTCTTTGGCGGGCTCGCTGCCGATGGCCCGGCTGGGGTGGGGGCCCATTCGTCATAGACGGGGCCGTAGAGGGCACGGCCGAGGTCGTTGTAGGTGTCGGCGACGTCCAGACCGACGGCATGGCGACCGCACCACTCGACGGTGCGGCAGTCGGCGCAGACGTCCGGCGCGGCGGGCCGGGCGGTGGCGGCCTCGCGCAGCGCGGTGATGAGTGCGGCGTCCCGGTCCAGGACGGGTCCGGTGGCGGCGGCGACTCGGTGAGCGGCCGCGATCAGCTTCTGGGTGACCGCGTAGCGGTCTCGGGGGTTGGAGTCCAGCTCGGCGGTGATGTCGATGAGGCCGCACAACTCCTGGATGAGCCAGGCGGTTGCGGGCTCGGCCGGTACGGCGAGTGCGTTGTGGTTCATGGATCGGTCCCTTTCGGTGCGGGCGGTCGATACGACCCCGGGCAACGGTGGTGCGCTGCGGAGAAGAGACGGGGCGATCTCCAAGAGCGCCCCCTCGGCGAGACTTTGGCAGTTGGCGGCTGGGCGGCGCGGGACGCGGCCCGGGGCCCGCGTGCCGCATCCTTCCGGCCGCGTTCAAACCGCAGACGCGGGTCCGAAGTGCGCGGATGGAGCTGCTCGTTGTGGGTCCACCTGGCCCGCCCGTTCGCGTCGGGCGGGCCAGGCAACCTCGTGGGAACCGGGCGGCGAGGTGGCGGGCTATGTGTTGCGGAGGCAGCACTTGGCGGCGCCGGTGGCGTCAGCCCTCACACGTGGCCGATCGTCCTCGTCCTCCTCCTCTTCGACCCTGTTCCACGTCTTGCCGCCGTCGTGGGACACCATCACGACGCCGCCGTGCACCCGCTGTTCCCAGCGGGCACCCGCAAGACTCAACCGAAGCCCGTGCCGTACCCGCAGCGGTCTTCCACGTCGCAGATCGGCTCATCGCGCGTGTTTCAGCCCATGAGTCACTCCTTGTCCTCATCGCGGTGGCGGACCGCATCGGTGCCGGTCGGGCGGTCCCGTAGCGGACGGCGGATCAGTTCGAGCGCCTGCTGCCGGGCGCGCTCCTCGGACCGCTCCCGCATGCGGATCAGCAGGGGCCGGACCTCACGGAGCCAGTAGTCGAGTTGCTCCGGTGTCATCGACGCGAACGGTTCCGGTGCGGCCACGTCCCGGCCCTCCTTCTCTCGCGTGGCCATGCCTGGGTCAGAGAACTGGGGAATCTTCATGACGCTCCAGAGGCCCGCGATGCACGGCCCAGCTCGGTGCCCGTCGGCGCGCGGTCAAGACATCTCCCAGGAGGCGGCGCCGGGCGAGGCAACGGGTTCGGGGGCGGAATGAGGCCGGTTGGCCAGGAGCCATTCGTAGTGCCAGCGGCGGGTGGCGTCACCAGGCACCCGGTGCCGGATGGCCAGCCCTTCTCGTTCGAGGTCGTTGAGGGCCTTTCCGGCGGTCGAGACGCCGATTCCGGCCGTCGAGGCGATTTGCGTGACGGTCTGGGCCTGGTCGGGGCGCAACGCCGCCAAGGCGGCGTCCTGCACTCTGGTCAGGGACTCCACGGGGTTCGGGCCGAGGCCGATCAGGCGGCGCAACACCGTGTTAAGGGGTTCGCCGGTGTACCTTCTACGGCTTTCGAGGAAGGTCTTGATGTTGTTGTCAACGGAGATGACGCGAGACATACGAGCTCCTTCACGGGTCGATCACGTTGGGCGGTTGAGGCGGGCCCGCTGTAGCGGGCGGTTGGGGTGAGCTATTGAGGCCGGGCGGGGGGACCTCGGCTTCGTGCCTGGCAGGTCCGGGTGGGGCGTGGGTCGGCCGTGAGAGGTGCGGGCGGTCGCGGGGGTGTGTGTGGTGCTGGTCGGGTGGCTGGGTGCTGGTCGGTGTTCTGCTGATAGCGGGTGGTGGCGTGCAGCGGGCGGGACCCGGCGCCATCGGGGGCAGGGTGCGGGGCGGCGGTGGTCAGGTGGTCCGCCCGTTCCCACGGGCGGCGGACGTGACGCGAACGGCACGGGGGACGCCGGGATGCGATGCCCGGGCTCAGTGGCGGGTTGAGAAGGACGTCGAACTCGCCGGCCACGGGAACTCCTTTCAAGGGTGCTTTCGAAAGAGTGCGAATTGATCTGCCGGGTCGCGCGGTCCGCCCGGCCCGCCCGTTGGCACCGGGCAGGCCGGGCGGCGCGGTGGCGTGGCTAGGCGTTGCGGAGGGCGCGGGTGGCGGCGGCGCCGATGGTGTCGGCGGTGCGGGTGGGGTCGGTGAGGGTGAGGCGGTGGGCGCCGTCCAGGACGGTGGCGTGCCGGTCGGGGGCGAGCCACAGCACGGCGCATCCGGTGGTGGTGAGCCGGTCGAGGCGCTGCTGCCCGAGGGTGGGGTGGGGGTCTTTGAATTTGCCGTCGGAGACGATCACCAGGAGGCGGGCGGCGCCGGGGCGGGACAGGTCGAGGGCGGCGTCCAGGGCGTCGAGTGCGGTGGTGAAGTCTTCGCGCGGGTCGGTGGCGGCGAATTCCGGGACCTGTGCGGGTGTGTGTCCGGGGCGGGTGAGGGCCCGCACCCGGGCGCCGAAGATGACCGAGGCGGAGATCGCGTCGGGGACGTGTCCTGCGGCGCGGGAGATGATCCACGCGGCCGAGGCGACCGGTCCGGCGAAGGCGTTCATGGATCCGGACACATCACAGGCGATCCCGACGCGCAGCGGCGGGGCGGGCACGTGGCGGCGAATCGTTTGGGTGAACGGTTCGGCGGTGGGGGTGGTCCCGGCGGCGCGTTGGGCGTCGGCTGCCAGGGCGCCGCGCATGCTGAGGCGCCCGGGCGGGGTGGCCGAGGTGGTGCGGGTGGTGACGCGGTCGCGGTGCGCGGCGGCGCGCAACTGCCGGGCCAGGCGGCGGGCGGCGGCCTGCTCGGCCGGTTGCGGGGGGCGGGTGCCCGTGATGGCGGTGGGACCGCGCCGGGTCGTGGGGGTGGTGCTGGGCGCGAACACCCGCCGCGCCGCCCGCTGTGCCTCTTCTCGCGCCTTCTTCTCCCGCCGGCGTTCTTCTCTACGGTCGGTTGGGGCGGCCGGGTCGGCGGCCGTGCCGGGTGCGGTAGCGGGGGTGTCGCTGGAATTGTGGACGGCGATCAGGGTCTCCCCGATCGCCTTGACCAGAGGCGAGGGGTCACCGGAGGCACCGGGGGTTCCGGGCGGCGGGGCAGGGACGGGCTGGTCGGGGCGGGTGCCGATGATCCGGCACCACCGCCGCCCCAGGTCCAGCATCGCCTCGCCGTCGGTGTCGGCGGTGGCGTGGGCGATGTGCCACAGCGCCGACAGCGCACTCAACCGCGACTCACCCAGCACCCCGACCACCACCTCGCGCAGGGACGCGGTCTCAGCCGAGGTCAGGATCCCCGCGTCGGTGCGGGCCAGCAGCAGCGCGGCGGCGTATCCGGCGTTCCACGGCGTCATCGCCCCGCCCGGCGTCGCCACCGCCGCACCGGCACCGGCCGCACCGGCCCCGGACGGCGCGCCGCTTCCGCTGGTCGTGCCCGAGGGACCGGTCGGGCCGGTAGCAGGCGGGGCGCCGGGCGATGAGGTGGCGGTGGCGGGGGTGAAGAAGCTGGGAAGGACGAGGCTGCTGGCGGTGACGCGCAACCAGGGCCGGTCGGCAGGGCGGCGGCGAATCTGTGCCGCCTCGATCCGCGACTCCTCCAACGCCATCGCGGCATCGATCGCGGCGGCGGGCACACCGGTCAGCGCACCGGCGGAGGGTTCCCAACGGGTATGGGTGGCGTGCGCCGCCTCGTGCACCAGCACACCCCACAACACCGGATAGCGGTAACGGTCGGCGGGCCGAGTGGGGTCGCACGTCTCGGGCCGGTGCCGCAGGTGCGCGCCGTCGAGTTCGATGGTGGCCAGCGCTGGCATGAAACACCCCGGTGCGCCTTGGCCGAGGCCGGGCGCGCACTGCACGGTGAGATCCTGGCGGTCGGTGAGGTCGGCCACGGCGTCGGTGAACGCCGCCGACAGCGGCAGCCACGCCCCACGCAACCCCGCACCCGCCACACCGACGGGCGCGGGCACGGCGCCGGGCGCCGGGGCGGCGGTGCCCGTCCCAGTGGCGGGTGCGGTGGCGGTGGTGGGGCCGGTGGCGGGTGCGGGTGTGGCAACGATGTGCGCGGTCATGATTCCCCCGGTGTGTGTGGTGATGGGCGCCCGGACGGGCGCGGGCAAGCGGGCGGCGCGGGTGGCGCCGGGGTGGCGTGGGTCAGAGTTGGCGGCCCAGGGCCAGCGGGGCGACGGCGCGCCCGTAGACCGAGCCGATGACCTCGGCGACCGCGTCGCGGTCCTCTTCGGGCGCGATGCCGACCAGGTTCGCGACCGCCGCCTCAGCCCCCAGGACCCTGGTCATCTTCTGGAAGGCGATCAGCTCTCGCAGCTGCGGCGCCCACCCGATCTCGCCGGACTCCTTGCGGCGGGCCAGGTTGCGGGCGACGCGGACCGCGCGCGGGTCGATCTTGAGCGTGATGGCGAGGTCGTAGTCGGTGGACACCTGGATCTGCGCGGCGAACCGCGACGCCAGCGCCTCGGTCAGCACCGCCCCATGCACGCCCGGGTTGTGACCGGCGACCACATAGAACCCCTCAGCGGCAGTGACCGTCTCGCCCTTGTGGGCCTTCACGGTGATCTGACGGCGGCCATCCATCGCCGGATACACCACCGCCAGCACCTTCGGCGAGATGAGCGTGGCATCGTCGATGAACAGGCACCGGCCCTCGGTCATCGCCGCCACCAGCGGCCCGTACACGAACTCATAGCCGCCGCCGGGCGCCTGGGTGTACTCGCCCACGAAATCGGCGACGGCGGTGTCCCCGTCCCCCGCAACCGTGATCAGATCCGGGAACGCCGCCTCCACCAGCGACGTCTTCCCCGTCCCCGGCGGCCCGTACAACAGCGCCGCGATCGACGCCTCACGCAACCGCCGCAACGCCCCAACGTCCGGCAGGTCCGCCAACCGGCGCGGATGATAGGTCTGACCGTTCGGACGCACCACCGGGCCCCGCACGTTCGTCCCCGCCGCCTTCCTGGTGCCCTTCCCCGATGCGGCCGTGGCCGTTGTGGGCGTGGTGGCCGTGCCGGACGGCGGGGTAGCAGGTGCGGGCGCGGGCGGTGGCGTACGGCGCGCCGTCCGGGCGCCCGCACCGTCGCCCTTGGTGGCGTCGAGGGTGGTGGCGGTGGCGCGATAACGGCGCGGCCGCCCCGCCACCCGTTCGGCCTGTCCCCGGTCGGTCAGGGTGTCCAGGGCGTTGGCGACCGCACCCGCCGACCGGGCCAGCTCCTTGGCGATCTCACCGGGCGTGAGTAGATCCCCCGGACGGTCGGCCAGCACGGCGGCGACCCGGCGCCGCAACTCACCCTGCCCGAGCCGCCCGCCCGATGATGCGGGCGCGGCCCCCGGGGCGGTACCCGATGCGGTGGCGGGCAGGGTGATGGATGCGGTGGTGGTCGGGTTGGCGGGTGCGGTGGTCATGGCGTGCCTCCTGCAGGTGTGTCGGTGGTGGTCGGGCGCCGGGGGCGGGCGGCGGTGCCCGCCCCCGATGGCGGTCGGTACGGTCAGCGCGCGGCAGGAGCGGCCGCCTTGGCGGCACCGGTGGCGCGGTGGGTGGTGGTGAACCGGCGGGGACGTTCGCACACCAGCTCGGCGTCACCGGCCTCGGCGAGCCGGTCCAGGGCGTTGGACACCGCACCCGCCGAATGCCCGATCACCTTCGCCACCTCATGCGGCGTGAACGCCGCCCCCGGATGCGCCTCCAGGTGCCCGGCGACCTTCGCGCGCATCACACCCGGCGCCGTCCGCAAACGCCCCGACGCCGTCCGCACCGGCCCCCGCGCCGCCGCACGCACCAGCCGCCGCACCAACCCCGACCCGCTGTAAGCGCCCTCAGCCGCCGTCAGCGCCCCCTCGCCGTCCCCGGCCTCCAGCGCCGTCAGCGCCGCCGTGATCCCGTCACGCAACGCCGTCAGCGCGTCCCGCGCCTCGGCCACCGCCGCCGGGTCCATCCCCGTTTCCCCGTCGGCACCGGTGTCCTCGTCGGCCGTGCCGGTGTCCGCGTCAGCCGTGCCGGTGTCCCCGGCGCCGTCCGCATCGGCGCCCGAGCCCCCGGTGGTGCTGTCCGCACCGGACGCGCCCGCGCCGCCCGTGGCGGTGCCGGGGGCGTCCACGGGACCGGACACCGCGTCCTGATGCGGGGTTGGGCCGGTCGGCGCCGTGTCGCCCTCACCGGCGTCCGCGCCATCGGTCACGGCGTCGTCGGTGGCGCCGGTGGTGGCGCCGTCTGTCGCGATGGTGTCGGCGGGGTGCCAGGTGTCGGGCTGCCGCTTACCGCCGTCCCGCCCACCGGGCGTCCGCACCGCCCGCCCGTCCGCCTCCAGCGCGGTCAGGGTCCGCGTGACCGTGGCCCGGCTGACACCCGCTGCCGCCGCGATCGCGGCGACCGTCGCACCGGGGTTGCCCGCCAGCGCGTCCCACACGTCCCCAGCCGCCCCCGCCGGACGCGTCCCGCCCGCGACACCGGCGGCGCCGTCAGCCGGGCCCTGCGTGCCGTTGACGCCGTTTCCGTCAATGACGTTGGCAGCGGCGTTCTTCGTGGCCATTTCGACTCCCATTCCATTCGGTTCGGCAACCGCGATTCGGCGCCGTTCCCGTTCACCGGGAGCTCGACCATTTCTCGATGCCATAACGGCAGGCAAGCACCTTCGGCCACTTTTTTAGTCACCTCAACGGCTGAACGATGTCACCATTCACGCACGCCGCACCCAAACCCAAGCAACGGCAAACACTGATTTCCCGTACCGAAACCGCGCGGACCGCCGACCGCGCCACCGCGCCAACGTCTTTTGCTGAATAGGTCTGGTCAGAGGCGCGACTATGGCTGGGTGATCCGCCGCCTCGCCCAGTCGGACACCTCGCCGTCACGGCCGGGCACGCCCGAGTCGACCTCCAGCGCGGACGCGAGCCGCCGGCACAAGCCGCTCCGGCGGGTTGTAGGGCGTTGAAGTAGAGCGGCAAGGAGACGTCGACATGTAAGCCCGCAGGGGAACACCGAACCCCAGCATCCACATACGCGCGGGCTATTACCAGGTGTCGTCCTGGAGACGAGTCGGGCCCACGAACAGAAGATGCAGCAGCGCACTGACCTGCCCGGACACACCTATCAAGGGCTTCTGGTCATAGACGGAACCCCGAGAAGAAGCCCGAAGAGAAGCCCGAACAGAACCCCGAAAAGACGCGGCCCGCAGCGTGGGCTATCTCCTGCAGAGAAAAGCGAAGAAGCGCCACAAATGGGGATAGGCTCCGTCCGCGGCCCGGTAAGCACCAGGGGCCGGGACGGAGCCTCGATCTCCAGGGGAGCTGTTCTACTCTGTCCCCTGAGGGGCCAGCCTGCTAGTCCCAGGCTGGGCCCTCCCTCATGACGCCAGCGGCGTGTCCTGCACCGGTGCCGTAGCCGTCTTGCTGCGCAGATCGACGTCGGCCCAGACCGTGTGACCGTTGTCCGGGCTGCCGTGTATCCCCACCGAGAGCGCGAGCCGGGACACCATGAGCAGACCGCGTCCGTTCACCCGCGGCTCGCACCCCGGCTGCTCGGAGCGGATTGTCGGGATGCAACCGCCTCCGAGGTCGGTCACCGCGATGTAGGCGACGTCCTGCAGCGTGACCTCCAGGCCGAACCAGCCTCCCTGGTAGCCCGACCGAGTGTGCAGGACGGCGTTACTCGCCAACTCGGCCACCACCACCGCGACCTCCTCCTCGCGGCTGGTGCCGGCGAAGAGCGCCGCCGTCAGTTGCCGGGCCACGGTCACCTGGTCCGCGCGGCCCGGGAACACCCGACGCCATCGCATCGGTTCCGAGCCCCACAGCCATTCGCCTGCAGAGCACAGGCCCCAACCTTTCGCTGCCACTTCCTCGTCCCTTCTTCTTTGGATGTCGGGTATGGGCGGACCGACCACAGGAGCGGCCCGCCGGAAACGCATTAGTGCTTGCCTCGTCGCCATTTGTCAAGTCGAGAACTCCCCCGGACCCATCGCGTATCGCGCTCAAAGGCGAGAAATAGCGATGCGTGACGAGCGCGAAGAACTCACTCGCGAGGTGCAACAGAAATCGAAGATATTGAAGTCAGCCGGGCAGCAGCGCCCAAACGGTTTTGCCGCCGCCTGGGAGCGGGCGCACGCCCCAGGCGTGCGCGAGCGCGGCGACGATCGAGAGGCCACGCCCTGAGCTGAGTGCATAGTTCGGTGGACGCAGGACGGGGCGTCCCACGCCCTTGTCCGTCACCTCGACCTTCGACAAGCAACTGTGCTCGTCCTGGAAGACGCGCACGACGATCGCGCCGGCACCATGAAGCAGCGCGTTGGTGACCAGCTCGGAGACCACGAGCTGCCCGTCGTAGTCGTCCAGCCCCCAGCGCGCGAAGCGGGTGCGCAGGAACTGGCGGGCGACTTCGGGAGCCTGAGGAGTCGGGTCCAGGATGAGCATGTCTCGGGTTTCACTCAGCATGACCACGGCCTTCATCAGAGTGGGGCGTTTCCGGCAGACGGCCACAGCGGGGCCTCGATCTCGACGGTGGCCCGCCTTCGGATCGTGGGTCGGGGCGGGCTGCGCAGCGGGTCTGGCGGCATCGGTCGCCGCCGCTCGGCCACGGAGCGGGACAGCGCAGGAGGTGCGATCTCCTCGGAGACTTCGGGCCTGCTGGCTGATGCGTCGAGCACTGGGACTGACCTCCCTTGTTAGTGACGATTTGGTCACTGCAAGTGAAGTCGTAGCCGAGGGTGGAGCTCTAGCCGACAATGTTCGACAGCTTGCGACATCTTCACGTTCAAGGGACGGCTGGCAGGTGGCGAGGTGCACGCTCATGGCTTATGAGACGACCCCACGGGTGCGTGCACGGATGCGCCGTGAGCGGCGAGCGCTGGGCTGGGACATCCCGCGCATGGCGCAAGAGCTCCGAAACGCCGCCGACCACCCGCACAAGATGCCGAGCGTCCGAAGCCTGCGCCGCTACATCGAGCGTTGGGAGCAAGGCGACGTCGTCCGGATCACCGAGCGGTATCGCACCCTGTACGCCAGGGCGCTGAACATGGACGAGGACGAACTCTTTCAGAGTGGCCCAGAGGAGCCGGTCGTCCCCAAACCGAGTGCGGGCGATGTCGAGGCGATCCGGGGCATGCTCACCGCGCTCATGACGTCCGACCGGCAGTTCGGCGGTGCTCGGATCCGTCAGCAGGCCACCGACTACCTGACCGACGTGATCGAGCCACGCCTGCACGGGCCTGCGCCCGACGCGCTTCGCCGTCGGCTGTTCGCCGTCTCCACCGAGTTCGCGATGCGGGTCTCGGCGATGAATCTGGACACCGACCGGCTGGACGCATCGCTGACGCTGCTCGGCCGGGCCGCGAGCATGGCCAACGAATCCGGCGATGTGTCCCTGACGGCCTGGGTGCTGTCTCGCCGCGGCGAGCACGAGATGCACCGGGCCGCGCTTGCCACCGGGAGCACACAGCGGGCAGACCACGTGCAACAGGCCCTGGCATACACCGAGGGCGCCGTAGGTGTCGCTCGCACTGCGCCGCCGCTCGGGCGCGCATTCCTGACGACCAAGTCCGCCCTAGCGTCGTCGCTGACGGGCGATCGGGCACGTACGCAGCGGATTCTCGGCAATGTCTGGGACGCCTTCCAGCAGGCCGGCACCGCCGAGGAGCCCAGTTGGATGGGCGCCTACGGCTGGGGGCATCTGCGGCACGAGGAGGCACGCTGCTATGTGAACCTCGGCATGGGGCGAGACGCCGTCCGGTCGGCTGAAGAGAGCCTGTCGGTGCGCTCGGACCTCCGTCCCCGCGCCTTCACACTCGGCATCCTGTCGATCGCCCATGCTCAGAGCCTGGAGGTCGAGCAAGCCTGCGCCCGCGGCCACGAAATGCTCGCCCTCGCCTCGCAGATCTCTTCGCGCCGTGTATGCGTCCGCGTCGCCGAGATGCTCACTGCACTCGGCCCCCATCAAGCCCACCCCGCCGTCGTCGAACTACGCGAAGCCGCGCGTCCGGTGCTAGCGGATTGCCATCGTTGAGCTCGGGAAAAGCAAGCCCATGCGTGATCTCCCCGCTGACGTCGCCGCGGCAGTGGATGCAGTCGGCGCCCGATGCCACGTCCCTGTGGACGATGCGCGCGTTATACACGAGCACAGCAACACCGCCGTGGCGCTGCCTGCAGCGCATCTGCTCGTGCGGATAGCAGGGAATCCGGACGCGTTCGACCGGATCAAGCAGTCGGTCGAAGTGACGCGCTGGCTATCCGCCGAAGGATTCCCCTGCGTCGAACCCGTCGACCTTGCCCCGTTCAGAGTGAAGGGCCGCGTCATCTCGGTCTGGCGGCTACTCGACGTCGTTGATCACCCACCGGGAAGCGGCACCGAACTCGGCCGGCTATTGCACGACCTCCACAACCGACCAGCCGCACCGATGGGCGTTCGGCGTCTCGACGATCCGTTCGCGAGCGTCGCCTCCGCCATTAACAGGGTTCAGGGCGCGATGGCCGATCAAGATAGAGCTTGGCTGCTCACCCGCATCCGCGAGTTGCGCACAGCCTGGAACAGCCTTGCCACTGCGCTCGAACCCGGCTTGGTCCACGGAGATGCACACCCCAACAACCTCATCCGCGTTCGCGGCGGCGACGTGGTACTGGGCGACTGGGACCACGTCGCTCACGGCCCTCGCGAGTGGGACCTTATACAGCCCTACTACATGCACCGCCGGTTCGGGCGGCACAGCACAGCGGAACTCCGCGAGTTCACCGACGCCTACGGCTGGGGCGTCAGCGGTTGGGGCGGGTTCGAGACGTTGATAGAAGTCCGCGAGATCACCGGGTTGAGCCCCTACATCCGCAGGGCGACCAACCACGCGCGGGCGCGCCAGGAACTGGCTCGGCGCCTGGCCACCCTGCGCAGTGGTGACTCCGCAGCCCTTTGGAAGGCTCCGGCCGCCCCCTCCGCATGACGAGCCAAGCCTTGCTCCGCTAACGCTTACTTCAGCAGGTCACCAGCCGCCGCACGGCGATGCCTGCGTTTTCCACAGCATTGTGGAAAACGCAGGCATCGCGGGTCACGTGAACAGGCTGGCCCCGCGGCGCGTGTGCGGGGCTGGGAGGGCGGGGCCTCTTCCGGAGGCCATCGCGCTGTAACCGCTGACCGGGGGCCGCACTGCCGTTGGCCCGAGCACCGCTGCGCCCCCGCAGCCCACTCAATGAACCTGGCTGTCTCTACCGCCCGCTCCTCGCCGGGGACGCGCCCCGTCCGTGATCGACCACATCGCGGACGCGACTCGAACTGGCTCCGCCGACCGTGTACAGGGTGCGCTCGCCCACCGTCGGCCGGACGCACGCCAGCGTCGCACACGATCCTTTACCAAGTGATCTCGTGATCAGCGAAAGCCCAGGTAGACGGCCTTTCAAGCACGAGCGCGACTTTACTGACGACACACGACCAGAAGCTGCTCGGCCGTGTTCATGCAGGTCAGCGCGATTCTAAGCAGATGACGAGCACTTCGTGAACAGCGGGACTGTTCACGAAGTGCTCGTCATCTGCATGCGCCTCCTTGGACACCTGACGCCATCGAATCGTCACGACCTTCGGGGGCGTCATGACCAGCCGCAAGAACCACGACCAGCGTCTCGCCGGTACACCCGCGGACACGAACACCGGCCGCGCGCTGAACACCGCCGAGCGTTCCTTCGAGCTCCTCACCACGGGGCCGCAGCCACTGGCCGTGGACGGACGTGCGATCGGGCACAGGCTCCCCGCCCGGTCCGTGGACTTGGGTGAGCTGCGGGTGCTCCTGCTGGCGCCGGCGGCGACCGACGAGATGAAGGACGCGGTCTGGCGCGTTCTGGTCGTCCGTGCTCGCATGGGCGATCCGGCGTGGGTCGTTGGATGCGTCGGAGTCGCGATGCCGGGCTTGAAGAGCACGGTCGGACAGGTGGTCCGGATGAGTCCCCGCGGGCTCATCGACGACATCGTCTCGGAGATGCTCACCGAATTCGTGGCGCAGTTGCCGCGCATCGACCTCAACAGACCGCACATCGCCGCGCGGCTCATGCAGTGGGCGCGCAAAGGCGCGTTCCGAGCCCGCTGCCGTACGAGCCGCGAGCTGCCCACCGACCCCTACGAGTTGGGCGACCACAGGTCGTCCTCGGACGTCGACCTGGCCGCTCTGGTGCGGGACGCGGCACACCGAGGCGTCATCGCCCCTGAGGACGCCGAACTGATCGTCGCTACCCGGCTGGACGGCCGGTCGGTTCAGGACCTCGCCCAGGCGCGGGACGTGGCCGCCTGGCGGTTGTACACGGGCCGGCAGACCGCCGAGGCCAAGCTCGCCGCGGCGATCCTGGACGGTCGCGTCTCCGCGGAGAGCATCTTTCCCGGATCCGGAATGTAACCCCGCGGCAACCCCAAAGCGTTCTTCGCATCGGCGGCATATAAGACAAAAAGTTATGCATGCCGACGCGAGTCGACTCAGATGATCGGGGCTTTACTCTCACAACGGCGTGACGTGAAGAAAAGACCTGCCGCGTGCGCTTACGATCGCTCGACGTCGCAACCACGGTCCCGCCCCGGCAAGACGTAAGAGCGCACTTAAATGATCAAGGATGCGGAGGTGAAGTGTGCCCGTGATCGGTCGACGGCTACTTCCCCAGATCGGTTGGATCGGTGCGACAGGAGTCGTCCTGGCACTGTCGGGGTGCAACGGCGGGCAACAGGCCGTTGCCCTACCGTCGTCCACCGGCTCGAGAACATCGTTGACCTCGTCGTCCGAAGCCGACAAGAAGGCAGCGGAGTCCGCCTACAGGAACTTCGTCGTGATGCTGGACCGTGCAGCTGCCCTGCCTGACGATTCCCGAGAGCAGCAACTTGCCGCCGTTATGGTCGACCCTCAACTCTCGCGAGTGCTGAAACGGGTCACGGAGATGAAGAAGCAGCATCTCGTGACTTACGGGTATGTCATCTCGCATGTGACGAGCGTTGAGCTTACTGAAGCCGGTGCCACGGTACTCGACTGCCAGGACAGCAGGAATGCGGGTGTCATCAACACAGTCACACACAAGAAGGTCAATCGTGGCATCAAAGATGACAACACCAAGGCGATGCTAATAAAGGCGAGCGACGGGAAGTGGCGGGTCACGAAAAGCATCTCCCTCGAGAAGGGATGCTAATTTGGAGGCTCTGGTTCCGGCGTTCATCGGCATCGTTGCTTCATCCGCCTCTTTCTTGGCGCCGCCGCCTCGCGATCCGATCCCGCCGACGAGGAACGTCTACAGCTACAAGTTCGGAGCTGGTGACGACGGGAACGCTCCGGCTTCATCGCCACCTGAACCGAAGTCCGCTACCTCTGTGACTGAGGAATCGGACCAGATGGGGCCGCATGACTGCCGGACACTGAGCAACAACGTGCAAGTCTGCGAACCGGCGCATGGCGGCGGTAAGGCGCCCAAGGTCTCGCCCGCCCAGTTGGCGTTGACCAAGTGGGCGCAGATGCCGATTCCCGCGCCGACGGTGCGGACGGCTCCGCCGCGCGGCTCGGACGGGCTGGTGGGCTTGCCGGAATGGGTCTGGGTGACCAACTGGCATTCACAGACGGGACGTGTCGCAACTCGTGGCGTCTGGGTCGAGGTGACCGCCCGCCCGCAGAGCATGACCATCGATCCCGGTTACGAGAGTCCCGTCGTTCGATGCACCGGTCCCGGCACGGCCTATGACCGGTCACGTCCGGCTGCGAATCAGCACACCAACTGCTCCTACACCTTCTCACGGTCGTCTCTTCATGAACCCGGCCACGCCTACCGCATGCGGGTGTCCGTGACCTGGGGCGGCACCTGGCGCGGTTCGGACGGCTCAGGCGGCGCTTTGCCGCCGCTGACGCGGTCGACCGTCTTCCGGCTGCGAGTAGCCGAAGCGCAGAGCTTGTACGGATGAGGAGTCCCATGAAGTCCAGCTCACGAACGTTGCCCAGACCACGCCTGGCAAGAACGACAGGCGATCCGGCGCCCGCGTCGCTGGGGCGGCTGCCACGGCAACGGCGGCCCCTGTGGATCGCCAGTGGCGCGATCCTGATCCTGGTCGCCGTCGTGGCGAACGTCCAGATGGTCCAGGCGTCCGGGACCCGCGTCCCGGTGGTCCTGCTGGCACGTGACGTCCCGATGGGACGCAAGATCGTCGAAGCGGACCTCGCGGTCACCCGAGTGGCGACTGATCCCGCCGTCACGACGGTCCCGGGGCGGCAGCTCAAGGACGTCGTCGGCCGCAGAGCGGCGATCGGCCTGCGGAAGGGCTCGCTACTGGCCGCATGGCAGCTCGCGACGGAGCCGACACCGCATCAAGGTGAAGCGCTGGTGTCCGTCCCCTTGAAGTCGAGCGCGATGCCGCCGGGATTGGCTCCGGGCTGGAAAGTACGGGTCGTCTTCACCGCTGGCAGCCAGGACCAGGGAGCCGCAGGTTCCGCTGCGCAAGCTCGTCAGATCACCAATCTGCGAGACGTCCAGGCGGTGGTCGACGATGTGAACGGGCCTGACGCGGAGGGCGCGATGACCGCATCGCTCCTGGTGGCCGATTCGGACAGTTCGACGGTGGCGCGCGAAGCGGCGGCCGGTCTGGTGGTGCTCGTGGTCACCGAAAGGCGAGGCTGACCGTGGCGCTCTACTGCGTGGTTTCGCCAGGTGGCTCGCCGGGAGCGACCAGCACAGCGCTGGGACTGTCCTTGACGTGGCCGGGCCGGGTCCTGCTGGCCGAGTGCGATCCGACCGGGCGCCGAGTCCTTCCCGGCTTCATGGCCGATCGGATGCGCGAATCGGCGGGGCCTGGACTGCTGGGGCTGGCGATGGCGGCCGATGCGCAGACGAAGGTCCCCCTTCCGCTGGACGACTACGTCGTGCCGATCGCGGACGAGGACCGGGTCGAGTTGCTGCACGGCGTGCGCGACCCACGGCACGGATCCCGGCTGGAGCCGTTGTGGCATCGCTTGGCCGAAGCGGCAGTCGCTCGAGACGGCGATGTGATCGCGGACCTGGGGAAGATCGGCTGCAGGGACACGCCGACCGAGCTGTTGCGGGCGGCCCGGGCGGTCGTCATGGTGCTGAAACCCACGCTGCCGCAGGTCGACGCGGCGACGCCGCGGGTGAACGCGCTGAAGGAGATGCTCGGCGATCGAGCGACCATCGGACTGTGCCTGGTCACGGACGGCCCCTACGGTGCGGCGGAAGTAGAAAGGGTCCTCGATGCCCCGGTGCTGGGCGAACTGCCGTACTCGCCGTCTGATGCGCGGGTGCTGTCCGATGGTGCTCGCCCGCGGGTGTCGTTCAGAACCTCCCTGCTGATGCGATCGCTCGCCAGGCTGGGCCGGCGGATCCGCGCGACCGAAGCCGAAGTTGCGGATTCCGTCTCCTCTGCTCAGGGAGCCGTTCTGTGACCGGGGCAAGCTGGGTGCCCGTAGCTCGGCCGGGTATCCAGAACGGTTACTCGCCTTCCCTTGGCCGCGCGTCGCAGGAAGCGGCGGCCGGGAAGGACACCGCTGTCTGGAGGGCGGTGCGGGATGTGTCCGCGCAGTTGACGGATGTCCTCGGGGACGGCGTGGACCGTGTACGGGCGCGCCAGCTCATCGACTCCCAGGTGCGGGCATGGACCGATGAGCAGGTGACTTTCGGTCGGGTCGTCTCCGCGGAGGAACAGCGCCAGCTCGCCCGTCTGGTGTTCGATCGCCGGTTCGGGCTGGGCCCGCTACAGCCGTACCTGGAACGGTCCGATGTGGAGAACATCGTCGTCAACGGGTGTCGGCAGACCTGGGTCACCTTCACCGACGGTTCGAAGAAGCCCGGTCCGCCGGTCGCCGAGACCGACGAGGATCTCGTCGAGTGGGTGCAGTTGCTGGCGCGACGTGGGAACACCGGCCGGGAGTTCTCGCACGCCTCGCCCCTGCTGGACGTCGCTCTCTCCGACGGTGTCCGGCTCGCAGTCGTCGGTTGGGTGTCGCGGCATCCGCATCTGGCGATCCGGGTGCACCGGCTGGTTGACGTCACGCTGCCGCAGCTCACCAGGCTCGGGACGTTGACCGAGCCGCTGGAGCAGTTCCTGCGGGCGGCGATTCGGGCGCGGCGGAACGTGATCGTCTGTGGTGAGGTCAACACCGGTAAGACCACGCTGGTGCGGGCGCTGGCAAACGAGATACCGCCGCAGGAGCGGGTCATCACGCTGGAGAGCGACTTCGAGTTGTTCCTGGACGATCCGCGCCTGGCGCACCGGCACCATGACGTCGTCGCCATGGAGGCCCGGCAAGCCAATGCCGAGGGCGCGGGCGAGGTGCGCTTGCAGGATCTCGTGCCGGCGTGCCTGCGGCTGAACCCGGACCGGGTGATCGTGGGTGAGGCGCGGCATGGGGAGCTGGCGCCGATGCTGGAGGTGATGTACTCCGGGGCGCGCGGCTCGATGTGCACGCTCCACGTTCACCGGCCCGAGCACGTCTTCAGCCGCGTCGTCCAGCTCGGTCGCCGCGCCGATCTCGGTTTGGGCGCCGATGACGTGCATCTGATGTTCGGGCTGGCCGAGCCGTTGATCGTCTACCTGCAGCGTGACCAGGCGAGCAACGAACGGTTCGTGTCGCAGGTGATGGAGATCGGCCCGCCGGCCGACTCGGTGGAACCGACCCGCAACCTCGTCTTCACCCCCGCGGCCGACGGCCGCGCCACTCCGGCAGGAGGGCACATCAGCGCGGCGTTGCTGGACGAGATGGTCGCAGAGGGATTCGACCCCGCTCTGCTCGAATCCGGTACGAGGGCGGAGGGCTGGTTGTGATGCCGGCACTCGCTGCTTTCACCGGATTGTGCGCTGCGAGCGCCGTCCTTGTGATCGTGGCCGGTTTGCGAGGCACTCCGCCGGCAGAACGGCACGTGCGTCCCCCGTCGCGGTTGCAGACGCTTCTGCGCTCGTCCGCTTGGCCGGGGCGCCGTAACCGGCTGGTCGGCGGCGTTGTGGCCGCGCTGGTGGTGTTCCTGCTGTCCGGCTGGCCGGTCGCGGCCCTGGCGATGGGCGCGGGCGTGTACGCGGTGCCCCCAATGCTGTCTGGACGTGAACCGCAGCGGCGGATCGCGCGGTTGGAGGCGTTGGCGCAATGGTCGCGGCGGCTGGCGGAGATGATGGGCGCCAGCCGTGGCCTGGAGCAGGCGCTGGCCGACAGCGCACGCGTCGCGCCTGAGGCCATCCGCGCACCGGTGTCGGTTCTGGCGGAGCGGCTGAACAACCACGCCAACACCGAGCAGACGCTGCGGGCGTTCGCCAACAAGCTGGACGACCCGATCGCCGATCTGATCGCCTGCGCGCTGGTGCTGGCCGCCCACCGGCGCGGCCCTGGGACCCGGGAGGCGTTGAGCCTGTTGGCCAACGCCGTCGAGCACGAGGTCCTGGTCCGCCGGGACGTCGAAGCCGAACGCGCCGGGTTGCGGACGACACTGATCGTCATCGTGGCGTCCGTCATCGTCTTGAGCGCCCTGTTCGCTTCTTCCCAGACGTTCGCCGCCCCCTACGGCACCGCGCTCGGGCAGTGCGTGCTCGCCGTGGTCGCGGCCATCTACGGGGCCGGGCTGTGGTGGATGCGGAGGCTCGCTGTCCTGTCGACCGGTGCAAGGTTCCTGCACACCAGCCCTCCGGCGTCCGCCGGAAAGGGGGCCGGGCTGTGACCGGAGCTGCTGCTGCCATCGGGTGCCTGGGAGCTGTCGGCTTCATCGTGCTCATCCGCGAACTGCTGCCGGCGCCGCCACGTCTGGATGCTGCGTTGGCTCGCATCCAGCCCACGCTGCTTCCTTCGCCACCGGCCGATGACCTGAAGGCCGGCGATCGTCTCGGGCAGTGGCTGGCGGAACGTGTTGCGCGTCCGGTAGGGATGCTCGCTATCCCGCGCACGGACCTGGCGCTGCTCGCGCGTCTAGTCGAACGTTTCATGCTCGACAAGCTGGCCCTGTTCGTCACCGGCTTCGTCGTGCCGCCGCTTTTCAGTGCCCTGGTAGTGCTCGCCGGGGGTTCACTGCCGTGGACGTTCCCGCTCGTCGGCGCGCTCGTCTTGGCAGTCGTCCTGTGGCTGGTCCCGGACTGGAATGTGCGGTCTCAGGCGCGGCAGCGTCGCCGCGACTTCCGATATGCCTTCACCTCCTATCTGCAGCTCGTCGTCCTGGAACGCGAGGCCGGAGCGGCGTTGAACGCGGCACTGGAGAACCCGGCGAAGATCACCGAAGGTTGGCCGTTCCAGCGCATCCACCAGGCGCTGACACGGGCTCGGCACGGCCAGGAGCAGCCCTGGCGGGCATTGTCCCGGCTCGGCGAGGAGATCGGGGTCCGCGACCTGATCGACCTGGCACACACCGCTGAGATCGCCGGGAACGAGGGCGCCAAGATGCACGACGTCCTGGTCGCCAAGATCTCCTCAATGCGGCATGAGGCGTCCGCCGCTGCACGCGCGGAGGCCAACTCCCGCACCACCGCCATGTGGGTACCGACCAGCCTGCTCATGCTCGGCTTCGTGATCCTGGTCGGCTTCCCGTTCTTCTCCAAACTCCTGGCCTCCGGCTGACCACCCGGACACCCGCACGCCAGGACCTCTACAACCACGCATCGGGGGACCATGAACGCACTCAACGCTGCGCTGATCCGCACCGCACTCGCCGTCCGCGACCGTGGCCAGCGCCTTGCCGCCAACCTGCGCGAGCGGGGTGACCGCGGTTCCGGGGTCGTTGAGACGATCATCATCGTCGCGGGCTTCGCCGGGCTGGCGTTCGTCGTCTACATGGCCGTGTCCAGCAAGGTGCACGGCTGGATGAGCAAGATCCCCGGCGCCTCCGGCCCGTGAGCACCGGTAAGCCGAGCCGGTGCCAGCGAGACAGGGGATCGGCGACCGTCGCGACCGCCATCACTTTTCCTGCCGTGGGGCTCCTGTTCCTGGCACTCGCGCAGGCGGTGATGGTGTCGGTCGCTCGTGACGTGGCAGAGTCGGCGGCCGAAGAGGGGCTCCGCGTCGCCCGCGCTCGCCAGGGCACCTTCGCCCAAGGCCAGGCCGCCGCCTCGTCCTTCGCCCAAGGCGAGCCCGTCCTGCGAGCACCCGCCGTAGCCGTCTCCGGCACCAACACCATCACTGTCCGCGTGAGCGGCTCCGCCCCTTCGCTATTGCCGGGCGTCAACATCACCGTGTCCAGAACCGCTCGCGGAGCCCGCGAACGCTTCACCACGCCGGGCCCGGCGTGACCTCCAGAGGGCGGAGGGCGTTCAGACACTCCGCAATCGTGACCGAGGACGCAGGGAACGCGGTGGTGGAGACCGCGATCCTCGCTCCGTTGTTCATCCTGCTCCTGGCGGGGCTGCTTGTGGTGATGCGGGCCGCTCACGGCAGCGCCGTCGTCGCGCAAGCCGCCGCTGACGCCGCACGCCAAGCCTCCATCGCCCGCACCGCCGACCAAGCCCAAGCCGCCGCGAGGAGCAGCGCGATGAGCACCCTTCATGACCGAGGCCTGCACTGCGCACCAACGGTTCGACTCGACCTCTCCGGCTTCAACCGCCCGGTCGGACAGCCCGCCACCGTGTCGGTGCGCGTGACCTGCGTGATTCAGCTCAGCGACCTCGCGCTGCCTTCGATGCCGGGCTCACGAACGGTCACCAAGTCCCACCGATCACCCATCGACCCGTACCGGACCACTCGATGAGCACAGAGCCTTCAGCGCTGCCCAAAGCCCACCGTTGTGAACAGCCGTCTGATCGCGGAAGCATCAGCGTCTTCGCCGTCGTCATCACGCTGGTCGTCGTGGTGTTCTTCGGCGCCGTCGTCGATTTCGAGCAGGTCCTGGAGGCCCGGCAGGACGCCAACATCACCGCCGAGGAAGCCGCCCGTGCCGGCGCCGGGCTCGTCGACCGGAACCGTGCCTACAGCCGCGGCAAGTTCCTTGTCGATCGTCAGTCCGCACTGCGCGCCGCCCGCTCCTACCTTCGGGCCGGCGACTACTCCGGCGCCGTGTCTGTGGCCGGTGCCCGAAGCATCCGCGTCCACGTCACGGTCACCCGGCCTTCTCGCTTTCTCTCGGTGATCGGGATCTCCGCCTTGCGCGCCGACGCCACAGCAACAGCGAATCTGCTCACCGGAGTGGAAGGACCTCGCCAGCCGTGACCTACACCGGCACAAATCGCCTCCTCGACTTCGTACGGGGGCTCGGCGCCCTCACGGTCTTCGTGTTCCTGTTGGTCGGCTTCCCGATCGTGATGTACGCGATGACCGGATCCCCGATCCCGGACAGTCTCCCGTCGTGGGCAGAGGTCAGCACGGCTTTGATGCGCCCTGACTACGACAACCAGCTCTTCCTCGCCACCATCACGTTGATCGCCTGGGGCGTCTGGTGCGTGTTCACCCTCATCTGCATCACCGAGCTGGTCGGCTGCCTGGCTGAACGCTCGACACCGCTGCCGCGTCCGGTCCGTCCGCTGCAGTACCTGGTCCGGGATCTGGTCGCGACCGCGACTCTAGCCTTCTCCACCGTTGCGTCCATTGCCGGCTCGGCGTCCGCCGCTACGCAGACGCACGCCACGAGCAGCGTCCACTCTGCGGCCGACCCGGACCAGGGTGGCCTGCACCACCAGCCACTTGACCACGTCACGCCCACGCCAACCCCGCCGACATCCGACTGGACCCCGCTGCTTGCCGACCAAAGTCCGCCCGCCCCGGGACCCGAGCACCCTTCGCGCACCCACACCGTCGAGCGAGGGGACACCCTGTGGGACCTTGCCAAGCGTGCCTACGGCTCCGGCGCCCTCTATCCCAAGATCTTCGAAAGCAACCAGGGCATCGACCAGCCTGACGGGATCCCGCGCCTGACCAATCCCGGCATCCTTCACCCGGGCCAGTACCTCCGACTTCCACACCTGGCTGAACCGGGCGGTGCGCCTCGAGCACCGAGAACGCCAGCCGAGCCCAAACAGGGCAAGACGAGTGGTACCGAGATACCGGAGCCGTCTCGGGCACCCTCAGTAAGGACAACACCATCGCAGGTGCCGGCTCCGGTGGTGGCGCCGCCGGCTGACCGCCCGGCCGCCCCTGCACCATCGACTCCGCACCACCGGGACGAAGACCATTCGCTTGTGGCCTTCTCACTGCCGTCCGGCTCCTGGATCGGAATCGGCCTTGCCACCGCGCTCAGCGTGGCCGTAGCTGCCACCCGTCTGCACCGCCAGCGCCGACGCCCGGTCAACACCGACCCGAACTCGTACGGGACTACGCCCGAGCCCCCGATTCCTGTTCCGGCCCTCAAAGCCCGCCAAGCTCACATGGCGACGTATGCCGACCGCGATGCTCTCCTGCCGTCCGACCGCGAACTCGCTGGCGACGAACTGCTAGCCGAAGAGCCCAAAACCCTCGTCATCGGCGCCCACGGCGACCGCCCTATCGCCGTCTCTCTGCCCGGGCTCAGCCTCGGTCTGTCGGGAGACGGCGGCCACGCCGCCGCCCGTGCCATCACCACCGAACTCATGCCCAAGGCCCGCCGCTACCGCGCCGAGATCATCATTCCGCGAGCCGACGCAGAGGCGCTCTTCCCCGGTGCCGACATCACCGGCCTGTCCGCGGCACTCGAGGGCCTGATAATCACGGCCTCTCTGGGCGAAGCTGTCGAACACTTGGAGGCCGAACTTCTCCACCGGGGCAGGATGCTCCAGACGAACGAACTCCCTGACGTGCCCGCTCTGCGCGCCCATGATCCTGCCGAGCCCTTGCCAACGCTGCTCCTGGTGGCGACCGTCCCTGCACACGGCGACGCCGCCGTTCACGCCCTTACGGCGCTCGGTCGTCGCTACTGTCTCGGCGCGCTCATCCTCGGCAACTGGGCAGCCGGCACCAGCCTGGACCTGGCGGCGGACGGAACCGTCATCGCCTCCCACGGTCCCGACACGGACCAGTTCACCCAAGCACGTCTGTTCCACCTGACTGCTGACGACGCCGTCGGCATGCTGCAGACCGTCCGAACCGCCAACGGCAGCGAGCCCGACGCCCCTGCGCCGCCGAGCACCGGTAGGACTCTGGAACCCACTCCACCCAGCGTTACCGGCCTCGTCCCACCGCCCCGGCCCGTCACCGAAGGACAACAGGCTCCCGCCCGCCTTCAAGTACTCGGTCCGGTTCTCCTGCACACCACGGAGGGCCCGATCACCACCGGCCTGCGCAAATGGGCCAAACATTTGCTCGCCTACCTCGCCTTGCACCCCAAAGGCGTCACCCGCGATCAAGTCATCGGCGCACTCTGGCCCGACCTCGTGCCCGAGTCCGCAGTCATCCGACTCAACACCGCCACCACCAACATCCGCGGAGTCCTACGGACGGCAACCGGCCTCACAGAACCCAGGTACATCATTCACGCGGCCGGTCGGTACCGCATCGATCCCGACCTCATCGACGTCGACCTCTGGCAACTGACCGCCACTCTCACGGAGGCCAAGCGAGCCGTCGCCGACGGCGATACCGACAAGCGCATCAACGCGCTCGCCCCGGTCAGCGACCTGTACACCGGCGGGTTCGCGAATGACTTCCAGTTCGACTGGGCCGACGCCCCCCGCGAACACCTTCGCCGCACCGTCGTCGACGCCCTGGGCCACTTCGTCCAGCTCATTAAGGAAGAGGAGCCCGAGCGGGCACTCGCCACACTCGAACAGGCCATCACCCTGGATCTCTACACCGAGCCCCTCTACCAGGACATCATGCGCCTACAGGCCCGGCTCGGCCGCCCAGACGCCGTCCGGCGAACCTACCAACTCCTCACGGCCCGTCTTGATGAGATCGATGCGGAACCCGACGAGGAAACCCTCGAACTCCTCGCCGCCCTCCGTCAGCCGAAACTCCCGGCCAGACACCGATCGCCGAAAGTGTCGGAGTGAGCTTCCGCAGCTGACGGCAGCGCACATTGACCCCGCCTGCCACGTGACAGAGGCTTCTTAGATGACCGAGCTCGCCACCAAAATCACCTTCCGGAGCCTGGACGGGCTGCGCCTGGCCGGCACGCTTGTTAAGCCCGACAGCGTCCAAGGGGCCGCGACAGTACTCGTCCACGGCGGCGGTGTGACACGCGACGAGGGCGGCTTCTTCACCCGGCTGGCCTCTGGTCTGGCAACCGCTGGCCTCCCCTCGCTCCGGTTCGACCTACGGGCCCACGGGGATAGCGAAGGCGAGATGCAGACCCTCACCCTGTCCGGCGTCGTGAACGACATCCGAGCAGCCGTCGAAGAAGCACAGAAGGTCAACGCCGCAGAGCCCGTGAACCTGCTCGCCGCGAGCTTTAGCGGGGGTCTCGCCGCCTTCTTCGCCGCCCGCCACCCTGTATTGGTCAACAAACTCGTGCTGATCAACCCACTACTGCACCACAAGCGCCGCCTCATCGACGAGAAGCCCTACTGGCAGGACGACCACATCGACGACGACGCGGCGAAGCAGTTGGCCACGCAGGGCGTCTTGGCGCACTCGCCGACCTTCAAGCTGGGCCGGCCACTCCTGAACGAACTGTTCTACCTGCGGCCCTACGACGTACTCGGCGAGGTGACGGCGCCGACGTTGATCCTGCACGGCACCGCAGACACGTTCATCCCGATCGACTCATCACGAGATGCGGTTGGACGCTTCGGCGGCGAGGCCCGGTTGATGGAGATCGAGGGAGCCCAGCACGGGATAGCCGTCCACGACGACCCCCATTACCTCGATCCCCAGACCCAAAGTTGGCAGGCCGAAAGCATCACCACGGTCACCAACTGGCTACGGGCCGCGCCTGGCTCGTGAGCGATGGCCTGTCAGCCTTTGATCAGCTTCGACGGACCGCACCGCCCTGGCAGCAGGACCGCTTCTACCGGCGCTCTGGGTTCAGGTCATCTGAGGACGGCCTGCCGAAGTTCTTGCACCGCGGAACGCTGCTCCCACCCACGGAGCCGGCCGACGACGCGCAGCACCTCACGGTAAGTTCGAGCAGAGTCGGTCGCCCTG
Source organism: Actinomadura violacea (assembly GCF_017573465.1). Classification (GTDB taxonomy): domain Bacteria; phylum Actinomycetota; class Actinomycetes; order Streptosporangiales; family Streptosporangiaceae; genus Spirillospora; species Spirillospora violacea. Next base: position 298,112 of record NZ_JAGEPF010000013.1, read on the forward strand.
GCGATCTCCAGCGCGGACAGTGCGGAAACAGCAGCGTTGTCGGGATCCTTGGCGGCAGCGTATGCCGCGCCTTTGAGTGACAGGAAGTACCCGAAGTCGCGCTTGGAGAAGGCCTCCCGCGTCAGGTTGGCCTCGTAGAGTTCGAGGGCGCGGCCCGGTCGCCCGGCCTCCGAGTAGCAGATCGCCACCTGCAACTCGAAGAGGGCCTTGTTGAAGTGGGGTCCGATCCCTGCCGGAGAGGCGGCCTCAGTGAGTAGCCCGCGAGCTTTCTCGATCTCGGCTTCCATGGCGTTGACGTCCTGGTCGAGCATGGCGTGAGCCCGGGCCGCTTGTTGCGCGGCTTCAGCCTGCACGTGTGGCGGCAGGTGCCACGGCCCCTCCTGGACGGCTTGCACGAACGTCGTCATTCCAACGGCGTCTCGTTCGTCCCAAGCCGCCTGTGCCTTCTTCAGCAGGACGTAGCCCTGCATCCGGGAGTCGGCTGCCGTCTGGGCCCACTCCATCGCGCGGTCCCGCCAGTATCCGGCGGGTTGTCTGGCGCCGAGGTCGCGGTAGAACCATCCGAGGAGTTCGGCGGCGAGCGCGGCGGTGCGCTGGAGTTCGCGGCGGACGTCGGGGCGGGCGTCGCGGGCCGTTTGGTCGATGGCAGTGACGAGGCCCAGGACGGTCGGGATGCTGGCGGCGGCGCCGACGGTGCGGTCGAGGCCAGCCGCCTCGTCAATGCAGCGGCGGAAGTGCTCGACCAGCGCCGCGTCGGCGTATCGGCGGGAGTCTTCAAGGGCAGCGGCGATGTGCTGGAGCTCCCCGACACCGACCGTTGGCAGCGTGATCGCAGCGATACCGCGCTTGAGGAATGTTCGGCGTAGCAGCTCGCTCACGTGGGTCCACTCGTCATCGGTCTCGACCGATCCAGTTCGCAGGGCGGCTGAAGCTTCGGCCGCTGCTTGACCGGCCCACATGTCTCGCGCGTCTGGAAGGGCGCGCCGCCGGTCGCGTTCGGCCGCGGCCTCCAGTGCAGCACGCTCGACACCGAGCCCGACCGCTAGTGCGGCGAGCCACGCTTCAGGCCGACGCCTCCCCCGTTCCCATCGGGACACTTCGGCTCGGGTGACGGTTGCGGTGCCGGTGATGGCGCACAGGCGTGCAGCAAGATCGGACTGCGACATTCCGGCCTGCTCTCGGAGCTGTTTCAGGAGCTCCGGAAGCTCTGCGGCAGTGCTCATGACCTGCGGTCTCCGTCTAGGCCGCCGGGGGCCAGGTAGGGGCCTGCGAACGGGCTCTCCCCCTACATCGAGGAGGGAGAGAGGTTTGTTGCGTCCACGTTCACATATGCGGCTGACCTTGGTGGGAGGACCGGTCATGTTTCCTGCTCGCCCAAGAAGCAAGAGCTCCACGTCCGCCTTGACGCACCGGGAGGAGCCGCAGGGGCACGCACGAGGCCTGCTTCTGGTGTTGGCCGCGGAACTTGAGCGTCTCGGCCTGCGCGCCCGCGTAGTCGAGGAAGCGTTGCGCCCTATCACGCTGCGGGTGTGGGAGCCGCAGTGGCAAAGCAGCTCGGCCAAGGTGGTCGCCAGCCGGCGCGTCGAAGGCGGACTCGTCTTCGTCCTCATGAGCGACGGTGCCATGGGGTTGCCTTCCGCCGTCGTCCCGGCGGACGTCCCTGCCGTGGCCGCGCGCAAGCTTGCCGACCGCCTGCGGGCTCGCAACGAGGCTTCTCAGCCACCCACTCCGTCGGAACCACCCAACTCGTGAGACTGCTTCCGGCGCCATGGACGACCCCGCGAAGTCAGGATCCATCACCCCTGCAAGGGAAAACGGAGGAAGCATGAGCCCCAAGCCCGTGGAGACCGAGACACGCGCGGCCGAGGCCGATGGCGCGTTCGACCTGGACGTGCGCCTGCTGGAGATCGCCGACCCGGCCGGCCTGGTCAACGTGACCGACGACGGGTGCACCAGCACCTGCGGGGCCTGCGTGAGCGGCGCGGTCTAAACAGCGCGTCATCACACGCCCAGTGCGTCGGCGCCGCCGTACGGATCTCCGTGCGGCGGCGCCATGGCCGATATCCCGCATCGTCGACTCGGAGGTTCCCGTGCGTGCTTCGACCCGGCCGGACGTCTTTCGGGCGTCGGATGCTGCGCTCGTCCGCGCTGCCGCCTATGAGGGGCCAGCTCTTCCGCCATGGCCCGACTTGGCGGACCCCGCGCCCGCGAGCGTGCCCGCGTGGATCGCCTGGCTTCGGGCCGTCTGGGAGATCGACGACGTCGCCGAGGCACTGGGACACGCCAGTCCGGCGCTCGCGCGTCAGGTGGGCATTCTGTGTGCTGCGCAGGACCCCGGAGTTCGGGCGACTCGACGAGCCGTGCTCTCCGTCGCACGTTACCTGCAACGCTTGGTGGGACGCGCGATGCCGTTCGGGTTCTTCGGCGGGGTCGCATCCGCGTCGTTCGGCGACGATTCTTGCGTGCGCTGGGGTGTTCAGCATCGGGCCGTTGCCCGGGCCGGCGCGGAGTGGTTGGTCAGCGTCATCGCCCGGTTGGAGGGCTGCGCGGAGCTCCTCGGCCGTCTGCCGGTCGTCGCCAACACCACGCTGATGGTGCGCGGTGACCGATTGATCGTCCCCTACCAGCCCCTTGTCACGGGACGGGGAACGGGTGCAGCGGAGGTGTCGCTGCGGTACAGCGCAGCGGTACGGGCGGCAGTGCAATGGGCGGACGCGCCGATCGGCTTCGAGGATCTGAGCGCCAAGCTGCAAGCAAAGTTCCCCTCAGCTGGCACGCCGCGGATCACCACGATGCTGACCGAGCTGGTGAGGCGGGGGGCCTTGATCACGAGCTTGCAGGCGCCGAGCACCGAGCCGGACGCGCTCGGCCACCTGCTGGACCAGTTACACGAAGCCGACGCTTCTTCGGTGGCGCCGATTGCCGATCTGGTCTCCGGGCTCGTCGAGATCCACGATCTCCTCCAGAAGCACAATCGGAGCGTTCAGGAGGCGCGACCGGGTCTCCGCGCGGCCGCTGCCGAACGGATGAGGGGCCTGGCTGCGTCGGAGAAGCATCCGTTAGCGGTTGACCTGCGGCTGGACGCGTCGGTGGCGCTGCCCCGCGAGGTCGCACGGGAGATCGAAGACGCCGCTTGGGCGCTCACGCTCTTGAGTCCCTTCCCCGTTGGCTCCCCGACATGGCGTGCCTACCACCAGCGGTTCTACGAACGTTTCGGTATCGGGTCACTGGTACCGGTCCTGGACGTGGTGAGCGACAGCGGTATCGGCTGGCCTGACGGCTATCCAGGCACGGTGACACCTGCGCGGCCCGCTGCGCTGTCGGACCGCGACCAGCTACTCCTCGCCCTGGCCCAGAACGCGGCGATCGACGGCCGTGACGAGGTGACGATGGACGATGAGCTCATCACCGCCTTGGAGTTGGGGCCTGACCAGCGTCGCCCACCGCCGCACTTGGAGCTGGGCGTCCGCGTGAATGCCGTGGACGAGGGCGCTTTGCGCCAAGGGGCCTTCACGCTGGAGGTGGTGTCGGTGTCACGTGCCGCCGGAGTCTTGACCGGCCGGTTTCTGAGCGTCCTCGCTTCCGGGGACGCCACCGCCTTGTCCACTGGACTGTCGAATCTCCCGGCCAGTGATCAGGACTCCGTCCCGTCGCAGTTGTCGTTCCCGCCATTGGATCCGGCGACCGCGCACGTGACCCGCACACCGCAGACGCTCTCGACCGTGATCAGTCTCGCCGAGCATCGCCTGGCCGGCGATACCGCCCTGACCGTTGACGACCTGGCGGTCGGCTGCGATGGCCGCAGGTTGTACCTGGCAGACCCGGCACGAGGCCGGCAGCTGGACGCGTCCGGGCTGCACGCGCTGAACCTGAAGACCCATACACCTCCGCTCGCGCGTTTCCTGACCGAGTTGAGCCGCGCTCAGTGTGCTCAGGTGACGACGTTCGACTGGGGCGCCGCCGCCCGCCTGCCGTTCCTGCCTCGCCTCCGCTATGGACGGACGATCCTCTCGCCAGCGCGATGGCGGCTTGAAGCGGCAGGCCTTCCGGCCGACTCGCAACGATGGGAGGTGTGGGACGAGGCCCTATCCGCTTGGCGAGCCGGCCGCCGCCTGCCCCGCCGGGTGCATCTGTCCGAGGGCGACCGGCTGCTGCCTTTGGATATGGACGAACCCGGGCACCGTGTCCTCCTGCGCGCCCACCTGAGGACGACGCCCCATGCCTTGCTGACCGAGGCGCCCACTCCGGAATCCACCGGCTGGTGTGATGGCCGAGCGCACGAGATCATCGTGCCCGTCGTCGCCGACACAATCCCGCGATGGCCCCGGCTGCCGAGGCCTTCGCGCGAACGGATCGTCGGCCGACACGACCAGAGCCAGACGCCGGGCACGTCCCCGGTGGTGCTTGCGAGCCTCTATGGGGCCGTCCACCGTCAAGACGTCATCCTCGCCGAGCACCTCCCGGATCTGCTCTCGCGCTTCGAAGCACCACCGGACTGGTGGTTCGTCCGCTACCGCGATCCGGACCACCATCTGCGGCTGCGCATCGCACTGCCCGACCGGGCCGCCTTCGGTGATGTCGTCCGCGTGGTCAGCGCCTGGGCGGACGAACTGCGCCTTCAGGGGTTGCTGCGCGAGGTGACGTATCCGACCTCGCATCCCGAGACCGGCCGATGGGGCTCTGGCCCAGCGTGGGCAGCGGCCCAGAAGGTGTTCGGCGCCGATTCACAGGCGTTGCTCATCCAACTCGGCCTGCCGAAACGACCGTACCGGCAAGCCCTGGTGGCCGCGCACACCGTCGCGATCGCCGTGGCCTTCACGGGGGACGTCGCAACGGGCATGCGGTGGCTGGTCGACAACGTCCCGGCCGCCGCGCCGACGAAGGTCCCTCGCCCGGTGTTCAGCCAAGCCGTCCGGATCGCCGACCCCAGTGATGAATGGGCCGCTCTGCGCTCAGTACCCGGTGGCGCAGCCATCGCCGAAGCGTGGAAACCGCGCCACCAGGCCATTGAGGAGTACCGCGCCCACCTGCCCGGCCCCCACACTCGCGGCATCCTGACCGACGAGGTCCTGCGATCCCTCCTGCACGTGAACTTCGTACGGGCCTGCGGAATCGACTTCGACGACGAAGCCATCGGCCTCCACCTCGCCCGCTCCGCCGCGCTCTCGTGGACGGCCCGCACCACGGGGGGATGCCGATGACCAGCGGCTGCCCCATCCGCGAACTCGCCGACGCCATCGCCGACCGCCTGGCACACCCTGATGCCGTCCCAGGCCACCTTGTGCGGCGCCCATGGTGGCGTCAATCGCTCGCCCATGGAGCGCCTGGCGTCGCGCTACTGCATATCGAGCGTGCCGCCGCCGGACTCGGCTCGTGGCAGCGCGCCCACGACTGGCTCAGCTACGCCACCCACGCTCCGCTCACCACCGGAGCCGACAGTCACCTGTTCTACGGCGCCCCCGCCGTCGCCCACGCCCTCAACTGCGCCGCCGAGCAGCGGCCCGGCACTTACCAGGAAGCCCTCGATCGCCTCGATAACGTGATCAACGCCGACGCCCGCGCCCGCGTCGACGCCGCCCACGCCCGAATCGACGCCGGCCGGCTCCCCACCCTGGCCGAGTTCGACGTCATCAGGGGCCTGACCGGCATCGGCTCCTACCTCCTCCGCCGCGATCAATGCGGAAAGCCGCTACGGGCCATCCTTGAATACCTGGTGCGCCTTACCGAACCGATCAGCGTCGACGACGAGACGCTGCCAGGCTGGTGGACCGACACCGGCCCCGACGGGCGCCTCGACGCTCGATTCAGGGACGGCCACGCCAATTCCGGACTCGCCCACGGAATCGGCGGCCCCCTCGCCCTGCTCTCGCTGGCCGCTCAGCACGGCGACATCGTGGACGGCCAACAGGACGCGATGGGCCGGATCTGCGCCTGGCTCGATCGCTGGCGCGTCACCGCCCCGACCGGCCCGGTCTGGCCGTACTGGGTCAACCGTCCGCAGCTGTGCGCTGGGCACCGGGCCGTCTCCGGCTCGCAGCGTCCTGGCTGGTGCTACGGCACCGCGGGCCTGGCCCGCGCCCAGCAACTCGCCGCCCTGATGACCGGCGACGACGACCGCCGGACGATGGCCGAGCAGGCCATGCTGCAAACCCTGGCCAACTCCGTACAGCATCCCGAACACCGCGACCCGTCGCTGTGCCACGGCCACGTCGGCATCCTCCACATCGCTGCCCGGGTCGCCGCCGACGCCGCCCCGGATTGCGCACCTCGCTTTCACGCTCAACTACCGGATCTCCTCCACTCCACCTGCGCCGCCCTCACTAGCGGTGAGGAGGCCGAACTCGAGCCCGCCCTCCTCGAAGGCGCGGCCGGTATCGCTCTGGTCCTCTCCAACCCCGCCACCATCCCCAGAACGACCTGGGACACATGCCTGCTCATCGCCTGATCACCACATACTCGCGAGGACACCACTCCAATGCGCGCACCTGGCTGGCACCAGCTCGACATCGCCTTCCCCGACCGCGCGACAGCCGTCACCGTAGCTGCCCACGATCTGCGCCCTACGCTGCAGGCCGCCCAACACGTCGGCCGTCTCCGGGACTGGTGGTTCCTGCGCAAGAAGTCGTGGCGGCTGCGCTACCGAACCGACACCTCCGAGCCCGGCCCGATCCCTGACCTGCTGACCAAGCTCACAGCCCTCGGCCGGATCAACGGCTGGACGTCCGGCATCTACGAGCCAGAGACAGGGGCGTTCGGCGGCGAGGCGGCGATGGACGTCGCGCACACGCTCTTCCACCACGACAGCCGCCACATCCTCACGCGAGCTGCGCGGCGCACCGACCCGGCCGTAGGTCAGCGCGAAACCACGGTCCTGCTCTGCAGCGCAATGTTCCGCGCCGCCGGGCTGGACTTCTACGAGCAAGGCGACGTCTGGATGAAGGTGGCCGAACTCCGGCCGGTGGACTCCGCGGTACTCGATCCCGGACGTGTCTCCGCGCTCAGGCACTCCATGCGGCTGCTCATGACCGCCGAGCCCCGCGGCCTTCGCCTTCCAGCCGGCGACCAGCCCTTCACCGACCAAGGCGGCTGGTTCACCGCCTTCGAACAGGCGGGCCGTGACCTCGCCATTCTCGCTTCTCAAGGACGGCTGTCACGAGGGCTCCGCGCCGTCCTCGCCCACCACGTCATCTTCCACGGGAACCGAGCCTCCGTGTCCACTACAGACCAAGGCATCCTCGCGGACCTGGCGGCCGGCGTCGTCTTCGACACCTCCGGCAGCGAATCGCTCACTCCCACCACCTCAACTACTAAGGTCCACCTGATGACTACACTCAGTGACGACAACTCCATTGTGTCCGCCGACCGGCTGCGGGACGCGCTCACCGACCGGCTGCGCAAGCGCGATGTGCTGTGCAACGCGCGAGCCGAGTCCGCGTTCCGGCAGACGCCACGGCACCTGTTCCTCCCCGGTGTCCCCCTCGATCAGGCGTACGCCGACCAGCCCGTCTACACCAAGACCGACCAGAACGGCGTGAAGATCAGCGCCGCATCCGAGCCGTGGATGGTCGCCGCGATGCTCGACCAGCTCGATGCGCACCCCGGCCAGCGCATTCTGGAAGCCGGAGCCGGCACCGGCTACAACGCCGCCATCATGGCCGCCATCGTCGGCGACGACGGCCACGTCACCACCATCGACGTCGACGAAGACCTCGTCACCGGCGCCCGTGACCACCTCGCCGTCGCCGGCAACACCAATGTCGAGGTGATCCTCGGTGACGGCGCGCTCGGCCACCCCGCCAACGCCCCCTACGACCGCATCATCGCCACCGTCGGCGCCTACGAAGTCCCCACCGCGTGGATGGACCAGCTCGCGCCCGACGGACGCCTAATCGTGCCCCTGCGGCTACGCGGCACCAACTCCCGCAGCATCACCTTCGAACGCGCCGACACCGGATGGCGCAGCCGCGACAGCCGCCTGGCCGTCTTCATGCCGCTACGCGGCGTCGGCGACGATGCCCGCCGCTACATCCACCTCACCCCCGAGCAGGACGTGACCCTCCAGGTCCACAAGGACCAAACGGTCGACGACACCGCGATCGCCGATGTCCTGCAGACCGAGCGACATGAGACGTGGACCGGCGTGCTGTTCCCGCCCGGCGTCCCGTTCGAGTGGATGGAGCTGTGGCTGTGCCTGCGCCTCGACAACGCGCTGATGCGCATGAACGTCCACCGCGACGCCAAGCAGCGTCTGACCTTGGAGCCCATGTTTGGCTGGGGCGCCATGGCAACCGTCCGCGACCAGGACCTGGCCTACCTCACCATCCGCTCCGCCCCGCCCGCCGACGACCGCAAGCTCTACGAGGTCGGAGTCATCGGTCACGGCCCGACCGGCCACCACCTGGCCCACCAGGTAGCCGAAGAGATCCGGACCTGGGATACCCGCTACCGCCACCGCACCGTCCACTTCGAGCTCGAAGACGCGCCCGCACTGGCCGACCCCGCCGCCGGCCGCTTCGTCCTGGACCGGCCACACCACCCCATCACGATCATCTGGGAGTGACTCCGTGGACGCCACAGAACCGGCGCTGCGCTGGTTCCCGCTCGTCGCACGCGCCCGCCCCGCGTGCGCACCGCTGGACGCGCGCGTGGCGGCGCTCTGCGCCCTGGCAGAATCGGCGGCGCAAGCCGAGGGCCAAGCCGCCGCGTCCACCGTCCACAACCGGGCCGCCCTCCTGGCATCCGATGTCGGCATGCCGGACCTCGCGCGCGAGTTGTGTCATCGTCACGCCACCCTGTACTTGCGCGCTTGCCCACTGGACGCCAAGGCCGCCCGCCGGGCACTCGAACCGCTGGTCAACCTCGCGCGACTACGCATCCGGGAGGGCAACGGCGCCAGCGCGTTCGACCTTCTGAACGCCCTTCACCAAGCCGTCGAACAACACGCCGACGTCCTCATCGACGATCTGCCCGTCCCCGTATCCGCACTCGTCAGATCACCAGACGAACACCAAGAACTGCGCCGATGGCTGTGGAGCGTCCACCTCGCCGACGGCACCCGAGCGCTGACCAGCACCGGCAACTGGCAACAGGCCCTCACCCACCTCCGCCGCCACAAAGGCATCGGCCAACGCATGCTCGACGGCCGCCAAGTAGCCGTAATAGCCCACCTCACAGCAGGCGCCAGCCAAGAAACCCTCCGACTCCTCACGGAAACAGACGCAGGCGACCCGCACGAAGAAGCGGTAACAGGTTGCCTGGCCGTTCTCTACCGCCGTCACGCCGGCCAGCCGCTCACCGCGAGCACGGCCGATTCGGTACGCCGCTGGCAGCGGCTCCATCCGACACCGAACCTGATCGTCTTCCATACCCGCCTGGGTCTGGCTCTGATCGATGCCGCCGACTGCCGTGAGACCTCCACCGCCCGTTCGATCACCGTCGCCCTTGCCGAGCAGGCCGTCGCCGCCAAGGACGGCTCCGCCGCCCGCGACGTCCTTCGCCATGGCTGCCACCTCCCGACACGGCAGCCACTCCGTGAAGTACTAGAGGCATCCGGTCTCGGCCAGGGTTCGATGCCGCGGGATCTTCAAGCGCGACTGCGAGCAGCAGTCGCCACAGCCGAATCGGTACTGGTCCAGAACCGGCGCCCGGCACCAAGCCCTCGCACGCTGCCCCTGTCCTGATCGGAGGTGTTCCGTCCAGAGGTGCGCATCGAAGCCGAGAAGCAACGGTCCTCTCGCCTTTCACGAGAACCTGGTGAGGTTCCCGGACCGGTTCGAGAGGCCATCTTGGAGGCGCTACGTGACGAGACCGCGACCTGAGGATCTGGACCCGGAAGACTTCGCCGCTCTGTTCGCCGCGGTGGAGCGGACAGCGGTTCACCTGGAACTCAGGGATGCCTACACGCCCGACGACCCGCTCTTCCTGCGCTGGCTTGAGGGGCAGGTAGCCCCCGCCGACATCGCCGAGCACGAACACCAGTGGGCGCAGATCGTACGGGCGACGGTGGGACGCGGTGTCACCATGCGCCGCGTCCGCGTCGTCTCCGAGCCGCTGGCGCCGTTCGTCCGCTTCGAGTACGACGGGGCCGGCGCGCTCAATGAAGCGGCCGGCGAACAGGTCCGCTGGTTGCCTCGTCGGCAGGCCACCGGTCTGTGCTTGCCCGCTAACGACTTCTGGCTCCTGGACGACCGGCTCGTTCGTTTCGGCTACTTCTCTGGCACCGGGGACTACCTGGGCGCTGAGTTGACGGACGACCCGGCACTGGTCGAGCAGTGCGGTAGCGCTTTCGACGCGGTCTGGGAGCGGGCCACCCCACACAAGGACTACCGCCCGCAGTAGCAAATTCGATACTGACCACCGTGCCGTTACGCCGGGGAGTATGCCGAAGCCCCGTCGTTTATCCGATCTCTAGGCCCGATAGGCCAGTTCACCCTCCCCGGGGCAATTGTCCCGTTTCTCAGGTTATCCGACAGACGCGCCTCCGACCCGCTAGACAAGCCGTGGAGTCGTCCGGACCGGAATCATCAGTGGCCATGAAGGTTGTCGAAGATCTCGCCGCGGATGAGTTCCCGCTTAATCCCCCCAACGTCGAAACTCCCGTATGTCGGGAGTTGATCGAGCTCGCTGACGCTGACCTCGCCGAGCTGGTTCGCCTGCCCTGGCGCCACGGTCGGCTCCGACTCAACCTGGGCCCTGAGCCGATCTTGCAATGCAGCCACGAACGCAACCACGCGGGCGAACACGTCGCCTTCAGCGCCGAGAGCGGCGAGCTCACCCTCTGGGTGGCCTGGGACAGGGAACGCACGCGCATCTTCTCCGCCGAGTTTTGCAGCCGCAGCTCTGCCTCGGGCCACCTGTGCTCCCTGCCCCACGGGCATCTCGGCCGCCACGCGATGGGCTGAGGGAGGACGCGGGCATCGCCGCCAAGGTCGGGCGCCGTTCTAAGCGCCCACGCCGACCTGTGCCCGCGGTCCGAGGGCAGGAGTCCTGTCACCTGCCACTCCCCAAGGAACGGCTACCGATCGAGTCAACAAAACATCCAGCAGAGCCCGTCCTGCCGCAGCCGACCGGGATGGTTCGGTATCCATGCAGGATGCTGAACGATCTGCCGCCGGCGTCCCGCGGGCGCATCCCACCCGAGCCCGACGAACCCTGGCGCATCAAGCCCCGCAGCAGCCACCGCCGCTCCCCCGCCCGCAACCGCAAGTGGATGGCTGCGACCATCGCCGGCGCAATCATCGCCACGGGCGCCGTGACAGCGTTCGAACTCGGCAGATCGGCGACCGCGAAAGCGCGGCCCACCAGCGCCGCCGCCCAGGCGCAGGCACCTCGGGCACTTGCACCACGACCAGCGACGCCCGGCCCTTCGAGCACACCGAATCGAAAGGCCCCCCAGCAGCACCGGTTCTCCCGCACGAGCAGCCCTCACCGGTCCGTCGCCGTCCCAGCGGGTAAGCCGCCACGAACCGAAACGGCTTCCCGGCACCACTGGACGCCGGATCAGCCCAGAGCAAGAAGAACGCACAGGACATCCAGCCACGCCGTTCATCACAGCCGCCGGAGCGCTCATTCGTCCCGGCCCAGGCCCAAGCACCGGACGCCGAAGTGGGTTGGCACCGAGTGCCGCCGCCGATTCCCGCATGACAGCACCCGCCAAGCCGCCTGCAACGCCGCCCTGCACAACTACTTCAGCAGATGAGCCTGTGAACCCGGCTCAGATCCGCCATCGCCGTCGGATCTGAGCCGGCAGCCACCCGCAGCGGGCGGGGACGGTCACCGTCAAACCGTCCCGCCCGCCACCGCTGAGCGTTCGCCGCTGCACATCTCGCCGCCCACACTGGGCTCGGGAAGCGAGCAGAGAACATTCCTGCCGGCCCGGGTTCGCCCGGCGCTCCAACACATCGGTCGTCTACCGCCGAGCCGACGATCGCACCGACCGCCCGTTCGCTCCACTTCACCGGTGCCGACCGCTGGGGCTTGCCTCACCGCTTCCGCTGGCTGCGCGGGAAGTGTCTCTGTGCGGCTTTGTGCCGTACCGCCTGTCCGCGGTCGCAGAGCCCCTGTGGAGTGGCAGCGGGCTGCTCAGTGAGCGGCCTGGTACTGCTCGATCACGTTGGCCGGGATACGCCCGCGGTCGTTGACCGCGATGCCCTGCTCCCGGGCCCAGGCCCGGATGTCACCTGACTGCCCCGCAACAGAGGCGGCGCCGGTGCCGCTGCGGCCGGTTGCCTTCCCGCCTCTAACCGCCTTGAGGCGCCGTCCGCCGCCCATGAACGGGTGCAGGGCCGCGCGAAGCTTGGCGGCGTTGGCCTCGCTGAGGTCGATTTCGTACGCCGCGCCATCGATGGCGAACGACACCGTCTCGGCGGCCTCGCCGCCATCGACATCGTCGGTCAGAATAATTTGCACTTTCTGCGCCATACCGAACTCCTTCTGGTCACCCTACCGGCCAACCACGACGATACCCGATTCCAGCAACCGGTCGACCGAAAACAACGGATTAAATTAACCGACCGCAGCCATGCCATCACACGGGCCAGATAGCCAGGACTATCGATCACGTTCTTTCTTCGGCGCAGCGGCAATGAAAAGCGCACAGCATGAAGCAGGACCGCGGCGACGACAACAGCGAATATCGCCTTCCGACTCCATCTATAGCAGCCCTTAGGAGGGTTCCCTCAGACCGACCACTTACAGAGGCTGTCGGCAGTTCCTACGGTCCACGAAACACCTACTCTTCAGCTGTCGCGGGAAGTGGATCAGATTTTCGAGTGTCGGCGACGGCAAGCCGTTCGGGGATTTCTTTGAGGAGAAGCCGTAGTGGCCCGCGGCACGAACCGCTGCCTGGCCTGTTAGCCGTACCGGATGAGGTTCGGGTGCCGGTTGGCGTCGCCCTGCTCAGCGGCGGTCGGCGGCGTGCCGGCGCAGATCGCGGGCTTCGTCGGGCCGGCCGGTGCGTTCCAGGAGGGCGGCCAGGTTGAGCAGGATCTGGGTGTTGGCCTGATACTCGTCCTGATCTTCGGGGTCCTGGTCGTCGGGGTCCTCGTGCGCGGCCATTTCTTCCAGGGCCGTCCGGTACCACCGCTCCGCTTCGCCGTCGCGGCCAGTCCGTTCCAGCAGCAGCGCCAGCCGGTTGCGGGTCGCGGGGAAGTAGAGGCATTGGGTCGCTTGCCGATACCAGTGCTCCGCCTCCGGCAGGTTCTCGTCCTCCTCGAGGAAGATGCCCAGGTTGTAGGCGGCGGTGGCCTGGGAGCCGGTTTCGGCCGCACGGCGCATCCAGATGAGGGCCTCGGCTCGGTCGTCGTCCTCCAGGCAGAGCGCCAGATCGTTCATCGCCAGGGTGTTGCCGCGCTCGGCTGCGACTCTCAGCCAGCGCGCGGTCTCCTCCGGTCGGCCGAGTTCTTGATAGCAGCACGCCAGTTGGTAGGCGGCATGTGCGTGCCCCTCTTCTGCAGCGCGACGCAGTAGGGGTTCGGCCTCGCCGTACTCCCCTCCGAAGTACAAGGCCTCGCCCTGCTCGTAGCTGTCGTGCGCGATCGGATCACCTAACGCCGCAGGGACGGGGTCGCAGCAATGCGGTCACCCGCCTTCCCGTTTTGCAGCGTCCTGTGAAGACGGCTGGAGGTTTGCGGTTTTGGTCGACGACCGCTGAATCATGATGGCCGAGGGGTGTCGCCTGGGCCCAGATGTCCGGTGCGTCGACGCCAAGGACGGTTCGCCGCCATGCGCCAGTGGTCGTTATGGCCTCGCGTGATCGACGACCTGCTGGTCCAGGGCCGCCTGTGTCTCCGGCGGGAGTTCGGCGCCGTCGAGTTCGAACACCAGCGGCGGGAAGGTTGTGGGCGGATCCACGCGACCGGTCCCCCAGCGACCAATCAGCAGCAACGGCACCTCACACGCTCCACACCGGGTCACCCATACCGTGACCCCGTACGCCATCCCTGCCGCATAGCGCGTTCCCCTCGGGTGGTCGGTGAGCTCGGCCATGTCCGCGCGGCCCCAGACCGGTGCATGGCCATCACCCGCAATGCAGCGTCCACCCCGGTCAACCAGGGCCAAGGGCCGCCTGCGGGCGGGTCCGCTCGCGGCCAGAGCCGAAGCGATGAGGTCGGTGTCGTGGGAGGAAGCCGGCGGCATGTCCGCACGGTACGCCACAGCATCTCTCACCGCGGCCAATGCAACACACATCGTTACGGGAGGCGAGGTCCCGACCCTAAAGCCTGCTCACGTGCGCTGCGAACGCCACCCTGCTTCGGACAGGACTGTCGCACGGCAGGGTGGCGCTGACCGCTGAGGCAACACCGGCCACTCCAGTACCGCAACACCGAACTGTCGATCACAGACAGTCAAACAGCGTTGCTGTTCGTGCTTGCATGGCTGGGCTCCCGCGAGCCGCGTTCCCACGTGGCGAGCACGCCCTAGTGAAGGGATCCCTGCCCCGTCGTGGCACGCACCCGCTCATCCGCCGCCCTGGCCACCGCAGCCGCCGCGCTCACCGCGGTCATCGCCGCCGCCCCCGCCAGCGCCGCACCCGTCCACACCGTCCCCCACCAAATCCCACCCGCCGCCGCAGTCACGCGTGACATCGACGATGTCCCCTGCGACCGGCACCTGGCCGCCGGCGCCACCTTTCACGCCAACGGCGCCACCTACACCACCGACGCCCATGGCCGCCCGGTCAGCGCCGCCGCCGACAACCTCACCGCCTCGGTCGCCGACCGCGGCCCCTGCCAGCGCAAGGTCGGCCACATGGCCGACGCCCCCGGCTACGACGGCGGCCATCTCATCGCCGCCACCCTGCACGGCGTCGACGAACGCTACGACCTGGTCCCCCAGTGGGCCTCGGTCAACCGCGGCATCTACGAGAAAATGGAGGCCGGCAGCAAACGCTGCCTGAAAGCCCCCGGCGGACGCATCACCCACTACCGCATCCACCTCACCTACCCCGACACCACCACCCTGGTCCCCGACCTCTACAACACCGACGTCGCCGTCGACACCGCCGACCACCCCGAGCAGACCATCCGACTCACCATCCCCAACCGTGCCCTGACGGCCAACGAGTACGGCAAGCTCCGCGGCGAACTGGAACGCCGTCTGACCGCGGCTGGATGCGACTGACGCCGTTGGCGCTGGCATTGCTAGCCGGAAGTCCGGTCCCGTTGCGCGAGCTCAGGTGACTGGATGGGACTTCGTCGTAGACCACAACGCTCAGATGACGGCGTGCGTCGACCGGCGCGGCGGTCAGGCAGCGGTTCGGCGTCCACGGGAGGACGTTCTCGCCGCATTGGCTCGCCTGATCCTGGGGTTCCATGACGCCGCGCAGGGAGGGACATGGCCTGGCACTTCGGCTCGCCGTGGGCGGGGAGGGCTCAGCCTTCCTCGGGCGGCAGGGCAGGATCGGGGTCGGGGGGACAGTGAGACAGGTGGAAGCGAGCGACCGCCGCGGCCGCCAGCTCGCGGGTGCGCCAGGTCTCGGTGCTTCGCGGGCTGTAGCTGAAGCCGGGTTCGGCGGGCAGGTGCCAGCCGTTGTAGGTCGCGGCTCGCCATCCCGGGCGCGCACCCAGGGGCCAGTCGTGATCGGCGGGTTCCTCGGCGCGGGGACCTTCCTGGGGCTCGGTCCAGGTGATGATCCCGGCGGAGTGCCCGTGATGGGTCACGTGCCAGCAGTCCTCGTCGTCCTCGTCGGGGACCATCCGCCATTCCGCACCCCAGCGAATGGGTGATGTGGCCGCATCCACCTGGGCCGGCTCCTCCTGAGACACTTGTCCTCCTTGGGTACCTCTTCCCTGGGCGCGAGCGCGGTGCCGCGGGCAGGTTGAGTGGCGGTGGGTACCTTTCTTCTCGGGACGTGCTCATACAGTGTGGAGCAACTGGTCCCTAACAGGCGGGCGATGGAGGACATCGACTCCTCTGGGCGGGCCAGCTGGGTACGCGCGGCAGAACTGCGATGGTGACTGAAGCCCCCAGGTTCACTCTTGCCGATGGGCCTTCGCTTGGCGTGCCTCAAGCGAGGACTCACTCATCCGCGCGTTTGCCAGCGCAGCCGCAGACTTCTACCAGCCGTCGGGTGCAGCGCCGCCAGCGGTCGGGTCGGCTCCCGCATCACCAACGATCTGACCAGACCGTTCGCGCTCGTGCCGACGAGGGTGTCGCTCTCCCCACCTGCGGATGAGCGTCCAGCCACATCCTTGAAGGGCCGGGCCTCGTGCTCGCTGCTGAGGCCCTGCTGTTATCAGGCCGCCTTTGGCCTGCGGGCGGCTTCAGGAGAAGGCGCCCGGCGTGAACGAACAGGAGACCTGCGGCCTGTCACGACTTGAGGGT